>NZ_NBZW01000010.1 GCF_002379085.1 Polaromonas sp. AET17H-212 | reverse complement strand
CGGGGACATGGTTGACGGTTTGAATTAATCCACAGCCGGCTGTCTCAAGTCAATTTCCAGGCAATGGTGGTGTGCGAAATAGACATCAAACACGCCGTCCTGGCCATCCCGCGCACGCACTGCGACGGCCTGCCCGTGTAACGCGCTGGACAGCTTGTAGCTATTGCCGCGAAACCTCAGTTCCCCGAACCAGCCCACCTGCCTGATCTCGTCGTGCGGCGCATATTGCGGTTGCGGCATGCCTGCAGGAAAGCGCCTCGGACTGTGCCTGTAGCGGCTGGCCGGCACAGCCATCTGCAACGCTTCATGGGGGCGCTCGTGGTTGTAGACCCCGCGCCAGTGATCCAGCGCCGTCTGCACCCGCTCAAAGCTGTCGAAGGTGCGGCCGTTGAGCACTTCGGCCTTGAGGGTGCGATGAAACCGCTCGTCCTTGCCGTTGGTCTGGGGGTGATGCGGGCGGCTGTGGCTCACCCGGATGCCGAGCTTGACCAGCCACACGCCCAGCTCCGTCAACTGCCCGGGCGAGCGCGGCGCGCCCCACGGCGCGCCATTGTCAAAGTTGATCTGCGCCGGGAGCCCGTAGCGCTCGAAGGCGCGCCTCATCTGCGCCTGCACCGTGTGCGTATCGGTCTGCCCGCAGGCCTGAAGCGCTACGTTAAAGCGCGAGTGATCGTCCAGTATCGTCAGCGGCGAGCAGCGCCCCTGCGGGATGTCGAAATGGCCCTTGAAGTCTGCTTGCCACAGCGCATTGGGCTCCTCGCGTTCAAAGCGTTGCCAGTGTGCTGCCGCCTGGCTGGCCTCAAGGGTGATGAGTCCGTGGCGATGCAGGATGGACGTCACGGTGCTGGGCGCCACCTGGACCAGGCCCAGATCGCGCAGCCGCCGGCTGATCTTGCGCCCGCCCCAGGCCGGGTGCTGGCGGCGCAGGGCCAGCACGGGCTCCTCGATCGAAGCGGGCGAGGCGCCCGGACTGCTCAGCGGCCTGCGCGAGCGTTCTGCCAGCCCGGCGTCGCCTTCGGCGCCATGGCGCTGCAGCCATTTGTAGCCCGTCTGCGGGCTGATCCCGAAACGCCGGCACAGCTCGCGACGGTTGGCGCCGTCTTTCGTCGCCAGTGCAACAAATTCCTGTTTCAGACTCATGGTGTCTTGTGCTTTCCAAGGCATGGCGACCCTCCGGCAAATTCGCCGGAAAGTGTCAACCATGTCCCCGCACACCTGTCACCTATGTCCCCGGTCTATACAGCGAAGCAAAGACAAAGTGCCTCGCCCGCCGGGGCGAGACCCGGCTTGCTGGAAGACCCACCCATTCACAAACTTGTACAGGCTTCGACAGGCTCAACCGGAACGACGCTGCGAAGGAAAGCCGCTATCGATTCAATAGCTGATTGCGCGCGCCAAATAAGGGCTGAAAGCACAAAGAACCATCAACCGGGTCCGAACCCGACCGCGGCAGACGCTAACGCGGCTCGGCCGCCGGATCCCGTCCCATCAGCGCCGCCACCGCCTCAGCCGGCTTCACCTGCCCATCCAGCAGCGCAACCACACCTTCGGAAATCGGCATCTCGACACCGAGCCCCTGCGCGCGCTGCACCACTGTGCGGGCGCAATACACGCCCTCGGCCACATGGCCCAGCGAAGCGACGGCCTGCTGCAGGGTCTGGCCCTGGGCCAGCAGCAGGCCGACCTTGCGGTTGCGGCTGAGGTCGCCGGTGGCCGTCAGCACCAGGTCGCCCAGGCCCGACAGGCCGGTGAAGGTTTCGGCCCGCGCGCCCAGGGCCAGGCCCAGGCGCGTCATTTCGGCCAGGCCGCGCGTGATCAGCGCGGCGCGGGCATTGAGCCCCAGGTTCAGTCCGTCGCACAGGCCGGTCGCGATCGCCAGCACGTTCTTGACCGCGCCGCCGACCTCGACGCCGACGATGTCGTCGTTGGCATAAATGCGCAAGGTCGGGCTGTGGAAGGCGGCCACCAGCGCGTCGCGCACTTCGGCGTGTTCGCTGGCGGCCACCAGCGCGGTCGGCTGGCCACGCGCCACTTCCTGCGCGAAGCTCGGGCCACTGAGTGCGCCCGCTCTTAAATTGATAGCTACCTGCGCCCGTATTTCATGGGCCAGGAGCCCAAAAGGCTTGGAAGATGAGGGGGTGGCCGGAAGGACCGGAAGTGGTGCTTCAAACCCCTTGCACAGCCAGGCCACCGGCACGCGAAGGTGCTGCATGCGCTGCAGCATGCCGCGCAGGGCCGCAATCGGGGTGGCGATCACGACCAGGTCCTGCTCTGCCAGCACGGCGTCCAGCGAGGCGTCGGAGCCGCCCGCCAGCAGCAGGGCAGCGGGCAAGGCGATGCCGGGCAGGTAGCGCGTGTTGAGCCGCTGCGCCTGCATTGTCGCCAGCTGCGCGGGGTCTCGCGCCCACAGGGTCACCTGATGCCGTGCAGGGGTTCCGCCTGCCTTGGCCGCGCTGATGGCCATGGCGGTGCCCCAGGCACCGGCGCCAAGGACGGCGATTTTCATGACACCGGGGCCTGGGTTGGCAACAGTTGCACCAACACGCCTTAAACGATGATTTGCGGGGCTTCCTGGGCTGCCGAGGCTGCTGCGGCCTGCTGCTGCTCGAACATGGCCTGGAAGTTGATCTCCGCCAGGTTGACGGGCGGGAAACCGCCACGCTGGATCACGTCGGCCACATTGCCGCGCAGGTAGGGGTACACAATCTGCGGGCAGGCAATGCCCAGCACCGCGTTGAGCTGCTCGGCCGCCATGTTGCGGATTTCAAAGATGCCAGCCTGCTTGGCTTCGACCATGAACACGGTCTTGTCTTCGATCTTGGTGTGCACCGTGGCGGTCACGCTGACTTCGTAGAGGCCGTCGGCGATCGGGGTCGCCTCGACGCCGAGTTGGATATCGACCGCAGGCTGCTCCTGGTTGAGCAGGATTTCGGGAGAGTTGGGCTGCTCCAGGGACACGTCCTTGAGGTAAACGCGCTGGATCTGGAACACGGGATCAAGGTTGGCTTCGGCCATGGTGGTCTTTCGGATTGCTTGAAAAATAAAAGCCCGCTGGACAGCAGGCACGGGACATTATCCCCGTTCGGCCCGCCGGCCCGGGGCAGCGTTGCCCGGGCTGCGATGCTCAGCCGGCCAGCAGGGGCAGCAGGCCGCCACGACCGTCCAGCGCCATCAGGTCATCGCAGCCGCCCACATGGGTCTGGCCAATGAAGATCTGGGGCACGGTCCGGCGACCGGTAATGTCCATCATTTTCTGGCGCTCGCCCGGCTGCAGGTCGACGCGTATTTCCTCGATCTCGGCCACGCCGCGCTGCTTGAGCAACTGCTTGGCCTGAATGCAGTAGGGGCAGGAGGCGGTCAGGTATATCTTCACAAGGGACATCGAAATCTCCGGGTCGGGTCAAGGGGCAGCGGCAGGCTTTCAGGCCTTCTCGACGGGAAGGTTAGCCTCTTTCCACGATTTCAGCCCGCCCGACAGGCATTGGGCCTGCTCGTAACCGAGCTTTTTGGCGATGGCCAGCGCCCGGTTGGCGCGCGCGCCGGAGGCACACACCAGAATCAGCGGGAGGGCCTTGTTTTTCACGGTCATCGGCAGTTTTTCCTCGAATTGTCCCAGCGGCAGGTTCTTGGCGCCGGCCACGTGGCCCGCGGCAAATTCCGTGGCCTCACAGACATCGATGACCACGGCCTTCTCGCGATTGATCAGCTGCACGGCGCCGGCGGCGCTGAGCGAACCGGCCGCCATGCCGCTTGAGATCAGGGGCCAGAGCAGCATGCCGCCGGATGCCAGCGCAATGGCGATCAGCATCCAGTTGTCGATGAGAAATTTCACTGTAAGTCCTTCTTGGGTTTTGCAATTAAGGAGTGATTTTAGAATGCAGGAAGCGCTGCCGGCTTTCCCCGACACCTGCCGCAGTCTTTGCCCGCCCTTTTGGACACCTTTTTCGCCCCGGGCGCCCAGCCGGGGACCTCCCCTTTTCCAACCTCACGAAGCTGCCTCACACCATGTACAAACTTGTGCTCATCCGCCACGGCGAATCAACCTGGAACCTGGACAACCGCTTCACCGGCTGGACCGATGTGGACCTGACCGCCACCGGCGTGCAGCAGGCCGTCAACGCCGGCCGGCTGCTCAAAAAGGAGGGTTACGACTTTGACCTGGCCTACACCAGCGTGCTCAAACGCGCCACCCGCACCCTGTGGCACACGCTCGACGAGATGGACCGCACCTGGTTGCCGGTGGTTCACAGCTGGCGCCTCAACGAGCGCCACTACGGCGCCCTGCAGGGCCTGAACAAGGCGGAGACCGCCAAAAAATATGGCGACGAGCAGGTCCTGATCTGGCGCCGCAGCTACGACGTGCCGCCGCCGCCGCTGGAGCCCAACGATCCGCGCTGCGAACGCGATGACCCGCGCTACGCCAGGTTGAAACCCGGCGAGGTGCCGCTGACCGAATGCCTGAAAGACACGGTGGCCCGGGTGCTGCCCTTCTGGAACGAGTCCATGGCGCCGGCCATCCAGGCCGGCAAACGCATTGTGGTCGCGGCACACGGCAATTCGATACGCGCGCTGGTGAAGTACCTCGACAACATTGCCGACCAGGACATCGTCGGGCTGAACATTCCCAACGGCATTCCGCTGGTGTACGAACTCGACGCCAGCCTCAAGCCGCTGCGCCACTACTACCTGGGCGACCGCGAGGCGATTGCCAAAGCCGAGGCGGCGGTCGCCGCCCAAGGCAAGGCCTGAGGCCCAAAACACCGACAGCGCCCTGCCGGCGCTCCTGTGTCAAGGGAAGGTAAAGGTGGTCCGCTTCTGAAACATTTCGGCACGCTGGCGCCAGAGGCGGCGCCGGCTACGGGAACTGTTCGCCAAGGGCTTTCTCCAAGGTGTATATTGTTTCAAATTCTGTGACAACTGCCCCAAAACCGGGGCGAATGAAGGTGTTTATGGGTCAGAAACTCAAGATAGCAGGCTGGATCTCCATCGGCGCGGTCGCCGGTGCGCTGACGACCGTGCAACTGCAGGCCGTGGCGCGGGGCGGACTCACGCCCCTGCCACTGGAGGAACTGCAGCAACTGGCCGCCGTGTTCGGCATGGTCAAAACCGACTACGTGGAGCCTGTTGACGAGAAAAAACTCATCACTGACGCGATCTCGGGCATGGTCGCCAGCCTGGACCCGCATTCGGTTTATTTCGACAAGAAGTCCTTCAAGGAATTCCGGGAGGGCACCAGCGGCCGCTTCGTCGGCGTCGGCATCGAGATCTCGCAGGAAGACGGGCTGGTCAAGGTGGTGTCGCCGATCGAAGGTTCCCCCGCCGACCGCGCCGGCCTCAAGACCAATGACCTGATCACCAAAATCGACGACACCGCGGTCAAGGGCCTGAGCCTGAACGAAGCCGTCAAGAAGATGCGCGGCGAACCCCGGACCAAGGTCACCCTGATGATCTTCCGCAAGGATGAAAACCGCACTTTCCCGGTGACCATCACGCGCGAGGAAATCCGCACGCAGTCGGTGCGCAGCAAGGTGGTCGAGCCCGGTTACGCCTGGATCCGCCTGAGCCAGTTCCAGGAACGCACGGTTGATGATTTTGTCGCCAAGCTCGAACAGATCTACAAGCAGGAACCCAACCTCAAGGGGCTGGTGCTGGACCTGCGCAACGACCCGGGCGGCCTGCTGGACGCGGCCGTCGCGGTGTCCGCCGCCTTCCTGCCGGAGAACGTCACCGTGGTATCGACCAACGGACAACTGGCCGAAAGCAAGTTCACCTACAAGGCCTCGCCCGAGTTTTACCAGCGCCGCAATGCCGCCGATCCGCTCAAGCGCCTGCCCGCGGCCGTGAAGAACGTGCCGCTGGTGGTGCTGGTCAACGAGGGTTCGGCATCGGCCAGCGAAATCGTCGCCGGTGCGCTGCAGGACTACAAACGCGCCACCATCATGGGCAACCAGACCTTCGGCAAGGGCTCGGTGCAGACCGTCCGGCCGCTGGGTCCTGACACCGGCCTGAAGCTCACCACCGCGCGTTATTTCACGCCCAGCGGCAAGTCGATCCAGGCCAAGGGCATCGTGCCCGACGTGATGGTGGACGAAACGCTGGAAGGCAGCCCGTTTGCGGCCCTGCGCACGCGCGAAGCCGACCTGGAAAAACACCTCGCCAGCGGCCAGGGTGCCGAAGTGAAAGACCCGGGCCGTGAAAAAGCCCGCGAGGACGCCCTCAAGCGCCTGGAAGAAGAGTCCAGGAAGAGCCCCGAGCAGCGCCGCCCGCCCGAGTTCGGCAGCGACAAGGACTTCCAGCTCGCACAGGCCATCAACCAGCTCAAGGGCCGGCCCGTGATGATCAGCAAGACCATGGTCGAGCGCAAGGAAGAGAAAAAGGAAAACTGACCGCGTCTGCCCGCCAGAGCGCTGGTCCGGACGGGCCGGCAGCCTGGCTGTCCCGCACTGCCCGGGTCACGTCCGCCCATGAACGATACCCAGCTGCTGCGTTATTCCCGCCACATCCTGCTCGACGAACTGGGCGTGGAAGGCCAGGGCACCCTGCTGTCGTCGCGTGCGCTCATCGTGGGCGCGGGCGGCCTGGGCTCACCCGTCGCGCTGTATCTGGGCAGCGCCGGGGTCGGACGCATCACCGTGGTGGATGACGACCGGGTCGATGCCACCAACCTGCAGCGGCAAATCGCCCACACGCTGGCACGTGTCGGCCAGTACAAGGCGCATTCCGTGCAACAGGCCGTCGCCGCCATCAATCCGGACGTCGAGGTCCTTGCCGTCACCACACGCGCCGACGCGGCCGTGCTCGACGAACAGGTCCAGCAGGCCGACGTGGTGCTGGACTGCACCGACAACTTTGCCACGCGCCAGCTGATCAACCAAGCCTGCGTGAAGCACCGAAAACCGCTGGTATCCGGAGCGGCCATCCGTTTCGACGGCCAGGTGACGGTCTACGATCCGCGCCAGAGCAGCTCACCCTGTTATGCCTGTGTCTTTCCGCCGACGGAGACGGTGCAGGAGGCCCAATGCGCCACCATGGGCGTGTTTGCCCCACTGGTAGGCATTGTCGGCACCGTGCAGGCGGCCGAAGCGCTCAAACTGCTGTGCGGCATTGGCCAGGCGCTCACGGGGCGCCTGTTGATGCTCGACGCACGCAACATGGACTGGCACCACGTGCGGGTCGCACGCCATCCCTCCTGTCCGGTGTGCGGCGGCGCCCCGGCCTGAACGCCGGGCAAGCCGGGCGTCCCTGAGGCGCCGCGGCTTATTTGGCGGCCGGGCTGGCCGCGGCGGGCTTGTCCGGTGGTTTCACCGGGCTGGCCACAGCCAGCACCCGTTCGCAGTCGGCATCTTTGCCAGGCCCGGTTTCCACCGTCGCGGCCAGCGCGAGCAACGGATTGATGGCGCCGAGCAGCAGCGCAATGCCGGCCCGGCCCGCCAGCGCCGCCTTGTCGGGACCGACCGCTGGTTTGGCAAACGTGCCCGTGATTCTCAAGGGTGAACGCAGGCTCAGGATGCTCTGGTCCTTGGGCTGTGGGTACAGCACCAGATCCAGCGTTTCATTGGCGAGGCTGATCTGGCCACTGCCGTTGACCAGCGTGTCGGTGGTGTCCAGCAGGATGGCCCGGCTGGTCATCAGGCCCTGCTTGACATCAAACGCTGCGGCAGCGCAGCGCAGGGTGACATTGCGGTCGCCGCTGGCCAGAAACTTGATGATCTCGCCACCGTCCAGCCCCATGAACTCAAGCAGGATGTTGCTGACCTGGCCCCGGCCCATCAGCAGGGCCACGCTGCCGGAGGACGAGCCGAGAACCTGGGCGCCGGAGTTGCCGCGGCCGGTCAGGTCGATCCGCCCGTTGAGCTTGCCCAGGCTGCCTTCGGTGCGTTCGATGCGCGGGAACAGCTGGTTCAGCTGCAGCGTGCGGGCTTCGAGCCTGGCCTGCACCAGGACGGGTTTGCTGTTGGCGTCGATGCGGATCAGGCCGGCTAGCCGGCCACCCGCCACCCCCATGTCCAGCGGATCGAGCTGCAACACGCCGTCCTTCAGGAGAATGCGCGCGTCAAAGCGGTCCAGCGGAAAGGCGCCGGCGTTCTTGACATCCACCACCTTGTAGCTGACATCGGCATTCATGGTTTTGAGCCGCTCGAAGTCCAGTGTCGCCGTCGGCAACACCTTGCCGGCCGCCTGTACCTGCTTGGCGGCCGAGGAAGGTTTGTCCTTGGCAACGGTTTTGGTCGTTGCGCCTGAAGCACCTGTCGGCACACCAATCAGCGGGCCGAGGTCCTCGAAATCGAGTGACCTGGACTGCACCTTGCCCGACAGCAGGGCTACCTGCCCCGAGCGGTCGTAGGCGAGATCGCCCGACAGGTCCGATTTACCCAGACGCCCCTGGATGCCGGCCACCTTCCACACCGGTCCCTGCTTGCCGAGGTGGCCGCGCAGGGCATAGGTGGGCGTGTCCGGCAACACGACGCCCAGCAGGTTGTACAGGTCGGCCAGCGTGCGGCCCTTGAGGTCGAAATTGGCATCCAGGCCGTCGAGCGCCGCCAGATTGCCGATGCTGCCCCTGGCTTGCAGCGTGGTTCGGCCTGCGCTGGCATGGACTTCCATCGGAAACGGCCTGAGCTGGGTATCGCTGAGCTGCAGCACGCTGCCAGCACGCCCCTGGGCCGAGAAGGCCTCTTTTTTCCAACTGCCGCGCGCCTTGTAGCTCAACGGCATGTCGCGGGCCGCTGCCGCTGTTCCGGCTTCGGCTTCACTCGCTGCGACCATGCCAAACTCGGTCTTGATATCGGCCCCCTGCGCTTCGGCCAGGTAGTTGAGCTCGCCCTTGTCCACCAGCAGCTGGCCAATGATTGGCACGGTACCGGTATCGGACGTGTCCTTGCCCAAAGCCCAGGTGCGCCGGCCATCCGGCAGGATCTGCAGCCCCAGCACCGGCTGGCTCAGGCTGACGCGCGGGAGCTCGACCTGGCCGCGCAACAGGGGCCAGAACAGGATATCGAACTCGGCGGACTCGGCCTTGACCAGGTACGGGTCGCGTGCCCAGTCGGGATTGGCGAAGGTGATGCCATCGGCCTTGACCGTGATGCGGCGTCCCAGCTGCACGTCCAGCCGCCGGGTGATTTCGAACCGGCGCCCGGTCTGGTCGCTGACGTAGCGGTTCACCGGCCCGCGCAACCAGTCCCACGGAAAAAACACGATCACCAGTATCAGGACCGCCAGCACCAGTGCCGCGCCCGCGACGAACCGACCCCACGTTGGGAGGACGCGAAGGCGGGAGAGGAAGGTGGCGACACGGGTCATGGGGGCGGCCTGCGATTCTTGATTTGGAAGACCGGGAGAGGCCCGACACCTGCAAGTGGTTGGCACCGCGCTGTTGAAAGCGAAGGGGAAATCAACTGTCAGTGAAGTATCTGCCGGGAATCGCTGATGCACCGTGGGCAACAGCCATCGATGACTGTCAGTGCCTGCCTACAGCCCAAGAGTAGGAAACATCCTACAAGCCAACCACGCCCACCCTGTCAAAATAGCTTTGGAAATATGGATACATTAGTTAACAGGTAAATGTGTACCCAACCAAGGGTCGCTGTAACCGTTTGAAAAAATGCCGCGGTCAGGGATGGCAGACCGGGATTGAAGCTCAGTGGGACTAAAAACTTATATCGTCGAAGACAACGCCACCATCCGCGACAATCTCCTGGCTACGTTGGAGGAACTGGCCGGTATTGACGCAGTCGGCACGGCGGAGACAGAAAATGAAGGCAAGGCCTGGCTGCTGGCGAACGGTCGGCAATGGGACTTGGCGATCGTGGACCTGTTTCTCAAACAGGGGAGCGGACTGGGCGTTCTGGAAGCCTGCCGCAACCGCCAGGTGCATCAAAAAGTAATCGTGCTGAGCAATTACGCGACCGCCGACATCCGCAAGCGCTGCGCCCAGCTCGGCGTGGACGCGGTCTTCGACAAATCCAACGAGATAGACGCGCTGGTCGACTACTGCATCGAGCAGTGTCGGTCCATCAATGCCAGCCAGCCCCAGAAATAGATAGGGCAGGCGGCAGGGCTTCAGTCAATCAGCTTGTTCTTGAGCGCGTAATACGTCAGGTCGCTGTTGGACGCCAGGCTCATTTTTTCCATCACGCGGGTCCGGTAGGTGCTGACCGTTTTGACACTCAAGGACAGCGCCTTGGCAATGTCGCCCGCGGTTTCGCCCTTGGCGAGCTTGAGAAACACCTGGAACTCGCGTTCGGAGAGCTGCTCGTGCGGCGTGGCGTCGTTTTTCCGGTTCAGCTGCTGCGCGAGCAACTCGGCCACTGCCGGCGTGATGTAGCGTTTTCCGAGCGAGATGACGCGGATCGCATTGACGATCTCCATCGGATCACACTCCTTGTTCAGGTAGCCGCTGGCGCCCTGGCGAATCAGGTTGACCGCATAGTGTTCTTCCGGATACCCGCTGAGAATCAGGATGCCGACATCGGGCGCCTTGGCGCGGATCATGGCCAGGGCATCAATGCCGCTCTGGCCGGGCATGGACAGGTCCATGACCAGAATGTCCAGTTCGACATTTCGCACCAGGTCAATGGCCTCGCGGCCACTGGCGGCCTCACCCACGACCCTTAAGTCGACCTGATCCGAGAAGAACTGCTTGAGCCCGGAGCGCACGATGGCATGGTCATCCACAATTCCAATTTTGATCATTTCATATCCTCTTGGTTAGGCTGGCATCGCCAAACGGCACAATGCAGCAACACGGCCTCGCGCAATTACGGGCTTCTGTCTTCAGTAGCGATTATTCACGAATTATTGATCCATGCCGAACGGAGATCAGGATGAGATGGTTTGCAATCCCCAAAATGGCAATCAGCCTGCCGCTGGCGGTGCTGGCAGCGCTCGTTCTGATTTTCATCAACGAGGCGGGTTTTCGGCTGTCCACCGAGGCCGTTACCCGCATTGAGGAGTCGCAGGCCACGCGCGGCGCCGTCAACATCCTATTGCAGCAAATGCTGGATGCCGAGACCGGTCAGCGCGGCTATCTGCTGACCGGGGACCCCAAATACCTGGAACCTTACGACGCGGCAACCGCCGACCTCAACCAGACCCTGGACACCCTGCGCCGGCACTACACCCCCTACCCGGCGGAGCTGGCGGAGTTCACACTGCTGTCGCGCAGCGTATCGCGCAAGCTGGCGGAGATGGACCTGAGCGTACGCATGCGCAAGCAGGGCAATGAAGAAGCCTGGAAGTTTGTGCTGACCACCGATGTGGGCATGGACCAGATGAACGCCATCCGCAGCCAGATCACCAAGCTGGTCCACGCCAGCAACAGCAAGATGCGCACGGCCCAGGCCCAGATCACCCAGTCGCTGCAGTTGTCGCGTATCGGCATCGCCCTGATGGCGCTGGCCGGCCTGCTGGCGTTTTACATGTATCTGCGGCAAACCCGGGCCCTGCTGGATGCCGGCAAGCGTGAACAGGAAGCCCTGCAGCGCGAACGCGACCAGCTGGACAAGGAAGTGCGCGACCGCACGGCCACCCTGGCCGAGCTGGCCACCCATCTGCAGCAGGTGCGGGAAGATGAGCGCGGCCACCTGGCCCGTGAGCTGCACGACGAACTCGGTGCCCTGCTGACGGCGGCCAAGCTTGATGTGGCGCGCATCAAGTCGCGGCTCGGCGTCATTTCGCCGGAAGCCGCAGAACGCATGCAGCACCTGATCGAAACGCTCAACAGCGGCATTGCGCTCAAGCGCCGCATTGTGGAGGACTTGCGGCCCTCGTCGCTGTCGCACCTGGGGCTGGTCGCGTCCCTCGAGATTTTGGCGCGCGAATTCGAAGACCGGTCCGGCCTGAGCATCATCACCGACCTGGAGACGGTGGAGCTCGGCGGCTCGGCACAGCTCACGGTCTACCGGCTGGTGCAGGAGTCGCTGACCAACATGGGCAAATACGCCGAAGCGAAACAGGCAGAAATCAGCCTGCATGATTTTGACGGCTACATCACGGTCGAGGTCCGGGACGACGGCACCGGCTTCGACACCACGCAGATCAAGGGATCGAGCCACGGACTGGCCGGCATGCGCCACCGGGTCGAAGCGGCCGGCGGTCGCCTGACCGTGGTCTCCAGTCCCGGTCAGGGCACCCGTATCTCCGCCGTGTTGCCCAAAACGCTTTAAGCGCAGGTGCTCCCGCCAGCCGGGCCGGGGCGAACACCGGCGCAGCGCCGGCCACTGGATCCAACGCGGCCGTCGGTGCAGCAAGCGCCTATCGGCTGCGTCCTACACAGCGTGTTCATGCCAACCGACATGGGCAGCCGGCACTCACCGATGAACACGCGGAACTGCGACGTTTAACCTTGCTGCAGGTGTTTCAACTGGGAGCGCCACACATATCAAGGGGCACCCCCTGCAAGGAGATCGACATGCTGCACTATTCCGTTGTTTTCCTCGTGATCGCCCTGATTGCAGCCGTGTTCGGTTTCGGGGGCATTGCCGCTGGCGCCGTCGAAATTGCCAAGATCCTCTTTTTCATCTTTGCCATCATGGCTGTGATCAGCTTCGTGGTCGGCCTGATGAAAAGAAAGTGACACCCCGCCATCCTCCGGTTCCCGCGCATATCGCGCTGGCGCCTGCCTTTTCCTTCCATTTCCCAAGGACCCCATGAAAAACCCACTCTCCAGCCATTCCCCTGACCAAGACACCCTGTCGGGTACGCGTCATCTGTCCGAGCAGATGCTGACCGGTGCAGAGAGGGCCATGGACAGCACCCGCAGCCTGGCCAACGACACCCTGGACCGCGCCGAGGACAAGGTGCGCCATTTGCGCGGCAGCATCGACCCACTGGTCGACAAGCTGGCCACCCAGGCGCAGAAGCTGGCGCGCCAGAGCCTGGACATGGCCTCGGAGGCCAGCGACCGGGCGCAGCGCTCCATGCACCGCTACGCAGACGCGACGACGCGTTATGTGTCCAATGAGCCCGTGAAGTCCATCCTGATCGCCGCCGCAGTCGGCGCAGCCGTGGCCTTGCTGGTGGCCTCGACCGTGCAGCGCGACAAGCGCTGATTTCCGCCGTTTCGCTTCCTTTGCCCAATTACCGAGCGCCCATGCTGCACCCGCTGTTTTCCATTCTCGTCAGACGCCCCGACCTGGTGGTCGATCACCTGTCGGCCTACGGCGCCCTGGTCCACGAGGAAGCGTCGGAAGCCGGGTCGGAGCTGCTGCAGCGCGGACTGGCGTGGGGCTTGGTCATGCTGTGTGCCGGCGTGTTTTTGACGCTGGCCGGTGTGGCCCTGATGCTCGGTATTTTGCTGAACCAGTTTCACTGGGTGCTGGTGGCCATTCCTGCGGTCATGTTGCTGCTGCTGCTGGTCGCCTTCGGCAAGGCGCGGCAGCCGCTGGCCGCTACCCGTTTTGAAGAACTCAAGGCCCAGCTGGACCGCGATGCGCAGGCATTGCGCGCAGCAGCCTGATCCCGATGATGAACGACAACACCGCGCTTTCTCCCCGCCAACGCCTGGACAACAGCCGGCAGGCGATTGTTCGCCAGATGGGGCATGACACTGCCAAGGCGGTTGAGCACGGCGGTAGCCCCAACGAGATTGACGCGTCGGCCAGCACCTGGTCACTCGTCAAACAGACGGTCATGTCCTGGTGGCAAGGCCACCCGGCCAGCCTGGCCCTGGATTTTGCCAAGCCGAGGATGCAGCGTTTTGCCCAGGAGCAGCCCGTGAAGCTGCTGGCCATTTCTGCGGGCCTGGGCGCGGCGGCCGTGTTTCTCCGGCCCTGGCGCCTGATATCGCTGACTGGCCTCGTTTTCGCGGCGCTGAAGTCATCCGAGGTCGCCGGCCTGGCCAGTTCCCTGCTGGCTTCCGGCACCCGGAACGACCGCTTTCGATGAATTCCATTCGCAAACCGACTGGCGTGGTGCCGTCTGTCGGCCAGCTTCTCAACTCTCCGCACCAAAACATATTTATAAACTTCAAGGAAAACCCATGAAATACGCTCGCGCAATTGCATTCGCCGCCCTGGCTGGCATCACCATCATCAGCGCTGGTTGCGCCGTGACCCGCGGCCAGGAAAGTGCTGGCGCCTATATCGACGACGCCGCCATCACCACGGCCGTCAAGGCCAAGTTTGCGGCCGACAAGACGGTTGCCGCCACCGCCATCAGTGTGGAAACGCTGAATGGCACGGTGCAGCTGTCCGGCTTTGCCAAATCGGCTGCCGAAAAAGCCCAGGCTGAAGCCATTGCACGCGACACCAAGAACGTCCGTGCTGTTCGCAACGACATCGTCGTTCGTCCTTGAACTAGCCCCGAGGGGGTGACACGGGCTGGCCCTGCCAGCCCGTCAAGCGGGGTCCGGTTGTCTGCAACCGGACCCCGCTTTGCTTTTGGCGGGTCAGCGTGTGATGCGGCGGCCTGCGGACGAACCGATCTGAAGGCATGAGGTCCCACACCATGCGCCCCGCGCCCAGTGCCCAGGAGTCCCCGGCCCGTGCTCAAAAAAAAAGTCACTGGCCGCCATCCGAAGGCGTGCCAGTGACCGAATCGACCAAAAAAGAATGAATTAACCGGGTTTGACCACCAGCTGGTTATTCACCGATGTCACGCCCTTGACCTGCTTGGCGATGTCGGTGGCCTTGTCTTTCGCCGCCGCGCTGGGTGCCGGGCCGTTCAGGGTGACCACGCCATCCTTGGTGTCGACGTTGATCTTGATCGCGCTCAGATCCGGGTCCTTGGCCAGCCCGGTGGAAACGGTTGCCGTGATGGTGACGTCGTCTATTTTTTCACCCAGGGTGGTGCTGGCCTGGCTGCCTGTGGCTTGCGCGTCCTTGGACGCTTCCTTCATGGTATTGCCGGCATCCTTGGCAGCCTTCTCGGTTTTGGCAATGCCGGAATCGATCGACTGGCCGACGGTCTTGCCGTCATCCGCTTTCTTGCACGCCGTCAGTGCCAGCAGGACGGCAGCGGAGCACGCCAGCGCCAGAAGTGGCCGCCGCGCTTGAAGAGGGGTCGATTTCATGATGGCTCTCCTGTGTTGAGATGAGATTCGGAACCAGTGCGCTCAGATCTTGTCGATCAGTTTTTTGGCGCTGTCCTTGACGTTTTCCTTGGCGTCGCCGTAACCCGCCTGGGTTTTGCCCTTGGCCTGGTCCGCCAGTCCCTCAGCCTCCAGCTTTTCATTGCCAACCACGCGGCCAGCCACTTCCTTGGCTTTGCCCGCAGCCTGGTCCACACGGCCTTCGACTTGATGCTTGTTCATGGTGTTTCTTCCTTTGAAAATGGGATGCGGCCCGCCTGGCTGGCGAGCACACCCCACTGTAGGCAGGCCGGTTTGGGCAGCCCGTCAGCGCCTGCGGAATTTTCTGTAGGACGGCAGGCTATCCCCTGCGCGCCCCGTCGCCTCCAGGGTGGCAGGAGCCGTGCCGCTTGCGGAAAAGGCGGGGCGGCAGCGCCTGTGGATCGGCAAACAGCCCACGCTGCGCCGATCGGGCCTGCGCCTGCAAGCGCAGGTAGGGCCCGCCCTCACGCCCATACCGGTATGACCAGGCATGGCCTTGCGCGACCATCCAGCCAGCCATGTCTTCGCCATCCAGATGCACGGTGGCCACGGCGCGTCCGTAGTCGTCATGACGCTGCGTCGCCACGACCACCGTGCGGCGCGCGACGCGGCTGGCCAGGGCGACACGCGCGGCACGGCCGCCGGCCTGGCAGATCTCGGGCGCATCGATGCCGGCCAGGCGCAGCTTGACCGGCCTGCCGCCTCCGGCGGGCTGGACCCACAACGTGTCTCCGTCGGTGACATATGTGACTTTCATGCCTTCTGCCCATGCGGAATGGACGCTGAAAGCTATCAAAAACATAGCAATTTTGAATACGGTCATGGTCATGCAGTAACGATCCAGCCCTCGAGCGGGTCGACATCGCTGGGCAGCCCGTAATTCGCTGCGCCCTGCGCCTGTTGTGCCTGGGCCCATGCGGCCTGCATCAGGCAGAGCGCCGCATCCAGGCTGTCGCCGCTGGCGTCGTCGACCAGGGTGTCGCGCTGCGCATGGCTGAGCTTCAGGCGCAGGCCGAGCCGGGTCTGGCCCATCTCCAGCGCGGTGATCAGGTCCTTGCGCGCAATCAGCCGGTCCGGCGTCTGCTTGAGCCGGTCGTCACTTTTGTAGGAGCGCCGGCCCAGCACCTCGCGCGCGAGCAGCCCCGGGTAGGCTTCAAGCGCAACGCGCGACAGGTCGCCCTCCTGCAGGCCCGGCAGGTGAACACCGGCTGCCAGCAGCCGCGGCACCCCGGCGTGCAGCATGAACGCCACCGGCGGATTGATCCATTTCATCGACGGGCTGGAGCCGGCCGGTATGTCCGTGGCGCGGTGCGCAAACTTGCCGCCCACCGGGCGCGCCGCGCAGAAGGCCGCAAACGTCTGCCGGATCTCTTCCCGGCTGAGGCTGGCGTAGTGGGCCATCAGCGCCGTCCAGCTGCCCGGCCAGCCGAGCTGCTCGACCAGCTCGCGCGGCAGGCCGAACGGGAAGTCAAAAGCGCCCAGCCACGCACGTGGCTGGCTCAGCCAGTCGCCGAAGGCTTCCAGCGACGCGATGTGCGCCAGGCCAGCCAGCAACACCCGCCCGCCGGACAGTGAGCCACTGGCCAGGACGATGGGCTTGCGGCGCGTCGGACTGCTGGAGAAATCGCAGCCGACCAGCAAAGGCAGGGTGTGAGGCATGGGTCGGTTCCGTTCAGCCCAGGGCCAGCGCGGTCACGCCCGCAGCCATCAGGCCGGCAAGCAGGACGCGGACAAAAGCGGACAGCGGCATGGTGCAAGCGGCGGGCAGCGCGCACGCACGCCGTGCGCCCCGCGTTGCCTCCTGGCCAGGAGGACTCAGACCTTGCCGCAGATGGAAGCGGTGGCCATCAGGTCTTCCAGCAAGGCCAGCGAGACCGTGCCCGACACCGCGTAAGGGTCGAGTTCGGCCTTCTCGGAGTATTTGAGCAGGATGGAGGCGTTGATGCGCTCGACATTGACCTGGCCCATGGTCCAGCCGCCAAAATGCCGCTCAGAGATTTCCTCGTAATGCAGCAGCACCACGTCCTTGTGGCGCGGGTCCCGCTGAATGTGGCCGTAGAGGTCGTTGACCGGCATGCGCCCACCTTCGAGGGCCTGCAGGAAAATGCCGCCGCCATAACAGAGGATGCCGGTGATGCCCATGGCCGGGTTGTGGCTGCGCGACTGCGCCAGGATGGATTCGGTGAGGTCGCTGGAGCCGGGGTTGACCGAGCGGCTGGCGTAAAGAAGGCGTACCAACATCGTGTGTCCTTAGCTGTTGCTCTTTTTCGGGATGAGCGACAAAAATTCACGGCGCAGGTTCGGGTCCTTGAGGAACACCCCGCGCATGACGGAGTTGATCATCTTGCTGTCCAGGTCCTTCACACCGCGCCAGCCCATGCAGTAGTGGCTGGCCTCCATGACGATGGCCAGGCCGTCGGGTCGTGTTTTTTCCTGGATCAGGTCGGCCAGCTGCACCACCGCTTCTTCCTGGATCTGCGGTCGACCCATGATCCACTCCGCCAGGCGCGCGTATTTGGACAGACCGATGACATTGGTGTGTTCGTTGGGCATCACGCCTATCCAGAGCTGGCCGATCACCGGGCAGAAATGGTGCGAGCAGGCACTGCGCACCGTGATCGGGCCCACAATGATCAGCTCGTTGAGGTGCTCGGCATTGGGAAATTCGGTGACGGTGGGGCCGTCCACATAACGGCCCTTGAACACCTCGTTGAGGTACATCTTGGCCACGCGGCGCGCGGTGTTGTTGGTGTTGTGGTCACCGACGGTGTCGATCACCAGGCTGTCCAGCACGCCCTGCATCTTGCCTTCCACCTCGTCCAGCAGCTTCTCCAGTTCGCCCGGCTCGATGAAGGCGGCAATGTTGTCGTTGGCATGGAAGCGTTTTTTCGCCAGGGCGAGGCGTTCGCGGATCTTGACGGAAACCGGCATGCCTTCGTCAAGAAGGGCGGGGGAATCAGGCGTATTGGATTTCATAAGCATGGTCAGATGTTACCAGTCTGCCTCAAAACAGCCATGACCCTTTTTTACAAGGGTTTTAGGCCTCAATCCCTTTACACACGTGCGATTACAGCTATGAATTAAGGAGCACTTTCAGTGCCTGCCGGGGACGAACCCCGTCTGCAGGGAATCGGCACGGGGCTCAATAACGCTGGCCAGCAATCAGCAGGGCCAGGCGCATCAGGGCGTAGGCGATGTAGTCCAGCACCCGCTGGCGCCAGGGCCGGCGGCTGTAGATGTCGGGATCCAGCCGCACGCCGCTGGTGGTCATGGCCAGCACCAGGCGCTCACGCAAGGCCTGCGCAAAGCCGGGGTCCTGCACCACCACGTTGGCCTCGCGCGCCAGCAGCAGGCTCAGGGGATCGAGGTTGGACGAACCGACGGTGGCCCAGCGTCCGTCGATCACCGCCACCTTGGCGTGCAGGAAACCGGCACCGTATTCATGGATCTCCACGCCCGCGGCAAGCAGTGCGCCGTACACCGGCCGCGCCGCATGGTATTGCATGAAGTATTCGTACCGGCCCTGCAGCAGCAGGCTGACCTTGACGCCGCGCCTGGAAGCCCGAATCAGGGCCCGGCGCAACTTTCCGCCCGGTACAAAATAGGCATTGGCAATGATGATTTCGTTCCGCGCCTTGCCGATGGCCTTGCGGTAGGCGCGTTCGATGATGCGGCGATTGAGCAGGTTGTCACGCAGCAGCAGGCCCGCGGTGTTGCTGCGCCCACGCGTCGCGCGAGGCGAGGCGCCGGGACCCAGCCCGGTGGACCGGC
The DNA here is from genome assembly GCF_002379085.1 of Polaromonas sp. AET17H-212. Lineage (GTDB taxonomy): Bacteria > Pseudomonadota > Gammaproteobacteria > Burkholderiales > Burkholderiaceae_C > Polaromonas. The sequence goes on along the minus strand of NZ_NBZW01000010.1, from coordinate 117,638 downwards.
CACCGTAACCGGCCACCTTGACAGCCTCCCAGGCGGCGAGCAGGTGGCGCTGGCGCGCACTGTAGCCGGCCTCCACACGCCACCAGAGCAGCGCCATGGCGTCGGAGGCTTCCGCCGCCAGCGGCCCGGTGACGGCCACGGCAAAGTCGAAACGCGGTTCCGTCAGCGGCCCATGGTTGGGGTCGTAAAAATCGTCCAGGATATTGATGCCGCCGCAAAACACGAGGTGTTCGTCGACCACACACAGCTTGCGGTGCAGGCGGCGCCAGCGTTCGGGGACCAGCAGCCCCAGCGCGGCAAACCGGCCGCGGCCCAGCGGCGCGTAGAAGCGCCACTGTACCCCGGCCTGGTCGAACTTCTCCTGCCATTCAGGGGAGAGGCGGTCGGTGCCTATGCCGTCGACCAGCACCTGAACCAGCACACCGCGGCGCGCCGCCTGGACCAGGGCCTCGGCGACGTCCGCACCCTGCCCGTGGACGTCGAAGATATAGGTCTCCAGCTGCACCCAGGCCGCGGCCGTGTCGATCGCCTGCACCAGCGCCGGGAACAGCGCCTGCCCGCCCTGCAGCAATTGCAAGGCGCGCGGATCCTGGTTGTGGAGTGTGGGCATGGGTTCAGGGCTTGTGCAGGAGACGGACCATGCCGGACGGCGCCACAGCGATGCCGTGCCGGGCAGGCAACAGCCTTTTACCCCGCAAATTGTGGCAGCATCAGCACGGCCTCGGCATTCGAGGGGGAAAAGCACCGGTCCGCCGCTTCCCGGTAGGGCAGCCACTGCCAGGCGCTGTGTTCGCGGGGGCTGAGCGTGACGGCCGTGTCCGGCGGTACACACAGGCTGAAGACATGTTCGGTGTTGTGCGTCACGCCAGGCGCGTAGCGATGGCGCCAGACCGGGTAGATCTCATAGACATTGGCCAGCGCCCAGTCCCGAAAATCTTCCGGTCGCGCTGAAATGCCGGTTTCCTCCAGCACTTCGCGCGCGGCGGTCTGCGCCAGGGGCTCATCCGGCGCGTCCAGGGAGCCGGTGACACTTTGCCAGAACCCGGGCTGGTCGGCACGCTCGATCAGCAGCACCTCCAGCGCCGGCGTGTGAATGACGACCAGCACCGACTCGGGAATCTTGAAGGAAGTCATGGCCTCGGTCCTCTTCCGTCCGGACAGGCAGCGATGCGCGGAAGCTGAGCGGCTCCCGCCGCGCACCGTGCGAATTGCCTCTTTTTACAAGACAAACACCCTCCAGCCCAATAAACCCGGGCGCCAGCAGCTATCAATATCGCAGCACGCCGCTGCACCGGCATCAGACCGGCTGGGGGTTGCGCAGGCGGATGTGCAGCTCGCGCAGCTGCTTTTCGTCGACCGGGCTGGGTGCGTGCGTGAGCAGGCACTGCGCGCGCTGGGTCTTGGGGAAGGCAATCACGTCGCGGATGGACTCGGCGCCCGTCATCATGGTCACGATGCGGTCCAGGCCGAAGGCCAGGCCACCGTGCGGCGGCGCGCCGTACTGCAGCGCGTCGAGCAGGAAGCCGAACTTCTCCTGCGCTTCCTCGGGCCCGATTTTCAGCGCATTGAAGACCTTGCTCTGCACCTCGGCGCGGTGGATACGCACCGAGCCGCCGCCGAGCTCCCAGCCATTGAGCACCATGTCGTAGGCCTTGGCGATACATTTTCCGGGATCGGTGTCCATCCAGTCTTCATGGCCGTCCTTGGGCGCCGTGAAGGGGTGGTGCACGGCGCTCCAGCGCTGGCCTTCCTCGTCGAATTCGAACATCGGAAAGTCCACCACCCACAGCGGCTTCCAGCCGGCCGTGAAGATGCCGGTCTTCTTGCCGAAGGCGCTCAGGCCGACCTTCAGGCGCAAGGCGCCTATGCTGTCGTTGACCACCTTGGCCTTGTCGGCACCGAAGAAAAGGATGTCACCGTTCTGCGCACCGGTGCGCTTGAGGATCTCGGCCACCGCCGCGTCGTGGATGTTCTTGACGATGGGGCTTTGCAGACCGTCACGGCCTTTGGTGATGTCGTTGACCTTGATCCAGGCCAGGCCCTTGGCGCCGTAGATCTTGACGAACTCGGTGTAGCCGTCGATCTCGCCGCGGCTCATCTCGGAGCCGCCCGGCACGCGCAGGGCCACCACGCGGCCGCCCACGGTCGTGGCCGGCGCGCTGAAGACCTTGAAGTCGACATCGGCCATCACATCGGTCAGCTCGGTGAACTCCAGGTTGACGCGCAGGTCGGGCTTGTCGGAGCCGAAGCGGTGCATGGCGTCGGCATAGGCCATGACCGGGAATTCGCCCAAGTCGGTGGCCAGCACGGTCTTGAAGATGTTGCTGATCATGCCCTGGAACATGTCGCGGATGTCCTGCTCGCCCATGAAGGACGTCTCGATATCGATCTGCGTGAATTCGGGCTGGCGGTCGGCGCGCAGGTCTTCGTCGCGGAAACACTTGGTGATCTGGTAGTAGCGGTCAAAGCCGGCCACCATCAGCAGCTGCTTGAACAGCTGCGGGCTTTGCGGCAGCGCAAAAAACATGCCTTCGTTGACGCGGCTGGGCACCAGGTAGTCGCGCGCGCCTTCCGGCGTGCTCTTGGTCAGCATCGGCGTTTCGATGTCGATGAAACCGTTGGCGTCGAGGAACTTGCGCGTTTCCATCGCCACGCGGTAACGCAGCATCAGGTTGTTCTGCATATAGGGGCGGCGCAGGTCCAGCACGCGGTGCGTCAGGCGGGTGGTCTCCGACAGGTTGTCGTCGTCGAGCTGGAACGGCGGCGTCACGCTGGGGTTGAGCACGGTCAGCTCGTGGCACAGGATTTCGATCTTGCCGCTTTTCAGCGCGTCATTGACGGTGCCCTCGGGGCGCGCCCGCACCAGGCCCTTGATCTGCACGCAGAACTCATTGCGCACACCTTCGGCCGTCTTGAACATGTCGGCACGGTCGGGGTCACACACCACCTGCACATAACCCTCGCGGTCGCGCAGGTCGATGAAAATCACGCCGCCGTGGTCGCGCCGGCGATTGACCCAGCCGCACAGGCTCACAGTCTGCCCCATCAGGGCTTCGGTCACCAGACCGCAATAGTGGGAACGCATTTGGGAAGTCATAGATAAATCGCTTTGCTAGAGAGCCGAGGGGCTGGTACTGGTTTACTTGGGCTTGTAGCTGGCGGCGCTGCCGGGCACCACCACACCCATGGAAATCACATAGGTCAAGGCTTCATCCACACTCATTTGGAGTTCAATGCAGTCGGCCTTGGGCAGCATGATGAAATAGCCGCCGGTGGGATTGGGTGTCGTCGGAACATACACGCTCAGGTAGTCACCTCGCAGGTGGTTGGCCACATCGCCGCCCGGCATGCCGGTCTGGAACGCGATGGTCCAGACGCCTTCGCGCGGCCACTGCACCAGCAAGGCCTTGCGAAATGCATTGCCGTTTTCCGAGAACAGGGTGTCGGAAACCTGCTTGACGCTGGAATAAATCGACCGGACGATGGGAATGCGGCTGAGCAGGGCATCCCACCAGCTGACCAGTATTCTTCCGAAGAAGTTGCTGGCGAAAGCGCCTATCGACAGCACGATGGCCAGCGCCAGCAGAACGCCAAAACCCGGGAGGTGAAAACCCAGCAGCTTGTCCGGATGCCAGTCCGCCGGAAGAATTTGCAGCGTCTGGTCCAGCGTGCCGATGATCCAGTTGAGCAGCCAGACCGTGACCGCCAGCGGCACCAGGACCAGCAACCCGGCCAGCAACCATCGGCGTATCGGGCCCATCAGCTCGCCTTGGCAGGGCCGGAAGAGGCCGGCGCGGGAGCGGGGGCAGCAGCAGGGGCCGGAGCAGTTTTCCCTGCCGGCTCGGCGGGCTTGCTGTCTGCTGCAGCAGCAGCCGGGGCTTCGCCGCCGCTGACGGGCGGAACCGCGGTAGCACCGCCGCCACCACGAAAATCAGTCACGTACCAGCCCGAACCCTTGAGCTGGAAGCCGGCCGCGGTGAGCTGCTTCTTGAACGCGGGCGCGCCGCACTGGGGGCAGTCGGTCAGCGGGGCATCGGACATTTTTTGCAAAACGTCCTTGGTATGCCCGCAGGACTCGCATTTGTAAGCGTAGATTGGCATGGTTCTAGAGGTTTTGTCAGAGGGGGTGCAGTCCCGAAGTGACCCTCAGGATGCAAAACCTTCAATTATAGGCGCTGCAAATTTCTGGAGCAGGCCCCCGGATTCGCCCGATGCCGGACCCTCTCCATGGCTGCGGCGCGGGTCCTGCCGCCCCAAGCTTCAGAAACCCGCCCGGGTGAGCATCTGGCGCTCCCGCCCCTGATGACGCCGGTCAGCTTTCGGTGGACAGCCGGTGGTGGCTGCCGCGGCTGTTCTCGATGGTTTGCGGCGTCAGCGACCCCACCAGCATGCCCAGCGTGGCGGCCAGGACACCCGCCAGTTGGGCGGGGAATTGCGCCCCCAGGGTGCTGAAGGTGAACAGCAGCCAGGTCGCGATGCCGCAGACCACCGAGAAAATGGCACCCTGGGTGCTGGCCTTTTTCCAGTACAGCCCAAACACCAGCGGGACAAAAGCGCCGACCAGGGGCACCTGGTAGGCGCCCGACACCATGTCGTAAATCGAGGTGCCCTGCATGAAGATGGCGTAGCTCAGCACCAGGGCGCTGAAGACCAGCACGGTGGTCCGCATCAGTTTGAGTTCACGTTTGTCGCTCATGCGCGGTTTGAACTGGCGCCAGATGTTCTCCACAAAGGTCACGCTGGGCGCCAGCAGGGTCGCCGACGCGGTGGACTTGATGGCCGACAGCAAGGCGCCAAAAAACAGCACCTGCATGATGAAAGGCATTTTTTCGAGCACCAGCGTCGGCAGGATTTTCTGCGGGTCTTCCTTGAGCAGCAGGGCCGTCTGCTCGGGCATGATGATCAGCGCGCTGGCCACCAGAAACATCGGGACAAAGGCAAACAGGATGTAGAAAATGCCGCCAATGACCGGCCCCTTGGTCGCCGCGCTCTGGCTGTTCGCCGACATCACGCGCTGGAACACGTCCTGCTGCGGAATCGAGCCAAACATCATCGTGATGGCTGCGGCAAAGAAAAACACCATGTCCCTGAAGTTCGGTTCCGGCCAGAACCGGAACAGGTCCTGGCTGGTGGCCAGGGCCACGACCTTGTCCGCGCCGCCGGCCAGGTTGCCGGCAAAAACGGCCAGCACGGCCAGGCCGGCGACCAGCACAATCATCTGGATGAAGTCGGTCACCGCGACCGACCACATGCCGCCGAACAGGGTGTAGGCGAGCACCGAGGCCGTGCCGATGATCATGCCGGCCGTCGTGCTGATGGCGCCACCCGACAGGAGGTTGAACACCAGGCCGAGCGCCGTGATCTGGGCCGCCACCCAGCCGAGGTAGCTGATCATGATGATGATGGAGCACACCACTTCAATGCTGCGACCGTAACGCTCGCGGTAGTAGTCGCTGATGGTCAGCAAGGACATCTTGTAGAGCTTGCCCGCAAAAAACAGGCCCACCAGAATCAGACAGGTGCCGGCGCCAAACGGGTCTTCCACCACGCCGTTGAGGCCGCTGCTGACGAACTTCGCCGGAATGCCGAGCACGGTTTCCGAGCCGAACCAGGTCGCAAACGTCGTTGTCACAATCATGATCAGCGGCAGATTGCGCCCCGCGATCGCGTAGTCGGCGGTGTTTTTAACGCGCCGGGCGGCGTACAGGCCGATGATGATGGTGATCAGAAGATAGACAAAAACCAGGGTCAAGAGCACGGCGATCTCCTCAGGAATGCGTGATTATCACCAGATTTTCCGGCTCAAAAAACCCGGATTCTCAGCAGAATTTGCATGGCCAGCAGGCCCAGCGCAAAACCCAGACCACCATAAATCAGGCTTTGCAGCAGTTTGTTGGTGCGCCGCTGCTCCTGCAACAGGGCCTGAAGCTCCTGGCGGTTTCCGCCGCTCTGGCCCTTGAGGTACTGCTGCAACAGGCGCGGCAGGCCGGGCAGCAGCTTGGCGTAGGTCGGCGCCTCGGCCTTGAGTTGCTCCAGCAGTTTTTCCGGACCAACCTGCTCCAGCATCCAGGTCTCCAGAAAGGGCTTGGCCGTGCTCCACAGGTCCAGCTCGGGGTCGAGTTCCCGACCCAGGCCCTCGATGTTGAGCAGGGTTTTCTGCAGCAGCACCAGCTGCGGCTGGATTTCCACATGGAAACGGCGCGAGGTCTGGAACAGGCGCATCAGCACCATGCCCAGCGATATTTCCTTGAGCGGCCGGTCGAAGTAAGGTTCGCAGCAGGCGCGTATGGCCGACTCCAGTTCATCGACCCGCGTCTGCGGCGGCACCCAGCCCGACTCGATGTGCAGCTCGGCCACCCGTTTGTAGTCACGCTGGAAAAAGGCGCTGAAATTCTGCGCCAGGTATTCCTTGTCGACCTCGGTGAGCGTGCCGACGATGCCGAAGTCCAGCGAGATGTAGCGGCCAAAGGTCGCGGGATCCAGGCTGACCTGGATGTTGCCGGGATGCATGTCGGCATGAAAAAAACCGTCGCGGAAGACCTGGGTGAAAAAGATGGTGACGCCGTCGCGCGCCAGTTTTTTCATGTCCACGCCGGCGTCCCGCAGGCGCTGCACCTGGCTGATGGGCACGCCGTCCATGCGCTGCATCACCATCACGTCGGGCATGCAGAAATCCCAGACCATCTCCGGAATCAGCACCAGGTTCAGGTCCTGCATGTTGCGGCGCAGCTGGGCCGCATTGGCGGCTTCGCGCAGCAGGTCGAGCTCGTCATGCAGGTACTTGTCGAACTCGCCGACCACTTCACGCGGCTTCAGGCGCTTGCCGTCGGCCGACAGGCCTTCGACCCAGCCGGCCATCATGTGCATCAGCGCCAGGTCTTTTTCGATCGCGGGCAGCATGTTGGGACGCAGCACCTTGACCGCCACCTCACGGCCACCGGGCAACGTGGCGAAGTGAACCTGCGCAATCGAGGCGCTGGCCACGGGCTGGCGCTCGAAGGTCGCAAAGATCTGGCCGATCGGCCGGCCGAAGGCCTTTTCAATGATGGCAATGGCCACATCCGAGTCGAACGGCGGGACCCGGTCCTGCAGCCGGGCCAGTTCGTTGGCGATGTCCAGCGGCAGCAGGTCGCGGCGGGTCGACATGACCTGGCCGAACTTGACAAAAATCGGTCCCAGGCTTTCCAGGGCTTCGCGCAGGCGCTCGCCGCGGGGCGCTTTCAGGTTCCGGCCCAGCGACACAATACGCGTCAGTCTCCTGACCCAGGGCCTGCTGAAACTGGAAAGCACCAGCTCGTCGAGGCCGAAGCGCAGCACCGTCCAGACAATGAAAACGCCCCTGAACAGGCGGCTCATGCGGAAGCCTTCGGAGGCTCCGTCACCGGCGGCACACCGGGCTGCACCGGTGAAGCGGACGAAGACGGCCGCGGTGCCTGGGCCAGAAACTGCCGCAAGCCCGCCAGGCCCTGGCGCGCCGCGCTGCCCAGCGTATGGGCCGGCACATCGCCGATCAGGCGCGACAGGTCTTCCTCCACATCCCAGCGCAGGTTGTCCGCCAGCCAGCCGAGTTCGGCGGCAAGCTGGACATCGCCCTCGATCTTGACCGGCGGCGCTTTGCCTGCCAGCACCGACTGCAGCACCACGCCCGGGGACTCTGTCGCCACCGCCAGCAACAAATCCGGCCTGGCCGCGGCCGGCGCACGGTCCACGAGTCCCGCGGGGGTGATCAGCAAATCCAGCGCAAACGCACCCCAGCGGACATGGACCACGCTGCCCTTTTTGCGCAGAAGGCGGTTTTGCGCCTCCTTTTCCTGCATCAGGACATGGTTGAGCAACAGGACCAGCTTCTGCTGCCCTTCATCAACCGCCCAGGCAGGGGGCTGAAAACGGGTGGCCAGGGACTGCAGAAAAGAAAAAGGGGACGTGTTATTCATACGTCCCCGATTTTGCAGCAGATTGAAGAAAGCCCCTCCATCGACCAAACGATTGAAGGGGCTTTAATTCAGCAGGGGCCGCGGATCCGGCTTCGTCGGTCCGCAGGCGCAACGCGCGAACGTGGGGCTATTGCAATGCCTGCACGCCGGCGACCAGCCAGCCACCACCGTTGCGCGGCTTGGTCATGTTCCAGACTTCGCGGAATGGACTCGGGCCTGCCGAAGCGTCTTCCCGGATCATGCCGGAGAACTCCACGCTGGCCATGTAGACATCGCTGAGCTCTTCAATGCCCAGCAGCTGCGCATCGAGCATGACCACGTCGGTCTTGTTGGTCACGCCACCGGTGTGCGATTCACGGTCGGCCAGTTGCGCCTTGATCTGCTCGAGCATCTCGTCGGTCATCATGGCGCGCAGGCTGTTGACATCGGAGCGGTCCCAGGCGTCCTGCAGGGTCACGAAGTTGGCCTTGCAGGCCTTGAGAAAACCTTCGGCATCAAAGCCGGCCGGCACACCCCAAGACTGCGACCCGCCAAGGGAGGAGCCGATCATCGATCCGCCGGCAGCGGCGCCCGCGCCGGCCTTGTTGGCCTCAAACGCCATGCTGCCACGCTCCCAAGGCCGGGCTGACGCGTCGTTGCCGACATTTTCGGGACTGTAGTTGCGCGGTGTGGTGGCGTTGCCCGCCCCCTGCATGGCGTAAGGCGTCGCGCCCTGGCCGTTGTTGGCCTTGAGCCTGCGCATGATGAAGCCGACGGCCACCATCACCAGCATGGCGAGCAAGGCAAACATGATGATCTGCCCAAAAGCGCCGCCCAGACCGAGCGAGGAAGCCAGCCAGGCCAGACCCAGACCCGCGGCCAGCCCGCCCAGCATCGCGCCCCAAGGCTTCTTGGGCGCTGCTGCAGCGGCCCCGGTGTTGGCCGGCGCGGCCGGCGGTGTCGCCTGGCGCTGCGTCACGTTGGACGATTGCCGTCCGACGGAGCCGCCGCCGCCCATGCGTTTGGCTTCCGCTGGCGCGTACGCCAGCAGCATGGTGGTGGCCAGGACAGCCGCCAGAATCGCAGACCAAAGTTTCATACCGTCTCCTCTAATTAAATGTCTCAGGAAATATCTCAACACTTGATTCCAACATGCAATGCCACTACCCCGCCGGTGAGGTTGTGATAGTCCACATGGCCGAAACCACCTTTATGCATCAGGGCCTTTAGCTCTTCCTGGCTGGGATGCATGCGGATGGACTCCGCCAGATAGCGGTAACTCGAGTCGTCGTTGGCCACCAGCTTGCCCAGACGGGGCAAGACCTTGAAGGAATACCAGTCGTAGGCTTTTTCCAGCGGCTTGGCAATTTTGGAGAATTCCAGCACCAGCAGCTTGCCGCCCGGCTTGAGCACGCGGTTCATCTCCCTGAGCGCCTCGTCCTTGTGCGTCATGTTGCGCAAACCGAAGGCCACCGTCACCAGATCGAAACGGGCATCGGGAAACGGCAGGTGCTCGGCATCACAGACGGTGGTCGGCAAGACCTTGCCGGCGTCGAGCATGCGGTTGCGGCCTTCGCGCAGCATGGCTTCATTGATGTCGGTGTGCACCACGCAGCCGGTGCTGCCGACCTTGGGAGCGAACGCCAGGGCCAGGTCGCCGGTGCCGCCGGCGATGTCCAGCACATACTGGCCCTCCCGGACATCGGCCACCATCACGGTGTAGGCCTTCCAGACCCGGTGCAGCCCCATGGACATCAGGTCGTTCATCACGTCGTATTTCGGCGCCACGGAATCGAACACGCCACGCACACGGCGTGCCTTGTCCTTTTCGTCAACCGACTCAAATCCGAAATGGGTACTGCTCATAAGTCAATGCTAGGGGTGAATGCCGGCAATGCAAGCGACAACCCTGCCCCTGATTGGGGCATTGCCGCGGATTTATGTTGAAAAACAACAGCTGCGCGCCAACGCCGGACGCCAGCAGCTATGAAAACGATAGCGAATGAGGGTTTGCCCGCGTCAACCATCAATGGCTGCCACAGGCATGGCCGCCCGCCGCCACCATGGGCGCATCGCGCTGCATGCCGGCTGCCTCCAGGCGCTGCAGGTAATCGGTCCACAAACGCGCCTGCTCCGAGCCCAGGAAATAAAGGTAGTCCCAGGAAAAAATGCCGCTCTCGTGGCCGTCCGAAAACACCGGCTTGACCGCATAGTTGCCGATGGGTTCGAGTTCGACCACCGTGACCTCGCGTTTGCCGGTCTGCAGCACTTCCTGGCCAGGGCCGTGGCCCTGGACTTCGGCCGAGGGCGAATAAACACGCATCAGTTCGAACGGAATCCTGAACGCGGTGCCGTCCGAAAAGGCGATCTCGAGCACCCGCGACTGGGCGTGCACGGTCAGCGCGGTCGGGGTGGGGGTGTCGGGGGTCAGGCCTGCCATGAATGTCTCCTTCGGTGAATCAGACCAGCACGCGCTCGATGCCGCCGTTGTTGGCCGCCTCGACATAGCCGGGCAGCCATTGCTTGCCGAGGATCTGGTTGGCCATTTCCACCACAATGTAGTCGGCCTCGAGCAAGCCGTTTTGCAGGTCGTCGCCGTAGCGGGTCAACCCCTGCAGGCAGCTCGGGCAGCTGGTCAGGATCTTGACGTTCCCGGCGTCGGCCACGGCACCGCTGGCACGCAGTTTGGCTTCGTCCCTGCGCAGCTCTTCTTCCTTGCGAAAGCGGATCTGGGTAGAGATGTCGGGGCGCGTCACGCCCAGCGTGCCGGACTCGCCGCAGCAGCGCTCGGACTTGAGCACCTGGTCGCCGAGCAGCGCCTTGACGGTTTTCATCGGCTCCTGCAGCTTCATCGGGCTGTGGCAGGGGTCGTGGTACAGGTAACCCTGGCCCGGCTGATCCGTCCTCAGGGTAATGCCCTTTTCCAGCAGGTACTCGTGGATGTCGATGATGCGGCAGCCCGGGAATATCTTGTCGAACTCATAACCCTGCAGCTGGTCGTAGCAGGTGCCGCAGCTCACAACCACGGTCTTGATGTCGAGGTAGTTCAGTGTGTTGGCCACGCGGTGGAACAGCACCCGGTTGTCGGTGATGATTTTCTCGGCCTTGTCGAACTGGCCGCTGCCCCGCTGCGGGTAACCGCAGCACAGGTAACCGGGCGGCAGCACGGTCTGCACGCCGGCATGCCAGAGCATGGCCTGGGTCGCGAGGCCCACCTGCGAAAACAGGCGTTCCGAACCGCAACCGGGGAAATAAAACACCGCCTCGGTTTCGGCCGTGGTGGTTTTCGGATCGCGGATGATGGGGACGTAGTCCTTGTCCTCGATGTCCAGCAGCGCGCGTGCGGTTTTCTTGGGCAGGCCGCCCGGCATCTTCTTGTTGATGAAGTGGATCACCTGTTCCTTGACCGGCGCCGGGCCGACGGTCGCCCGTGGTCGGGCCGTCTGTTTGCGCGCCAGGCGCTTGAGCAGCTCGTTGGCCACGCGCTGGGCCTTGAAGCCGACGTCCACCATCGCGCTGCGCATGAACTTGATGGTCTGCGGGCTGGTGGCGTTGAGGAAAAACATGGCGGCGGCATTGCCGGGACGGAAGGACTTCTGCCCCATCTTGCGCAGCAGGTTGCGCATGTTCATGGACACCTCGCCGAAGTCGATGTCCACCGGGCACGGGCTCAGGCACTTGTGGCAGACCGTGCAGTGGTCGGCCACGTCCTCGAACTCTTCCCAGTGCTTGATGCTGATGCCGCGCCGCGTCTGCTCTTCGTAGAGAAAGGCCTCAACCAGCAGCGAGGTCGCCAGGATCTTGTTGCGCGGGCTGTACAGCAGGTTGGCGCGCGGCACATGGGTGGCGCAGACCGGTTTGCACTTGCCGCAGCGCAGGCAGTCCTTGACACTGTCGGCGATCGCACCGATGTCGGACTGCTGCATGATCAGCGACTCGTGGCCCATCAGGCCGAAGCTGGGCGTGTAGGCGTTGGTCAGGTCGGCCAACAGGCTCTCCGGCGCAGAATCATCAGTATTTTTGGTCTTTTGCGCAGTAGCCACGGGCGCAATCAGCTCCTGATTTCGTAGCAGCTTGCCCTTGTTGAAGCGCCCTTCGGGATCGACCCGGGTCTTGTAATCGGCAAAAGGCTGGAGCTCGGCGTCGGTCAGGAACTCCAGCTTGGTGATGCCAATGCCGTGTTCACCGGAGATCACGCCGTCCAGCGAACGCGCCAGCACCATGATGCGCGCCACCGCATGGTGCGCGGTCTGCAGCATCTCGTAGTCGTCGCTGTTGACCGGCAGGTTGGTGTGCACATTGCCGTCACCGGCATGCATGTGCAGGGCGGCCCAGACGCGGCCCTTGAGCACCTGTTTGTGGATGGCGCTGCACTCCGCCAGGATGGGCGCAAAAGCGGCGCCCGAAAAAATCGTTTGCAGGGGCGCGCGCAGCTGGGTTTTCCAGCTGGCGCGTAGCGAATGGTCCTGCAGCTGCGGGAACAGCGTGTCCACATCGCGCAGCCAGCCCGACCACAATGCGCGCACCTCGGCAATCAGCGCCACGGCCTGGCCAACGCGGTCCTCCAGCAGCTCGGCCGAGGGGATCTCGCCGGCGTCGTCCGACTTGCCCAGCGGCAGCTTGCCCTTGAGGAAAAAGGCCTCCAGCGCGTCGCACAGCCGGACCTTGTTGGCCAGGCTCAGCTCGATGTTGATGCGCTCGATGCCGTCGGTGTATTCGGCCATGCGCGGCAGCGGAATCACCACGTCTTCGTTGATCTTGAAGGCGTTGGTGTGGCGCGAAATGGCGGCGGTGCGCTTGCGGTCCAGCCAGAATTTCTTGCGCGCGTCCGGGCTGATGGCGATAAAACCCTCGCCGCGGCGCGAATTGGCGATGCGCACGACTTCCGAGGTCGCGCGCGCCACCACGTCGGCGTCGTCGCCGGCGATGTCGCCGAACAGCACCATCTTGGGCAGGCCGCCGTGGGTCTTGGACTTGGTCGCGTAACCGACCGCCTTCAGGTAGCGGTCGTCCAGGTGCTCCAGGCCGGCGAGGATGGCGCCGCCGCGCTTTTGCTCGGCGAACATGAAGTCCTTGATCTCGACGATGCTGGGGACCGCGTCCCTGGCATTGCCGAAAAACTCCAGGCAGACGGTGCGGGTGTGCGCCGGCATGCGGTGCACGATCCAGCGCGCGCTGGTGATCAGGCCGTCGCAGCCTTCTTTCTGGATGCCGGGCAGGCCGCTGAGGAACTTGTCGGTCACGTCCTTGCCCAGGCCTTCCTTGCGGAAGGTCTTGCCGGGGATGTCGAGGCGCTCGGTGCGCACCGGCGTCTTGCCGTCGGCCTCGAAATATTTCAGCTCGAAGCTGGCCATCTCGGCGTCGTGGATCTTGCCGAGGTTGTGGTTCAGGCGGGTGACTTCCAGCCACTGCGCCTCGGGCGTGACCATGCGCCAGGAGGCGAGGTTGTCCAGCGCCGTGCCCCAGAGCACGGCCTTCTTGCCGCCGGCATTCATGGCGATGTTGCCGCCTATGCAGGAGGCTTCGGCCGAGGTCGGGTCCACCGCAAAGACATAACCACCGCGTTCGGCCGCATCGGCCACGCGCTGCGTGACCACGCCGGCTTCGGTCCAGACGGTCGCCACGGGCTGGTCCAGCCCGGGCAGCGCCACCTGCTCAACCTCGGTCATGGCCTCGAGTTTTTCGGTGTTGATGACGGCCGACTTCCAGCTCAGCGGAATCGCGCCGCCGGTGTAGCCGGTGCCGCCGCCGCGCGGAATGATGGTCAGGCCGAGCTCGATACAGCCCTTGACCAGGCCGGCCATCTCGACTTCGGTGTCCGGTGTCAGCACCACAAACGGGTATTCGACGCGCCAGTCGGTGGCATCGGTCACATGCGAGACACGCGACAGGCCGTCGAACTTGATGTTGTCCTTGAGCGTGAACTTGCCCAGCCGGCGCGCGGTTTGGCGGCGCAGGTCGGCCATGTCCTCGAACGAGGTGGAAAAACGGTTGACGGCGGCGCGCGCGGTTTCGAGCAGCTCGCCTACGATGGCGTCGCGCTGGCTGTCCGCCTCGGGCGTGCGGCGTTTTTCGACCTCGAAGAGGCGGTGCTGCAGGGCCTCGACCAGCATCCGGCGGCGCTTGGGGTTGTCCAGCAGGTCGTCCTGCAAATAGGGGTTGCGCTGCACCACCCAGACATCGCCCAGCACCTCGTACAACATGCGCGCCGACCGGCCGGTGCGGCGCTCGTCGCGCAGCAGGTTCAGCAGGTCCCAGGCCCGTTCGCCGAGCAGGCGGATCACGACTTCGCGGTCGGAAAACGAGGTGTAGTTGTAGGGAATCTCGCGAATGCGGGCTTGCCCATGCTCCGCGTCGGGTGTCGCGTCGGAAGCGAAAACGTTCAGGTCTTGAAGGGTGTCAGGGGCGTTCATCGTGGGGGAAATTCCGCCGCGCTCAGCGGCCGTGCGTGCTGTGGGCCTATGTTACCGCAGTGCAACAAGACCCTGACACCGTCGCCGGCCTCATGGAAATCCCGCTTGTTAAAGCACCATGGGGTCGTTTAAATGACTTGTCACAATCAGTTCGTACACTGAACGTTACCCCAACTCAGGAGTTTTCATGAAGAACCGTTTTACGGCGGCGGCCCTTGCTGCCTGCGCTTTTTGCCTTCCGCTGGCCAGCCAGGCACAAACCGAAGTCCAGTGGTGGCACTCCATGGGCGGCGCCCTCGGCGAATGGGTCAATGACCTGGCCAAGGATTTCAATGCCAGCCAGAAGGACTACAAGATCACGCCCACCTTCAAGGGCAGCTACGACGAGTCCATGACCGCCGCCATCGCCGCCTACCGTGCCGGCAATGCGCCGCACATCCTGCAGGTCTTTGAGGTCGGCACCGCCACCATGATGGCCTCCAAGGGCGCGATCAAGCCGGTCGGCGAAGTCATGAAGCAATCCGGCCTGCCGTTCGATCCGGGCGCCTACGTGCCTGCGGTCGCCGGCTACTACACGGCACCCAACGGCCAGATGCTGAGCTTCCCCTTCAACAGCTCGACCCCGGTCTTCCACTACAACAAGGACGCGTTCAAGGCCGCCGGCCTGGACCCCGAGAAACCACCCACCACCTGGCCCGAAGTGGCGCTGGCCGCCGCCAAGCTCAAGGCCTCGGGCCACAAGTGCCCGTTCACCACCAGCTGGATCAGCTGGACGCAACTGGAAAGTTTCTCGGCCTGGCACAACGTGTTGTACGCCACCAAGAACAACGGCTTCGGCGGCCTGGACACACGTCTGGCCTTCAACACCCCGCTGCATGTGCGCCACATCGAAAACCTGGCGAACATGGCCAAAACCGGCCTGTTCGTCTACAAGGGCCGCAACAACGCGGCTGACGCGACCTTTGTCTCGGGCGAATGCGCCATGGCGACCGGCTCGTCGGCGCTCTACGGCAGTGTGGTGCGCAACGGCAAGTTCGGCTACGGCATCGGCACCCTGCCCTACTACCCCGATGTCCCGGGCGCACCGCAGAACACCGTGATTGGCGGCGCCAGCCTGTGGGCCATGTCGGGCAAAAAGCCGGAAGAATACAAGGCCATCGCCTCCTTCTTCAGCTACCTGTCCAAGCCTGAAGTGGCTGCGGCCAGCCACCAGCGCACCGGTTACCTGCCGGTCACCAAGGCTTCGTTCGAGATGACCGACAAGTCCGGCTTCTACAAGAAAAACCCGGGCACCGATGTGTCGGTCACCCAGATGATCCGCAAAACCACGGACAAGTCGCGCGGCGTGCGTCTGGGCAACTTCGTGCAGATTCGCACTATCATTGACGAGGAACTCGAAGGCGTCTGGAAAGGCAGCAAAACCCCGAAAGATGCGCTCGATACGGCCGTCAAGCGCGGCAACGAGCAGCTCGAGCGCTTCCAGAAAGCCAACAAGTCCTGATCAGGCGGGGCGGTGTCCGCACCGCCCTTTAAAGCCAATATAGCTGTCGACCCCCGTTCTACGGGATTCGGCGGCTATTATTTTTATAGCGTGTCATGGAAAAACGGGTTCTTTTCAAATCGGTCTGGCTGCCCTGGGTGCTGATTGCACCGCAGATGGCGGTGATCCTGGTTTTCTTTTTCTGGCCGGCCGGTCAGGCGCTCTACCAGAGCCTGCTGCTCGAAGATGCCTTCGGCTCCTCCAGCGAATTTGTCGGCCTGGAAAACTTCCGCCGCCTGTTCGCCGATCCGTCCTACCTCGAGTCCTTCTACACCACCGCCCTCTTCTCCGGCCTGGTGGCGGTCTCGGGACTGACCATCGCCCTGCTGCTGGCGGTCATGGCGAACCGCGTCGTGCGCGGCGCCGGCATCTACAAGACGCTGCTGATCTGGCCGTACGCCACCGCGCCCGTCGTGGCCGGCGTGCTCTGGCTGATGATGTTCGCCTCGCCCTACGGCGTGCTGGCCTATGCCCTGCGTGAAGTCGGCTTCGAGTGGGACCATGTGCTCAACGGCAACCACGCGATGGCGCTGATCGTCATGGCCGCGGTCTGGAAGCAGATTTCCTACAACTTCCTGTTCTTCCTGGCGGGCCTGCAGTCGATTCCGCATTCGCTGATCGAGGCCGCCACCATCGACGGCGCATCCCCGTGGAAACGTTTCTGGAGCATCGTGTTCCCGCTGCTGTCGCCGACCACCTTTTTCCTGCTGGTCGTCAACATCGTCTACGCCTTCTTCGACACCTTCGCCATCGTCGATGCGGCCACGCACGGCGGCCCCGGCAAAGACACCTCCATCCTGGTCTACAAGGTCTATTACGACGGTTTCAAGGCGCTCGACATCAATGGTTCTGCCGCGCAATCGGTGGTGCTGATGGTGATCGTCGTTGCACTGACGGTGATCCAGTTCAAGTTTGTCGAGAAGAAGGTGAATTACTGATGATCCAGAAAAACCCCATCCTCGATTTCTTCTCGCACCTGATCCTGATCCTCGGGGTGCTGATCGTGTTTTTTCCGATCTACGTGACCTTCATCGGGTCCACGCAAACCGCCGCGCAGATCATGACCAGCAACCCGATCTCGCTGCTGCCGGGCAACAATTTCATCGAGAGCTACAGGCTGGCGCTGTTCGGCGGCAAGACCGAAGCCGGCGCCAGCATCGGCGCGGCCGGGCCGATGATGCTGATCAGCCTGTCCAGCGCGCTGATCATCGCCATCGGCAAGATCGCGATTTCGCTGCTCTCGGCCTTTGCCATCGTGTACTTCCGCTTTCCCTTCAAGAACCTGGTGTTCTGGATGGTGTTCGTCACGCTGATGCTGCCGGTCGAGGTGCGCATCGGTCCGACCTACGAGGTGGTGTCCAACCTGGGCATGCTCAACAGCATGGCGGGCCTGACGGTGCCACTGATCGCCTCGGCCACGGCCACGTTTTTGTTCCGGCAGTTTTTCCTGACCGTGCCCGATGAGCTGGTGGAGGCCGCACGCATGGACGGCGCCGGCCCGATGCGCTTTTTCAAGGACGTGTTGCTGCCGCTGTCGAAAACCTCGATCGCCGCGCTGTTCGTGATCCAGTTCATCTACGGCTGGAACCAGTACCTGTGGCCGCTGCTGGTCACCACCGATGAAAGGATGTACCCCATCGTGATGGGCATCAAGCGCCTGATCTTCGGCGAGGTGTACATCGAATGGAACGTGGTGATGGCGACGGCCATCCTGGCCATGCTGCCGCCGGCCATCGTCGTGATGCTGATGCAGAAGTGGTTCGTCAAGGGTCTTGTGGATACGGAAAAATAATGGCTTCAATTCAACTCAAAGACGTCGTCAAGAAGTACGGCAAGGGCAAGCAGGAACTGCAGGTCATCCACGGCGTGAGCGCCGAGATCGCCGACCACGAATTCATCGTCATCGTCGGGCCGTCGGGCTGCGGCAAGTCCACCCTGCTGCGCATGGTGGCCGGCCTGGAAGAAATTTCCGGCGGCGAGATCTCCATTGGCGGGCGCGTGGTCAACGAGCTGGAGCCGGCCGAACGCGACATCGCCATGGTGTTCCAGAACTATGCGCTGTACCCGCACATGAGCGTGTTCGACAACATGGCCTACGGCCTGAAGATCAAGAAAATGCCGATTGCCGAGATCAAGCAGCGCGTCGACAAGGCCGCCGGCATCCTGGAGCTGGGCCACCTGCTCGACCGCAAGCCGCGCCAGCTCTCGGGCGGCCAGCGCCAGCGCGTCGCCATGGGCCGCGCCATCGTGCGCCAGCCGCAGGTGTTTTTGTTCGACGAGCCGCTGTCCAACCTGGACGCCAAGCTGCGGGTGCAAACCCGGCTGGAGATCCAGAAACTGCACCGCGAGCTCGGCATCACCTCGCTGTTCGTCACCCACGACCAGGTCGAGGCCATGACGCTGGCGCAACGCATGATTGTCATGAACGCCGGCCGCATGGAGCAGTTCGGCACGCCCGAAGAGGTTTACAACCGTCCGGCCACCACCTTTGTCGCGAGTTTCATGGGCTCACCGCCGATGAACCTGCTCAAACACGCGCCCAACGCCGACTTCGGCGGCCAAGCCGGCACCATCCTCGGCATCCGGCCTGAGCACCTGCAGATCGGCAGCACCGGCTGGGCCGTGCAGGTCGACACGATGGAAATGCTGGGTGCCGAGCGGCTGGTTTACTGCCGTTTCGGCAACGAATTCCTGATTGTCCGCACCGATGAAAGCCAGGCCACGCCCGAGATTGGCGCCACCATCCATGTGGCCCCCCGCGTGGACCGGCTGCACTGGTTTGACGCCGAAACGGGCAAACGGCTTTGACCCCCTGGCCCTATCCGCGCTGGATCGCCCACCGCGGTGCGGGCAAGCTGGCGCCGGAAAACACGCTGGCCGCTTTCCGGCTCGGGGCCAGCCACGGCTACCGCATGTTCGAATGTGATGTGAAGCTCAGTGCCGACGACCTGCCCTTCCTGATGCATGACGCCACGCTGGAACGAACGACCAGCGGCCAGGGCACCGGCGGCGCGCAGCCCTGGGGCGCGCTGTCGCGGCTCGACGCCGGCAGCTGGCACTCGCGCGCCTATGCCGGCGAGCCGCTGGCCAGCCTGGACCACGTGGCACGTTATTGCCTGCGCAACGGGTATTTCCTGAACATCGAGATCAAGCCCACCCCCGGCCTCGAGGCCCGGACGGGCACGGTCGTGGCCAACGCCGCGGCTCGTCTGTGGCAAGGCGCCGCCGTCCCGCCGCTGCTGACTTCTTTTCAGCCCGAGGCGCTGCAAGCTGCCCAAGCCGCGCAAGCGCAGCTGCCGCGTGGCCTGCTGCTCGACCATTTGTGGAAGGGCTGGCTGGAAACGGCGCTGACGCTGGACTGCGCGGCGCTGGTCTGCAACCAGGCCCTGTGGGACAGCTCCACCGTGCTGCAGGCCAAAAGCGCCGGGTTTCGCTGCCTGAGTTACACCGTCAACGACGAGTGGGCGGCCCAGCGCCTGCTTGATCTGGGGACCGACGGCATCATCACTGACCGGCTCGACCTGTTCGCGCCCGACGCCTGAGGCGGGCGGTCAGGCTCTCCAGCCGCGCAGCAACACCCACTGGCAGGTCGCCGCGCCCACGGCCAGCAAGGCATAACTGGCCATCTTGCCGTCGCGGCCAAAAATGACCAGCCCGGCCACCAGCAGGGCCAGAGAGACTACAAAAACAATAGCAAACTGCGCAACAGGGGAAAGGACAAACGGCCTTTTTGATCTGAAAAACCGGGCAAAGACACGGGCCACCAGCACCACGAACAGCGCCACAAAAGCGGCCGGGGCCATGAAATTGAGCAGCTGGTTGGTCAGGTTGAGTGCAGTCATGCCGGTGGCGGATTGAAAGAAGTCATTCGAAAAGGCAGACGGGCCGTCGGCACCCCGGCTTGCCCTGTATCAAGGGCATTGAAAGAATGTCCGCGTCCGGCCATCTCTTCAATTTTATAATCAGGCCATGTCAGTCTGGACCTTGGGCATCAACCATACCACCGCACCGCTCGATTTGCGCGGGCGGTTTGCGTTCGCCATCGACCAGATCGAGCCCACCTTGAGGGGCTTGCGCGAGTCGCTGGCGCGCCAGCCCGAAGCCACGCTGCTGTCGACCTGCAACCGCACCGAGATCTATTGCGCCGGTGACAAGTCCGACCTCGAGCACACGCTCGAATGGCTGGCGCACCGCGGCGGCGTCTCGCCGGCCCTGCTGCGCTCCCACGCCTACACGCTGGAAAACGACCATGCCGCGCGCCACGCTTTTCGCGTCGCCAGCGGGCTGGACTCCATGGTGCTGGGCGAGCCGCAAATCCTGGGCCAGATGAAGGACGCGGTGCGCGCCGCCGAAGACGCCGGCGCCATGGGCACCACGCTGCACCAGCTGTTCCAGCGCTCGTTCGCGGTCGCCAAGGAAGTCCGCACCAGCACCGAAATCGGCGCGCACAGCATCAGCCTGGCGGCCGCCTCGGTGCGCCTGGCCGGTCAGCTGTTCGAGGATCTGAGCGACATCAAGGTGCTGTTTGTCGGCGCGGGCGAGATGATCGACCTGGCCGCCACCCACTTTGCTGCCAAAAACCCGAAAGCCATGACCGTGGCCAACCGCACCCTGGAGCGCGGCGAAAAACTCGCCGGGCGCTTCGGTGCCGAGGTCATGCGCCTGGCCGACCTGCCGAGCCGCCTGCACGAGTTCGACGCGGTGATCAGCTGCACCGCCAGCACCCTGCCCATCATCGGCCTGGGCGCGGTCGAGCGCGCCGTCAAGCTGCGCAAGCACCGCCCGATGTTCATGGTGGACCTGGCCGTGCCGCGCGACATCGAGCCGGAGGTCAAGGAACTGCCGGACATCTACCTCTACACCGTCGACGATCTGGCGCATGTGGTGCAAACCGGCAAGGACAGCCGGCAGGCCGCGGTGGCCGAGGCCGAAGTCATCATCGACGCCGGTGTGCAGAACTTCATGCACTGGCTGGACCAGCGGCGCACCGTGCCGCTGATCCAGCAGCTCAACGCCCAGGCCGACGAATGGCGAGCGCTGGAAATTGCCCGCGCCAAAAAACTGCTGGCCAAAGGCGAACCTGTCGATGCGGTCCTCGAGGCGCTGTCGCGCGGGCTGACGCAGAAAATGCTGCACGGCGCACTCGCCGAGCTGCATGCCGGCAATGCGGACAACCGCGAAGCGACGGCGCAAACCGTCTCGCGGCTGTTTTTGCGCGGCAACCTGCCCCGGGAACAGAAAGAGCGTTAGCGCCACTGTCGCGCGAACCACAGCCCGCGCAGCGGGCTGAACGCGGGGCCGGGTCACCGGCCGCCTGTCTCCTGAACGTTTTTGCCCCCGGCCTTCAATGAAACCCTTTCTCCGCCAGACCCTTGACCGCCAGATTTTCCGGCTGCACGAGCTCGACGCGCTGCTGTCGGCCGCCGACGTGGTCAGCAACATGGAGCGTTTTCGCAACCTGACGCGTGAACACGCCGAGGCCAGCATCGTGGTCACCCAGTACCAGCAGCTGACGGCGCGCGAGGCTGATCTGGCCAGCGCGCAGGCCATGCTGGCCGAGGCCAGGGACGACCCCGAGATGGCGACCATGGCGGAAGAAGAGATCATGGCCGCGCAGGCCGACATTGCCCGCCTGGATGAAGCCCTGCAGCTGATGCTGATTCCCAAGGACCCGGACGATGCGCGCCCGGCGTTCATCGAGATCCGCGCCGGCGCCGGCGGCGACGAATCCGCGCTGTTCGCGGCCGACCTGTTTCGCATGTACACGCGTTACGCCGAGCGCAAGCGCTGGGCCGTCGAGATCATCAGCGAGTCGGTCAGCGAGCTCGGCGGCTACAAGGAAGTGGTGCTGCGCGTCGACGGCCCGCCTGATGCCTTGGGCGTCGGCGTTTACGGCAAGCTGCGTTTCGAGTCCGGCGGCCACCGCGTGCAGCGCGTGCCGGCCACCGAAACCCAGGGGCGCATCCACACCAGCGCCTGTACGGTCGCGGTGCTGCCCGAACCCGACGAGGCGGTGGCCATCCAGGTCAACCCGGCCGACCTGCGCATCGACACCTACCGCGCCAGCGGTGCCGGCGGCCAGCACATCAACAAGACCGATTCGGCGGTGCGCATCACCCACCTGCCGACCGGCATCGTCGCCGAGTGCCAGGAGGGCCGCAGCCAGCACGGCAACAAGGCCCAGGCGCTGAAGGTGCTGACCGCCCGCATCCATGAAAAAGACCGCTCCGAACGCGCCGCCAAGGATGCGGCCATGCGCAAGGGCCTGATCGGAAGTGGCGATCGAAGCGACCGGATACGGACCTACAACTTTCCGCAGGGGCGGCTGACCGACCACCGCATCAACCTGACGCTGTACAAGCTGCTGTCCATCATGGAAGGCGACCTGGACGACGTGGTCACCGCCCTGCAGGTCGCCCGCGGCGCCGAACTGCTGGCGGAGCTGGAAACCTCGTCCAACGGCTGAGGGCTGCATGTTTAATGCAAAATTGGCCTCCAACCCTTTATTGGCAAGCGCCGCTAGCTCCTGTTTTAATAGCAAATCACCGTGACTGACGCCCTCCCCGTGACCACCCTCACCTGCGCGCAGGCACTGACCGCCGCCCGGACATTGGGGCTGGAGCGGCTGGACGCCCAGCTGCTGCTGCTGCACGCGCTGGGCAAACCCGGCGCCGACCGCGCCTGGCTGCTCACGCATGACACGACCCCTTTGCCGGCAGAGGCGGCGCAGTATTTCCACGAACTCAGCCTGCGCCGCACCGCCGGTGAACCGCTGGCCTATCTGGTCGGCAGCAAGGCGTTCTTCGGCCTGGAACTGCAGGTTGATGGCCGCGTGCTGGTGCCGCGTCCGGACACGGAAACCCTGGTGGAATGGGCGCTGCAACAACTGGCCCAAGCGGGCATGCCGGCGTCCGCCCGGGTGCTCGACCTGGGCACCGGCAGCGGCGCGATTGCCCTGGCACTAAAAAAAACCCGGCCCGCACTTGAGGTCACGGCGGTCGATGCCAGCAGCGATGCGCTGGCGGTGGCGGTGGCCAACGCCGAGCAGCACCAGTTGCCAGTTCATTTCCTGCAAAGCAACTGGTTCGAAAATATAGGTGGGCCCTTTCACCTGATTGTCAGCAATCCGCCCTATGTGGCCGATGCCGATCCGCATTTGCCCGCCCTGCACCATGAACCCATCCAGGCATTGACGGCAGGAAAAGACGGCCTGGACGATCTCCGGCGAATCATCGCGCAGGCGCCGGCCTACCTGCAGCCGCAAGGCTGGCTGCTGCTCGAACACGGCTACGACCAGGCCCGGGCGGTGTGCGAACTGCTCCAGCAGCGGGGCTTTGCCGAAGTGCAAAGCCGGGCCGACCTGGCGGGCACCCTCCGCTGTTCGGGCGGGCGCTGGCCCGCCCCCGTTCTGCCCACCAACAGCCAAACGGCGGGATAATCCCCCATTGATTTACCGCGTCTGACATCCATTTATTTGAGCAAAGCAAAGGCCGACTTTCCCTCGGCCGCCAACCACTCCCATCCAAAGGACCCCTCATGAACGATACCCAGCAACGCATTGACCAGATCGTCAAGTCCAGTGAGGTTGTGCTTTTCATGAAAGGCACGGCCCAGTTCCCCATGTGCGGTTTTTCCGGACGCGCGATCCAGGTGCTCAAAGCCTGCGGCGTGACCAAGCCCGCCACCGTGAACGTGCTCGAAGACGAAGAGATCCGCCACGGCATCAAGGAATACAGCAACTGGCCGACCATTCCCCAGCTGTATGTGAAAGGCGAATTTGTCGGCGGCTCTGACATCATGATGGAGATGTACGAGAGCGGCGAATTGCAGCAGGTGTTGGGCACACCCGCCGAATAAAACCCTTCCCAGACCTTCCCCGCAAGCCTGCCCGGCACCGGCAGGTCATGGCGCCTTCAGGTCTGCCGGCTTTTACTGGGTGTACCCTTCACACGCCCCGGCATTGACGCGGCCCTTGCACTCGCGCTTGAGCCTGGCAGAGCGCTCCCTGGCGGTTTCCTGCGAGCCGGGCATGAACTTGACGCTTTTGCCTGGCGGGGCGCTGACCTTTTTCTGGGCCTTCTTGCTGGCCGCCAGGCTGGGGCCAGCCGCAAAGCCGAGCAGCAGGGTCGCCGCCAACACGGCCGCCGTGCGGCGCGCCAAGGATGCTTGAGTCATGGTCCCTCTCCTCCCTGTTGACCGACGGCCTGCCATTTTTTCCGTTCTGCCGTCTTGCCGTTTTTACACGATGACCGGCCCTATTGCAATCGGGCGTCG
The DNA here is from genome assembly GCF_002379085.1 of Polaromonas sp. AET17H-212. GTDB lineage: Bacteria > Pseudomonadota > Gammaproteobacteria > Burkholderiales > Burkholderiaceae_C > Polaromonas. Next base: position 93,498 of record NZ_NBZW01000010.1, on the reverse strand, counting down.
CCGTAGATCTGGTCATCCGGCGGTGCGTCGGCCGGCATGCGAAAACCCTCGCTGGCCCAGGCGCCCAGATCGATATTTTTGCAGCGCTCACTGCAAAAAGGCCTGAACCGGTTTTCCGGCGCATAAATGCTGGGGCCGCCGCAGGTGGGGCAGACCACTGTTTTGGGTGGGGGCTGGTCTGGGTTCATCATCGGGAATTCAAGCTGGAAATCAGGGGGTCAGCACTTGCGTCGACAGGCCGGTTTCAGGAACAAAGCGTCAGTTCAAACGCGGCGTCGTCGGTGCAGGCGTGCAGCCGGTCGTCGCTTTCATGGCGCATGAGGCGCACGGAAACCATCAGGCGGTTGCCGCTGATCTCCGGAATCAGCCCCAGGCCCGGATCGATCAGCAGGCGCAGAAGCTGGAAAGTACGTCCCTGCGGCAGGGTTTGCTGGTACTGCCCGCCCGCCGCCACGACTTTTTGCGGCAGACCGGAGTCGCGCAGCAGCTTGAGCAACATCCGGACCGACTCGGCCAGCGGCACCAGCGTGGCGATCCAGCGCTGCAAGTCCTGCTGCCGCTGGTGTGCGTCAAAGTGTTGCCAGGCAAAATAGGCGGGAAGATCGAATTCACAGGTTCCGCCGGGGATGCCGATGCGGCTGCGAATGCTCATGAGCCAGTCGTTTTCGGTCAGGGACTGCCCCGCTTTTCCGGGCAGGCTGTTCAAGGCCGCAAAACAACCATCGAGCCGACCGGTGACCTCATCCAGCACCGCCTCGGAAATCGCCGGGTTGCCGCGGTAGCCGTTGAGCGTGTGTTTCTGCCGGTCCAGGTCCTTGAGTACATCGGTCTTCAGGTCGGCACGGGCCGCCACGTCCATGATTTCGAAAATGGTCGTGATGGCGTAATGGTGGTCGGTCGGATGTTCACGCACGGCCAGCTCACCCAAGCGGTGAAACAAATGCTCAAGTCGCAAATAGGTACGAATGCGTTCGTTGAAGGGATACTCGTAAAGGATCACTGCGATATATCTTTTTCAGCGGGTTGGTTGTCCATCCATCATAGCCCGAAGCGCTGCGACAGTTGCTGAACCATCACCGCCAGCGCGGCCAGTGACAGGGGCGCATCGTTGTAAATGCAGATGTCGGCGGCGGCGAGCCGCTGGTCGCGGCTGGCCTGTCCGGCCATGACACGTTCTACCGCTTCACGCGTCCATCCGTTACGCGCCATCACCCGGCTGACCTGGGTTGCCTCGCTGCAGTCCACCACCAGCACCTGGTCCACACGCTGGCGCCAGCGCCCTGACTCGACCAGCAGGGGAACATCAAACACGATGCAGGCACTGGCGGCCCGCGCTGCCAGACGGGCGGTTTCTTCGCCGACCAGCGGATGCACAATGGCTTCCAGCTGCTTTTTTGCCCCGGCATCCGCAAAAACCAGCTCGCGCATCGCGTCGCGGTTCAAGCCGCCTTCCGGCGTGATGAACCGGGTACCAAACTGCCTGGCAAGCTGGTCCATGGCAACTCCCCCCGGCGCCGTGACCTGGCGCGCGATGGCGTCGGAATCAATCACTGCGGCGCCGCAGTCGGCCAGCATGGCGGCAACCGTGCTTTTTCCGCTGCCAATGCCGCCCGTCAAGCCCACACGCAACGCCCGCATAAGGCTACAAGCCGATGAAGCGCAGGATGGACTGGGGACCAAACACCATGGCCGTCAACCCCGCACCTGCCAGGAAAGGACCAAAGGGCACATACCCTCCTTCACGCAAGCCGCTGGAGAACTTCAACGCGATGCCGACCAGGGCACCGATCACCGACGCCATCAGGATCATCGGCACCAGCGCGCTCCAGCCGAACCAGGCCCCCAGGGCCGCAAAAAGCTTGAAATCTCCGTAACCCATGCCTTCCTTGCCGGTCACCAGTTTGAAAACCCAGTACACCAGCCACAAGGACAGGTAACCGGCCACCGACCCCCACAGGGCATCCATGAGTTGCACCGCCGGGTTCCAGCCCAGCGCGGCGACGATCAACCCCGCCCAGAGCAGCGGCAGGGTCACGTCGTCCGGCAACAGCGTGGTGTCCCAGTCAATCAGCGCCAGTGCCAGCAAGGTGGCGGCAAAACCGCTCCAGGCCAGGCCGGTGGCGGTCAAGCCCCAGCGCCAGGCGCAAAAAAAGAACAAGGCACCGGTGACGGCCTCCACCAGCGGATAGCGCCAGCCGAATTTCGTGCCACAGACAGAACATTTCCCCCGCAGAAAAAGGTAACTCAGGACGGGAATATTTTCGTACCAGTCAATCACATGACCGCAGCTTGAGCAGCGGGAACGGGGCACCATCAGATTGAATTTTTCGGCGCTGTCTGCGGCCTTGCCGGCAAGCTCGGCGCATTCCGCTGCCCACTGCCGCTCCATCATTTTCGGCAAGCGGTAAATGACCACATTGAGGAAACTGCCAACCAGCAGCCCCAGGATACCGGCCAGCGCGGCGTTGAATTCGACCGGCAAGCCGAGCGCGAGCCCGGGCATCAGACCACTTGACCCAGTTTGAAGATCGGCAGGTACATGGACACCACAATCCCGCCGATCAGGCCACCGAGGAACACGATGATGATGGGTTCCATCAGGCTGGACAGGCCTGCCACCATTTCATCGACTTCGGCCTCATAAAAGTCTGCCGCTTTGCCAAGCATGTGATCCACGGAACCCGACTCCTCGCCGATGGCGCACATCTGCAACACCATGGTCGGAAACAGGTTGGCATTGCCCATCGCCGCTGTCAGGCTGGTGCCGGTCGAGACTTCCTGCTGGATTTTCCGGGTGGCATCCTCGTAAAGGGAGTTGCCGGAGGCGCCCCCGACCGAGTCCAGCGCCTCCACCAGCGGCACACCGGCGGCGAACATGGTCGACAGCGTGCGCGTCCAGCGGGCGATGCAGGATTTTTCAATCAGGGCGCCAAACACCGGCACTTTCAGCAAGAGCCGGTCCATGAATCGCTGCACTTTTTCGTTGCGTTTCCAGGCCTGCATGAAAAAGTAGACTCCCCCGCCCACGCTGCCAAAAATAAGCCACCAGTAAGCCACAAAAAACTCGCTGATCGCCATCACAAACAAGGTCGGGGCCGGCAAATCCGCACCGAAAGAGGAGAACACCTCCTTGAACGCGGGAATGACGAAAATCATGATCACCGCGACCACCACAAACGCCACCACCACCACCGAGGTCGGGTACATCAGTGCCGACTTGATTTTCGACTTGATGGCCTCGGTTTTTTCCATGTAAACCGCGAGGCGGTCCAACAAGGCCTCCAGAATACCCGCCGCCTCGCCGGCTTCCACCAGATTGCAATACAGCGCATTGAAGTACAGCGGGTACTTGCGGAAGGCGGCGCTCAGGGACGTCCCGGTTTCCACATCGGTGCGCACGTCATTGAGCAGTTTGGTCACGCTGGCATTGGGGTTGCCGCGCCCGACAATGTCGAAAGCCTGCAGCAGCGGCACGCCGGCCTTCATCATGGTGGCCAGCTGACGCGTGAAAATGGCGATATCCCGGGGCTTGATGGACTTGCCCGAACGCATGCTGCGCTTCTTGATCTTGGTCGCCAGTACGCCCTGCCGGCGCAAGGAGGCCTTGACCTGGTTTTCCCCCACAGCCCGGGTTTCACCCCGCACCTGCTTGCCATTGCGATCCTTGCCTTCCCACTCGAAGACAAATTCCTTGATGTCTCTGGATGCTGCAGTTGCCATGGTGCCTTCTTCAGTAAGGAAGTGATGTTGGGGACTCGAAACGTCCTGCGACGCGACCGACCAGCCTGTTGGACAGCCAGTGCCTACACATTGGTGCAGGCCAGGACTTCCTCGAGCGAGGTCATGCCGAGTTTGACTTTGTGCAGACCCGCTCCGCGCAGACTTTTGACACCTTCGCTCTCTGCCTGCGCAGCGATTTCGAGCGCGCTGCCGTCGCGCAGGATGATGCGCTGGAGTTCCTCGGTGATGGGCATGACCTGGTATACCCCGACCCGGCCCTTGTAACCGTTGTTGCACATGGAGCAGCCGACCGGCCGGTAAGGCGTCCATGTGCCATCCACATCCTCTTCCTTGAACCCGGCTTCCAGCAAGGTCTCACGCGGGATATCGGCGGGTGCCTTGCAGTTGGGGCAAAGACGCCGCGCCAGGCGCTGGGCCGTGATCAGGATGACACTCGAGGCAATGTTGAAGGGAGCAATGCCCATGTTGCGCAGGCGCGTCAACGTGGCGGGCGCATCGTTGGTATGCAGGGTGGACAGCACCAGGTGGCCAGTCTGGGCAGCCTTGATGGAAATTTCGGCGGTTTCCAGATCACGGATCTCGCCAACCATGATGATGTCCGGATCCTGCCGCAAAAAGGCTTTCAGGGCCACGGAAAAGGTCAGGCCGGCCTTGTCGTTCATGCTGACCTGGTTGACGCCAGGCAGGTTGATCTCGGCCGGGTCCTCGGCCGTGGCGATGTTCACGCCCGGCTTGTTCAGGATATTCAGGCAGGTGTACAGGGACACGGTTTTGCCGGAGCCGGTCGGACCGGTCACCAGCACCATGCCGTAGGGACGCTGCACAGCCTTGAGCAGGCGCTCCTTTTCAATGGGCTCGTAACCCAGCGCGTCAATGCCGAGTTTGGCGCTGCTCGGATCCAGGATACGGATCACGATCTTTTCACCGAACATGGTGGGCAAGGTGCTGACCCGGAAATCGATCACGCGGTCGGGACCGATCTTCAGCTTCATCTTCCCGTCTTGAGGAACCCGCTTTTCCGAAATGTCCATTTTCGAGATGACCTTGATCCGCGAGGCCAGCTTCTCCTTGATGGCCACGGGCGGCGAGGCAATCTCGCGCAACTCGCCGTCGATGCGAAAACGCACCCGGTAGGTGTGCTCGTAAGGTTCGAAGTGCAGGTCCGAGGCCCGCATGCTGAATGCATCGAGCAGCATTTTGTGCAGGAACTTGACAACCGGCGCGTCCTCGACCTCCGAAACACCGGTGTCGTTGCTGTCCGCGCTGGCCGCCTCGGCGGTGGATTCATCAAATTCAAAATCATCGCCAATGATGCTGTCCATGGCCTCGGACGCGGTGGTGGCAGACGCCTCCACCATCTTGGACAGCTTGTCGTATTCGGCGATGACCCAGTCCACCCCCATCTGGGTGGAAAACTTGATCTTTTCTGCAGCCTCCTGATCGGACGGGTCCGCCGTCGCGACGATCAGCCGGTTGCTGCGCTTGCTGAGAACCACAATCCGGTATGCCTGACAGATTTTGGCGTCCAGCAAACCCTTGGGCAGGCGCTGTGTGTCTATCGCATTCAAGTCAAGAAGGGGGGCCGCAAACGCGGTGGACATGGTGTGCGCGAGGTCCGACGGGGATACCGCGCCGGAACCCGTCAATTCGGCGATAAAGCTGGTACGCCCGCTTTGGGCCTTGCGAAAGATGTCCTCCGCAGCCTTCTGCCCCAGCTTGCCGGCAATGACCAACGCCCTGCCCAAGCCGGGCAATGCCAGCGCGGCGGGTGCATTGCTTACAGAATCGACAGCTGCCATGGTTTTTAGAATCCAGCCCGAATTGACAAAATTGACATCATCGCCGATAGATCTGGCGGTGTAAATCTAAATGCGTTCTGCCTCTGACCCGGTGTTGGAACAAAGCAAAGATCAGCCATCCGCGGACGGGATGGGGGAACGGGAGGGACCCAGGAATGGTCGGGGTGAGAGGATTCGAACCTCCGGCCTCTACGTCCCGAACGTAGCGCTCTACCAGGCTAAGCTACACCCCGACAGGTGCCCAGTCCGGCGTCAGGAACGACGCTGCAGCAGCTGGGATGCCAATTGTAGCAAGGCCCCGCTGTAGGGGTTGACCCCAAGCGCCGTGAGTGCCTGGACAGCGCGTTGAGCCTCCGCCGCGGCGGCGTCCCGCGTCGCCTGCAGGGCGCCAGTCTTTCGGACAATGGCCACAATTTCGGGCAGCTGCCCCGTCCCGCCGGTTTCGATGGCTTGCCGGATGGTGGCCTGCTCATCCGCGGTGCCGCGCTGCATGGCGATGATCAGCGGCAGCGTCGCCTTGCCCTCGCGCAGGTCGTCCCCGAGGTTTTTCCCCATTTCCTCGGCATCACCGTCATAGTCCAGCACATCGTCAATCACCTGGAAGGCGGTTCCCAATGCCTGTCCGTAATCGGCGCAGGCAAGCTCTATGTCAGCCGGCGCCTGCGCCAGCAATGCAGCCAGCCGGGCGCTCGCCTCGAACAGCTTGGCGGTTTTGGAGCGGATCACACGCAAATAGCCTTCTTCGGACAGGCCGGCGTCGTGCATGTTCATCAATTGCAGCACTTCACCTTCGGCAATGATGTTGGTGGCCTCGGCCAGGGTTTGCATGACGCGCATGTCGCCAGCATCGACCATCATCTGGAAGGCCCTGGAATACAGAAAATCCCCCACCAGAACACTGGCCGGGTTGCCAAAAGCAGCGTTGGCGGTGGCCCGGCCCCGGCGCAGGGCAGACTCGTCCACCACGTCATCATGGAGCAAGGTCGCCGTATGTATGAATTCCACCACGGCGGCCAGATTGAAACGCTGCTCGCCCCGATAACCCAAAGCGCCGCACATCAGCAGCAGCAGCGCAGGGCGAAGGCGCTTGCCACCGGCGGCGATGATGTACTGCGATACCTGGCTGACCAGGGGCACCTCGGTGCTCAGGCGGCGTGCGATCACGGCGTCCATGGCCTGCATGTCGTCGGCAATCAGGGCCAGTGCGGCGGCGGTGCTAGAAGAATTTACAGACAAAACGGTCCAGACATGAGATTTCAGGAATTATAGAAAGCAAGCCCCCAGCCGGCACACCCGGCGGCGCCGAAACGAGGGTTCTGCGCCAAATAATGGCGCCGTGCTAGAATATAAGGCTCTGTGGAAATCCGTCCGCAGAACTCACATACGAGGTCTCACATGTACGCGGTCATAAAAACCGGCGGCAAACAATACAAAGTTGCCACTGGTGAAAAAATTAAAGTAGAACAGATTGCTGCGGACGTAGGCCAAGAGATCGTTATTGACCAGGTATTGGCTGTCGGAAGCGGCAGCACAATCACGGTTGGTACGCCCTTGGTGTCCGGCGCTACTGTTACGGTAACTGTCCTGTCTCACGGCAGGGGCGACAAAGTGCGCATTTTCAAAATGCGTCGTCGCAAGCACTACCAAAAACGTCAAGGTCACCGTCAGAACTTCACGGAACTGCAAATCGGCGCCATCGCCGGTTAAGCAGCGACGCACCAAGGAGTATTGAAAAATGGCACAGAAAAAAGGCGGCGGCTCTACGCGAAACGGGCGCGATTCCAAGCCAAAGATGCTGGGCGTCAAGAAGTTCGGCGGCGAAGTGATCAACGCAGGCAGCATCATCGTGCGCCAGCGTGGCACCAAGTTCCATCCGGGCGTCAATGTCGGCATCGGCAAGGACCACACCCTGTTTGCACTGGTGGACGGTTCGGTATCGTTTGCTGTCAAGGGCGCGCTGAACAAGCACACCGTCAACGTGACTCCAGCGTAAGCTGATCACTTCGATGGCATCGAAGCCCCGCTTGGTCGGGGCTTTGTTGTTTGAGCCCCCTCTTGTTTTCCAATCTTTGTAACCTATCTTCAGAATACAGGCAGCCCCTGCTGCCGGCCCCCTTTTAAATCATGAAATTTGTCGACGAAGCCTATATTGACATCGCCGCTGGCGATGGCGGGAGTGGCTGCGTCTCCTTCCGCCATGAGAAGTACAAGGAGTTCGGTGGCCCCAACGGGGGGGACGGCGGCCGCGGCGGGCATGTGTATGCCCTGGCGGACGTGAACCTGAACACCTTGGTGGATTTCCGGTTTTCGCGCCGCCACCATGCGCGCAATGGCGAGCATGGCATGGGCTCGGACATGTTTGGCGCCAAGGGCGACGACATCATCCTCAAGATGCCGGTAGGCACCATCCTGACCGACGCCGAAACCGGCGAGGTTCTGTATGAGCTGCTGGTCCCCGGCGAGGAAGTGCTGATCGCCAAGGGCGGCGACGGCGGCTTTGGCAACCTGCGCTTCAAGAGTTCGACCAACCGCGCGCCGCGCAGCAAGACGCCAGGCTGGCCCGGTGAACACAAAAGCCTCAAGCTGGAATTGAAAGTGCTGGCCGACGTCGGCCTGCTGGGCATGCCCAATGCGGGCAAGTCCACCTTCATTTCGGCCATTTCCAACGCCAGACCGCGTATTGCCGACTACCCCTTTACCACCCTGCACCCCAACCTGGGCGTGGTACGTGTGGGGCCGGAGCAGAGTTTTGTGGTCGCCGACCTGCCCGGTCTGATCGAGGGCGCATCCGAAGGTGCCGGCCTGGGACACCTGTTCCTGCGCCATCTGCAGCGCACCCGGCTGCTGCTGCACATCGTGGACATGGCGCCGTTTGACGACAACGTCGACCCGGTTGCACAGGCCAAGGCGATTGTCGGCGAGCTCAAGAAGTACGATGCGGCGCTGTATGACAAGCCGCGCTGGCTCGTGCTCAACAAGCTCGACATGGTGGATGCGGACAAGCGTGCCGCGCTGGTCAAGGACTTTGTCAAACGCTTCAAGTTCAAGGGACCGGTCTTCGAGATCTCGGCCCTGACGCGCGAAGGCTGCGAGCAGCTGGTCAAGACGATTTACCAGCATGTCAAGTCGGTGCAAAAAAGCGAGCAGGAGCCGGAAGAGGTCGACCCGCGTTTTGCGGAGTTGCCGGCAGAGCCACCGGCGGCCGCCTGAAACGCCCGCAGCCGCCCTTTTGCCGCGCTACTTAAACAGTAGCTACTCGCATCCAGCCACCATGGGCTGGAGCACTAAAATACCCTGACCATGCAGGAAAAAACAGCGTCCACCGTCCTCCTCAACGCCAGACGCATCGTCGTCAAGGTCGGCTCCAGCCTGGTCACCGACGAAGGCCGGGGGCTGGATGCGCAGGCCATCGGGCAGTGGTGCCAGCAACTCGCCGTGCTGGTCAAAAGCGGGCGTGAAGTCATCATGGTCAGCAGCGGCGCCATCGCCGAGGGCATGAAACGGCTGGGCTGGGCCACGCGCCCCAAGGCCATCCATGAACTGCAGGCCGCTGCCGCGGTCGGCCAGATGGGTCTGGTGCAGGTCTACGAAAGCCAGCTGCGCGAAAACGGCGTCGGCAGTGCCCAGGTGCTGCTCACCCACGCCGACCTCGCCGATCGCGAACGGTATCTCAATGCCCGCTCCACCCTGCTGACCTTGCTGCAGCTCGGTGTGGTGCCGGTGATCAATGAAAACGACACCGTGGTCAACGACGAGATCAAGTTCGGCGACAACGACACCCTGGGTGCGCTGGTGGCCAACCTCGTGGACGCGGACGTGCTGGTCATCCTGACGGACCAGAAGGGCCTGTACACCGCCGACCCGCGCAAGGATGCCTCGGCGCGGTTTGTCCATGAGGCCCATGCCGGTGACCCGGCGCTGGAAGCCATGGCGGGCGGCGCCGGCTCCAGCATCGGCAAGGGCGGCATGATCACGAAAATCCTGGCGGCCAAACGTGCCGCTGGCTCCGGCGCCTCCACCGTGATTGCCTGGGGCCGTGAACCGAATGCCCTGATCCGCCTGACGCAAGGCGAGGCCATCGGCACGCTGCTGGTTGCCCAGACCGGGAAGACCCAGGCCCGCAAGCAATGGATCGCCGACCACCTGCAACTGCGTGGTGCGGTGACAGTCGACGCCGGCGCGGCCATCAAGGTGCGCGACGAGGGCAAAAGCCTGCTGCCCATCGGCATGACCACCGTGCAGGGCGAATTTTCCCGGGGAGACGTGATTGCCATCCGCGACGGTGACGGCACCGAAGTCGCCCGCGGGTTGGCCAACTACTCCAGCGCGGAGGCCCGGCTGATCTGCCGCAAACCTTCTTCAGAATTTGAAAAGCTGCTGGGTTACACCGGTGAAGCCGAAATGATTCACCGGACCAACCTGGTGCTTACGGCCTGAGCCCCTGGGTCTTCAGCAGGCGGACCATTTCCTCGACCGAGGTCGGGGGCGCAGAGTTGTTGCAGGCCCCTGCCCTGGCCAGCTGCAGCGCATGCCGCGTCGCCGGGTTGCCGAAAAGCGAGCGCCACTGCGGCTCGTTCACCTTGACCCAGACGCCTTCCGGGGTGTAGCGGGCATAGGTCTTGAGCTCCCCGCTGACACAGCGCAGGCCTTCATAAAACACATTGCGCGCACCGCTGGCACTGCTCGCAACCATCACGTAGCGGACAATTCCGTCGTCCGAGATGCGCAAGGTGGCCGGATCCACGCCAAAAACCAGCGAGGAACCCGCCACCTCAAAAGTCAGAAGTTTTCGCGTGTCAAAAGCCGATGGCGCTGGCACCTCGCCTTCTTTCCAGTCGAGGGGATCGGTATTGACATGGGGCTGCGCCCAGGCCGTCAGGGAAAGGCCCAGCAAACATGCCACCCCCCAGGATTTAAATGTCATGCTTGTCTTTTCTGGTAGCCGCCATGAAGCTGGTTTGGGGATCGGGTTCAAAGGTTGCGCCGGGCGGCAACTCGAACGATGCGCCGGGCATGCCGGCACCGCGCAGCCCCGGCTCGCCCGGACCGGCATCGGCTGGATCGCGGTGGCGCATGCCGCCGCGCAGATAGCGGTTCCGGTGGTCGGGCCGCGGCTCGAAGCGATTTTCAAAACGCGGTACAAAACGCGACAGTTCGGTCAGCGCCATTTCATAGACGCCGCGCTTGAATTCAACGACCACATCCAGCGGAACCCAGTAGTCGTTCCAGCGCCAGGCGTCGAACTCCGGATGGTCGGTCGCGCGCAGGTTCAAGTCCCAGTCGTGACCGACCAGTTGCAGGAGAAACCAGATCTGTTTCTGGCCTTTGTAATGTCCGCGCGCATCGCGGCGGATAAACCGGTCAGGCACCTCATAGCGCAACCAGTCCCGGGTCCGGGCAAGCAACTGCACATGTTGCGGCATCAGCCCCACTTCTTCGTGCAGTTCGCGGAACATGGCCTGCTCGGGATTTTCGCCCCGATCAATGCCACCCTGCGGAAACTGCCACGAGTGGGTACGGATACGCTTGCCCCAAAATACCTGACTTCTCTGGTTGAGCAAGATGATGCCGACGTTGGGCCGAAAGCCGTCCCGGTCAAGCATAATCAAACCTCAATTTTTTAAACTGAGTCCATTATGCACAGCAGAATGCTCAGAGCCAAGCGCACGCCGGGGCGGCAGTCCCAAAAACCTCACGAAGCCCGGAAAAACCGTCCATGAAAGCCTCCCAGTTCTTCATTTCCACCCTCAAGGAAGCGCCCGCCGACGCCGAGGTGGTGAGCCACCAGCTGATGATGCGCGCCGGCATGATCAAGAAACTGGGCGCCGGCATCTACAACTACATGCCCATGGGCCTGCGCGTCATCCGCAAGGTGGAAGCCATCGTGCGCGAAGAGATGAACCGCGCCGGCGCCGTTGAAATGAGCATGCCAGTGATCCAGCCGGCCGAGCTCTGGCAGGAAACCGGCCGGTTTGCATCCATGGGGCCGGAGCTGCTGCGCATCAAGGACCGCCATGGCCGCGACTTTGTGGTGCAGCCGACCAGCGAGGAAGTCGTGACCGACGTGATGCGCCAGGACATCAAGAGCTACAAGCAGTTGCCGAAGAACCTGTACCAGATCCAGACCAAATTCCGCGACGAACGCCGGCCGCGCTTTGGCCTGATGCGCGGGCGTGAGTTCGTCATGAAGGACGCCTACAGCTTTGACCGCGACCAGACCGCCGCCAAAGCCAGCTACCAGGTGATGGCGCAGGCCTACCGCCGGATTTTTGACCGCTTCGGCCTGACCTACCGCGCCGTCGCGGCCGACAGCGGCGCGATTGGCGGCGACCTCAGTGAAGAGTTCCAGGTGATTGCCGCGACCGGCGAAGACGCCATCGTCTACTGCCCGGCCAGCGACTACGCCGCCAACATGGAAAAAGCCGAGGCGTTGGCGCCCCAGGCGGCGCGCCCCGATCCGGCGCAAGCCATGACCAGGACACCGACGCCGGGCAAGGCCACCTGCGCCGACGTGGCCGAACTGCTGGGGCTGCCGCTGGCTCGCACCGTCAAGTCGCTGGTGCTGGCCACCGATGAACTCAACGACTACGACGAAGTGGTCAAGACCCAGGTCTGGCTGCTGCTGCTGCGCGGCGACCACGACATGAACGAAGTCAAGCTTGGCAAGTTGCCGGGGCTCAGTGCAGGCTTCCGTTTTGCCACCGGAGAAGAGATTGACGCGCACTTTGGCTGCAAGCCGGGTTACCTCGGACCGGTGGGCTTGAAGAAGCCGCTCCACATCGTGGCCGACCGGGAGGTGGCGGTGATGAGCGACTGGATCTGCGGCGCCAATGAGGCAGACTTCCACATCACTGGCGTGAACTGGGGCCGGGACCTGCCCGAGCCCGACCTGATCGCCGACATCCGCAATGTGGTGGCTGGTGACGCCTCGCCCGACGGCCAGGGCGTGCTGGCGATCGAGCGCGGCATCGAAGTCGGCCATGTGTTCTACCTCGGCACCAAATACAGCCAGACGATGAACGCGACCTTTCTCGACGAAAACGGCAAGCCGCAATTCCTCGAAATGGGCTGTTACGGCATCGGCATCACACGCCTGCCGGCCGCCGCCATCGAGCAGAACCATGACGAGCGCGGCATCATCTGGCCGGACGCGATTGCCCCCTTCACCGTGGTGCTCTGCCCCATCAGCCCGGACCGCTTTCCCGAGGTGAAGGCGGCGGCGGAAAAGCTGCATGACGAACTGGTCACGGCCGGCGTGGACGTGATCCTGGACGACCGGGGCGAACGGCCCGGTGCCATGTTTGCCGACTGGGAACTCATCGGGGTGCCGCACCGCGTCACCATCGGCGACCGCGGCCTGAAAGACGGCCAGCTGGAATACCAGCACCGCCGCGACGCCGCATCGAGCAAGATCGCCATTGCCGACGCCTTCACTTTCCTCAAGGAAAAACTGGCCCTCTGAGCGCAATGCGGCCGTCCCACGTCTTCCTGTCGCCACCGGCACCTGTGGTCCCCGCCCTCCCCTCGGCTGCCGGACTTTCAAGAAGAAAGTGCCTGCAGTCCTTTTCCGTTCTGGGGGGATCGCTCCTATTTTCGGAGCAATCCTGGGCCGGCGCACAGATCGAAGAACCCCTGATCGACTCGGTGCGCACGGCGTTGAGTTCAGCCATCGCCAGCCAGGCGCCACCGGTGCCCGAATTTCGCGACACCGAAAGCCGCCTCGCCTACCTGCGCTGGCTGGGCGCCATGAGCGACCGGCTCTGGAAGAAAAAGCCGGAATGGCAAATCCGCAAGGAATTCCTGCAGACGGTCTGGTACGAAAGCAAACGCGCCGGCCTGGACGTGGCGCTGGTGCTGGGCCTGATCCAGGTCGAAAGCAACTTCCGTAAATTTGCGGTCAGCCGCGTCGGCGCGCGGGGTTACATGCAGGTCATGCCCTTCTGGACCCGGGTCATTGGCGACGGCGACGCCGGCAAGCTGTTTCACATGCAGACCAACCTGCGCTTTGGCTGCGTGATTCTGCGGCACTACCTGGACCGGGAAAAAGGCGACCTGTTCCTGGGCCTGGGCCGCTACAACGGCTCACGCGGCAAGGCGCCCTACCCGGATGCGGTGCTGGGTGCGAGAAAACAGTGGGAACTCACGGCCTGAGGCCGGCAATCCGGCAGCACGCCGGATTTACGAGTACAAAGTGCCGCTAGCCCTTATTCGGCAAGCGCAAGCAGCTATCAATAACAGAGCACCCCAGCGCCGCCTGCATGTAAACCGGTCAAACGGTTAAACGGCGGTGTGCGTCACGCCGGCAAACTGGCGTTCGGCTGCGAACCAGCCCAGCACCGGCAGCGTGCCCGGCAACACCGGCCTGACCGCCACCGGCAGGCGCTGCCAGGCAAACAGCTGGCCTTCGCGCATGTGCAGCTCGCCCGTCCAGTCGAAGACCTTGCAGAAGTTCAGCCGCACCAGCGCGTGCGGGTAGTCCACCAGCTCGACCTTCCAGGGCTGCACCGCGCCTATCGTGATGCCGATTTCTTCATGCAGTTCGCGGCGCAGCGCCTGCTCCACCGTCTCGCCGGCCTCCAGCTTGCCGCCCGGGAACTCCCAGTAGCCCTCGTAGACCTTGCCCGGCGGGCGCGAGGTCAGCAGGAAGTCGCCGTCCGGCCGCAGCAACACACCCACCGCGACATCCACCACCTGGCGGTCGGCGCCGCCCTCGCGCGGGCGCTCGCCGTCGGCGATCAGCACACTCATGTTGCGTGATCAGCCGCCGCGTCGCCAGGGTCGGACGCCGCAGCCGCGCTAGCAGCGGCAGCGGGCCGCTCGTAGGCGGCGATGGGTGCGGCGGCGGTGGGCCGCTGATCACTGTCACGGCCGGCGTAGTCGCGGGCGAACTGGTAGGCCACGCGGCCGCTGCGTGAGCCGCGCTCCAGTGCCCAGACCAGCGATGCCGGTTTGGCCGCGTTGATCGCCTCCTGGCCCACGCCAAACGACGACAGCCACTGCGCAACGATGGTCAGGTACTCGTCCTGGCTGAACGGGTAGAAGCTGACCCACAGGCCGAAGCGTTCGGACAGCGAGATCTTTTCCTCGACGACCTCGCCCGGATGCACCTCGCCGTCCTCGCTGCGGCTGTAGGTCAGGTTCTCGGTCATGTACTCGGGCAGCAGGTGGCGCCGGTTGCTGGTCGCGTAAATCAGCACGTTCGGCGTGGCCGCGGCGATGGAGCCGTCGAGGATGGACTTGAGTGCCTTGTAGCCGGGCTCGCCTTCCTCAAAACTCAGGTCATCACAAAACACGATGAATTTTTCGCTCAGGCCGGAGACCACGTCGACGATGTCGGGCAGGTCGGTCAGGTCGGTCTTGTCGACCTCGATCAGGCGCAGGCCGCGCGCCGAATAGGCGTTGAGGCAGGCCTTGATCAGCGAGGACTTGCCGGTGCCGCGGGCGCCGGTCAGCAGCACGTTGTTGGCGGGTTTGCCGAGCACGAACTGCTCGGTGTTGCGCCGGATTTTTTCCTTCTGGTCCTCGATTTCCTTGAGGTCGGTGAGGCGCATGTTGCCGATGTGGCGCACCGGCTCCAGCGAACCGTGGCCGGAGCTGCGCTTGCGGTAGCGGTAGGCTACCGAGGCGCTCCAGTCCGGCGCCGACAGCGGCTGCGGCAACACGGATTCAATGCGCGCCAGCAGGGATTCCGCACGCGCCATCAGGCGTTCAAATTGCTCGTTCATGTCGGTGGGGGCAGCACTCAGCTGCGGTAGTCGGCGTTGATCTTGACGTAGTCGTACGACAGGTCACAGGTCCAGACCGTGTCAACGGCTTGGCCGCGGCCCAGCGCCACGCGTACCGTGATTTCGCTTTGTTTCATCACGCGCTGGCCGTCGGCCTCGACATAGCCGGCATGCCGGCCGCCGTTTTTGGCCACCAGCACATCGTCCAGGTAAAGATCGATTTGTGTCTGGTCCAGATCGGCGATGCCGGCATAACCAACCGCCGCCAGGATGCGGCCCAGGTTGGGGTCGCTGGCAAAAAACGCCGTCTTGACCAGCGGCGAATGCGCAATCGCGTAGGCCACCTGGCGGCACTCGGCGCCGGTCTGGCCGCCTTCGACGCGGATGGTGATGAACTTGGTCGCACCTTCGCCGTCACGCACAATCGCCTGCGCCAGCTTTTTTGCGATGTCCAGCATGGCCGCCTTCAGCGCCTGGCCGTCGGGGCTGTCCAGCGCGGTGATGGGCGCATGGCTCGCGCGGTTGGTGGCCATCACCACAAAGGAGTCGTTGGTCGAGGTGTCGCCGTCCACGGTGACGCGGTTGAACGAGCCCTCGGCCAGTTCGGTGGCCAGTTGCGCCATCAGGTCCTGCGCCACACAGGCGTCGGTCGCCAGGAAGCCCAGCATGGTGGCCATGTTAGGCCGTATCATGCCGGCGCCCTTGCTGATGCCGGTGATGGCCACGGGCACGCCGCCCAGGGTGATGCGGCTGGAAAACGCCTTGGCCACGGTGTCCGTGGTCATGATAGCTTCGGCGGCCCGGCCCCAGTTGTCGGCCTTGGCATCGGCCAGTGCAGCGGGCAGGCCTGCGGCGATGCGGTCGTGCGGCAGCGGTTCCATGATCACACCGGTGGAAAACGGCAGGATCTGCTCCGGTGCGACATTGAGCGCGCGCGCCAGCGCAATGCAGCTGGCGTGCGCCCGGCTCAGGCCGTCCGCGCCGGTGCCGGCATTGGCGTTGCCGGTGTTGATCAGCATCGCGCGTATGCCCAGGCTCTGGCCGCCGTTTCGGGCAAGGTGCTCGCGGCAAATCTGCACCGGTGCGGCGCAGAAGCGGTTTTGCGTGAACACCGCACCGACCGAGGCGCCCTCATCGAGCAGCAGCACCGACAGGTCTTTGCGGCCGGCCTTGCGTATGCCCGCCTCGGCAATGCCCCAGCGCACGCCGGGCACGGGATGGAGCTGGTCGGCAGGCGTGGCAAGCAGGTTCACGGGCATGGTGTCTTGGCTCCAGAAGCGGGCCGACGGGCGCAACTCAATTGAGTTTGCCGTGGCAGAGTTTGTATTTTTTTCCCGAGCCGCAAGGGCACGGATCGTTGCGGCCCACGCGTGGCAGCGCACCGGCCGGCAAGGCCTGCTTGTAACGCAGCGATTCCTCGTCCACCGTGGTTTCCACTTCGCCGGTTTCGGTCGGCGCCGTGTAGGTCACGTTGGCGATCCGCTCGGCCCGGTCTTCCATCTCCTCGGCGGCCTGGCCAAGCTGTTCGCCCGACTGGACCTGGACCGTCATGAGCAGTTTGGTGACTTCGTTTTTCACGCTGTCGAGCAACTGGCCGAACAGCTCGAAGGCTTCCCGCTTGTACTCCTGCTTGGGCTGCTTCTGGGCGTAGCCGCGCAGGTGGATGCCCTGGCGCAGGTAGTCGAGCGAGCTCAGGTGCTCGCGCCAGTGCGAGTCAATGCTCTGCAGCAGCACGATGCGCTCGAACTGGGTGAAGTTTTCCGCGCCGATTTTCTCGACCTTGTCGGCAAAGGCGGCATTGGCGGCGGCGAGCACCTTTTCCAGCAGGTCCTCGTCGGTGATGGCGCTGGCCGCCTGGACCTCGTCGTGCAGGGAGATCTCGATCTGCCATTCGTCACGCAGCACTTTCTCCAGGCCCGCAATGTCCCACTGCTCTTCCACGCTTTCGGCCGGGATGTACTGGCGCACCAGGTCGGTGAAGCAGCCCTCGCGCAGGGAGGCAATCTGCCCTTCCAGGCTGGCCGCGTCCATGATGTCGTTGCGCTGCTGGTAAATCACCTTGCGCTGGTCGTTGGCGACGTCATCGTATTCCAGCAGCTGCTTGCGGATGTCGAAGTTGCGTGCTTCCACCTTGCGCTGGGCAGACTCGATGCTGCGTGTCACGATGCCGGCCTCGATGGCCTCGCCGTCCGGCATCTTGAGCCGCTCCATGATGGCGCGGACCCGGTCGCCGGCGAAAATGCGCATCAGCGTGTCGTCCAGGCTCAGGTAAAAACGCGAGGAACCGGGGTCACCCTGGCGGCCCGAGCGGCCGCGCAGCTGGTTGTCGATGCGGCGGGACTCATGCCGCTCCGTCGCAATGATGCGCAGCCCGCCGAGCGCCTTGACCTTCTCGTGGTCCTGCGCCCACTGCGCGCGCAGGCGGGCAATTTCAACGGCTTTGGCATCAGCGTCCAGCGACTCGTCGGCCTCGACCGCCTCAACAAGTTTCTCCACGTTGCCGCCCAGCACGATGTCCGTGCCGCGGCCGGCCATGTTGGTGGCGATGGTGATCATGCCGGGGCGGCCGGCCTGGGCCACGATGTCGGCCTCACGGGCATGCTGCTTGGCGTTGAGCACCTGGTGCGGCAGGTTTTCCTTGTCCAGCAGCTGGTCGATGATTTCCGAGTTTTCGATCGACGTGGTGCCCACCAGCACCGGCTGGCCGCGTTCGTGGCATTCCCGGATGTCCTTGATCGCTGCCTCGTATTTTTCACGCGTGGTCTTGTACACGCGGTCGAGCTGGTCCTCGCGCCGGCTCGGGCGGTTCGGCGGGATCACCGTGGTCTCGAGTCCGTAGATTTCCTGGAACTCGTAGGCCTCGGTGTCGGCCGTGCCGGTCATGCCGGCCAGCTTGCCGTACAGGCGGAAGTAATTCTGGAAGGTGATCGATGCCAGGGTCTGGTTCTCGGCCTGGATCTCCACGCCTTCTTTCGCCTCGACGGCCTGGTGCAGGCCCTCGCTCCAGCGCCGGCCCGACATCAGGCGGCCGGTGAACTCGTCGACGATCACGATTTCGCCGTCCTGCACCACATAGTGCTGGTCGCGGTGATACAGGTGGTTGGCACGCAGGGCCGCATACAGGTGGTGCATCAGCGAAATGTTCGCCGGATCGTACAGCGTGGCGCCTTCGGGAATCAGGCCCAGGCTGAACAGGATGCGTTCGGCGTTTTCGTGGCCTTGCTCGGTCAGGAACACCTGATGGGTCTTTTCATCGAGCGTGAAGTCGCCGGGCTTGATGATGCCCTCGCCGGTGCGCGGGTCGGCCTCGCCTTCCTGGCGCGTCAGCAGCGGAACCACCTTGTTGATGGCCAGGTACATCTCGGTATGGTCTTCGGCCTGGCCGCTGATGATCAGCGGCGTGCGGGCTTCGTCGATCAGGATCGAATCCACCTCGTCGACGATGGCGTAGTTCAGTCCGCGCTGAACGCGGTCGGCCACTTCGTAGACCATGTTGTCGCGCAGGTAGTCAAAACCGAATTCGTTGTTGGTGCCGTAGGTGATGTCGGCAAGGTAGGCTTCCTGCTTCTCGGGGCGCTGCATGTTCGGCAGGTTGATGCCGACCGTCAGACCCAGGAAGTTGTAGAGCTTGCCCATCCAGCGGGCATCGCGGTTGGCGAGGTAGTCGTTGACCGTGACCACATGCACGCCCTTGCCGGTCAGCGCATTGAGGTAGACCGGCAGCGTCGCCGTCAGGGTCTTGCCTTCGCCGGTTCCCATCTCGGAAATCTTGCCGTTGTGCAGCGCCATGCCGCCCAGCATCTGCACGTCGAAGTGGCGCATCTTCATGACACGCTTGCTGCCTTCCCGGACCACGGCAAAGGCTTCGGGGAGGATGTCATCCAGGGTCTCTCCCTTGGTCACGCGGTCTATGAATTCCCGGGTCTTGGCACGCAGCTGCTCATCATCAAGGGCTTCCAGTTGCGCTTCCAGCGCATTGATCTGCTCGATGGATTTGCGGTAGGTTTTGAGCAGGCGGTCGTTGCGGCTGCCGAAGATTTTGGTCAGGATATTGGAAGCCATAAATGCGAGGCCGCGCTGACAGCTCCCATGAGCGGGCAGTGCGGCCGAAATCCTTATTGAGTATCGACTTAGTTGTGGGCGCTGCCAGCTGGTTTCAACTGCGCGCGAAGCGCCGATTTTACCTCTGCCGCGCCCTTACTTCGGCCGGACCGCCTGAATGGACGGTCCCAGGGCCGACGGAACAGTGGCGAGCGCCATCGGCGCGGGCAGTTTCTGGCCCGCCGTCAGGAATTTCTGGGGATCCTGGAACACGCCCTGCACCATCACTTCAAAATGCAGGTGCGGCCCGGTCGAGCGGCCGGTGGTGCCCACCTCGGCAATTTTCTGGCCCCGCTTGATCAGGTCGCCCTTTTTGACCATCACCCTGGAGGCATGGCCATAACGGGACACCAGGTCGTTGCCGTGGTCGATTTCGACCATGTTGCCGTAGGCCGGGTGGTATTCCTGCGTGACCACAACGCCACCCGCCGCGGCAAGAATCGACGTGCCAGGTTCGGCCGGGAAATCCAGCCCCGTGTGCAGCGCGGAGCGCCCGTTCAGCGGGTCGATGCGCCAGCCAAAGGCCGACCCGAGCGCGCCACCCGCGACCGGCTGCTGTGTCGGCACCATCATTTTCTTGATCTTCTGGTCAAACAGCCTGGACTCCATCACGGTCATGAGGTCCACGCGCTGATCCGTCAACTTGTCGAGATCGGCCAGGGTCGCCTGCAGCTCTTCCATGCTCAGCGAACGGCCTTCCACCAGCGCACCGCCGCGCCCGGGCTGGGTCCTGATCTCGCTGGGGTTGACACCGGCCAGGCCCGACACCCGCTCCCCGAGCGATTCGAGCTGCATCATCTTGGCCTGCATTTCGCCCAGACGTTTGGCCATGGCGTCGAGATTTTCCCGCATGAAGCGGTCGCGTTGTTCGAACTCGTCCTTGACCACCAGTTTGACGAGGCCACCGATCACCGGCCAGCCCTCGCGCGCGCCCTTGAGGAAAACCCAGTGGTACATGCCCGCGGCCACCAGCATCAATGCCAGTGCCGCGACAAAACCCGCCACCACCAGCTTCGTTCCGCTTAGATAAATGGCACGGCTTTGCGCCAGCCAGGCATCCGTGATAATCAAATGCACGTGTTTGTCTCCTTCACAATCAGAGCCTGATAACCTTGAACTCCAGCCCCCGCCTTCACCAGGCCGTCACTTTCAGCCAGGCTGTCGAGAACTCGCCATCACTGGCGCGGCTGGCCGGGCTTGTCCGGGAATCCAGCGACAGGCTCAAGGCCGTGGAGTCGCTGATCCCTGAAGCCTTGCGCCCCGCGATTCAGGCCGGCCCGATCGAAGACGGGGTATGGTGCCTGCTGGTCAGCAGCAATGCCGCTGCAGCCAAAGTACGCCAGTTGCTGCCCCTGATCCAGTCCCGCCTGATCGACAAAGGTTGGAAGGTTACCTCAATTCGGTTGAAGATACTAATCCGCGGAAAGTAGCAGAAAACCTGCCCCTGCCCACGGCGAAAGCTTGCCCGCCTTGGGCGGACTGCTATCAAACGGGTAGTTGGCCCTGCCCTTGGGCAGATGACCGGGGCAGGAGGAAATGAATGGTGCCGCTTGTCGGATTCGAACTGACGACCTACCGCTTACAAGGCGGTTGCTCTACCAACTGAGCTAAAGCGGCACAAACTCTATATTACTTGACGCGCGTGAGTGAGGGGCGCTTGCCTTGTGGCGGCTTGGGTGGTTCGGGCGGCTCCGGATCGTCGTCGCGCGCCGAAGAACTGTTGTTGGCTGGCACCAATTGTACGATCTTCGCTTCTGCCGCTGCTGACGGGTCCGCCTCCGTTGCAACAGGCTGCGCTTCCGCCTGGACCGGTGACTGGACAGTTCCCACCGACGGCCCTGCCGCCAGCGGAAACGCCATCCCCTGGCCATTTTCACGGGCGTAAATGGCAATCACACGGCCAATCGGCACCATGATCTCGCGCGCACTTCCGGCAAAACGCGCCTTGAATTCGATGAAGTCATTGCCCAGTTTGAGCGAGCTCGTGGCATCAAAACTGATGTTGAGCACGATCTCGTTGTTCTTCACATATTCACGCGGCACCTGCACGGTTTCGTCCACAGCCACCGCCACATAGGGCGTGAGCCCGTTGTCGGTACACCAGTCGTACAGCGCCCGGATCAGGTAGGGGCGGGTCGATGTGGAGTCGAGCGCGTTCATGAAATCAGCCAAGCCAGATCCAAGACAGCATGCGGGCACCCTCATCACAAACAGGGGCTGCGGAACCGGCTTTGCCGGGCCGCAGGCGCAGCGCCCCTCCGGGGGGCAGCGCAGTACGCGAAGCGACAAGCGTGGGGGTCATTACTTTCTCATGACCTTCTCGGACGGCGTCAGCGCCTCGATGTAGGCCGGGCGCGAGAAAATGCGCTCGGCGTACTTGAGCAGCGGCGCGGCGTTCTTCGACAGGTCGATGTCGTAGTAGTCCAGGCGCCACAGCAGCGGGGCAATCGCCACGTCGAGCATGGAGAAGTTGTCACCCAGCATGAACTTGTTTTTCAGGAACACGGGGGCCAGCTGCGTCAGGCGGTCGCGGATGTGCGAACGGGCCTTTTCGAGTGCCTTTTCGTTGCCCTTGGACGCGCGTGCTTCCAGCGTGCTGACATGGACGAACAGTTCTTTCTCGAAGTTGAGCAGGAACAGGCGAACCCGTGCACGGTCAACCGGGTCACCAGGCATCAGTTGCGGGTGCGGGAAACGCTCGTCGATGTACTCATTGATGATGTTCGACTCGTACAGAATCAGGTCACGCTCCACCAGAATCGGCACCTGGCCGTAGGGATTCATGACATTGATGTCTTCGGGCTTGTTGTACAAGTCCACATCGCGGATTTCGAAGTCCATGCCTTTTTCAAACAGCACAAAACGGCAGCGATGCGAAAAGGGGCAGGTCGTGCCTGAATAAAGGACCATCATGGTTCGGAACTCCTAAATGCAAAGGAGTGGAACCGTTGAAGGCATCCACTCCAGAAGGTGCCGGGAAGCCAGCCCCGGCGAAAAAAATTACTTGATGTCTTTCCAGAACGCCGCGTTCAGGCGCCAGGCAACAAAAGTCAGACCCAGCAGAAACAGCAGCACCCAGGCACCCACCCGGACACGGGTGTTCTGTGCAGGCTCTCCCATCCATTGCAGGTAGCCCACCAGGTCGCCCATGGCCTGGTCGTACTGCAGGTTCGTCATGGTGCCAGGTGTCACTTGCTGCCAGCCCTTGAAGACCGCCACCTTGTGGCCGTGTTCTTCCTTTTCCTCGTACAGCGGCTTGCGCTCACCCGACAGTTCCCACAACACATGCGGCATGGCCACAGTGGGGAACGCCAGGTTGTTCCAGCCGGTGGCGGTGGTGTCGTCACGGTAATAGGTGCGCAGGTAGGTGTAGAGGTAGTCGGCACCCGTGCCGGCATGGCCGGCACGCGAACGGGCGATCACGGTCAGGTCAGGCGGATTCGCGCCAAACCAGTCCTTGGCCTGCTTCGGGTCGATCGAGGCCTTCATGGTTTCGCCCACCTTGTCGGTGGCGAACAACAGGTTGTCCTTGATCTGCTGCTCGGTCAGGCCGATGTCGCGCAGGCGGTTGTACCGCATGAATGCGGCGGAATGGCAGTTCAGGCAGTAGTTGACGAACAGCTTGGCGCCGTTTTGCAGTGCGCCCAGGTCGTTGGTCTTGTTGGGCGCCTTGTCCCAGGCAATGCCCGTGGTCGCCGCATGCGCGCCCGTACCGGCCAGCGCCAGCACGACGGAAAAACCCAGAGCCAGTTGTTTCAGTGTCTTCATCATGTCAGGAGTCTCCGGCTCAATGGGCAGCAAAAGTCACGCGGTCAGGAACCGGCCGGAAAGTGCCCAGGCGGCTCCACCAGGGCATCAGCAGGAAGAAACCGAAATAAAACAGCGTTCCGACCTGCGAGACACGCTCGTTGATCGCTGAGGGCGGATTGATACCCAGATAACCGAGCACCAGGAAGTTGACGACAAAAATGCCGTACATCCACGAATGCCAGGTGGGCCGGTAACGGATCGATTTGGCGGCACTGTTGTCCAGCCAGGGCAGAAAAAACAGGATGATGACCGCGCCGCCCATGACAACCACGCCCCAGAACTTGGCGTCAATCGCCAGCATCGCAGCGATCAGCACCACAGCGGCGCCAACAATCACCAGCTTGAACAGCGCGGCGATTTTGGCCTTGAGCACACCCAGCACCGCACCCGCCAGCACGCAGGCGATCAGCGCATACATCATCTCGCTGGTGATGGCGCGCAGCATCGAGTAATACGGCGTGAAATACCAGACCGGGGCGATGTGCGCCGGGGTCTTGAGCGAATCGGCGGGAATGAAGTTGTTGTACTCGAGGAAATAACCACCGGCCTCGGGTGCAAAGAAGATGATGGCCGAGAAGATCATCAGGAACACGCTGACGGCAAAGATGTCATGCACCGTGTAGTAGGGATGGAACGGAATGCCATCGAGCGGCCTGCCGGCGGCGTCTTTTTTCGCCTTGATTTCCACGCCGTCGGGGTTGTTGGAGCCGACTTCATGCAGCGCGATCAGGTGCGCGACCACCAGGCCCAGCAACACCAGCGGCACGGCGATCACGTGGAAGGCGAAGAAGCGGTTCAGCGTGGCGTCGCCGACCACGTAGTCGCCGCGGATCAGCAGGGCCAGATCGGGACCGATGAAGGGAATGGCGGCAAACAGGTTGACGATCACCTGGGCGCCCCAGTAGCTCATCTGGCCCCATGGCAGCAGGTAACCCATGAAGGCCTCGGCCATCAGCGCCAGGAAAATCGCGCAGCCGAAAATCCAGATCAGCTCGCGCGGCTTGCGGTAGCTGCCGTAGATCAGGCCGCGGAACATGTGCAGGTAGACCACGACAAAAAATGCAGACGCTCCGGTGGAATGCATATAGCGGATCAGCCAGCCCCAGGGCACGTCGCGCATGATGTATTCGACCGAGCCAAACGCCAGCGCGGCATCGGGCTTGTAATGCATGGTCAGGAAAATACCGGTGACGATCTGGATGACCAGCACCAGCAGGGCCAGCGAGCCGAACACGTACCAGAAGTTGAAGTTCTTCGGTGCGTAGTATTCGCTCATGTGCTCTTTGTAGAGCTTGCTCGCCGGGAAGCGGTTGTCGACCCAGTTCATCAGCCTGGCAGCAGCCGGCGCATCGGGGGAGATTTCTTTGAATTCAGCCATAAGGGGTCCTATTTGCTACTCGATGGGGGACTTGGCGGGCGCCACGCGGCGCCGGCGGGTTGTCCAGCAAAGCTTCAGGCTTTTTTGTCCTCACCAATCAGCAGCTTGGCGTCTGACAGGTACATGTGGGGCGGCACTTCGAGGTTGTCCGGCGCCGGCTTGTTTTTGTAGACGCGGCCGGCCATGTCAAAGGTCGAACCGTGGCAGGGGCAGAGAAAGCCGCCCGCCCAGTCGTCCGGCAGCGAAGGCTGGGCGCCCGGCTGAAATTTGTCGCTGGGCGAGCAGCCCAGGTGCGAGCAGATACCGACGGCCACCAGGAATTCAGGCTTGATCGAGCGGTTTTCGTTGCGCGCGTATTCGGGGGTGAGTTCGCCCGGCTTGCGCTCGGACTTCGGGTCGGCGAGCTGGGGGTCCAGCTTGGCCAGCGAAGCCAGCTGCTCGGGCGTGCGCCTGACGATCCAGACCGGCTTGCCGCGCCATTCCACCGTGAGCTTCTCGCCCGGCTTCAGCGCCGAAATATCCACCTCGACGGCCGCACCGGCGGCTTTGGCACGCTCGGAAGGCTGGAAAGTGCTGACGAAGGGCACAGCGACAGCGGCCACACCAGCACCGCCGACGGCGCAGGTGGTCACGATCCAGTTTCTTTTGTTTTTGTCAATCGGTGCGCCGGGCGGCACGTTAAGGCTTGCTTGGGTCATGGATGTCCTACAAGAACAGGGCTTGAAAAACTTGAAAGAGGGCTTATTGGGGTCAACCCGGGATTGTAACGGAGCGCGAATGGCATTTTCAAGCGGCGCGACCCATTCCGACAGCGCGGCTGCGACATCGGCAGGACCGGAGCGTGGCAACCATCCGAACGAAGCTGGACCGTTACGCCCTTGCCTCGCAGCATGGGCACAATGACGGGTGTTTAGCAACCACACCAGGAGCATGTCATGGGAATGATGCAGGAATTCAAGGAATTTGCCGTCAAGGGCAGCGTCGTCGATCTGGCCGTCGGCGTGATCATAGGTGCCGCTTTCGCCAAGATTGTGGACTCGGTGGTCAGCGACCTGATCCTGCCGCTGGTCGGGGCGGTGATTGGCAAGCTCGACTTCTCGAATCTTTTTGTGGTCCTGGGCACGGTGCCCGCGGGCACGGCCATGACGCTGGATGCCCTGAAGAAAGCCGGCGTCCCGGTGTTTGCCTACGGCAACTTCATCACGGTGGCGGTCAACTTCGCCATCCTCGCGTTCATCATCTTCCTGATGATCAAGCAGATCAATCGCCTGAAAAAGGAAACCCCGGCTGCGCCCGCCGTCCCGCCCGAGGACGTGGTGCTGCTGCGCGAGATCCGCGACAGCCTGAAAAACCGCTGAAGCCGCCCCTGGCGCAGCGAGTTGCTATTGAATTAGTAGCTTACTGCGCCCGCCCCTTCCGGGCTGCAGGCGCTTTTTCCTTGAACTTTCGGGCAATGCAGTGGTTCAAGCCACCAAACGCCGCGCCATGCGAATGGCCGCCAGCAAGCTGGACGCGTCGGCCCTGCCCGTGCCGGCGATGTCAAATGCCGTGCCGTGGTCCGGGCTGGTGCGCACCAGCGGCAGGCCCAGCGTGACATTGACGCCCTGCTCCACCCCCAGGTACTTGACCGGGATCAGCCCCTGGTCGTGGTACATCGCCACCACCACGTCGAACTCGCCACCCTGCCCGGCCGGGGCGCGGGCCCTCATGAACACCGTATCGGGGGCGAAGGGGCCGCTCACCTCCAGCCCCTCCTCCCGGGCCCTGGCGATCGCCGGCGCGATGATGTCCACCTCTTCACGGCCGAACAGGCCGCCCTCGCCGGCGTGCGGGTTCAGGCCGGCCACCGCGATGCGCGGCCGGCCGCCCGAGGCACTGCGCACCGCCTGGTGCGTGATGCGCAGGGTCTGCAGCACGTTGTCAAAAGTCACGGCGGCTATCGCCTCGCGCAGGGACAGGTGGATGCTGACCAGCACGGTCTTGAGTTCCTCGTTGGCCAGCATCATGCGCACCGGCAGCGCGGACACGTCCTTGCCGAGAAAAGCCGCGGCTTCGGCCTGCAGCAGCTCGGTATGGCCGGGAAAACGCGCAAACGCCGCGCCGGCGGCGGCGAGCGCCTCCTTGTGGATGGGCGCGGTGACCATCGCCGCGCATTCGCCGGCCAGGGTCGCCCGGGCCGCCCAGACAATGCTGTCCGCCGCCGCCTTGCCGGCCAAAGCACTGATTTCCCCAAAAGGCACAGGGGCGGGCAGCTCACATTTTTGTAGCACAGGAATGCAGCGCGGCGGCACCGACTGCCAGTGGCTGACCGCATCGAGTTGGGCCACGGGCAAAGCCAGGGCCGGACCGCCGCCCACCAGCTGCGCGGCGCGGCGCAAGGTGGCGACATCACCGACCACAACGCAGCCGGACAGTTCGGCCGGAGCGTCGCGAAAGGCCCTGGCAATGATTTCCGGCCCGATCCCGGCCGGATCGCCCATGGTGATGGCCAGCGGCCGGTTTCTCAGGTCCTGCATGTCTTCCCCTGGCGGTCTGTACGTCCCATAATGGTTTGCATGGCGTTGGCGCGCCACGGTGTCCACCAGCTGCTTGCCGGCCCACCTGACGGACAGGCAGCCGGCAAGGCCACTGAACAGGGGAAAGCGACGACATGCATCCTGCCGGTATTCTCGCGCAAACCCAGGCCCGCGCCCCCGCGCTGTGGCGGAAGGCGGCATGAACACGGCTGAAACCGTCATCTGGAGCGCCGCCGCGGGATCGATGGGACTGGTGGTCCTGCTCGGCGCGGCAGACGCGCTCTTCAGCCGAAGCCGCGCCAGTGTGCAAAGCCTGATTTACCTCACGGCCTGCTGGCTGTTTTTCATGCTGCTCAGCGGTCTGGCGGCCACCATGCTGCCAAGCCCCGGCGCTCCCTGGCTGCCTGCCGCCCAGGTGCTGATCGGGCCCCTGTGCGGCGGCCTGGGCACTTACGGTGCGGGCCAGTGGCTGGCCGCCGCCCGGCGCGACCGGCTCACCGACCTCAGCTTTCGCGCTGTCAGCACCCTGTGCCTGGCGGGCGGGCCGCTGTGCCTGCTGCTGGCGCCAGGCCTGCAGCTGCCAGCTTCGGCGGGGCTGACCCTGCTGAGCCTGTCGGTGGCGTTGTGGCTGGCCGTGCGCGCGGCGCAGCAGGGCGACCGGCTCGCCTGGGGGCTGGCAGCCGGCTGTCTGCTGACCCTGCCGCTGCAGCTCGGGCTGTACCGGCTGGCGCTCAACCCCAGCCGGCCCTCGGCCCTGCTGCAGGCCGGTGTGGCCCTGCTTGGCTTGCTCAGCGTCTCGGTGATTGGCGTGACCCTGTGGCTGCGCAACCACCAGGACCTGGAAATCCGCCATGCCGGCCAGTCGCGGCGCGACCCCACCACCCAGCTTTACAGCAGTGTCGTGCTGGTGCAGAAAATCCTGCGTGCGCAACGCCGGCTGGCGCGCACCCGGCGCGACGGGGCGATCATGGCGGTGCGGGTGTTCGAGCCCGAGCGGCTGCTCGACCAGGTGGGCCAGCACGGCCTCAACGAAATTTACGCGCAGCTGGCGCGGCGCATGCAGCGCCACACCGGCGTCGTCAACCCCGCGGGGCGGTATTACGACCGCTGTTTTGTGGTGTTGATCGAAAGCCTGCATTCGCCCGGCTGGATACGCACCCTGGGACTGCGCGTGGCCTCCAGCCTGCGGCGGCCGCTGGAGATCAGCGCGCTGAACGGCGAGCGCATCCGGATCAGTGCCGATATCAGCGTCGGCATGGTCCATCTGACAGGCGCGGGCCGGGACGTGGCCCAACTGCTGCACGAGGCCGAGGAAATGGCCGCAGCCGCCCGCGGCATGCGCTCACGCGCCGCCCTGCTCGACGAGATCAGCCACCAGGCCGTGCCGGTGGAAAATGCCCAGCTCGGCGCGAGCTGGCATGCCATGCGCTCGGGGCGGCCGCACTATGCACGCAACGGCCACGGCGCCCGGCCCCGCAGGGCGCCGGCCTGACCGCAGCCGGCACTCAGGCCGGGTTGTCGATGTCGATGAACTCGTGCGCCAGCCCGAACCGCGCGGCCACGTGCGCCGCCACCGCGGGCGCGCCGTAACGCTCGGACGCATGGTGGCCGCAGGCGATGAACGCCACGCCCATTTCGCGCGCGTAATGCGCCTGCGGCTCGGAGATCTCGCCGGTGATGAAGGCGTCGGCCCCGGCGGCAATCGCGTCCTCGAAGTAGCCCTGCGCGCCGCCACTGCACCATGCTATGTTTTTAATAGCTACCGGCGCATTACCAACAAGGATAACAGGCCGATTTAATGCATTTCTGACATGCAGCGCCAGGCTGTCGGCGCTGTCAAAGCCTTCACTGGTGCCGCTGCGCCCGCCAAGGAAACCCAGCTTGTTCTCGCCGAACCAGCGATCCGCCTTCAGCCCGAGCTGCAGACCCAGCTGGGCGTTGTTGCCGAGTTCGGGGTGGGCGTCGAGCGGCAGGTGGTAGGCGTAGAGATTGATGTCGTGCGCCAGCAGCAGGCCCAAGCGCTGCTTCATCCAGCCGGTGACGCGGCCGTCCTGGCCGCGCCAGAACAGGCCATGGTGCACAAAAATCGCGTCGGCCTGCGCGGCAACCGCCGCTTCGATCAGCGCCAGGCTGGCGGTGACGCCGGAGACGATCTTGCGCACCTCGGCCTTGCCCTCGACCTGCAGGCCGTTCGGCCCATAGTCCTTGAAGCCTTCGGGCTGCAGCAGCTGGTCGAAAGCAGCCAGCAGCAGCGCGCGCGGCGCTACCGGTGCTCCGGAAGCCTGGGGGGAGTTCAAGGAAGAAAGCCCTCGATGGACAGATAACGCTCACCGGTGTCGTAGTTGAAACCCAGCACCGTGCTGCCGGCAGGAATCTCTGGCAGCTTCTGCGCGATGGCCGCCAGTGTGGCGCCTGAGGAAATGCCGACCAGCAGGCCCTCTTCGGTCGCGCTGCGGCGGGCGTAGTCCTTGGCGGCATCCCCTTCGACCTGGATCACGCCGTCCAGCAGGCTGGTTTTCAGGTTGGCCGGAATGAAGCCCGCACCTATGCCCTGGATCGGATGCGGCGAGGGTTTGCCGCCGCTGATCACCGGCGAAGCCGACGGTTCCACCGCATACACCTTGGTGTTCGGAAATTTGGCCTTCAACACCTGCGCCACGCCGCTCAGGTGGCCGCCGGTGCCGACCCCGGTGATCAGGTAGTCCACGCCGTCCGGAAAGTCGGCCAGGATTTCTGCGGCCGTGGTGCGTACATGCACCTCGATGTTGGCCGGGTTTTCAAACTGCTGCGGCATCCAGGCACCCGGTGTTTGCGCCACCAGCTCTTTGGCACGGGCGATCGCGCCGTTCATGCCTTTTTCGCGCGGCGTCAGCTCGAAACTGGCGCCGTAGGCCAGCATCAGGCGGCGCCGCTCGATGCTCATGCTGTCCGGCATCACCAGCACCAGCGTGTAGCCCTTGACGGCCGCCACCATGGCCAGGCCCACGCCGGTGTTGCCCGAGGTCGGCTCGATGATGGTGCCGCCGGGCTGGAGCGCGCCCGACTGCTCGGCCGCTTCCACCATGGACAGCGCAATCCGGTCCTTGATGGAGCCGCCCGGGTTGCTGCGCTCGGACTTGATGTAGATCTGGTGGGTCTGGCAGGCCGCACCAAAAAGCCGGTTGATCCGGATGTGCGGTGTATTGCCGATGGTGGCGAGGACGCTGGCAGCTTTCATGGCGGATTCCTTGTGTGTTGGCCCGGAACCGGAGCGGTTGCGCGAACGCCGGGCTGCTGCAAATTATGGCCTCTCCCACCGCTGCGCGCAGGACACAGACCGCCGGCCGGCCGCGCCCCCGCAAAGTGGGGGAAAATCGCAACTCTTGGTAATTCCCTGTCGGCCCCCAACTTTTCTGCCCAGCCGCTTTTTTTTGTTTTTTTCTGTCTTCCCGGCCGTTTCCTTCTGGACCCACCATGCGCAAATTCTGGCTTCTGTTCTCCCAAACCGTGACGGTTTTTCTGGCCGCCTACTTTGTCGTGGCCACGCTCAAGCCCCAGTGGCTGAACCGGCCTGGCATGGGCGCGGTGGCGGTGATCGAGGCACCGGCCGGCCTGCCGGGCGCCCCGGCACCGGCCGGCAGCTTTGCCGCGGCGGCCAAGTCGGCTTCGGCGGCGGTGGTCAGCATCAACACCAGCAAGGCGGCAGCACGCAACCCGAACATGGACGACCCCTGGTTCAAGTTCTTTTTTGGCGACCAGGGCGGGCAAAACGAGCCGCAGGTCGGGCTGGGCAGCGGCGTGATCGTCAGCCCCAGCGGTTACATCCTGACCAACAACCATGTGGTCGAAGGCGCGGATGACATCGAAGTCATCCTCAACGACACGCGCAAGGCCAAGGCGAAAATCATAGGCACCGACCCTGAAACCGACCTGGCGATCCTGAAAATCGAACTCGACAAGCTGCCGGTCATCGTGCTGGGCAGCTCGGACACCCTGCAGGTCGGCGACCCGGTGCTGGCCATCGGCAACCCCTTCGGCGTCGGCCAGACCGTCACCAGCGGCATTGTCAGCGCCCTGGGCCGCAACCAGCTGGGCATCAACACCTTCGAGAACTTCATCCAGACCGACGCCGCCATCAACCCGGGCAATTCCGGCGGCGCGCTGGTCGACACCCAGGGCCGGCTGCTCGGCATCAACACTGCGATTTATTCCCGTTCGGGCGGCTCCATGGGCATCGGTTTTGCCATTCCGGTGTCCACCGGCAAGCAGGTGCTCGAAAGCATCGTCAAGGACGGGCAGGTCACGCGCGGCTGGATAGGCGTGGAGCCGCAGGACCTGAGCCCCGAGGTGGCCGAGACCTTTGGCATCAAGCCCGAGGCACTGGGCGCAGGCGGCGTGATCATCACCGGTGTGCTGCAAAACGGTCCGGCCGCGCAGGCCGGCATCGTGCCGGGCGACGTGATCACCACCGTGGCAGGCAAGCCGGTGCGCACCGTGACCGAACTGCTGAGCGCGGTGGCGGGCCTCAAGCCTGGCGTGGCGGCACCGCTGGGGGTCCTGCGCAAGGACAAGAAAACGGAAATCGCGGTGGTTCCGGGAACCCGGCAGCGGCCGAAAATCCAGCGCTAATCGCCCCGAACGCTATCAATTCAAGAGCTGCCTGCACCCTGTAGACAAGGGCTGCAGGCCTTTTTTGCCTAGGGCTTGGCGGCTTCGGTGTCGCTGTCGGTGTCGGGTTTTTTGGTGTGTTTGGCGAACATCTGCGCGGCCACAATGCCAACCTCGTACAGACTACCGACCACCAGCAGCAAAATGATCATCGAGCCCGCGTCGGGCGGCGTGACCAGCGCGGTGGCAATCGCCGCGATCACCCAGAAATAACCGCGGTACTCGCGCAGCTGGGCCACGGTGAGCACGCCCATGCGCACCAGCAGGATCACCGCGATCGGCACCTCGAACGCCAGGCCGAACGCCAGGAACATGCCGAGCACGAAGTTGAGGTATTCCTCGATATCCGGTGCGGCGGTGATCGACTTGGGCGCAAAGCTCTGGATGAAGCTGAAGACCTGGCCGAACACAAAGTAGTAGGAAAAGGCCACGCCGATAAAAAACAGCAAGGTGCTGGAGATGACCAGCGGCATCACCAGCTTTTTTTCGTGCGAATACAGGCCGGGCGCGACAAAGGCCCAGACCTGGTACAGCACCACCGGCAGCGCAATCATGAAGGCGGCCATGAAGAGGATCTTGATCGGCACCACAAACGGCGAGATCACGTTGGTGGCGATCAGCGTGGCGCCCTTGGGCAGGGCTGCCACCAGCGGCGCCGCGAGCAGGTCGTACAGCGCGCCCGGGCCGGGGTACAGCGCCAGCAGGGCAGCGCAGACGCCAATCGCGATGACCACCTTGATCATCCGGTCGCGCAGCTCCATCAGGTGCTGCACAAAAGGCTGCTCGGTGCCCGCGAGTTCGTCGGGCTTGTCGGTGTTGGGGTCGCTCATGAGGGGTGTTTGCGCTGATGGGGTGGCGCCGGGAGGTGCGCGGAGAAAGAAGGATCAGGAAGGATCAGGCATTGCGCCCGGAGGAAGCGCCGGAGCGGGGGCGGTAACGCGCCACACGCGCCGCGCCCGACAGGGCGCGCGTGCGCGTGCCGGAGCGGGCCTTGTACCACTGCGGCGTGGCGCCCTGCTTGAGGCGCCAGTTCTTTTTCGGGTGTTTGTACTCGGGGAAACTGATCATGCCGGGCAGCTCGTCGCTGGCGGCCGTGCCGGTGGTTTCCGCCCATGATTTCTCGAAATCACTGGCGTTGGTCTGGATGGAGTTTTCGACGTCGCGGGCGGCGCCCTCCATCGTTTCCTTCATTTTCTTGAGCTCGTCGAGCTCCATCGAGCGGTTGACTTCCTGCTTGACGTCGGCCACATAACGCTGCGCCTTGCCCAGCAGGGTGCCCACTGTGCGCGCCAGGCGCGGCAGTTTTTCCGGGCCGATCACGATCAGGGCCACAGCGCCTATCAGCGCGATTTTTGAAATGCCGAGATCAATCAATTCCGTTCAGCCCGGTAGACCGCCAAGAGGAAAACACTGCGCGTCAAGACTTCTGCTTGGCTTCCACGTCGATCGTGGCTTTGTCGGTGGCCTGGGCATGGCTGACCTGGCCGGGCGGGGTGTCCTTGGCATCGGCGGCGCTCTGACCGCCCTCTTTCATGCCGTCCTTGAAACCCTTGACGGCGCCACCGAGGTCGCTGCCCATGTTCTTGAGTTTTTTGGTGCCGAACACCATCACGACGATCAACAGCACGATCAGCCAGTGCCAAATGGAAAATGAGCCCATGGTTCTCTCCTAAACTTTAATTGCAAGCTTGCACAACATTGTGTCCATTCTAAAGGCCTTGTCAGGGGGATGGACGGGAATGACCCGCATTGACCACCCTGGCAACACGCCTGCCTTAATTGGGGCCCGGTCCGGCCGCTGCAAGTGGGAATTTACCCTGCGAACGTGGAACTCTTTAACCCAGTAGGGGCCCCGGAACCGGCTCTGCCGGGCCGCAGGCGCAGCGGCCCCCTCGGGGGGCAGGGCGCTACGCGAAGCGAGCAACCGTGGGGGTCAACCTTTCAGCCAGGGCCGCGGGCCGCCCATCACGTGGAGGTGCAGGTGGTGCACTTCCTGTCCGCCTTCCGCGCCGGTGTTGCTCACCATGCGGAAGCCGCCCTCGGGGTAGGGGTTGCAGCCCTGCGCCGCCGCAAGCTGCGGGGCCAGCACCATCATGCGGCCCAGCAGGGCCGTGTGTTCAGGCCCGACCTGCGCCAGCGACGCAATGTGCACCTTCGGGATCATCAGGAAATGCACCGGCGCCCAGGGGTTGTGGTCGTGGAAAACGAAAATCTCGTCGTCTTCATACACCTTGCGGCTGGGGATCTGGCCGGCGGCAATCTTGCAGAAAATGCAGTTGTCGGGGGCGTGTGTGCGGGACGGGCTCATGGCAGGCTCTTGCGGGAAAAGGGGTCAGAGGGATGAGGAGGTGTTGCGGGCGGGCCGGTGGCTGTTGAAACGCATCCAGCCGCGCACGCAGCGGTACAGGTACCAGAGCCAGACGATGCCGTAGGCAATGGCGCCCGGCAGGACCAGCAGCAGCCACAGCGGCGACAGCAGGACCAGCCACATCAGCGTCCACCAGAAGGTCTGGATCATGTAGTTGTGGTGGTCGATGTACAGCGCGTCGGACTCTTCGCCACGCCGGATGTAATTGACAATCAGCGCAATCACCGCAAAAACGCCGCCGCTGAACCAGGCCAGCGTGTGCAGGCCGTAAAGCACCTGCATGACGATGCGGTCATTGGGGTTTTTGGTGTCGAATTCGGCCAGGTCGGTCTCGCTCATGGATTCCCTTTCTTGCTTCGTTTTATTTTTCAGTCGCCGCGCGGGCCTGCACCTTGCGCAGGGCTTTTTCCTCGATGCCGCTGGTGCCTTCGCGGCGCTCCAGCTCGGCAATCACGTCGGCCGGCGACAGGCCGTAATGCGCCAGCGCGATCAGGCTGTGAAACCACAGGTCGGCGACCTCGCCGACCAGTTTGGCGGGGTCTCCGCCACGGTCGAGGTCTTTCGCCGCCATGACGGTCTCCGTGGCTTCTTCGCCGATTTTTTTCAGGAAGGCGTCCGGCCCCTGGTGCAACAGACGCGCCACGTAGCTGGTTTGCGGGTCGCCGCCGCGGGCCGGCTTGCGGCTTTCGATGATTTGCGCGAGGCGCTGCAGGGAGTCGTTGGAAGTCATGGCTTACTTGTAAATGGTTGTCGGGTCTTTGAGGACCGGCTCGGTCACCACCCATCGCCCGCCTTTGTAGACGCTGAAAAAGCAGCTGTGGCGCCCGGTATGGCAGGCAATGCCGGGTTCATGGCCGAGCTGCGTGACCTTCAGCAAGATCACGTCGTTGTCGCAGTCCAGCCGGATCTCGTGCACCGTCTGCAGGTGGCCGGACTCCTCGCCCTTGTGCCACAGGCGCCCGCGCGAGCGGCTGAAATACACGGCCTGGCCGAGTTCTGCGGTCTTTTGCAGCGCCTCGCGGTTCATCCAGGCGAACATCAGCACGTCGCCGCTCGATGCCTCCTGCGTGATGACCGGGATCAGGCCCTTTTCGTCCCATTGGATGTCGTCTAGCCAATTTTGAGTCATGCGCCAATTGTCATGGATTTGGAGAGGCTTCAGAGATTTCCCAGGCCGGGATATCGCGGGACCGGCTCCGCCGGACCGCAGATATTGCCCCCGCAGGGGAAGGCGCTACACGCAGTGAGCGTCCGACGGGGCTTACAGCCGTACCGGAATGCCGCGGGCCGCCATGTGGGCCTTGGCCTGCTGCACCGTGTATTCGCCGTAATGGAAAATGCTGGCGGCCAGCACCGCGTCGGCGCCGCCGAGCTGGATGCCGTCGGCCAGGTGGTCGAGGTTGCCAACGCCGCCGGAGGCGATCACCGGCACGCTGACCGCGTCGCTGACCGCGCGGGTCAGCGCCAGGTCGAAGCCGGACTTGGTGCCATCGCGGTCCATGCTGGTCAGCAGGATCTCACCGGCGCCGCGTCGCGCCATCTCGGTCGCCCAGGCCACCGCGTCCAGCCCGGTGTTCTTGCGGCCACCGTGGCTGTAGACGTCCCAGCCCGGCCCGCGTGTGATCGCCTCGTCGTCGGAGCGGCGCTTGGCGTCGATGGCCACCACGATGCACTGCGCGCCGTATTTGCCGGCGGCGTCTTCGATCACCTGCGGATTGGCCAGCGCGGCCGAGTTGAAGCTGGTCTTGTCGGCCCCGGCGTTGAGCAGCCGGCGCACGTCATCGACCGTGCGCACGCCGCCGCCCACCGTCAGCGGAATAAACACCTGCGAGGCCACCGCCTCGATGATGTGCAGGATCAGGTCGCGGCCGTCGCTGGTGGCCGTGATGTCCAGGAAGGTCAGCTCGTCGGCGCCCTGCTCGTTGTAACGCGCGGCAATTTCCACCGGATCACCGGCGTCGCGCAGCTCGACAAAGTTGACCCCCTTGACCACGCGGCCGCCGGTGACGTCGAGGCAGGGAATAATTCTTTTCGCGAGCATGCTGATCCGATGGGTAAGGGCCGTCGATCAGCCGTTCAGCTCATCCGCTCTGGTCTGCGCCGCCGCAAAGTCCAGGTCGCCGCTGTAAATCGAGCGGCCGCAAATCACGCCTTCGACGCCTTCGTCTTCCACCGCACACAGCGCCTCGATGTCGGCCATGTTCGACAGGCCACCCGAGGCAATCACGGGAATCGTCAGCGCCTGGGCGAGCTTGACGGTGGCCTCGATGTTGATGCCGGTGAGCATGCCGTCGCGGCCGATGTCGGTGTAGATGATGGATTCGACGCCGTAGTCCTGGAATTTCTTGCCGAGGTCCACCACTTCATGGCCGGTCATCTTGCTCCAGCCGTCGGTGGCGACCTTGCCGTCCTTGGCATCGAGGCCGACGATGATGTGGCCGCCAAAAGCCGTGCAGGCGTCCTGCAGGAAGCCGGGGTTTTTCACCGCGGCCGTGCCGATGATCACGTAGCGCAGGCCGGAGTCGAGGTAACGCTCGATGGTGTCGAGGTCGCGGATGCCGCCGCCGAGCTGCACGTCGATTTCGCTGCCCACTTCGGCCAGGATCTTGCGGATCGCCGCTTCGTTTTTGGGTTTGCCGGCAAAGGCCCCGTTCAGGTCCACCAGGTGCAGGCGGCGCGCGCCCTTGTCAACCCAGCTGCGCGCCATGGCGGCAGGGTCGTCACTGAAGATGGTGGACTGGTCCATATCGCCCTGTTTGAGGCGCACACAATGGCCGTCTTTCAAGTCAATCGCGGGGATGAGTAGCATGGGCAATGAGGCAACGGTGGATGAAAGTGAGACGTGAGGAAGCGGTGCGGCAGGGATGGGCGGGGACGGGGGCAGGCATGCCGGGTAGTGAGTCAGGGATTCCAGTGCAGGAAGTTGCGGTACAGGGCCAGCCCCTGGTCGGCGCTCTTTTCGGGGTGAAACTGGGTGGCGAAAATATTATCGCGCGCAACCACCGCCGTGAAGCGCGCACCGTAGTCGGCCTCGCCCGCGGTGTGGCGCGCATCCGACGGGCGCGCGTAAAAGCTGTGCACAAAATAAAACCAGGAACCATCGGGGATGCCCGCCCACAAGGGATGCGCCGGCAGCGACTGGTAGACCTGGTTCCAGCCCATTTGCGGCACCTTGTAGCGGCTGCCGTCGGGCTGCAGGCGGCCGGCCAGCTCAAACTTGAGCACTTCGCCCGGAATCAGGCCCAGGCCGCGCGTGCCTTCGCCGCCTCGCCCTTCCGCGCTGTGGTCCAGCAGCATCTGCATGCCGACACAGACGCCGAACAGCGGCTTGCTGGCAGCTGCGACCAGTACCGCCTCCAGCATGCCCGAGGCCTGCAGCTCATGCATGCAGTCGGCAATCGCGCCCTGACCAGGCAGCACGATGCGGTCGGCGTCCAGCACGTCCTGCGCGCTGGAGGTCACGACCACCTCGAAACCGCTGTCGGCCGTGACATGCTGGACCGCCTGCGACACCGAGCGCAGGTTGCCCATGCCGTAGTCCAGCACCGCGATTTTCTTGAATTTGGCCATCAGGAGGGGAATATGCTACTGTTTTTATAGCTGTCTGCGCAAGAACAGCAAAGGCTGGAGGGCAAAAACATATAAGAATCAGCCTACAGCGAGCCTTTGGTGGAGGGAATCACGCCCACCGACCGGGGGTCAATCTCCAGCGCCATGCGCAGGGCACGGGCAAAGGCCTTGAAGACGGTTTCGGCCTGGTGGTGCGCGTTGTCGCCCTTGAGGTTGTCGATGTGCAGGGTCACAAAGGCGTGGTTCACAAAGCCCTGGAAGAACTCGTAGGCCAGCTGGCTGTCGAAGGTGCCGATCATGCCGCTCTTGAACGGCACATGCATGTCCAGCCCGGGCCGGCCTGAAAAGTCGATGACCACGCGCGACAGCGCCTCGTCCAGCGGCACATAGGCATGGCCGTAGCGGCGCAGGCCCTTCTTGTCGCCGACGGCCTGGGCCACGGCCTGCCCCAGGGTGATGCCCACGTCTTCGACCGTGTGGTGGCCGTCGATGTGCAGGTCGCCCTTGGCCTGGATGTCCAGGTCAATCAGGCCATGCCTGGCGATCTGGTCCAGCATGTGGTCGAAAAAGCCGATGCCGGTGGACAGCCTGGACTGGCCGCTACCGTCGAGGTTGAGCTTGACGGTGATCTGGGTTTCGGCAGTGTTGCGCGAAACTTCGGCCGTTCTCGGGGCAAGGGGCGCCATGGCGGTGGGGGTGGTCATAGGGATTCTTTGAGGGCTGCCAGCATCTGTGCATTCTCGTCGGCGGTGCCGACGGTCAGGCGCAGGCAGTTGGCCAGCAATACATGCATTTTAGAAACGTTTTTGACCAGCACCCCGCGCGACCGCATGCCCTCGAAGGTTTTCTGGGCATCGGGCACCCGCACCAGGATCATGTTGGCATCGCTTTTCCAGGGCTTGAGCCCCGGCAGGGCCTGCAGCGCTTCGAAAAGAATAGCACGCTGCACCCGTATCTCCTGGGCCTGCGCCGCAAACACGTCGGCATGTTCGAGCGCAAACAGCGCGCACTCGTAGTTCAGCACGCTGATGTTGTAGGGCGGACGCACCTTGTCGATCTCGGCAATCAGGGCCTTGGGGCCCATCATGTAGCCAATCCGCACGCCGGCCAGGCCGAACTTGCTCAGCGTGCACATCAGCAGCACGTGGCTGTGCCGGCCGATGCGGTCGATGTAGCTTTTGCTCGAAAACGGCTGGTAGGCCTCGTCGATCACCACCAGGCCGGGGGCGGCGGCGATGACCTTCTCGATCACCGCGTCATCCCAGAGGTTGGCCGTCGGGTTGTTCGGGTAGGCGATGTAGATGATGGACGGCTGATGCTCCGCAATAGCGGCCAGCATGGCGGCTTCATCGAGCTCGAAGTCAGCCGTCAAAGGCACACCGATGAACTTCAGGCCCTGCAGTTGCGCACTCATGGCGTACATCACAAAACCGGGCAGCGGCGCCAGAATCGAGGCGCCGGGTACATCGCAGGCCATGGCCAGCAGTGAAATGAGTTCGTCGGAACCGTTGCCCAGCATGAGGTCGAAACCTTCGGGCATCTGCGCGTAGCCGGCCAGCGCCTGGCGCAGGTCGTTCACGCGGCCGTCCGGGTAGCGGTTCAGGGCCAGTGCGCCCAGGCGCTGGCCCAGCTGCGCCTGCAAGGCCGGCGGCAGGCGATGCGGATTTTCCATCGCGTCGAGCTTGATCAGCCCCGCCGAGTCCTGAATGGCGTAGGCGTGCATGGACTGGACGTCCTGCCGGATCAGTTTTTTCAGCGCGGGCGCGACATCGCTCATTTTTTCAACCTCATTTCGGCGGCACGCGCGTGCGCCTGCAGGCCTTCGCCATAAGCCAGTTCGGCGGCAATTTTCCCCAGGGTCTGCGCGCCGGCTTCGCTGACCTCGATCAGGCTGGAGCGCTTCTGGAAATCGTAAACGCCCAGCGGGCTGGAAAAACGCGCCGTGCCGCTGGTCGGCAACACGTGATTCGGGCCGGCACAGTAGTCACCCAGGGACTCGCTGGTGTAGGCGCCCAGGAAAATCGCGCCGGCGTGTTTGAGCAAGGGTTCCCACTTGTGCGGCTCGCGGCTGGAGACTTCCAGGTGTTCGGGCGCAATGCGGTTGCTGATGGCGCAGGCTTCTTCCATGCTGCGCGTGTGGATCAGGGCGCCGCGGCCGGTGAGGGACTTGGCGATGATCTCCGCACGCGGCATGGTGGGCAGCAGGCGATCAATGGCCTCCTGAACGGCATCGATATAGGCCGCATCCGGGCACAGCAGGATGCTTTGCGCGAGTTCGTCATGCTCGGCCTGGCTGAACAGGTCCATCGCCACCCAGTCGGCCGGCGTGCTGCCGTCGGCCAGCACCAGGATTTCGCTGGGGCCGGCAATCATGTCGATGCCCACCGTGCCAAACACGCGTTTCTTGGCGCTGGCCACGTAGGCGTTGCCGGGGCCGGTGATCTTGTCGACCTTGGGCACGGTCTGCGTGCCGTAGGCCAGCGCCGCCACCGCCTGCGCGCCGCCGATGGTGAAGGCGCGTGTGACGCCGGCCACATAGGCGGCAGCCAGCACCAGCGCATTTTTTTCGCCTTTGGGCGTGGGCACCACCATGATGATTTCACCGACACCGGCCACATGGGCGGGAATGGCGTTCATCAGCACCGAAGACGGATAGGCCGCCTTGCCGCCCGGCACGTAAATGCCGACGCGGTCCAGCGGCGTGACCTTCTGGCCGAGCAGGCTGCCGTCTTCGTCGCGGTAGCTCCAGCTCTCGCCATTGGCCTTTTTCTGCGCCTCGTGGTAGCTGCGCACGCGCCGCGCCGCGGCTTGCAGCGCTTCGCGCTGCGCCGCGGGAATCG
The DNA here is from genome assembly GCF_002379085.1 of Polaromonas sp. AET17H-212. Lineage (GTDB taxonomy): Bacteria > Pseudomonadota > Gammaproteobacteria > Burkholderiales > Burkholderiaceae_C > Polaromonas. The sequence continues at coordinate 53,003 of NZ_NBZW01000010.1, read as the reverse complement.
TGTCGAAAGCGACCTTGAGTTCGGCCTGCGTCAGTTCCAGCGCCTGCATGCTGGCTGCGCTGAGCCCGTCGAAACGCGCGGTGTATTCGAGCACGGCCGCGTCGCCGCGCTGCTGCACATCGGCCAGGATGTCGGCCACACGCTGCTCGATCGCCGCGTCGGTGTCGGCCGACCAGTGCAGGCGCGCCGTGAACAGGGCCTCAAAAGCAGCGTCAGCCGTTGAAAGACGGGCGGGAGTAGCTATTAAATTCATAGCATTTTCAGGCGACAGGCCGGGTTATGGCCGACGAAAAGGCATCGATGATGGCGCGTATCGGTGCCTGCTTGAGCTTGAGCGCCACCTGGTTGACCACCAGGTGCGAGCTGATGTCCATGATGCGCTCGACCTCGACCAGGTGGTTGGCCTTGAGCGTGTTGCCACTGCTGACCAAGTCAACAATCGCGTCGGCCAGGCCCGTCAGCGGCGCCAGCTCCATGCTGCCGTAGAGCTTGATCAGGTCCACGTGCACGCCCTTGGTGGCGAAAAAATCGCGCGCGATGCTGACGAACTTGGTCGCCACTTTCAGGCGCGAGCCCTGCTTCACCGCCGCTTCATAGTCGAAACCGGCACGCACCGCCACACTCATGCGGCATTTGGCAATCTGCAGGTCCAGCGGCTGGTACAGGCCCTGGCCGCCGTGTTCGATCAGCGTGTCCTTGCCGGTCACACCGATGTCGGCGCCGCCGTACTGCACATAGGTCGGCACGTCGGTGGCGCGCACCAGCACCACACGCACGTCGGGCCGGTTGGTGCCTATGATCAGCTTGCGCGATTTTTCCGGGTCTTCCAGCACCTCGATGCCGGCGGCCTTGAGCAGCGGCAGGGTCTCGTCGAAGATGCGGCCTTTGGAAAGTGCCAGCGTGATCATGACTTGAGCCGTTCAATATCGGCGCCAATGCCACGCAGCTTGGCTTCCATCTGGTCGTAGCCGCGGTCCAGGTGGTAGATGCGGTCAATCAGCGTCTCGCCCTCGGCCACCAGGCCGGCGATCACCAGGCTGGCGGAGGCGCGCAGGTCGGTGGCCATCACGGTGGCACCAGAGAGTTTTTCCACCCCTTCGATGACCGCGAACTTGCCGTCGATCTCGATCTTCGCGCCCAGGCGCACCATTTCGTTGACGTGCATGAAACGGTTTTCAAAAATCGTTTCCGTGACCTTGCTCGGACCTTCGGCAATCGCGTTGAGCGCCATGAACTGGGCTTGCATGTCCGTTGGAAAACCCGGGTACTCGGTGGTGCGGAAGGACTGCGCCTGCATACGCCCCGAGGCCTGGACCCGGATGAAGCCGTCACCCGCTGTGATCACCGCACCGGCGTCGCGCAACTTGTCGATCACGGCTTCGAGGTGCTCGGCGCGGCCGTGGCGCAGCACCACATCGCCGCCGGCGGCCGCCACGGCGCACAAAAAGGTGCCGGTCTCGATGCGGTCGGCCACCACCTGGTGGGTGCAGCCGTGCAGGCGCTCCACACCCTGGATGCGGATGCGGCTGCTGCCATGGCCTTCGATCTTCGCGCCCATCTTGATCAGCATTTCAGCCAGGTCGCCGATTTCGGGCTCCTGCGCCGCGTTTTCGAGAATGGTTTCGCCCTCGGCCAGGCTGGCCGCCATCATGAAATTCTCGGTGCCGGTGACGGTGACCATGTCGGTCAGGATGCTGCAACCCTTGAGGCGGCCACGTTGTCCTTGGGGCCCGGCCGGCAGTTTGGCGATCATGTAGCCGTGTTCCACCACGATGTCGGCGCCCATCGCCTGCATGCCCTTGATGTGCTGGTCCACCGGCCGCGAGCCGATGGCACAGCCACCGGGCAGCGAGACGGTCGCCTCGCCGAAGCGCGCGAGCAGCGGACCCAGCGCGAGCACCGAAGCGCGCATGGTCTTGACCAGCTCGTATGGTGCTTCAGGCGAACTCAGGGCGCCCGCGTTGATGACCACGCTGCCGGGCGTGCTGTCGCTGCGCTCGGCCGTCACCCCCATGTTGCGGATCAGCTTGAGCATGGTGGCCACGTCCTGCAGGCGCGGCACATTTTCAAGCGTCACCGTGTCTGCCGTCAGCAAGGCTGCGCACAGTTCCGGCAGTGCGGCGTTTTTGGCGCCAGAGATTTCGACGGTGCCGGCGAGCGGCCGGCCGCCCCTGATGAGTAGTTTGTCCATAGGTCTGTTTATTCTTCCGCGCCGCTGGCGGCCCACTCGGCCGGTGTGTAGGTTTTCATGGACAGGGCATGCACCTCGTCCGTCTGCATGCGCCCGCCCAGCGTGGCATAGACCCGCTGGTGACGCTGGATCAGGCGCTGGCCTTCAAAAGCGGCAGACACGATGGTGGCATACCAATGCCGGCCGTCGCCGGTCAGGGCAATGTGTTCGCAGGGCAAACCCGCGGCAATGATGGTTTGGAGTTCTTCGCTGGTCATGTTGTGCTGTGGATCCGGTCAGTGTCTTATTTTGTAGCCAATGCGAAGCAAATTCACCGCGATGCCGCTGACCACCAGCAGCGCGCTGCCCACGATGGCCAGACTCAGCCACGGGGACACGTCGCTGACGCCGAAAAAGCCGTAACGAAAACCGTCAATCATGTAGAAAAACGGGTTCAGGTGGCTGACGGTCTGCCAGAACGGCGGCAGCGAGTGGATGGAGTAGAAAACGCCACTCAGGAAAGTCATGGGCATGATCACAAAATTCTGGAACGCCGCCATCTGGTCGAATTTTTCAGCCCACAGGCCGGCGATCAACCCCAGGGAGCCGAGCAGCGCCGCACCGAGGACCGCGAACACGATGATCCACAAAGGCGCCACAAAGCTGGGCTGGCCGAAATACACGGTGACCACAAACACCCCCAGACCAACCACCAGGCCGCGCACGACCGACGAACCGACGTAGGCAAAAAACCAGTGCCAATGCGACAGCGGGCTGAGCAGCACAAACACCAGGCTGCCCATGATCTTGCTCTGGATCAGCGAGGACGAGCTGTTGGCAAAGGCATTCTGCAACACACTCATCATGACCAGGCCTGGCACCAGAAAGGCCGTGTAGCCGACCGTGCCGTAAACCAGCACCTTGTCCTCCAGCACATGGCCGAAGATCAGCATGTACATGACCGCCGTGAGAATGGGCGCGCCGACGGTCTGGAAGCCGACTTTCCAGAAGCGCAGCACTTCCTTGTAGAACAGGGTTTGCCAGCCGGTCATGCCGCCACTCCGATTTTCTCCGCCATGACTTCCAGGAATACGTCTTCCAGGTCGGCCTTGCGGATTTCGACGTCTTCGGCCACCAGGCCGGCCTCGCGGATGGCGCTCAGGTACTGCTCGATTTCATGCGCGTTGTGAGCCGGCAGCTGCACGATGCGGCCGGTGATACGGGCCTTGTCGGCCAGCGCCTTGGGCAGCTCGCTGTCAATTTTAAAACGCAGCACGTTCGATGACGCGGACTTGAGCAACTCGGAGGTCTGGGCCAGCGCCACCATGCGGCCCTGCTTGAGCATGGCAATCCGGCTGCACAGCGCCTCGGCCTCTTCGAGGTAATGCGTCGTCAGCAGCACGGTGCTGCCCTGCTTGTTGAGTTTGGCGACAAATTGCCACAAGGTCTGGCGCAACTCCACATCGACACCGGCGGTGGGTTCATCCAGCACGATGACCTGGGGTTTGTGCACCAGCGCCTGCGCCACCAGCACGCGGCGCTTCATGCCGCCCGACAGCTGCCGCATATTCGCATCGGCCTTGTCGGCCAAGCCAAGACTGAGCAGCAACTCGTCGATCCAGTCGTCGTTGTTCTTGACGCCGAAATAGCCGGATTGAATGCGCAGCGCCTCACGCACCGTGAAAAAGGGGTCAAACACCAGTTCCTGCGGCACGATGCCGAGCTTGCGGCGGGCCGCGGCGTAGTCGGTCACCACATCGCTGCCATGCACCAGCACGCGGCCGCTGCTGGCCCGCGAGAGGCCGGCCAGGATGCTGATCAGCGAGGTTTTGCCGGCCCCGTTGGGACCCAGCAGGCCGAAAAACTCGCCCTGCTGGATGTCAAAGCTCACATTGTCCAGCGCCCGGACGCCGGGACCAGTCTGGCTGCGTGTCGATGGGTAGATTTTGGAGACGGACTGGAATGAGATGGCGGGCATGAGCGGGCTATTTTAAGGGCTGACGCCTGTTTCTTTCGGCCGGCAGCGCAAATGCCCCCAGCCGTGCACCCAGGCAGGCCCCGCCCTCCCAAAAACCCACCCGCCTTCAGGTTCAGGCCGTGGCAGCTGCTGCTGGTGGAATCAGCTCCGCGACGCCGTACAGCTCGGCCAGTTCCAGCAGACGCGCGGGAGCACCGCACACAGAGAAGCGCTTGCCGGCTGCCAGCGCATGGCGTCGGCACTCCAGCAGAACCGCCAGCGCAGAGGAGTCAAACTGCTGAAGCGCACGGGCATCGGCTACCACTTCCGCAGGCCCGGCAAACAGCTCGGGTTTCAGGCCGCGGGCAAAACCAGCCGCCACGGCGTGGGTCAGGACAGGAGGAAGCGTCAGCACGGCAGCATTTTCGTTCAGGACTTTTTCTCGCCCGCGTTCGTTTTCTCGGCTGCGTTCGACTTGTTGCGCTGGGCCAGTGCAGCAATCAGTCCATCCACGCCCTTGGTCGAGATTTCCTGCGCAAACTGGGTCCGGTAGGTTTCCACCATCCAGATGCCAAGGACGTTCAGGTCGTAGATTTTCCAGCCGCTGGGCGTTTTTTCCATGCGGTAATCCAGCTGGATCGGTTCGCTGCGGCCCAACACCTCGGTCCGTACGATCACTTCGTTGTCCGTTGGCGCGGCGCGCAGGGGCTTGACGCTGACCGTCTGGTCCTTGACCTGGGCCAGCGCCCCGGAATAGGTGCGCACCAACAGAATCTTGAACTCATCCTGCAGGCGCTTTTGCTGCTCAGGGGTGGCTTGGCGCCAGTTCCGGCCCACGGTCGCCGCCGTCATGCGCGTGAAATTCACATGGGGCATGACCTTGCCATCGACCAGGGCGATGACCTTCCCGGTGTCGCCGGACTGGATGGCCTTGTCGGCCTTGATGATGTCCAGCACTTCGGTGGATGTGCGTTTGATCAGCGCGTCCGGGGCTTCGTCGGCCGCACCGGCAACAGGGCCCGCGACCAGCAGGACGCCTGCGAGGCAGGCACCGAGGACATGGCTAAAAATTCGACGGTTCATGGTTTTCTTTCGGTTCGGAACACAGGCCTGGCCGGCCGGACGGATGCCCCTTTGGCTCAATTGGCAGGCAAGTAGTTGATTTGACAGCGTTTTTCCGGCTTTGGTTCATGCGATTCAGTGAAGTTATGACATCGCATGTAAGTGTTCTTTACTTGGCCGGTGCCGGCGAAGGCTCCTCGGGCAGGTCATAACGCTCCTCGGTGTCGCCATTGCTGTCTGTGTCTATCACCACGCCGCGGCGCTGCAGGTAGGCGTCGCGCGTGAAACTGTATTTGTCCAGGGCCGCCTGATCCAGCACCTCCCCGGCGCGCAGCAAGCCGGCGCGAAGGTCTACCGCGCGCAGCACATACAGCGAATTACGGACAGGCACATTGTTGATCTGCATCACCAAGTCGCCTTGGGCGTCGACCACACGGGCGGCCGCATCACGCACCGTCGAGGGGCCTAGCACCGGCAACACCAGGTAAGGGCCGGCCGCCATGCCCCAGCGCCCCAGCGTCTTGCCAAAATCCTCGCTGTGACGCTCTATGCCCATGGGCGTGGCCCAATCGAGCACGCCGCCCAGGCCAATCAGCGTGTTGACGCTGACACGCATGAAGCTGTCGACGGCCGCTTGCGGCTTGGCTTGGAGCACGTTGTTGACGAACGACCAGGCGTCCGACAGGTTGCCGAAGAAGTTGTTGACACCGGTACGCACCGGCGAGGGCACCGTATTCTGGTAAGCCTGCGCCACCGGCTTGACGATGGCTTCGTCGAGGCCGTCGTTGAAACGGGTCACGCTGCGGTTGAACGGTTCGAACGGGTCGCGCGGGTTGGGGCCGACGGCGCAGCCCTGCAGCAGCGCCAGCGCCAGCAGCCCTGCCCACAGGCCGGTTCGGTTCATGGTGATTCGTGGCTTCATTTTTTTTCTTTACTCCCTGTAGGCGGTGTAGTCACCGGGCCAGAACTGCTGTCCGCCGCCTTGCTGTACAAAAACTGGCTGATGAGATTTTCCAGCACAACCGCTGATTGCGTACTGGAAATGGTGTCGCCAGCCACCAGATTCTTCTCGCTGGCCCCGGCCTCGATGCCGATGTACTGTTCACCCAGCAAACCGCTGGTCAGGATCTTCAGCGAACTGTCCTTGGGGAAGGCGTAACGGCTTTCCAGGGCCAGCGTCACGCTGGCCTGGAAGGCCTTGTCATCGAACACCAGCGACTCGACGCGGCCGACCACGACCCCGCCGCTGCGCACCGCGCCCTTGGGCTTGAGGCCGCCGACGTTGTCAAACTTGGCCGTGATCCGGTAGGTGGACTGGAAACTCAGGTTCAGCAAATTGGCGGCCTGCAGCGCCAGAAACAGGATGGCCGCAGCGCCGATCATGACAAAAATACCAACCCACACATCAATTTTTGAGCGTTGCACAACACCCTCCTCAGGTAAACATCATCGCGGTCAGGATGAAATCCAGACCCAGGACCGTCAGGGACGCCACCACCACCGTGCGCGTCGTGGCGCTGGCCACGCCTTCCGGCGTAGGTTGCGCCTCGAACCCCTGCAACAGGGCAATAAACGTGACGGCAAAGCCGAAAACAACACTCTTGATCACACCGTTGCCCACATCTTTCCAGACATCGACCCCCCCTTGGATCTGGCTCCAGAAAGACCCTGCATCGACCCCAATCATGACCACGCCAACGGCCCATCCGCCAATCACGCCCATCGCGCTGAACACGGCAGCCAGCAGGGGCATGACAATCACGCCCGCCCAGAAGCGGGGCGCCAGGATGCGTTGCACCGGATCGACGGCCATCATCTCCATGACGCTGATCTGCTCGCCCGCCTTCATGAGGCCGATTTCGGCGGTCAGCGAGGTGCCGGCCCGCCCCGCAAACAGCAAGGCCGTCACCACCGGCCCGAGTTCACGCACCAGGGTCAGCGTCACAAGCAAGCCCAGCGCATCCGACGAGCCAAAACGCTGCAGCGTGTAATACCCCTGCAGGCCGAACACAAAACCGACAAACAGGCCGGACACCGCAATGATGACCAGCGAATAGTTGCCCAGGAAGTGGATCTGGTCGCGCACCAGGCCAAAACGCCGGAACGTCGAAGGCAGGGAAAGGAGAAGCCGAAAGAAAAGGCGCGCGCCCAGACCCAGATCGGCGAGTTTGCTGCGGGTGGCACAGCCGACATCCGAAGGTTTGTACCAGCTCATGCGGCGGCTCCTGGCTGCCGGGCGACGGCCTTGGGGCCGGGGCCAAAATCTTCCTCCACCGACAGGCCGGGATAGTGGAACTGAACCGGGCCGTCCGGCAGGGCATGGACATACTGATAGACCAGCGGATCGGTGCTTTGCCGGACTTGCTCGGGCGTCCCCTCGGTCGCAATTTTCCCGTTGGCCAGGATAATCACATGGTCGGCCACGGCAAACGTCTGCTCGAGTTCGTGGGAGACAAAAATGCTGGTCAGCCCCATGGCATCGTTCAGGTGCCGGATCAGCCGCGCCGCAGTTCCCAGTGAAATCGGGTCCAGGCCGGAAAAAGGTTCGTCGTACATCACCAGCTCCGGGTCCAGCGCGATGGCGCGGGCCAGCGCGATGCGCCGCGCCATGCCGCCGGACACCTCGCTGGGCATGAGATCGCGCGCGCCGCGCAGGCCGACCGCGTTGAGCTTCATGAGCACAATGTCGCGAATCAGGGCTTCGGGCAGATCGGTGTGTTCGTGCAGCGGAAAGGCCACATTTTCATAAACGCTCAGGTCGGCGAACAAGGCCCCGAACTGGAAAAGCATGCCCATGCGACGCCGCGCCGCATAGATCTGCTCCTGATCCATCCGGGTGACATCCTGGTCATCGAACAGCAATTCGCCGGATTGGGCACGGATCTGGCCGCCAATGAGACGCAAAATAGTCGTTTTTCCGCCGCCGGAAGCCCCCATCAATGCCGTCACTTTGCCGCGCGGCACCGACAGGGAAATGTCGTCCAGGATGACCCGCTCACCGTAACCAAAGGTAAGGTGACGCAGTTCAACAAGCGATGGATTGGAAGAGGGGGCCATAAAAAGACAAAAGCCGGTTAGCCGGCTTATTGATCATAAGGGATTACTCTGCCCCACGTGGGCGATCGGATTCGTTCATTTTTCACAGGAATAGCCCGGGACGGTGCCCCATTCAGGCCGGCCGCCCGACTTTCCTGCCCCCGCCAAAAAGATGGCGGAACGCCTGCCGTTTCGCGCGACAGGTCGCGGCAAGGCGCACCGTCGTTACACTTTTCTGCCATCACACCGGTTTCGCAGCTGTGGTGCGGTTGGGACGCAGTCTTCAACCAGAGCCAGGACCACCTGCAACAGGCTCAACTGCGGCGCTGCCAGCAAATCCCGGCCTTGATGTCACACCCCTCGGCCATTCGGGAGTGGCTATGGCTTTCAGCGCGGCAAGTCGCTGAAGCCCATCAGGAACTCGTCGACCGAGCGGGCCGCCTGGCGACCCTCGCGAATCGCCCAGACCACCAGACTCTGACCACGACGCATGTCCCCCGCCGCAAAGACCTTGGGGACATTGGTGGCATAACCGCCCGTGAAGTCGGTGGTCGCCCTGGCGTTACCGCGTGTGTCTTTCTCGACCCCAAAGGCCTCCAGCACCGGCGCAACCGGCGCCACAAAACCCATGGCCAGAAGCACCAGATCGGCCTTCAGCAACTGCTCGGAGCCGGGTACTTCCTGCATCTTTCCGTCTTTCCACTCCACGCGCACCGTTTTCAGACCAGTGACCTTGCCCTTGTCGCCGATGAATTCCTTGGTGGAAATGGCGAATTCGCGTTCGCAGCCCTCCTCATGGCTGGAACTGGTACGCAGCTTGATGGGCCAGTAAGGCCAGGTCATGGGACGGTTTTCCTCGACAGGGGGCTGCGGCAGCAGTTCGAACTGCGTGACGCTGGCCGCGCCATGACGATTGCTGGTACCGACACAGTCCGAACCGGTGTCACCGCCACCGATCACGATCACGTGTTTACCATCGGCGCGCAACTGGTCCTTGACCTTGTCGCCGGCGTTGACCTTGTTTTGCTGTGGCAAAAACTCCATCGCGAAATGGATGCCTGCGAGTTCACGGCCGGGCACGGGCAGGTCACGCGACTGCTCGGCACCGCCAGTCAGCACGATCGCGTCGAAGTCCTTTTGCAGTTGCTCGGGCGTGATGGTTTCCTTGGCCCAGTTGATGACTTTCGAGTCCTTGCCCAACCCGTCCTTCGCACGCCCAACCATGATGCCGGCACGAAAGGTCACCCCTTCGGCCTGCATCTGCTCGACACGGCGGTCGATATGGGTTTTTTCCATCTTGAAGTCGGGAATGCCGTAACGCAGCAGGCCGCCAATGCGGTCATTTTTCTCGAACACCGTCACATCGTGACCGGCCCGCGCCAGCTGCTGGGCCGCAGCCATGCCCGCCGGCCCCGACCCCACCACGGCCACTTTTTTTCCGGTCCGGTGCGCGGGCGGCTCGGGCTGGACCCAGCCCTCGGCCCAGGCGCGATCAATGATGGCGTGTTCGATGGACTTGATGCCCACCGCACCGTCGTTCACGTTAAGCGTGCAGGCCGCCTCACAAGGTGCGGGGCAAATCCGGCCCGTGAATTCCGGAAAGTTATTGGTGCTGTGAAGGGTTTCAATCGCACTTTTCCAGTTGCCCCGAAACACCATGTCGTTGAAATCCGGAATGATGTTGTTGACCGGGCAGCCGCTGTTGCAAAACGGCGTGCCGCAGTCCATGCAACGCGCGGCCTGCTTGTTGGCCTGCGCATCGTCGAGCCCGATCACAAACTCCTTGTAGTTTTTCAGCCGCTCGGGCACAGGCTTGTAGCCTTCCTCGATGCGCTCGTATTCCATGAAACCGGTGACTTTTCCCATGAGGCTACTCCAGATACTTCTTGTTTAGGCTGCGGCTTTGGCGGCTTTTTCGCCAGCCGGTTTGGAAGCCGCTTTGGCGGGTGCGGCGGCGGCGAGTTTCCTGGCCGCCATTTCGCCGAGTGCCCGCTTGTATTCCAGCGGGAACACCTTGACAAACTTGCCGCGCGCTTCCGCCCAGTTGTCCAGCAACTCGCGGGCACGCTTGCTGCCGGTCCAGCGGTTGTGGTCTTCCAGCAGTTTCTTCAGTTGCGCCTCATCGGTCTTGCCGCCGTGCCACAAGGCGTGGTCGGTCCCGGCCTCCTGCTGGGCAGCAGGCTGGACTTTCTCCAGCGACACCATGGCCGTGTTGCAGCGCTTGGCAAACTGGCCGTCCTCGTCGTACACGTAAGCCACGCCACCGCTCATGCCGGCCGCGAAGTTGCGTCCGGTTTTCCCAAGCACCGCGACGGTGCCGCCGGTCATGTATTCACAACCGTGGTCGCCCGTACCCTCGACGACCGCCGTGGCACCCGACAGGCGCACCGCAAAACGTTCGCCGGCCACGCCACTGAAGAAGGCCTCGCCGGTCGTCGCGCCATAGAGCACGGTGTTGCCGACGATGGTGTTCTTGACCGCGTCACCGCGAAAATCGATGCTGGGCCGCACCACGATGCGGCCACCCGACAGGCCCTTGCCGGTGTAGTCGTTGGCATCGCCGATCAGGTACATGGTGATGCCCTTGGCAAGGAAGGCGCCGAAAGATTGCCCCCCCGTCCCCTCAAGCTGGATGCGCAAGGTGTCGTCCGGCAGACCCTCCGGGTGGCGCCGCGTCAACTCGCCGGACAGCATGGCGCCGACGGTGCGATTGACGTTGCGTACCACTTCAATGAACTGGACTTTCTCGCCTTTTTCGAGGGCTGCTTTCGATTTCTCGATCAGGCGCACGTCCAGCGCTTTTTCCAGCGCATGGTCCTGTTCCATGACATGTTTGCGCGGTACATCGGCGGGCACATTCGGCTGGTAGAACAGCCGTGAGAAGTCCAGGCCATCGGCTTTCCAGTGTTCAATGCCTTTCTGGGTATCGAGCAGGTCTGCGCGACCTATCAGGTCTTCGAACTTGCGCACGCCGAGCTGGGCCATCAACTGACGCGCCTCTTCAGCGACGAAGAAGAAGTAGTTCACGACGTGTTCGGGCTTGCCGCTGAATTTCTGGCGCAGCACCGGGTCCTGCGTGGCGACGCCGACCGGGCAGGTGTTGAGATGGCATTTGCGCATCATGATGCAGCCCTCGACCACCAGCGGCGCCGTGGCGAAGCCGAATTCGTCAGCGCCGAGCAAGGCGCCGATCACGACGTCGCGGCCGGTTTTCATCTGACCGTCGGCCTGCACACGGATGCGGCCGCGCAGGCGGTTCAGCACCAGCGTCTGCTGGGTTTCCGCCAGGCCGATTTCCCAGGGTGATCCTGCGTGCTTGATCGACGACCATGGGGACGCACCGGTGCCGCCGTCATGCCCGGCGATCACCACGTGATCGGACTTGGCTTTGGCCACGCCGGCAGCAATCGTTCCGACCCCGACTTCACTGACCAGCTTGACGCTGATGCTGGCGCGCGGGTTGACGTTTTTCAGATCGTGGATCAGTTGCGCCAGGTCCTCGATGGAGTAAATGTCGTGGTGCGGCGGGGGCGAGATCAGGCCCACACCCGGCACGGAATAACGCAACTGACCAATGTACTCGCTGACCTTGCCGCCCGGCAGCTGCCCCCCCTCACCTGGCTTGGCGCCCTGCGCCATCTTGATCTGGATCTGGTCGGCCGACACCAGGTATTCCGCCGTGACGCCGAAACGCCCCGAAGCCACCTGCTTGATGCGCGAACGCAGCGAATCCCCGTCCTGCAAGGGCAGGTCGACCTCGACCACGCTTTCACCAATCACACTCTTGAGCGTCTCACCCTTTTTGATCGGGATGCCCTTGAGCTCCTGACGGTAACGGTTCGGATCTTCGCCGCCCTCCCCGGTATTGCTCTTGCCGCCAATGCGGTTCATGGCCACGGCCAGCGTGGCATGCGCCTCGGTGCTGATGGAGCCCAACGACATCGCGCCGGTGGCAAAACGCTTGACGATCTCCTTGGCCGGCTCGACCTCGTCGATCGGGATGGCCCGGGACGGATCGATCCTGAACTCGAACAGGCCACGCAGGGTCATGTGGCGACGGTTCTGGTCGTTGATCAACTGGGCAAATTCCTTGTAGGTGTTCCAGTTGTTCGAGCGTGTGGAATGCTGCAGCTTGGCAATCGCATCCGGTGTCCACATGTGGTCTTCACCGCGCACGCGCCAGGCGTATTCACCGCCGGCGTCCAGCATGTTGGCCAGCACCGGGTCGTTGCCGAAGGCAGCCTTGTGCATGCGCAGCGCTTCTTCGGCGATTTCAAACACGCCCATGCCTTCGACCTGGCTGGCGGTACCGGTGAAGAACTTGTCGACGGTCACGCGATTCAGGCCGATCGCCTCGAACAGCTGGGCACCGCAGTAACTCATGTAGGTGGACACGCCCATCTTGGACATGATCTTCGACAGGCCCTTGCCAACCGCCTTGGTGTAGTTGTAGATCGCCTTGTCGGCACTCAGGTCACCGGGCAAATCCCTGGCGAGTTCGGCCAGCGTTTCCATGGCCAGATACGGGTGCACGGCTTCCGCGCCGTAACCGGCGAGCACGGCAAAATGATGGACTTCCCGGGCCGAGCCGGTTTCCACCACCAGGCCCGCCGTCGTGCGCAGGCCCTCCTTGACCAGATGCTGGTGAATGGCCGACAGCGCGAGCAAGGCCGGAATCGCGACCTGGGTCGGGCTGATGCCACGGTCACTGACGATCAGGATGTTCTTGCCGCTCTTGATCGCGTCGACCGCCTCCGCACACAGCGAGGCGAGCTTGGCTTCCACCCCCTCGTGGCCCCAGGCCAGCGGGTAGGTGATGTCCAGGGTGTAGCTTTTGAATTTCCCCTGGGTGTGGGTTTCGATGTCGCGCAGCTTGCGCATGTCGGCGACATTGAGGACCGGCTGACCGACCTCCAGCCGCATCGGCGGGTTGACCTGGTTGATATCGAGCAGGTTGGGCTTGGGGCCCACAAAGGACACCAGCGACATCACAATCGCCTCGCGGATCGGGTCGATGGGCGGGTTGGTCACCTGCGCGAACAGCTGTTTGAAGTAGTTGTACAGCGGTTTGTTCTTGTTGGACAGCACGGCCAGCGGGCTGTCGTTGCCCATGGAGCCGGTGCCTTCCTCGCCATTGACAGCCATGGGCGACATCAGGAACTTGATGTCTTCCTGAGTGTAGCCGAAGGCCTGCTGGCGGTCCAGCAGGGAGTGGGACTCGGTCAGGCCGGAGCTTGATGCCGAGGTCGCGCTCGCCTCGTCGGCGCCCATCTTCAGGCCGTCCGTCGGCGCAGGCACCGTCGTCGCCTGCACATCATCGAGCCGGATGCGCAGGTTTTCAATCCATTGTTTGTAGGGCTTGCTGTGGGCCAGCGTGGCCTTGATCTCTTCATCGTCAATCATGCGGCCCTGCTCGAGGTCGATCAGGAACATCTTGCCGGGCTGCAGACGCCATTTGCGCACAATCTTGTTTTCCGGAATCGGGAGCACGCCCGATTCGGACGCCATGATGACCAGGTCGTCATCGGTCACGCAATAACGGGACGGACGCAAGCCATTGCGGTCCAGCGTTGCGCCGATCTGGCGCCCGTCGGTGAACACGATGGACGCCGGACCGTCCCAGGGCTCCAGCATGGCAGCGTGGTACTCATAAAAGGCCTTGCGGCGCTCGTCCATGGTGGTGTGCTGCTCCCACGGTTCGGGAATCATCATCATCACCGCCTGGCTGATCGGGTAACCCGCCATCGTCAGCAGTTCCAGGCAGTTGTCGAACGTGGCGGTGTCGGACTGGTCGGAAAAGCTGATCGGGTAGAGCTTTTGCAGGTCGGCACCCAGCACCGGTGAAGACATCACGCCTTCGCGCGCCTTCATCCAGTTGTAGTTGCCCTTGACGGTGTTGATCTCTCCGTTGTGGGCGACATAACGGTAGGGGTGAGCCAGCGGCCACTCGGGAAAGGTGTTGGTCGAAAACCGCTGGTGCACCAGACCCAGCGCCGACACGCAACGCGGGTCCTGCAGGTCCAGGTAATAAGTGCCCACCTGGTCAGCCAGCAACAGGCCCTTGTAGACCACGGTACGGCTGGACATGCTGGGGACGTAATATTCCTTGCTGTGGGTGAGCTTCAGGCGCTGGATCGCGGCACTGGCGGTCTTGCGGATCACGTAAAGCTTGCGCTCCAGCGCGTCCTGCACGATCACATCGTTGCCGCGGCCGATGAAAATCTGGCGCAGGATGGGCTCTTTTTCGCGCACCGTCGGCGACATCGGCATGTCGCGATTGACCGGCACATCACGCCAGCCCAGCAGCACCTGGCCCTCCATGCGCACGGCACGCTCAAGCGCCTGCTCACAGGCCAGCCGCGAGGCATGCTCTTTGGGCAGGAACACCATGCCCACGCCATACTCGCCCGGAGGTGGGAGGTTAACACCCTGCCCGGCCATCTCTTCACGGTAAAGGGCGTCAGGCAGCTGGATCAGGATGCCGGCCCCGTCACCCATCAGTTTGTCAGCACCCACCGCGCCCCGGTGGTCCAGGTTCTCGAGGATTTTCAGGCCCTGCTGCACGATGGCATGGCTTTTGTGGCCCTTGATGTGCGCAACAAAGCCGACGCCGCAGGCGTCATGCTCATTGGCCGGGCTATAAAGACCGTTTTGTTCAAAATGCTTGATTTCAGCAGCCGTGGTCATGGCTTACTCCTGGGTCGGTAGGGAGAACAGCGCTGGTGTACACGTTGCACGCCAGCCTGTCCGCCAAATTTTGTAATGGATCGCGAGAAGCGAAAGCATAGTGCAGTGCAACAACAATGCCAAGCACAAAAATTAGGGTCAGATTCTAATTAAAATACGGCAAATGCTTTTTAATTTAAATGGGGGACAGATTAATAACGAAGTCCGCATTGGAACGGCAGCTCGCAAGTCCCACTCAGGGGATGTCTGGCTTTCGCGCCGGGCGTCCCACCCGCGCTTTGACGACCCGGCGTTCCGTACGTTTTTGCAGGTCCCCCAAGAAATCAGCATCTCCCAAGGCCCAGCCGCTCAGGGCCGACTCCGTCAGCGCTGCCTGCTGATGGGCCGACACACCGGAGCGCACCATGTCGGCGTAGGCCGCCTCTCGCGCAAAAGGCGTGTTCCCCAAAGTCCAGAACAGGGGATGTGGCGTTACCAGTTTGTCGCTGCGCAAGCCGACGTAGTGGCCGTGGCTGGACCAAGGGTAGTCGCGCGCCTCAGCGACCAGCCCTGCCCGCACCGGATTGAGATCGATATAGGCCATGCAGGCCAGCAGATAGGTTTCGGTCTGGATGGGCGTGGAACGGTAGCGCCCCTCCCACAAGGTGCCCGATCGCCCCTGCCTGTCATTGAAATAACGCACATAACGCCTGCCCACGGCCTGCATCATGCGTGGCAGGGAATCGGCGGCCTCCGGTGTGACCAGCAAATGAACGTGGTTGCTCATCAGCACATAGGCGTGCACAGCAACGCCTGATTTTCTGGCGTGTTCCTCGATCAGATCCAGCATGGTCTGGTAATCGGCGGGACACGAAAAAATGGCCTGCTGGTTGTTACCGCGCAGGATGACGTGGTGCGGATAGCCGGGAAGGCTCAGACGGGGAAGGCGGGCCATGACAATGTACGCTGTGATTCAGCGCCATCATAGGGGCACTCGCCTCCCTGGATGCATTTCCCGATCAGACGCGCGTTGCGCTTAGCGGACCACTTTGCCGTCCGGGGTGATGGTCACCAGATCCACCAGGCGGACTGACTCGTATTTTTTGGCGCGCAGATTGACGCGAAAGCCGCCCACGTCATAGTCGGTCATGGATTCAAAGGCTTTCTGAAGCCCGGCGCGATCGGCTTTTCCACCGCCTGCGGCACTGCGCCGCACACCCTCCGCAAAGGTGCGCGCTGCGATGTAACCTTCAACACTTTCATAACTGGGCGTCTGGTCGGTCACATTGAGGACATCCAGGTATTCCTTGATGATGGGGGTTCCCGCGCTGCGCGGCGAAGGTACAACCTGCGAGATGACCACGCCACCGATTTCCTTGCCCAGCGCCGTGAACAGCGGGTCAATCCCAACCACCGAGAAGTTCAGGAACTGGCCGGCGAAACCAGTCTTTCGCATGGCGCGGATAAAGGCCGCCGAGGTGTTGAACAAACTGACCTGGATGATGGCTTGGGGCTGGGCCTTGGCCAGCATGGCAACTGCAGCTCCGACCTTGTCGCTGTTGACCGGCGCGAAGGCGCTCGCCACAAGAGGCGGCCGTTTCAGATCAACCAGGGCCTGGTTCACGGCCACCAGCCCTGCCCGGCCCATGGCATCGTCTTCTGCAAAAACAGCGATGCGGTCCTGGCTCAGGGTCGCGCAATGGCGCACCATTTTGTAGGCCTCGTCAGCCAGCGCCGGACGGACATGAAATGCGTTGGTCAGCGCAGCTTCACGCAGGGCGTCCGATGCGGCGAACGGGGCGACAAACAGGGTGTTGGCCGGTTTGGCGACGGCAAAAGCAGCATCGCAACTGGCTGTTCCTACAAAACCGAACAAGGCATCCACACCCTCGTCAATCAACTGCTTGGCGTTGCTGGCAGCCTTGGCCGGGTTGTAGCCGTCATCCATCGCCTTGACTTCTATCCTGTAGCCTGCCGCACCGTTTTTGGCATTGATCGCATCAAAATAGAGCTTCGCACCGTTGAGATAGGCCAGTCCGATTTGATCGGCCGCCCCCGTCAAAGGGACCGATTGCCCGATCACCAGCTTGCGGCCGCCCTTGCCCGCCTGTGCATGGGTCAACGGGGTGAAGGTCGCCACGCCAGCTGCCAATCCGCCCATCACGAGCGCACGTCGATTGAGTCTCATGCAATGCCTTTTTGAAATGTCATCTCGTTAAGCACGATGGATGCCTGAATGCGGGCAAACGATCCAGGCGCTCTCTTCGTAACAAATTGAACAAGTCCTGCAGCGTAGTCGCTCGGCGCAAAAAAAGGCGGTGTGGAGAATGCCAACACGTCATAAGGCTATGCAAGGGCGAGTTTCCGGCCATGGGTAAACCAGGCAAGGCCACGTCAATGGCATGGCATGGCCAATTCGTGCTGCGACCCCGGAGCGAGGTCGGCACGAAGCTAGCGCTCGCGTCCCAACAGGCCGTGAATCTGCCAGGCCAGCCCCATGCCGGCCAGCGCGCACGCACCGGTCACGGTCCAGGTCAGCTGCCAGTGTCCCGCCAGACCCGCCACCCACGCCACCAGCGGCGGTCCGCAGAACTGGCCAAAGGCCGACCATTGTTGCATCCAGCCCACCGTGGCGGGCACGGTGGCCGTGCTCGGAGCCAGACGAACCGCCAGGCTGAACAGTGTTCCCGGGATCAGGCCCCCCAGCATGGAGAAAGCCAGCACCGCCAGATAACGTACCCAGGGGCTGGCATCCACCCCAAAGGCCAGCAGGGCGCCCCCGCCCATGGCGGCAAAGCCTGCAACAAGCAAGGCAAGCGGAGGTACACGCAGGTGCAGCAAGCGACCAGCCGCGAGGTTGCCGATGATGTTGACGGCCGCCGCCAGTGCGGTGAGCCAGGCAGCGGAGGCAGCAGGCAATCCAGCCTGGGCGTAAATCGACGGCAAAAATCCGACCACAGCCAGCCACTGACCCGAATACATGGAAAAACAAAGCGCCACCAGCCAGACGCCGCGTGAGCGCAGCGTCAGGCGCAGCAGGTCATGGCTACCGGAAAAAAGCGACGTCGCCGGGGATGGGGTACGCGATGGCGCCAGCCCCGGAGACTGGTCCGCAGGGACGCTGCGATACACCCCGGCGGCGAGCAAAACGGAAAAGGCGGACAAGAGCCACCACCAGATTCGCCATCCCCAGGCGACATCGGCCTGCGCCATCACCCACGGCCCCACGAGCATGGCCAGTGCTGCGCCCAGCGGCATGTAAGCCCCCCACGCGCCCAACGCGCGACTCAAGCGCCCGGGAGCCACCAGCGCACGCAGAAGGCCGGGCGCGGGCAACACCACACACAGAAACCCCAACCCTTCAAAGACGCGGCTTGCGAGCAGCCCGGCGGTCCCTTGCGCCGCGCCACCCAGGGCACTGGCCAGGCTGAGCACCAGCAAACCGGCGAGCATGCTGCGCCGCGCACCGTAGCGCTGAATCAGCAAGCCGGCCGGCAAACCGAGTGTCATCCCGGCGAGCTGAAACAGCGCCAGCAGAAAACCCGCCTGCACCAGGGACACACCCAACACCTGCTGCAGCGCCGGCAAGGCCGGCGGCAGCTTGCCCACATGCAGCGCCGCCACCACGCCAGCGGCGATTACCAGGCTGGCAGGGTGAATGGCCTTCACACAGGGAACACCACGCGGCCGTTCAGGCGCTCGTGTTCCCTGGCGGCAAACCGGTCTGTCATGCCAGCGATGTAGTCGGCCACCACGCGCTCGGGCCTGGCCTGGTGTCGTGCACTGCCGAACGGCCGGCTGTCAAGTTGGTCGAACCGGTCGCTGTGCGCCTGCGGCATCTGCGCCGGGTCGGCCATGTAAGCGGCAAACAGGTCCCGCACCACCTGCTGGGCGGTCTGTGTGGTCTCGACCACCTGCGGGTGGCGATATAAATTTTGTAGCAGAAAACGCTTGAGGGTCGCGGACTTCATGGCCATTTCATCGCTGAAACAGACCAGCGGCGGATAGTGGCGCACGGCCTGCACATTGGCCGGCATCGCCGCGCGCAAGGCGGCGCCCGTGGCGTCCATCACGTCGTACACCTGGGCACTGAGCATGCGGCGTATGGTTTCAAACAACAGTCGCCGTCCCTGCAAACCAGGGTGACTCGCCAGAGTTTCCCGGTGGTACGCCTCAAACAACTCGACCTCCATGAGCTGCTCCAAGCTGAGCAGCCCGGAACGCACGCCATCGTCAATGTCATGGGCGTTGTAGGCGATCTCGTCGGCGAGATTGGCAAGCTGGGCTTCGAGGCTGGGCTGCTGCGTGTGCGGGCCGTCGCCGCATGGCGCCAGGAAACGCTGCGCCACGCCACCGGGTTCGCGCGCTTCCATCCGCCGGGCGTTGCGGCGGGAGCAATGCTTGAGAATGCCTTCCCGGGTCTCAAAGGACAGGTTCAGGCCGTCGTAGTCCGGGTAACGCTCCTCGAGCGTGTCCACCACACGCAGGCTTTGCAGGTTGTGCTCGAAACCGGCGCTGTCCGGGTTGTGGCTTTTCAGGCAGCTGTTGAGCGCATCCTGACCGGCGTGGCCAAACGGCGTGTGGCCGAGATCGTGCGCCAGCGCGATGGCTTCAACCAGGTCCTCGTTCAATTGCAGCGTGCGGGCGATGGAACGGCCAAGCTGTGCGACTTCGAGCGAATGGGTCAGGCGGGTACGAAACAAATCGCCCTCATGGTTCAAGAACACCTGGGTCTTGTAGACGAGGCGGCGAAATGCGGTGGAATGCACGATCCGGTCGCGGTCGCGCTGAAAGGCCGAGCGGGTCGGCGCAGCGGGCTCGGGGTAGCGACGGCCGCGCGACTGGGCCGGGTCGCAGGCGTAAGGAGCCAGTGCAGTCATGAATCAAGCATCCAATCGGGTCTCCACCCTTTCAATACGTGCGCAGATAGCTATTATTTTGATAGCAATTGATCAGGAAAACACTCATTCGCAGCATGCGTCGATCACCTCGCGCACCAGTGCATCCGGCGCGCTGCGCACAGTTGCGTTGCCGGGACCGTTGATCAAGACAAATCTGATTTCGCCAGCTTCCGCCTTTTTATCCACACGCATCAGTTCCAGGTAGCGCCCCGCATTGTCGGTGGCAGACAGTCTGGGGCCGACCACCGGAAGGCCGGCGCGCTGGACAAGCACACGCAAGCGGTCGACAAACGCCGTATCAATGAGGCCCAGCCTCTGCGAGAGCCGGGCAGCCATCACCATGCCGCAGCCCACGCCTTCACCATGCAGCCATTGGCCATAACCCAGCCCCGACTCGATCGCATGCCCAAAGGTGTGCCCGAAATTGAGGATGGCGCGCAGCCCAGCCTCCCGTTCATCCTGGCCCACCACCGCGGCCTTGATCTCGCAACTGCGCCGGACGGCGTGTGCCAGCGCCGCCGGTTCACGCGCAAGCAGGGCCCCGATGTTCGCCTCGATCCAGTCCAGAAAAGCCATGTCGGCAATCGGCCCGTACTTGATGATCTCCGCCAGCCCGGCACTCAACTCGCGCGGGGGCAAGGTCTGGAGCACGTCCAGGTCGCAGATCACGCGTTCCGGCTGGTAAAACGCGCCCACCATGTTTTTGCCCAGCGGGTGATTGATGCCCGTTTTTCCACCGACCGAAGAGTCCACCTGCGCCAGCAACGTGGTGGGCACCTGCACAAACGGCACACCGCGCATGTAGCAGGCCGCCGCAAATCCCGTCATGTCACCCACCACGCCGCCGCCCAGCGCAAAAAGCACGGTCTTGCGGTCGCAGCCGTTGGCCAGCAAGGCGTCGAAAATCAGTTGCAGGGTGGGCCAGTCCTTGTGCGCCTCGCCGTCGGGCAGGATCACCTGCAGCACCTTGTTGTAATGCCCCTGCAGTGCCTGTTGCAAGGCCTGGGCATAAAGAGGCGCCACCGTGTCATTCGACACAATCAATGCAGTGCTTGCGGCTGGCAAATTCAGGTAGGTGCCGGGGTCGCCGAGCAGGCCGGCACCAATGATGATGGGGTAGCTGCGCTCGCCCAGGTCAATGAAAACCTGCTGCGTCGCCAAGGGGGAATTTGAAGCCATGGCCCAAGTGTAGAGGCTCTGCTGGCTCGTACGGCGCCCTGTGGCCTGCCTCACGGCGCTCCGCTGTCGCACCGCGTTGGCTGGAGCTGGCGTCCGCAGCCGAGGGTGTGTCAGGCACCCGGAGCGGGGAGGACACCCGCCAGTTCAAGCTGCATCACCACCATGTTGACCAGTGCCGCCACCGAAGGCCGCCCGGTTTCCACCACAAACCGGGCGCTTTCGCGGTACAGAGGGTCACGCAGCGCATACAACTCCCGCAAGCGCGCCAACGGGTCAGGCACCTGCAACAGTGGTCGATTCCGGTCGTGCCTCAAACGGCGAAAAACCTCTTCGGGCGCCGAATGCAGGTACACCGCCTGCGTGCGCTGCTTCAAATGCTGGCGATTGGCCAGCCGCAACACCGCCCCGCCACCCGTCGATAAAACGCAGGGCTCACCCAGCGTCAATTCGTCGATGACGCTTTGTTCAAGGTCACGGAAGGACTCCTCGCCCTCCCGCTCAAAAAACTCCCGGATGGACAAGCCGACGCGCTGCTCGATGACCTGGTCGGTGTCAATGAAGGGGCGGCCGAGACGTCGGGCCAGTTGCCGTCCGACGGTGGACTTCCCCGATCCGGGAAGACCGACCAGGGCCACATGCGCTGGTCCGCTCAACAGCTTCTCCTGTCAGGATGGATCACGGCAACAAAAAATGGGAAAGAAGGCGTTGTTGAACATATCTACCGCGGACCGGGTCCATGCAGAATTTGCCTGCAACGCACCCAAGCGATACCGCAAGCCTGCAATAACGAGCCGGGAGGCCATCCCGGCTTCGCGTTGCGCGGCCAACGCTCAGCGCAGGGGCGCGCCGTTGGAAATCATTTTGGGCGAGATGAAGACCAGCAACTCGGACTTGTTGGCGGTACGCGTCCTGGTTTTAAACAGATTGCCCACTCCCGGCAGATCACCCAGCAAAGGAACCTTGGTTACGTCCTCACGTTCGTTCTGCTCAAAAATGCCGCCGATCACCACCGTGCCGCCGTTTTCAACCAGTACCTGGGTCTGGATGTGTTTGGTATCGATCGCAAAACCATTGGTTGTCGACCGCCCCACACTGTCCTTGTTCACGTCAACATTCAGGATGATGTTTCCTTCAGGCGTGATTTGCGGGGTCACTTCCAGCTTCAGGTTGGCCTTGCGGAAGGCGATGGAGGTCGCGCCACTGGAGGTCGCTTGCTGGTAGGGCAACTCGGTACCTTGCTCGATCAGGGCCTTGACCTGGTCGGCCGTCACGATACGCGGGCTCGACACAATTTTGCCTTTGCCATCGGCTTCCATGGCAGAAATTTCAAGATTAAGTAGCCGGGTGGCACCTGACGAGAACAAGGAAACTGCAAAAGTGGCCGCACTGAATCCGTTTTGGCCGATGCCGGGGAGGTTTAAAAAGTCGCCGGTGGTGGTTCCGTAGTTCACGCCCTGGACCGGAGCCCCCGGCGTGGTACCCGGATTGATGTAGGTTGGCCCGAACGATGCGTTGCTTGAGCCATTGAGCGTGAACGGCCGGCCACCTAGCCGAACACCCAATGATTTCCCGAAAGTATCCGAGGCTTCCACGATACGCGCCTCAATCAGGACTTGCCGCACGGGGATATCAATTTTCGCGATGAAGGCCTGCACCTGCTCGAGCTTCGAGGGAATGTCGGTCACAAACAGCTGGTTCGTTCTGGCCTCGGCAATCGCGCTGCCGCGATTGGACAGGATGCGGGCACTGGTCGGCCCGGTGCCGCCCGCCGTGATTTGGGCACCGATATCTGCTGCCTTTGCATAGTTGATCTGGAAAGATTGCGTGCGCACAGACTCCAGGGTCTGGATCGCGTTGCGCGACTCCAGCTCGAGCTTGTCTTTGGCAGCCAGTTCGTCCTTGGGCGCAATCAGCAATACATTGCCTGTTTTCCGCATACCCAGACCTTTGGCCTGCAAAATGATGTCCAGGGCCTGATCCCATGGCACATCCTTGAGGCGCAGGGTCACGGCACCCGACACACTGTCGGACGTGACGATATTGAAGTTGGTGAAATCGGCAATGACTTGCAACAGGGACCGTGTCTCGATGTTCTGGAAATTCAGAGAGAGTTTTTCACCGGTGTAGCCCGGCCCCTGCGACAGTTTGGACTCGTCCACTTTTTGCTGGCGGACTTCCAGCACAAACTGGTTGTCGCTCTGGTAAGCACTGTGTTCCCACGAACCTTTGGGTTCAACCACCATGCGAACCTTGTCCCCCAGCTGGGAAGTGGTCACGCTTTGAACCGGCGTGCCGAAATCGGACACATCCAGCCGGCGACGCAAGCCTTCGGGCAAGGCGGTTTTCAGGAATTCCACCACCAGGGTCTGCCCCTGCTGGCGGATGTCGACGCCCACCTGGTTGTTGGCGAGATCGACCACAATGCGGCCGGAAGCGTCCGTCCCCCGTCGGAAATCGATGTCTTTCAGCGGCAAGGTGTCGCGGTTGCGATTTTCGGCGAAAACAGGCGCCACGACGGGCGAGGGTGTGGCAACGGCGACCGGGTCCAGCGTGATCAGCAAGGATTTCCCCTGAATCTGCGCCGTGTAGGCCGTCGAAGCCTTCAGATTGAGGACAACGCGCGTTCTTTCGCCGGCCTGGACCACGTTGGCGGACCGAAGATTGCCCAGGTTCAGATCAAGGGCCGAGCGCCCCATGGAGTTGCTGACGCCAGGAAAATCAAGCGCAATCCGCGCGGGGGACTGAATCGTGAAGCCAGTGGGAACGGCCGTCAGGGCCTCTTTCAGGTCGATACGAATAACTTCAGAGCCTCCCTGGACGGAACCCGACACCGCCTCGATGGCATTGGGCGCCTGGGCCCAGGCCTGCGTTGCCAGCGCGAGCGTCACCCAGGCTGTAGCGATGGCCAGGCCACCCGATATCCGCGACCACGCACCCCGCACCGGGACTGCCTGCGTCGTCCATGCATTCTTGTTCATTTCGACCCCTCTTGAAGCTGTAAAGTCGCTGTCCGCTCTAACCACTCGCCTGCAGCGTCCTGCACAATTTCCCGCAGGGCGACCTCAGTCTCAGAAATTTTTGTGATGCGCCCGTAGTTCTGGCCCAGGTAGTTGCCCACCCGCACCTGGTAAAGCAGGTTATCCACCCGCACCAGCGCCACTGGCTGGCCCTGCTTGATCAGGCTTCCCACCATGGCGACCGCATCGAGCGGCATGGCTTCCAAAGGCTCTTTGCGCCGGCTCAACTCCGGCGCAATCAGGCCGGCGTTGGCAGTCGCCCGATTGGAGTCGCGGTTCAGCGCCTGCGTCAATTTCTGGGGGCTAAAGGGCTCGACAGCCCCCTCCTGCGTATACGCCTGTGGCGAAAACTTGGTGGGCTCCGGCAAGGGTTCCACTTTGGGTTTTGTCAGGTTGCGTTGCTCGGTCATCCACTGCTGCAATTCCTCCTGCCCGGAAGAACTGCAGGCCGTCAGAACCAAGCACACCACGGCTGTAGACACCAGCGTCAACGCCTTTTCAATACCTGTCCGCTTCATTTTTTGGGGCCTTTCGCGGGCGCTGCTTTACGCTGCAAGGCAACTTCTTCGGGATCCAGATAACGGAATGTCTTGGCGGTGGTGTCCATGCTCATCATCCCGTCCTTGAGCGGAGTAATCGTCATGTTGTTGAGCGTCACAATGCGCGACAGGTTGGCAATATCAGCTGCAAAAGCCCCGATATCGTGATAACGCCCAGACACCTTGATCGCAATGGGCAGTTCCGCGTAATACTCCTTGACGCTGACCTGCCCGGGCCGAAACAGCTCAAACTGCAGACTCCGGCCCAGTCCGGCCTGGTTGATATCCGACAGCAGCGCATCCATTTCAGCCTTGCTCGGCAACTGCTTCTCCAACTGGGTCACGTACTGCTGCACCTGTTCGCGCTGCTTCTTCAAAGCCTCCAGATTGACTGCTTGCGCCAGTTTTTTCTTGAAATCTTCGCGCAACTGCACTTCTTTGGCCTGTTCTGCCTTGAGTTCCTCGTCAGAATCGGCGAGCCATACAAACCAGAGTGCAACCACCACGGCGGCGGTTACAAACAAACACAGAAGAAAACGAGGGAACGCCGGCCAGGACGACGGGTCATTCGGGTTGAGGCCGACAAACTGCGCCTTCAGACCGTCCTGAAGTGCAGAAAAATCCACATTGAATTTGGGTTTACGTGCCATAGTCAGTGTTTGTTCCGGACCGGTGGGTCAGCTCTTGGCCGCAATCGGGCTTGGCAGGGCGGGCTTGCCCGCGGCGGCGCCGGAAGGCCCCGCCGCTGATGCGGCAGCGGCGGCTTTCTGCACATCCGTGGCCCGTTTGAGCCCCACACGCATCGAAAAATTCGCCACACGCCTTTGGTCGCGTGCGCCCAGCGTGATGGTTTTGCCCGTGATTTCAATCAGCTCGGGCCGGGTCAGCCAGGGGCTGTTGTTGCTCAGATTGCGCAGCAACTCGGAGACCCGCTCATTGGACTGAGCCACCCCCGTCAACAACACCACCTGGTTCTCCTGTTTCATGCTGGTGACGTAAACGCCATCAGGCAATTGCCTGACCAGCTCATCGAGCAGGTAGACCGGCAGATTCCGGTTGCCCTGCAGGTCTTCCACCGCCATTTGCCGGGCACGCAAGGCGGCAATTTCCTGCTGAAGGCCCGCAATTTCCTTGATCTGGCTCTCAAGACGGGTAATTTCGGTTTTCAGAAACGTATTCTTGCCCTGCTGCCCCGAAATTTGGGCCTGATACCAGGAATAAACCGCGCCACAGAGCAGAACGCCGGCAATGGCGGCAACACCCAAGGCGACGAAGAAAGCCTCGCGGCGGCGTTTACGCGCCGCTTCGCGGTGGGGAAGCAGATTGACCAGAATCACTGGAAAAACCTCCGCAAAGCCAATCCACAAGCGGTCAGATAAGACGCTGCTTCACGCTTCACTTTGCTCTCCCTTACGTTGTTGCCCAGAACCATGCCTTCAAAGGGATTGGCGACCATGCAGGCAAATGAGGTCTGCTGGGTCACCGCTTCGGTCAATCCCGGCAATGCCGACGAGCCGCCCGCCAGCATCACGTAATCCACCTTGTTGTGTGGCGTGCTGGTAAAAAAGAACTGGAGCGCGCGGCCAATTTCCTGCGCCATGCTGTCGACAAAGGGCTTGAGCACGCTGGCATCGTAGTCATCCGGCAGGTCCCCGCTGCGCTTTTTTCCTTCGGCCTCTTCCGGAGAAAAACCATACTGGCGCACGATCAACTGAGTCAGCTGAGCCCCGCCAAAAGCCTGGTCGCGCTCATAAAGCACTTCATCGTTATTGATGACCTGCATGCTGGTGGTCAGGGCACCGACTTCGAACAGGGCCACCATGGTGTCCAGGCCCTTGTTCGGCAGGCTTTCGATCAACCGGGCTGTCGCCAGTCGTGAAGCATAGGATTCCACATCCACCACCACCGGCTTGAGACCTGCCGCCTCGGCCAAGCCCTGCCTGTCGTTGACTTTTTCCTTGCGGGAGGCGGCGATCAGCACCTCCACATCACCCGCCGAGCTGGCGCTGGGGCCTATGACACAAAAGTCAAGGCTGACTTCATCCAGCGAAAAGGGGATGTATTGATTGGCCTCGGCTTCGACCTGGATCTCCAGCTCCTGCTCGCTCATTCCGCCGGGCAGGATGATTTTTTTGGTGATCACGGCCGACGCGGGCAAGGCCATGGCCACATTTTTGGTGCGTGTCCCGCTCTTTTTGACCAGTCGGCGCACGGCCTCGGCCACTTCGTCAAATTTCTCGACGTTGCCGTCGGTGATCCAACCCCGCTCCAGAGGCTCGATGGCGCACCGGTCCAGCACCAGGTTGCCAGCCTTGTCGCGGCTGAGCTCCACCAGCTTGACGCTGGACGAACTGATGTCCAGACCCAGCAAGGCTGACGATTGACGGTTGATTAAAGACCCCAGAGAGATCAAAACGGTCCCCAGATGACGGCTAATATGTAGCCCTACAAACTTAAGAAATCACTTGAATGCTATCAGTAAGGTCCTTGTACAACAAAGGATTTTCCTGTTTTAGCTTACTATCACCGTTGTCAAAAGTTGACGCTTTCGATAGCTTGGCCGGCGTGGCGCCGGCGCGGCGACAAGGCCACAATTGCAAAATGTGAAATTCCTGACAACCTGCCAAGTCTTCCCAGCATCGGGGTTTTTTACAATGCTGGCGCGAACTTACGTTAAACCATGCCGTCCAATTCATCGACCTCCGAATCCCATCCCTCCTCCGCCCACCGGCGGGCCTGGTTGCCCAAGCTGCTCAAGGTCTTTGCATGGGGCCTGGGTCTGGCGCTGGCTGGCCTTGTCTCACTTCTCATCATCATTGCGGTTGCGCTGGCGGTCGCCTACCCGAACCTGCCGGATGTGTCCGATTTGCTGGACTACCGTCCCAAGCTGCCTCTGCGCGTCTATTCAGCAGATGCCGTTCTAATTGGTGAGTTTGGCGAGGAGCGCCGTAACCTGACACCGATAGGCGAGATACCCAAAGTGATGAAGGACGCGGTGCTGGCCATTGAGGATGCGCGCTTTTTCTCCCATGGCGGGGTTGATTACATCGGTGTGATCCGGGCCGGCCTCGCCAATGTGGGGCGGGCCAAGAGTCAGGGCGCGTCAACCATCACCATGCAGGTCGCCCGCAACGTCTACCTGTCGACCGAAAAGAGCTACACGCGGAAGATCTATGAGATTCTGCTGACCTTCAAGCTGGAACACCTTCTGAGCAAGGACCAGATTCTGGAGATCTACATGAACCAGATTTTCCTGGGACAACGCGCTTATGGCTTTGCCGCCGCGTCGGAGATCTATTTCGGCAAGCCGCTGAAATCCATCAGCATTGCGGAGGCCGCCATGCTCGCAGGCCTGCCCAAGGCCCCGTCCGCCTACAACCCGGTCAGCAACCCCAGGCGGGCCAAGGCGCGCCAGCTCTACATCATTGAGCGCATGGAAGAAAACGGATTTATCACGCCGGAACAGGCGGTGGCAGCCAAAAACGAGGACCTCAAGGTCAAATCCGGCCCTGACGCCGGGCGGGTTCATGCCGAATTCGTGGCGGAAACTGTGCGCCAGCTGGTGTACAGCCAGTATGGCGACGAAACCTACACGCGCGGGCTCAATGTCTTTACCACCTTGCGGGCTGCCGACCAGACCATGGCCTACAGGGCGCTGCGCAAAGGCATCATGGACTATGAAAGGCGGCAGATCTACCGCGGCCCCGAGAAATTCATTGCCCTGTCCAGCGACCCCCGGGAAAACGAAGACGCGATTGACGATGCACTGGCGGAGAGTCCGGACAACGATGATGTGATGTCGGCTGTGGTGCTGGAAGCCGGCCCGAAAAAAATCGTCGCCCTTCGCCAGAACAGCGAAACCATTGAAATCACCGGCGACGGTCTCAAACCGGCCCAGTCGGGCCTGTCCGAAAAAGCGGCGCCCAACATCAGAATCCGTCCCGGCGCCCTGATCCGTGTGACCAAAACGCCCAAAAACACCTGGGAAATCACGCAGCTACCGGAGGTCGAGGGCGCTTTCGTGGCACTTGACCCGCGCAACGGCGCCGTCAAGGCATTGGTCGGCGGCTTCGACTATGAGAAAAACAAGTTCAACCATGTGACGCAGGCCTGGCGCCAGCCTGGCTCCAGCTTCAAGCCGTTTATCTATTCAGCCGCCCTCGAAAAAGGCTTCACCCCGGCGACGGTCGTTAACGACGCCCCCCTGTTTTTTGACGCCGGCGTCACCGGCGGCCAGCCCTGGGAGCCCAAAAATTACGACGGCACCTTCGAAGGCCCGATGAGCCTGCGCCGAGGTCTGGCCAAGTCAAAAAACATGATTTCCATCCGGATACTGCAGGCCATAGGTCCCAAATATGCACAGGAGTGGGTCACCCGGTTTGGTTTTGACGGCGAGAAACACCCCGCCTACCTGACGATGGCCTTGGGTGCCGGCTCGGTCACACCGCTGCAAATGGCCTTGGGCTATTCCGTGTTTGCCAATGGCGGCTACCGCGTCAATCCCTATCTGATCACCAAAATCACCGACCAGAAAGGCAAGGTCGTGGTCGACAGCCCGGCGCCGACACTCGTCGAGTCAGTGCGTGGCATCGAAGCGCGCAACGCCTTCATCATGTCCAACCTCTTGCAGGAAGTGGCCCGCAGCGGCACCGCCGCCAAAGCCCAAGCGACACTGAAACGGCCCGACCTCTATGGCAAAACCGGCACCACCAACGATTCGATCGACACCTGGTTTGTGGGCTTCCAGCCGACCCTCACCGCGGCCGTGTGGATGGGCTACGACACGCCGAAAAAACTCGGTGATCGGGAGACCGGGGGCGGCCTGAGCTTGCCGGTCTGGATCAACTTCATGGAATACGCGCTCAAAGGGGTGCCAGTGACCGAGTTTTCAGCGCCAGAGGGTGTGGTCAATATCGGCGGTGAGTGGTTTTATGACGAATACGCCAAAGGTTCCGGCATCAGCAGCGTGGGGCTGGGAAGCCGCCCCGCCGCCACCGGCGCCGGTGTGGACAACCCGGTCACCGGCCAACCAGTGCCGCCCGGCGCCGTCATCCAGACCCCGCCACCGAGCGACGAACGCCGCCGGATTCTGGATCTGTTCAAGAACTAGCGGAGCGCGCGCCTGACGGTGCGCTGAACACCAGCGGCTGCCCGGCCTGTGCGCTGGCGTAACGCGAGAGTTCCGCAAACAGCGCGCTGCCGTCCTTGGTGTCGGTCCACTGGCCCAGGCCCTGGCTGAACCGGTAATGAAAACCACCCGCGCGGGCGGCCATCCAGATTTCCTGAAGCGGCTTCTGGAGATTGATGATGATCTGGCTGCGGTCGGCAAAAGTCAGCGTGATCATGCCCCCGGTCCTCTGGTTGTCGACGTCGGCATCGGTTTCGTCGTTGATGCGGTCACACGCCATTTCAATCGCCTTGAGGGCGGCTTCGGCATGGTCCAGATACTCGAGGTCGGTCATTACAATCCCATCATGTTTGCAAGATTTCAAATCCAGCGTCAAATTCTAGGCCGCCGCCCACCTGCCTCCTGCGCTCATGGCCTTTCAACGGTGGCCGCGGCCCTCGCCTTGGCCATGGGTCTTGCGGCTTGCGGCCAGAAGGGCCCCCTCTTTCTCCCGCCGCCGCCCAAGGCGCGCCCGGCGGGCATGACCCCTTTCACGGCGCCCGCACCCGCTGCCGCCGCCAGCGCACCGGAGAGCGCCACGGTCACCCCGAGCGATCTGCCGGCACCGCCACCCGCCTCCGGCCCCACGACCTTGCCGCTGCGATGAAAGCACCGGCCATGAACACGACGGCATCGACCGCCCTGCCGGGCGCACCCCAGCTGGCCTACCGCCAGGACGGCCTGTACCTGGAAGCGGCCCGCCTCGATGACCTGGCCAGCCAGTACGGCACACCGCTGTTCGTGTACTCCAAAGCTGCCATGCTGGCGGCCCTGGCGGCCTACCAGCAGGGCTTTGCCGGACGCGATGCGCAGATCTGCTACGCCATGAAGGCCAACTCCTCGCTGGGCGTGCTGCAGGTGTTTGCCCGTGCCGGCTGCGGTTTTGACATTGTTTCCGGCGGCGAACTCGAGCGGGTGCTGGCGGCCGGCGGTGATATGCGTAAAGTCATTTTTTCCGGGGTCGGCAAGACACGCCCGGAAATGCGGCAGGCCCTGGCCGCCGGCATCGGCTGCTTCAATGTCGAGAGTGAAGCTGAACTGGATGTGCTGTCCGGGGTGGCGCTGGCCATGGGCCGCGTCGCACCGATCAGCATTCGCGTCAACCCCAATGTCGACCCGAAAACCCACCCCTACATCTCGACCGGCCTCAAGGGCAACAAATTTGGCGTGGCGCATGAGGATGCACTGCGGATCTACCGGCACGCGGCGTCGCTCCAGGGGCTGCGAGTGGTCGGGATCGACTGCCACATCGGCTCGCAGATCACCGAGACCACGCCTTACCTGGACGCCATGGACCGGATACTGGACCTGGTCGACAGCATCGAAGCGGCGGGCATCACGATTGAACACATCGACTTTGGTGGCGGCCTGGGCATCAACTACAACCAGGACGCACCGCCCGCGGCAGATGTGCTTTGGCAGGAACTGCTGGCGAAACTGGATGCACGCGGCCATGGCGGCAAAAAGCTCATGGTCGAGCCGGGCCGCTCGCTGGTGGGCAATGCCGGCGTCTGCCTGACCGAGGTGCTTTACCTCAAGCCCGGCGAGCAGAAGAATTTTTGCGTGATCGACGCCGCGATGAACGACCTGCCGCGTCCCGCCATGTACCAGGCGTTTCATGCAATCGTGCCGCTGGAGCCGCACCGGGACAGGCAACAGGCGTCCTACGACGTGGTAGGCCCGGTCTGCGAAAGCGGCGACTGGATAGGCCGGGACCGCACGCTGGCTGTGGCCGCCGGCGATCGTCTGGCCGTGCTTTCAGCGGGGGCCTACTGCATGAGCATGGCCAGCAACTACAACACCCGGGGCCGTGCCGCCGAGGTGCTGGTCGATGGTGAACAAGCCCACCTCATCCGCGAGCGCGAAACAGCGGCCGACACCTTCCGCGGCGAAAAACTGTTGCCATGAGGACCACGTCTCTTGATACCCATCAAGAGACGTCTGCAGAGGTGGAAGTACAGTCGGTTTTTTCAAATCGACGTTACGCACGCACATGCCTCTGGAACTTTATCGCGACAAAAATCACGCCTGCCTGATGTTCACCGACCTCATCGAGGAAGATGGACAGGCGGTTCAGGCCAACCAGTTTCTCATCGTGGACCACGGCACGGGGGCCATCATTGATCCCGGCGGCAACCTGGCCTACAACGAATTGTTCATGGGCATGACGCAGCATTTTCCACCGCACAAGCTGTCCTACATCATCGCTTCACATGCAGACCCCGACATCATCGCTTCGCTGGATCGCTGGCTGAGCAGTACCCAGGCCATGCTGGTGATCTCGCGGGTGTGGGAGCGTTTTGTTCCGCATTTCACCAAGGTCGGCAAGACCGACAAACGCGTGATCGGCGTGCCCGACGGGGGCGGGCGCCTGCCTCTGGGCGCCAATGAACTGTGGTTGATCCCGGCGCACTTCATGCACTCTGAAGGCAATTTTCACTTCTATGATCCGGTCAGCCGCATCCTGTTCACAGGGGATCTCGGGGTGTCGATGATGTCCGGCGCCCAGGCGCGCCAACCGGTCACCAGTCTCAAGCCGCACATTCCGCTGATGGAAGGTTTCCACCGCCGCTACATGGTCTCGAACAAGATCCTGCGGCTGTGGGTCAACATGGTGCGTCCCCTGGACATCGCCATGCTGGTGCCGCAACACGGCGCACCCATCGTCGGCAAGCAGGCGGTGAACGAATTTTTCGACTGGATTGAAAACCTGATGTGCGGGATCGACCTGTTTGACGATCGCGCCTACCAGCTGCCTGTGGCAGGCATCGACCCGGTCGGACGCCAGACCCGGCCGGCGCTGCGCGCGGTGAACGCCTAGGTTTCAGGTAAAAACCTGCGCCAGCCCTTATCAGTCGTGCGTCGTCAGCTCCTGAATCAGGAGCAGTCAGTCACTGCAGCCGCGTCGCTGTGGCAGGACGGGGAGCCGCGGGATGCTTGCGCCGCCCCCAGCGCTGCCATACACGCCAGCCCAGCAGCGCCGCGATGATGGCCGCATAAACCGCCACCTCGGCAAAATCGTTTTTGCCGGAGCGCATCCAGAAAAAATGCAAAAGGCCCAGGCCTGCAATCAGGTACACCAGCTTGTGCAGCATCTGCCAGCGCTTCGCGCCAAGCCGGCGGATGGCTGCATTGAAGGAGGTCGCGGCCAGCGGTGTCAACAGCAGGAAAGCGGCAAATCCCACCAGAATGAACGGCCGCTTGATGATGTCCCTGACAATGTCGGCCACATCAAAACCCATGTCGAACCAGCTGTAGCTGAGCAGGTGGACCAGCACGTAAAAATAGACAAACAACCCCAGCATGCGGCGAAAACGCGCCAGCGCGGGCGTGCTGCTGATCACCCGCAGTGGCGTGACGGCCAGCACGATACACAGGAAACGCAGGGTCCAGTCGCCTGTTGCCCGGATCAGCGCTTCCGCGGGGTTGGCGCCCAGCTGGTTGGTCAACGCGCTGTAGAACAGCCAGATGAACGGCAACAGGCAGGCAAAAAAGACCGCGGGCTTGGCCGCCGGATGGAGGAGAAGTTTTTTCATGGTTGAAAAGCCGAACCGGCGCCGGGGTGCCGGACCAGAGGTCAGGTCCTGGCGCGCCCCGGCTGCGAATCAATAAAACTTCTTCAGATCCATGCCCGCATACAACTGCCCCACCTGGGCCTCGTAGCCGTTGAACATCAGGGTTTTGCGCTTCTTGGCAAACAGGCCATCTTCGCCAATGCGGCGCTCGGTTGCCTGGCTCCAGCGCGGATGGTCCACGGACGGGTTCACATTGGAATAAAACCCGTATTCGTTGGCCGCCGCCTTGTTCCACGCGGTACGCGGTTCCTTGTCGGTAAAGCGGATCTTGACAATGCTCTTGCCGCTCTTGAAACCGTATTTCCATGGCACCACCAGGCGCACCGGCGCACCGCTCTGGTTGGGCAGCACTTCGCCGTACATGCCGAAGCTCAACAGGGTCAGCGGGTGCATCGCCTCGTCCATGCGCAGTGCCTCGACATAGGGCCAGTCCAGCACACGCGAGCCGACAAACGGCATGGTCTTGGGGTCGGCCTGGGTGATGAACTCGACATATTTGGCGCTGCCCAGCGGCTCGACCTTCTTGATCAGCTCCGCCAGCGAATAGCCGACCCAGGGAATCACCATGGACCAGCCTTCGACGCAGCGCAGGCGGTAAATGCGTTCCTCCTGGGCGCTGAGCTTGATCAGGTCTTCGATGGCATAGGTCCTCGGCTGCTTGACCAGGCCTTCGATGGCCACCGTCCAGGGCTTGGTCACCAGGGTGTGGGCATTTTTGGCCGGGTCCGACTTGTCGGTACCGAATTCATAGAAGTTGTTGTAGCTGGTGACGTCCTTGTAGTCGGTCACTTTCTCCATCGTGACCGCGCCCGCCACCCCCGATTTGGCACCGGGCAAAGCAGCCAGCTTCCCGGGCTTGGTCACAGCCTGCGCCATCGCGTCACGACCGGCCCAGGAAGCGATGGTCGCACCGACGGTGCCAGTGGCCATCAGCTTGATCAGGTTGCGCCGCTGCTGGTAGACGCCCTCGGGCGTGATGTCGCTGGGAACGGTGTGGTCGAAGCCACTGTGGTCGGTCTTGATCAGCATGGTGTGTCCTTGTTATGGCGTGGATGATTGAAAGTTAGTCTTGGTACGCAGCCACTTCTTACAAGGATTCAACCCCGGCTACAAGGTTCCGTAACTGTGCAGGCCCGACAGGAACATGTTCACCCCCAGGAAGGCAAAGGTGGTGACGGCCAGCCCCACCAGGGCCCACCAGGCGGCCACGGTGCCGCGCAGGCCCTTCATCAGCCGCATGTGCAGCCAGGCCGCGTAGTTGAGCCAGACGATCAATGCCCAGGTTTCTTTCGGGTCCCAGCTCCAGTAACCGCCCCAGGCCTCGGCCGCCCACAAGGCGCCCAGCACGGTGGCGATGGTGAAAAACGCAAAACCGACGGCAATGGCCTTGTACATCACGTCGTCGAGCACCTCGGCGCTCGGCAGGCGTGCTGCAATGCGCTGGCGGCCCAGCAAAATGGCAGCGGCAATCAGGCCGGAAACCAGCAGGTAACCGAGCCAGTAATTGGTACCCCCGATTTCGGTCGACTTGCGAAACACAATCGGCACAAAACACAGGACCACGCCCAGCAGCCACAGTGGCGTCAGTTTGTACCAGCGGGTCTCCAGCGCCTGTTGCTTGATCAGGTAAGCCAGCGACACCATGGCCGCCAGCGAGAACATGCCGTAACCGATGAAGTTGGCCGGCACATGCAATTTCATCCACCAGCTCTTGAGGGCTGGCACCAGCGGCTGGATTTCATGCGCCTCGCGGACCACGGTGTACCAGAGCAGAAAACCCACGGCCGCACTGACCACCAGCATCACAAACGCACCCATGGTGCGGGTCTTGTACTGCGCTTCGAAATAAAGGTAGAACGCCGCGGTCATCCAGCTGAACAGCACGAACACCTCGTACAGGTTGCTGACCGGAATGTGGCCCACATCGGTGCCGATGAGGTAACTTTCGTACCAGCGCACCATGGTGCCGACCAGTGCCATGCCCACAGCCACCCAGGCAATCCGCGAGCCCAGCAATTCCATCGTGCCGCTCTGCCCGCGGGCAAACATGCCGATCCAGTAAAACGCGGTGCTCATGAAAAACAGCACGCTCATCCACAGGATGGCCGACTGGCTGGACAGGAAATACTTGAGCCAGAACACCTGTTCGGCGCGTGCCAGATCGCCCTGGTAGGACACGATGCCGAGCAGGGAAAAGCCGGCCACCAGCAGCATCAGCGCACGCAGCGGACGCCAGAACCAGCCCATCGCGATCACGGCAGGAATCGCGCCCAGCAAAATGCCTTTTTCATAGACATCCATGAAGGCGCTGTAGCGGGCAAATCCGTACAGCCCGCCCGCCAGGACGATGGCCGCAAAAATCCAGTCCAGCGCATTGCGCCGGGCGAAATAGCCTTCCTGCAGGCTGATGGTGGTCGCGTTTGTGGTGCGCGAGTTCAGGGTGGTGGTGTTCATCGTGGCACCTGTAAAAGTTTGGTTTTCAGCATTTCAAATTCCTTGCCGCCATCCATGGTCTGGCGGTTGGTCGACATGGCCATGGTCGCCTGGCTGCCTGCGCCCGATTCTGGCCTCTTTTCGAGTCCTGTTCCGGGTTCCGCCGAATCCGCACCTTCTCCCGCCGGCGCCAGCCAGACCCAGAGGCGGCGCTCGCGCACATACAGCATGGCAAAGATGCCCAGAATCAGCAGCGCACAACCGAGGTAAACGATATTTTTTCCGGGTGTACGCGCCACCTGGAACACGCTGGCCTGCAATTGGGTGAAGTCCTTCAGCTCAAACGCCATGGGCGCCGGGTAATGGTGGGCATCACTGAGGGACAACACGGCCTGCGCCATGAAAGCCTGGGTTTTTTCGTCGCGCGGCAATGGCGGCAAGCCGTTTTGCTCCCGCGTAAGCTGCGCCAGCTCGAACAACACGCCATTCAGAATGCGCACCAGCACTTCGCCGGCGCGGTTGCGCTCGTCTTCCGGCACGTTGGTTTCCATGAAGTCGGAAATCGCCTGCAGCCCGGCCAGCGGCCTGGCCTGGGCGCCGCCCGCCGGCTGGTCGGGGCCGGCGAACAGGGCCAGTGCCCGCGACGCGGACGCGGACAACTGCTCGGCCAGATCGGGGCGGTCCGTGGCGATGGCCTGTCGCACATAACGCTGGACGGCCTTGTCGCGCTGGGCCGGATCGGCCAGCGCGCGACGCAGGCGCAGGAAACCTTCCATGCTGCCCTGCTCGTCGGCGGGAATACGCAGGTACTGGAAAGGCTCGGCCGGGGTTTCGCGCACACCCAGCAAAAACAGCGCCGGGCTGAACTCGGCCGTGTCCATCTTGACCGGCAGCATGTAGTTGTGAAACTCCCTGGCCTGGCCGGACGCGTCGCGCAGCTTGTAGGTCACGCTCGGACCGACATTGCGCAGTTCCTTCTTTTCGCGGGTCTTGTTGGCCGCGCCCAGGCGTGCATCGAGGGCCTGGCGCAAATCGACCTTGCGCACATCCGCGCCCGACGTCGCGCCCATGCTGCCCGAGCCACCAAAATTTTCGACGTTGATGACACGCAGCGCGGTGTACTCCAGCGTCATCTTTTCGGCCCCGTTGGTCAGGCTGCTGGAGCCGCCAATCGTGCCCTGGATTTCAAAAGCCTTGCTGGCCACCTGGCTGCCGGTGGCCAGCGGCACCGCCTTGAGCGTGACGCTGGAACCACCGTCGTCAAAACTGGACTGGTAGATTTCGATGTCCTTGTGACGGGCCGGATGGTTGACCTCGACCCGGGCCGGGATCTTCTCGCCGGTTTCCTTGTCGTGAATCACGATCTCGCTGGCAAACAGCTTGGGCATGCCGGTCGAGTAGTACTCGACAATGAATTTTTTCAGTTCCACCGCAAAAGGCAGATCCTGCAGCAGAACGCCGCCGGGCTGGTTCAGGATGGCGGTGCTTGACTGCGTGCCCTCGGCGACCAGCAGGTTGGCACGGAAGGTGGGGTTGCGCTCGCTCAGCCGGTGCTGGACCGGCACATCGGCAATCAGTCCACCGCCGGCGTACACCGCCTTGTTGTTGAACCACATCTGCGCACGCACGATCAGATCGCCATCAAGCAGGCCGCCCACACACACCAGCACGATGGCGCTGTGTGCCGCAATGTAGCCCAGCTTGTTGGCAGCGCCGGCCTTGGCCGCCACCATCCAGCCTTCGCCGCCGGATGTGCTTCTCTGCTGCAGCTTGACCTTCCAGCCGCCCTGCACCAGCGTCTGCCCGATGCGCCGCGCGGCCGCCTCGGGCCCTTCAGCCAACGCCGCTTCGGCGCGGTGCCCGAAAGCCTTCAGGCTTTGTTCACGGATATTTTCCTTCAGCTGGTTCAGGTCAGCGAGGATTTTCGGCGTGTTGCGGCTGATGCACAGGGAGGTGGAGATCACCAGGAAGGCCAGGATCAGCATGAACCACCAGGCGCTGTACACCGTGTACAGGCTGACGGCGCCAAACACCTGGGCCCAGAACGGGCCGAACTGATTGACGTAGTTGCCGATCGGCTCCTGCTGCTTGAGCACCGTGCCTATCACCGAGGCGATGCAGATCACCGTGAGCAGCGAGATGGAAAAGCGCATCGACGACAGCAACTCCACGGTGGAGCGCAGGGCGTGCGAGCCCGCCTTGAGCCTCAGGCCGTGGGTGGAAACTGCGTGGCTGGGAACGGTCATGCGTGGTGGTCGGTGGTAGAGCGGCAATAAAAAAGGCGGGTCTTCTGAAAAAGACCCGCCCTGTATGGAGTAACTATTCTGGCTGAGGTTCAACACAAACTGGGCGAGCCCCTGTATTTTCCGGGGAAACAGGTTTCACCTTTCCCCCCAGCCAAGGATTCCATGGATTTTTCAGGGAATTCAGCGCAAACCGGCGATGTAGTCAGCCACGGCGCGGATTTCCCTGTCGTTCAGTTTGGCGGCAACCTGCGTCATCTGCAGGTTGTTGTTGCGCCCACCATCGCGGAAGGTCGTCAGCTGGGTCGCGGTGTATTCGGCATGCTGGCCGCCCAGACGTGGGTACTGCGACGGGATGCCGGCGCCGTTCGGGCTGTGGCAACCGGCGCAAGCCGGCACCTGGCGATCGGAGATGCCACCGCGGTAGATGCGCTCACCCAGCGTCACCAGTGCCTTGTCCTTGGCGAAACCGGGCTTGGCCTTTTTACTGGTCACCCAGTAAGCGATGTTTTTCATGTCATCGTCGCTGAGGGCGCTGGCAAACCCCTTCATGACGGGATTGTTGCGCTTGCCCGACTTGAATTCCTGGAGTTGCTTGACCAGGTATTCGGGGTGTTGCTGCGCCAGTTTCGGATTGGCGGCAATCGCGGAATTGCCATCCGCCGCGTGGCAGGCGACACACACCGCGGTGTAAGTGGCCTCCCCCTTGACCAGATCCGGCTTGGCCACCTTGGCCGGAGCGGCCTCGCCGGCCGCCCGCGAGATAGCCGGGACAAGCAGCAGGGCGGCAAATAAATAAGTAATCAACGAAGTGGAAACAAGCTTCATATCGGGGGTTTAATAGTTGACTCTAAGGTGGACCAGGCAATCGGCGCACAGCCTTGGGCTGAAATTAATAGCCCGCTGGGGCGCCAACCAACGCAAAACCCCCTGATTTTACAATGGCTTGGGGGACAATCCCAAATATGAGCATATCTCCCCGATCTACACCCGTTAAAACGCAGAAGCCGACCGCCAAACGGGCGCCGCCCAAAGAAGCGGCAGCCAAAATGGCCGCCGCGCTGGCCGCCCAGCCGCCCCAGTCCGCCGAGGCAAAAATTGCCATGGGCTGGCTGCACACCGCCAAGTTCCTGACAACGGCCCCCGAGCTCAAGCACCTGCCGGTGTATGAGTATCCCGAGATTGCCTTTGTCGGCCGCTCCAACGCGGGCAAGTCCACCTGCATCAACACGCTGACGCAGATCAACCGCCTGGCTTTTGCCTCCAAGACCCCGGGCCGCACGCAGAGCATCAATTTGTTCTCGCTCGGCAAACAGGGGGTGACCGATGCGGTGCTGGCCGATTTGCCGGGTTACGGCTACGCGGCCGTGCCCAAGGCCGCCAAATACCGCTGGCAGCAGGTGATGGGCAACTACCTGCAGACGCGGGAGAACCTCAAGGGCGTGGTGCTGCTGTGCGACCCGCGCTTGGGCCTGACCGAACTCGACGAAATCCTGCTGGATGTGATCCGACCGCGGGTCGCGGAAGGCCTGAAGTTTCTGGTGCTGCTGACCAAGTCGGACAAGCTCAACAAAACCGAGGCGGCCAAGGCGCTGTCCATTGTGCGACTGCAAGCCGGTGGCGGCGATGTCAAACTGTTTTCTGCGCTCAAGCGGCAAGGCGTGGAAGAAGTGGCCCAGCACCTGTGGCAGTGGGCCCATCCGCCGGTCAAGCCTGACAAGGCAGCCAAGGCGGCAACCCCGCCGCCGGAAGAAGAGCCACCGTCCGGCGACGCCTGAGTCCCCTCCGGCAGGCGGGGCCGGCCCTGCCGCTTGTGCATTTTTCAAGCAAAAACTGCCTGCAGCCCAAGTAATACGGACGCAGTCAGCTACTAAATGCATAGCACCATGATTGCCACCCGCCTCATTCCCCTGCCCCACGGCATCACCCTGTCCTGCCGCATGGCGGGTGAAGCGGGCCGGCCCGTCCTGATGTTTCTGCACGGTTTTCCGGAAGGCGCTTTTGTCTGGGACGCCCTGCTGGCGCATTTTGCCAAGCCGGAAAACGGTGCCTATTTCTGCATCGCGCCCAACCTGCGCGGTTTCGAGAAGTCGAGCGCACCGCCGGAGGTGGACGCCTACCGCCCCAAACACCTGATGCAGGACATCGCCGCGCTGGTGGCAGAAGTCTGTCCGTCCGACAAGCGCCAGCTTGAATGCCTGGTGGCCCACGACTGGGGCGGCGCCATCGCCTGGAACCTGGCCGCCGCCATGCCGCAGCTGATGAAAAAACTCGCCATCATCAACTCGCCCCATCCCGGCACGTTTTTGCGCGAGCTGCAGCACTCGCCGGCCCAGCAGGCCGCCAGCGCCTATATGAATTTCCTGATCCGTCCGGACGCGGAGGCGCTGCTGGCCAGGGACGATTTCCGCCGCCTCTGGCAATTTCTGACCAACGGCAGCGACCACCCGCCGGCCTGGCTCACCGACAGCGTCAAGGACCAGTACCGCGAAGTCTGGCGCGCCGGGCTCACGGGCGGCTGCAACCTGTACCGCGCTTCGCCGCTGCGCCCGCCCCGGCCCGGGCCACCGCACAACGACCCGGCCGCCGCCGCGGTCACGCTGGCGCGCGAGCGCTTGATGGTCCTGCTGCCAACGCTGGTGATCTGGGCGCTCGACGACATCGCCTTGCCGCCGGCGCTGATCGACGGCCTGGCCGACTACGTGCCGGCCATGCAGCTGCAACCGGTGCCGGGCGCCTCCCACTGGATCGTGCACGAACAGCCCGAACGGGTGGCGGCTTATCTGCAGGATTTTCTGGGCCCAGTCCGGTAGCTACTGTTTTTATAGCGACTGGCGCCCGTCGTACAAGGGCCGGATCCCGAAATCGCCTATAAGCCGGCTGATCCGGCCTGGTAGAGCGAGGGCTCACCTTCCGGCCGCGTCTTGAAGCGTTTGTGCACCCAGTAGTACTGCGCCGGCATGGTGTCGATGTAGGCCTGCAACTGGGCATTCATGAAAGCGGTATCTGCCACCGGATCCGCCGACGGGAAGTGGGTCCAGGCCGGCAGAACCTCCACCTCGTAGCCCCAGGGCGTGAGGCGCGGCACCAGCGGCACCACCTTGGCGCGGCCCAGGCGGGCAAAGCGGGACAGCGAAGGCACGGTCGCTGTCGGCAACCCGTAAAACGGCACGAACACGGAATCGTCGGGACCAAAGTCCATGTCGGGCAGCAGGTACAGCGGCTGCCCTTCGCGCAAGGCCGTCACGATGGGCTTGACGCCGTCGACCCGTCCGAACAGCCGCAGGTGGCCAAAACGCTGGCGCCCGCGCAGTATCCACCGGTCCACCAGCTTGTTCGACTGGTCGGTGTAAATGGTGGTCGACTGGCGCGGCGAATACAGGGCGGCGGCGGCCCAGGCCGCGTCGAGACCGACAAAATGCGGCAGAAAAATCACCGTGGGCTCGTTGCCGGCGAGTTCGTGCACCGCGCCGGTCAGGCGCACGCGCTGCTGCACCCAGGCTTGCGGTGCGTGCCACAGCCAGGCGCGGTCCAGCCAGGCCTGCGCAAAATACACAAAGGTCTGCCGGGTCAGCTGGCGCCGTTCGGCCTCGCCCAGCGAGGGGAAACACAGCCGCAGATTCGCCTGCACGACGCGCCGGCGCGCCCCGACCAGGCCATACAGCGCCCAGCCCAGGGCCACGCCGAGCGCCCGCGCCAGCGGCAACGGAAATACCGCCAGCACCTGCATCAGGCCGATGCCGGTTCGGGTGACCAGACGGCCAAGCCATTGGCGGGCGGGCTTCAAACCGCGTCCTTGCGTGGAGCCTTGTAGCGCGCGTAGCCCCACAGGTATTGCCCGGGCTGACTCAGGACAATGGCCTCGATCGCCTGGTTGATGCGTGTCACGACATGGAGGATGTCGGCCTGCAATGGCCCGCCGCGCGGGCCGCCTTCAGCCGGCGGCAATTCCTCCGCCTGCAGGCCGGCCACCGGTGGCCAGATCTTGAGAAAATAACCTTCGCCGCGCGGCAGGCGCTCGCAGCTCACCGGCAGCAGCACGGCCCCGCTTTGCAGCGCCAGCCGCGCCGCCAGCGTCATGGTGTAGGCCGGCTGGCCGAAAAACGGCGCCCACACCCCCAGCCCCTGGGGCGGCACCTGGTCAGTCAGCAGGGCCACGGCCTGGTTGGCCTTGAGCGCCTTGTGCATCAGCCGGATGCCGCTCAGGCTGGCGGGCACCACCGTCAGTTGCGGCCGCTGCCGGGTCGCCTGTTCAATCGCCGCCAGCCAGGGCTTGCGGGCCGGCCGGTAAATCGCGGTGATCGGGCCATAGAGCTCGGCCAGCGCCTGCGGGCCCAGCTCGAAGCTGCCGCAATGCGGTCCGAAAAAAATCACCCCCCGCCCCTGGCCAAAGGCCTGCTCGGCATGCCGTTGGCCTTCGACCTGCACGTTCCCGAGGCAGGACTCGGTCTGCGGCCGCATCCAGAGCTTGGGCAGCTCGGCGACAAAACGTCCGGCCTCGCCAATCGCCGGCCGGGCCGCGTCGAAAGTGATGCCGGCCTGCGCCACGTTGGCGCGAAACTGCCGGCGGTAAGCGGGGCTGAGCAGCCAGACCAGCCAGCCCAGGGCCGCGCCCAGCGCATGCAGCGCGCGCAAAGGCCAATGGGAGAAAAAACGGAACAGCAGGATCATGAAAAGGCTGGGAACGGGGCTGAGGGGGGCGGACTGCGCTGGCGGAAGGAAAACAATATAATGGCCGCTGTCGCCGAGTTACTGAACAACTTGCAGGGCGACATTAAACCAAACTGCTAAAGCGTTCGCCGAGGCACCCCAAGCCGGCAACGCGCCGACTAACTTCATGGAGTGTACGCAATGGCGAACGATTTTCTCTTTACTTCCGAATCCGTCTCCGAAGGCCATCCCGACAAGGTCGCCGACCAGATCTCCGATGCCATCCTCGATGCCATCTTCAAGCAGGACCCGCTTTCGCGCGTGGCCGCCGAAACCCTGACCAACACCGGCTTGGTCGTGCTGGCCGGTGAAATCACCACCAATGCGCATGTGGACTACATCCAGGTCGCACGCGACACCATCA
Organism: Polaromonas sp. AET17H-212; assembly: GCF_002379085.1. GTDB lineage: Bacteria > Pseudomonadota > Gammaproteobacteria > Burkholderiales > Burkholderiaceae_C > Polaromonas. The sequence goes on along the minus strand of NZ_NBZW01000010.1, from coordinate 9,984 downwards.
AGCGCATCGGCTACGACAACACCGAGTACGGCATCGACTACAAGGGCTGCGCGGTGATGGTCTGCTACGACAAGCAGTCCAACGACATCGCCCAGGGCGTGGACCATGCGTCTGACGACCACCTGAACATCGGCGCCGGCGACCAGGGCCTGATGTTCGGCTACGCCTGCGACGAAACGCCCGAGCTGATGCCCGCGCCGATTTATTACGCCCACCGCCTGGTCGAGCGCCAGGCCCAGCTGCGCAAGGATGGCCGCCTGCCGTTCCTGCGCCCGGACGCCAAGAGCCAGGTCACCATGCGTTACGTGGACGGCAAACCGCACAGCATCGACACCGTGGTGCTGTCGACCCAGCACAGCCCGGACCAATCCGAGTCCGCCACGAAGATGAAAGCGTCATTTACTGAAGCCATCATCGAGGAAATCATCAAGCCGGTGCTGCCCAAGGAATGGCTCAAGGACACCAAGTACCTGATCAACCCCACCGGCCGCTTTGTCATCGGCGGCCCGCAGGGCGACTGTGGCCTGACCGGACGCAAGATCATTGTGGACACCTACGGTGGCGCCTGCCCGCACGGCGGCGGCGCGTTTTCGGGCAAGGACCCCTCGAAAGTGGACCGTTCGGCTGCTTACGCCGCCCGTTATGTGGCCAAGAACATCGTCGCCGCCGGCCTGGCGCGCCAGTGCCAGATCCAGGTGGCCTACGCGATTGGCGTGGCACGCCCGATGAACGTCACGGTGTACACCGAAGGCACGGGCGTGATGTCCGACGAGAAACTCTCGGCGCTGGTCAATGAACATTTCGACCTGCGTCCGAAGGGCATCATCCAGATGCTGGACCTGCTGCGTCCGATCTACGAAAAAACCGCTGCCTACGGCCACTTCGGCCGTGACGAGCCGGAATTCACCTGGGAGCGTACCGATAAAGTTGCGGCCCTTCGGGCGGCAGCCGGCCTGTAAGGGCCGCCGCGCATCGCGCGGTATCGGTAGGCGGGCGAAGTTCATCTTCGCATTGCGAATGTGAACGCAGACCAAAAGACAGACAAGGTGGCGGCGCTTCGCGCGGCCGCAGGCCTGTAAGGCCTCGAGCAAAGCGAGCTTGTCTGCTTTCAGCGCAGGCTAACTTCGCGAAGCGGAGTTAAGGGCCGTCGGCCCGGCCGAAACTAACGTACCGATAAAGTTGCGGCCCTACGGGCGGCAGCCGGCCTGTAAGGCAATAAACGCCCGCGTGGCAACAAAAAAGCCACCCGACAGGGTGGCTTTTTTGTTGAAGGGGCCCTTGGAGCCCATGTCAGCGGACAGAAGGCGATGGCTCGATGAGTTGGCAGCAACCCAGTCCATCAGAGGGCAAGGCATGAGGATTCGGTTGGAGCTGCGTTTTGTTCGTGCCGTCTTGTCCTGCACTCACTTCTTGCATCGGCATTTCTTCGGAGGTGTTTGCGGCCTGCTCAACTTGAAAAGCTCAGCGGATCCGGGTTGCCCGAAACCTGCGGCTTTTCCTGATCGCGTTTGGCGGCCACCAGAAATGGCCAAACCGGGCGGGTGAAGCCCATACGGCCAGCGCCCGCCGGATTTTTCCGGTCATGGGAGGGTCTGTCGCCCGAGCGGAGCCCAGCGGACCGGCTTGCCAGGTCGGCGGGAAAGTGATTCATGTGATTCATCGCTGCTCCTTGGGGATGGGGGCCCACACCGTTTCATGAAGTGATCGCCATGGGATCGACTATAGGCAAGCCGGGTGGCCGCCTGCTGTCAGAAGGCGATGAAAGCGATGTAGGACAAAAACGGCCAGCCGGTTGCGGGCCGGCATGCGCCTCCCCGCAACGCGGGAGGGGGCATTCAGTGGTGCCCGATTGGCGCTGTTTTGCAGCGGCATGCTTGAAACTGCCATCAAACGGCCTTATGATTAGCACTCGCCGATATGGAGTGCTAACAGCAGCCACTTCATCTCAGCCAGTTCACAGGCAGCACGCTTGCGCGTGCTGTTTTTTGATCCCCAACCCACTGTTTCAAAACAAGGAGCTCCCATGAAACTTCGTCCCCTGCACGATCGCGTGATCGTCAAACGTGTTGAAAACGAAACCAAAACCGCCTCCGGCATCGTCATTCCTGACAGCGCCGCCGAAAAGCCTGATCAAGGCGAAGTGCTGGCTGTGGGCCCGGGCAAAAAGAACGACAAGGGCGAAATCAGCGCCATGGCCGTCAAGGTCGGTGACCGCGTGCTGTTCGGCAAATACAGCGGCCAGACCGTCAAGGTCGACGGCGACGAGTTGCTCGTCATGAAAGAAGACGACCTGTTTGCTGTTGTCGAGAAGTAATTCTCCGGCGACCTTCAGTCACTATTAAATTAATAGCTGCTTGCGCCCGTATTCATTGGGCTGGCGGCTTAATTAAACCTTATTTAACCCTTTTTAGGAGCCACACATGGCAGCAAAAGACGTAATTTTCGGCGGCGAAGCCCGCGCACGCATGGTCGAGGGTGTGAACATCCTGGCCAACGCAGTCAAGGTCACCCTGGGCCCCAAAGGCCGCAACGTGGTGCTCGAGCGCTCTTTCGGCGCCCCTACGGTGACCAAGGACGGTGTGTCCGTCGCCAAGGAAATCGAACTCAAGGACAAGCTGCAGAACATGGGCGCGCAGATGGTCAAGGAAGTTGCTTCCAAGACTTCCGACATCGCTGGTGACGGCACCACGACCGCTACCGTGCTGGCCCAGGCCATCGTCCGCGAAGGCATGAAATATGTCGCCGCCGGCATGAACCCGATGGACCTGAAGCGCGGCATCGACAAGGCTGTGACGGCCCTGGTCGAAGAGCTGAAAAAAGCTTCCAAGCCCACCACCACCAGCAAGGAAATTGCCCAGGTCGGTACGATTTCCGCCAACAGCGATGAAGAAGTCGGCAAGATCATCGCCGAAGCGATGGACAAGGTTGGCAAGGAAGGCGTCATCACCGTTGAAGACGGCAAGTCGCTCAACAGCGAACTCGACGTGGTTGAAGGCATGCAGTTTGACCGCGGCTACCTGTCGCCCTACTTCATCAACAACCCGGAAAAGCAGTCCGCGATTCTGGACAACCCGTTTGTGCTGCTCTACGACAAGAAAATCAGCAACATCCGTGACCTGCTGCCGACCCTGGAGCAAGTGGCCAAGTCCAGCCGTCCGCTCTTGATCATCTCGGAAGACGTCGAAGGCGAAGCCCTGGCAACGCTGGTGGTCAACACCATCCGCGGCATCCTGAAGGTTGTGGCTGTCAAGGCCCCTGGTTTCGGCGACCGCCGCAAAGCCATGCTGGAAGACATCGCCACCCTGACCGGCGGCAAGGTCATCGCTGAAGAAGTCGGCCTGACCCTCGAAAAAGTCACGCTGGCCGACCTCGGCCAGGCCAAGCGCATCGAAGTGGGCAAGGAAAACACCATCATCATCGACGGCGCCGGCGCGGCGGCTGACATCGAAGCCCGCGTCAAGCAGGTTCGTGTCCAGATCGAAGAAGCCACGTCCGACTACGACCGCGAAAAACTGCAGGAGCGCGTTGCGAAACTCGCCGGCGGTGTGGCCGTGATCAAGGTTGGCGCTGCCACCGAAGTCGAAATGAAAGAGAAAAAAGCCCGCGTCGAAGACGCCCTGCACGCTACCCGCGCTGCTGTGGAAGAAGGCATTGTGGCTGGCGGCGGCGTGGCTCTGCTGCGCGCCAAGCAGTCGGCCGGCGTCATCAAGGGTGACAACGCTGACCAGGACGCCGGCATCAAGCTGATCCTGCGCGCCATCGAAGAGCCGCTGCGCATCATCGTCTCCAACGCCGGCGAAGAGCCAAGCGTTGTCGTGAACGCTGTGCTGGCCGGCAAAGGCAACTACGGCTACAACGCCCAGAACGGCCAGTACGGCGACATGATCGACATGGGCATTCTGGACCCCACCAAAGTGACCCGCACGGCCCTGCAAAATGCAGCGTCCGTCTCGTCGCTGATGCTGACGACCGAGTGCATGGTGGCCGAGGCTCCGAAAGACGAGTCCGGCGCTGGCGGCGGCATGGGTGGCGGCGACATGGGTGGAATGGGCGGCATGGGCGGCATGGGCATGTAAATGTCCTTGCCTGAGGGCTGATCGCCGCGTTGCGGGGTCTGGCCGTACCTCTGGTACTGTCTGCGACCCCGCGCCTTGCGCTAAGCCCTCATGCTGCGTCCGGCAGCGCTCCAGTTGGCGGACACAAAGAAAAACCCGCAGGGCTCGCGCCCTGCGGGTTTTTTCATGTGCGTTCGAAACTCAGGCCGGCGCGTATTCGTTGCCAGCGTCACGGGCCGGCTGGGCCCACCAGTAAACCAGCACGAACCAGCCGATGACGGTGAGCATGATGAGCTGCCACCAGCCGCTTTTGCCAATGTCGTGAAGACGGCGCGTGCCTGCGGCCAGGGCCGGCAGCAGCAGGACCAGACCGACCAGGCCGCTGAGCATGTCACCCATCATCGAAGCGGCAATGGAGACCAGGACCTGGAACAGGAAAAACCACCAGAATTCAGGGCGCGATGCGCGACCGGAAAAGGTCGCGTACTTGGCGAAACAGGTGGAAATGGCTTGACCGAAGTTCATGTTTTTTCTCCTCCTCAGGATAAAGACGGGGCAAATACCCCGCGCCATGATAGGCCAGACCCGCGCTTGCGCTGCGGCTGCCCCTCAGCGCAAGCGCTGCAGCAAGCCCGCCGTCGAGGCGTCCAGCCCCGAAACATTTCCACTGCGCAGACGCGGCTCAATGTCTTTGGCCAGCACCTTGCCGAGCTCGACGCCCCACTGGTCAAAGCTGTTGATGCCCCAGATGGCACCGCTGACAAACACGCGGTGTTCCTGCAGTGCAATCAGCGCGCCCAGACTGGCCGGGTTCAGTTCTTCGAGCAGCAGGAAAGTGCTGGGCCGGTTGCCCGGGAAGTGTTTATGGCCGGCGGCGTCGCTCTGACCCAGCATCAGCGCCTGGGCCTGGGCCAGCACGTTGGCGAGCAGCTTGTCGTGGTGGCCCGGCAAGCCAGGGGAGGATTTTTTGACCGCGACAAACTCGACCGGCACCACGTCCGTGCCTTGGTGCAGCATCTGGAAATAGGCGTGCTGGCCATTGGTGCCGGGCTCGCCCCAGAGCACGGGCGCGGTGGCAAAAGGCAGCGCCTGGCCCTGGGCGTCCACGCGTTTGCCGTTGCTCTCCATTTCCAGCTGCTGGAGATACGCCGGCAAGCGGCGCAAGGCGCTGCTGTAGGGTGCCAGGCTGCGGCTGGTGAAACGGTGAAAGTTGCGGTACCAGACATCGAGCAGACCCAGGCGCACCGGCAGGTTCTGCGCCAGCGGTGCCGTGCGGAAATGACCGTCCATCGCGTGGGCGCCCGCCAGCAACTCACGAAAACCCTGGGCGCCTATGCTGATGGCCAGCGGCAGGCCAATGGCTGACCACAGCGAATAACGCCCGCCCACCCAGTCCCAGAAGCCAAACGTCGTACTGATGCCAAAGGCCTGGGCCGCTGCGACGTTGGTCGTCAGTGCCGCGAAATGGCGCGCGATGTCCTGTCCACCCTGTGCCTCGAACCAGTGCTTTGCCGACAGGGCATTGGTCATGGTTTCGGTGGTCGTGAAGGTTTTTGACGCGATCAGGAACAGGGTGTTCTGCGGTTGGACCCGCGCCAACACGCTGGCGAGCTCCTGCCCGTCGATGTTGGAGACGAAGTGAAAGCGCTTGCCGGGAATGCGAAACGCGTCGAGCGCCAGCACCGCCATCTGCGGACCGAGGTCGGAGCCGCCTATGCCGATGTTGACGATGTCGGTGATGGCAGGGTCTGCACGCACCTGCTCGGCGTAGGCCAGCATGGCGGCCAGGGTCTCGTGTACTTGGCGAAGCCCGGTCGCTATATTTTCAGGAGCTTCTGACGCCCGTCCCGTCTGGGCTGGAGCCGGATTTCTCAATAAAAAATGCATGACCGCACGGTCTTCGCTGCGGTTGATCTTCTCACCGGCAAACATCGCGTCGCGGTAGGGCTCCACGCCACGCTGACGCGCCAGGTCCAGCAGCAAGGCCTGGGTGGGTGCGTCGACCAGGTTTTTGGAGAGGTCGGCAAAAACGTGCGGCGCCTCCTGGCTGAAGGCAGCGAACCGGCCGGGATCGGCCGCAAAGGCCTGGCGCAGGTCGAAACTTTTCCCGGTCGCCTCAAACTGCGCCTGCAGCGCAGCCCAGGCCGGGGTCTGGTGGCAAGGGGGTCGGTTCATCGGCCGGACTCAGGCAGCCTGCATCAGCTGTTCAAGCTTGACCGCGTCCGCGGCAAAGGCACGTATGCCTTCGGCCAGCTTGTCGGTGGCCATCGCATCTTCGTTGAGTGCGTAGCGGAAGATCACCTCGTCAAAGCCGACGGCCGGCAGGTCCAGCGCCTGGGCGGCCCGGGCGTCCAGCGCGCGCGCCAGCGGCGCCTCGCTGGCGGCCAGCTGGCCCAGCAGCTCAGGGCTGATGGTCAGCAGGTCGCAGCCGGCCAGGGCGGTGATCTGCCCGATATTGCGAAAACTCGCACCCATGATCTCGGTCTTGATGCCGAATTTCTTGTAGTGGTTGTAGATCTGGCGCACTGACTGGACGCCGGGGTCGTTGGCGCCGGCATGCGCGGCCTCGTCCCACGTGGCCCCGGCCGACTTTTTGTACCAGTCGTAAATACGGCCGACGAAGGGTGAAATCAGCTGTACCCCGGCCTGGCCGCAGGCCACCGCCTGGCAGAAGGAAAAGAGCAGGGTCAGGTTGGTGTGGATGCCCCGGTCTTCGAGCCGGCGCGCGGCCTGGATGCCCTCCCAGGTGGCAGCCACCTTGATCAGCACGCGGTCGATGTGGATGCCCTCGGCTTCGTACAGCTCGATGATGCGTTCGCCGCGCGTGAAGGTGGCATTGCTGTCGAAGCTCAGGCGCGCATCCACTTCGGTCGACACCCGGCCCGGAATGATGGACAGGATCTCGCAGCCAAAACGCACCAGCAGCCGGTCCATGGTTTCATCCAGCGCGCGGCCGCGAAACTTCGCCACGGTATCCGCCAGCAGTGGCTGGTAGTCGGGCTTTTGCACGGCTTTCAGGATCAGCGAGGGGTTGGTGGTCGCGTCCTGCGGCTTGTAGGCGTCCAGCTGTCTGAAATCACCGGTGTCGGCCACCACGGTGGTGAACTGCTTGAGGGCTTCGAGTTGGTTCATGGTGAAAGTGTAGATGGGTCACGGCCAGGGCATTCACTGTAAGACCATAACCTGGTTGAGTTACCATTATGGCAAAATAATATGAAACTTTATTACATATCGGGCGATCCGGAAGGTGGAACATGAGTTTTGATCTGGTCCTGTTTGGTGGCACGGGCGACCTGACCTGGCGCAAGTTGATGCCCGCGCTGTTCCAGGCCTTCCGGCACGGCTCGCTGCCCGCGGATGGCCGGATTGTGGGCGTGGGCCGCGACGCCATGAGCGATGCAGAATACCGCGCCTTGATACGCGCACGTTTTGACAGTGTCGAGCTGGCCAAACGCCCCACCGGTGACGAATTCGAACGTTTTGCCGCGTTGCTGCACTACCTGCGCATGGACCTGTCCGGTCCGGCCGACTATGCGGAACTCGCCACCCTGCTCAAAGCACGCCAGGCCGACACCGTGGTGATGTACCTGGCCACCGCGCCGACACTGTTCAAGGCGATCTGCGAAAACATGGCGACCGTCGGGCTCAATGGCCCGCAAACCCGCGTGGTGCTGGAAAAACCACTGGGCCATGACCTCGCCTCGAACCGCGCCATCAACGAAGCGGTGCTGCGTGTGTTGCCGGAAAAGCAGATCTTCCGCATCGATCACTACCTCGGCAAGCCTTCGGTGCAAAACCTGTTTGCGCTGCGTTTTGGCAACTCCCTGTTCGAGCCGCTGTGGCGCCGCGAGACGATTGCCAACATCCAGATCACGATTGCCGAAGAGCTCGGCGTGGAAAAACGCGGCGCCTTTTACGACAGCACCGGCGCCCTGCGCGACATGGTGCAAAACCATGCGCTGCAGTTGCTCTGCGCCATTGGCATGGAGCCGCCGATCAACGCCCACGCCGATGCGATCCGTGACGAAAAGCTCAAGGTGCTGCGCTCACTCAAGGCGTGGACACCGGAAACCCTGAAGCATCACGTGATTCGCGGTCAGTACACCGCCGGCACCATCAACGGCGAGGCCGTGTCCGGCTACCTGCAGGAAAGCGGCGTCAGCCCGGACAGCCAGACCGAAACCTTTGTCTCCCTGCGCGCCGAAATTGCCAACTGGCGCTGGGCCGGGGTGCCGTTTTACATACGCACCGGCAAACGCCTGGCCGACCGCGACGCCCACATCGAGGTGAACTTCCGCCCGACGCCGCACGCCATCTTCAAGTCGCCCCTGGGCGCCGGCAACCGGCTGGTGATCAACCTGCAACCCAAGGACGGGCTGGAACTGCACCTGCTGGCCCAAGGCCAGGACAACCGGCTGGGCGCACGCGCGGCCAGCCAGACGCTGGCACCGGTGCAGTTGGACCTCGACTTTGACAAGCGTTTTGGCACCGAGCGTGTTGGCGCCTACGAGCGCCTGTTGCTGGACGTGATCGATGGCCGGTTGAACCTGTTTGTGCGCAGCGACGAGCAGGAAGAAGCCTGGCGCTGGGTCGAGCCGATCCTGGACGCCTGGCAACATGACACCGATGGTCCGCGACCCTACACGGCCGGCACCTGGGGACCCAGCGCCTCCAGCGCCATGATTGCGCGGGACAGCCACTGGTGGAGCGAGGAATCTTGACCCCCACGCTTGTCGCTTCGCGTACTGCGCTGCCCCCCGGGGGGGCCGCTGCGCCTGCGGCCCGGCAAAGCCGGTTCCGCGGCCCCTGCTTGAAATACGCCATCGGGGACGTAGTTCGCGACGTTTGGGGCTCATCCAGTGCTTGACCGCATCAAAGCCTGCCTGCCCTCCCTAGCGCCCGCCGAGCAGCGGGTTGCGCGCCTGGTGCTCAGCGATGCGCGTGCCTTTGCCAGCCTGCCGGTGACCGAGCTGGCCGCACGTGCCCATGTCAGCAAACCGACGGTGATCCGGTTTTGCCGCAGCGTCGGGTATGACGGCCTGTCGGACTTCAAGCTCAAGCTGGCCGGCAATGTCAGCGAAGGTGTGCCCTTCATTCACCGCAGTGTCGATGCGGATGACAAGACCGGCGACGTGATGGTCAAGGTGATTGACAACACGGTGGCAGCCTTCCTGAAGTACCGCAACGACGCCAGCTCGGCGCTCATCGAAAAGGCCGTGCTGGCCCTGGTGGCGACCTGCTCCAGCGGCCAGCGCATCGAATTTTTCGGCGTTGGCAATTCAGGCATCGTTGCGCAGGACGCGCAGCACAAGTTCTTCCGCCTCGGGGTGCACGCCATCGCCTACAGCGACGGCCACCTGCAGGTCATGAGCGCCTCGTTGCTCAAGCCGGGTGACTGCGTGGTGATCATCTCCAACTCGGGCCGCACGCGTGACCTGATGGACGCCTGTGACATCGCGCGCAAGAACGGCGCCACCACCATCGTGATCACGGCCAGTGGCTCGCCGCTGGCCGCCGCCGGCCACATCCACCTGGCGGCCGACCACCCGGAGGGCTACGACCGCTACAGCCCCATGGTGTCGCGCCTGCTGCACCTGATGATCATCGACATCCTCGCGACCTGCGTGGCGCTGCGCATTGGCAGCCCGACCCTGCACCCGCTGCTCAAGGAAATGAAGAACAATTTGCGGAGCAAACGCTACGCATAGGTTCTTGGGTTCTGGCAGAAGCTGTTTAAGCCGCCTTGCCATTGAACGTTTTTGTTTTGTCGGCGCCTGTTGGCCGGGGGTTGCCCGGCGGCAAGTAACTTTCTTTTGCGTCGCTGTATAGACCGGACACATGGTGGACAGGTGTACGGGGACATGGTTGACGGTTTGAATTAATCCACAGCCGGCTGTCTCAAGTCAATTTCCAGGCAATGGTGGTGTGC
>NZ_NBZW01000086.1 GCF_002379085.1 Polaromonas sp. AET17H-212 | reverse complement strand
CGCAGCGCACTACCCTGAGGCGGCATGCGTCGCTCCAGCGCCTGGATGCCTATTTCCAACTCAAGGAGGGTGATGGCGGACAGGAAAAGCTTGCTGCTCGGCTGCCCTGCGGCCCAGGCCCGCACCTCGGCAGATTGATGGGGCTTGCCATGGCGCAGCTCGGAAATGACGTTGGTATCCAGAACGAACATTGAGAGCCCTCAGTCAAACGATGCGCCATGGATCTGGAGATTGAGACGAGGCGGATCGAAATCGATGCCGTCCCCACCGGGGATGCCATCCATGACGTCGAGGAGCGAGAGTTCGCTTTGACCG
>NZ_NBZW01000085.1 GCF_002379085.1 Polaromonas sp. AET17H-212 | reverse complement strand
GGGGCTTAGGAAGCAAAGTTCACAGTCAAGTGAGCTAAGTTCCTATGGTGGTTCAGAAAAACCGGTATTTCAGGCGTTCCAAACTCAGTGAAGCAAAGCTGCGTCAAATCCTGCGCTACTTTGCGATGGATTTGACGGCGACGGACTGCGCACAACTCAGCGGCGTTTCGGTACGTTCGATCAACACGATCTATCTGCGCTTGAGAAAGCGGATGGCCGAGCAGTGCGAGAAGGTCTCTCCCCTGGGTGGGGAACTGGAAGCCGATGAGTCTTACTTCGGGCCACGCCGGGTGCGAGGTCTTCGTGGCCGTGGCGCCGGTCGAAAAACGGTTGTGTTCGGGCTGCTCAAGCGAGGTGACAG
>NZ_NBZW01000084.1 GCF_002379085.1 Polaromonas sp. AET17H-212 | reverse complement strand
TGATCCTCGAGCTCTCGACTCACAGGGCTGACGGGCTGTGGATAACTTCCCAAAACAAATCTTGTTGGCGTCTCTTAATCGTCCTTTTGAAAGCATACAAGGGCTGGCGTTGTTTGAGCCGCAGGCGAGTTTAGCCAGACCCCGCTTTTGGCGAGCACCGGAGGTTGCCCCGGAGCGCAGCGCAGGGGACCCAGACCATCGGGTCGCCTTTCTTTTGGGTACTTTTCTTTGGCGAAGTGTATAGACCGGACACATGGTGGACAGGTGTACGGGGACATGGTTGACGGTTTGAATTAATCCACAGCCGGCTGTCTCAAGTCAATTTCCAGGCAATGGTGGTGTGCGAAATAGACATCAAACACGCC
>NZ_NBZW01000083.1 GCF_002379085.1 Polaromonas sp. AET17H-212 | reverse complement strand
AAGTTGGTACCACTCCTTCCCATCCCGAACAGGACAGTGAAACGACTTAGCGCCGATGATAGTGCGGATTCCCGTGTGAAAGTAGGACATCGTCAGGCTCTTACAGCAAGAGGCGCCCAGTTGATAAAGTCAACTGGGCGTTTTCTTTTGTCCGGCTGAAAATACCTTGATCTAAAAACAGAAAACTCCGCCTCGAAAGATGCGGAGTTTTTTTATCTGCGCATGCAACGTAAGCGCGCGGTGATCCCGTCTTGACGACGGCCGACAGGGTCAAGTAGTGGAGAGAGGGGCCTGCCAGCGATGCGGCAGCAGCTCTTGGACGCGACTGGCCGGCTGCGTGGGCAGCCGCTCGAGGATGTCCTTCAGGTATGCGTACG
>NZ_NBZW01000082.1 GCF_002379085.1 Polaromonas sp. AET17H-212 | reverse complement strand
AACAAGCGGCAAGTCATCCACGCCAAAAGCTGATCCTCGAGCTCTCGACTCACAGGGCTGACGGGCTGTGGATAACTTCCCAAAACAAATCTTGTTGGCGTCTCTTAATCGTCCTTTTGAAAGCATACAAGGGCGAGCGATTGTTTGAGGCGAAGCCGAGTTCGAGCTCGACCCCGCTTTCGGCGAGCACCGCAGGTTGCCTGGAGCGAAGCGGAAGGACCCAGACCATCGGGTCGCCTTTTCTTTGGTGACTTTCTTTTGGCGAAGTGTATAGACCGGGGACATAGGTGACAGGTGTGCGGGGACATGGTTGACACTTTCCGGCGAATTTGCCGGAGGGTCACCATGCCTTGGAAAGCACAAGACACCATGAGTCTGAAACAGGAATTTGTTGCACTG
>NZ_NBZW01000081.1 GCF_002379085.1 Polaromonas sp. AET17H-212 | reverse complement strand
GCCAGTGCAACAAATTCCTGTTTCAGACTCATGGTGTCTTGTGCTTTCCAAGGCATGGTGACCCTCCGGCAAATTCGCCGGAAAGTGTCAACCATGTCCCCGCACACCTGTCACCTATGTCCCCGGTCTATACACGTCGCCAAAAGAAAAGTAAGCAAAGAAAAAGGCGACCCGATGGTCTGGGTCCCCTGCGCTTCGCTTCGGGGCAACCTGCGGTGCTCGGTAAAAGCGGGGTCTGGCTAAACTCGCTGCGCTCAAACAACGCCAGCCCTTGTATGCTTTCAAAAGGACGATTAAGAGACGCCAACAAGATTTGTTTTGGGAAGTTATCCACAGCCCGTCAGCCCTGTGAGTCGAGAGCTCGAGGATCAGCTTTTGGCGTGGATGACTTGCCGCTTGT
>NZ_NBZW01000009.1 GCF_002379085.1 Polaromonas sp. AET17H-212 | reverse complement strand
GGCAAGCCCCATCAATCTGCCGAGGTGCGGGCCTGGGCCGCAGGGCAGCCGAGCAGCAAGCTTTTCCTGTCCGCCATCACCCTCCTTGAGTTGGAAATAGGCATCCAGGCGCTGGAGCGACGCATGCCGCCTCAGGGTAGTGCGCTGCGCGCCTGGCTTGCGGGGGTGCGTGTGGCGTTCGCTGGCCGAATCCTGCCATTCACCGAGAACACTGCGCCGGTGTGCGCTTCACTGCATGTACCGGACCCACGCTCAGAGCGTGACGCAATGATCGCTGCAACGGCGATTGAGCACGGCTTTACAGTGGTGACACGCAACGTGTCGGACTTTGTCGATACGGGCGTAACACTCGTCAACCCTTGGATTGCGTGAGCGATGGCAATCGTACCGTGGTATGTAATACGTAATTCCATACCGTCGGCGCCTCAACAAAACCGGTGAATTTTGATTTGTCACATTTAATAATGGCAGATTATCCAATGTGAGGCCGATTTTTGATGGTTTCTGCCGTGGTGCTGGTACGGGGCCAGCCTAAAGTCGATTTGGCGCCATAAGCGCGCTTATGGCTCAAGCGGAAAAAAACTCACCTCCCAAAGAAGCCTGGCCCCGGCGAGTTGGCGAAAATATGTCCAAACAGGCATAATTGAGGCGATGTCGAAGCAAACCCGCAAACCCATCAAATGGGTCAGTTCCGCCAAGAGAGATCTGGATGCGATGCCAGAAGATGTCAAAGACGTTTTTGGCCATGCTATCGACCTGGCCCAGGCCGGAGGCAAGCACCAGGATGCCAAGGTGATGACGGGTTTTGGTTCCGCCGGCGTGCTGGAGGTGGTCGAGGACCACCAGGGCGACACCTATCGGGCGGTCTACACCGTCAAGTTCGCCGGCTGGGTCTATGTCCTGCACTGCTTCCAGAAGAAGTCCAAAAGCGGTATCGCGACGCCGAAGCCAGATCTGGATTTGATCAACACCCGCCTGAAGGCCGCAAAACAGGATTTCGAAGTTTGGCAAGCACAGCAAGGAGCAAAGAAATGAATGACCACGCAAGCATCACCATTGAAGAAGGCAGCACCAACGTCTACGCCGACCTGGGCTACACCGACGCGGCCGAGATGCAACGCAAGTCCCAGCTCGCCGGCGAGATCGCCCGTGCGATCAAGGCGCGCCGCCTGACGCAGGAAGATGCCGCTGCGCTGCTGGGGATCGACCAGTCCAAGGTGTCGCGCATCACCCGCGGCCAGTTCCGCGGCGTCAGCGAAGCCAAGCTGCTCGAGCTGGTGGCCAGGCTGGGCCACGATGTAAAGATCGTGGTCGGCCCGGTGCGGCGCCGCGCCGGCAAAATCGAGCTACAGTTTGCCTGAACACGTCTGTCCTCTCCAGCGCCATCCTGGTTTGCGCCCTCTTAGTCTTACTGTGTCACAAAAAATGATGATTTGGCAGCGCATAGGACTTCAGGCTGTCCCCCGTTACAAGACGGTTGCCGGCGCCGCACGAGCCCACTCCGCAAAGCTAAGCGGCTTCTCATGAAACATCTTACTGTCGCGCCCCACATCGAACGCGTACCGCTCTTGGTCGGCAGCACGCCGTCCGAGGCCTCACCAAACACGTTTGATGTGCTGATTGTTGGCAGCGGTTTGGCCGGACTCAGCACGGCGCTGAAGCTGCTGGAAGACCAGGAAGCCGGTTCATCCGGCCACGCGCGGTTTCGCATCGCCATCCTGACGAAGGGGTCTCTCGCCGACGGATCCAGCGGCTGGGCCCAGGGCGGCATTGCGGCCGTGCTGGAGCGTGGCGAGGAAGGCGACAGTTTTGCAGCCCACATTGCCGATACGCAGGTCGCGGGCGCCTGGCTGTCCGACAAAGCGGCCACCGCGCAGGTGGTGGAAGGCGCGCCGGCAGCGATTGCCTGGCTGCAGGCCCAGGGTGTGGCTTTCACACAGGAGCCGGGTGTCGCACCGGCGCTGCACCTCACCCGCGAAGGCGGGCACAGCCACAGGCGCATCGTGCACGCGACCGACGCCACAGGTGCCGTCGTGCAGGAAAGCCTGATTGCGGCCGTGCGGGCGCACCCTGCCATCGACGTGTTTGAACAGACCACGCTCGTCGACCTGATCGTCCAGAACGACACCGCCACGGGCAGGCCGCGCTGCGTGGGCCTTTATGCGCTGGACAGCCGCGACGAGGGAACCGGCAGCGGCGGCACGGTGCATACCTTTGCCGCACGTGATGTCCTGCTGGCCACCGGCGGCGCCGGCAAGGTCTACCTCTATACCAGCAACCCCGACACTGCCACCGGCGACGGCATTGCCGCCGCCTGGCGTGCCGGCTGCCGCATCGGTAACATGGAGTTCATCCAGTTCCACCCGACCTGCCTGTACCACCCCGAAGCCAAGTCCTTCCTGATCAGCGAAGCGGTGCGCGGCGAAGGCGGCTTATTGCGCCTGCCGGAATCGGCAGGCGGTGCCCGCTTCATGCCGGAACACGATGAACGCGCCGAGCTGGCCCCGCGCGATGTGGTGGCTCGCGCGATTGATTTCGAGATGAAAAAACACGGTGTGGACTGCGTCTACCTGGACATCTCGCACAAGGGCGAGGCCTTTGTGCGCGAACACTTCCCGACCATCCACGCACGCTGCTTGGCGCTCGGCATCGACATCGCGCGCCAGCCGATTCCCGTGGTGCCGGCCGCCCACTACACCTGCGGCGGCGTGCTGACCGACCTGGCCGGCCGCACCGACATCGCCAACCTTTACGCCGCGGGCGAAACCGCCTGCACCGGCCTGCACGGCGCCAACCGGCTGGCCAGCAACTCGCTGGTGGAGTGTGTGGTGTTCGCGCAGGAAGTCGCGAGTGCTATCAAATCGGAAGCTGCTCACGCCCGCTCCATAAGGGCCGGAGGCAAAAATGACTCCAAAGTTTCGTTGCCCGCCTGGGACGAGAGCCAGGTGACCGATGCCGACGAGCAGGTGGTGATTGCCCACAACTGGGACGAGCTGCGCCGGCTGATGTGGAATTACGTGGGCATAGTCCGCACCAACAAGCGGCTGGAGCGCGCCGCGCACCGCATCGCACTGCTGCAGTCGGAAATTGACGAGTTTTACGCCCACTTCCGCGTCACGCGCGACCTGCTGGAGCTGCGCAACCTGGTCCAGGTGGCCGAGCTGATCGTGCGTTCGGCGCAGTCACGCCACGAAAGCCGCGGCCTGCACTTCAGCCGTGACTACCCGCAGACCGATGCGGTGGCCGTGCCTACCGTGCTGGTGCCGCCCGGGGCCTGAGCCCTGACTGTCACCCGCGGCGCGGCTCCAGGTCTGCGTCCAGCCAACCGCGCAGGCTGTTCACAAACGCCACCGCCTGCACCCCCGGCAGGTCTTCCAGGCGCACAACGCCTTCGCTGAGCCGGCCAGCTCGCAGCGCGTTTGCGCGGCCGATACCGCCCAGCAGGCCGCAATCGAGCGACGGGGTCAGCCAGCGGCCATCGAGCAGCAGCGCGATGTTGCCGCGCGTGCATTCGGTGATTTCACCTTCAGCGTTCCACAGCAGGGTGTCGAAGATGCCTTCCTCCGCCGGCATGAAGGCGTCGTAATGGGCGCGCCGTGTGGTCTTGAAACGCACGAACTCGCTGTGCGCGTCGTCCAGGGCTCGACCGGCCAGCTGTAGCCGCACGCGCTGCGGCGATGGCGGCAAGACAAAGGCCTCGGCCCGCGCCTGCCCCCTGGAATCCAGCAGCAATCGCACGCGCCAGACGCCCTTCTCGTGAGTCTGCACCAGCTGCTGCAGGCACTGCTGCACCTGCTGCAGCGACCAGGGGTAAGCGAAGTGGGCTGCTGCTGCCGCCATGCGCGCCAGATGCGCCGGTGCATCGCGCAATTGACCGTCTTCCAGTGCCAGGGTTTCCAGTAATTCAAACGGCATGCTCGCGCGCTCCACAAAGGCGCGCTTGTGGCGCCACTCCTGCCATTCTGCCCCGGCCAAGGCACCGGAAGTGATGCCGCTGCCAATGCCGCAGGTTGCCGCGCTGCCGCGCAAGGTCACGGTGCGAATGGGCACATTGAAGGTGGCGCGTATTCCTTTTTCACCCGGATACACCACGCCGAAAGCGCCGCAATAAACACCGCGCGGCTCGGGCTCCAGCGCCTGGATCATCTGCATGGCGCTGACCTTGGGCGCCCCGGTGACCGAGCCACAGGGGAACAGCGCCGCAAACACGTCGGCCAGTGAACAACCGGCGCGCGTGCTTGCCACCACATCCGACGTCATCTGCCACACAGTGGGCAAAGCTTCGGTATGGAACAGGCGCGGGACCTGCACGCTGAACGGCTCGGCGACGCGCGACAGGTCGTTGCGCAGCAGGTCCACGATCATCACGTTTTCGGCGCGCTCCTTGGCCGACGTGCGCAGGGCCAGCGCCCGTGCCGCGTCTTCGGCGGGTGTGGCGCCACGCGGCGCGGTGCCTTTCATGGGCCGGGTCAGGATGCAGCCGTTGTGCCAGTCAAAAAAAAGCTCGGGTGACACCGAGAGCAGTTGCTCATCGCCGGTGTCGAGAAAGGCTGCGTAGCCTCCCGGCTGGGCGCGCTGCAGCGCGGCAAACAGGGCCGATGCCGCGCCGTCCTCCGGCTCGCCGCGTAAAACGCCGTGCAGGGGCGCGGTGAAATTCACCTGGTACAGCGCACCGGCCACGATGGCCCGGTGAATGCTGTCCAGCGCGGCGTCAAACACGGCACGCGAGCAGGCGGCCTGCCATTGCACCTGCGCGGAGTCAGTATCATTGTTGTCCACTGGCCAGGGCAATGCTTCGTCATAAACCGCAAACCAGGCCAATGGACCTTGCGCCGCATGCACGGCCAGCGCCGCGTCAAAGGCCGGTGCGGCTTCGTAGCGAAGATAGCCCACGCACCAGAAACCTTGTGCGGCTGCGGCTTGCACGGCATCAAGCACCGGCCGCACCTGCGCAGCTTCATGCGCTGCCAGTATTTGGCGAGGGCGACTAAACACGTGCCGCAGGCGCGGCCCGTCCGGCAGGTAGGGGTCGGAAAAATCGATGCGCGCCGACGAGGCAGGCATCAGGCCGCACCGATGCGCGGCACCAGCCCGCCCACCGGCCGCCCGGCGCGCTGCGCCGCGGTGAACGCCAGCATGCGGTCTATTGGCAGGCGGGCCCGCACGCCCAGGGCAGGGTCCACGTTCACTTCCGGACTCAAGGTCTGCAACACCTGCGCCAGGCCGGCCAGGCCGTTCATCGCCATCCAGGGGCAATGCGCGCAGCTTTTGCAGGTGGCGCTGTCACCGGCTGTCGGGGCTTCGATAAACACCTTGCCGGGGTTCAGCGTGCGCAGCTTGTGCATCATGCCGTTGTCGGTGGCGACTATGAATTCGCGGGCATCCATCTCGCTCGCCGCCTTGAGGATGCCCGAGGTCGAACCCACCGCGTCGGCGAGCGCGATCACGTCCGCCGGTGATTCCGGATGCACCAGTACCTTCGCTTTCGGGTGTTCCTTCTTCAGCGCCTCCAGTTCAAAGGACTTGAACTCGTCATGCACGATGCAGCTGCCGTTCCACATCAACATGTCGGCGCCGGTTTCACGCTGGATGTAGTCGCCCAGGTGCCGGTCGGGTGCCCACAGAATTTTCTGGCCCTGCTCCTTCAATGCCCTGACGATGTCCAGCGCGCAGCTGGAGGTCACCAGCCAGTCGGCACGTGCTTTTACCGCGGCGCTGGTGTTGGCATAAACCACCACGGTGCGGTCGGGGTGGGCATCGCAGAAGGCGCTGAACTCGTCCACCGGGCAACCGAGATCCAGCGAGCAGGTGGCGTCGACGTCGGGCATCAGCACGCGTTTTTCCGGTGAGAGAATTTTCGCGGTCTCACCCATGAAACGCACGCCTGATACCACCAATGTGGTTGCCGCATGGTCACGCCCGAAACGCGCCATTTCCAGCGAATCGCTGACCAGCCCGCCGGTTTCCTCGGCCAGGTCCTGCAGGTCGGGATGCACGTAGTAGTGCGACACCATGACAGCGTTGCGCTCCTTCAGCAGGCGGCGAATCCGGTCCTTGAGCACAGCGCGTTCATCCTGCGCCGGCTCCACCGGCACGCGCGCCCAGGCATGGCGCGTCGGGCAGGAGGGCTGCTCGTAGTCAATGCGCACCAGGGACTGGACAGTGGTTGCGGCGTCACTCATGGCGGGCCTCACAGCTGCGTAAACCGCATGGAAAAATCAATCGCCTTGATGTCTTTGGTCAGGGCTCCGATGGAAATGCGGTCCACCCCGGTGGCGGCAATGCCGGCCACCGTGTCCAACCCGACGCCGCCCGACACTTCCAGAATCGCCCGGCCCGCCGTGATACGCACCGCCTCGCGGAGCTGCGCCAGGTCCATGTTGTCGAGCAAAACCATTTGGGCACCGGCAGCGAGCGCTTCTTCCAGTTGGGTCAGGGTCTCGACCTCGATCTCGACAAAAGTTGCCCGGGCCGCCACGTCGGCAGCACGCTGCAAAACAGCCGTGACGCCACCGGCGGCCGCGATATGGTTTTCCTTGATCAGCACCGCGTCGTACAGGCCGATGCGGTGGTTGCTGCCGCCGCCGCAGCGCACCGCGTATTTTTGGGCCAGCCGCAAACCGGGCAGGGTTTTGCGGGTGTCCACAATGCGGGCCCGGTTGCCCGCTACCGCCTGCACGGCCCGCACATAGGCCGCCGTCTGCGTGGCCACGGCGCTGAGCAACTGCAGGAAATTAAGCAAGGTGCGCTCGCCGCTGAGCAGCGCGCGCGAATTTCCCTGGATTTCCAGAATGACCTGGTTGGCACTGCAGGACTGGCCATCACGCACATGCCAGACCAGGTCGGCCTGCGGGTCCAGTCGCTGCAAAGTCGCCTCCACCCAGGGCCGACCGCAAATCACTGCAGCTTCACGCGCCAGCACGCGGGCCTGGCTGCGTTGCACTGGGTCCACCAGGCCGGCAGTCAAGTCTCCTGTCCCGAGGTCTTCGTCTAGCGCCCGGCCTGCATCGGCGTGCGCAGGAAGTGCCATGATGGCATCGCAAAAGTGCAGACTATTCATTTTTTTCGTTGTCTCATACAAATGTTGGCGGCAAGCATAGCTGCTTCGCGAACTATCCTGTGGTTAGCACGCTATCGGAGGAATAGGAGAGAGGGTGAGCCCTCAGCCGGCTGTACTAGAATCCGTTCCGAGGTCCTGCTGGCACATTGTGGTCGGATATCTGGGATGGACAGCACCCAAAGCCGTGGACTTGACTCGGTTCGTACCGACGCAGTAAGTTGACCTGACTGCCGCCGATCCCCTGCTAGCCAGTCAACACCTCAGTGAGGTATTGGCCACATCTTCGGAACATTTCGATACCTGCGCGGACGAAGGAAGCCCCGTTTTTCCAAGCCCACACTCTCACCAAGCCTCGAGGCTGGAGACGCTATGCAACGTACCCTTTTAGCTGGAAAAATCCACCGTGCCACTGTCACCCAGTGCGAACTGCATTACGAGGGTTCATGCGCCATTGACGACGACTTGCTGGATGCTTCGGGCATTGCCGAGTTCGAGCAGATCCACATCTGGAACATCAACAACGGCGCGCGTTTTGTGACTTACGCCATACGGGCGCAGCGCGGTAGCGGCACCATCTCGGTCAACGGTTCGGCGGCACGCCAGGCCGCTGTTGGCGACCTGATCATCATTGCGGCTTTTGGCCAGCTGCCAGCCGACCGGGTAGCGAGCTTCGAGCCTAAGCTGGTGTTTGTCGACGAGAGCAACCGCATCAAGGACGCGCGCTCCGGCATTCCGGTGCAGGTCCGCTGAAACCGTCTTTCTCCTGACTTCCCGGCGAACGCAATGGACAACCAGACCATGAGCCAGCGCAGCCTGCGGCATGTGTGGCACCCCTGCACGCAGATGAAGCAGCACGCCTCGCAAGCCGTGCCCCTGGTACCTGTGTCACGTGCCGAAGGTGTCTGGCTGCATGACTTTGAAGGCAATCGTTACCTGGACGGCATCAGTTCATGGTGGGTCAACCTGTTCGGGCACAACCATCCGGCCATTCAGGCGGCCCTGGTGGACCAGCTGGGCCGACTCGACCACGTCATGCTGGCAGGCTTCACACACCAGCCGGTGGTGGAGCTGTCAGAACAACTGGCCGCGCTGACCGGACTGGGCCATGCCTTTTATGGCAGCGACGGCGCCTCGGCAACCGAGATTGCGCTGAAGATGAGCGCGCACTACTGGCGCAACACCGGACGCCCCGGCAAGTGCCGTTTTGTAGGCCTGTCCGGGGGCTACCACGGAGAAACCGTGGGCGCGCTGGCCGTGACCGACATCGCCATCTTCCGCGAAGCCTATGCACCACTGGTGCGGCTGGCCGCCACCGTACCCAGCCCGGATGCACGCGCCGCCCAGTCCGGCGAAAGCGCCGCCGACGTGGCGCAGCGCGCCGCCGCCGCGCTGGAGGCCTGGCTGGATGAACACCACCAGGAAACCGCGGCGCTGATCGTTGAACCCCTTGTGCAATGCGCAGCCGGCATGGCCATGCACGACGCAAGCTACCTGCGCCGGATTCGCGCGCTGTGTGATCGCTACGAGGTTCATCTGGTGGTGGATGAAATTGCCACAGGCTTTGGCCGTACCGGCACCATGTTCGCGCACCAGCAGGCAGGCATCCTGCCCGACTTCATTTGCCTGTCAAAAGGTCTGACCGGCGGCACACTGCCTCTGTCCGCAGTTTTGACCACCGACGCGGTGTACGAGGCCTTTTACGACGACGAAGTGGCGCGCGGCTTTCTGCATTCACACTCCTACACCGGCAATCCGCTGGCCTGCCGGGCCGCGCTGGCAACCCTGGCGCTGTTTGCGCAAACCGATGTGCTGGCCAACAACCTTGTTCTGGCCCGGACGCTGGATCAGTCTTTTGCCCCTCTGAGCAGCCATCCACGCATCCGGCACGCGCGCCACCTGGGGATGATCTGGGCCTGGGATGTGGACACCTCGCTGCCTCACTTTGCGCAGCGTTACCACCAGCACGCAATGGCGCACGGCGTTCTGCTTCGCCCTATAGGCCGCACCATTTACGCCATGCCGCCCTACGTGATCGACGAAGAAAGCGGCACGCACCTGGCGCGCGGTGCGCTTGCCGCACTGCAGGCCACGCTGGCTGAAGAAACAAGCTGGCGATGACCGGGCAACGCACCATCTCCTGCTTTGTCACCGGCACCGATACCGGTGTCGGCAAAACCCTGGTCAGCACGGCGCTGCTGCATGCACTGGCACGCCACCACAAGCACGTCGTCGGCATGAAGCCGGTAGCAGCAGGGACCACGCTGATCCACCGCAGCGAAGTCAACGAAGACGTGCTGGCGCTGCGCGCGGCCTCCACCCTCGCAGTGCCCGCAGCGCTGGACAACCCGGTGCTGCTGCCCGACGCGGTGTCGCCGCATGTAGCCGCCGCCCGGGCCGCCCGCACCATTGACATTGCCCACATCGTCGCCTGCCACCGGCAGCTGTTGCAGCTGGCCGATGCGGTGGTGGTGGAAGGCGCGGGAGGCTTTCTGGTACCACTCTCGGCAAGCGAGACCGGCGCGGACCTGGCCCAGGCACTGGGCCTGCCGGTGGTTCTGGTCGTCGGCCTGCGGCTGGGCTGCCTGAACCACGCGTTATTGACGCTCGAGGCCATACGCGCGCGCGGCTTGAGCCTGGCCGGCTGGGTTGCCAACCACGTCGATCCGGCCATGCTGGCGCAAGACGACAACATCAGCTTTTTGCAGCAACACCTGAACGCGCCTTTGCTGGCCCGCTTGGCCTGGCAGTGCGTGCCTGATGCCCGAACAATCACGATGGAGCTCCCCCTGGCATGGCGATAAGCACTTGTTCTCCGCAGACCTCTTCCTGGCTTGACGAATTTCCTGCACGTTTGGCTGCGCTGGACGAAAGCCACCTGCGCCGCCGCCGGCGCGTGGTGCTGCCGGAAAGCGGCGCCCGCCTGCAGGTCGATGGCCAGAGCATGCTGGCGTTTTGCAGCAACGACTACCTGGGCTTGGCCAACCATCCGGCGCTCATAGAAGCAGCCTGCACGGGGGCGCAGCGTTTTGGCGTGGGGGCGGCGTCTTCGCCGTTGGTCAGCGGCCACAGCGCTGCCAACGAGGCATTGGAGCAGGCACTGGCTGCTTTTGTCGGTCTGCCCCGCGCGCTGTACTTCTATGCCGGTTACGCCACCAACATCGGCATCATCCCCGCATTGGTGGGCCAGGGCGATGCTATTTTTTCCGACGCACTCAACCATGCCTGCCTGATCGACGGCGCGCGGCTCTCGCGTGCACAGATTCACCGTTACGCACACGCCGACCTCACAGCGCTGGACGAAGCGCTGATGCAGAGTCCGGCTCGACGAAAACTGGTCATCAGCGACGCGGTGTTCAGCATGGACGGTGATCTCGCCGACGTTCCGGCCCTGCTGGCACTTTGCGAGCGCCACGACGCGTTGCTGCTGCTGGATGATGCGCACGGTTTTGGCGTGCTGGGTCCGCAAGGTCGTGGTTGCCTGGCCCACTTCGGGCTGAGCGGGGCAAGCGCCTCGCCGCGCGTACTTTATATGGCCACACTGGGCAAGGCAGCCGGCGTGGCGGGAGCCTTTGTGGCGGGCAGCGATGCCCTGGTCGAATGGCTGCTGCAAAAAACGCGCAGCTATATTTTTGCTACCGCCGCGCCTGCGCTGCTGGCCAGCGCTTTGCTCACCAGTCTGCAATTGATAGAGCAAGACGAATGGCGGCGAGCCCATCTGATCCAGCTCATCACGCGTCTGCGACACGGCCTTGCCGAGCGCCTGCAAGGTAGCGCCTGGCAGCTCGGCGCCTCGCTCACGGCCATTCAGCCGCTGCTGATTGGCCGCAATGATGAAGCGTTGGCCGTCATGGAGGGCCTGCGCGAACGCGGTCTGTGGGTTCCAGCGATTCGCCCGCCCACCGTGCCCGACGGCACAGCGCGGCTGCGTATCGCGCTGTCGGCAGCCCACACAGAGGCCGATATCGACGAATTGGTCCAGGCCTTGAGTGAACTGGCCGTCGCCCGGCAGCCAGCGGATGCGCTCGGCCAGACTTCACACCCTTTCAACGCCATTCAGATTGCAGCAGCATCCCGCAACCTAGATACCAGATACGAAATGTGTATCGCTTCAAGGAACAACGACATGTCCAGCGTTTTTGAACAACCCGTCACCCTGCACCGCCCGCGCCAGAGCGTCCCGGCCCGCCCCGAGGCCCGCTGGAGTGTTGATGCCATCGAGGCCTTGTTTGACCTGCCTTTTCCAGAACTGATGCACCAGGCCCAAACCGTGCACCGTGAAAACTTCGACCCTTCACGCGTTGAATTCGCCACGCTGCTGTCGGTCAAAACCGGCGGCTGCCCGGAAGACTGCAACTATTGCCCGCAGGCGGCACGCTTTGACACCGGCGTGGAAGCCACCAAGCTGATGGAGCCGCATGAGGTGAAAATCGCTGCGCAGCGCGCCAAGGACGCCGGCGCCACCCGTTTCTGCATGGGTGCCGCCTGGCGCGCGCCGAAAGACCGTGATATTGAAAAAGTGGCCGAGCTGGTGCGCACGGTCAAGGCGCTCGGGCTGGAAACCTGCGCCACCCTGGGCATGCTGGAAGACGGCCATGCGCAAACCCTGCAGGGCGCCGGGCTGGATTACTACAACCACAACCTCGACAGCGCGCCCGACTTCTACGGCGACATCATCACCACGCGCGACTACCAGGACCGGCTCGACACGCTGGCGCGCGTGCGCAGTGCAGGCGTCAAGGTCTGCTGCGGCGGCATCGTCGGCATGGGCGAAAGCCGGCGCCAGCGCGCCGGCCTGGTGGCCGAACTCGCGAACCTGTCGCCCTACCCCGAATCAGTGCCGATCAACAACCTGGTGAAGGTCGAGGGCACGCCGCTGGCCGGCCAGGAAGACCTGGACCCGTTTGAATTCGTGCGCACGATTGCCGTCGCGCGCATCACCATGCCCAAGGCACGTGTGCGCCTGTCGGCGGGCCGCCAGCAGATGGGCGATGCGGTGCAGGCACTGTGTTTCCTCGCCGGCGCCAATTCGATCTTTTACGGCGACAAGCTGCTGACCACCGGCAACCCCGACACAGGCGCCGATGTCGCCTTGCTGGAGCGCCTGGGCATGATGCGTTCTGCGCCTGAGGTGCAAGCATGAAGTCTCCACCAGCAAGCAATGGCGCTAGTCTTACTGGGCTCCTTCCCGTTCTTCGGACATATCCAATGACATGATGTGCTCAGGAGAGAGATGACGAAGATGAGAAGGAGCCTCACGGGCGAATTCAAACGTGAAGCGGTGAAGCCACCCGGCGACAACGTCACCCACATTGCACGGGATCTTGATCAGCATTGCCCTAGGTGCGATGCTGACAGACGTTCCAGATTTATCCCAAATCGTGTTCTCTCGCTGAGAACCCCCGGCGCCGCTTACTGCGGCGTCCAGCATCCCTGCCTTCAGACCGATCAAAGAAGCCCGCCGTAACGACAGTGACATGACCCGCCTTGCCCAGTACATTGAGGCTGCCGAGCGTGAGAACACGCGCCGGAGCTATGCTTCGGCCATACGCCATTTTGAAATCGAATGGAAAGGCTTGCTGCCTTCCACTGCCGATGCTATCGCCCGCTACTTGGCCGACCATGCGACTACCCTGGCCATCAACACGCTGCGCCAGCGGCTGGCGGCGCTGTCCCGCTGGCATACAGACCAAGGCTTTCCTGATCCCAGCAAATCAGTCTTGGTGCGCCAGGTCCTCAAGGGCATTCGTTCGGTTCACGCCGTGCCAGAAAAGCGTGCTCGCCCGCTGGAACTGGCGGTCCTCGA
The DNA here is from genome assembly GCF_002379085.1 of Polaromonas sp. AET17H-212. Lineage (GTDB taxonomy): Bacteria > Pseudomonadota > Gammaproteobacteria > Burkholderiales > Burkholderiaceae_C > Polaromonas. The sequence continues at coordinate 125,979 of NZ_NBZW01000009.1, read as the reverse complement.
GCGGGTCGCTCAATGGCTCGATACCGCGATCAGCAACGCCGCGCAGATGGGCGACGCTCAGGCCTTGCTTCGCCACACCCGTAACCGCAGCGTGTTACTGCTGGGGTTCTGGCGTGGCTTTCGCTCTGACGAGCTGGTCAACCTGCGCGTCGAAAACGTCGAGGTCAAGCCCGGCGAGGGCCTGACCTGCTACCTGGGCCGCAGCAAAGGCGACAGGCAGCTGCAGGGCCGGGTCTTCAAATGCCCGGCTCTGTCCCGTTTGTGCCCCGTGATCGCCTTCAATGCCTGGGTCAGCCTGGCCGGCTTGACCGAGGGTCCGGTGTTCCGCAAGATCAACCGCTGGGGACATGTCGCCGAGGACGCCCTGCATGCCCACAGCCTGATTGCTTTGCTGCGGAACCTGCTTTCGGAGGCTGGCGTCGTGGCCCCCGAGGAATACAGCAGCCACTCCATGCGCCGCGGCTTTGCCGGCTGGGCCCGCGCCAGCGGCTGGGACATCAAGGAACTGATGGAATACGTCGGCTGGAAGGACGTCAAATCGGCTATGCGTTACCTTGATGCGTCGGATTCAAACCTGCAAGCCCGGTTCGAGCAGGGTCTGACAGCCCTGGTCCCGGCAGTTCCGCAGCCACCGCCGCCTTTGTTGTTGCTGACCGAACAGGTCGAAGGCCCCCGCCTGCTGGCAGAAGGAACGACGCCCGTGGCGGTCCTGCGCGTCACGATGGTGCTGGCCCGCTCCAGCAAGCAGTCGCGCGGTCTGGCCCGTGGCCACCGGCTGATCGAGCAGACCTGCTTCGAGCGTTTTGCCATGCAACGCCTGAACACCGAGGGGACGCTCTACGAGCTGGCAGTTCCCTATCTGTCTCGCGACTTGCTGGACGAGGTGATCGCCACGCTGCTTGATGACATGTACCGCATCGCCGAGGACAACCAGTGCCTGCTGGAAACCGCGTTTCACGAACCCGCCACCGACACCTACTGGGACTGAAGCGATGGGTAGCAAAGCCGCCGGGCGGGGTAGTCCCCGCGAATGACCACGCTCCATGAGACGACCTATCCCGGCCTGAAACCGATCCGACACCGCGTGAGCTGGCGGAGCTTTACACGCCGACCGAGAATGAACAACTCCTGGCTGCCGGCGTCGGCAAGCGCCCCTTCATCCCCATTTCACTTTTATGAGCTCAGCGTGCGACTGAGCCAGCCGTCGGAGCACGTCAGCCTTGCCAAGCAATAAATCCGAAGCCTCTCGGCGCCTTTCCATTCTGTCAACCGAAGAAGTTGACAGCCTGTATGGCTTGCCGCACTTCACCGAGGGTGAACGCCAAATCCATTTTGATTTGAGTCCCGAAGAGCGAGAGACCATCGATGCTGCACGCACAATCACGGCGGGCGTTCATCTCGTACTGCAACTGGGCTACTTCAAGGCCAAGGCACAGTTCTTCGTTGTCAGTCTTGACCATGTTCGGCCCGACATTGATCACATTCTGACGCGCTATTTTCCAGGCAGGCTTATGGTCGAGGTGAGATCTTTATCAAAGCCCACCCGGCTGGCCCAACAACGAATCATTCTTGAGCTGTTGGACTATCGCCTGTGTGGGAGCGAGGGGAGGCAAGCGCTGTTTGCTTTCGCGCAGCGGGCGGCGATGTTGTCAACCCAGCCGAAATTCATTTTGCGTGAGGTGCTGGAGCATCTCTCAAGCCAGCGCATCGTGGCACCGGGATACACGTCTTTGCAGGACCTTGTAAGCCAGGCTGTCACCGACGAGCGCAAGCGTGTTACCCGAAAGCTGGATGCCACCTTGCCCGCCGACCTGCAGCAATCGCTCAATACCCTGCTGCATGCGGACGACAAAATCCATCTGATCAATGTCCTGAAACACGAGGCGAGTGATTTCAGCAACAAGGAGCTGCGCCAGGAGGTCGGTCGGCGCAAACAACTGGCCCCCTTGCATGCCTTCGCCCAAACATTTTTGATGGATGCCACCCTGTCCAGGGAGAGCATCAAGTATTACGCCGGGCTGGTCCAGTTCTACACGATTTACAAGCTGCGCCGCATGGATATCTCCACGGTACGTCTGTATCTATTGTGCTTTGCCTTCCACCGGTTCCGCCAAATCAACGACAACCTGATTGAAGCGTTCATCCACCTGGTCGGGCAATTTGATAAGCACGCCAAACTGGCGGCGAAAGTGGCCATGCAGCAGGCCTCCGACGAGGCCAACAGTAATTTGAAAGCTGCCGGTGAGGTGTTGGGCCTCTTTGTGGATGAGTCAATCGCAAGTGATTGCCCGTTTTCGACGGTCAAAGAGCGCGCGTTCGGCTTGCTGGAGCCGGCTGCCTTTCCATCGGTGTCCAACTTCCTGCGCAATGTGGCCTTTGACAAGCTGGACTACGAGTGGACTTACTTCACCATGCTGTCGCCAACCATCAAACGCAACTTGCGACACCTCTTTTGCGATATCGATTTTGCCGGTCGCTTGGAGAACGCCCCTTTGGTCACCGCGATCGCCATGATGCAAGACCTGTTGCGCCGGAGCAAGTCACTGCGCCAGGCAGATTCCTCAAAGTTTCCTGAGACCGTGATCCCACCGGCTCTCAAAAAGCACCTGTATGTCGAGTCTATCGAAGACGGGGAGAAACGCAAAACCCTGGATGTCGATCGATACGAATTTCTGGTCTACCGGCTGTTGCGCAATGCACTGGAATCCGGGGACTTGTATGTCCATCACAGCAACGAATTTCGCCAGTTTGAAGATGACCTGATCAGCGATGCCCGCTGGGCGCACAAAGACGCCGTGCTCGCTGAAATCGGACAGCCCTTCTTGACCACGCCCATCGAAGAGACGCTGGCGACTTTGCGCGCCAAACTCGAAGACCGCCTGGTAACCGTCAATCAGCGTGTGGCCGCCTGCGTCAACACCAACATCAAGGTCGTGGGCCAAGGTGATAAGAAGCGTTGGTCCCTGATTTACCCAACTGCGCCAGAGACCAGTAATACCCCGTTCTACAGCCAGCTGCCCGGAATCCCTGTTGCCGACCTGTTGCGCTTCGTGAACAAAGAGACGCATTTTCTGGATGCCTTCGAACATGTTCTGAATCGATCCGTCAAGCACGCGCCGGATCTGCGCCAGATCCTGGCTTGCGTGGTGGCCTACGGTACCAACATGGGATTGGGCAAGATGGCCGAGGTCTCCGGCTTGAGCCATGCATCCCTGATCACCACTGCCAGAAGTTATCTGCGGCCGGAAACCGTACACGCGGCCAATGACGCCATCAGCAATGCCACGGCGGCGCTGCCGGCTTTCAAGCTCTTCAACATCCGCGACGAGCTGCATTCCAGCAGCGACGGTCAGCGCTTTGAAACCCAGATCAACACCTTCAACTCCCGCTATTCGCCCAAGTATTTCGGCTGGGACAAGGGGGTGAGCGCGTGCACCGTGGTTGCCAACCACGTGCCCATCAACGCCAAGATCATCGGTACGCACGAGCATGAGAGCCATTTCGTATTCGATCTGCTCTACAACAACACGTCGGAGATCAAGCCAACGCGCCACTCGACCGATACGCATGGCACCAACCAGGTCAATTATTTGTGCCTATATGCCAGCGGCTACAGCTTTGCCCCGCGCTATAAGACCGTGCAAAAGAAAACCGCGGCCTTGGTCGGGTTCAAGCTGCCAAGTCAGTATCCGGCCGACATGCTGATTCGGCCAACCAATAGGGCCAACGAAGAGTTGATCATCAGCGAATGGCCCAATATCCAGCGTATCTTGGCATCCCTTGCGCAAAAAGACACGACCCAGGCCACCGTGGTACGCAAACTCAGCAGCTACGCCCGGCAAAACAACACCAAAAAGGCCCTGTGGGAGTTGGACAACATCCTTCGCACCATCTATATTCTGGACTTCATTGACGATGTCGAACTGCGCCAGAGCGTGCAAAAGGCTCTCAATCGGGGCGAGGCCTATCACCGGTTCCGCCGGGCGGTGTCCTTCATCAATGGCGGGAAGTTCAAGGTACAGACTGAAACCGAGCAGCAGGTCTGGAACGATTGCGCGCGGCTGATTGCCAACGCGGTCATTTACTACAACACGGCCTTGCTGTCCAAGGTGTACGAACAGAAGGTGGCGGCCGGCGATCTGGACGCCATCGCGTTCATCCAGGGCATGTCGCCAGTGGCGTGGCAGCACGTGAACATGTTCGGGTCGTTCGAGTTCAGCGACGATGAGCGGGATATTGATCTGGATGCCTTGGCGGCACAATATGCCGACTCGGTGTTCTGGAGCAACGCCACGCAGCCGGGGCAAGGGGATCTTTTTGACTGAAAGCTAATCCTCTTTCAGAGGGGAAAACCGCTCGTTTTACCTTTTCGAGGGGATGGGCTCATTTAGCCAGATTGGTAAAAGAAAGAATCCATGGACTCCAAAAACATCCTTCTCAACGTCAACGGCATCGAGGTCATCTACAACCACGTGATCCTCGTACTGAAGGGCGTGTCGCTGCAGGTGCCTGAGGGCCGCATCGTTGCCCTGATGGGTGGCAACGGGGCGGGCAAGACGACCACGCTGCGCGCGGTGAGCAACCTGCTGGCCGGCGAACGCGGCGCGGTGACCAAGGGCCGCATCGAGTTGCGCGGCGAACGCATTGAACGCTTGAACGCGTCCGACATGGTCGAGCGTGGCGTGATCCAGGTGATGGAAGGCCGCCGCTGCTTCGCCCACCTGACCATCGAGGACAATCTGATGACCGGTGCCTACACTCGCCGCGACGGACGCGCCGCAGTGGCGGCGACACTAGAGAAGGTCTACGCCTACTTTCCTCGCCTGAAAATGCGCCGCACCTCGCAGGCCGCCTACACCTCGGGCGGCGAGCAGCAGATGTGCGCCATCGGTCGCGCGCTGATGGCGAACCCTAAGATGATGCTGCTCGACGAGCCGTCGATGGGCTTGGCGCCGCAAATCGTCGAAGAGGTGTTCGAGATCGTCAAGGACTTGAATGCCAAGGAGCGCGTGACCTTTCTGCTCGCCGAGCAGAACACCAACATGGCGTTGCGCTACTCGGACTACGGCTACATCCTGGAGAACGGGCGCATCGTGATGGACGGCGAAGCCGTTTCGCTGCGGGAGAACGAGGACGTCAAGGAATTTTACCTTGGCGTGGGCAGCGGCGACCGCAAGAGCTTCAGGGATGTGAAGAGCTACAAGCGCAGGAAACGCTGGTTGGCGTGAGCGAGATGGCGCAGAAGACATTGATTCCGGCGACCGAATGCGAGACGTCACATAGTCGGTGCGATATTAGCGACATGACAACCTGGGAACCCTGACGGATGACGCGTAAAGCAGTGCGAGACATGAAACGATTAGTCCGACGAGGCGTTATGCCATACGCGCCCTCCGATGATCAAGAGCGATCCCGAGAAGCTGCGCTCGCGTTGTTGACGCGTAGCATCAAATTTGGTCACCGCCGGTTGGCAGTCATCCGGTTGGCAAAGGCTGTCGAGGTCAAGGCGTCTGTGACTAAAGAACAATGGGAATACTGCGAGAGGGTGGCAGCGGAATCGTCCGATATCGCAGTGCGCTGCTTGATGATCTCTTCGGTCAATCGTATCCAGGTAAGCTTCCAATCCAGCGCATTGCCTCTCAGCCAATTACCCAACATGGAAGCGACGGAAAAATTGGAAATTGACTGACCAAGAAAGCAAGATTAACCGGAGATACCCGAGACTGCGGCCCCGCAGTCTCGGGAGACGGAACGCATGCGCGTAAGGCTGCCGACGAGGCCAGGCCCTGCGCTCTCATGGCTGATCGACCTTGAAGTAGTCCGGCTTGCCAGCAGGCCAGAACTCGCCCCACAGCAGCATCCCGCCTTCGACGTTGAGCACCTCGCCGGTGATGAACTTGCCCGAGGGAGCGGCGAGGTAGACCACCGCCTCGGCGATGTCCTGCACGTCGCCGGCCCGCTTCATCGGGTTGCACTGGTAGAAAGTGGCGACGTTTTCCTCGCGGTAGTTGTTGAAACCGTTGCTCTCGATGGCGCCGGCGCCAATGCAGTTCAGGCGGATGCCGTGCTCTGCCCACTCGATGGCCAGCGTGCGCGACAGCGCGATGACGCCCGCGCGCGAGGCGGTGGTGTGCGCCATGCCGGTGAGGCCGCGGTCGATGGCTGCGGTGATGTTGACGATGTTGCCGGGTCGGCCCTGTTCCACCCAGCGTTTGGCCGCTCCCTGCATCATGTACCAACTGCCGTTGAGGTTGGTGTCGATCACCGCGTTCCAGCCCTTGACGCTGAAGTCCATCGCATGGGCGGCAAACTGGCCGCCGGCGTTGTTGACCAGCACGTCGACGCCGCCGAAGCGTTCCCACACGGCGCTGAGCATGGCGTCCACCTGCTCGGGCTCGCGGATGGTCATCGGGTAGGTCAATACCTCGCGGCCCGATAGCGCGCGTAGTTTTTCGGCGCAGTCATCGAGCTTGTCGGCCTTGCGCCCGCAAATCGCGAGCGTGGCACCCAGCCGGGCAAACAGAAAGGCGATCGCCTTGCCGATGCCGCTGCCGGCGCCCGACACCAGTACCACCTTGCCGGCGAACAGGTCATCGCGGTAGACCGTCGGGAGCGCGGCCAGGGCTTCGTCGCCCGGGCCGAACTTGGGGTGTTGCGTCTCAGCCGAGTTCATGCGCTCACCTTGAAGTAATCGGGTTTGGCGATGGTCCAGACTTCGCCCCAGAGCACGCCGCCGCCGTCCACCGTGAGCAGCTCGCCGGTGATGAACTTGCCGCTGGGTGCGCTGAGGTAGACCGCGGCCTCGGCCACGTCCTGCACGTCACCGACATGCTTCATCGGGTTGGCACCTGCGAAGGCTTTCACCGCCTCGGGGGAATACTGACGGAAGCCGGTGCTGGCGATCGCCCCCGGCGCGATGCAATTGACGCGGATGCCATGCTGCGCCCACTCCACGGCAACGGTTTTGGACAGGTGGGTCACGGCGGCGCGCGCCGCGCAGGTGTGCGCCACGCCCGGCATGCCGCGCTGGAAGGTGGCGACGATGTTGACGATGTTGCCCTGCGTGCCGGTATCGCGCCAGCGGCGCGCCAGTGTCTGCATCATGTACCAGGTGCCGTTCAGGTTGGTGTCTATCACCGCCTTCCAGCCCTTGACGCTGTAGTCCAGCGCCCGCTGCGGGAATTGCCCGCCGGCGTTGTTGACGAGCACGTCTATGCGTCCGAAGTGCAGCCACGCCACGTCGATCAACTGTTCCACCTGCTCGGGCTCGCGGATCGTCATGGGTTGCACCAGCACGTCAGAGCTGCCGAGCCGGCGCAGCCATTCGGCGCTGGCTTCGAGCTTTTCCTGATCGCGCCCGCAGATGACCAGCCTGGCGCCCAGGCGCGCGTACAGAAAGGCGATTCCCTTGCCGATGCCGCTGCCGGCGCCGCTGACAATCACCACCTGCCCATCGAAGAGTCCGGGCTGGTAGACGGTGGGTCGGGTTGCGAGGGCTTCGTCGTCGAAGCCGAAGGTAGTGTCTTCTGTCATGTTGTCCCTTCAGAATCGGAAAATTCCGTAATGCGGGTCGGCGATCGGGGCGTGGGCGGCGGCTGAGAGCGCCATGCCCAGTGCGTTGCGGGTGTCAGTGGGCGCCAGCAGACCGTCGTCCCACAAGCGCGAGGTGGCAAAGTAGGCGTTGGATTCGCGCTCGGCCTTTTCGTACACGCGCTGGCGCAATTGCGCCATTTCGGCCTCGTTGGGCGTGTGGCCGTTGCGGCGCAGTTGGGCGATTTTCACATCGACCAGGGTGTTGGCCGCCTGGTCCGGGCCCATCACGCCCATGTGCACGTTCGGCCAGGCCCAGATCATGCGCGGGTCCCAGGCCCGGCCGCACATGCCGTAGTAGCCCGCACCGAATGCCGCGCTGGTGATCACGGTGAACTTGGGCACCTCGCTGCCGGCCTGTGCCATCAGCATCTTGGCACCGTCCTTGGTGATGCCTTCCATCTCGTAGCTACGGCCTATCATGTAGCCGGTGGTGTTTTGCAGGAACACGAGCGGCGTGCGGTTCTGGTTGCATAGCGAAATGAAGTGCGCCGCCTTCTTGGAGCTATCGCTGAACAACACGCCGTTGTTGGCCAGGATGCCGACGCGGTAGCCCCAAATGTAGGCGTAGCCGCAGACCAGCGTCGTGCCGTAGGCGGGCTGGTATTCGTGGAAGCGGCTGCCGTCCACGATGCGGGCGATGAGTTCGCGCTGGTCAAACTGCACCCGGTGGTCGGGCGAGACGATGCCCAGCATTTCGTCGGGGTCGTAGTAGGGTGGCTCGGCATCGCGCTCGGGCAGATAGCTCTTCGTCGCTGGCTTGAACTGCGCGACGATCTCGCGGCAAATCTCGATGGCGTGGGCTTCGTTGTCGGCCGGGTAATCGACCGTGCCGGATACCTGGGTGTGTAAATCACAGCCTCCGATCTCGTCGGCAGTGTGCTCCTCACCGGTGGCGGCCTTGACGAGCGGTGGCCCGCCGAGGAACACGCCGCCGGCGCCACGCACGATGATGCTGTAATCGCACAGCGCCGGGATGTAGGCACCGCCGGCGGTGCAGTGGCCGAACACCATCGCGACCTGCGGCACGCCGGCCTTGGACAGCAGGCATTGGTTGCGGAACACCCGGCCACCTTCGATGTACACGCCTGACAGTTCTTCAAGGAAGGCGCCGCCGCTGTCGCACAGATGCAGGACCGGCAACTGGTTCTCCAGCGCGATGTCCAGCAGGCGTGCCAGCTTGCGCGGTGTCAATGTGTACCAGACACCGCCTTTGACGCTGGAATCGTCGGCGTGGATCAGCACCTCGCGGCCACTGACCACGCCGAGACCGGTGACCACGTTGGCACCCGGTACCTCGCCGTTGTAGTCCTCGCAAGCAGCCAGCGCCGAGAACTCAAGAAAGGGCGTACCGGGATCGAGTAGCAAGTCCAGCCGTTCACGCACTAGCAGTTTTCCCTGCGCGCGCACGCGCTTGATCTCATGCGGCGGACGTTGGTGGCGCGTGATTTCCATGCGCTCGCGAAAATTCGCGACGATAGCGCTCATGGCTTGATGGTTTCGCCGGAACGCTTCGGATGCGGTGTCGATGCGGGAGTCGATGCGTTTCATCAATCAGTTCTCAGAGGTCTTGCAGCGTCACGAGGGTGGACTTGAGAGCGAAGGTGTTGCCGATGGCAAAGTGCACCGCCTTGACCCGGGCATCGCGCGGTGCCGTCAGCGTGGTTTCCAGCTTCATGCTTTCGATCACGATGAGCGGTTGACCAACGTGCACGGCATCACCGACGGCCACATGAACCGCGATCACCGTGCCGGGCATCGGTGCCTGCAGCAAGTCGGAAGCGGCACCGGCCCGGTCGCCGCCGGAGGCTGCGCTGAGATCGATCACCTCGACCTCGAGGGCGCCGGTGGCCGCGCTATGCACGAATCGGCTGTCGCCCCGTGTGGCGATCCAGACGGCTTGCGAGCGCTGATCCACGGCTACCCGCCAACGGCCATCAGTCAGCGCCTTTCCCTGCATCTCGAATTTGCGTTCGCCATGGCTGACGTGGAACACGCCATTCGCTCCACGTGTTACCACGAGGTCATGGACCTGGCCATTGATGACATAGCGGCGGCGCATCGTCAATTCCTCCAGGGTCCCATGGCGGCGTGCATCGCGGGAATGGCGTGCACGGCGCGCAACAGTTCGCGGTCGGCGAGCACCGCCGATGCCAGTACCAGGTCGATGTCATCGGGTGTGAGAGACTCGCGCAGCTCGTCGGCACAGCGTGCCAGCATGCCGGTGTCGGCCTGGCCAGCACGGAACTCGGCATGGCGCAGTACCCGCGTGAGGTAGCGTGCGTTGGTGGTCAGACCCAACAGCACCGATTGCTCAAGCGCCAGGATGGAGCGTTCGATAGCCTGTGCACGCGTGTTGCCATGGCAAATAATTTTGGCGATCATGGGGTCAAATGCAGTGCTCACCGCCTGACCTTCGCGCACGCCGGCATCAACCCGCACGCCGGGACCGGATGGCGGCCGCCAGCACAGGATGTCACCGGTGGCGGGGCGGAAATCATGCTCGGCATCTTCGGCGTAAAGCCTGCATTCGATGGCGTGACCAAGCCGCACGATGTCCGCCTGGGCGTAGCCGAGCGGCTCACCCTGGGCAACGCGCACCTGTTCGCGAACGAGGTCAAAGCCCGTGACCATTTCGGTGACCGGGTGTTCGACCTGCAGACGCGTGTTCATCTCAAGAAAGTAAAACTCGCCACCGGCGCCGTAGATGAACTCCACGGTGCCTGCGCCGCGATAGTTGGCGGCGCGGGCAATGCCGGCCGCGGCTTCGCAGATATCGTGGCGCTGCGCCGGTGAAAGGGCCGGGGAGGGGGTTTCTTCAATGATTTTCTGGAAGCGCCGCTGCACTGAACATTCACGCTCCCAGAAATGCACCAACTGGCCATGCGCGTCGCCCATCACCTGCACCTCGATGTGTCGCGGGCGCTCCACATAGCGTTCGACAAACAGCCGACCGTCGCCAAAATAGCGCTCACCTTCGCGCCGTGCGGTCTCGATCTCGCGATCCAAAACGGACAGGTCACGCACGATGCGCATGCCCTTGCCGCCACCGCCGGCTGAAGGCTTGATCAGCAGCGGCGCGCCGAGCGCCCTGGCGCGCTCGACGAAGCTGGCCGGGTCATCGTCCTCGATGGCGCTCGGCGCTACCGGAAAGCCGCGTTTGGCGACGAAGTTGCGCGCGCGCACCTTGTCGCCCATCAGTTCGATGGTGTCCGAACGCGGGCCAATGAAGACGATGCCAGCAGCGTCTAGCGCACGCGCAAACGCAGCGTTTTCAGACAGGAAGCCGTAACCGGGATGCACCGCCTGTGCCCCGCTGTGCCGACACGCTTCGACCAGCTGCGCGATATCGAGGTAGGCAGCCACGGGTGTCGAGCCGTGCAATTCGACCGACTCGTCAGCCTCCAGCACGGCCGGGCTATCGGCGTCCACCGCGTGGTAGGCCACCACGGTGGCGAGCCCCATGCCCTTGAGTGTGCGCAGGATCCGCAGCGCGATCTCGCCACGGTTGGCGATCAGAACTTTTTGAAACACGGGCGGGACCCAGCTGTACGGCGGGTGACGGTCAATGCATGCAACGGCGTCTGGTGTCAATCGAGCACGGGGATGGGGTCGGACACGCGCTCGAAGCGGGAGTTTTTGGCGTCCGAACGCAACACGAGCACGCTGCTCGGCGAGTGCCGGTCATTGGGGCCAAAACTGATTGGAGAAGCCAGCCCATCGGTGCTGAAGTTCTTGGTTGTTTCCAGCTTCTCGACGACACAGGCGCGGGTCAGCGCCTTGCCACAGCGGCGGATCGCGTCTTCCATCAGCAGCGCACCGACGTAGGCTGTGATCGAATAGCGGTTGAGCATCTTCTGCTCGTCGGCTGACAGATACTTCTGTGCCAACCCCATGAACTTGGCCATGCCTGGCACCGACAGGTCGGTCAGAGGCGGGACATAGTCGGCGACGAAGTAGCCGTCGCCCGCGGCGCCGGCGAGCGCCTGAACAGGGGTCAGGTGGGCCGAGTGCACCGCAAGGATGGTCAGCGGCATCTGGTTTTTGGCGGCTTCCTTCATCAGCATCGAATGCTCGGCCACCACGCCGCCCGACGCGAGAAAGGTCGCACCCACCTGCTTCAGACTCAGCATCTCGGCCGAGAAGTCCTTGGTGCCACGCTTGAAGGAGATCTCGGACACGCTGTTGAGCCCCAGCTCCTTGATCGCCTTCTGGTAGCCGCAACGCACGTCGCTGCCAAACTCGTCATCCTGATAGACCAGTGCAAACTTCTCCTTTTGCAGCTTCTTGCTCGCCACCATGTACTTCATGGCGGAGCTCAACTCCTGACAATAGGTTGGCCCCACCACGAATACCGTTTTGTTCGGTGGCGTGAAGTGCGCCGCTGCCACGGCCATGGCGTTGATGGTTGGCAAGCGCTGCTCGTTGATGTAGGGCAGCATGGCTTGCAGCATGGCTGAACCCGAGGTGCCGATCAGGCCGAAGATGCCTTCCACGTCGACCAGTCGCTTGACGCCCTGCACGGCACGCTGGGGCACATAGCCGTCGTCGTCCTGGCGAATTTCCAACTTGCGGCCGTTGATGCCACCGCGGGCGTTGACATCCTGCTCCCATACCCGCAAGGCAAGCATGTGGGCCTTGCCCAGCAGGCTAGGGGGGCCGCTGACGGGCGTCACCGAGCCGAGGACGATTTTGGTGTCGGTCACGCCGGGGTCGGCAGCGGCGGCGGTCGTGGCCGTCAGACCGATGACCATGCTGAGCAGACTGGTGGCGGCATATCGAAAGTATTTGCGTGTCATGAAAAGGCACTCCTGGTTGAGAAATGGGGGTGGGGCTAGTGGCGCGTCGTCAGGATCACTTGGCGCTCAGAAATTCAGAGGCTCGCTCGAATTTCCCGGCGCTGGCATTCGCCTTCAGCAAAATGGGGCGGGTGCCCGACTGTCGAACATTGGGCCCGAAGGTCAAGGGGGCCATGATGCCGTCGCTAGTGAAATTCTTGGTCTGTTCGAGCTTTTCGACCACGCAGGCACGCGTGAGGTTTTTGGCACAGGCGTTGAGCGCTGATTCGAGCAACTGGACACCCACATAGGCGGTCAATGAATACCGGTTCATGCCCTTGACCTCATTGGCTGAAAAGTATTTGTAGGTCAGTGCTGTGAGTTTGCCGATGCCCTGGGTTTCAGTGTCGGTCACTGGAGGCACATACTCGGCGACGTACATGCCGTCCGCTGCCGGGCCGGCCAGGGCCAGCACCGCAGGCAGATGCGAAGGGTGAGCGGCCAGGCGCACGACTTGCATCTGGTTCTTCGCGATCTCTTTGAGCATTGCGGCGGTTTCGGTGATGATGCCGCCGGTCAGCACAAAGGTGGCGCCGGCGCGCTGCACGCTCAACACCTCGGCGGAAAAATCCTTCGCCCCGCGTTTGTAGGCAACTTCGATGCTGCTTTTCAAACCGAGCTCTTTCAGGGCCTGGTCGTAGCCACACTTGACATCGACGCCATAATCATCCTCCTGAAATATCAGGCCGAACTTGGAGCCCTGCAGCTTCTGGGATGTCACCAGATGCTTCATGCTGGCAGAGACCTCCTGGCAGTAAGTTGCACCGATATTGAACAGCGTCTTGTGCGGTGGGTTGAAGTGGGCGCTGTTGACCGCGATGTGGTTGATCGCGGGGATCTTCTGCTCGTCGATGATGGGCAGCATGGCCAGCAACTGCGATGAGCCGGAGACTCCGATCAAGCCAAAGATATGATCAACATCAATCAGCTTTTTGAGGCCCTGGACGGCGCGCTGCGGCACATAGCCGTCGTCCTCGATGCGAATGTCGACCTTGCGTCCGCCGATGCCGCCGCGCGCATTGACGTCTTGTTCCCAGACTTTCAAGGTCGTGGCAATTGCCTTGCCGATGATGCTGGGCGGGCCGCTGAGCGGCATCACGGCACCGAGCACGAGTTTGTCGTTCGTGACCCCGGGGTCTGCCGCCTGTGCGCTGCCGAAGGTCAGTGTGGCGAGTGCGCTGAGGCAAAGGCGCTGGGTCAGCTTCTGTAGTGTTCGCATCTCAGGTCTCCTGTGGAATAAGCAGCGCGTGTGCTGCGGGGTCAGAAACGGAAGGGCCAGTGGGTCCAGTAATGCTTGATGTCGCGCCATCGCCCCATGAGGCCATCGGGCTCAAAACGCAGGAACAACACAATCGCGAGCCCATAAATGACGCCTTTGATCTCATAGGCGGCAGTGGAGCCCGACCCGCCGAAGCTGGCGCCGATCATGCCGAATACGAAGCCCAGGCTCTCATTGAGCAGGACGATGAAAGCCGTGCCGAGCAAGGCTCCGGCCACCGAACCCAGGCCACCCACGATGAGCATGGAGAGCGCCTCGATCGATATCAGCAGGCTGAAGCTGTCCACGTTCAGGTAGCGTGTGTAGTAGGCCAGCAAGCCCCCGGCGATGCCGGTGTAGAAGGCGCTGACCATGAACGCCAGCAACTTGTAGCGCACCAGGTTGACGCCCATGGCCTTGGCGGCGATGTCGTGCTCCCGAATCGCCAGGAACGCCCGGCCAATGCGGCTGCGCAGGATGTTCAGGGTGATGAAGGTGAACACCACCACAAAGGACAGCACCACGTAATAGTAGCCACGCTCGGCCCCCAGCGCCTGGCCGAACAGGGAGGGCTGCGGCACCGTCAGGCCCTCCGAGCCGCCGGTGAGACTGCCGCCGTTGAGGATCAGGTGGTTGATGATCACGGCGAACGCCATCGTCGTGATGGCGAGATACAGGCCCTTGAGGCGCAGCGACGGTATGCCCACGATGATCCCGGCGACGGCAGCGCTCACGCCGCCGGCGAAGATGGCCGCCAGCATCGGCCAGCCAAGTTTGCCGGCCACGATACCGGCCGTGTAGGCGCCGACCGCCAGAAAGCCCGAGTGCCCGAGCGAGATCAGCCCGGTGGTCCCGGTCAGCAGGTTCAGGCCCAACACCCCCACCGCTGTGATCAGGAGCAGCAAAATGACGGAGACATAGTACTTGGACAGCAGCAGTGGCGCGGCCGCCAGCAGCGCCACCAGCAGACACGACCAGACGATGACAGGAACCGAGTCGGTCAGTGCCAGCAGTTGACGATAGTTTTGTTTGAAATTTCCGCTACGCATCAGACACGCTCGATATCAGGTTTGCCGAACAGGCCATAGGGTCTGACCATAAGGACGACGAGGATCAAAACAAAACCGGCGATCTCCTTCATGCCGCGGCCGATATAGCCTTCCGACAGGTTCTCGACCACCCCGATCAGGATGCCGCCGAGTGCGGCACCGAATACCGAGTCCAGCCCGCCCAAAATGACCGCCGGAAAGCTGCGCAGACCGGTCGTCCACATGCCGGGGTTGACATCGTAGATCACGCCGATCAACACGCCGGCAATGGCGGCGAGACCGGCCGACAGGGCCCAGGACAAAGCGAAGATGCGCTTGACATTGATGCCCATCAGCAGGGCTGCAGTTTGCACGTTGGCGGTGGCACGCATGGCGATACCGACCCGTGAATAGCGAAAGAAGGTCCACAGGCCGAGCAGTACGGCCGCCATCAGCCCAACGGAATACAGCTGCGCCGGGTACAGGCCGGCCGGGCCGATCTTGATGACCTCCGTTGGCAGGCCGGAATTGAGCGGCATGGGGTCTGCGCCCCAGATCAGCACCACCACCGAGCGCAGGATCACGGCTAGGCCAATGGTCACCATCACCGTGGAAAACACCGGCTGACCGAGCATCGGACGGATCAGCAAGACCTCGATCAGCAGGCCGATCAGCACCGAGGCCGCGACAGTTGCTGCCAGCATGGGCCAGAAGCCAAATTGGAAGGTGCCGGCCAGGGTGAAGGCGATGTAGGACACCAGCATCATCAGCTCGCCCTGGGCGAAGTTCACCACGCCGGTGGCGCGGTAGATCATGGCAAAGCCCATGCCGATGAAGCCGTAGACCAGGCCGACGGCGATGCCGGAAATGACCAGTTGCAGAAAATAGTCCATCAGCCCGCCCCTCCACCGTAGATGATCGCGATCTCTTTCGCGAAGGTTTTTTCGATGACGTTGCGGCGCACCTTCTGGGTGGCGGTGAGTTCGCCGTCGTCGTGGTCGAGTTCCTTCTCCAGAATCAGGAACTTGCGGATGTTTTCGACCCGGGCAAACAGCTTGTTCACGCGCTTGACGTCCTCGTCAATCAGTTCGCGCACCTCGGGCAGCAAGGCCAGGCTCTTGTAGGTGGTGTATGCCAGCTTGCGCTCCTGTGCCCACTTGCCCACCGTGTCAAAGTCGATCTGGAGCAATGCAGACAGGTAGTGACGCCCGTCGCCCAGAACGATGGCTTCGCGCACATACAGGCTGTCCTTGAGCGCGTTTTCGATCTCGGACGGTGCGATGTTCTTGCCGCCACTGGTGATGATGATGGCTTTCTTGCGGTCGACGATCATCAGCTCGCCGTTGTCAGCCAGCGCCACGATGTCGCCCGTGTGCAGCCAGCCGTCGATCACGGTTTTGGCGGTGGCGCTCTCGTCGTGGAGATAGCCCTTGAACACGGCGGGGTGCTTGACGATGAGCTCGCCGTCGTCGGCGATCTTCCAGTTCAGGCCGTCGATGGGCAGGCCTGTGGCGCCCAGTTTGACAGCTTTTTCATGCTGGAAGAAGATCACGCCGCCGGACTCGGTCATGCCGTAGACCTGGTACACCGGAATGCCTAGAATACGGAAGAACTTCAGTACCTCGGGCGAGACGCTGGCGCCGCCACAGAAGCCGCACTGCATGCGGTCCAGGCCGATGAATTTCTGCAGATTGCGAAACATCAGCAACCACAGCACGAAGAAGTGCAGGCGATCCGACAGGCTGCGCTGGCCCCCTTGCGCCTCGACCTTTTCGAACAGACGACGCCCGGCATCGAGGCAATGCTTGAAAGCCCAGCGCTGAAAGCGCGAGGCGTCCTGCATGCGGATCAAAATGCCTTGCTGCAGCTTTTCCCAGATGCGCGGCACACCCAAAAACACCGTGGGTGCGATCTCGCGCAGATTGACGGCCACCGTGTCGATCGATTCGGCGTAGTTGACCACACCGCCGGTGAGCAGGTGCAAGACCGTCGAGAAGGCACGCTCGGCCACGTGGCACAACGGCAGGTAGCAGACCACCTCGTAGTTTTGGCGGTCCAGTTTGAAATGGGTTTTGAGCTTGTCAACGGTGACGATCAGGTTGCGGTGCGAGAGCATCGCCCCCTTAGGGGGGCCGGTAGTGCCCGAGGTATAGACCAGCATGCAGGTGTCGTCGGGCTGGGTGTCCTCGATGGCGCGATCAAAGGTGCCCGCGTGCTGGGCCGATGCCGCAGCGTATTGGTCGCCAAGCTCGAGCACGTCGTCGAACGACATCAGCTGGTCGTGCTTGTAGCCGCGCATCCCCTTCATGTCGGCGCAGATGATCTTCACCAGGTCGGGCAGGCCGGTGGCGTGCTTGTCCATGGCGTCGAGCACCTTGTCGACCTGCTCCTGGTCGCCGCAGACCACGAACTTGCTGTTCGAGTGGTGCACGATGTATTGCAGCTCCGGCCACGGGTTGGTGGGGTAGATGCCGACCACAATGCCACCGATGGCCTGCGTCGCCAGATCGGAGAACATCCAGTGGGGGCTGTCCTCGCTGGCAATGGCCAGGCGGTCCCCCTTTTCGAATCCGAGGGCCTTCAGGCCGTGAGCGAAGCGGCGAGCGGTCTCCAGATAGTGCTGCCAGCTCATGCGGTTCCAGATGCCGTAGTCCTTCTCGCGAAACGCGAGCGCATCCGGAAAGCTCTGAGCCCAATGCTTGAGCAGCTTGGGCAGGGTGGTGTTGCCGTCGCGCAGCGAGGCGCCCAGGTTGTCGATCACGCGGCCTCCTTGGTTTTGCTGCCCAGGTAGGCGTCGATCACGGCCGGGTTGGCCGATATCTCGGCCGGCGTGCCCTCGCCGATCTTGCGGCCGAAGTTGAGCACGCAGACGCGGTCGGAGATGTCCATCACGATGCCCATGTCATGCTCGACCATGAGGACCGAAATGCCGAGTTCGTCGCGGATGTCAAGCACGAAGCGGGCAATGTCTTCGGTCTCCTCGTTGTTCATGCCTGATACCATTTCGTCCAGCAGCAGCAACTTGGGCTCGGTGGCCAGTGCGCGCCCCAGCTCGACCCGCTTTTGCAGGCCATAGGACAGGGTGCCCACCGGCATGTCGCGAATTTCCTCGATTTCGAGAAAGTCGATGATCTCTTCCACCTTGCGACGGTGTTCGAGCTCTTCGCGCCGCGCCCGTCCGAAGAACCACGAGGCATCCAGCACGTTGGTGGCCATGTGGCAGTGGCGGCCGACCAGCAGGTTGTCCACCACGCTGGCATGTTTGAACACCGCCAGGTTCTGGAAGGTCCGACCGATGCCGATGGCGGCCAGGCGGTGCGCCGGCATGCCGGTGATGTCGCGGCCATCGAAATGCACGGTGCCGCTGCTGGGCTTGACGACGCCGCTGATCATGTTGAAGGTGGTCGTCTTGCCGGCCCCGTTGGGGCCGATCAGGGAATAGATTTCACCGCGCCGGACGTGAAAACTGACACCGGCAACGGCTTCGACGCCGCCGAAGCGCTTGGACAGGGTTTCGACCCTTAACAATGTGTCGTTCATGTTTTTTTCTCTCAGGACAGCCAGCGCTTGCGCCGCTTGTAGTGCTTCACGTCGCGCATGTTCTTGCGCGATCCGCCTTCGCCGAAGCCGAGGTAGAACTCGCGCACGTCGTCGTTGCGCAGCATCTTGTCGGCCTCACCGTCGAGCACCACGCGGCCGTTTTCCATGATGTAGCCATAGTCGGCAATGGCCAGCGCCATCTGCGCGTTCTGCTCCACCAGGAGAATGCCCATGCCTTCTTGACGGCACAGGCGGGTGATGATTTCGAAAATCTCTTCGCTGATCTGTGGCGCCAGCCCGAGCGTGGGCTCGTCGAGCATCAGCAGTTTCGGGGACGACATCAGCGCGCGGCCGATGGCCACCATCTGCTGTTCGCCGCCCGACAGGTAGCCCGACACCGTGCTGCGTTTTTGCACCAGACGCGGGAACAGCCCATACACCATCTCCATCTGGCGCCTGGCGTCGGTCAGACTGCGCGTGTAGCCGCCCATCACGAGGTTTTCCTCGACCGTCAACTGGTCGAACAGGCGGCGCCCCTCGGGCACCATGACCACGCCGGCGCGCACGATTTCGTCCGGCGCCAGGCCGGTCAGCTGGCGGTTTTCAAACGTGATCTGGCCACCCTTGATCTCACCGTCTTCCGGATACAGCACGCCCGAAATGCCTTTGAGCGTGGTTGATTTTCCGGCCCCGTTGGAACCGAGCAGGGCGACGATGCGACCTTTGCCGACGGCCAATGAGGCCTCTCGCACCGCCTCGATGGTGTTGTCGTAAACGATCTGGACATTGGTGAGATTCAGCATGACAGGCCGTTCCTTGCGCCGTGCTGCAGGGGCTCAACCATTGAACGGGTCTGCCGGTCGAGCGTAGTGGAGGGGTGCGCCAGGATGGCAGCCGCAGTCGTGCAGACCTTCGGCTCGGATGGGCCGGATTCATGGGCGCGACCATGGCCTCTGGTTTCCAGGGTACCGGTCGGGGGGGCAGTGAATTTTCTCAAAGTTTGTCCCGTGTTGGCCGTGTTGGGTAGGCGGCTTGCCTGCCTTGTGCCTTGCCGTTCTGCGAGGTATGCATCGTGCCTTGTTTATAGGGTATTAATCTAACGATAGTTAGGTTTGCGTCAACTCGGGAAATCCCTATGCCGGTGCCGACGACTCCGGTTGCGAGTGCGAGCGGCAACTTCTGCCCAGGCTCGCTTCCGAATGGGAGCCGGTGATTCAGCGTCTCTCGGCTACATCCCCGCGTAGTTCGGCCCGCCGCCGCCTTCGGGCGTGACCCAGACGATGTTCTGCGTCGGGTCCTTGATGTCGCAGGTCTTGCAGTGCACGCAGTTCTGGGCGTTGATCTGCAGCCGGTCCGAGCCGTCGTCGTTCTTCACGAACTCGTAGACGCCGGCCGGGCAGTAGCGGCTCTCGGGGCCGGCGTATTTCGCCAGGTTGATCTGCACCGGCACGCTGGCGTCCTTGAGCGTCAGGTGCGCGGGCTGGTTTTCTTCGTGGTTGGTGTTGCTGACGAATACGCTGGAGAGCCGGTCGAAGGTGAGCTTGCCGTCGGGCTTGGGGTAGCTGATCTGCGGCATCTCGGCGGCCGGGCGCAGGGTGGCGTGGTCGGCCTGGGTGCGGTGAATCGTCCAGGGCGGACGCTTGATGCCGAGCCTGGGCAACAGCCACTGTTCAATGCCGGTCATCAGGGCGCCGACGAGGCTGCCCTTCTTGAACCACTGCTTGAAGTTGCGCGACTGGTCGAGTTCGGTGTGCAGCCAGCTGTTTTCGAACGCAGCGGGGTAGGCGCTGAGTTCGTCGCTGCTGCGTCCGGCGGCCAGGGCTTCAAACGCGGCTTCGGCGGCCAGCATGCCGCTCTTGATGGCGGCGTGGCTGCCCTTGATGCGTGCGGCGTTCAGGTAGCCGGCATCGCAGCCGATCAGCGCGCCGCCCGGGAACACGGTCTTGGGCAGGCTGAGCAGGCCGCCGGCGGTGATGGCGCGCGCGCCGTAGCCGATGCGCTTGCCGCCTTCGATGTGGGCGCGAATGGCCGGGTGGGCCTTCCAGCGCTGCATTTCCTCAAAGGGGCTGAGCCAAGGGTTTTTGTAGTCGAGTCCGGTGACGAAGCCAAGCGTGACCTTGCTTCCTTCCAAGTGGTAGAGAAAGCCGCCGCCGTAGGTCTGGCTGTCCATCGGCCAGCCGGCCGTGTGCACCACCCGGCCGGGTTGGGCGCGGGCCGGGTCGATCTCCCACAGTTCCTTGATGCCGATGGCATGGCTTTGCGGATCGCGGCCTTCGTCGAGCTTGTATTTTGCGATGAGCTGCTTGCCCAGGTGGCCGCGCGCGCCTTCGGCAAAGATGGTGTACTTGGCGTGCAACTCCATGCCGGGCTGGAAGCCGTCGTGCGGCTGGCCGTCCTTGCCAATGCCAAGGTTGCCGGTGGCTACACCTTTGACCGAACCGTTGTCGTTGTACAGCACCTCGGCGGCTGTGAAGCCGGGGAAGATTTCCACGCCCAAGCCTTCAGCCTGCTCGCCCAGCCATTGGGTCAGGGCGCCCAGGCTGATGACGTAGTTGCCCTCGTTGTGGAAGCAGTCGGGCACCAGGAAGTTGGGCGTGCGCCTGGCACCGGTTTCGCTTAGGAAAAGCACGTCGTCACCGGTGACGGGTTGGTTCAGCGGTGCGCCCAGCTCCTTCCAGTTGGGGAAGAGTTCGTTCAGCGCGATCGGATCCATGACCGCGCCGGAGAGGATGTGAGCACCGGGCGCGGAGCCTTTTTCCAGCAGCACCACCGAGACGTCCTCGCCCTTTTCTGCCGCGAGCTGCTTGAGGTGGATGGCCGTGGCCAAACCGCCGGGGCCGGCGCCCACCACCACCACGTCATATTCCATCGCTTCGCGGGGGCCGTATTGATCGAGCAGGGAGGTGGGCTTCATGCGGAGAGAATCAAAAAAGTTGGCGGCCCTGGGGCCGAAGTTGACGAAAGGGGGCGGTTCAGGGGCTGTTGTCGGCCGGCAGCGGTGGTGCGGTGCGCGGAGCGCCGTCACGTTTGTAGACCATGACCGTGCGCTTGAACGTGCAGACAATGACGCCGCTCTGGTTGTAGCCTTCGGTTCGTACCGTCACGACGCCAACATTGGGACGCGACCGTGACTCGCGCTTGTCCAGCACCGTGGAACGTGAATAGATCGTGTCGCCCTCGAACACCGGATGCGGCAGACGGACTTCGTCCCACCCAAGGTTGGCCATGACGTTTTGCGAGACATCGCTCACCGTCTGGCCCGTTACGAGGGCCAGTGTGAGGCAGGAGTTGACAAGCGGGCGGCCGAACTCCGTCTGCGCGGCGTAGTGGGCGTCGAAGTGCAGCGGAGCCGTGTTTTGCGTCAACAGCGTGAACCAGATGTTGTCGTTCTGGGTCAGGGTGCGGCCGAGGGCATGCCGATACTCGTCGCCGACCTCGAAGTCTTCATAGAACCGGCCGCGCCAGCCTTCCTTGACAGTCATTGGTTGCTCCTGCGGCGGGTTGTCCAATTTGAGAGTCCCCAGACGCAGCCGGTCAGCGTGCCACTGAGCCACATAGGCGACATGAGGACTATTGCCGTCAGTCCCTCGGCCCGGCCTGTCGAAGTTGCCGGCAATGCATCGCGGTTATGCTTTGTCATGCGTGAGGATTCCATCGAACACGATCGCTGTGATTTGGCGTGAGAAGTCCTGAAAAGAGCCGCGCTGGGGGTTGTACCATTCGACGGTCCAGTTCAATGCGCCAATCACGAAAAGCCGAATCATGGCCGTGCTGGTGTCCGGGCGCAATTCGCCGCTGGCGAGCGCTGATTCGAACAGCCGATCCCAGTAGTCTGCGTAAGCCCGCCGCACGACCCGGTGGCGATTTTTTGCGCTGGTCGGGATTTGGCCATAGATGCGGATGTTGGCCGACGTGAAGTCGCCATAATGCAGCATTCCCCAGAGATGGCCTTCAATGCCAGCGGCGATTCGGTCTCGCCAGAGTGCACTTTCGGGAAGAGCCCCAATACGGGTGCGCACGGCATCCGCTACGATGGTGATGCCTTTGTCCAGTACTTCGCCCAGGATCTGCTCTTTCGATTCGAAGTGATAGTAGATGCTGCCGGCTTTGACGCCGGCAGCATCCGCTACCTCGCGCAAAGTAGTTGCGGCATAGCCATGATGCCTGAATAGGCGTGCAGCTTCGAGCAGCACCCGTTCGCGTGTAGCGGGGCCATCTACGTCATTTTTGCTGGGTTTTGCGTCTGTATTTGACTTCATATTGACCGTTAGGTAGATTCAAAATACAAATCGTATCAAACCTAGCTTTTGTCGAAGGGGCGGCCTCGTGCATGGGCGCGTCGCATGGGGTTATTCAGGGCTTGCATTTGCTCACTTGCCGCCATTGGCCCACTGCCTGAAATCAGGCCTACGCTTTTCCAGGAAAGCGCTCACGCCTTCTTTTGATTCTGCAGTGTCATAGTACAGGCTCAGCGCTTGAAGTCCCAGGCTGCCGATGCCGCGAATGTGCTCGGTGGATGCGTTGAACGAACGCTTGGCGATGGCCAGCGCGGTCGGGCTCTTTTCGACAATTTCCTTGCACCAGCGGGCGACTTCGGCGTCGAGCTGGTCGTGGGGCACGACGGTGTTGCACAGACCCATGGCCAAGGCCTCCTGCGCATTGTAGCGGCGGCACATGTACCAGATCTCGCGTGCTTTCTTTTCGCCAACCACATGGCTCAGGTAGGCCGTGCCCCAGCCAGGATCGACCGAGCCAACCTTCGGGCCGACCTGGCCAAACACGGCCTTTTCCGAGGCAATGGTCATGTCGCACAAGGTGGCCAAGACATTGCCGCCGCCAATGGCGTAGCCCTGCACGCGGGCGATCACGGGCTTGGGTACGTCACGAATGGCGCTGTGAAACTCTTCCACAGGAATGCCGATGGTGCCCCGGCCGTCGTACTGGCCGGCATGGGCCGACTGATCGCCGCCGGTGCAGAAAGCACGGTCACCCGTACCCGTGAGCACAATGGCGGCGATTCGCTTGTCCCAGCCTGCTTTCATGAATGCCTGCAGCAGTTCCTCGACTGTCTGGCCGCGAAACGCATTCATCACCTCGGGGCGATTGATCGCGATGTAGGCAACCGAGTCGCGTTCTTCGTAGATGATGTCCTTGAATTCCATGAATTTTCCTTTTTGTTTGGTATTTCAACGTCGCATGCCTGCCGACCATGCCCAGGCGTTTACCCAATCATGCTGTAACCACCAGACACTGAAAGAACCTGCCCGGTGACATGACCCGCAGCCTTCGCTGAAGACAGGAAGACGACTGCATTGGCAATATCCTGCGGCCGTCCCACCTTGCGCAGCGGCAGCGCCTTGGCGACTTTTTCCAGTTGCTCGGGCGTGAACATGCTGCCGGCATCGATCCACATGCTGCTTCCGCCCACTTCGTCGGTGGTGCTCGGGATCGTGACGCCGGGGCATACCACGTTGCAGCGGATGCCGTAACGCCCGTTTTCCTTGGCGATCGTTTTCATGAAGCTGTTGATGGCGGCCTTGACGCCCCCGTACACCGCTTCGCGTGGCTCACCTTGTCGGCTGGCATCGGAACTGATGGAGACGATGGAGCCGGCGTTGCGAGGAACCATGACTTCAAGCGCGGTCTTGGTGCAGTTGAGAACGCCGAGGTAGTTGATGTTGATGATCTTTTGCCACAGGTCGGGGGTCGTCTGCGTGAAGAACATCAACTGGTCCCAGCCCACGTTATTGACGAGGACATCGACGCCGCCGAACTTGTCAGTCGCAGCCTTGAACATGGCCTGCACCTGGTCGAGCTTGGTGACATCGGTCTTGACAACCTGCGCCGACGCCGCACCGCTCGCCAACGCGAGTTCCGCCGTTTTTTGCGCTTGCTTGTCGTCGATGTCCCCGATGGTGATGTTGGCGCCTTCCGCAGCGAAGCCGAGCACGATGCCGCGGCCAATGTTCGAGCCGCCACCAGTGACGATGACCGATTTACCTTTTAGATCGAGATCCATATTTATTACTCCTTGCGCTTTTGGCGCCACATTTGTGTGGTTGATATTATAGCTGTCAAACGGTAGTTAGGTAAAGTGGCCGGATTTTCCTGTGTTTGGTCGTGGGCTTTGCAGCTACCATGGCAATTCGCTGTGGCATAAGTTGCCACCGGTCGATTCAAGAGATGGATGAAAATCCGAAAAACAGGATGGGAAGGGCATGATCGGTGCGCAACACGCCTGACCGTGCCCCTCCCAAGGGATGGCAATTACTGTTTGTTCTTGGCGAACTCGCCGGATTCTTTCTTCACGATGTCCTGGATCACGTCGTCATACGCCGAGAACCAGTCAGTCTGGGGCACCCACTTGGCGCCATCCCACATGTCGATGCGCGTCTTGCCTCCGCCGCCATGGTCCTTGGCGGTCACCGTTACGGGGGCGATCAGGGCTTCGGCATCAAAGTTTTTCAGGCTTTCCATACCGCGCTTCATTTTGTCAGGCGTGATGGGCCAGCCATTTTGTTTGATGGCCAGGCGAGCGCCCTCGAAAACGCTGGCATAGATGGCCAGACCGGTGTTGTAGTAAATATCGCTGAGATGCTTGCGGTCACCGCTGCCCTTGCCTTTCTCATACAGGTCCTTGATGATTTGCTGGATCAGCGGGTGGCTCTGTCCACCCACCACGTTGGTGCCGCGCTTGAGGCCTTTTGCGTTTTCCAGACCGATGTTGGCGAGGTCAACTTCGTTGAGCCAGTTGACGGAAAGGTATTTGTCCATCGAAATGCCGTTGCGCTTCATCTCGCGCGCTGCGACAACATGCATGCTGGCCAGATTCCAACTGATCACCCAATCGGGGTTGATACGGCGGATCTGAGTCCAGGCTGCGGATTGGTCATTGCCCGGCATCGGGTTGGGAATGAGTTGCAAATCAAAACCTTCCTTGGCCGCGAGCGTCTTCAGCACGCCGATCGGCTCCTGCCCGAACGGATAGTCGGGGTAGATGAATGCGATCTTCACGCCCTTGAGGTTGCCGTTGGCCTTGGTTTTGATGTAGTGAATATTGTTGGCCATTTGGCCCCAATAGGTTGGCCCAATGGGGAAAATCCACTTGAACACATCACCATCGACCGCATCGCCACGGCCTACGAAAGATTGCACCATCACATTGCCATCCGCCATGGCGCGAGGCAGAACGGCGCGGGAAACCGGCGTGGACAGGAAATCGAAGGCAATGGCGCCTTCGCGTTTCATCTTTTCGTAGCACTCGATGCCGCGCTGCGGCTCGTTGCCATGGTCTTGAACCAGGATCTCGATGGGGTGGCCTTCGATGCCGCCTTTCTGGTTCAATATCTTGGCATAGTCGTTCACCGCCTGGGTAATTTGCGGCGTGACAAAGCCGTAGGACTTGCTCAGGTCATAACAAAGCGCGAATTTGATGGGCTGGGCTTGCGCCTGTGCAGACTGCAGACCGGCAAGCGCCAATCCCAGACCTGCCACGATAGAAAGTAACTTGGATCTCATGTCTGTTCTCCTAAGAATCGTACGGGTTAAAAGAAGTCCGATGGGCACGCCGTACAGTACGCCCCAAGACTGAACGCGAAACCGGATATCGACGTAGACAGGGTTTTACCCTCGGTCAGGTCAGCCAGCGCTTGCGCCGGCGATAGTGCTTGATGTCATGGAAATTGTGGCCTTCAGCGCCTCCGAGGTAAAACTCCTGGATGTCCGGATTTTTCTTCATGGCTTCTGCGCTGTCATGCATCACCACGCGGCCGTTCTCGATCATGTAGCCATGCGAGACCACGTCCAGAGCGGCAATGGCGTTTTGCTCCACCAGCAGAACGGACAGACCTTCTTCCTTGTTGATGCGCCGGACAATGTCGAAAATCTCGGCCACGAGAAAGGGCGCCAGTCCCAGGCTGGGCTCATCGAGCATCAACAGCTTGGGCTGCGTCATCAGGGCGCGACCGATGGCCAGCATCTGCTGCTCGCCGCCTGACAGGTAGCCGGACTGCGCGGTACGCCGCTGGTGCAAGCGCGGGAAGTAGGTGTAAACCATGTCTTTGTTTCGCAGCATGTCCTGGCGGCTACCGCGAACGGCGGAGGCCGCGATCAGGTTCTCGTCAGGCGTCATGTGTTCAAACACGCGCCGCCCTTCCAGCACATGAACGATACCGAGTTTGACGCGCTCCTGAGGCGCCAGCGCATCGATGTTATGTCCCATGAAACGTACCTCACCGCGGGTTACCAGGCCCCGCTCGGGGCGTAGCAAACCGCTGATCGACTTCAGCGTTGTGCTTTTGCCGGCGCCGTTGGCCCCCAGCAGCGCCACCATACCGCCTTGGGGCACATCAATCGACACGCCCTTGATGGCGAGCGACACATGGTCGTAGATGACCTCGACGTTGTTCAGCGACAGCACCGGTGCAGGGCTCGCTGCGGGGTTGTGCATCAGCGTCGGGGTGGAAGTCAAGTTGTCAGTCGCGTGCATGATGTCATCTTTACTTTCGGGCGTAGCCGAAGGGCCAGACCAGCAGATAGTTGCGCAGGTTCGTGTACATCTTGCCCAGACCCATCGGCTCAACCAGCAGGAACACAATGATCAAGGCACCATAAACCGCATGCGGGATGTGGGCCAGCGTTTCAACGCCGAGCGAGGCACCTGCGAGCTGCGCCAGCCAGCCGATCAGACTGTTCATCAGGCCGGGCATCAACAGAATGAAGGCGGCCCCAAAATAGCTGCCGATGATGCTGCCCAACCCGCCGACAATCACCATGGCCAGCAACTCGATGGATACATTGACGGCAAACTGCTCCGGTGTGGCCGCCCGGTAGAAGGTGAAAATCAGGATGGCGCCGCTGACGCCGCCAATGAAGGACGAGGTCGCGAAAGCCACCAGCTTGTAATACAGGCTGTGCACGCCGATGACTGCCGCGGCGAAGTCCTTTTCACGCACGGCGACGAGCGCGCGGCCCAGCGCGCTGCGGCGCAGATTGAGCATGAAGACCGTCACGAGCAGGCACCAGCCCAGCGCCACGTAATAGAGGCCGGTTTCCGACGTGACGGCCTGACCGAGCAGGCGCATCGCTGGTGCTTGCAGCGTGGCCTGGGAGCCACCGCTGATGGCCGGAACATGGGAGATCACCCAGTCCATCACGAACTGCAAGGCCAGCGTGCTGAGCGCCAGATACAGGCCCTTCACGCGCAGCGCCGCGAAAGCGAAAACGATGCCGATGACCGCGGCCATCACGCCGCCGAGCACCACCGCGATCTCCCAGGGAATGCCGTTGCGCGCGCCATGCACCGCCGTGTAGGCGCCGATGCCCATGATGGCGGCGTAGCCGAAGTGGAACTGACCGGCCCAGCCCAGGATCAGGTTCAAGCCGAGCACAGCCGCAGTCCACACCAGCCAGGGCAGCAGGTGGGTGCTGAGGACGAGCGAGCTCATGGTGAGTGGCGCGGTGATTGCAAAGGCCAGCAGCAAGCCGATCATCCAGCGATCAGCAGGCAGCGGAAAAAGTGCCCGCGCGTCCGCGTAACTGGTGTGAAAAATTCCTGATTGACGAAATAGCATGACCTTCAGATCCTTTCAATGTCGTGGCGCCCGAACAGACCGTGGGGCCGAATCAGGATGGTCAGAATCAGCGTCGCGGCAACCACCAGGTCGCGGCTGCCACCACCCACCAATGGGTCGAGATAGCCTGACGCAACACCTTCAAGAAGGCCCAGCAGCAAGCCGGCCAGAATGGCACCGCCAATGCTGTCAAGACCGCCCAGAACGGCGACGGTCAGGCCCTTGAGCAATAGCAGCGCCAGCCCCTGATTGACCCCTTGAACCGAGCCCCACAACACGCCGGCCGTTGTGGCCAGAACCGAGGACATGGCCCAGGAAAAAGCCACCCCGCGCTCAACCGATATGCCGATTGACCAGGATGCGATGTAGTCATCGGAGATGGCGCGCAGGACAATGCCCCTGCGCGTGCGAAAGAAGAAAAAGAAGATTGCAAACAGTGCCGCGGCAACCATGGCCCCCACCACGTAGGAGCGATTGAGCAGCAGCGGTCCCAGGAACAGCGGTTCGTCGCTGATGCCGATGGACATCGGACGGCTTGAGCCGCCCCAGATGGCCATGGTTGTCGCGCGTATGAAGATGTCCAGTCCCAGCGTCATCATCAGAATCATGATGATGGGACGGCCCGCCAGCCGGCGCAACGCCACCCGCTCGATGCCCATGCCTATAAAGAACATCGTCCCCATGGCCAGTGGAATGGCCGTCCACATGGGCAGGCCGAGGCCATTGGCGATGGCCAGCACCACATAGGCACCGAGCATGGTCATCGCACCTTGCGCCAGGTTGGGCACGGAGGACGACTTGTAGATGAGCACGATGCCCAGGGCCACCAATGAGTACATCAACCCCGACAGTGCGCCATTGATGGCCAACTCGGCAAACAGTGAAAAGTCCATGATTTAAATCTCCTGCACCGAGAGTTGGCGCTCGATGGTGCCGACCTCACCGGATTCGTACGTGATCTGCGCCTTCATCGTGACCGTCTTCTGGCCGCCGTAGATCGCATCAATGATGGGTGCATAACGCTCTTCCACCACGTTGCGGCGCAACTTGCGGGTCCGTGTGACCTCCCCATCATCGGGGTCGAACTCCTTGTGCAGCGACACGAAGTGATGCAGTTTCAGTCCGTCTGGCAGGATGCTGTTGACGCGTTTGACCGCTGCCGTGACCAGTGCGATCACCTCGGGGTTTTGCGACAGGTCGGCATAGGACATGTAGGAAATGCCCCGTACTTCGGCCCAGTGACCGACCGGTTCCTTGTCGATGCAGATGATGGCCGCCAGCGTGTCGCGACCGCTCCCGAGCACCGCCACATCCTTGATGTACGGGCTGAACTTGAGGCGGTTTTCGATGTAGTTCGGGATGTAGCGTTCGCCTTTGGCGGTATGCACCACCTCCGACAAACGTCCGAGCACCACCATATGCCCGTCAGGCTCGACATAACCGGCATCACCCGTGCGCAGCCAGCCATCCTCCAGTGCTTCCCGGGTGGCATTTTCAAGTTTGTAGTAACCGGAAAACACACTCCCGGATCGAACCATGATCTCGCCGTTGTCGCCGATTTTGACCTCAACCCCCGGCAATGGCCTGCCGACCGTGTGCAGGCGTACTTCTTCGGTGTCCTGCAAGGCATTGAAAGCGCTGCTTTCGGTTTGACCATAGAACTGTCGCAGTTTCACGCCCAGCGCGCGGTAAAACACGAAAGTATCCTCTCCAATGGCCTCGCCGCCGGTGAAGGCATTGCGCAGGCGGGTCAGCCCCAACTGGTCCTTGATCGGCCCGAAGATCAGCCACTCGCCCAGCTGCCGCATCAATCGCTCTTTCAGGTGGGGCGGTTTTCCCTCGAGTTTGCGTCGTTCAGCGGCCAGCGCGGAGTTCATGAAAACATCGTAAAACCATTTTTTGAGCGGCGTCGAATCCTCCATGCGCACCTGGATGGTGGTCAGCATGTTGTCCCAGCTTCGGGGTGCCGCCAGATAGAAAGTGGGCGCGACCTCGCGCAGGTCATGCAGCACCGTTTCCTGCCGCTCGGGAATGTTGATGGTGAAGTGCAGCGCAACACCGGCGCCGACCGTGATCGCAAAGTCACCCACCCAGGCCATGGGCAGATAGGCGAGGATGTCCTCGCCAAAGGTGAAGGCGCCACCGCGATGGGCGTTGCCAACCCCGGCGAGCAAATTCCTGTGGCTCAGCACCACGCCCTTCGGTTTGCCCGTGGTTCCCGACGAGTGCACGAACACGGCTGGTCCTTCGGGCCGTGCCCGTTCGATCAAGGTATTTCGCAGTTTCGGTTCGGCACGCAGGCGATCCGCACCAATGGCCTGCAACTTTTCCCACGACACCAGCCCGGGATTCGGATAGCTGGCCAAGCCGCGTGGTTCGTCGTAGATGATGCTGGTGATCGTCGCGCCCCGATCACCCAGATCGAGCACCTTGTCGACCTGTTCCTGATCTTCGGCCAGGACAAAGCGGACATTCGCCTCATGCATGAAGTGATGGATTTCGTCATGCGTGGCGTCGGGGTAGACCGGCATCGCGTAGCCGCCCAACATGCCAGCCGCGAGCATGCCCATGTAAAGCCGGGGCCGGTTGTCGCCCAGCACCAGCAAGGCATCCTCGGCGCCAAACCCGAGACTTTCCATGCCGGCCGCGCAGGCGAGCGTGGCATCCAGCATTTGCGACCAGGTGGTCTCCTGCCATATTCCCAGGTTTTTTTCGCGCATGGCCACGCGATGGCCCAGCAACTCGGCGTTGCGGGCCAGGATGCGGATGAGGGTGGTGTCGGTGCCCAGGTCCCAGGTTGTGGTGCTACCGCCCTTGGCGATGTCAATGTCAGTGCGTTGCATGCGCACCTCCCAGGTAGGCCTTGATCACGCGCTCATCCGTCATCACCTCGGCAGGAATTCCGGTTCCTATGGTTTCACCATAGCTGAGCACCATCATGCGATCACAGATGCCGGTGATCACGTCCATGTGGTGCTCGATCAGCAGCACGGTGACATGGCGCTCGTCGCGCGCATCGAGAATAAAGCGCGCCATGTATTCCTTTTCCTCCTGGTTCATGCCGGCCATGGGTTCGTCAAGAACCAGGAAGCT
Organism: Polaromonas sp. AET17H-212; assembly: GCF_002379085.1. GTDB lineage: Bacteria > Pseudomonadota > Gammaproteobacteria > Burkholderiales > Burkholderiaceae_C > Polaromonas. The sequence goes on along the minus strand of NZ_NBZW01000009.1, from coordinate 95,060 downwards.
GGGCTCGGCCACCAGCGCGCGCGCCAGTTCGACGCGTTTTTTCAGCCCGATCGGAATGCTGTCCACCAGTTCGTCACGCACGCTCTGAAGCTGCAGGAAATCGATGATTTCCTCGACCTTGAGGCGGTGCGCCATCTCGTCCTTGCGACCCAGCCACCAATACAGGGCGGTTTTTGCCACGCCGGGCTTCATGTGGATGTGGCGGCCCAGCAGGATGTTGTCAAGCACGCTCATGCCGTTGAAGAGCGCCAGGTTCTGGAAGGTGCGCGCCACGCCCAGGGCGGCGACCTTGTGGGGCGCCATGCCGGTGATGTCGCGGCCATTGAGCCATATGCTGCCGACCTGGGGTGGGAAGAAGCCGGTGATGGCGTTGGTCATGGTCGTCTTGCCGCTGCCGTTGGGCCCGACCAGGCCAAAGATCTCCCCGCGCTCGATGCGCAGATTGACCCCGGTCAACGCGACCAGACCGCCGAACCGCCGCTCCAGCCCCCGGCATTCAAGGACGGGTGCTGGTGCCTCGTTGCTGGCTTGCATCGGAGCCGACCCCTGCTCTCTGGTACTGCTATTGGTACTGATGGTGTTGATCACTGAAGGTGCCTATGACATTGCACGGTCGACCATCTGCCTGTGCGCAGCTTGCCGACTCGATTTCTGTTCTGCATAAAAGATTTTTATTTTAGAGCCTAACATTAGTTAGGTATCTGGGGGTTTCCCTACTCTCTGACAGGCAGGGTTCATTCCTCAACGTGTTCCACGATGGTTTCCCGCGCGATCATTGCGTCAACGGTGGCGGCGCCGTAGCCGTGTTCAATGAGCAGCTCGCGCGTGTGCTGGCCAAAGCGCGGCGGGGCGCTGTGCGCCCGGCCCGGTGTGCGTGACAGCTTGACCGGGATGCCGATGCCCGCCACGCCCTCCACCTGCACGACCATGTCCCGGTGCAGGGTGTGGGGGTCGGTCAGTACCTGAGGAACGGTCCTGACGGCACCGGCCGGAATGCCGGCTGCCAGCAGTTCTTGGCACAGCCACTCGCCATCCACCTTCAGCAGGTGCTCCTCGAGCAGGGCGCGTAGCGCATCACGGTGCCGAAAACGCTCGGCGTTGGTGGCAAAGCGCGGCTCGTCGGCCATTTCGGGACGGCCGAGGAACTCGCACAGCTTTTTCCACTGTCCGTTGTTGCCGATCCCCAGGAAGACCTCGCAGGTCTGGGTGGCAAACTTGTCGTAGGGCACGATGTTGGAGTGCGCATTGCCGCTGAGCTTGGGTGTCTGGCCCGACTGCAGCCAGTTGGCGCTTTGCGGGTGCAGCAGCGACACGGCTGTGTCGTAGAGCGTGGCCTCGACGAACTGCCCGCGCCCGGAGCGCTGCCGCTCGATCACCGCCAGCAGCACGCCGATCACGGCCGACAGGCCGGTGGCGATGTCCACCACCGGGACCCCGACCCGCAGCGCTCCGGTGTCCGGCGTGCCGTTGACGCTCATCAGGCCGCCCAGTGCCTGTGCCACCGCGTCGTAGCCCGGTGCGCCGCCGAGCGGTCCATCGGCGCCAAAGCCGCTGACCCGGCAGTGGATCAAGCGCGGGAAGCGTTCGCGCAGCGTCTGCTCATAGCCGATGCCCCAGCGCTCCAGCGTGCCGATCTTGAAGTTCTCGATCAGCACGTCGGCGTCTTCCAGCAGCTTGAGCACGATCTCGCGACCCTCGGGCTTCGACAAGTCGATCACGATATCGCGCTTGTTGCGGTTCAGCCCGTTGTAGTAGGCCGCCGTGCCGTCGTCGGCAAAGGGTGGGCCCCAGGCGCGGGTTTCGTCGCCGGCGGGCGGCTCGACCTTGATGACCTGCGCGCCGTGGTCGGCCAGGATCTGGCCGCTGTAGGGCCCGCCGAGCACGCGCGACAGGTCGATCACCTTCAGGCCGGCCAGGGCGCCGAAGGCGGGCAGGGGAGCATTGGTACTCATGGCGGCTGTCAGTACGAGCGCGGCAGGCCCATCACGTGCTCGGCAATGTGGTTGAGCACCATTTCACGGTTCAGCGGCGCGGTGCGCAGCAGGCGCACCAGGCCGTACAGATCGTACATGCCGTATTCCTTGGTGAAACCGTTGCCGCCGAAGCACTGGATCGCGCTGTCGACGGCGTGAATGCCGGCCTCGGCGGCGGCGTACTTGGCCATGTTGGCAAATTCGCCGGCGGGCAGGCCCTGGTCGAAAGCCCAAGCGGCCTTGAGCGCCATCAGCGAAGCCATCTCGATCTCGCTGCGCGCCATCGCCAGCGGGTGCTGCACGCCCTGGTAGGCGCCGATGGGGGTATTGTTGAACACCTTGCGGTCGTTGGCGTAGGCCACGGCCTTCTTCAGTGCGAAGCGGCCGACGCCGGTGCACAGGCCCGACAGGATGATGCGCTCGGGGTTGAGGGTGTCGAACAGGATGTTGAAGCCCTTGCCGACCTCACCCAGCACGTCGGCTTCGGTCAGCGCCACGTCGTCAAAGAACACCTGCCACTGCGTCTCGGGCACCGGGAACGCAATCGGAATCAGCGTCTTGCTGATGCCCTTCTTCTTCATGTCGACCATGAAGATGGTGAAGCCGTCGGTCTTCTTCTTCACGTCGGCGCGCGCCGTGGTGCGGGTGACGACCATGGCGTAGTCGGCGCAATTGGCATCGGTGATGAAGACCTTCTGGCCGTTGAGCTTGAAGCCGCCCTTGCCGTCGGACTTGGCGATGCTGGTGATCTCGATCGAGTTCGAGCCGGCGTTGGGTTCGGTGATGGCGAAGCAGAACTTGATCTCGCCGGTGCAGCCGCCCGGCAGAAAGCGGCGCTTCATGTCCTCGCTGGCATGCTTGGCCAGCAGGCCCATGGTCATGGTGGGGCCGACCACCAGATTCAGCAGCGGAATGCCGTTGTTGGAAAGTCCTTCCATGAACAGCAGCATCTCGGTCATGCCCTGGCCGGCACCGCCATAGGCCTCGGGCACCATGATGCCGAGAAAGCCATCGTCGGTGATCTGTTTGTACAGTTCGGTCGGGCGCTCGTTCTTCTCGGCGTAGCCTCTCCAGTAGTTGTGGTCGAACTGCTTCGAGATACGGTCGCCGTACTCGTAGATCATCCGTTGTTCCTGGGTCAGGTTGAAATCCATGGGGACTCCTTTCTTAATTTACAGTTGGGCGGAAGGGAACTTGGGCGCGCGCTTCTCGCGTACCGAGGCCACGCCTTCCTTGGCGTCCTCACCCAGGAAGCACAGCATCTCCATCGCCAGTGAACTCTCGAAAATCGGGCGCGCCAGGTTCATCCAGCCGTTCAGGGAGCGCTTGGTGAAGCGGATCGCCTGCTGGCTGCCATTGGCCAGCTTGTTGGCCACGGCCATCGCCTTGTCCATCAGCTCGGCGCGCGGCACGCACAGGCTGACCAGGCCGATGCGCTCGGCTTCCTTGCCGGTTACGAAATCGGCTGTCAGCAGGTAGTACTTGGCCTTGGCCATGCCGCACAGCAGCGGCCACAGGATCGCGGCGTGGTCGCCGGCGGCGACACCGATCTTGACGTGGCCGTCGGTGACCTTGGCCTCCTCGGCCATGATGCTGATGTCGGCCAGGAAGGCCACCGCCAGACCGGCACCCACGGCCACGCCATTGATGGCCGAGATGATGGGCTTGTCGCAGGCCATCATGTTGTAGACCACGTCCGCAGCCTCGGTCATGGTGTTGGCGATTTCCTTGGGGTTGCCGACCATGTTGCCTACCCAATCCAGGTCGCCACCAGCCGAGAAGGCCTGGTCGCCGGCACCGGTGATGACCGCCACCTTGGTTTTTGGATCGTCATTGACGACGCCCCAGACCTTGGTCAGTTCCCAATGCAGGCGGGCATTGGTGGCGTTCATCACCTCGGGGCGGTTGATGGTGATCAACAGCACGCCATTGGGCTTGTTTTCGAACTTGAGGAATTGAAAGTCAGCGTAGTTCATCTTGAGGCTCCTTGAAAAAAATGGGAAAGTTGGGAAAAAGGGGAGAAGAAAGATCAGTGAATGTCAGCGCAGCTCGGCGCGGCCGTTGTTCAGCACGACGATGTCGCGTTCGACGGCGCGGGCGCGGAACGACACGACCTTGCCATCCACCCAGATCTCGGTGCGTATCGTTTCGCCGGGATAAACCGGTGACGAAAAGCGCACATCCAGCGACTGCAGGGCGCTCGGGTCGCCGCCGCACACGCTTTGGGTGAGGGCCCAACCGGCAATGCCATAGGTGGCCAGGCCGTGCAGGATGGGCCGCTCGAAGCCGGCCGCGCGCGCCACTGCCGGCTCCGCATGCAGCGGGTTGTAGTCGCCCGAGAGCCGGTAGATCAGCGCGGCGCGTGGCTGTGTGGCGAAATCGGTGCTGTGGTCGGCCGCGCGCGCGGGCAGCTCGTGCACGGCTTTGACGGGGCCGGCCGGGCCACCAAAGCCGCCGTCGGCGCGGCAGAAGGTGGTCGAGCTCAGCGTCGCCAGTAGCGCGCCGCTGGCGGCGTCAGTCACCGCGCGCTCGGTGTAAATCAGCGAGCCCTTGCCAGGCCCCTTGTCGATGATCTGGCTCACCCGCGTGCGCCCGATCACCTCGCCCTCGGGTGGCACCGGCCGGTGCAGGCGCAGGCCCTGTTCGCCATGCACCAGCCGCACCCAGTCAACGCCGGTGGCCGGGTCCTTGAGCCACATGCCCGGGTAGCCCAGCACCACCGGCAGCGTGGGCAGCGCCAGCAGGTCCTTTTCATAGACAAAGCGCAGCTCGGTCTCGTTGGTCGGGTCGCTGCCCAGGCCGATGCCCAGCGCATACAGCATGGTGTCGCGTTGCGTGTAGCGATGGCGCACGTCCTCGAACGGCCATGCCATCAGGTGCTCGTAGTTGATCGCCATGATGCTAGGCGCCGCACTTCGCCGGGTCGCCCCAAGAAGGGCAAGTCCCCCCCGGGGGGCAGTGCAGCGGCAAAGCCGCAAACGTCGGGGCGCGCATCTCAGACCGGGTCCCAGGAGAACACGATGTTCGAGCTCTCCAGTGGATAGAAGTTCTGCTTCATCGCGGGCAGCACGCGCTCGGCGATGGTCTCGGGTGTCCAGCCTTCGCTGGTGTGCATGCCGCGGATCGGGCGCGACTGGCTCATGAGGAAGATCTCGTTGCCGCGCACGGCGAAGATCTGGGCCGTGACGTCGGCCGCGGCATCGCTGGCCAGAAAGGTGGCCATGGGCGCAATCTGCTCGGTGCCGAGTTTTTTCAGTTTTTCCACGCGGGCCTGCTGCTCGGGCGTGTCGGTGGGGATGGCGCCTATCATGCGGCTCCAGGCAAAAGGCGAGATGCAGTTGGAGCGCACGTTGTAGCGCTGCATGTCGCCGGCGATGTGGCGCGACATGGCCACGATGCCCAGCTTGGCGGCGGCATAGTTGGCCTGGCCCAGGTTGCCGATCAGGCCCGAGGTCGAGGTCATGTGCACGTAGGCGCCCGATTTTTGCGTCTTGAAGTGCGGGGCGGCCGCGCGCGAGGTGAAGAAGCTGCCGTTGAGGTGCACGTCGATCACGGCGCTCCACTCCTCGGGTGACATGTTGAAGAACAGGCGGTCGCGCAGGATACCGGCGTTGTTGACCACAATGTCGATGCGCCCGAAGGTGTCGGCCGCGCACTCGATGATGCGGTTGGCCGTGGGCCAGGTCGAGACGCTGTCGGTGCTGAGCACGGCCTGGCCGCCAGCAGCCTTGATCTCGTTGACCACTTGCTGGCCGGGGCTGGCGTCGCTGCCTTCGCCGCCGACCGAGGCGCCGATGTCGTTGACCACCACCTTGGCGCCCTGCGCCGCCATCATCAATGCGATGTCGCGGCCGATGCCCCGGCCCGCGCCGGTGACCACGGCCACCTTGTCTTGCAGCATGATGCCTTTGTTCATGAAATGACTCCTGGTTGTTGATGTAGATAAGTCAGACGGTGGCGGCCGTGCGGCGCTCATGACGGCAGCTTCAGCACGCTGGCGGCCAGGATGTTGCGCTGCACTTCGTTGCTGCCGCCGTAGATGGTGGCCGGGCGCGCGTTGTAGAAGGTGGTGAGGGCATCGACCGCGCCACCCGGTAGGTCAATGGAGCCGGGCGTGCCGCCGCTCGAGCCCATGACATCCACCAGCAGGTCGGCCAGGCGCGAATAGGTTTCGGTGGCGAAGAGCTTGAGCATGGAGACATCGGGGCCCAGGGTTTCGCCGCGCTTGACCTGCTCGATGAAGCGGCCGTAGAGCGCGCCCAGGTCGGCCACGTCCAGTGCCAGTTTGATGTATCGGTCCACGAAGCCGGTGTCCTCGAACAGGCCGAGGCGCTGCGCGGCTTCCTGCACCCGCGCCAGCGCGTACTGGCTTTGCTTGGGGCTGCCCAGGAAGATGCGCTCGAAGCCGAGCAGCGCCTTGGCGATGGTCCAGCCCTTGTTCAACTCACCCACGATGCTGCTGCGCGGCACGCGCACGTTCTCCAGGAAAACCTCGCAGAAATCTTCGGCGCCCGCGATGTTGCGGATGGGGCGCACCGTGATGCCTGGCGTTTTCATGTCGGCCAGCAGGAAGCTGATGCCCTCCTGCTTCTTGGCTGATTTGTCGGTACGCACCAGCAGGAAGATGTGGGTGGCGTCCTGCGCCAGCGTGGTCCAGGTCTTTTGCCCGTTGACGATGAAGTCGTCGCCATCGGCCACGGCTTCGGTGCGCAGGCTGGCCAGGTCGGAGCCCGAATTGGGTTCCGAGTAACCCTGGCACCAGATGTGCTCGCCAGCGATGATCTTGGGCAGATAAGAGCTGCGCTGCGCCTCGTCACCGTGGTTGATCAGCAGCGGGCCGACCATGGTGATGCCCATGTCGGGCGCGCGCGCCACGCCCCAGCGCTCCTGCTCTTCAATGAAGATGATGAGCTTCTCGGGACTCAGGCCCATGCCGCCGTATTGCGTGGGCCAGCTCGGCGCAACCCAGCCTTTTTTCGAGAGCGTCAGGTACCAGTGCCCGATTTCGGACCAGCGCAGCCGCCGTTTGGGGTAACGCAGTTCGCCCGGATACCGGGTTTCGAAAAATTCGCGCACGGTGGCGCGGAAGCTGTCGTTGTCCAGCGCATTCCAGTCGGTGCTGGTGGTGGATGAGATGGTGTTCATGCGTGTTCCTGCGCGGTGGTGTTGCGGGTGAGGCTGGCGTAGCGGCGGCGTTGCTGGGTGCCGTTGCCCAGCCAGGCAGCCAGCACCAGGGCGCGCTGCAGGTACAGGCCCAGGTCGTACTCGTCGGTCACGCCGATGGCGCCGTGCAGTTGCACGGCTTCGCGCGCCACCTGCAAGCCGGCGTCCGATGCGCGCGACTTGACGCGGCTGGCCAGGGCCGAGCGCGCGCTGGCGTCGCCGTCCGGGGCGTCGAGCAGGGCCAGGGCCTGGGTCACGATGCTGGCGGTCAGTTCCTGCTGGATCAGCAGGTCGACGGCGCGGTGCTGCAGCGACTGGAAAGTGCCAATCGGCTTGCCGAACTGGATGCGCGTGCGCAGGTAGTCCTGCGTCATGGCCAGCATGCTGCGCACCAGGGCCAGCAGTTCGACGCTGGTCATGATCAGGGTTTCGTCGTAGGCACGGGTTAGGGCGGCCACGGCCGTGGGCCCTTCGGCCAGCAGGTGGTTGGCGGGCAGGCGAACCTTGTTGAGGTCGAGCTGGGCGGCATAGCTGCCGTCGGCCAGCGGCTGGCTGCTCACGGCGAGGCCGGCCGCATCGGCAGGCACCCACACCAGGGCCAGGCCTTGGGGACCGGTGGCGCTGACGATATAGCCGTCGGCGCCGGCGCCGGGGCGCACATGGCGCTTGTTGCCATTTAACAGCAGGGCGTCGGCCTGGCGCTCCAGCCGGGTGGTCGCCTGGCCTGGCCGGTCTTTGGCGCCGGTGACGTCTTCCTGCCAGGCCACGGCGGGCAGGGTGCGGCCTTCGGCCATTTCGGTGAGCAGGCGGGTGGCGGTTTCGGTGCTGCCCGCATGGGCCAGCAGGCGGCCCGCGAAGACCAGCACCGGTACCACCGGCTCGGGCGCGACCTGCGTGGCGAGCGCGGCGACCACCTCGGCCATTTCGGCGAAGCCTTGCTCGTAGCCGCCCATGGCTTCGGGTACCAGCAGCCCGGTCCAGCCTTGCTCGGCCAGGGCGCCCCAGAAGCGGCGTTCGAAGCCCGGCGTCTGCCGGCGCAGGGCGCGGGCGCGAGTCAGTGGAGATTCCTTGGTGGCGAAACTCAGCGCGCTCTCGCGCAGCATGTTCAGTTGTTCATTCAGTTGTTCAGCGTGTTCGCTGTCGGGAGTGGTGGTCATGATGGGGTGGGTGGTGTCATGGGTTAAAAGAGGGTATTGACGAGGGCATTGCTGGCCTTGGCAGAAAGAAAATCGGTCGTGGGCTCGTGAATGTCAATAGGATTTGGGCAGGCCCAGCACCTTCTCGGCGATGAAGCACAGGATGAGTTGCGGGCTGATCGGCGCAACGCGCGGGATCATCATTTCGCGCAGGTAGCGTTCGACGTGGTACTCCTTCGCGTAGCCATAACCGCCGAGCGTGGCCATGGCGCGCTGGCAGGCGTTGAAACCGGCCTCGGCCGCCATGTACTTGGCGGCATTGGCATCGGCGCCGCAGGGCAGGCCATTGTCGTATTTCCAGGCCGCGCGCATCGCCATCATCTCGGCGGCCTCAAGCTCCATCCATGATTGCGCCAGCGGATGCTGGATCGACTGGTTCTGCCCGATGGGCCGGTCAAAGACCACGCGTTCACCGGCGTACTTGACGGCCACTTCCAGCGCCTTGCGGCCCAGGCCGACCGCTTCGCCGGCGATCAGCACCCGTTCGGGGTTCATGCCATGCAGGATGTATTCGAAGCCGCGCCCCTCTTCACCAATGCGGTCTTCCAGCGGCACCCGCAGCCCGTCGATGAAGACCTGGTTCGAATCCACCGCCTTGCGCCCCATCTTGTCGATTTCACGCACCTCGACAAAACGGCGGTCCAGGTCGGTGTAGAACAGGCTCAGGCCGAAGGTCGGTTTCTTGCAGTCCTCGATCGGCGTGGTGCGCGCCAGAATGAGCATCTTCTCGGCCACCTGGGCGGTCGAGATCCAGACCTTCTGGCCGGACAGCACATAGTGGTCGCCTGCCCGTTCGGCTCGGGTTTTCAGACGGGTCGTGTTCAGCCCGGTGTTGGGCTCGGTGACGGCGAAGCAGGCTTTTTCCTTGCCCTGGATCAGCGGCGGCAGCATGCGGCGTTTCTGCGCCTCGTTGCCGAACACGGCCACCGGCTGCAGGCCGAAAATGTTCATGTGCACCGCCGATGCGCCCGACAGCCCGGCGCCCGACTGCGAGATGGCCTGCATCATCACGGTGGCTTCACTGATGCCCAGCCCGCCGCCGCCATATTCCTGCGGCAGGCAAATGCCGAGCCAGCCGCCATCGGCCAGGGCGCGGTGCAGCTCGTGCGGAAAGCCGCCAACCCTGTCGCGTTCGAGCCAGTAGCCGTCGTCGAAGCGGGCGCAGATTTTACCGATGGCCTCGCGGATGGATTCGTGCTCTGGGTTGGGTGTGAAATCCATGGGGATGCTCGAGTGGGTTCAGAGGGCCAGACCGAGGCGCGTGCCCTGGTCAATGGCGCGCAAGGCATCGAGTTCGGTGGCCAGCTCGGCCCCGCCGATCAGATCGGGCGTGAGGCCGAGCGCGCGCAGTTCGGCAAGCAATGCGTTCTCGCTGTCCTGACCGGCGCACAGGACGATGGTGTCCACCTCCAGCGTCTGTGGCACGCCGTTGACGCTCAGATGCAATCCGGCGTCGTCGATGCGTTCATAGCTGCAGCCCGAGAGCGTGCGCAGGCCGCGCCGCGCCAGCTCGGCCTTGATCGCCCAGCCGGTGGTCATGCCCAGGCTGCGCCCGGGTTTTTCCGGCTTGCGCTGCAACAGGGTGACTTCGCGTGGCGAGCTGACGGACTGCATCGGTTTGAGGCCGCCTGCGGCTGTGGGCGAGGTGTCGACACCCCATTCGGACTGAAACTGCGCGACCGTCTGCGGCCGGGGGCCATCGGGCGGCGTTTCGTGCAGCAGGAACGTTGCCACGTCGAAGCCGATGCCGCCGGCGCCGATCACGGCCACCTTGCGGCCGGCCTGTGCCCGGCCCGACAGCAGGTCGGCATAGCTCACCACTTTCGGGTGAGCTATGCCCGGGATCTGCGGCGTGCGCGGGCGCACGCCGGTGGCCACCACGATGCGGTCGTAGTGGCCGTTGACGAGAGCGGGGGCATCCGCCCGGGTATTGAGCTTGAGCGTCACGCCATGCCGCGCCACGCCTTGCTTGAAGTAGCGCAGCAGTTCATTGAACTCCTGCTTGCCCGGCACGGCCCGGGCCAGGTTCAACTGGCCGCCGATCTCGGGACCGGCTTCGAACAGGGTGACCGCGTGGCCGCGCTCGGCGGCGGTCAGCGCGCAGGCCAACCCGGCCGCGCCGGCGCCGATCACCGCCACCGTGCGCGGCACGGCCCGTGGCGGCAATAGTGAAAACTCCAGCTCACGCCCGGCGCGCGGGTTGACCAGGCAGGTGGCCGGGCGCTCGGAGAAGATGTAGTCGAGACAGGCCTGGTTGCAGGCGATGCAGGTGTTGATCTCGTCGGCGCGACCCTCGGCCGCCTTGCGCACGAAGTCGGCGTCGGCCAGGAAGGGGCGGGCCATCGACACCATGTCGGCGTCGCCGCTGGCCAGAATGTCTTCGGCCACTTCCGGGGTGTTGATGCGGTTGGAGACGATGACGGGAATCGTCACCGCTTTTTTGATGCGGGCCGCGGCGAAGCGCCAGGCGGCACGCGGTACAACGTAGGCAATGGTCGGGATGCGGGCTTCGTGCCAGCCGATGCCGGTGTTAATAATATCGGCGCCAGCAGCCTGCACCGCCTGGGCGAGATGGGCGATTTCGTCAGCCGGGGCGCCGCCCTCGACCAGATCAAGCGCCGAGACCCGGAACATCAGCAGAAACTCTGGACCCACCCGGGCACGCGTGCGACGAACGATCTCCACCGGCAGGCGATGGCGGTTTTCCATGCTGCCGCCAAATTCGTCGCCGCGCTTGTTGGTGCGCGTGACGGTGAACTGGTTGAGCAGGTAGCCCTCCGAGCCCATGATCTCGACGCCATCGAAGCCGGCGCGTTGCGCGAGTTCGGCGCAGCGCACATAGTCCTCAATCGTTTGCCAGACTTCGGCCGTGCTCAGGGCGCGCGGCGCGCGCGGGTTGATGGGAGAGGGAATTTCGGAGGCTCCGACGGGCCTGGCGACTTTTGCGTAGCGGCCTGTATGCAGGATTTGCAGAATGATCTTGCCGCCCTCGGCATGCACCGCCTGCGGAATCGGTTTGAGCGCATCGGCCTGCTCCGTCGTGACAAGCAGGGGGCCGGTTTCATCCAGCAGGCCATCCTGGCAGGGGGCATAGCCGCCGGTGACGATCAGGCCCGCACCACCGCGTGCCCGCTCGGCATAGAACAGGGACAGCCGGTCGATGGAGCGGTCCAGCGACTCCAGACGTGTGTGCATCGAGCCCATCAGCGTCCGGTTGCCAAGGGTGTGCGCGCCGACCTTCAGGGTGGAGAGTAGCGTCGGAAAGAAAACAGTAGCTTCGGTGGACATCGAGAAAGTTTCCTTGAAAATCTAACTAACACCTGTTCGATGATATATCATACGGCGTCGACCAGCCATGCAATTGGCGAGCACCTCAAATTCTTCGTCCGGATTGACGGTGTGATGCAGGCGGCGATTTCGACAACAGTCAGCAAGGAGGTATTACCCATGATGTTCGATGACGACCAGATTGCGCTGCGTGACGTGGCGCGCCGCTTTGCGAGAGAGAGGCTCAGGCCCGATTACCAGAAGCGCGAATCGCAACCGGGCATCGACCGTGCGCTGTTCAAGGAAATGGGTTCACTCGGTCTGATCGGCGTTGATCTGCCCGAGGAATATGGCGGCTTGGGCTTGAGTGGTGTCACGGCCGGCATCATCACCGAGGAAATTGCCTATGGCGACTTCAACGTCAGCTACATGCAGTTGCTCAGTTCGCTGATGGGTGCCATCATTCATGCCAATGCGTCCCCCGAGCTGGCGCGCACCTGGAACAGCCGGATCGTGGCGGGCGAGGCCATCGTCGCTCTGGGTTTGACCGAACCGCGGGGCGGCTCGGATGCCGCCAATCTGCAACTCAAGGCGCGTCGCGTTGGCGACGAGTACGTGCTTTCCGGCGAGAAGACCTCTATCACCTTTGCCGATCAGGCCGATGCCATTGTGTTGTTCGCGCGCACCGGCAAGCCCGAGGAGGGCGCGCGCGGCATCAGCGCGTTCCTGGTGGACCTGAACCAGAAAGGCGTGCAGCGCACGCGCTTCAACGACGTCGGCAGCAAGATCATCGGCCGTGGCTCGGTGTTTTTCGACGACGTGCGGGTGCCGGTCGAGAACCGGCTGGGCGCGGAGGGCAAGGGCTTCACGCAGGTGATGCAGGGCTTTGACTTCAGCCGCATCCTGATCGCGCTCCAATGCGTGGCCGCCGCGCAGGCGTCGATCGACGAGACCTGGGAGTACGTGAAGGAGCGTCACACCTTTGGTGCACCGCTGGCGCAGTACCAGGGCGTGAGTTTTCCGATTGTCGAATTCGAGACCCTGATCGCCGCCTGCCGCCAGCTTTGTTACCACGGTCTGGCCTTGCGCGACGCCGGCCAGCCGCACACCGCGGAAGCCGCCATGGTCAAGTGGATGGGCCCCAAAACGGCGTTTGACACGATCCACCAGTGCCTGCTCACGTTTGGTCACTACGGCTGGTCGATGGACCTGCCGCACCAGCAGCGCCTGCGCGATGTGATGGGCCTGGAAATCGGCGACGGCACGGCGCAAATCATGAAGCTGATCGTTGCCCGCGAGCGCGTGGGCCGCGCCGCCGTGCAGTATGCCAAGGAGAGCAAGAAATGAGTCAGGTTCCCCCTCCTGTCGTCGTCACTTGTTCCGGTGCGGTCGGCATCATCGAGTTGGCACGCCCCGAGAAATTCAATTGTCTGTCGATGTCCGTTCATGCGGGCATCGAGGCGGCGGTTGACGAATTCGAGAAACCCGGCTCCGGTGTGCGCGCCATCTTGATCCGCTCGCAAGGCAAGCATTTCTGCACCGGCGCCGACCTCGACGAGGTGAAGTTGCTGCGCGCTGACCCGGCCAAACTCAAGCAGTTCATCAGCTATGGCCACAGCGTGCTCAAGCGCCTGGAGCGCAGCGATCTGCCGGTGGTGGCGGCCTGCCAGGGCCTGACCCTGGCCGGTGGCAGTGAACTGATGCTGGCCTGCGACATCATCTTTGCGGCCAGGGACGCGCGCTTTGGCGACCAGCATGCCCAGTTCGGCCTGATTCCCGGCTGGGGCGGCAGCCAGCGCTTTGCGCGCATCGTTGGCCTGCGCCGCGGCTTGGACATGTTTTTCTCGGCGCGCTGGATCGATGCCGCCACTGCCGAACAGTGGGGCTTGGTCAATTACGTGGTCGAGCCCGACAAGCTGCACGAAGAGGCGCTGGCGTACTGCACCAAGATCGCCACGCGCAGCCGCATCGGCATGGCGACCATGAAGCGCCTGGCGCGCCAGGGCATGGAGGGCTCATTGGAGGTCGGCCTCCAGCTGGAAGAAGACCTGGCCAGTGCCGCCCTGATGGACGACGACGTCAGCGAGGGCCTGGCGGCGTTCGAAGCCCGCCGCACCCCCGTGTTCAAGCCCTGATACTTTTTTACGAACCGACGCAAGAGCGACTATGACCATTCTTTCTTCACGTGTGTCGACTTCTGACGACGAGTTTCGGCTCAACCGCCAAGCCTACGAGGCCGTGATCGCGAACCTGCAGAGTCGTCGCCAACAGGCGCTGGCCGGTGGCCCCCTGAAAGCGCGGGAAAAACACCTGGCGCGCAACAAGATCCTGCCGCGGCATCGCGTCGAAGTGCTGCTCGATCCGGGTTCGCCTTTCCTGGAGGTCGGCATGCTGGCCGGCGAAGGCATGTACGACGGCGTGCCGCCGGGCGCCAGCATCATCACCGGCATCGGCCTGGTGCAGGGTCGAGCGTGCATGATCATCGCCAACGACGCCACCGTGAAGGGCGGCACCTACTACGGCATGACCTGCAAGAAGCATGTGCGGGCGCAGCAGATTGCCTGGGCACACCGCTTGCCCTGCATCACGCTGGTGGACAGTGGTGGCGCCTTCCTGCCGGAAATGGCCAACATCTTTCCCGATGTGGGGCAGTTCGGCAGCATTTTCAACAACCAGGTTCGCATGTCGGCCGAAGGCATCCAGCAGATTGCCGTGGTGATGGGCCCCTGCACGGCGGGTGGCGCCTACATCCCGGCGCTGTGCGACGAGGCGGTGATTGTTAAGGAGCAGGGCTATATGTACCTCGGCGGTCCCGAGCTGACCTTTGCCGCCACCGGCGAGACGGTGGATGCCGAGTCGCTGGGCGGCGCCAAGATGCACTGCAGTGTCAGCGGCGTCACCGACCACATCGCCGAAGATGACCGCCACGCGCTGGCCATCACGCGTGAAATCGTACGGGACCTGGGCGAGCAGCCCAAGCCACGCTGGACGCGCCAGCCGTCGCTGCCGCCGCGCTTCGATCCGCGCGAGATTTACGGCATCATCAGCCGCGACACCAAGATTCCGACCGACACGCGCGAGATTCTGGCGCGTTTTGTCGACGACAGCCGGTTTCAGGAATTCAAGCCGATGTACGGCGACACCCTGCTGACCGGCTTTGCGCGCATCCATGGCCACGAGGTCGGCATCCTGGCCAACCAGGGCGTGCTGTTCCCGGACAGCGCGATGAAGGCGGCGCACTTCATTGATTTGTGCTGCCAGCGCGACATCCCGCTGCTGTTCATGGCCGATGTGACCGGTTTCATGGTCGGGCGCGCCGCCGAGCAGGCCGGCATCGCCAAGGCCGGCGCCAAGATGATCACGGCCATGGCGTCGGCCAACGTGCCCAAGTACACCATCATCATGGGCGCCTCTTACGGCGCCGGCTACCTGGCGATGTGCGGCCGCCCGTTCAATCCGACCGCGATGTTTGCCTGGCCGACCGGCCGCGCGGCCATCATGGGTCCGGATCAGGCCGCCACTGTGATGGCGCTGGTGCGCAAACAGATCAACAAGACCGAGGGAAAAGAGTGGACGCCCGAGGAAGAAGAGGCGTTCAAGGCCCCGGTGCGCAAGATTTACGAAGACTTCCAGCCGGCGAAAAACTTCTCCTCGAATTTGTGGGTGGACGGCATCATCGATCCGGTGGAAACACGCGACGCCATGGGGCTGCTGCTCGACCTCGCATCCCGTACTGCCGCCAAACCGACGCCGTTCGGTGTCTTCCGTTTCTAACCAGGACGCCAGCCATGCAACGCATCCTTACCGTCTTGATGATCCAATTCGCCGCGGGAGTCGGACATGATTAAAAAAGTCCTCATTGCCAACCGCGGCGAGATCGCCTGCCGCATTGCCCGCACCTGCCGCAAGCTCGGCCTGGAAGTGGCCACCGTGCATTCCAGTGCCGACCGTCTAGCCCGCCATGTGCGCGAAATCGGTGAATCGGTCGAACTCGGGGGCGCCGCGCCGAGCGAAAGTTATCTGAACATCGAGGCCATCATCGCGGCGGCCCGGCGCGTCGGCGCCGACGCCGTGCACCCGGGCTATGGCTTCGTTTCGGAGAACGCGGACTTCGTGCGCGCGCTCGAAGCCGCCGGACTCACTTTCATCGGCCCCCGGGCCGAGACCATCGAACGTGTCGGTGGCAAAGCCAGCGCCAAGCGCGAGGCGGCCCGCCTGGGCGTGCCGGTCATCCCCGGCAGCGAAAGCGGCATGACCGACCCGGCCGAGGTGTTGAATCTGGTGCGCGGCATGACGCTGCCGGTGCTGCTCAAGGCCGTGGCCGGCGGCGGCGGCCGCGGCATGGCGGTGATCGACACGCTGGACGGGCTGGAAGGACGCATCGAGAGTGCCATGCGGGAGGCGGAAAAATCTTTCGGCAACGGCGAATTGATCGTCGAGCGCTACCTGCCGCAGGTGCGCCACCTGGAAGTGCAGGTGGCCGGTGACGGCCAGGGCCATGCCATTCACCTGTTCGAGCGCGAATGCACCTTGCAGCGGCGCCACCAAAAAGTGATCGAAGAGGCGCCGTCGAGCGGCCTGAGCCCCCAACTGCGCGCCGCCCTTCTGGCCGATGCGGTGAAGCTGGCCGCCGGCGTGAACTACCGCGGCCTGGGCACGGTGGAGTTCGTGGTCACGGGCGAGGAGCACTACTTCCTGGAGGTCAATCCGCGCCTGCAGGTCGAGCACCCGGTGACCGAAGAAGTGACCGGCCTTGATCTGGTCGAGCTGCAACTGCGCATTGCCGACACCGGCCGCTTGCCACTGGCGCAGGCTGACGTGAAGTGCACCGGCCACGCTTTCGAAGCCCGGCTGTGCGCCGAAGACGCCGCCGCGGGCTTTTTGCCGGCCACCGGGCGGCTGCAGGTGGTCGATTTTTCGCGCGCGGGCGTGCGCATCGAGTCCGGCGTGGACAGCGGCGACGAAATCTCGCCGCACTATGATTCGATGATCGCCAAGCTCATCGCGCACGCGAGCGATCGCGACTCGGCGCGCCGGGCGCTGGTGGCCGGATTGCGCGAGAGCACGGTGATCGGCCTGGTCACCAACCTGGAGTTCCTGCAGGAACTGCTGGAATGGCCGGAAACCCGCGATGCCACTTTCCACACCCGCCTGATTGACGAGCGCCATGCGCAGCGCGGCGTGCTGGCCCCCGCGGCGCCTCCACTGGAGCACCTGGCGGCGGCGGCGCTGCACTGGCTGGCGCAGCGGCGCGCCGAGTCGCCCGCGCTGGGCTGCTGGACCCTGTGGGACAACTTTACCGGCTGGCGCCTGAGCAGTGGGCCAATTCAGGCCGCGCCCCAGCCGACCCTGGTGCTAAAGGTCGGTGCGACCGAGTGGCCGGTGCGCTTTTCGGCCCGTGATGTTCATGGTGCCTGCACCCTGGTCATTGGCGAGCAGGAAGTGAACACCTCGCTGCAGCCGCTGGCGGCCGGGCGCTCCCTGTTGCATTGCGACGGGCGGGCGCTGGAGCTGACGATCCGGGGCGATGCGCGGCAGGTCGAGCTCGCCAGTGCGCTGGGCAGCAGCGTGTTAACGGCGCAACCCTATCTGGGCGGCGCCGCCGGTGACGCGGCGGCCAGCGGGCAACTGGGCGCGCCGATGATGGGCAAGGTGGTCGCGGTCAAGGCGGCGGTCGGCGAGACGGTCTCCGTCGGCCAGACCGTGATCGTGCTTGAATCGATGAAGATGGAACTGCACGTCACGGCGCCGTTTGAAGGCAGCGTGAGCAGCCTGCGCTGCCGGGTCGGCGACATGGTCGAGCGCCACCAGGTGCTGGCCGAAGTCACCGCTGCCTGATTTCCGAGGAGTTTTACCATGAGTGATTTACCGGCATCCGTCGAGTTCCATGAGGAGGGCCCGCGCGAGGGCTTCCAGATGGAGCAGCAAACCTATCCGCTGGCAGATCGCGCCGCGCTGATTGACGCGTTGGCGGCCTCGGGCCTGAAGCAGATCCAGGTGGCGTCCTTCGTCAGTCCGCGTGCGGTGCCGCAGATGGCCGACACGTCCGAGTTGTTTGCCGCCATCGTCAAGCGTCCCGGCACCCGCTACACGGCGCTCTGGCTCAACGACAACGGCTTCGAGCGGGCGCGCGCCTGCGAACAGGTGGACCTGGACGGCAAGCTGATGTTCTACACCACCGAGCCGTTTTCGCAGCGCAACAACAATTGCAGCGTGGCCGAGATGCGCGAACGCCAGCTCGGCTGGCTGGACCGCTACATCGCCTTGGGCATTCCGGTGGAGAAAGCCTACGTGATCACGGCTTTTGGCTGCAATCTCGGTGGCGACGTTCCGCTGTCAGCCGTGACCGATCAGGTCCGCTGGCTGGTTGATGCCTGCGCCGATCGGGGTGTGCCGTTGCCAGCGGTGTACCTGGCCGACACCATGGGTTGGGCCAACCCCGAAGACATCAAGCGCCGCATCGGCGCGGTGCGCGAGATCGTTCCGGATACCAGCATTGGATTGCATCTGCACGACACGCGCGGTGTCGGTGGTGCCAACGTCTATGCCGCGCTGCAAATGGGGGTGCGACTGTTCGATAGCTCGGTCGCCGGCTTGGGCGGCTGTCCCTTTGCCGGGCACAAGCAGGGCGGCGCCGCCGGCAACATTTGTACTGAGGACATGGTGTTCATGTGTCATGAACTCGGGATCGAGACCGGTATCGATCTCGATGCCCTAATCGAGGCTGCCCGTCTGGCCGAGCGCATCATCGGACGAACCCTGGTCGGCCATGTGATGCACAGCGGCTCGCTGACCGGCTTGCGCAGCCCTGCAGCGCAGATCGCCTTGCCCTGAATGACTGCGCGCCGTCTCAACCCGGGTGCCGCCGATCGGCGCTGGCTCTGCCGCAAGCCCTGTTTATCGCCTGTGAGAACCCAACCATGAACACGCCTTCCTTCCAGACCTTGCAGTTTGCCGTCGACGCCCGCGGCGTGGCCTGCCTCACGCTCAACCGGCCAGACACCCACAATGCCTTGAATGCGCAGTTGATTTCGGACCTGTCCCAGGCTGCTGCCTGGCTTGGCCGCGCCGCTGCTGTGCGCGCGGTGGTGCTCACCGGCGTCGGGAAGACTTTCTGCGCCGGCGGCGACCTCGGCTGGATGCAGCAGAACATGTTAAAGACGCGCGCCGAACGCGTGGCCGAGAGCGCCGATCTAGCTCTTATGCTGCGCGCACTCAACGACCTGCCGATGCCGCTGATCGGACGCGTTAACGGCCCCGCCTATGGCGGCGGTGTCGGCATGATTTCGGTCTGCGACATCGCCATCGCGGTGGACAGCGGCGTTTACTCGCTGACCGAGGTGCGGCTGGGCTTGTTGCCGGCCAACATCGCACCCTATGTGGTCGCGCGCATGGGCGAGGCGAACGCGCGGCGCACTTTCCTTACCGGGCGGCGCATGGATGCGCTTGAGGCGAAGCGTCTGGGCCTGGTGTCCGAAGTGGTAGCGGCCGACCAGCTGGATGCAGCGGTCGAGCGTGAACTGGCCGACCTGTTGCAGTGCGCGCCTGGTGCGGTGGCCGCGACCAAGAAACTGGTCGCCTATGCAAACTCGCACGATCTGGCCACCAACATGATCTATGCCGCCGACAAGCTGGCCGATGCTTGGGAAACCGAAGAAGGGCGCGAAGGTATCGCCGCCTTCTTCGCCAAGAGGCCGCCCTCCTGGCGGCAGCCGTGAGGCAAGCGGCAATGCCTCAGTTCTGCAGACCCTGACAATGCAGCGCGCGCCGGCAATCTGATGGTGGTGATGGACTCCAAGGACCTGTAATGAACGAACCGATTTATTTTGACGAGCAGCACCGACAGTTCCGGGACAACCTGCGCCGCTTTGTCGAGCAGGAGGTGGTGCCACAGGCAGCGCCATGGGAAGAGGAAGGCATGGTGCCGCGCGCGGTGCTGCGCAAAATGGGTGAGCTCGGCTACCTCGGCGTGCGCTACGCCGAGCAACACGGCGGCTCCAAGCTCGACACGGTGTACAGCGCGATCCTGGCCGAAGAACTCGGCCGCTCCACCTACGGCGGCTTTGCCGTGACGGTGATGGTGCATACCGACATGGCCTCGCCGCACCTGGCCAACTTTGGCACGCCAGAACAGCTCGAGCGCTACCTGCCCACCATCATCCGCGGCGAGAAGATTTGCGCCGTGGCGGTCACCGAGCCCGATGCAGGCTCCGACGTGGCCGGCATCCGCACCCGCGCGGTGCGCGACGGTGACCACTGGGTGCTCAACGGCAGCAAGATGTTCATCACCAACGGCGTGCATGGCGATGTGTATTTCGTCGCCGCCAAGACCGACCCGACGGCCAAGGGCTCGCGCGGCATTTCGATCTTCATCGTCGATAAGGGCACGCCGGGTTTTCGTGTCGGGCGCGCGCTCAACAAGAGCGGCTGGCTGTGCAGCGACACCGCCGAGCTGGTGTTCGAGAACTGTCGCATCCCGGCGGCCAACCTGCTGGGCGGCGAGAACAAGGGCTTTTACCAGATCATGCGCAACTTCCAGAACGAACGCATGGTGCTGGGTGCGCAGATGATGGGCGAGGCCGCGCGCGCGATCGAGCTGACGCTGGCCTATGTGCGCGAGCGCAAGGCCTTCGGCGCCACGCTGTGGGACAAGCAGGCCATCCGCCAGCGCCTGGCAATGCGCGCGGCGCAGGTCGAGGCCGGCCGCCAGCTCGTTTACCACGCCGCCTGGCTCGACGCGCAGGGGCGCGAATGCGTCAAGGAGGTGTCAATGGTCAAGGCGCTGTGCGGCGAGCTGGTCAACGACGTGGTCTATGACTGCCAGCAGTTCCACGGCGGCTTCGGCTACATGCGCGAGGCCGCGATCGAGCGCATGGTGCGCGACGCCCGCGTCCAGGCCATCGGCGGTGGTGCCACCGAGGTGATGCTCGAAGAAGTGGCGAAACGGTTGTGAACATGGGCACCTCCCCGGCTACTTCAGCCATTGACGGGTTGGTCGGGCTGCCTCTGAAGGAGGTCCTGCCCGGCATTCTGATGTTCACGCTGCCGGTGGACTACGGCATCGACCACGTCAACATTTACCTGATTCGAGAAAGCGAGGGCTGGTGTCTGTTCGACACTGGTGCCGATTGCGAGGCGGCGCGGGCCTTGTGGCTGCGCGCATTGGCAGGTCCGCTGGCAGCTGGCTTGACGCGCATCCTCGTCTCGCACCACCACCCCGACCACCTCGGGCTGGCGGTGTGGCTGCACGAGCGCACCGGGGCGCCGATCCTGATGCGCGAGGAAGAGGTGGCGGTGGCGCGGCAGACGCACGTGGTCAGCGCCGGCGACCGCGCGTACTGTATCGACTTCATGCGTCGCCATGGGGCGGCGCCGGAGGACGCGCAGCAGGTGGTGGGCGGGGTGTTGCAAAGCAACATGGCCTGTGCCGTGCCGACGCGCGTCGAACCGCTCGAAGCCGGCCAGACGCTGCACATCGGCGATCATGTTTTCGACGTGCTGGTGCTTGGCGGCCACAGCATTGCACAAATTTGCTTGTACGAGCCCAGGCTGAAGTTGCTGCTCACGGGCGACCAGTTGCTCGAGCGCATCACACCCAACATTGGTGTCTGGCCCTATGGCGAAATCGATCCGCTGCCACGTTACCTGGACAGCCTGCGCACCATTGCCGCGCTGGACATCGAATACGTATTGCCGGCCCACCACCGTGTCTACCACGCCGGGGTCGAGCGCGCGCATGGACTGGTGGCGCACCACCAGCGGGCGCTGCGCAAGTTCACGGCGCGTCTGGGCGCGGGGGGCATGAATGCCACCGAACTCGGCTACGCCGTTTATGGCGCGCAGAGCGACCCCTTGCATGCTTACCTGGCCATGGGCGAAACCCTGGCGCACCTGCTGTGGCTGGAGCGCTCCGGCCATGTGCTCCGTGAAGAAACGCCAGCCGTGACGACCCGCTGGTATCCGGTGACGGCGGCCGGCGAAGAGCCCACCCTCACCTTGTCTGGAGATGTATCGAGATGACAGAAACACACACCATCAACGAAGAAGAAATCGCCAAGCGATGGCAGAAGTTCGCCCATGTGTCGCCGTACAACCGCGAACTGGGCGTGTTGCCGCACGCGGTGTGCACCGACTGGTGCGTGCTCAAGGTCGAGTACCAGGAAGCGCTGGTGGGCGATCCGCAGACCAGGGTTTTGCATGGCGGAGTGATCACTGCGCTGCTCGACGCCGCATTCGGATTCGCGATTTTCGTCAAGCTGCCGGAGATGCGGCCGATGGCCACGCTGGACCTGCGCATCGACTACCTCAAGCCTGCCACGCCCGGGCGTGCGATTCTGGGGGGGGCCGTTTGCTACAAGCTGACTGCAGAACTGGCGTTCGTTCGCGGCGCTGCCTACCACGACACGTCGGACGACCCAATAGCCACCGCAGTCGGCATTTACATGTTTACTTCCGGGCGACCGGTATTGCGCAACGAGGAGGTGCCACGATGAACTGGACCGAACAAATTAACCATGCGCGCGCGCAGGGTGACTGGAGCGAAGTGATCCAGGCTGTGCCCTTTGCACGTTTTCTGGACTTGCGCATTGATGTCAAGGGCGAGGAGTTCACCTGCGTCTTGCCATTCCAGGAAAAACTGATAGGCAACCCCATCCTGCCGGCTCTGCATGGCGGTGCCACCGGTGGGTTTCTGGAGTGCGCCGGACTGTTCTACCTGCTGTGGCACATGGACAGCCAGGACTTGCCCAAGACCATCGATTTCAACATTGATTACCTGCGCTCGGGCCGGCCGCAGGACACCTATGCCAACGTCGTTATGGTCAAGCAGGGTCAGCGGGTGGCGAACCTGCGCATCCAGGCATGGCAATCCAGCCCCGATAAGCCCATCGCTCTTGGCCACGGCAATTTCATGCTGCGAGCCTGAGGGCACAGAAAGGAAACATCCATCATGTCTCAACCAACCTACCGTTCCGTGTTCCGTCCTGGCCTGTTTGCAGGTCAAACCGTTATCGTCACCGGTGGTGGCAGTGGCATCGGCCGCTGCACCGCGCACGAGCTGGCCAACCTGGGCGCCAGCGTGGCGCTGGTTGGGCGCCGCGTCGAAAAACTGGAAGCGGTGCAAACTGAAATCACGCAGGCTGGCGGCCAGGCCAGCATTCATGCCTGTGACATCCGGGACGAGCCGGGCGTCAAGGCCATGATCGCCGACGTGATCGCCCGCCACGGCAAGATCGATGGCCTGGTCAACAATGCCGGCGGCCAGTACCCGCAGCCGGTCAAGGACATCAGCCTGAAGGGCTGGGATGCGGTGGTGCGCAGCAACCTCACCGGCGGCTTCCTGGTGGCGCGCGAAGCCTTCAACCAGTCCATGGCATCGAACGGCGGCGCCATCGTCAACATCATCGCCGACATCTGGGGCGGCATGCCGACCATGGCGCACAGCGGCGCGGCGCGCGCCGGCATGCTGTCGTTCACCGAGACGGCGGCCTGCGAATGGGCCTGCGCCGGCGTGCGGGTCAATGCCGTGGCGCCGGGCTGGATTGCCAGCAGCGGCTTTGACACCTACAGCCCCGAGATGCAGGCCGAACTGCGCAGCCTGAAAACCAAGGTGCCGCTGCAACGCTATGGCACCGAGGCCGAGATTTCGGCAGCGATTGTATTTTTGCTGTGCGAGGCGGCGGCTTTCATTACTGGTTCTTGCATTCGGGTCGATGGTGGTGTGCCCAATGCCCGTCCGACCTGGAAATTGCAGGCCCATGATCGGTCCAAACCCTTCAACGGCTTTGCGTTGGCCGAACCGCCAAAGTGCCTGAGCGTCAAGGATCAATGATATGGACGTGACCATGCAAACCACAAATTCGAACGATCCGTCGGGCTATCTTGCGCCTGGGCGCTATGTGGACAGCGATCACCCGGCGGTGATCGCGTTCGCGCGCCGGGTGGCCGACCTCGCGATGACGCCGCGCGAGATCGCGGTCAAGCTCTATTACGCCGTGCGCGACGAGTTTCTCTACGACCCCTACTACTTTGACACCACGGTCGAGGGCTTGAAGGGCAGCCACGTGATTGAGGCTGGGCGTGGCTTTTGCGTGCCCAAGGCGGCGCTGCTGGCGGCGGCGGCCCGCGCCCTGGGCGTGCCGGCACGGCTGGGCTATGCCGACGTTCGTAACCACCTGACCAGCAAGCGGCTGTACGACATGATGGGCACCGACTTGTTCGTCTTTCACGGCTATACCGAGCTGTGGGTTGACGGTCAATGGCTCAAGGCTACGCCCGCCTTCAACCGTTCCTTGTGCGAGAAGGCCGGTATCCGGCCGTTGGAGTTCGACGGCAGCGCCGATTCTGTCTTCCATGAATTCGATGTCAGTGGCCGCCGGCACATGGAATACGTGCACGACCACGGCACCTACGCCGACTTGCCGCGCGAGGAACTGCTGGCCACATGGCGCGAGCACTACAAGAGCTTCGCCGACTGGGGTCAGGTTGCAGGCAATGGTGCCGACTTCGCGCAAGAGGTGGGTAAGCCATCATGATGGCGCGCCGGGAATTTTCCGGCTTTGCTGGCGGCTCCCTGGTGGCCGATGTCTACGGCCCGGTCGGCGCACCGACGGTGCTGCTGCTGCACGGTGGCGGACAAACCCGCCATGCCTGGGGCAAGGCCGGGCAAGTGCTGGGCGATGCCGGCTGGTACACCGTTGCGCTGGACCTGCCGGGGCATGGCGATAGCGCCTGGGCCACGGATGGCGACTACCGCATCGAGACGCTGGCCGACACCATGTGCCGCATCTGGCGCGAGCTGGGAACGCCGCTGGCGGTGGTCGGCGCCTCCATGGGGGGCTTGACCAGCATGGCCGCCATCGGGCGCCCACATGCGCCGCCGATCAACGCGCTGGTGCTGGTGGACATCGCGCCGCGCATGGAAGAAGCCGGTGTCGAGCGCATCGTGCGCTTCATGCGGGCGCGGCCCGATGGCTTTGCGTCGCTCGAAGAGGCCGCACAGCACATCGCCGCCTACCGTGGCCGGCCGATGGAGGGTCCCATCGAGGGCCTGAAGAAAAACCTGCGCCTCAATGCGCAGGGCCGCTGGAACTGGCACTGGGATCCGCTCATTATGAGCGAGGCCAACCACAACCACCGGCGCGACGCCGACGGTTACGAGCGCGCCTTGCGCGGTCTGCAGGCGCCCACCTTGCTGCTGCGCGGCCAGCGCAGCGACGTGATCAGCGAAGAAGATGCGCGCGCCCTGGTGCAAACCTTGCCGCGCGCGCGATTTGTCGATCTGAAGGGCGCCGGCCACATGATTGCCGGTGATGCCAACGATGCCTTTGTCGCCAGCGTGGCGAACTTTCTGCACGAAGTGATGCCGCCGGCGAAGGCCCCGGCGAGCGGGACCTGAACCTGAACGAGGAGCATGAAATGGGTTTGCGATCTTTTACCTTGCACGATCTCATCAACCGCAACGCGCGATTGTACGGATCGAACACCGCCTTGGTGTTCGGCGATCAGCGGGTCACGCACGCCCAGTACGCCGAGCGCACGGCGCGCCTGGCCGCTGGTCTGGCGGCCGCGGGCGTGGGCCAGGGCGACCGGCTGGCGATACTGGCCCCCAACGGCCTGGAATATGTCGATTTGTTCGGCGCCGCCGCCCAACTGGGCGCGATCGTGGTGCCGATCAACTGGCGGCTGTCGGCCGAGGAGGTGGCCTACGTCATCGAGGACGCGGCGCCCAGGGTATTGATCGTGGCCGATGAATTCAAGGCGCTGTTGCCGCAGCAAGGGCTGGACGGCATGCAGCGCTACACGCTGGGGGCAGCACAGGCACCGTGGCAAGCGGTCAGCGCCCTGTATCTCGATCGCACCACCGTGCCGCCCGCTGATCTGAACGACGATGAGGGGATCGTCATTATCCACACCGCCGCCGTGGGCGGGCGGCCGCGCGGCGCACTGCTCTCGCACCGCGGCCTGATCTCTGCCAGCCTGCAGACGCAACTGGCCTGGAGCCTGACGCCGGCCGATGTCAATCTGGGGGTCTTGCCGCTGTTTCACGTGGCCGCCATCGGCTTCCTGCTGGCCACGCAGCAGGCGGGCGGCGCCACGCTGCTGATGACACGTTTCGATCCGCCCAGTCTGGTCAAACATATCGACGAGGACGGGGGCAGCCTGATCGGCACCTTCCCGCCGATGCTGGGCGCCCTGCTGGACGCCGCCGCAGCCCAAGGCTCTGCACTGGCCAGGCTGCGTGTGGTGTCGGGGATTGATGTGCCCGAGACCATCGCGCGATTGCGCATTACCTGTCCCCATGCGACCTTCTGGAGTGCCTACGGCCAGACCGAGACCTCGGGCTCGGTCAGTCTGGCGCCGTTTGACGAGTGCCCCGGCAGCGCCGGGCGTCCCACCGCGCTGAACACGGTCGCGGTGGTGGACGAGCTGGACCGTCCGCTGCCTGTGGGCGCCACCGGCGAGATCGTGGTGCGCGGTCCGATGGTGTTCCAGGGCTACTGGCGCTGCGAAGCAGACAACGCCTTCACGCTGCGCAACGGCTGGCACCACACGGGCGACATGGGGCGCATCGATGCCGAGGGCTACCTCTGGTACAGCGGGCGTTCACCGGCCAAGGAATTGATCAAGCCGGGTGGCGAGAACGTCTATCCGGCTGAAGTCGAGCGGGCCATTCTGGAGCACCCGGCGCTGGCGCAGGCGGTGGTCGTCGGTGTGCCGGACGTTCAGTGGGGCGAGGCGGTCAAGGCCGTCTGCGTGCTGAAGGCGGGACACATATTGAGTGCCGAGGACCTGATCGAGTTCGTGGGCGCTCGCATCGCGCGCTACAAGAAACCCAAGCATGTGGTGTTTGTATCGGCACTCCCCTTGGGCAGTGCCGATAGCATTGACCGCGCGGCCGTCAAGGCCGCTCACGGCGGGGCCTGATGGCCATGTCAGCCCGGTGTGCTCAAACCGCCGTTGACGCTGAGCGTCTGGCCGGTGATGGCATCGGACTCCGGTCCGGCAAAGAACGCCGCCGCGTTGGCGATGTCCTGGCAATGTACTGGAAACAGCATGCGCTTGCGCAGGTTCTCGATCATGCCCGTGCCATGGCCGCCTTCGAGCGCCGGCGAGCCCGGGCCCCAGCGCGGCTCGGCATCCCAGATGTAGCTCATCGCCACCGAGTTGACGCGAATGCCGTCGCGCCCCAGCTCACGTGCCAGCACGCGGCACATCTGCATCATGCCGGCGGTCGCGCCGCCAATGAACGATTCGCCCACCGTGGCCACGCGGCCCGCGTCGGTACCCACCGCAACGATCTTGCCGCGGCCGTGCAGTGCCATGACGCGCGCGGCCGCCTGGATCGCAAACGCGCGGGTGAGCCAGTGGGCGCGGATGTAGTTGTCGAAGTCGCCGTCGCTCATTTCCTTGAAAAGGCGAAAGGACGGCGAATCGGCACTGGCACCTGCGCCGCTGGCCACCAGGATGTCAAGGCGACCGTGGCGCTCGGCAACTCGATCCACCATGGCACGAACCGCGTCGCTATTGGTCAGGTCGGCTTGTTCAAACGTGGCGCTGTAGCCGTTCGAAGCGATCTCGTTGATCACCGCCTGTCCGGCTTCGGGATTGCGGCCGTTGACGATCACGTGCGCGCCGCGCCGCGCCAACTCCAGCGCAATGGCACGACCGATGAAGGCCGTGGCACCGGTGACGAGGGCGATCTGGCCTTGAAGTTGACCGCCAGGCAAGGGTGCTGGGTTCATCCGCTGTTCTCCTGCGCTAGACGACATAAAAACCTGATTGTGTCAAAACAGCGGGCCAGGCCGATAGAGGGATTGCCCGCAGAGAAGCACTTTCATCCATCACCACCCATCAATCACCGGACTTCAAAATGGCCAACCTGACCGACAGCGCCAAGTCGCATCATTTCAAGACGCACCGACGCACCATCACCGAAACCGATATCGTCACCTTCGTCAATGTGGTCGGCTTGCATGAACCATTTTTTATCGACATGGAGTACATCCGAGAGAACATGACCGGATCGCATCGCAGTCGCTTTGCGCCCGGCCCGATGGTCATCTCGCTCGGTATGGGGCTGCTGGCGACCTATGTGTCCGGCATCATCAAGCAGGTTCTAGAAGGGCGCGAGGTTGGCCCGTTCGGCGGTATGACCGGCGTACAGGCACGCCTGCGCGGCGCGCTGTTTCCGGGCGACACGATTCACGTCGAAGGAGAGGCGCGCCTCTTGCCTGTGACATCGCGCGGCTATACCCTGATGGAGTTGCAGCACCTAGTCATCAACCAGCGGGGCGAGACCCTGGTGGACTTCACTGAAACCATTACTTTTTTGCCCAGGGAGGTCGGTACCCGGTGACCCTGATGGTCCAAGTTCGCGGGCGCGACAGGGCGCACGCTGATCCCAGACCCGGTCGCAAGCCATCCGGCACGGCTAAGTTCATTCCATTTCAATACAACGACTAGACACCATGATCGAATCTCAACTGAGCCCCCAACTGGTTCAACAAGCCAGGGCGGGCGGCCACTGGCACGACAAGACGCTGCTCGATTTTCTGGACGAAGTCGCGCCCAGCCGCCTCGACAAAGTGGCCGTGACGGATCTCAACAGCATGACCGGGCAGGCGAGCACCCTGTCGTACCGGCAACTGCTGCGCCTGTCCAAACGCATCGCGCTCGGTCTGGCGGCGCTGGGCGTGGAGCGTGGCGACGTGGTGTCCTACCAGTTGCCCAACTGGTGGCAGTTTGTGGCGCTGCACCTGGCTTGTTTGCACATCGGCGCGGTCACCAACCCGGTGATGCCGATCTTCCGCCACCGCGAGTTGACCTTCATGCTCGGGCTGGCCGAATCGAAGGTCATGATCGTGCCGCGCGAGTTTCGGGGGTTTGACCATGCCGCGATGCTGAGCGAAATTCAGCCGGCGCTGCCGCAGCTCAAGCATATCTTTGCGATCGGCGGCGAAGGCGACATGTCGTTCGAGAAGCACTTCATCGAGCGCCGCTGGGAGCAGGAAACGCCCCATGCCGAACAGTTGTTCGCCGAGCGCCGCATGCGCCCCGACGAGGTGCTGCAGTTGCTCTACACCTCCGGCACCACCGGTGAGCCCAAGGGCGCCTTGCACACCTCCAACACCCATTTCGCCAACATCGTCGAGTGGGTGAAACGCTGTGGCTTGAGCAGCGAGCATGTGATCTTCATGCCCTCGCCGATGGCGCACCAGACCGGCTTCCTGATTGGCATGGAACTGCCCTTGATGCTGGGCGCCAAAATGGTGTTGCAGGACGTCTGGGACGCTCAGGTGGCGCTGACGCGGGTCCAGGACGAAGGCGTGCACTTCATGATGGCCGCCACGCCCTTCCTGGCCGACCTGACCGACCACCCGGCGCTGCCGCGCTTCGATATTTCCACGCTTGACATCTTCATTTCGGCCGGCGCCCCGATTCCGCGCGCCCTCGTGCAGAGCGCGACCGAGCGACTCAAGGCGCACATTGTCTCTGGCTGGGGCATGACGGAGAATCTGCTGGTCACCGGCACGCGACTGCTGGATGTGCCGGAAAAAGTGTTCGGCACGGACGGCTTGTCGGTGCCGGGCATGGAGATCCGCGTCGTCGATGCCGCAGGGCAGGCGCTGGGCGTGGACCAGGAGGGCGAGCTGCAATCCCGGGGGGCAAGCCACTTTGTGGGCTACCTCAAGCGCCCCGAGCGTTACGACATGGATGCGCAGGGCTGGTTCAAGACCGGCGACCTGGCGCGCATTGACGCCGATGG
This sequence comes from Polaromonas sp. AET17H-212, assembly GCF_002379085.1. Classification (GTDB taxonomy): domain Bacteria; phylum Pseudomonadota; class Gammaproteobacteria; order Burkholderiales; family Burkholderiaceae_C; genus Polaromonas. The sequence goes on along the minus strand of NZ_NBZW01000009.1, from coordinate 65,694 downwards.
CTACGTGCGCATCACCGGCCGGGCCAAGGACATCATCATCCGGGGCGGCGAGAACGTGCCGGTGATCGAGGTTGAGCAGCTGTTGCACAAACACCCGGCGATCCAGGTGGCCGCCGTGGTGGGCGTGCCGGACGCACGAATGGGCGAGCGCGCGGTGGCCTACGTGATGCTGCGGCCCGGGCAGACCCTTACGCTCGACGACATGAAACGTTTCTTCGAAGAGCAGCAGATGGCCAAGCAGTACTGGCCCGAGTTCCTTGCCGCGGTCGAAGACTTCCCGCGCACCCCGAGCGGCAAGATCCAGAAGTTCCGTCTGCGCGAAATGGCGCGCGAGCAGTACAAAACCGTTTGAACACCAGGAAAATTCAAGAGATGACAAAACGAGAAGCTGTGATCGTCGGCGTTGCCGACCTGCCACTGAAGGACGGCAAGGTCCTTGCGCCCATGTCGGTCCTTCAGGCCCAGGCGCTGGTCGCCCGCGACGCTCTCAAGGACGCCGGCATCGCCATGCGCGAAGTCGATGGTTTGCTGACCGCCGGCCTGTGGGGGGTGCCCGGTCCGGGCCAGTTGCCGACCGTGACGCTGTCGGAGTATCTGGGGATTACGCCGCGCTTCGTCGACGGCACCAACATCGGCGGCTCGGCCTTCGAGGCGCACGTGGCGCATGCCGCCACCGCCATCGAGGCTGGCCGCTGCGAGGTGGCGCTGATTACTTACGGTAGCCTGCAAAAGAGCGAGATGAGCCGCAACCTGGCCGGGCGTCCGGCGGTGCTGACCATGCAGTACGAAACGCCCTGGGGCATGCCCACGCCGGTGGGCGGCTACGCCATGGCGGCCAAGCGCCATATGCACGAATACGGTACCACCTCCGGGCAACTGGCCGAGATTGCGGTGGCCACGCGCCAGTGGGCCGCGCTCAACCCGGCGGCCACCATGCGCGACCCGCTGTCGATCGAGGACGTGCTCAAGAGCCCGATGATCGCCGACCCGCTGCACCTGCTCGATATCTGCCTGGTGACCGACGGCGGCGGCGCCGTGGTCATGACCACGGCGGAGCACGCCAAGGCGCTGGGGCGCAAACCGGTGCATGTGCGCGGTTATGGCGAATCACACACCCATTGGACGATTGCCGCCATGCCCGATCTGGCGCACCTGACCGCTGCCGAAGTGGCGGGCCGCGACGCCTTTGCCATGGCGGGCATCCGGCATGACGCCATCGACGTGGTCGAGGTCTATGACTCGTTCACCATCACCGTGCTGCTGACGCTCGAAGCGCTGGGCTTTTGCAAGCGTGGCGAGGGCGGCGCCTTCGTTGCCAACCAGCGCACCGCGCCGGGCGGGGCGTTTCCGCTCAACACCAACGGCGGCGGTCTGTCCTACGCGCACCCCGGCATGTACGGCATCTTCCTGCTGATCGAGGCGGTGCGCCAGTTGCGCGGCGAATGCGGCCCGCGCCAGATCGCGAACGCCGTGACCGCGTTGGTCCACGGCACCGGCGGCACGCTCTCCAGCGGTGCCACTTGCATCCTTTCCACCCGGTGAGCACCATGTACGACAAACCCCTGCCCGTCATCGATGGCGAAAGCCGCCCCTATTGGGATGCCCTGAAGCAGCATCGCCTGACACTCAAGCGCTGCCACGACTGCGGCAAGCACCATTTTTATCCGCGCGTCCTGTGCCCGCACTGCCATTCCGATGCCGTCGAATGGGTCGATGCCTGCGGCACCGGCACCATCTACAGCTTCACCATCGCGCGCCGGCCGGCCGGCCCGGCCTTCAAGGCCGACACCCCCTACGTGGTGGCGGTGATCGACCTCGACGAAGGCGCACGCATGATGACCAACATCGTCACCGACGATGTCGAGGCGGTGCGCATCGGCCAGCGCGTGACGGTGCACTACGACGACGTGACCGACGAGGTCACGCTGCCGAAGTTCCGGCTCTTGTAACAACGAGGCTTCCCGCATGGACTTCACCATCGATCCCGACACCGTGGCGATTTCCGAGGCGGTGCTGCGCTTCGTCGAGCGCGAAGTGCTGCCGCTGCAGCAGCGCCACCATCACTTGCTGGGCAGCGAGCGGACCCTGTTCGACGCCAGCGGCCGCTATGTGCCCGAAGCGCTGGCTTTGCGCCAGCAGGTGCGCAAGCGCTCGGCCGAGCTGGGCTTTTACACCCTGTTCGGCGACGAAAAACTGGGCGGTGGCGGGCAGGGCGCGCAGGTCATGGCCCATGTGCAAGAGGTGCTCAACCATCGCGTCGGTCCGCCCCAGCCGCTGGTGCAGACGGTGGTGCTGCCGTCGCCCTTCACCAACGGTCTGTCGCCGGTGCTGCGGCACCTCAAGCCGGACATCTTTGCGCACTACCGCGACGGCATCGCCAGCGGCGACAAGACCCTGTGTTTCGCCCTGAGCGAGCCCGATGCGGGTTCGGACGCCTTCGGCATGAAAACCCGCGCCGTGCGCGACGGTGACGAATGGGTGCTCACCGGCACCAAGCAGTGGATCACCAACTCGCCCTACGCCGATTACGCCATGGTGTTTGCGCTGACCGACCCCGAAGCCGCGGCGCGCCACAAGGGTGGCGTCACCGGTTTCTTCGTCGACACGCGCGCGCCAGGCTTCTCGGTGCCGCGCATCATCAACACCATGGGCCACCTGGGCGGCGACACCGGCGTCATCGTGCTCGACGGCGTGCGCGTGCGCGACGACCACCGGCTCGGCGAGGTCGGGCGCGGTCTGGCGGTGGCGATGGACGGCGTCAACGCCGGGCGCATGGGCATGGCGGCATCCTGCCTGGGCTTGGCCCGCTGGGCGCTGGACCAGGCGGTGGAATATGCCAAGGTGCGCAAAACCTTTGGCGTGCCGATTGCCGAGCACCAGGCGATCCAGCTCATGCTGGCCGACAGCGCCATGGACATCTACGCCGCCAAGACCATGATCCAGAACTGTGCCTGGCGCATTGACAACGGTCAGAGTGCCACCGCGCAGGTCAGCATGGTCAAGGCCTTCTCCACCGAAATGCTCGGGCGCGTCATGGACCGCAGCATCCAGATCCACGGCGGCATGGGCCTGACCAACGAACTGCGCCTGGAAGAGGGCTACCGCTTCGCCCGCGTGATGCGCATCCCCGACGGCACGGGCGAAATCCAGCGCCGCACCATCGCGCGCCAACTGCTGACAGGACAGGCCGACCTGTAGGCTGTGCCGATCCCCTGCAAGGCACAACCAGGAGACAGATTGACATGATGAAAGAACACGAACTGTTTGCGGGAGGCCATCGGCTGGCCGCCACCACCTGGGGTGATGTGGGCAACGGGCAGCCGACCATCGTGATGATGCACGGCGGGCTGGACTGCATCACCACCTGGAAAGACCTGCCTCAGGTGTTGGTCGAAGCCAGCGGCTGGCCGGTGCTGGCCTATGACCGGTATGGTTATGGGCGATCCGAGAGTCTGGTGGGTGGGCGTGAGCCCAGTTACCGGCGTGAAGAGGCGGGGCCAGTGCTTGGCGAGGTGTTGCGCCACTTCGGAATCCACAAGGCGTTGATGTTCGGCCACAGTGATGGAGGAGCCATGTCGGTGCTGGCTGCGGCGGCGCATCCTGAGCTGGTATGCGGCGTTCTTGCCTGCTCGCCAACCATGGCCATCGATCCGTTCATGGTGGATGCCATGGCCGGCGCGCGGCGCGCGTTTGAGCAAGACGGCTTGCGTGAAAAACTTCAGCGCCACCATGGCGACAGCACCGATGCGATGTTCTGGGGCTGGTACGAGCCCTGGGCCAGCCCGCAGGCACTGCAATGGAATATGAGCGCCGAGATCGCTGCCGTGCGTTGCCCGGTCTCCGTGTTGTTCGGTAATGACGATGAATATGGCTGGCGGCCCAGCGCGATTTCCTTGTTCCGCCACGGACTGATGCCGCTTGAGGTGACTGCATTGCCGGGCGTCGGCCACCACCCGCAGCAGCGTGCGCGTGGCGAGACGATTGGCATGCTGCAGCGCTTGCTCGGCCGCATTGGGCACGGCGCCCTGGCTGGCAGCGGGGACACAGGCGGATGACTGACACTGCACAACCAATGCTTGCCAGCGAACTGGCGCGCCAGCTTTAACGAGCAGCCATCAGTGCGGGAGCCGCACGCCTGGGGGGGGGCCAGCCTCAATACTCCCGACACAATACTCATGGGAGTTGAGCGTCCAAAAAGCTTGCGTACAATCGAGGCCTCGCTTTGCCTGTTTGGTTCCGGCTCGTCCGGCTTAGGAGAAGTTGCAGTACGGGGCTGGTTGGCCTGCAGCCCTTATTTTCATTTAACAACACCATCGGGAAAGCATGGAACAAGAGGTCTATTCACCGCGCTCGCTCACTCGAGTGTTGAGGCTCTTCGGGACCATCGCCAAGTCGGACGACGGGCTCACCCTGGCCCAATTAAGTACCACCTTGGAGGCGCCCAAGAGCAGCCTGCTTCTTTTGCTCAAACCCTTGGTTTCGATGGGTTATCTCTATCATGCGTCCGCTCGCTACACGCTCGGCACAGCCGTGTTCCGGATGGCTTCAGAGATTCTTTCGGCGCGCCAGTTCCCCAAGCTGATCCGCCCCTACATGGAAGAATTGGTCGCGCGCACACGGGAGAGCGTGTTTCTGGCGGTGCTGGATCGCGACGCGAAAATCGTCACCTACGTCGAATGTGTCGAAAGCCCGCAGGCCGTACGCTACGCGGTACCGGTGGGAACCACGCGCCTGTTGTACCCTTCGGCCGCGGGCCGGGTTCTGCTGGCTTTCCAGGACGATGCGTGGCGCGAGCACTACCTGAAGTCGATCAAGCTCAAGGCGCTGACATCGAAGACGGTGACTGACCGCGCTGCGCTGCGCCGCGAACTGGGGGCGATCCGCAAGGCGGGGGTTGCGATCACCGTGGGCGAAGCCGTAGACGGTGCGGCGGGCATCGCGGCGCCGGTGTTTGGCGCGGACGGCACCGCCACCCATGCGCTGCTGGTTGGGGCGCCGGCAGCGCGCTTCCAGACAGAACTCCCGGCGCTGCGCAAAGCTGTGATCGAAGTCGCCGCCGACGCCTCGGGCGCGCAGCGGACCTAGTTTTACTGTGTTATAAATCAAGGCATTATCCAAGCATCTTCAAGTGAAAGGCGGGCCGTGATGGACGAACTGCAAGAGTTTGATCGCTACATGGCCCATCTGAGCGAAGGGCTGGGCCATGCCGACCGGCACGCCGGACTGCGCGGGGGTACTGCACCGGGCTGATGTCGCCGCTGCAGCGCAAGAGCGTGGAGCCCATGGCCGCGCTGGTGGAGCCGCTGAAGGTGCGCTCGCGGCACCAGTCGCTGAACCACTTCGTGGCCGATGCAGCTTGGTCGGACGAGCAGATGCTGCTGCGCGTGTGCCAATGGGTCGTGCCGCTGATGGACTTCGCGGGCGGCGGCTGGTGGATCATCGACGACACGGGGTTCCCCAAGCAGGGCCGGCATTCGGTGGGCGTGGCGCGCCAGTACTGCGGGATGCTGGGCAAGCAAGACAACTGCCAGGTGGCGGTGAGCGTGTCGCTGGCGAGCGAGGCGGCCAGCGTGCCGGTGGCCTCGCAGTTGTACCTGCCCAAGGAGTGGGCCGACGATTCGGCGCGACGCGCCAAGGTCGGCGTTCCCGAGGCACTGCAGTTTGCGACCAAACCGCAGATCGCGCTCCAGCAGATCGAGCATTTGATGGGCCAGGGTGCGCCCCGGCACTGCGTGCTGGCCGATGCCGGCTACGGCGTGGACACGGCGTTTCGAGAACGCCTGAGCGAGTTGGACCTGCGCTATGTGGTGGGCGTGAGCGGCAGTGTGACGGTCTGGCCGTCCGGACGCGAGCCTCTGCCGCCGCAAGCCTACAGGGGTCGCGGGCAAGTGCCCAAGCGACTGCGTCTGGGCGGCGCCGCTTGGCCGCAACACCATCCGCAATCGATCAAGGACCTCGCCCTGGAGCTTGGGCCCGAGCATTGGCACAGCGTCACCTGGCGCGAAGGCACGAACGCCAAGCTGCATTCGCGCTTGGCCCGCGTGCGGGTGCGCGCAGCGCACCGGGACAACCTGCGCGAGGAACTGCGCGAACCCGAGTGGCTGCTCATCGAGTGGCCCAAGGGGGACGCCGAGCCGCTGAAGTACTGGCTGTCGACGCTGCCCGAGGACACACCGCTGGAGCGCATGGTGTTTGAAGCCAAGATGCGTTGGCGTATCGAGCGTGACTACCAGGACCTCAAGCAGGACCTCGGCCTGGGCCACTACGAGGGCCGGGGCTGGCGCGGCTTTCATCATCACGCCAGCCTGAGCATTGCCGCCTACGGTTTCTTGCTCGCTCAGCGGTTGAGTCATCCCGATGAAGTCGGGGGCAAAAAAAACAGCGCCAAACGCCAAGTGCCTGCCCTACCCACGCATTACAAGCCTCGGGGAAGCCCAGCGCACGCAGCGCCACGTCCCATCCTCAATCACGAGCTTGCGAATAGTATCGGCGCACTGCTGGCTCGTACCCTTCCACGGTGCCCTTGCTGCCTTCGACAGCAGGGAAGATTAATTAAATGACACAGTAAAATTAGTGCGCCCAGCATGGGCGCTATCTTGGAGGTGAAAGTCCTCCCGCAAGCTGGCCACAGTGAGCGAAGTGAAGCGCAACTGCGTGAGGGTGGCTGCTGCGGGCAGGCGTTGGTGGCACTGCAGTCGATCCAACTTACACCGCGTGCTGACAGTGGCTTACTTCGACAGCATTGGCATACCCAGACTCACATGACCTCAACTTCGCGAACCGCCCGGTGCGGACCCGCATGCCGGGTGGTGTGGCAGGGGCGCAGCCTAACGGCTGCCCCCTATGCCGATCCTCCGCGCTGAACCAGATGAAATACACCCTCGCTCGTCCGCGCCAAGGCGCGCGCCGTGCAATTTCTTCGGGGTGTAACGCAGTTCCATAGTCAGACGATGATACCGTCGGCGCGAAGTTGCTCGATGGCCGCTTGGTCCAGCCAGTCGGCGAGGGCTGCGTCGGTGTTTTCGGGAGTGATCGCCTGTGGCGGCAAGGGTGTTGCCGCCGGTGTGCGCGAAAATCGTGGTGCAGCGGCGGGTTGGGTGACGCCGTCGACCTCGACATAGGAATTGCGCGCCTTCATGTGTGGATGTTGCGGCGCCTCCGACATGGCAAGCACCGGCGCGAAGCAGGTGTCGCTGCCCTCAAGAAGTTCACACCATTGCGCCTGAGTCCTGGTTTTAAACTTCGCCGCAAGGATTGCCTTGCCCCTGGGCCAGTTGTCCGGATTCATTTGTGCGCCGATCTCGGCGGGGGCAATCCCGAGTTTCTTGAGTAGATCATCGTGGAAGCGGCCTTCAATCGGTCCTACCGAGACCCACCTGCCGTCGGCGCATTCGTAGACTTCGTAGAAATAGGAGCCGGAGTCGACGATGTTGGTGCCGCGTTCTTCGCGGAACGATCCCATCCCCAGTAGACCGTAGAACGAGGTCAGTAGGTGCGCCGTGCCGTCGATGATCGCGGCATCGACCACCTGGCCCTTGCCCGAGGTGCGTGCCTCGATGATGCCGGCGAGGATGCCGAAGGCGAGATACAGCGACCCGCCAGCATAGTCGCCGAGGATATTGACAGGCACGGTGGGCGGCTGACCGGCGCGCCCCGTGGCATGCAGCGCGCCGGTCAGTGCGATGTAGTTGACATCGTGGCCGGCAGCATGCGACAGCGGCCCGTCCTGGCCCCAGCCCGTCATGCGGCCGTAAACCAGCCGTGGATTGCGCGCGATGCAGATGTCGGGTCCCAGGCCCATGCGTTCGGTGACGCCGGGTCTGAAGCCTTCGATCAATGCATCGGCCTTGTCGATCAACCGTAGCGCCAGCGCGACGTGTCGCGGCTGTTTCAGATCCAGCGCGATGGCCTTGCGATTGCGCAACAGGAGATTGAATTTGAGCGGGCGCTTGATACCGAGATCGACCGGCTCGCGACGGTCGATGCGAATCACGGTCGCGCCGAGATCGGCCAGCAGCATAGCGCACATCGGCCCCGGCCCGATGCCGGCGAGTTCGACCACCTTGATGCCTGCCAGCGGTCCTATGTGCTACTCCATTTTCAGGCCAGCGGCCTTGACCGCCTGGCCCCAGCGCTTGAACTCCGACTTGAGAAAGGCGTCATATTGCTCGACGGTGGAGCCACGCACTTCGGCGCCGGTGCCAATGATTTTGGCCCGCAGCTCCGGATCCTGCAGCGCCTTGTTCAACGCGGCGTTGAGTTTTGCGACAATCGCGCGCGGTGTCTTTGTCGGCGCCATCACGCCCGACCACGCGCCAAATTCTGTGCCCGGAAGGATGGTCTCGGCAAGCGTTGGGACATCGCTGATGGCCTCAATTCGCGTCAGACTGGTCACCGCCAGGCCCCTCAGATTTTTCTGCTTGATCTGGGGGATCATTGCATTGACGGTACCAAGGTAGAACTGGACCTGACCGCCGAGTAGGTCAGGCAGCGCGTTCCCCTCGCTCTTGTATGGCACGTGGGTGGCCTGAGCGCCGACGCTTTGCAATAGTTGCACCGCCGCCAGGTGGGTGACGTTGCCGTTGCCCGCCGAGGCGTAATTGACCTTGTTCGGATTTGCCTTGAGATAAGCCACGAACTCTTGCACCGTCGTTACCGGCACCGAGGGATGGGTGACCAGCGCCAGAGGAATATTTGCCGTCAACGCCACCGGCGTGAGGTCGCGGGCGAAGTCGTAACTCAGCTGAGTGTACAAATGCGGGCTCAGCACAAGGGAAGATGTGTTGTAGAGCAGCGTGTATCCGTCAGCCGACGATTTGGACACCGCATCACCGGCGAGGTTGCCGTTCGCGCCTGGCTTGTTGTCCACCACTACCGGCACACCAAGGTTTTCGGCAAGCTTGCCGGCAATCGACCTCAGCACCGCGTCGGTGCCGCCGCCTGCGCCAAAGCCGATAACGATGCGTATCGGCCGGTTGGGATAGTTATCCTGCGCGAGCGAAGCCTGCGCAGCGCTCAATGCCAAGACTGCGAACAGGCTCGCGCCGACTCTCGAAAAAATATTCATACAATCTCCTTGGATCCCATCTTCGGGTTTTAAGTGTCGTTACTATCTAGTCACGTGGGCCTGCTTGATCACGCGCGCCAAGTGCTTCATCAGTGCCATGCCGCCGGCCTCGCCGAAACGATCACCATCTTGCCTCCAAGTTCTTACATGTCTTCTCCTTGTCGTTTCGATTGGTTTTTGCGCCCGACAGATGGCCGCGGTTACGCTGATGCTGCTACCGGACGGGCCTGTGCGCTCTGCACAATGCGCGCAATATCGGCGTCGTCATAACCCGCCGATTGCAGCACCTCGCGGGTGTGTTCGCCCAGGCGCGGCGGCGGGAGACGGATGCTGCCGGGTGTTTGCGAGAACCGCTGCGGGATCGCAGTGGTAATCAGCGGCCCTTCGCTGGGGTGCTCATACTGTTCAAAGAAACCGGTCTCTCTCAAGTACGGGTCGGCGGGCAGGTCCTGCAACCGGTTCATTGGCCCGTTTGGAATATCCGCCGCGTCCAGACGCGCGCGCCACTCCCCGGTGGTGCGCAGGCCAATCTGGTCCGCCACAATCGAGTACAAGGCGTTGATGTACTGAGTGCGCGCACCCATGGTTGCGAAACGCAGGTCGACTGCGAGTTCCGGCCGGTCAAGCGCGACAAACAGGCGTTTCCACTGTTCGTCGCTGACTGCGAGCAGGCAGATGAAGCCATTCTTGGTTGCATAGGGCCTGCGGTGGGGCGACAGTGCGCGCCCGTAGCCTAGGTCGCCTTCGTCGCCGAACGCGCCGGTCCACAGATGCTCGACTAAGTTGAACGACAGCATGGTTTCGAGCATCGGTATCTGCACCTGCTGCCCGCGGCCTGTGCGTTCGCGGCTGAACAAGGCCATGCCGATGGCGGAGGCGAGAAACACGCCGCACAGTTTGTCAGCCGCGACTGTAGGCAGATAGCCAGGTACGCCGGTGGCCGTATGGACCATGTCGGCCAGCCCGCTCTCGCCCTGAATCACATCGTCGTAGGCCGGTCGATCACGATACGGCCCGTCCGGGCTGTATCCTGGCGCCGAGGCGTATACCAGGCGGGGATTGTGGGCTGCAACCGCAGCGTAGCTCAGGCCCAAGCGTTCGGCTGCCTGCGGGCGCATGCTGTGAACGAGCACGTCGGCATCACCGAGCAGACGAAGCAATGCATCGAACGCGGCGGGGCTTTTGAGGTCCAGCACCACGCTTTTCTTGTTGCGATTCATGTTGAGATAAAAGGCCGACATCTGCGGATGCCGCGCAGGCCCGGTATCGCGCATCGGGTCACCCTGCGGTGCCTCGATCTTGATCACGTCGGCACCCATGTCGCCTAGAGTCTGGGTCGCGACCGGCCCCAGGACATTGATGGTTAGATCGAGCACACGTACTCCGGCGAGAGCGCCGACAGCGGGGGTGTTAAAGGCGGTCGTCACTCTCCGGCCTTAAGTTCACTGCGGCACTTGACCATGCGCAGCGGCGTGTAGGTCAACACGACCTTGCCGTCCTGCTTGATCACCTTGTTGCGGCTGCGCACCAGCCCGCGCCCGGGCCGGCTGTTGGACAGCCGCGATTCGATGATCTCGCATTCGACGTGGATGGTGTCGCCGGCAAACGCCGGATTCTCTATGTTGAGTTCCATGTTGAGAAACGCATAGCCGGTCTTTTGCATAGTCGCCTGCGCTAGCAATCCCTCGGCAAAGCAATAGCTCAGCGCACCGGGGGCTAGGCGCCCCTTGATGTCGGATTCGTTCTTGACAAATTCCATGTCCGTGAAGAGCACTTCGGTCATGTGGATGACGTTGCAAAAAGCGCAGATGTCCGCATCCTGGATGGTGCGCGCGAGGGTTTTGAAGGTTTTACCTACAGGGAGATCTTCGAAGTAAAGCCCTAGTCCGACAGTTTGCATTGCTGCTCCTTGTTACTTGATTGAGAATTGGATTCACAGGCTGCTAGCGTGCCGGTCGACCTAGCATGTGATTGGCGATGATGTTGCGTTGGATCTGGTTGGTGCCTTCGACGATCTGCAGCACCTTGGCATCGCGGAAATAGCGGTTGATCGGATATTCGTTGGAAATGCCCGAGGCGCCGAACAACTGCACCGCATCGGTTGCAACCTTCATCGCGGTGTCGGTCGCGAAGCACTTGGCCATTGCGGCAATCGGCGCGAGATCGCTGCCGGCGGCCCCTGCGTCGACCATCGCAGCTGCCTTGTAGACAAGGTTGCGTGCGGCCTCCGTCTGGATCGCCATATCGGCCAACATCCAGCGTATGCCCTGGAAATCGCTGATCTTCTGGCCGAAAGCGACACGGTTCTGGATGTATTCGCTGGCATGGTCGATCGCGCCTTGCGACAGGCCGACACCGCGCGCGCCGATCAGCGGCCGGCTTTTGTTGAATGCCTCCATCACCACCTTGAAGCCCTTGCCGGATTCGCCCAGGATATTTGATTCGGGCACGAACACATCGTCGAGGAACAGGGGGCAGGACGGCACGCCGCGCGCGCCCATTTTTTCCTCCTTGCGACCGACTTCGAAGCCCTTGCTGCCGCGCTCGACGATGAACAGGTTGATGCTGCCGGTGGATTTGTCGTCGGTGGTCTTGGCGGCCACCAGCACGAAGTCGGCGATGTGGGAATTGGTGCACCAGATCTTCGAGCCGGTCAGACTGTAGCCGCCGGCGACCGACGTCGCCCGCGTCTTGATGCCGGCCACGTCGGAGCCGCTCTGAGACTCGGTGGTGGAGATCGCACCGCGCAGTTCTCCCGAGGCCAGGCCGTGCAAAAAGCGCCCTTTCTGGTCTTCGGTGCCGCCAGCTAGGATCGCCCCGAAGGGAACCCACTGCAGTAGCAGCAGATAGGCGGTGTTGTAGCAGACCCGGCCGAATTCCTCGATCGCCAGGCATGCGGAAACCATGCTGTTGGTGCCACCGTACTGCTGCGGAAACGGAAGCGTGAACAGGCCAAGTTGCCTGAGCAGGTCGAACATGTCCTGCGGGTATTCGGCGCTACGGTCGATCTCGTTGGCACGCGGCGCAACTTGTTCTTTGGCGACTCGGCGAATCAGGTCGCGAATCTGGATTTGGTCGTCGGTCAGAGCGGATAACAAGAGCGAACCTCCTTACGGTGGTGATCACGAAATTGCCATTATAAATGAACAGTGTACAGCATTATAAACGTCGCTGCATGGTTGTGTCAACTCTCCTCCTTGTACCGACACCATGAACCACTTCAAGTCGGTCGCACCTCGATCACGACCCGGCCTATGGCCTTGCGGGATTCCAGCAGTTTCATTGCCTCGCGGAAACGCTCCAGCGGGAACACATGGGAGACATGCGGCCTTAGCCGGTCCTTGTTGGCCCAGCCGAGCATCCAGTCTCGATAGGCCGCGCCTTCCTTTGGCTTGCGTTTGACATGCTCGATAGCACGCACCCCAACGATGCTGAAGCATTTGAGCAGCGGTTGATTCATCTTGATTTCCGGAATCCGTCCGCTGGCGAAACCAACCACCAGCAGGCGGCCGCCCCAGGCGATACAACGCATTGACTGTTCGAACACCTCGCCGCCAACGGTGTCGAGGATCAAGTCGGCCCCGTTGCCTCCGGTGATCTCCATCACGCGATCCTTGAAGCTGTCGCGCGTGTAGTCGATCGCATAGTCGCTGCCGCGCTCTCGCGCGATCGCGAGTTTCTCCGGGCTGGAGGCAGTGGCAATGACGGTCGCGCCAAGAAGCTTGCCGACCTCAACGGCCGCGAGACCAACACCGCCGGCCGCGCCGTGTACCAGCAGCACCTCGCCGGACTGCAGCTGTCCGCGCTGCAGCAGCGCATTGGTCGCCGTCGACACCGCCACCATGAATGAGGCGCCTTCGGCAAAGCTGAAATTCTCGGGCAGCGGCAACACCTCTTCGACCGGCGCAATCGTCTCCTCGGCGTAGCAGCCGTGCCATGCGCGAAACATGACGCGCTCACCCGGTCGCCGATGCACTACGCCGGATCCCACCTCGGTGACGATTCCTGCGGCCTCCATGCCGGGAATGAAAGGCATGGGTGGCTTCAACTGATACTTGCCTGCCACCATCAGGATATCCGGAAAATTAAGGCCGGCTGCGTGGATGGCAATTCGGACTTCACCCGGCCCGACATGCATGACCGGCGAATTTTCCAGCTTCAGGAGATCGGGAGTACCCAAGGTACGGCAGACAACGGCAGACACCATCAGGAAACTCCTTGGCTATGACTCCGATTAATCATGAGAAAGCGATTACCGTCCACCTGCAGTCGCTCTCGTGCCGGAAATACGCCTCTTCATAATAGTTCAATTGGTTCTTCGTTGATTTCATGTTCCGCCATGGACTGATGCCGCTTGAAGTGACTGCATTGCCTGGCGTCGGCCACCACCCGCAGCAGCGTGCGCGCGGCGAGACGATTGGCATGCTGCAGTGCTTGCTGGCCGTATTGGGCACAGCGCCCCGGTCAGCAGCGAGGACACAGGCCGATGACGGACACTGCACAACCCATGTTTCCCCGCGCGTTGGCTCGCCCGTTTTAGTGAGCCGCCGTCAGCGCGGAACAACGCACGCTTGGCGAGCCAGCATGCCGGCCAGCGGCGAGAGGTCGCTCAGGTGGTCGAGCCGGGCTACCAGCTCGATCAGTTCGTCGCTCTCGGCAAGGTTAAGCACGGGCTTGACCAAGCGACGGAACTTTTCCTCCAGGCGCTGCTGCTGCTCCAGCAGGTCGCTGGCCGGGCGACCACTGTCGTGGCGCTGGCGCAGCACGGTGCCGCTCTGGGTCTCGATCACCACCTCGCTGAGGGTGAGCTCCTGGCATTGGGGTGCGAGCAAGACCTGCACGCGCTCACGCAGGGCCGCGACCTCAGGCGCGCGCACGGCCTCGTCACTGAACGCGTCCAGTCCGGCGGTGTCGACCCCGGCCAGCGCCATCGCCACCGTGTGGCGCAGACTGAACTTGGCCTCCAGCCCGGTGCGCGGCTCGGCGATGTTGCACACGCCCTCGCTGGCGGCACTGGCACGCACCGTCACCCGAAGCACGTCATCAGACCGCAGCGCGTGTTGCAGGCGCAACTGGCGCGCCGCCTCGATAGCGGCGTGGGTGCCGTAGCAGGCGGCGTGGAACTTGAACAGGTTGTGGCGCAGGTGCCAGCCGCCGTCCGGCGCGGCCAGAGCCGCTTCCAGCGATGCGGTGCCACCGTGCGTGGCGATGAAGCCTTGCGGGCATTCAATCGCATCGGCACGGCTGGTGAAGCCACGCGCGGCCAACTGGGCAGCTTGCAGGCCGTCGGCACTGGCGCGCCCGGCATGCAAGGGCTTGCACATGGTGCCGAACATCGATTTCAGCCCGGCCGCCATGGTGCTGGCGATGCCCAGCGCGGTCGCGGTGTCATCGGCGTCGAGCTGAAGCAGGCGCGCGCAGGCGGCGGCCGCGCCCAGTGTGCCCAGCGTGGCCGTGGTGTGGAAGCCGTTGGAATACTGTGCGTCGCCGCTCGCCAGCCCCAGTTGGCACATGGTTTCGTAGCCGGCGGCGAAGGCAGTCATGAAGTCGCGTCCGCTGGCGCCGCGCGACTCGGCCAGGGCCAGCAATGCCGGGATCAGGACCACCGAGGGATGGCCGGTGCAGGCCATGTTGACGTCGTCGTAATCGAGGGCGTGCGAGGCCGTTCCATTGATCAACGCTGCCTGTCGGCTGGAGGTCGTCATGGCGTGCCCGACGACGGTGGCTTGGGCGTGGCCTCCCTGTTCACGGGCTTCTTCGGCCAGCATGTGAACCAGCGGCTCGCACGCGCCAGCCAGCGTCACCCCGATCCAGTCGAGCAGGCATTGCCGGACCCGCAGGCGCACATCCTCCGGCAGATCGTTGTAGCACAGGGCAGCGCTGCGTGCGGCCAGTTGCCGCGTGATGCCAGCGGTGTGGACGGCGGCCGACGGTGCGGGTTTTGTGGTCGTGGTCACGCTCATTTCAGCGCCCCTTCCAGACCGGTTTGCGCTTTTCCCGGAAAGACTGTGGGCCTTCCAAGGCGTCTTCACTGAGGTAAACGGCATCGAAGGCTCGGTTGGAGGCGCGCAACGCGGCGGTGCGGCCCATCTCGGTGGACAGGCGCACCATTTCCTTGGCCGCGCGCACCGTCAGCGGCGCATTGGCCATGAGCCGGGCCGCCAGTTCCTTGGCGCCCTGCAATGCTTGCCCCTTGGGCATCAGGCGGTTGATGTAGCCGAGTTCGTAGGCGCGCTGCGCCGTCAGCGGGTCGCCGGTCATCGCCACTTCCATCAGGATGCGCTGCGGCAACATGTGAATGACCGGCGCGGCCCACGGCATGCCGCGCCCGACCTTGGCCTCGGTGATGGCGAATTTGGCGGTCTCGTCGGCCACGCACAGGTCGCACATCTGCGACAGCAGCCAGCCGCCGGCATAGGCATAGCCCTGCACGGCGGCGATGACGGGCTTGGTGACCTCGATGTTGTCGCCGAGCACGGCGATGAAACCCGCGGGCGGGATGCGCAGTTGCGTGTCGGCGGCTTCCACCAGGTCCATGCCAGCGCAGAAGTTGTCACCGGCCCCGGTGAGGATGGCCACCTGGGCCTCGGCATCGGCTTCGAAGCGGCGCCAGATATCGAAAAAGCCTTCGCGCACGGCGCGGTTCAGCGCATTGCGGCGTTCGGGCCGATTGATGGTGATGACGGCGATGCCGTCGCTGACCTCGTAGAGAAGTTCGTTGGTCATAGGGACAGTCTCCATGTCAAGTTGTGGTTCGGTTCTTTGGGGCCGCGTGCTGACGCGATCGGCGCAGGAGCTGCTTTGTTTTCAGTGCTTGACTTGGCGCTAATTCACGCGGGTCCGGTTCTGGACGGTAGCCGAGCGCACGCGAAATGTTTGCGGCGAGTTCCATCACCAGGCGCTGCAGGTCAGCAGCCGCGGCGCGACCGCGCTCGATAGGCGCGGCGATGATCAGCGCCGCGTTCACGCGGCCACCGGGCTCGAAGATCGGAGCTGAAAAACCGGCCACTTCCGGTGTGACTTCCCCGATCGTGACGGCCACGCCGGTCTCTCGAACCTGCTCGATGATGCGCGTCAGTTGCTTTCGGTCGGTGACGGAGCGCGGGGTCATTGCACGCAGGTCGGTGCTTTGCAGATATTCGCCGCGCCATGCCTCGTCCTGGAACGCGAGTAACACGCGCCCGGCGGACGAGGCAAACAGCGGTCGTGTCGTTCCGGCCGGTACGGCGTATCGAATCGTTCTCGTGCTCTCGATGATTGGGCTGTAGATGAGTTGACCCGCATCGCGGTTTATCTTGGCGATCGATGCCGTCTCGCCGGATCTCGCCACCGCTTCGCGCAGGAACGGCATGGCCACGACGTCGAGCGAGCTAGCCGAAACCAGCGAAGCCCCAAGAGAGAACGATTCGGGGCCCAATCGATACACCGCGTCGCTGCGTTGCAAGTAGCCATGCGCGGTGAGGCCTCGCAACAGCGAGAGCACGCTGGTTTTCGGTGCATTCATCGACACGCACAGCGGAGCAAGGGCCATACCAAGGGGCTGGTCGGCCAGCAGCTGCAGCAGTTGCAGCACGCGTGTAAGCGACATCGGCACACCTTCTACCCGGTGTGCAGCACCCGTTCGTTCCTGTCGGGCGGCTATTGGATTACTCATTGGGTCAATGCTTCCCGTTCGTTCTGATATCAGAATATTTGTTTGAATATGAGAATAACGTTAGGATGCACAACCGTCAATCGGGGTTTCCTGGCAGCGCATCGTGGAGGAAGCCCCGACTTGACCGGAGGAGACACAGATGACGAACAAACAAGACCAGGCGGCACTTGCGGGGCCGCTGGCGGGCGTGCGGGTGATTGACCTCAGCGCGGTGCTGATGGGGCCCTACGCCACCCAGATTTTTGGCGACCATGGCGCGGACGTGATCAAGATTGAATCCCCCGAGGGCGACTCGACCCGCTGGATCGGCCCCGGACGCCATCCCGGCATGGGTCCGCTGTTTCTGCACCTGAACCGCAACAAGCGCAGCGTGGCGCTCGACCTCAAAACCCCGCAGGGCGCGGCCGCGATGCGGCGCCTGATCGAAGGCGCCGATGTCTTCGTGCACAACCTGCGCCCGGCCTCCATCGCCCGGCTCGGGCTGGACTATGAGAGCGTGTCGGCGATCAATCCGCGCATCATCTGGTGCGGCGTGTATGGCTACGGCGAGGACGGTCCCTACGCAGGCCGCCCGGCTTATGATGACTTGATCCAGGGCGCGGTCGGCATTGCCGCCCTGCAGCAGCGCAGCGGGGCGAGCGAGCCGCGCTACGTGCCATTGACGATTGCCGACCGCATGGTCGGCCTGCATGCGGCGCACAGCGTGGCCATGGCGCTGTACGGGCGCGAGCGCACCGGGCGCGGCTGTCGCATCGACGTGCCGATGTTCGAGACCATGGCCAGCGTGGTGCTGTCGGACCACCTATACGGGCACACCTTCGAGCCGCCCAGCGGTGACGCCGGCTACGTGCGGCTGCTGTCCCCCGGGCGCCGGCCGTACCAAACCAGCGATGGCTACATCTGTGCGCTGGTCTACAACGACGGGCACTGGCAGCGTTTTCTGCGCGCCATCGAGCGCGACGATTTGCGGGTCGATCCGCGCTTCGCCGACCTGGCCAGCCGTACGCGGCACATTGACCATGTGTACGGCTTTTTGGGCCAGACGCTTCGCGGGCAAAGCACCGCGCACTGGCTGGCGCTGTTCGAACAAATCGACGTGCCGGCGGTGCCGCTGAATACCATCGAGTCCCTGCTGGATGACCCGCACCTGGCGGCGGTGGGCTTCTTTCAGCAGGTCGAGCACCCGAGCGAGGGAGCCATGCGCACCTTTGGCGCGCCGGCGCGCTGGGTGGGTTACGACGTCAGCAAGCTGGCGCCCGCGCCGCGACTGGGGGAACACACTGAATCGGTGCTGCGCGAATGCGGCTTTGATGCAAGCGCGCTGGCGTCCTTGCTGGCCAGTGGCGCAGCGGTGTCGGTGGCCGCCGATGCGGAGGTGTCAGCATGAGCGCCTTGGCATTGATCGTGACCCGACTGTCTGGCGCACTGGGTGCGGAACTCTCCGGGCTCGACCTGTCGCAGCCGTTGCGACCGCATGACTTGGCGACGCTGCGCAGTGCCTGGTTAGAGCACGGCGTCGTCTTTCTGCGTGATCAGCAGCTCACCTCTGAACAATTTCTGGCCTTCGCCCAGGCCATTGGCACACCGGTTGAATACCCGTTCGTCAGCGGCATTTCGGACTTTCCGGTCATCATCGAAGTGAAGAAGCTGGCGCACGAAAAAGTCAATTTCGGTGGTGTCTGGCACAGCGATACCGCCTACCTGGCGCAGCCGCCGATGGCCACGGTGCTGCTTGCGCGCGAGGTTCCGCCTTACGGAGGCGACACGCTGTTTGCCAACCAGGTGCTGGCCTATGAGGCCTTGTCGGATGGCATGAAGCGGCTGCTCGATCCCCTGGCGGCGGTCAACACCTCGGCCAAGGCTGATGTGACGCGCACCCGCGAAGACCGCCTGGCCGAAGCCGGACGCGCCGACCAGCACAGCCATTACGAGGCCGAGCACCCCGTGGTGCGGACTCATCCGGAAACCGGCCGCAAGGCCTTGTACATCAACTGCGCCCACACCGCGCGCTTCGTCGGCATGACCGAAGAGGAGAGCGCGCCGCTGCTGCAATTTTTATTCACGCACCAGAAGAAGGAAGAGTTCACCTGCCGCTTCCGCTGGCAGGTGGGTTCCATGGCGCTCTGGGACAACCGCTGCACGCACCACTACCCGGTTAACGATTACCACGGTTTTCGCCGGGTCATGCACCGCATCACGCTGGCGGGTGACCGGCCTCGCCGGTAGCTTGGCGCTTGCCGGGGTTTCGGCTGCGGCCGCGACATCGGCTTACCAGGATGTCGTGCGGCCTCAACGGCGGCGTGGGGGTGATTCGCTGAGCCCAGAACAAGCGCAGTAGAACCGATCATCCATTAATTTCTTACTGCGTCAAAATCTACACATAAGTTCTAAGATGAAATCAAATTTTCCACCGCGCCAGTCGCTGTGGGAACGTTTCTCCCGCCTCACACATAGAAATTCGGACACTTCCCGCCAGAGCAATGCCCGCACCTTCCGACTCGTCAACCTCCGCGTCGCGGCGTTCTGCCGCCCAGACCCCCTAGCCTCGTGGCAAAGTGTGCCCAACGGAGGCTAAAAACTGCGGGGCCATCGCCCTCAATTGCTCGGCAGATTTCCGCAGCGGCAATAGCAACTTCTTGGTTGCTTTAGCAGGCGTAGTTTCGCCGGATAGCAGATTCAAACTCAAAGCTGCCACACCATTCTCGCCAAACTCAGAGTTCGCCTGTGGCGCGCTTGAGCCGCAGCCCCGCCAGTGCGGCATCAAACAGCGCATTGGCGTGGTTACTCTCGCTGCCCGTGCGCAAGGTCTCGGCATTCAGAACCTCGGTATGGGTGGACAGGCCGTTGGCATAGCGGTCGCGCGCCACGAGCAGGTTCTCCTCGGCCTGGGCGATGGCCGACTGGGTGACGATGAGGCGCTTGCGGGTCTCTTCCACATCCAGCCAGGTCTGGCGGACCTGCAGGGCGATGATGGAGGCCAGGTCGTCGCGCTGCTCCGTCAATGCTGCGGCCTGGCGCTCGACAGCGCTGGCGCGGTGGCCGGCCACGCCGCCATCGAACAGGCTCCACTTGACCCCCAGGGTGACCATCCATTGCCCCGGGTGTACCTGATAGCGATTCTCCTGGTAGCCGTAACCGCCGGACAGCGCGACCTGCGGGGCGGTTTCGCCGCGCACGGCGGCGGCCTGGTGGCGCATCGCTTCAATCTGACGCGCCAGTGCCGCCAGCTCACTGCGCCGGGCCAGTGCCCGCTCGGTCAGGGCGTGAAACTGAGCCTGCGTCGCCTCGGGCGACAGGTCGTCGAGCGAGACGGACTGATCCAGCGGCCGCCCCAGCAGGCGGTTGTAGGCGGCGCGCGCCAGATCCAGCCCATTGGCCACCTGCAGATGGCGCTGGCGCGCATCGGCCAGGGCCACCTGCACCGAGAGCAGGTCGCTTTTGGCCACCATGCCCTGCTCGTGCAGGTTGCCCACGTCACGCGCATGGGCCTGCAGGCTGGCGACGTGGCTCTCAGTGACCTTCAGCATGCGGCTGGCGCGCAGCACGTTGACATAGGCATCCGCCACGCGCAGTTTGAGGTTCTGTGCGTCGGCGCTTTCGCCCAGCCGCGCCGCATCCATGCCTGCCGTGGCCGCGTCAATGCCGCGCTCAATGCGACCACCGGTGTAGAGCGGCAGCGTCGCCATGGCCTTGTAGGCGGCGCTTTCCCGCTGTGCCAGCGGCATTTGCAGCGACTGGCCAAAAAAATCAACCCTGGCCGCCGGTGCCTTATCGAGGGCGGTATAGCCCGCCTCCAGCGCCAGGTTGGGCAGGCGGGCGGATTTCGCGGCCTCCAGCAGGCTTGCGGCGGCTGCGGTGCTTTCGCGTGAGGCTTTGAGCCCACGGTCAACGGTCAGTGCAATGTCCCATGCCTGTTGCAAGGACTCGGCGGCGGCGTTGCCGGCAAGCAGCGCAGCGGCCAGAGCCGCCAGCGGCAACAGGCCGCGAACTTTTATCGAGCGGTTCATGGGGTTCCTTTTTTCAGGCTTGCTTCTTTCTGGTCCTTGTAGCGCAGCAGCAGATACAGCAACAGCGGCACCACGACCAGGGTGAGCACGGTGGAGGCCAGCGTGCCAAAAATCAGCGAGATCGCCAGCCCGCCGAACACCGGGTCGGTCAGCATCACGGCGCTGCCCAGCACGATGGCCAAAGCGGTGAGCAGGATGGGCCGTAGGCGCACCGCGCCAGCTTCGAGGATGGCCTCGCGCAAGTCCATGCCCTGGCGCCGGTAATCCAGCACGAAATCGATGATGAGCAGCGAGTTGCGCACCACCACCCCGGCCAGCGCAATGATGCCGATCATGGACGTGGCCGTGAAGGGCTGCCCCATGAGCCAGTGCCCCGGAAAGATGCCGGCCAGTCCCAGCGGGATCGCCGCCATGGCAACCAGCGGCAGGCTGAACGACTGGTAATAAGCCACCAGCACCAGAAAGATGAAGGTGAGCGCCAGGCCCAGCGCGCCCAGCATGTCGCGGTAGGTATCCAGCGTCATGCGCAGTTCGCCGTCCCACAGCAGGCGCGGGCCCTCCAGGGTGTCGGGCGCCACCGGGTTCAGGCGCAGGTTGCCGGTGGTGAGGCGGCTGCCATCGGCGAGCAGCAAGCCGTCCAGTCGCCGGTCAAGGTCGAGCACGGCATAGACGGGGGCGGTGGATTCGAGTTCGCCGCCGACGTAGGTGACGCGCTCGCCATCCTTGTGCGAGATCGCCCGGTCGACTGCGCCGGGGACGACTTGCACCAGCTCGGACAGCGGCACCCGCTGGCCCTGCCGGTTGGTCACAGACACGCGTGCCAGCAACGCGGGGTCGATCTGGTGGCGCCGGGGAATCTGCAAGCGGATGGACACCGGGTTCTTCTCGCCGGCGATGCGGGCCCGACCCATTTCCTCACCATCGATCAGGCGACGCAGCGCGACCGCTACTTCGGCCACGCTCAGCCCGGACAGCGCGGCCTTTTCCCGGTCAACCGTCAGGCGGTACTGGTAGACGTCCCGGGCCTCGGAGTCGGTCACCTCCACCATGTCGCGCGTCTGCTGGAAGGCCGCTTTGACCTGCGCGGACAGCGCGCGCAACTGCGGTAGATCCTTGCCATAGATTTCGGCCAGGACGGTAGCGCGCACCGGCGGCCCCGGCGGGTCTTCCACCAGTTGCACCGTACTGCCGGGGTAACGCGCGGCCACAGCCTGCACCGCAGGCCGCAATTCGCGCACGATGTCGATCGAGGTCTTACTCCGATCGGACTTGTCCAGCAGGTTGACGCGGATCTCGGCGACGTGCGCCCCCTGCTTGTTGCCGGCGCCACGCAGCAAGCCATTGAAGTCGATCACGCCGGCCTCGCCGATCCAGCTCTGGTAGTTGCGAACGTAGGCGTTCTCGCGCAGCAGCGCACCGACTTCGCGCGCGAACTGGTCGGTCGTCTCCACCGGCGCGGTCGCGGGCAGGTCCAGGGTGATGTTGAAGGTGTTCTTGTCGTCCTTGGGCATCATGGCCAGCTCAACGCCGAACCAGGACTGCGGCCCGCTCAAACCGGCCGGGCGCAGGAGCTGCCAAGCGGGTTGCAGCAACGACAAGGCGATCGCCAGCCCCGCCAACAGAAAAACGAGCCAGCGGCTGCGCGAGCGATCCACCAGCGGCGACATGATGGCGCGGTAGAACCGGTGCAGGCGGTCCTGGGTATCGTGGTCTTCCAGATCGTGCCCTTCACCGGGCTTGAGCCAGCGGTTGGCGGCCCAGGGCACCACCGCGTAGGCCACCAAGAGCGAGGCCGCCATGGCGACCGGCACGTTGAAGGCCACCGGGTAGAAATACTGCCCCGGCATACCGCTGACCACCAGCAGCGATCCGAAAACCAACATCACCGCCAGCGTCGCCAGGTTGGTGGGGTTACCGATTTCGTTGGTGGCCTGCACCGTGACCCGGCGTTTGTCCTGCTTGCCAAGACGGCTGTAGTTGCGGTGGATGTTTTCGATCACGACAATCGCGCCATCGACCAGCAGCCCCAGCGACAGGATGAGCGCGAACAGCGAAACGCGGTTGATGGACAGGCCAAAGAGATAGGCAGCGCCCAGGGTCAGGGCCAGGATCAGCGGCACGGTCACGCCCACGATCAGTGCCTCCTTGAGGCCCAGGAACGCGGCAGTCACCAGAAACACGGCCAGCACCGCGATACCCAGGTGCTCGATCAGCCCGCTGACGGCGGCATCCGCCTTCTCGCCGTCATTGCGGGTGACGACCAGTTCGACCCCTGCCGGTACGAATTGGGCCTTCATCCGCTCGATGCGCTCCAGCACATCGTTGGCAACAAAGACGGCGTTGCTACCGGCTTTCTTGGCCACGGCCAGCGTGACGGCCGGCATCTCCGCCTGCTGCGTCTTGCCAAAGCGCGCATCGGCCGGGCCAAATGTAAGACGGCTCAGGTGCGTGCGCTCTTGCGGCGGACCGTCGACGACCTGTGCCACATCGCCCAGATAGATCGGGCGCCCGGCATGGCTGCCCACGATCACGCGCTTGAGGTCTTGCGCCGAGCTCAGAAAGCCGTCCAGGAACACCTGGCGGTTTTGGCCCTGTTGCACGACCGTTCCCAGGGGCGCGGCGACATTGCTTGCGCGCAGGGTGGCATGCACCTGGTCCAGCGTGACGCCGAAGGCCTGCAGGCGCTGCGGGTCCAGTTCGATGCGCAGTTCCCGGTCGCGCCCGCCCTTGACGGAAATGGCAGAGACCTTGTCCAGGCTGCGCAGTCCTTCCATCAGGCGGTCGGCCAGACGCTTCAGGGCGTAATCGTCGTAGATCTCGGAGGCCAGCGTGACGGTGACAATGGGCACGTCGTCCACATCCACGCTGCGAATCAGCGGCTCGCCCGCGCCCGCAGGCAGGCGCTCGCGCTGCCCCAGCACCCGGTCGTAGAGTTTGACCAGCGATTTTTCCTTGTCCTCGCCGACCTTGAACTGCACCATCAGCACGCCCATCGAATTCACGGCGGTCGCATACGTGTGATCAACGCCGGCAATCTGTTTGACGATGCCCTCCAGCGGGCGGATCACCAGCTCCTCCACCTCCTCGGCAGAGGCTCCGGGCAGTGTCACCCATACCTGGGCGCCGGGCACCACGATCTGGGGGTTTTCCTCGCGCGGGGTCAGCGTCACGGCCAGCAGCCCCAGCAGGATGCAGGCCAGCATGAACAAAATGGTCAGCTTGGAGGTGACAAAGAGATTCGCCAGGCGGCCGGCGCTGTTGAGCTTGTGCTGGTTCATTGCGCCTCCTTCGCGGCGGTGACGCGGTCGCCCTCGCGCAGGGCCGGTGTAGCCGCTGCCACGAAGCGCTCATCGGCGGCCAGACCAGCACTCACCTCGACCTGATCGGGCCACTCGCGGGCTATGCGCAGCCAGCGAAAGCGTGCCCGGCCTTCGCCGTCCACCACGAAGACACCGGTGAGCCCGCCACGTTCGACCAGCGCCCGTCTGGGCACCAGTGGCGCCGGGCTCGCACCGAGCCCGAACGCCGCGCGCCCGAACATGCCGGGCATCAGCCCCGCCGTTTCGGGCAGGGCGATCTTGACCTGGTAGCTGCGCGAGACCGGGTCGCCCGAGCGCACCACCCGGCTCACCGTGCCCTTGAGCGGCGCGGGCACGCCGTCGATGTTGACTTGCACCGGCTGGCCGGCCGCGATGGCGGCGACTTGGCCCTCCGCCACGAAGGTCTCGAACAACAGGCCGCGGCCCGACTCCAGGGTCAGCAGCGGCATGCCGGGCAGGGCGAGGTCGCCCGTTCGTTTGTGGCGCGCCACCACCACGCCGTCCACCGGGCTGGTGATTTCGGCGTAGGCGCGCTGGGCCAGCGCCGTGTCGAGCCCGGCGCGCGTCTGGTTACGGGCCTCGCGCGCGGCCTCGAACTTCAGGCGCACCTTGCGCAATTCGTTGTCCGAGACGCTGCCACGCTCGAACAAACGCTCGAAGCGCTCCAGGTCAATCTGTGCATCGCGCAGCGCCGCCTCTGCCGCGCCGCCCGCCGCCTGGCCCTGGCGAATGCCGCCTTCCACGTCCGACGCGTCCAGCCGGGCCAGCAACTGCCCGCGCCGCACCCGGTCGCCCTCCTGCACCAGGATGTCGCGGATATAGCCGCTCAGCCGCGAGGCGACCTCGACGCGCTGGTCCGACACCACCGAGCCGACCGCCGTATATTCGAGCGGCGCCCCGGTGGACGCGGTCATGACCGGCAGGGGATGGCTTGTCGTATTCGATGCAGCAGGGGCCTCCGGCGCTTTGCCGCAAGCGCTCAGGAGTGCGCCCAGCGCCAGGGACGGGAGCAAGTGTTTTCTTTTCATAAGGAGGGTACTTTTTTTATTGGTTGATTCATCCAGCATGCTGGAAAATCTTGCGAAGTGCTGATATGAACAACCTGATGTCATGGCTGTACCGCACATGAAAAATGCCAACAACCTGTGCGGCCGCAACGGACATGGCATCGCCTCAGGCACCCGCGGGGGAATTGATCTAAAGTGCGTGCCTCCCACGGCCCGCCCGCTCATGCGGACAGGCCGTGCTTGCCAAAACCTCTACTTGTTGATGGCGTCTTTGGCTTTCCTGGCCATCTCCGTGATTGCATTCAGTGCCTTGTTGGCGGCATCCCTGGCGGCTTCTGCCGCATGCTGGGCTGCTTCCTTGCCAGACTCAGTTGCTTTTTTGACCGAGTCCTCGGCTTTCTGCGCTGCTTCCCTGGCGGCTTCAGAAGATTGGGTGGCCGCATCCGAGATTTTTTGCAGCGCGTCCCGGATGTCTTGCGTAGTTTTGTTGACGTCCGTAGCCGCGAACTCGGCAAGGCGGCCTGGGGCTGCCTTCAGGTTTGCCTCAAGGCGGGTGCGCAAGCCGGCGACCTTCTCGCCCGCTTGATCGGCGGTGGCGCGCAGGAGCTCATCGGCATCGGCGACGATGCGCTTCATGTCGGCGATCAGTTTGTCTTTGCTCATGGAGCCGGGCGTGTTGGATTCAGACATTGGATTCCTCTCTATCAGTGATAAAAATAAAAAATAAAAGCGCAACGATCTGAAAAACTATCGGGCAGGCAGCCTGCCCGACAAGGGTTACTTCGTTACGGCATCCTTGACGTTTTTGGCCGTTTCTTTGGTTGCCTCAAGCGCCTTGTCGGCAGCCTCCCGGGTGGCTTCCATGGCTTTTCGTGCGGCTTCCCGCGTGGCTTCGGCCGCTTTCTGCGCCGCCTCCTTGCCCGACTTGGCCGCTTTTTTGGCGGCTTCCCCGGCTTTCTGTGCAGATTCCTTAGTGGCTACGGCTGCTTTTTTAGCGGCTTCTTCTGCCTTCTGTGCAGCCTCTTTGGTGGCTGCGGTCGCTTTCTTGGTCGCTTCTGCGGTCTTCCGTACAGCCTTTTTGGCAGCTTCATCAGCGTCTCGCGCTGCCTGCCGGGCGGCTTCCGCAGTTTTCTGCGAGGCGTCACTGACTGCCTGTTCAGCCTTCTCTGCAGCCCGCTGGGCGGCTTCTGCGGCTTTGCGCGTTGCCTCTTTAGCTTCCTCGGCCGCTTTCTTCGCGCCTTCCTCCGCTTTCTGCAGCACGGACACCTTGGCCGCCTCGCCCGCCTTTGCTGCGGGTTCTCCCGCAGCCTGCGCACTTGCGCCCACCACCAATGCAGACAGGATCAACCATTTTTGCAGTTTCATCGCTTTTTCTCCTTGCAGTCATGGAGCAGGGACGTCTGCTCCACACGTTTGCCCTGGGCCGGGCGTTAATGTGATTTTTCCTCGTTGTTTATGCCAAGACCATTGCGCAGCAAGCCGACGACATGCCGCGCAATGGCTTCGGGGTCTTCGTGCTGTTGCTGGTAGCCCGGCAGGAAGCGCCGCACCGACTGGGTTTCAAAAGGGTAGATCACCAGACCGAACATCGAAACGACAAGAAGGTGGGCGTCATAGACCGGGGCGAGCTCACCGGCGAGCTTGTGCAGTGCGCTAAACAGGTCTCGAAAGACGCAGTCCACCAAGCTTTGCAGGCGCTGCTCATTGCTGTCCAGCAGCACCCATTGCATCAGGCGTCTGAAGTCCTTTTCCCTGGCGAGCATGCGCGTGAAGAGTGCGACGAACGCTTCGAGCCGATCCCAGGGGTTTTCTCCACCTTCCAGAAGGGACTTCAAGGGCCCCACTTTTTCTTCGAAGGCATGGCCGACCGCATCCAGATAGAGCTGCTCTTTGTCCGAAAAGTGGTGGTAGAGGGCGGCAGGCGTCACACCCACGGCAGCCGCGATATCACGCATCGAAACCCCGTCAAATCCGACCGTTGCGAAGAGCGGAACTGACAGCCCGAGGATCTCTTTGCGCGTATGCCTGAAAGCTGGCTTCGCCATTGGATATCACCTGTATTTTGTACGCTACTTAACGAACGTTCATTAAGCACCAGTTTTCATTATTCCGCAACGCGTTGGGAACACAAATTGAAGCGATGAATGGGTCGGTGCATTGGCGGTCAACGGATTCCGGCGTGAGGTTGCCAGCTATGCGGCAACAACTCGTCCGTCTGACCGGCTCGCTGGGTAGGCTGCAGGACAGCACGTCGGGAAGTCCCTGTGAACAGGTTGGCCGGACGGATGCTGACTATCGCGGCTTCTTGCGTATGAACAGCGCCATCACTGCATCGGTCAGGTCATCAAGCGAGGTTCCCTTCTTGGGGTCGAACCACTGTACTGACCGGTTCAGCGCGCCGAAGATCAAAAGGCGCGCCAGGGGCACCTCGGCTTGCAGGCAGCCGGCCGATGCCAGTTCCTGGAGCACAGGCGTCCACGCCGCTTCGTAATCGCCTTGCAGCTTTGCGATGACGCTGCGCTGCCGCGTCGTGAGAGAGCGCGACTCGTAGAGCACTGCCTGCATGAAATCGCTGTTCGATCCCAGCAGCGTGTGGAAATGCGAACGGATCAATTGCCGCAGTGTGGTCGCAGCGTCATGTTCGGCAAGCAGCACGATCATCTGGCGCGCCAGCGCGCTGCGCATGCCTTCCTGCATCACTTCATACAACAGCGCATCCTTGCTTTTGAAGTGACAAAACAGTGATCCGGAATGCATGCCTGCGGCGCAGGCGATGGCACGCGTGCTCGTTCCGTTAAAGCCGTTGCGTCGAAACAGTTTGGCCGCGGCCTTGACGATATCTTGACGGCGGTTGCCTTCATTTCGCTCTTGCGGCGTCTTGCGTGGGCGGCCTCGCGGCCGCTTGGCTGCTGCGAAAGTGGGGAGGGAGCGCGCGGCACACATCATCAGCGAACGAGTAGCGACGCCTGCCAATGGTGCCGGTTCGCAAGCTCAGGCCACCCCGAAAACGGCGGCCGGCGGCCTCGACCGTGTTGCGAACCTCGGTCCGGGTGGTCGGTGCCGGGGATGACGGCCATCGGCTCAGTACGACTTCGGCAAGCCCAGCACATGTTCGCCGATGTAGTTGAGCAGCATCTCGTTGTTGATCGGCGCGATTTCCAGCAGGCGGACCATGGGCCACAGCGTAATGATGTCGTAGTCGCGGTCAAAGCCGTAGCCGCCGTGGGTTTGCAGCGCGGCCTCGACGGCGGCCACCGCCGCTTGCGAGCCCAGCAGCTTGGCCATGTTGGCGTGGGCGCCGGCATCCTCGCCGGCGTCGAAGCGCTCGGCGGCGTTGTAGGTCATCAGGCGCGCTGCCTCGATCTGCGCCTTGGCCTGCGCCATGCGGTGCTGCAGTGCCTGGTAGGAGCCGATCGGCTTGCCGAAGGGCTTGCGCTCCTTCGAATAGGCCACCGCCTTGGCCAGCGCATAGTCGCCCAGGCCGATGGCGGCTCCGGCGGCCAGCAGGCGCTCCGAGTTCAGGCCTTCGAACATCAGCTTGGCGCCCTTGCCGGCTTCGCCGATCAGCGCGTCGGCGGGCAGCTTGACGTTGTCAAAGAACACCATGTACTGGCGCTCGGCAGTTTCGACCTGGATGTTGAGTTGCGCCAGCTGGATGCCGGGCGTTTTCATGTCGAGCACGAACAGCGAGATGCCGTCGGTGCGGTGCTTTACCTCGCCTGCCTTGGTGGTGCGTGCGATCACCAGCATGTAGTCGGCATCGCGCGCGCCGGAAATGAAGACCTTCTGGCCATTGAGCATCCAGCCATCGCCGTCCGGTGTGGCCAGCGTGGTCATGGCAAAGCTGTTGGTGCCGGCATTGGGTTCGGTGATGGCGAAGCACAGCTTCTTCTCGCCGGTACAGGTGGGCGTGACGTATTTCTTGATTTGCTCGGGCGTGCCGTGGCGCATGATCGGCACCCGGCCCAGCCCGGTGACGACCAGGAACAGTGTGGGCACGCCGGCCAAAGCGAGCGCCTCGTTGAGCGCGGTGATCTCCAGCACGCCGCCGCCGGAGCCGCCGTACTCTTCCGGGACGGACAGGCCGAGCAGGCCGAACTCGCCGAGCTTTTGCCACAGCTCATCGGGGAAGCGGTCTTCCTTGATGCACTGGAGGATGTAGCTGCGCGGGTACAGGGTGGTGACGCCGCGGGCGGCTTCCTGCACGTCGCGGATGCGCTCGCGCAGGCTTGCGGAAGCGGTGTTGGCAATGGCGGTGGTGGCTGGGGTGCTCATGGTGGGTGTCTCCGTCTTGGGTTGTTGATGGGCGTTTGTCAAAGCGCCAGGTCGGCTGGAATCGGGACTGGAAAATCGAGCAGCATCTGGGCAAAGGCTTTGCCCTGCGAGTCCATGCGAACCGAAGCGATGCCGCCGCCGCCCAGGGCTTCGTGCATCAGAAAGTTCAGCGCGTGCGTGCCGGGCAAATCGAATCGCCGCACGCTGCCCTTGACCAGGTGGGCGAACCAGGCCGCCACCGCCTGCTCGGTCAGGGCGGCGCGGATGAAGGGCAGGTAGTCGGGTTGGCGCGCGAGGATGCCGATGTTGGCGGCGTCGCCCTTGTCGCCGCTGCGGCCCCAAGCCAGCTTGACCAGCGGCACGGTGCGCGTGCCGCGCGCAAAGGCGTCGGCGGCGGGCAGGGGGCCGCCGACCTGGGGCAGGGTTGCCGGATCAAACGTCTGGCCGTTCAACTGGGGTGCTGCCACGGTCTGCTCGCCCATGTCGATGCTGGCGGCCACCCGCGTCTTGGGCACCAGGCAGGAGAACAGCCGAACCACCGGCTGCACTTTGGGCCGGCCGCCGGTGAAACCGGTGATGGCCGGGGCCGACATCAGCGCCATGGGCGCCACCTCGCGCGAAAACAGTTCGAGCGCATCCCTGACTGGATGGCGCACGCCCACTTTGAGCATCACCTCGCGCGCATCGGGCCGCGCATGGGGGCCGTAGGTGTCTTCGGCGCCGATGGCCTCGACACAGGTTTCGGTGAAGTCGGGCCAGCCGCGCTGCGCATAGTGGCGCCGCATGCGCGCCAGCATGGCGGCGCCGACGCGCTGCGCCTTGGCGCCGGCATCGATGCCGCCGATCATGAACAGGCTCATGGCCCGAAAGCCGTCGGCGTAGGTGATGCTGGCCTTGGCCTGGTCGGTCGGCGGCAGGCCGCGCGCGCCCTTGACCTCGACGCGGTTCGGGCCGACTTGCGTCAGCGTCACGCCGGTGAAGTCGCACACCACGTCGGGCAGGATGTAGGCGCGCGGGTCGCCGATCTCGTACAGCATCTGCTCGCCCACGGTCGAGGGGCAGACCAGCCCGCCGGTGCCTTCGGGCTTGGTGATCACGAAGCTGCCGTCGGCGCGGCACTCGGCGATGGGAAAGCCCATGTCGTCCCAGCCCGGCACCGTGTCCCAGTCGGTGTAGTTGCCGCCGGTGGCCTGCGTGCCGCACTCGATCAGGTGGCCGGCCAGGCTGCCAAGCGCCAGGCGGTCGTGGTCGGCGACGGTCCAGCCAAAGGCATGGATCAGCGGCGCCAGCGTGACCGCGCTGTCGACGCAGCGGCCGGTGACCACGATGTCGGCGCCGGCATCGAGCGCGGCCGCAATCGGGAAGGCGCCGAGGTAGGCGTTGGCGCTCATCACTTTGGCGGGGAAGGGGCTGCTGGAGAACATCTCCCGGGTGCCGGCGGCGCGCAGCGCGTCCACCTGTGGCATCAGGTCGTCGCCCAGCACGGCGGCGATTTTCAGGTCGACGCCTTCGGCCAGCGCTGCCGCCACCAGCGCGGCGCGGCAGGCGGACGGGTTGACGCCGCCGGCATTGGCAATGACCTTGATGCCGCGTGATTTGATCTCCTTCATCAGGGGCTGGAGGGTGGTCACGAAATCCGGTGCATAGCCCAGTGCCGGATCCTTGGCCTTGGCGCGGCTGAGCAGCGACATGGTGATTTCGGCCAGGTAGTCGAACACCAGGACGTCGATGTTGCCGCGCTGCACCAGTTGGGCGGCGGCGAACTCGCTGTCGCCCCAGAAGCCCGAGGCGCTGCCGATGCGAAGGGTGCTTTGTTTCATGTTTGTCTCCTTTTGTGGGGGGAAGCCTGGATCGCGGGTTCAGGCGGACACGGTGCTGCGCGGCCAGAACACGCGCCAGATGCCCTTGGCCGTGGCGCAGACTGTGCCATTGGCATCCAGGAACTCCCCTTCGGCAAATGCCGTCGTGCGGCTGATGCGCACCACATTGCCGCGCGCCTCGAAGCTATCGCCCATGGCGGCGTTGAGGAAGGTGATGTCGAGGTTGATCGTGAACTGGCGCAGCTCGAAGGGGTCAATGTCGGCCGCCTCGGGCATGGCCAGCAGCGAGGAGATGATGGCCCAGCCAAGCGCGCCGTCAAACATATAAGAGATGACGCCGCCATTGAGCACGGTGTCCGAACCGCCGCCGCCGCGTTGGGTGGGGAGGGCTTTAGGCAGTCGCACAATAGCCCGGCCTACGGCTGTTTCTTCAACTTCCAGCCCTTGCGCCTTCAGAAAGGGGCTATCGTTCCAGCTTTGCTTGCAGGCGGCGATGCGGTCAAGGTGGGGGGCGTTGGTATTCAAATTGGGCTCCTGTGGGTTTTTAAAAAAGCGCATGGGATTCAAAACATCGCCAGTTGCTCGACGCGTTGCACATGGGCCGCCAATGATCGGCGTGCCATTGGCCAGAGCGCCGCGGGGGTGTCGTCATAGGCCAGAGGTAGCCAGTCGTCCAGGCCGCCTTGCGGGACGGCGCGCATGGCCGCCAGCACCCTGGCCTCGCGCCGCAGGCGGTGCGCCTTGAGCTGCGCAATGGACTGCGCCGCCCAGCCGATGACGTGGCCGTGCGCCGGCAGGATGAATTCGATACCGTCCTTTTCGCAGGCCTGCGCCAGGCGGTCCAGCGAATCGAGGTAGGCGCTCATGTCGCCGTCGGGCGGGTCGATGATGGTGGTACTGCCGCTGAGGATGTGGTCGCCCGAGAACAGCAGACCGTCTTCTTCGAGGATGAGGCAGAGGTGGTTGGCGGCGTGCCCCGGTGTGTGCAGCACGCGCAGGGTGCTGGTGTGCTCGCCATCGTGCAGCGTCAGGCGCTCGCCGTCGGCCAGAGCGCGGTCGGGGGTGAACTGCGCCGTGGCGCGGGCCGTGGCGGCCGAGGCCAGGCCCAGCACCGGTGGTGTCTGGCCCGTCAGGCGGGCGCAGGCCTGGGCCAGCGGCTGCGCGGCGGGGGAGTGGTCCGGGTGCGAGTGGGTGCAGACGATGGCCTTGACCCTGCCCGCCGTGAACGCCAGCAGGCGTTCGATATGGTCGTTCAGCAAGGGGCCCGGATCAATGACGATGTAACCACTGGCCGCGTCGCCCACGATGTAGCTGTTGGTGCCGGGGCCGGTCATGACGCTGGCGTTGGGGGCGGTGAGGCGATGCAGGTGCCGCAACAGGGGCACCGGCCGCTCGTGCTGCCAGTCCAGCGCATGCTCCAGTTGTCCGGACGGGCACACCAGCGCGAGTTCGGCGTAGGGCAGGTCCTGTTCCATGAAGCGCTGCGCCTGTCCGCTCACCATGCCGCCACGGGGGCAGGAGTTCCACAGTGGTTCGTCGTCGGTGCAGGCAGCCAGGGCCTGCTCGGCCTGCTCGAATTCCGCCAGCCAGTGCAGGGTGCGGATGGTGGGAAAGATCATGAAAAAATTGCCGGCCTGGTGCTGCGTCAGCGCATCCTCGGGCCTGACCCAGACGGGCTCGAACTGTTCCTTCTCGTCGGCCACGGGCTCTTGCTGGGCCGGCATCATGGCGGCGAAGAAGGCGGTGTCGAAACGCTTGGGCACGCTGCGGTCGGTGGTCCAGCAGGCCAGCATGCGCACCCGATCAACCGAAAGCGACCAGCCCCGACTGTGCAGTTGCGGGTACAGGGCCTGGCCGCGGTCGAGCTCCTGCAGGTGGCTGTGGGTGACGGGGCTGCCGTCGGCCTGCACCGCCAGCAGGAGGCCCAGCTCTTCAAAGGTTTCGCGCAGGGCAGCGAGTGCCGCCGTGCGGTAGCGTCCGCCCGCGCCGGGTGCGCGCGCCAGCGGGTGGGCCTGGTGGTCGTCGGCGTCCACTCGCCCGCCGGGAAACACATAGGCGCCGGGTAAAAAGCTGGCTGTCGGCGATCGCCGGGTCATCAAAACTTCAACCCCTTGCGCGCCATCGCGTAGCAGTAACAGGGTGGCCGCCGGGTGCGCCACGGCTGGTTCTTTATGGGGGTGCAGTTGCAGGGTGGAGCGGGCCATGGCGGTGTTCCTTGGGCGGGGGTGGATGGGCTCTACGCGCTGGCCGAATGGGTGCGCAACAAGGCATCGAGCGTGCTTTCCAGGTGGGCCAGCGAATTGCATTCGCGCGCGATGTGGCAATAGGGCGCGTAGCGCTTCATTTCCGAGTCGCCCAAACCCCAGAACGAGGTCGGTTCGGGGTTGAGCCAGATCACCCGGCGCGCGCGCTCATAAAGCTGCTTCATGACCTCGACATGCGCCTCGCCGCGGTTGTTGCGCGCGTCGCCCAGGATCAGCACCGTGGTGCGGCGGTCGATGTCGCCCAGCAATTGTTCTTCAATATCGAGCAGGGTCTGCCCGTAGTCGGTGCCGCTGCCGCCCACCGCCTGCATCACTTTGTCGACCGCTTGTTCGACCGGCAGCGACTCGAAGGTGTCGCTCACCTCGACCAGGTGGTTGGTGAAGGCGAAGCTGCGCAGGTCGCTCACCTGCTCGCCCAGGCTGTGCAGGAACAGCAGCAAAAAGCGCGCGTACTGGCGTACCGAGCCGCTGACATCGCAAATGGCCACCACGCGCGGACGGTCCACCACTTTGGAGCGCCAGAAGGTCTCGAACATCACGCCGTCGTAGGCCGCGTTCTTGCGCAGGGTCTTGCGGAAGTCGAGCTGGCCGCGCACCCGTTTTTTCTTGCGCCGCGAGTGGCGATCGGCCAGCCGCTTGGCGATCTTGCTGACGATGACGTGCATGCGCGCGAAATCGCGTTTTTCGATGTTGGAGAGCTTTTGCGATTGCAGGAAATCGTCGTGCAACTGGCGCGTCGGTGCCGTGCCGTAGAGCGCGAGTTTGCGTTCGACGAAATTGCGCACCTCCACGAACAATTTCTTGCGCACCCGTTCGAGTTCGCGAGCGCGCTCGGGCGCCAACGTCTGGCGTTTGGTGTCGGAAATTTCGCGGTCCAGCAATTCCAGGCCCATGGCCTTCTGGATCTTCTGGGTGTAGTAGCCTTTTTGCGTGAAGAACCAGATGTCGGTCAGGCCGACCTCGCGCGCGGCTTCCTGCATGCGCTTGGCCAGCGCGGCCGAATCGCCCGCCAGCAGCAATTGCGACAAGGCCTGGCCACCGCTGCCCTGGCAGCCGCCCGGCCCGCCGGAGCCGGTGGCCGTCGGGTCTTTGGGGCTTTGCTCGGGCAGGTCTTGCGCTGGTGTGGCGTCGGCGCCGGGGTTGGAAGCGTGCTTGGTCGGGCGGCCTTGCGCGGTCATGTTCTCAAAAGAGCTGAAACGGAAGAAGCGGTCAAAGGACTCGTCGAACAGGACGCGATCCGGGGTGGTTTTCGCCAGTGTCGTGCCCAGCGCGCTTTTCAGGAGGGTGCGGTCGCGCCAGCCCACCAGTTCCACGGCGCGCGCCGCATCGATCTGGGCGTTCAGGCTGATCTCGAGGTCGCTGCCGCGCAGCGCCTTGAAAAAGTCTTCAAGCGTGGCTTGCACGGGGAATCTCCGCATCCTTGCGCGCTTGCTGCAGCAGGGCCGACAGTTGCTCGCTGGCCGAGGCAATGTCCTGCTCAAACTTGAGGAAGACGTTGAGCGTGCCCTTCACCATGTCCAGGCTCAGGTGTTCGGCGTGCAGCAGCAGCAGCGTTTTGGCCCAGTCGATGGTCTCGCTGACCGAGGGCTGCTTTTTCAGGTCCATCTGGCGCACCGCCTGAATGAAGGCCACCAGCTCGCGGTTCAGGGTTGCCGACAAGCCGGGCACGCGGCGCTCCAGAATGCGCCGCTCCAGCTTCGCCTCGGGGAAGGGAATGTGCAAATGCAGGCAGCGGCGCTTGAGCGCGTCGCTCATCTCGCGCGTGTTGTTGCTGGTGAGGAAGACGATGGGCTTGACCTTGGCCTTGATGGTGCCGAGTTCGGGCACCGAGACCTGGAAGTCCGACAGCACTTCGAGCAGGAACGCCTCGAATTCGGGATCGGACTTGTCAACCTCGTCCACCAGCAGCACGCAGCCGCGCTCCTGGTGCAAGGCCTGGTAGAGCGGGCGCGGCTCCAGAAAATGTTCGGAGAAGAACAGGTCGTCGTGTGCATGCAGCCGTTCGATCGAGGCCGCCAAGCCGACCGCGCCTTGCATCATCTCGCCCAGCTTGTCCTTGAGCAGTTGCGTGTACAGCAGTTGCTTGCCGTATTTCCACTCGTACAGGGCCTTGGACTCGTCCAGGCCCTCGTAGCACTGCATGCGGATCAGGGGCACGTCGAGGATCTCGGCCATGCCCTTGGCCAGTTCGGTTTTGCCGACGCCGGCCGGGCCTTCGACCAGGATCGGCTTTTCCAGGTTGAAGCCCAGGTAGACCGAGGTGGCGATTTCGCGGCTGGCAATGTAGTCGACCGCAGCCAGGCGCTGCGCCAGGCCATCAATGGAATCAAAGTGGGTTTGGTAAAGTGTTTTCATCGGTTTCCTTGGGTGAGCAGCATTTTTTCGCCGGCTTGAAGTTGTCGGGAGTCGGCGATGCCGCGGGCTATGCCCAGCACCAGGCGCAGGTCGCGCGCCAGGGTGAGCAGGGCCGGTTCATGGTCGTCCAGGGCCGCGGCAAAGGATTCACAGGCGCCTTGCCAGCGATCAAACAGGCGGCGCGCGCCCAGATTGAACGCCGCCAGTGCCTCGTCCGGCCCGTGCTGGTCCAGGTGCTGGGCAGCATGTCGGACCACGGGTGACAGGGCATCGAGTTCGAGTTGCAGGGCGCCCAGGTCACGCGTCAAAGCCGGCGTGCGGGCTGCATTGCGGAACCAGCGTGCCAGGGCATCCAGCTCGGCTTGCATGGCGCCGAGCATAGCCCCCAGCAGCAGCGCGTCTTCGATCGCGCGCAGCGGCCGCGCGATGGTGTCGAAGGCCTGCCCCGGCGCGCCCAGGCGCTGGCTGTCCGGCACCCGGCAGCCGACCAGGCGCAGGCCGCAATGGCCGAGCGGCGCCAGTCCGCGCACTTTGTCGTCCAGTTCGCGGGTCAGACCCGGTGTGTTGGCCTCAACGACGAACGCATCGAAGCGCTTGCGCCCCTGGTGCTCGCCGCTGACGGCCAGCACGATGATGGCATCGGCGGCCGGGCCGTTGCTGACGAAGGCCTTGTGGCCGTCTAAGAGCCAGTCGTCGCCGTCCCGAACCGCCCGGCAGCTCAGGTGTTTGGGATGCGCGCCGGTGCCGGGCTCGGAGATCGCGAGTGCCAGCAGTGTGTCGCCGACCGTCATTGATTGCAGCAGGGCACGATGCCGGTCGCTGCGCAGATTCGGCGCCAGCACGAAGCGCCCCAGCATCTGCTGCATCATCCACGCCATGCCGAGGCCCAGGCTGGCGGATTCCCGGGCGACGATTTCGGCCACAGCGCTGACCCGCACGGCGTCCGTGACGGGCGGCCCGCCGTCGCTGTCGAACCCCACACCGAGCAGGCCGCTGGCGCCGAGATGACGCCACCAGGCACGGGGGAAGCCGTGCGCGCAGTCAGGCGCTGGCGCGTCCGACAAGGCCAGGCGCATGGCCTCGGGCAGCGCCGAAGGCGGCATGTGCTGTGTGGGTGAGGTGGTGGACTTCATCGAGGGCTTCCGGCGTAAAACCCGAGCTGGCGCGCCGCCAGGTCGCGCATCACCTCTTCGGCGCCGCCACCAATGGCGTTGACCTTGACCTCGCGGTAAATGCGTTCCACCTTGACACCGCGCATGAAGCCGGCGCCGCCGTGCAGTTGCACCGCCTCGCTAGCGCAATAGGCCATGGTCTGGGTGGCCTGGTTCTTCAGCAGGCAGATTTCGCCCACTGGCGTGTCGCCCTGTTCGACGCGCCAGGCCAGCAATTCCAGCATGGCCTGGGTCGCCTCGACGCGCATGGCCATGTCGGCGAGTTTGTGGCGGGTGACCTGCTGGTCGATCAACTTGCCGCCAAACATCTCGCGTTCACGCGACCAGGCCAGCGCTTCGTCCAGGCAGACACGGGCAAAACCGTTGGCACCGGCGGCGAGGAAGATGCGCTCGCGGTTGAAGTTCTTCATGATGGCCTTGAAGCCCTGGTTTTCCACCCCCACCAGGTTCTCCACCGGCACGCGGCAATTGTCGAAATACAGGGCGGCGGTGTCGGAGCACCACCAGCCCATTTTTCTCAAAGGCGTTTGCGTAAAGCCGGGCGTGCCTTTCTCGATCAGCAGCAGCGACACGCCGCCTGGCCCCGGCCCGCCAGTGCGCACCGCCACGGTGTAGAAGTCGGCGCGCATGCCGGAGGTGATGAATGTTTTCGAGCCGTTGACGACGTAGTGGTCGCCATCCCGGCGCGCCGTGGTCTTGAGGTTGGCCACGTCCGAGCCGCCGGAGGGTTCGGTGATGCCGAGCGCGCTGATCTTCTCGCCCCGCAGCACCGGCGGCAAGACGCGATGCTTGAGCGCCTCGTTGCCCACATTGACGATGGGCGGACAGCCGATGGTGTGCGACAGCAGACTCGCCAGGACACCGCCAGCACCGCAACGCGCAAGTTCCTGCGCGGCGATGATGGTCATGAACAGGTCGCCGTCGTTGCCACCATGGCTTTCGGGGAAGCCCAAGCCAAGCAGGCCGATCTCGGCTGCCTTGCGGTACAACTCGACAGGAAAGGACTCGGCTTCGTCCCAGGCGTCAACATGCGGGCTGATTTCTCTGGCGACGAAGCGGCGCATCGCATCGCGGAACGCCAGGTGCTCGGGCGTATAGAAGGGGCTCTTGGCAGGCAGGGTTTCGGCTGGCATGGGTATTACTCCTCGTGGGTATGGCGTGTGTCGTGCGTGCAGGGCGACGTGCGCATCAATCAGGCTGCTCGACCAGTGACACCAACAATGCGCGCGTGGCAACCTGGTCGCCAGCGCGCACCGCAACCTGGTCCACCACGCCATCGCGACGGGCCAGCAGTTGATGCTCCATCTTCATGGCTTCGAGCACCGCCAGGCGTTGCCCCTTGGTGACCGTGTCGCCATTTTGGACGTCAACTGCCAGCACCCGTCCATTCATGGGTGCGAGCACGCGTGACTCCGCGCTTCCTGCAGCCGCGGCCGGCGGGGCATAGGTCAAGTCTTCAAAGCTGGCGCTCAGGTCGCCCAGTTCCAGGTGCAACACGCCGCCGGCAAACACCGCCGCCGCGTGCTGCTGCACGCCATCGGCGATCAGGCGCAGGCACTCGCCTTCGCGCCCGCTGAGGGTGATGTGGTGCAGCGCCGCGCCCACTTCGAGCGTGTAGCTGTGGGTTCCTGTGACCGTGATGTGCACGGCATGGCGGTGTTCGCCCTCGCCGATCAGCATCGGCCAGCGTGCCGGTCCGCTGGAGCGCCAGGGCGCGGCTGCGACCGGCGTGGCGCTGGCTTCGAACCACAGCGTGCTGGCCAGCGCCAACGCCAACGAATCGGGTTGGGGCCGCACCAGCGCCGCACTGTCGAAGTGCTGGGCGATGAAGGCAGTGGTCGTTTCGCCAGCGGCGAAGGCCGGGTGGCTGGCCACGGCTTCGAGGAAGGCACGGTTGTGGGGTAGGCCGAGCAGGCGGGTGCGTTGCAGCGCTCCGATCAGGCGTCGTCGGGCCTCGTCGCGGGTCGCGCCGTGCGCAATGATCTTGGCGATCATGGGGTCGTAGTGCGGGCTGACGGTCTGACCTGATGTCAGTCCATG
This sequence comes from Polaromonas sp. AET17H-212, assembly GCF_002379085.1. Lineage (GTDB taxonomy): Bacteria > Pseudomonadota > Gammaproteobacteria > Burkholderiales > Burkholderiaceae_C > Polaromonas. The sequence goes on along the minus strand of NZ_NBZW01000009.1, from coordinate 26,713 downwards.
ATCAACGCGCACGCCCTCGCCCGTGGGCGGGCGCCAGAGCGCAACATCGCCACTTTGCGGCAGGAAGCCCGCGTACGGGTCTTCGGCATACAGGCGCACTTCGATAGCGTGCCCGTTCAATTGCACTTGCTCCTGAGTCAGCGGCAAGGGCTCGCCACGGGCCACGGCGATCTGCCACGCCACCAGGTCCAGACCGGTGATGCACTCGGTCACCGGGTGTTCGACCTGCAGCCGTGTGTTCATCTCCAGAAAGTAGAAACGCCCTTCGCGGTCAAGTAAAAACTCGACCGTGCCGGCGCCGACGTAGTTCACGGTGCGCGCCGCCGCCACCGCCGCCGCACCCATTTGCGCGCGCAGCTCGGGCGTGACCGCCGGGGAGGGCGCTTCTTCGAACACCTTCTGGTGCCGACGCTGGATCGAGCAGTCGCGCTCGCCCAGGTGGATGATGTGGCCGTGCCGGTCGCCGAAGACCTGGATTTCGACGTGGCGCGGTTCGATCACCGCGCGTTCGAGAATCAGCTCTTCGCTGCCGAAGGCATTGCCTGCTTCCGAACGGGCACTGACCAGCGCGGAGGGCAAGTCCTGCGGCTGTTCGACCAGCCGCATGCCGCGTCCGCCGCCGCCCGCGGCAGCCTTGACCATGATCGGGAAACCGATGTCGCGCGCCTGCGCGACCAGTGTGGCGTCGGATTGGTCCGCGCCCTGGTAGCCCGGCACGCAGGGCACACCCGCGGCCAGCATCAAGCGCTTGGCGCCGGCCTTGTTGCCCATTTTCAGGATGGCCTGCGGGTCCGGGCCGATGAACACCAGCCCGGCGTCGAGGCAAGCCTGCGCAAAGGCGTCGTTCTCGGACAGGAAGCCGTAGCCGGGGTGGACCGCATCGGCGCCCGTGCTGCGCGCCGCCGCCAGCAGCGCCGCGACATTGAGGTAGCTCTCACGCACCGGCGCCGGGCCGATGCACACGGCTTCGTCGGCCATGGTGACATGCAGCGCTTGAGCATCGGCTTCGCTGTAAACGGCCACCGTGCGGTAGCCCAGCGCCTGGGCCGTGCGGATGATCCGGCAGGCGATTTCGCCGCGGTTGGCAATCAGAATTTTTGTGAAGTTCATCAGGGTTCTCACATCCGTGCCACGCCAAAGGTGTTCGAGTTCAGAGGCCGCAACCCGGCTTCGCGACACACCGCCAGGGTGGTGGCGAGCGCGCGGCGGGTGTCGCGCGGGTCGATGATGCCGTCGTCCCACAGGCGCGCGGTGGCAAACAGCGAATGCGATTCGAGGTCAAAACGCGCCAGGATCTCGCTCTTCATGGTGGCCATGGTTTCGGCCGATGGTTCCTGTCCGGTCTTGGCCATTTTTTCCTCGGTCACGATGCGCATCACGGTGGCGGCCTGTTCGCCGCCCATCACCGCCACCCGCGCGTTGGGCCAGGCGAACATGAAGCGCGGGTCGTAGGCGCGGCCGCACATGCCGTAGTTGCCGGCGCCGAAGGAGGCGCCGGTCATCACGGTGATCTGCGGCACGGTGGCATTGGCCACGGCCTGGATCATCTTGGCGCCGTGCTTGATCATGCCGACCTGTTCGACGTCCTTGCCGACCATGAAGCCGGTGGTGTTCTGCAGATAGACGATCGGGGTGCCAGACTGGCAGCACAGTTGGATGAACTGGGTCGCCTTGGTGGCGCCTTGCGGATCGATGGGCCCGTTGTTGCCGATGAAGCCGCAAGGGTGTCCCTCGATGGCGCCATGGCCGCACACGGTACTGGAGCCGTACAGCGATTTGAATTCGAGGAAGTCGGAGTCGTCGATCACCCGCGCCAGCACTTCGCGCATGTCGTAGGGCTGGCGGAAGTCAACCGGCACCACGCCCGCCAGTTGCTCGACCGGATAACGCGGCTCTTTCCAGGTCTTCACCGCTCGCATCGGCAAGCGGTCGTTCCACGGCAGCCGCGCCAGGATGTCGCGTGCGATGCGGATGCCGTCGGCATCGTCCTCGGCCAGGTACTCGGCCACGCCCGACATCGAGCAGTGCATCTCGGCGCCGCCCAGCTCTTCGCCGGTGGCGATCTCGCCGGTGGCGGCCTTGAGCAAGGGCGGGCCGGCCAGGAAAGCCTTGGCGCGGCCGCGCACCATGATCACATAGTCGGACATGCCCGGCAGGTAGGCGCCGCCGGCGGTCGAGTGGCCGTGCATCACGCAGACCTGCGGAATGCCCCTGGCCGATAGCCGTGCCTGGTTGGCGAAGCCGCGGCCGCCGTCAATGAACACCTCGCCCACATGCATCAGGTTGGCGCCGCCGGACTCGACCAGTCGCACCACCGGCAGTTTGTTCTCCAGTGCGATGGCTTCGGCGCGCAGGCTCTTGCGCAGGCCCATCGGCGTGATGGTGCCGCCCTTGATCGCGCTGTCCGACGCGATCACCACGCAGCGGATGCCCGACACCACCCCGATGCCGCAGATGATCCCGCCCCCCAGCACGTTCTTCTCGCCGTCGTCGTCGTGCATCCTGAAACCGGCCAGGGTCGAGAACTCCAGCCACGGCGAGCCGCGGTCGAGCAGCAGCGCGATGCGCTCGCGCGGCAGCAGCTGTTTGCGGGCGCGGAACTTGGCTTCCTGGCTGTTCGACGTGTTGCGCACACGGTCTTCGAGCGTGCGGAAACTGTCGATCAGCGCGAGCATCTGTGCGCGCTCGCGCTGGAAGCTCTCTGACTGCGGGTCGACTTGACTTTGAATGGCGGGCATGGGCGGTTCTCGCTGAAAGGTCGCAGTGAACGAATGTGGTAACAGGCCTGCTTACAGGTCGTAAAAACGCTCACCATGGTCGGCCATGCGGCGCAGCAGTTGCGGCGGCGCGAAGCGCGCACCGTGCCGCTCTGCCAGGCTCTCGCAGGCTTTGACAAAGGCGGACACCCCCAGGCTGTGGATCTGGCCGATCGGGCCACCCAGGTAGGCTGGGAAGCCCCAGCCCAGGATCGCGCCGACATCAGCATCGATCGGTGCCAGCAGAACTTTCTCTTCGAGGCAGCGTGCGGTCTCAAGCGACTGGATGAACATCAGGCGCTGCTTGACCTCTTCGACTGTGGGTTGCGTGGCTGACAGCGGGAACTCCTGCGCCAGGCCCGGCCAGAGCTGCTTGGGGCCGTCTTGCGGGTAGTCGTAGAAGCCCTGGCCGGTCTTTTTACCCAGCCGCCCCAATTTGTCCACCATGCGGTCGCAAACGTCGTCGATGGCGCTGCGCTGGTAGGCCGCGCCGAGGTCGGCGGCGGTTTGTTTGCGGATGCGCGCCATCAGTTCGAGCGAGACTTCGTCGGCCAGCGCCAGCGGCCCCACCGGCATGCCGGTCATGCGCCCGGCGTTGTCGATCAGGGCCGGCTTCACGCCTTCGGCCAGCAGCGCCAGGCCTTCGCCGACGTAGGTGGAGAACACGCGGCTGGTGTAGAAGCCGCGGCTGTCATTGACGACGATGGGCGTTTTGCGGATCGCCTTGACGAAGTCCATGGCGCGGGCCAGGCATTCGTCACTGGTAGCCTGGCCGCGAATGATCTCGACCAGCGGCATCTTGTCGACTGGCGAGAAGAAATGCAGGCCGATGAAGTTGGCCGGACGCGCCGAGGCCTCGGCCAGCCCGCTGATCGGCAGGGTGGAGGTATTGGAGGCGAAGATGGCGCTGCTGGCAATCACCGCTTCGGCCTTGCGCGTCACGTCGGCCTTGATGGCACGGTCTTCAAACACCGCTTCGACCACGATGTCACAGCCTGCCAGGTCGGCAAAGTCGGTGGTCGGTTTGATCAGCGCGAGCTTGGCATCACGCTCGGCCTCGGTCAGGCGCTTGGCCCCAACGCGTTTGTTCCACAGGCCTTCGCTGTAGGCCTTGCCCCTGGCCGCGCCGTCGGTGCTGCTGTCGAGCAGCACCACGTCCATGCCGCCCTCCGCGGCGGCGAAGGCAATGCCCGCGCCCATCATGCCGGCCCCCAGAATGCCGACCTTGCGGTAGCTGGCCTTGGGCACGCCCTTAGGCCGCGAGGCCAGCTTGCTGGCGGCGGTGATGCCGAAGAACAGCGAGCGGATCATGTTCTTGGATTCGACCCCCGTCGCCAGCTTCGCGAATTCACGCATTTCGACTTTGCAGCCGGTGTCGATGTCGACCTGGCAGCCGTTGTAGACGCAGTTCAAGATCGCCTCAGGTGCGGGATAGTTGCCAAAGGTTTTGGCGCGCAGCATGGCGTTGCCTGCGGTGAAGGTTTCGTAGCCGGCGGGGCTTTGCACAGCGCCTCCGGGAAGTTTGAAACCCTTCTGGTCCCATGGCCTGGTGGCGTTCTTGGCACCGTCGCCGAGTAACCACTCCTTGGCACGAGAGAGCAATTCATCGGCCGGGACGACCTCGTCAACCAGGCCGGCTTCCAGTGCCTTTTTGGGTGCGAGTTTCTTACCTTCCAGCAGGAAGGGCAGGGCGTTGCGCACGCCGATCACGCGTGGCAGCCTTTGCGTGCCACCCCCGCCTGGTAGCAAGCCGAGCGTGACTTCGGGCAGCCCGATGAGTGCTTTGGGATTGTCGGCGGCGATGCGCCGATGGCAGGCCAGCGCAATTTCATAGCCGCCGCCCAGCGCTGTGCCATTCATGGCCGCCACGTATGGCTTGCCGCCCGTTTCGATGCCGCGCAGCAGACTGTGTAACGACGACACAAAATCCAGCATGCCAGCGGCATCTTGGAGCGCCAGCACCATGTTGAGGTCAGCGCCGGCAATGAAGTCCGCCTTCGCCGAGGTGACGATCACGCCCTTGACGGCGGAATCCGCCTGGGCACGCTTCACGGCGTCGGCGAAGGCAGGAATCGATTGTTGGTTGAGGACGTTCATGGGCACGTCCTGCATGGCCCAAGTGATGGTGGCGATGCCGTCGGCATCAAGCTTGTAGTCAATCGTCATGGTGGTGGTCCAGGTCTGTGATGAGGTTCGCGTCGTGCCGGGGCTTCAGACGCGCTCGATGATGGTGGCGGTGCCCATGCCGGCGCCCACGCACAGCGTGATCAGGCCGGTGGACAGGTTGCGCCGCTCGAGTTCGTCGAGCAGGGTGCCCAGAATCATGGCGCCGGTCGCGCCCAGGGGGTGCCCCATCGCGATGGCCCCGCCGTTGACGTTCATCTTGTCGTGCGAGACCTTCATCACTTCCATGAAACGCAGCACGACCGAGGCGAAGGCTTCGTTCAATTCATAGAGGTCGATGTCGCTGGCCTTCATGCCGGCGAGCTTGAGCGCCTTTTCCGCCGAGTAGGAGGGGCCGGTCAGCATGATGGTGGGCTCGCTGCCGATGGAGGCGAACGAGCGGATGCGGGCACGGGCTTTCAGGCCCAGCTGTTTACCGACCTCGGCGTTGCCGATCAGCACCGCAGCCGCACCGTCAACAATGCCCGACGAATTGCCAGCGTGGTGCACGTGCACCATGCGCTCCAGCTCCGGATAACGCTGGATGGCCACCGCGTCGAAACCGTATTTTTCGCCCTGCACCTTGAACGCAGGCTCCAGCTTGGCCAGCGACTCCAGCGTGGTTTCGGCGCGCATGTGTTCGTCGCGCTCAAGTACGAGGCAACCGCTCACGTCCTTGACTGGAACGATCGACTTGGCGAAGCGGCCCTCGGCCCAGGCGAGCGCAGCGCGGCGCTGGCTTTCGACCGCGTAGCTGTCGACGTCGCTGCGGCTGTGGCCGTATAGGGTGGCAATCAGGTCGGCCGAAATGCCCTGCGGCACGAAATAGGTCGGAATCGCCACTGCTGGGTCAATCGCCCAGGCGCCGCCGCTGGTGCCCATGGGCACACGGCTCATGCTCTCCACGCCGCCGCCGATGACCAGTGGCGACTGGCCCGACATCACTTTGGCGGCGGCCATGTTGCAGGCCTCGAGCCCCGAGGCGCAAAAGCGATTGACCTGCACGCCGGCCACGCTCTCGTGGTACCCGGCGGCGATGGCCGCAACGCGCGCGATGTCGGCGCCTTGCTCGCCGGCGGGTTCGACGCAGCCGAGGATGATGTCGTCCACGAAGGCGGTGTCCAGGGTGTTGCGGTCGCGCAGTGCCTGCAGCGCCGTGATGGCCAAGCTGATGGGCGTGGTGCCGTGCAGCGCACCCGAGCTGCGGCCCTTGCCGCGCGGCGTGCGCACGGCGTCGTAAATGAATGCGTCGGTCATGGTGGGTTTCCTTCTTTTTGAATCTGTGGAAGCGATAGGCAAGAGGGCGAAAAGCGGCTGGCGGCGGGTGCTACAGCGTACGGCTGATGATTTCCTTCATGATTTCGTTGGCGCCACCGTAGATGCGCGCGACGCGCGCATCCGCATAGGCGCGGGCAATCGGGTACTCCCACATGTAGCCGAAGCCGCCGAACATCTGCAGGCATTGGTCGATCACCTTGCAGTGCAGGTCGGTGGTCCAGTACTTGGCCATCGCGGCGGTGGCAGCATCAAGCTGACCGTCCATCAGCAGGCCGAGCAGGCGGTCGACAAAGACCTGTGCGATCTGCACCTCGGTCTTCATTTCGGCGAGCTTGAAGCGGTTGTGCTGGAAGTCAATCACGCGCTGGCCGAAGGCCTTGCGATCCTTGGTGTAGGCCAGCGTCCATTCGAGCGCGGCCTCGGCGCCCGCCACCGCGCCGATGGCGATCTGCATGCGCTCCCAGGCCAGTTCCTGCATCAGCAGGAAAAAGCCCTTGCCCTCGCCGCCAAGGATGTTGCTGACCGGCACGCGCACGTCGTCGAAGAAGAGTTCCGAGGTGTCCTGCGCCTTCATGCCGATCTTTTCGAGGTTGCGCCCGCGCGTGAAACCGGGACGATCGGTCTCGACCAGCACCAGCGAGGTGCCCTTGGCGCCTTGCGTCGGGTCGGTCTTGACGACAACGATCACCAGGTCGGCGTTTTGGCCGTTGGTGATGAAGGTCTTTTGACCATTGATCACCAGTTGGTCCCCGTCACGGACCGCACTGGTGCGCACGTTTTGCAGGTCGCTGCCCGCGCCCGGCTCGGTCATGGCGATGGCGCCAATCACCTCGCCGGTGGCCATCTTCGGCAGCCAGCTGCGCTTTTGCTCCTCGGTGCCGTAGGCCAGGATGTAGGGCGCCACGATGTCGGAGTGCAGGCCGAAGCCGAGCCCGCTCGTGCCGGCGCGCGAGACTTCTTCAATCAGCACGGCACTGTGCAGGCGCGTGCCGCCACCGCCGCCGTAGGCTTCGGGAATGGCTGGACACAGCAAGCCCGCGGCGCCGGCCTTGCGCCAGACGGCGCGCGGCACGATGCCATCGGTTTCCCAGCCGGCGTGATGGGGGATGACTTCTTCTTCCAGAAAGCGGCGGGCCTGGTCCCGGAAGAGTTCGTGTTCTTCACCGAAGATGGTGCGGTTGAGCATGGGTCTGTCCTTGAAGTCCGATTGACACTGGCATGGCCGACGGCCGCGAAGAGTCGCTCGTCCACGCGGGAAGGCGCCGGAAGCGCCCAACACGCGATGGACAAAGCCATCAACCAAACGCTTGTTAGATGGTATAGTATATGGCATGATAGAGCAGCGAAGCAACCCACTCCCGCGCAGAGATGCGATCCTGGCGACCGCGGCGAGCCGGTTCCGGCGCCAGGGCTTCGAGCGCACTTCGGTGCGCGAGATTGCCCAGGCCATGGGCATGACTTCGGGCTCGCTCTTCTATCACTTCGCCACCAAGGAGGAGTTGCTGGTGGCGATCATGGAGGAGGGCGTTCGCGACATCATGCAGTCGGTGCGCGACGGGCTGGCCGGCCAGCCCCGGCTGCCCGAGCGGCTGTTGTCGATGGTGCGCAGCCACCTGAAGGCCTTGCTCGGTCCGCGGCTCGACGCCATGACCGTGCTGCTCTACGAGTGGCGCAGCCTGTCGCCGGACGCGCAGACCCGGGTGATGGCATCGCGCGACGCCTACGAGGCCTTGTGGATGGAGCCGATCAACGAGGCCGCGACTCTGGGCCTGGTCGACGCCGATGTCGTGCTGGTGCGCCAGACGGTGCTCGGTGCCCTCAATTGGACGGCGCAGTGGTACCGGCCAGGCGGGCGCCTGGACGTTGACGCGCTGGCGCAGCGCATGTACACGATGCTGTTTCCTCGTGTGGCCGCATCGGGAGTGAGCTAGGGTTAAGCGGAATGGCACTTACTTAAGGCGCGAATACCGAGAAACCTGTCCCCGGCGTTGAGCCGGGATGACAAACGGAAACGTGGATGACGCCTGAAGTTGTCATTGCGGGCTTGACCCGCAATCCATGCCTCGCGGGCCTGTGCGGTGGAACATGTGGCATGGATCCCGGCTCAAGGCCGGGATGACAGCCTTTTTGGCTTAAGTAAGTGCCATTCGGGTTAAGCGGACCGGATTTGCTCCGTTCTTACCATTTTTGAGTTGCCTATTTTTTAATCACATGGAGATGAAGTGAAGATATTGGTCGCCGTCAAGCGGGTGCTGGACTACAACGTCAAGGCCCGCGTCAAGTCCGACGGTTCGGGAGTCGATCTCGCGAACCAGAAGTTGTCCATGAACCCGTTCGACGAGATCGCCTGCGAAGAAGCAGTCCGTCTCAGGGAGGCCGGTGTCGCCTCGGAAGTGATCGTCGTGTCCTGCGGCCCAAGCGCTTGCCAGGAGACGCTGCGCAGTGCGATGGCCATCGGCGCCGATCGCGCCGTGCTGATCGAAGCCGACGCCGGGCTCGAACCGCTGGCGGTGGCCAAACTGATGCAGCACGTGGCCACCAAAGAAGGCGTGCAGTTCGCCATCTTCGGCAAGCAGGCCATTGATGACGACGCCGGCCAGACCGGCCAGATGTTTGGCGCGCTGATGGGCTGGGCCCAGGCCAGCTTCGCCTCCAGGGTGCAGATCAGCGGCGACACCGCCACCATCACGCGCGAGATCGACGGCGGCCTGGAAACCCTGGCCATGAAGCTGCCGGCCGTGATCACGACCGACCTGCGCCTGAACGAGCCGCGCTTCATCACGCTGCCCAATATCATGAAGGCCAAGAAAAAGCCGATGGAGGTAATCAAGGCGGCCGAGCTCGGCATCGACATCGCGCCGCGCACCGTGACCCTGCACGTCAGCGAGCCGCCGACGCGCAAGGCCGGCATCAAGGTAGCCGACACGGCCGAACTCGTCAAACGACTCAAAGAAGAAGCGAAGGTGATCTGATGACAACCCTGATCATTGCGGAACACGACAACACCGTACTCAAAGCGGCAACGCTGAACACGATTGCTGCCGCCACGCGCATCGGCGGCGACATTCATGTGCTGGTGGCGGGTCGCAATTGCGCTGCCGTTGCCCAGGCTGCTGCAGCGGTCGCGGGCGTAGCCAAGGTGCTGCACGCCGACGCGGCGCACTACGAGGCCCATCTGGCCGAGAACCTGGCCGCGCTGGTGCAGTCACGCGTGCGCGCCGATGCCGGCTATACCCATGTACTGGCGCCGGCGACAGCCTTTGGCAAGAACGTGCTGCCGCGCGTGGCGGCCTTGCTGGACGCCTCCCAGGTGTCGGACGTGATCGCCATCGAGTCGCCCGACACCTTCTTGCGCCCGTTCTATGCCGGCAACGCGCTGGCCCGCGTGCAATCGAAGGATGCCATCAAGGTGCTGAGCATTCGCACCACCGCCTTCGACCCGGTCGGTGCGGGCGGCACGGCAGCGGTCGAGGCGCTGGACGCGGGCGCCGATCTCGGCTTGACCACCCTGGTCGGACGTGAGGTGGTGAAGCTGGAGCGCCCGGAACTCGCCGCCGCATCGGTCATCGTGTCGGGCGGACGCGGACTGGGCGCGGCCGACAAGTTTCATACCGTGCTGGAGCCGCTGGCCGACAAGCTCGGCGCGGCGATCGGCGCCTCGCGCGCCGCCGTCGACGCCGGCTACGCGCCCAACGACTACCAGGTCGGCCAGACCGGCAAGATCGTGGCGCCCCAGTTGTACGTGGCGGTCGGCATCTCGGGCGCCATCCAGCACCTGGCCGGCATGAAGGACAGCAAGGTAATCGTCGCCATCAACAAGGACGCCGAAGCGCCGATCTTTCAGGTGGCCGACTATGGTCTGGTGGCCGATCTGTTCACGGCCGTGCCGGAACTGGTGGCTGCTCTGTAGCAGGGTGTCGCAGACCGCGTTCGCCCCCGCCAGAATCACGATCATCAGTGGCTAGCGCGACACCCTCGCGGCCTGTCTGTTAATGCGACTGAACCGATTTGCTTGCCGGTATGCAAGGTAACCGCACAAGGGTTTTCCCTGACTTGACATAAAGATCACCATCAGAGACTATTAATCCATGTATGTGAACAACAAATAAGAGTCATGAAGACCGATAGTGTCAATCTACGGGTTGCGGCGACCCTCGTTGTGGTGCGTGATGCGTCGAGCGGACCTGAGGTATTGCTGCTGCGCCGTGCCGATAAGGGCGACCACAACAGCGGAGCTTGGGTCTTCCCTGGAGGTCTGATCGACTCGGCAGATCATCGCAGCCACGAAGTTTGCATCGGCCTTGACGACGTCCAAGCCAGTGCTCGCCTCGGCGTTGAAGCTGGCGGGCTGGATTACTACGTAGCTGCAATACGGGAGTGCTTCGAAGAAGCGGGCTTGCTGTTCGCGGTAGACGAAGGCGGTCAGGTCGTTAACCTCCATAGAAAATTCGGGGAGCGGCTGTCGGCATTGCGCGGTCGACTAAACAGCGGTGATTATGAATTTATCGATTTCTGCCGTGACTTTGCGCTAGGTCTCTCAGCGGATCGCTTGTTCTACATCGGCCATTGGTTAACGCCAAAGGGGCGTGCCAAACGCTTCGACACCCGATTCTTCCTGGCCATTCTGCCCGATGGTCAGTCGTCTATGCATGATGATTTTGAGACTGTCGAACAAGTTTGGCTAACGCCCTTGATGGCTTTGTCGGCTGAGAACACCCGTCGACTGATGGCACCGACGCGGGCGATGATCGAGCAGATCGGAACTTTTGCGAACACAAGTGCCTTATTGAATTGGGCTCGTTCACCGCGGCAGGTTACGTGCGTGCTGCCACGTCTGGCAACCACCTTTGCCGGCCTCAACCCAGTCCTTCCAAATCACCCGGCATGGGCTGAGGTAGGCCGACTCGACCCCGAAGGCCGGGGCGATGCATGGTGCGAGATACGACTCGGCGTGCCGGTGCGCTTGTCACATGGCGTGTTTCGACTCAGCGTCGGTCGGTCGGGCAGCCACAGCTACCTGATCGACATCGGCAACAACGAATGGGCAGTGATCGACCCCGGGCCCCAGGACGAAGGCCATCTCGACGCCGTTATCGCTGTTGCCCCGGGTCCAATCCGCTGGATTTTCCTCACCGATGGCGATGCCGAACAGGTCGAAAGTGCGGCACAACTGCAGGCCCGCACCGGCGCGCAAGTGCGAGGTCCTCAGCAGAACAATGAGGCCGTACCCGGCATCACGCTGCGCGCTCTACCCGGCCCGACGGCCAACAGCATAAGCTACCTGCTTGTGCAGGAAAAAATGTTGTTCGTTGGCGCACAAACGGTGCCACGGGAATGGCTCGCTGAACAACATATCGAATGGCTGGCACCGCGCCGAGGCTTCCTGGTGACGGCACCCCCCCATAAGGAGACAAGATGAAAAACCGCCTCTGCGAGATGTTTGGGATCGAGGTCCCGATCTTCGCTTTTTCTCATTGCCGCGACGTCGTCGTCGAAGTCTCGAAGGCTGGAGGACTGGGGGTGCTGGGTATGGCCCGCATGAGTCCGGAGCGGGTGCATGAAGAACTGAAATGGATCGATGAGCATATCGATGGCAAGCCCTATGGCATCGATATCCTCAATCCGGCCAGCTTTGAAGCGCTGGGCGATCGCAAGTTCGACCCCGAGCGGTTGTTTCCACAGGCGCAACGCGATTTTGTCAAGAACATGCTCGACAACGCCGGTATCCCGCCTTTGCCGGCAGCCGATGCCGAGCAGATCATGAAGGCGATGGTCAACGAGTTCACGTTCACGCCGGAAGAGAGCGCGCGCATGATCGACATCGCGCTAGAACACCCAATCAAGCTGATCGTGAACGCGCTTGGCTCGCCATCGAGGGAACTGGTGGAACGTGCTCATGCCCGCGGCATCAAGGTGGCCGCCATGGCGGGTGCGCCGAAGCATGCACTGCGCCACAAGGAGGTCGGCTGCGACTTCGTGATCGCCGTCGGCACTGAAGCCGGCGGTCACACAGGCACCACCACCTCGATGGTACTGTGGCCACGCGTGGTGGACGCCGTCGCGCCGATGCCGGTACTCGGCGCCGGTGGCGTTGGCCGCGGCCGGCAGATGGCGGCCGCGCTGGCCCTGGGATGCGAAGGCGTCTGGTGCGGGTCGGTGTGGCTGAAGACGGTCGAGAGCGAGGTTACGCCCGAGATCAAGCAGAAGATGTTCGAGGCGCAATCCGACGACGCGGTGTTGACCCGCTCGGTGACCGGCAAGCCGTGCCGAACGCTGCGCAGCACGTTCACCGATGCGTGGGAAAAGCCAGGTGCACCCGACACGCTGCCCGCGCCGCTGCAGGCGCTACTCTGGTGGGGCCAGGGCCGCACCAGAGTAGAACGCGTGCGGGCGAAGGAATTCCTCACTTACCCGGTCGGGCAGATCGTCGGTGACATGACCGGCGAGACCTCGGTGCGCAACGTCGTGCACGAGATGCTGCTCGAATTGATCGAGTCCAAGGAACGGCTCGATGAACTACTCAACTGAAACTGGAGAAAGCCCCCCATGCACACCATTCGAAGCCTTTTCTTCGCGCCGGCGAACCGCGCCGACCTGGTCGCAAAGTTCCCGCGCTTTCGCGCAGACTGTTATGTCATCGATCTTGAGGACGGCACGCCACCTGCTGAAAAAGCGGCCGCGCGTTCCGGTCTTCATGCGCTGGTTTCCGACCTGCGCCGCAGCGAGCTTCCTGGTACGCTGACGATCCGCGTCAACGAGCCGGAGTCTGACCACTACCTTGACGACCTCACCGCCGCGTGGCAAACCGACGCCGACGGCATCGTGATTCCGAAGCTCGAGACCATCGAACAACTCTACCCGGCGCTGCACTGGCTGCGACGCATCGAGCGTGACAGGCCGCGGCGCGAACCGCGCTTTATCGTTGGCGGGCTGGAGTCGATTAACGGTGTGGCGAACGCCGCCGCGCTGTGCCGCGCGCATCCGCAACTGGCTGCGGTGTACTTTGGCGCGGAAGACCTCGCCAGCGAGCTTGGCGCCCGTCGCACGAAAGAATCGATGGAAGTGCTGTACGCCAGGTCGCAGGTGCTGCTGCATGCCAAGGCGGCGCGCATCGTTGCCATTGACCAGGCGGTGGTGGAGATCCGGGACGACAACCACTTCGAGCAGGATGCGCAGACCGGGCGCAGCATGGGCTATGACGGCAAGATATGCCTGCTGCCGCGGCAGCTTGATGTGGCGAACCGCGTGTTTCGTCCAAGCGCGAGCGACGTGGACTACGCGCGCCGGCTTATCGCGCGCTATGCCGACGCCACGGCCAAGGGCATCGGCACGATCGACTTCGAAGGCAAGATGATCGACGGACCTTTGCTCAAGCGCGCACAGCGCATCGTTGCGCTCGCCGAGCGCCTGGACGCGGGAGCCTCGGCATGATCCGCATTGACCCGGCGCAGCTCGACCTGTGCGAATTCATCCGCCCCGGCGATGCCATCGTGATGGGACAAGGCACGGCCGAGCCGCTGACCCTCACCGAGGCGCTGGTGCGCCAGCGACGCGAGCTCGGTGGCGTGCGCGTTTTTTTGGGCGTGATGTTCTCCGACACTTTCGATCCCGCGCAGTGCGACGGCATCGAGCTTCGCGGCCTCGGGGGTGTGGGCACGAACCGCCGCCTCGTCAAGGCGGGCGTGCTTGACGTCATGACGTGCCACGTTTCGCAAGTGAACGAGTTCATTGCAGGCGGTGAAATCGGGTGCGACGTTGCACTGGTGCAGGTCAGCCCGCCCGACGAGCAGGGCCGCTACAGCCTGGGGCTCGCGGCTGACTACACGCGCGCCGCCGTCGACAAGGCGCGCGTAGTGATCGCCGAGATGAACCACCTCGTGCCGCAATCGCTGTGCGACGGGGTGCTGGTCGCCAGCGACATCGACGTGCTGGTCGAGACACGTCGCGCACCAATTCAATTGCCGTCCGCGCCGATCGGTGATCTCGAGCGCCGCATCGCCGCCCACGTCGATGCCTACATCCCAGACCGCGCCACGCTGCAGGTCGGCTACGGTTCGATTCCCGAGGCCGTCATCGCGATGCTCTCGAACCGCCGCGACCTTGGCGTGCACTCGGGCATGGTCGGTGATTCGCTCGTTGACCTGGTCGAATGCGGCGCCGTCACCAATGCGTTCAAGGAGATGGACGTCGGCGTCAGCGTAACCGGCGTGCTGTTCGGCACCGATGACCGGCTCTACCGCTTCGTCCATCGCAATCCGGCCGTTCGAGTCTGCTCAATCGACTACACGCATGCCGGTGCGGTGCTGTCGCGCCTCTCGCGCTACGTGTCGATCAACTCCGCGCTTGAGGTCGATTTGACTGGCCAGGTCAACGCCGAGAGCGTGAACGGCGACTACATCGGTGCGGTCGGCGGCCAGGTCGATTTCGTGCGTGCTGCGGGCCGTTCGCCGGGTGGCGCATCGATCATCGCGCTGCCGAGCGCTGCGAAGGGCGGCACGCTGCCGAAGATCGTTGCGCGGTTGAGTGGCCCCGTGACGACCGCGCGCAGCGACGTCGATGTGGTGGCCACCGAACATGGTGCCGTGCGCCTGCGGGGGATGCCCTTGCGCCACCGCGTCAAGGCCATGATCGACCTCGCGGCGCCTCAGCACCGCGAAGCGCTCGAACGCCAGGCGCACGAGTTCTACGGACTCTGACGAGACTTCCTGGTCAGCGATCAGTTGGAGACAGGGCGGGGGGGAAGGGACAACTCAGCTTGGCGGCAGGTTCACCGGCTTGCTGTGAGCCGATGAATAGCCACTTTCTTCTTTCATCTTAAACGCAGCGATTGACGCTCCACCTGAAGCGGTTTCCTCAACGCTGGCGCGCGGTTACGTTGATCTGGGAGACTCACCGAATGGGTGAACGCAACAAACCGAGCAAGACGGCGCTAGCGATGCTCCTGCAAGCATTGACGTAGTAAAGCAATGGAGTCGCTCCTTCACATGTGCCAAAGTTCGGTCTAGAGCGAAGCGACCATTTCAGGCACCGCCACGAACAAGTCGGCCTCGAGCCCATAATCGGCCACACTGAAGATCGGCGCTTCCGGGTCCTTGTTGATCGCCACAATCACCTTGGAGTCTTTCATACCAGCCAGGTGCTGAATGGCGCCGCTGATGCCCGCTGCAATGTAGAGTTGGGGCGCCACGATCTTGCCGGTCTGGCCGACCTGCCAATCGTTGGGGGCGTAACCTGCATCCACGGCAGCGCGTGAGGCACCCATGGCCGCACCGAGCTTGTCGGCCAGCGGCGTCATGACTTCGGTGAACTTCTCGCTCGAACCCAAGGCGCGGCCACCAGAGACCACCACCTTGGCGGCGGTCAGTTCAGGGCGATCGTTTTTGGCGATTTCGCTGCCGATAAAAGTGGTTTTGCCATGGGCTGGCACGGCGGAAATTACTTCAACGGTGGCTGAGCCGCTGCTGGCTCGCGCCGCATCAAACGCGGTCGTGCGCACCGTAATGACCTTGATGGCATCGAGGCTTTGCACGCAAGCCAGGGCATTGCCGGCATAGATTGGGCGCTCAAAGGTATCGATGCTGTCGATTCGGGTGATGTCCGAGATCTGGGCAACGTCGAGCTGGGCGGCCACGCGCGGGGCCACGTTCTTGCCGCCAGCAGTGGCGGCAAACAGGATATGCGAGTAATTGCCGGCCACGGCCAGCACTTGGGCGGCCACGTTCTCGGCCAGCGCGTGGGCAAACTGCTCACCGTCGGCATGAATGACTTTAGCAATGCCGGGTATGTGTGTCGCCGCTTCCACGGCTTGATGGGCATGGTGGCCAATTACCATCAGATGGACCTGCCCATCAGTGAACATACTGATTTGGGCAGCAGCCATGACACAGTTCAGCGTGGCTGGCTTGATGGCGTGATGGTCGTGTTCCGCAATAACGAGGACGTTCATTTCTTCAATTCCTTAGATCACTTTGGCTTCGTTTCTGAGTTTGTCCACCAGGGTGGACACATCCGGGACCATGATGCCGGCGCTGCGCTTGGGCGGCTCACAGACCTTGATAATCTTCAGACGCGGTGACACGTCAATGCCGAGGTCTTGCGGCGTGACGATGTCAAGCGGCTTTTTCTTGGCCTTCATGATGTTGGGCAGGGTCACATAGCGCGGCTCATTGAGGCGCAGGTCCACGGTCACGATGGCTGGCAATGTGACCGAGATGGTTTCCAGACCGCCGTCCACTTCGCGGGTAACAGTGGCTTTGCCATCGGCCACTTCGACTTTGCTGGCAAATGTGGCTTGGGGCAGGTCGGCCAAGGCCGCGAGCATCTGGCCAGTTTGGGCGCAGTCATCGTCAATGGCTTGTTTGCCCAGAAGCACCAGGCCAGGTTGTTCTTTGTCGATCAGGGCCTTGAGCAACTTGGCCACGGCCAGCGGCTGCAGCTCCACGTCTGTCTGCACGAGAATGGCACGGTCGGCGCCGATGGCCATGGCGGTGCGCAGGGTTTCCTGGCATTGGGCCACGCCGCAAGACACGGCGATCACCTCGGTGGCCACGCCTTTTTCTTTGAGGCGCATGGCTTCTTCGACGGCGATTTCGTCAAACGGGTTCATGCTCATTTTGACGTTGGCAATATCTACACCGGTGTTGTCCGACTTGACGCGGACCTTGACGTTGTAGTCGACTACGCGTTTAACGGGGACTAGGATTTTCATAAGGGGAAAAATATTCAAAAGTACAAACTCTGACGCCCTGTTGGTGGTCAGCGATCAGGGAAGTTCGGCGCGCGTTTCTCGATGAAAGCGTTCACCGCCTCGACGTGGTGTGGCGTCTTGTGCGCGATGGCCTGGAAGCCGGCCGACATTTCGAGCAGCGATTCGAGCCGCATGTGCTGCCCTTCGCGCAACAGACGCTTCGTCATGCGCAGGCCCGTGCCGGGGTTTTTCGCGATCCGCCCAGCGAGTGCGCGGGCCTCGTCCATCAACCGGTCGGCCGGCACGACCTTCGACACGAGGCCGCATGCGAGCGCTTCGGCGGCCGACAGCGAATCGCCGGTGAACGACATTTCCATGGCCTTTGACATGCCGACCACCCGCGGCAGCAGCCAGGCGCCCCCGTCGCCCGGAATAAGACCGACGCGCACGAAACTTTCGGCGAAGGATGCGGTGTCCGCCGCGATCCGGATGTCGCACATGCAGGTGAGGTCGCATCCCGCGCCGATAGCGGCACCGTTGACGGCAGCGATGGTTGGCACCTCGAGGTTATAGAGCGCCGTCGACAGACGCTGGATGCCCTGGCGGTACCAGTTGCGGATCGCGCTCGGCGTCTCGTCGAACAGCGCCTTCATGTGCTTCAGGTTGCCGCCGGAGGAGAACACCGGGCCGGCGCCTGTGAGCACCACGGCGCGCACCGACATGTCCTCTGAAATGCGCGCACAGGCGTCGACGAATTCCTGCGGCGCGTTATTGCCGGTTAGCGCATTGCGCGACTCGGGCGCATTCATCGTGAGCGTGACGACCGCTCCCGATTGCTCGTACAAAAGAAAAGTGCTCATGGCGCGGGTTCCTTGGTGGTTGGGATGAGGTCGGCGCGCATGAATTCGAGCGCCGACGCGGCGGGCGAGGCCATGAGCGCCTGGCCCAGTACACGATTCCAGTGACGCTCCGAGCCGAAGTCGGCGCGCCATTCGTGGATGCGGCGGGTGTAGATCTGCAGGTCCATCTCCGCCGTGACGCCGATCGCGCCGTGAACGGCATGCGCTGTCGATGTCGCCAGCGTGGCCGCCTCGCTGGCGCGCGCTTTCGCGAGCGCCGCACGCAGGCCGTGCGGCAGCGGCCCCGGCCCGCTGCAGCCTATTTCGGCGGCCATGTGCGCGGCCACGACATGCTCGGCCATCACGCTGATCTGGTGCTGAATCGCCTGGAACTTTCCGATCGAGCGGCCGAACTGCACCCTGTCGTTGGCATAGACGACCGTCATTTCGAGCGTCCGCTGCATGGCGCCGGCGAGCTGCGCCGCAGCGATTGCCGCACCCGCCTCGCGCCACGCGACGGCCGCGTGAAGCGCGAGTCCCGCGCGCGCCTGCGCCGGCCAGTACAGGTCAGCGCGCAGGCTGCCGTGAATGCCGGTGTCTCGCACATCGGCCTTCGCGGTAGGCAGCAGCAGCCAGCCGTCGGGCATGGCGGCGGCAACCCAGTCCGCGATCTTGCCGTACGGTGTCGCGAGCGCGGTTACCGCGCCCCCCGCATCGACGCGAGTTTGCGATGCCATCGCGATCGCTCCGGCCGGTGCCTCGATGCCCGCATGCGCCAGCACGGCGCGTACGACCATCGTGTGCGCCAGCGGCACCGGTAGCGCATGGTGTCCTTCGGCCACGAACAGCGGAAACGCGTCGGCGAGCGACAGTCCCGCTCCGCCGGTCTGCTCCGCCACCAGCGCGTCCAGGTAGCCCGATTCGTCGATGCGCGCCCACAATTCGGCGGTGGACCCGCCGCGCTCCACCTGCCGGATCGCCTTGGGCGTGGAGCAATCGGCCAGCAGGCGCTCGAATGCCTGCGACAAGAGTTCGTTCATCGAAGTCCCAATCCGCGCGCGATCAGGCTGCGCAATATTTCTCGTGTGCCGCCGCGAAGCGAATAGGTCGGCGCGATCTGCGTCACGTAGGTCAGCGTCCGCAGCAACTCGGCCGGCGCATCGCGTTCGGACGCGCTCGCGATGGCGTCGCCGATCGCGAGCGGAATAAACTGCTCAAGCTCGGTGCCAAGGTCCTTGACGAGCGACGCTTCCACCATCGGACTGTCACCGGCGTTCACCTTCGCCGTGACCGCCACCGACATCGACCGCAGCGTCGCCAGGTGGCCGACGATGCGCCCCGCGAGGACGATGGATGCCTCATCGTCGGCCCGCTCGCAACGCAGGTGATCCAGCCAGGTGTCGAAGAGCACGATGCTGGAGTAGATGCGCTCGGGGCCGCTTCGCTCGTAGGCGAGTTCGGCCGTCACCTGTTTCCAGCCCGAACCTTCCTGACCGACCAGCGCGTCGTGCGGCAGCTCGACGTCGTCGAAGAACACTTCGCTGAAGTGCTTGCCGCCGGTGAGGTCCTCGATCGGACGCACCGTGATGCCGGGCAGCGTGAGATCGATGACGAACTGCGAGAGCCCGTCATGGCGGTCTTCCGCCGTGCCGGACGTTCGCACCAGCGCGATCATGAAATGCGATCGGTGCGCGTTCGTGGTCCAGACCTTCTGGCCTTTCAGGCGCCAGCCCCCCGGCGTAGGCGTTGCCCGCGTCTTGATGCTCGCGAGGTCGGAGCCCGACTGCGGCTCGCTCATCCCGATGCAGAAGAACAGGTCGCCGCTGCACACGCGCGGCACGTAGAACCGCTTCTGTTCCTCGGTGCCGTAACGCAGGATCACGGGCGCGCTCTGGCGCTCCGCGATCCAGTGCGCCGACACCGGTGCGCCGCGCGAGAGCAGTTCCTCGACCAGGACGAAGCGGGCGAATGCGTCCCGTCCGCCACCGCCGTACTCGTGCGGCAGCGCCAGCCCGATCCAGCCGCGCTGGCCCAGCGCCTTGCTGAAGTCCGCGTCGAACCCGAGCCACGACTGCGCACGCCGCTCAGGCGGCATGTCGCGTAGCGTGTCGTCGAGGAAGGCGCGCACCTCGGCGCGAAGCGCCTCGGCCGCGTGCGGCACGGATACGAGGGAAAGTGCATCGATCATGGGACTGCCCGGCGCGCCGCCGTCACTTGAGGCCGGCCTTGAACGCGTTCAGCACCTCGGTGCCGGGGCGTCCGCGCTTGTCCAGGCCCTCGGCCCACTCCTTGGCGACTTCGCTCATCGCGTTGGCTACCACCGCTTTGTCGGCCGTCGACAAGGTGATGAGATTGACGCCGGCCTGCTTGACCTTCTCTATGTCGCCGGCTTCATCCTTTTCGACCTGCGCGCACGCGCTGCGCACGATGTCATCGCCCATCGCCGACAACTGGGCCTGGATCGCCGGGGGCAGAGTCTGCCAGCGCTTCTCGCTGATCACGTAGTTGGCGATGAAGGTGCCGAAGTTCTCGCCGACCGTGGAGGTCTTCGACAGCTTGTGTATGTTGTACGGCGCGAGGCTGTTGAACGGGAACAGCACGCCGTCGATCGTGCCGCGCGACAGCGACTCGTAAACGTCGGGCGTCGGCATCAACACGGGCGTGGCCTTGATTTTCTTCAGCACCAGTTCCTTGGCCGAGCCTGATGCGCGGATTTTCATGCCCTCGACATCCTTCAGCGTGGCGAAGGGCTTGCGCGTGACGATCTGGTAAGGCGGCAGCACGATCGTGAACAGCAAGCGCACGCCGTTGGGCTCAAACTCCTTCTTCGCGATCAGCCCGCCCGGCTTCGCGAGGTTCCAGTAGGCGAGGGTGCCCTGGCACGAGCCGGTGAAGTCCAGCGGCAGCTCGGCCACGACGGACAGAGGCATCTTGTCGGACACGAAGCCCGGTGCAACGTACGCGATGTCGACCAGGCCAGACTGCGTGAGCGCCAGGAAGTCCTTCGCCTTGCCCAACTGCTCAGCCGGGTAGTACTCAAACTCGATGCCCTTGGCTGCCGGGTTCTCCTTCAGCCGCTCCATCATCGGGTAGATGATGTACTTTGGCAGGTAGTGGCCGACCGGGAACGAGTCGGCGATCTTGAGCTTGATCGGCGTCTGGGCGAGAGCGGGCCCTGCGGTGCAAACGGACACGAGGGCGAGCGTCTGGATGGCCCTGTTGACGATTCGAGTCATGTGGAAGCCTTTCATTGTGGGACGTGGGACGGAAAATCGGCGTTAGACCTAGTCGGTCAGGGCGCCATCTGAGAAGGAAGCCAAAGAATGATGGAGGGGAACGCGACGAGCACGATCAGCAACAGCAGGTGGCTGAAGACATGGGGCCACACCCCGGCGAAGATTTCCCGCAGCGGCCGCTTCGCGTAGCGCGAGACGACGAAGACGTTCAGGCCGACGGGCGGCGTGACGAGGCCGACCTCGGCCACGACGATGACGATGACGCCGAACCACACCGGATCAAATCCGAGTGCCTTGACCAGCGGCAGGACGATCGGGACTGTCAGGATCAGGATCGCGACCTGGTCCATCACGCAGCCGAGGACCAGAAAGCCGAAGAGGATGAAAGCCATTACCACCCAGCGCGACACGTCGAGCGCGCCGACCCACTGGACGATGCTCTGCGTCGCCTGCGTGAGGGTGAAGAAATACCCGAAGATCTTCGCGCACACGATGATCATGATGATCATGCAACTCGCATGGGCGGCATGGGTCAGCGCCTTCATCAGCGAGGCCCTGTTGACCTTGCGCTCCCGAAGCGCGATCAGGAACGCGCCGAAGGCGCCGAGGCCGGACGCTTCGGTCGGCGTCGCGATGCCGGTGTAGATCACGCCGGTGACCGACATGAACAATGCCAGCATCGGGCCGACGACCTTCAGCGAAGCGAATTTCTCGCGCATCGAATACGCGTTGCCGAGCGGCGCCGCGGCGGGGTCGAGCTTGACCAGCACCCACACGGTGGCAATGATCGTGAGCGTGACGAGAATGCCCGGGATCACGCCGCCGACCAGCAACTGGCCGATATTCACGTCGGCGATGATTCCGTAGAGGACGAGCGCGATGCTTGGAGGAATCAGCATCGCGAGCGTTCCCGAAATCGCCACCACCCCGCCGGCGAGCTTCGGATCGTAGCCTTGCTTCAGCATCATCGGCATAGTGGTCGACGACAGCGTCGCGGCCGAGGCGGTGCTTGAGCCCGAAATCGCGCCGAAGCCCGCACCGGCAAGCGCCGTCGCCATGGCGAGGCCGCCCGGCACGCGGCCGACCCAGGTGGCTGCGGCCTTGAACAAGTTGTCGGCCACGCCGCTCAGGATCACGAACTCGGCCATTAGGATGAACATGGGCACGGAGATCAGCTCATAGGTACCAGCAGTCGCCAGCGGCGTCGTCGCGACGACGCCCGCCAGAGCCTCCAGCCCGCCGATCAGATAGAGCCCGAGGGTGCCCGCGGTGGCGAGAGAAAAAGCCACTGGCATGCCCAGTGCGAGCAGCAGGAACAAGAGGAAGACGATCCCGGATGCGATCATGGTGTCACCTCTTCTTCCGTGCCCGACATCGGTGGCAGCGGTACAATTTCCCGGCCTGACGCCAGCGTCCAGACATAACCGCCCGCATCGAGCGTCAGGCGGATCGCCAGCAGGCCGAAGCCGAGCGGCAGCAACGCGCTAATGGTCCAACTGGGCAATTCCAGTCCGCTCGTGGACACCGCTCCCGACTGGAATTCCTCGAAGGTGCGCTGCGTTGAGACGACCGTGATGTAGAAAAACACGGGCGCGGCGATCACGCTGCAGATTGCCTGGAACAAATAGCGCGTGTTCGTGGAGATGTAGTTGTGGACGATGTCGACGCTGACATGGGCATGCGCCTTGAGCGTGTCTGATACGGCGAGGAAGAAAAGGCCCGGCATCAGGTAGTTGGAGATCACCTCGTAGGACCAGATCAGCGGCGAATTGAAGAGATAGCGCAGCGACACGTCGAACACCACGACGAGCATCAGCAGGAACAGCATCAGGCAGCCGACGACCATCAGCGCCGCGTCGAGCACGTCGACCGCGCGCCGCAGCATCGCGTAGGCTCCGGCGGGCCGGCGGGGGTCGTCGGGCGGCGTTTTGGTGTTGGCAAGCATGGCGGTCATCGGCCTTTCCATTGGTGTTTTCGTTTCGCTCGAAATGCCTGCGGTCTCTCCTGGGCACCCGCACTGCGGTAAACACGATCAAATAGATGTCCCACCGAAAATGACTGCAGTCCGGTCATGTAAATCTTTCTCAGTTAGATGCAGTGCCGTCGTCGGGTGCGACACCGCGGAACAGCACCTCTTCGGGAATACCCCACTGCGCGGCCCACTCGATGCCACCTTCGCCTGGCGGATACGGCGGCTCGGGGAGACGCGGCGGTGTCACGCTGAATCGCGGGGCCGGCGCGGGTTGTGCAATGCCGTCGATCTCGATGAAGGTTTGGCGTGCGCGGTGATGAGGGTGATTCGGCGCCTCCAGCGGTGCGAGCACCGGCGCGAAACAGGCATCGCTGCCTTCAAGCAGTTCGCACCACTGTGCACGGGTGCGGCCTGCGAAAAGTTCGGCCAACTTCCGCCTGGCTTCGGGCCACCGGCCGGGATCCTGGACGTCGGGCAGGTCACCCGGGGAAAGCCCCAAACGCGCGACGAAAACCTCCCGAAACTTTGTTTCCAGCGGCGCCACCGACACGTACTCACCGTCGGCGCAGCGGTACACGTCGTAGTGCGGCGCACCCGAGTCGAGCAGGTTCGTGCCTCGCGGCCCGTTTTGCAGCCCGGCGGCGAGAAGGCCGTACAGGCTGGTCATTAGCGACGCCACACCGTCAATCATCGCCGCATCGACGATCTGCCCGCGCCCGCTTTCGCGTGCGCTCCACAGCGCGCTCATGATCCCGAAGGCGAGCAGCATCGCGCCGCCCGCGTAGTCGCCCAGCAGGTTCAGCGGCGGCGTCGGGGCGGTGCCTTCTCGACCGATGGCATGCAGCGCACCCGCGAGCGCCACGTAGTTGAGGTCGTGCCCGGCGCTTCGCGCCAGCGGGCCGGTCTGCCCGAAGCCGGTGACGCGACCGTAGACCAGCCGCGGGTTCAGGCCGATGCACACGTCGGGGCCGAGACCCATGCGTTCCATGGTCCCGGGACGGAAGCCCTCGATCAGAGCGTCGGCCCGGGCGACCAGCTCGCGGGCCAGGGCGACGCCCGCGTCGCGCTTCAGGTCGATGCGCAGTGACCGCTTGCCGCGCTGCAGCAGATCGAAGCGTGCGGGCCGCGCGACCCCAAGGCCGCTCGGCTCCAGGCGGTCGATGCGCAGCACCTGCGCACCCAGGTCGGCGAGCAGCATGCCGCACATCGGCCCAGGACCGATGCCGGCGAATTCCACCACTTTCAGCCCGGCCAGCGGGCCGGCGTTCATGCCAGGAGAAGTGCTCATGTTGTCGGCGGCCGGGGCGTCAGTAGGACTTCGGAAGGCCGAGCACCTTCTCGGCGATGTAGCACAGCACCAGTTGCGGGCTGATTGGCGCGATGCGCGGAATCATCACCTCGCGCAGGTAGCGCTCGACGTGGTATTCCTTGGCATAGCCGAAGCCGCCGTGGACCATGACCGCCTGCTGACAGGCGTTGAAGCCGGCCTCCCCGGCGAGGTACTTGGCGGCATTGGCCGCGGCGCCGCAGTTCATGTCGTTGTCGTACTGCCAGGCCGCCTGCATGACCATCAGGTTCGCCGCCTCGAGCTCCATCCAGTTCTGCGCCAGCGGGTGCTGGATCGCCTGGTTCTTGCCGATCGGCCGGTTGAATACTACCCGTTGCTTTGCGTAGTCGACCGCGCGCGACAGCGCGAGCCGTCCGATGCCCACCGCCTCGGCGGCGATCAGGACGCGTTCGGGATTCATGCCGTGCAGGATGTACTCGAAGCCGCGGCCTTCCTCGCCGATGCGGTCCTCGACCGGAATCTCGAAGTCCTCGAAGAACAGTTCGTTCGAGTCCACGCACTTGCGGCCCATCTTCTCGATCTCGTGCACGGTGATGCGGCTGCGGTCGAAGTTCGTGTAGAAGAGGCTCAGGCCGTGCGTCGGCTTGTCCACCTCCTCGAGCGGCGTTGTGCGGGCGAGAAGCAGGATTTTGTGTGCCACCTGCGCCGTCGATATCCACACCTTCTGCCCGTTGACGACGTAGCGGTCGCCTTTGCGCACGGCGCGCGTTTTGAGCTGTGTCGTGTTGAGGCCGGTGTTCGGCTCGGTCACGCCAAAGCAGCTCTTGACCTCGCCGCGCGCCACCGGCGGCAGCATGCGCAGGCGCTGCTCTTCGTTGCCAAACACCGCTACCGGGTTGAGCCCGAAGAGATTGATGTGCACGGACGATGCCGCCGACATACCGCCACCGGATTGCGCGATGGTCTGCATCATCAGCGCCGCCTCCGTCACGCCGAGCCCCGCGCCGCCGTACTGCTCGCCGATGCACATACCGAGCCAGCCGTCGCCCGCGAGCGCCTGGTAGAACTCCTCGGGGAAGCGTCCGTCGTGGTCGCGGTCAAACCAGTACTGGTCGTTGAAGCGGCCGCAGATCTTCGCAATCGCCTCTCGAATACTTTCCTGCTGCTCGGTTAACGTAAAGTTCATATGGTTCCTTTCGATGGGGTGGTTGGAGAGCGCTCGCTGCACACAAGCACCGTTCCTTCCTCGATGAGCTTCTCGATCTCTGCGTCGCTGAATCCGACCTGTTGCAGCACTTCGACACTGTGTTCGCCGAGCCGGGGCGCATGGCGCGCCGGCCCGGGCTGGCTGTCGGACCAGGTCATCGGCATGCGCATCTGGCGGATTCGTCCCTCGCTCGGGTGATCGGTGATCGAGAAGAAACCCGTGGCCTGCAGGTGAGGGTCTTCGAGCACGCTGTGCAGGTCGTGCATCGGCATCATCGGCACGTCGCTCTCCTCAAGCAGCTTCATCCATTCGGCAGTGGTCCGTTCTTCGAACATGCGGGCGAGTTCGCCATACACCGCGTCGATGTTGCGCGCGCGTGCGGCGAAGGTGGCGAAACGGGGATCGGTGGCAAGCAGGGACTCGCGGCCCACCGCGCGCAGGAACCGCTCCCACTGCTTGTCGTTGTAGACCACGGCGCAGACATAACCATCGCGCGTGCGGTACGGGCGCCGCTCCGGCGAGAGCTGGCGCGCATAGCCGCCGCCATCCAGCGGCGGGTCGTAGGTCAGTCCGCCCAGGTGGTCGCCAAGCACGAAGCCCACCATCGTTTCGAACATCGGCACGTCCAGCCGCTGTCCGCGCCCGGTACGCTCGCGTGCCAGCAGGCTTGCGAGGATGCCGCCCACGGCGGTCAGGCCGACGATGCGGTCGGCCATCGCCGTTGGCACGTAGCGCGGCGTGCCGTCGCCGGAGCGCGCGATCAGGTGTGACAGCGCCGCACCGCCCTGCATCAGATCGTCGTATGCGGGACGCGCGGCATAGGGTCCGTCCTGACCAAAGCCGAACAGACCTGCATAGACGATGCGCGGGTTGATGGCGGCCACCGTTTCATAGTCGAGTCCGAGCCGTGCCATGGCATTGGGCCGCACGTTGTAGACGAGCACGTCCGCGTCAGCCAGCAAGCGGTGGAGCACGTTCAGCCCGGCAGGCTTCTTCAGGTCGAGCGCGATGCTGCGCTTGCTGCGATTGGCATTGAGGAAGATCGGGCCCATGTCGGCGTGCCGACCCGGGCCGATCTCGCGCACCAGGTCGCCTTGCGGCGCCTCGATTTTGATGATGTCGGCGCCCATGTCGCCCAGCGACAGCGTCGCGAAGGGCCCCATCAGCACCGACGTCATGTCGATGATCTTGATGCCGTGCAATGGACCCATGTAATGACCTCAATCTTCTGCTCAATGATGTTGGAAGCGTTGTTCGACATGAACAATCTTCACTTTCTATGGATAA
>NZ_NBZW01000080.1 GCF_002379085.1 Polaromonas sp. AET17H-212 | reverse complement strand
AAGTTGGTACCACTCCTTCCCATCCCGAACAGGACAGTGAAACGACTTAGCGCCGATGATAGTGCGGATTCCCGTGTGAAAGTAGGACATCGTCAGGCTCTTACAGCAAGAGGCGCCCAGTTGATAAAGTCAACTGGGCGTTTTCTTTTAGTGTGAGATGAGCTTTTTTGTTTGTGCTTTCCGATGGCAGTACAAACAAAAAAGCTTCAAAAAAGTTTGACTGTGATGAAAAATCCGGTATATAATTTGAGGCTCAGCTGATTGCAGCTAACGGCGAAAACGAAGCGGCGAAAGCGGCGACGAAAGTAGTCAGGATCATTAAAAATTTACAGCCGATAAGTATGGGCGTTTGAAGGCGATTGCCAGGCGAAGTCAGTGAAAGCTGATCAGCCAGGTCTTCTGACCTTAAACGC
>NZ_NBZW01000079.1 GCF_002379085.1 Polaromonas sp. AET17H-212 | reverse complement strand
GTCAATGGGTGGCACTTGCCAGCAGCCGTCTCGAAGTAACCCTTGAAGTCGATCTGCCACAGCGCATTGGGCTCGGGGTGCTCGAAGCGCTGCCAATGCTGAGCCGCCGCACTGGCCGCCGGCGTAATCAGGCCGTGGCGGTGCAAGATGGCCGTGACCGTGGCCGCAGACGGTACGTCCCGGTGTCCCAGTTCGGCCAAGCGCCGCGCGAGCTTGCGTCCGCCCCAGGCCGGATGAGCGCGCCGCAGCTCGAGCAAAGTTTCCTCCATGGCCGCCGGGGTGCGCAGCGGGCTGACATGCGGGCGACGCGAGCGAGGTTTGAAGGCGCCATCGCCTTCCTGGGCGTAACGCGCCAGCAGCGCATACGCGGCTTTCGCTCCTATGCCAAAGCGCCGGCACAGCTCGCGCCGGTTGGCGCCTTCTTGCAAGGCCAATTG
>NZ_NBZW01000078.1 GCF_002379085.1 Polaromonas sp. AET17H-212 | reverse complement strand
TGATCGTGATCTTCACCGAGCTGGCCGTGCCGTCGGCGCTGGCCACCGCAAAGGTCTCGTTGACGTTCTGGCCGACGTTCAGGTTGTCAAAGGCGCTGTTGGCCGTGAAGGTCCAGGCGCCCGCCGCGTCGATCGCAAAGGTGCCGGTCGTGCCGACGATGGTCGCTGCCGTGAAGGTGTTCGGCGTGTTGTCCACATCGCTGGCGGTCAAGGTGCCGCTGGTCGTCACGGCGGCGTTGGTCTCTGTCAGCGCCACATTCGCGCTGCTGACCGTGGCCGCATCGTTGGTGCCGTTGATCGTGATCTTCACCGAGCTGGCCGTGCCGTCGGCGCTGGCCACCGCAAAGGTCTCGTTGACGTTCTGGCCGACGTTCAGGTTGTCAAAGGCGCTGTTGGCCGTGAAGGTCCAGGCGCCCGCCGCGTCGATCGCAAAGGTGCCGGTC
>NZ_NBZW01000077.1 GCF_002379085.1 Polaromonas sp. AET17H-212 | reverse complement strand
ATCCAGGACGTCCACAGTCACTTTCAATCCGGTCGTGGTTTTTGTCTTCTGCATGAACTGTTTGGCGATGCCCACCGTGTGGAAGATAACCCCTTGGCAAGCCCGCGTCACATGGGCGAACAAGCGATGCTCGATTGGGTTGTGCTTGGGAAGCAGTATGGCGGGTAGTGCGCGACACGGATTTCCAGCCCAAGCTGCTCGGCCAGCTTTTGTAGCGCCTCCTTGAACACATGCCGGTTGGAGGCGTTGGAGCCGCCGCCATCGCACAGCAGCAATAGACGGCGGGCGTTGGGGTACTGGTGCACGCCATGCTGCGTCCACCAGTGTGCGATGCTGTCGCAGCAAAACTCGCTGGTGTCCACACTGGTGTTGAGGTGCACATAGCCCTCGTTGCGAGCCAAGTCATACAGACCATGCGGGATCAGTTTGCCCGTCCCCGCACTGGGGAAGTCGTGGTCCAGTGTTTGCAC
>NZ_NBZW01000076.1 GCF_002379085.1 Polaromonas sp. AET17H-212 | reverse complement strand
TTGAGCAACGATACGGATGTGGATAGCGGCGACACCAAGACGGTGAGCGCAGTAGCCGGCGTGGCCGGCAACGTGGGCAGCGCCCTGGCGGGAACCTACGGCAGCTTGACCTTGAACGCAGACGGCACGTACACCTACGTTGTGAACAATGCCAACGCCACGGTCAACGCACTGAGATCCAGCGCCAACACCGTGACGGACACCTTCGCCTACACCATGCGCGACGCAGCCGGCACGACCAGCAGCAGCAACTTGGTGATCACCATTCAGGGCAGCAACGACGGCCCGGTGGCTGTAGCCGACACAGGCACGGCAGTCGAAGCGGGCACGGCGGTGGGCTCCAACGCCACCGGCAACGTCTTGAGCAACGATACGGATGTGGATAGCGGCGACACCAAGACGGTGAGCGCAGTAGCCGGCGTGGCCGGCAACGTGGGCAGCGCCCTGGCGGGAACCTACGGCAGCTTGACCTTGAA
>NZ_NBZW01000075.1 GCF_002379085.1 Polaromonas sp. AET17H-212 | reverse complement strand
ATGGCCGAGCAGTGCGAGAAGGTCTCTCCCCTGGGTGGGGAACTGGAAGCCGATGAGTCTTACTTCGGGCCACGCCGGGTGCGAGGTCTTCGTGGCCGTGGCGCCGGTCGAAAAACGGTTGTGTTCGGGCTGCTCAAGCGAGGTGACAGCGTCTACACCGAGATCGTGCCCGATGCCACGAAACGCACGCTGCAGGCCATCATTCGAGGCAAGGCTGACATTGCCAGCATCATCCATACTGACCGCTGGCGAGGCTACGATGGATTGGTCGATGTCGGCTTTGACAAGCACTTGCGAGTCAACCACGGCAACAATGAATTTGCCCGGGGCTCAGTTCATGTCAACGGCATTGAAAGCTTCTGGAGCTATGCCAAGCGAAGGATGGTGCAGTTCAATGGCGTGCCCAGGCACACGTTCTACCTGCACTTGAAGGAAACCGAGTTCAGATTCAATCACCGTCACTCAAGCCTCTACAAAGCGCTGCTATCCTTGCTACGAAGCAACCCTCTTTAACGGACTTTGCTTCCTAAGCCCCT
>NZ_NBZW01000074.1 GCF_002379085.1 Polaromonas sp. AET17H-212 | reverse complement strand
GCCCAGAACCTGCGCCTTGAGTTCGGCGCTATGACGCCGGCGCACGATCTTCTTGGAGTCTTTCATGGTGTCCACCTAAATTCCTTGGTGGACACCATCCTTGCCGCTTATACGGCCGAATTCAAGAAGGGGGTGGCCGGACGCTTACGTCTTATCCAAACATCGCACTGCGCAACTTCATCGATCTAGATGCACTTGGCCTCTCAATTTCTAAAAGTTTTCAGCAATTTGCATGGCAGTCGCAGGTCGACATTCTTTTATGCACCTGCGACGAGGATCCGATAGCGGGGTTCGAGCTGGACTCAGAATGGCATGACGCTGAAGACGCGGCGCGTCGCGACGACATAAAAAACAAGCTATTTCAGCTGGCAGGATTGCCTCTGTTCAGTAAGCGCGCGGTGATCCCGTCTTGACGACGGCCGACAGGGTCAAGTAGTGGAGAGAGGGGCCTGCCAGCGATGCGGCAGCAGCTCTTGGACGCGACTGGCCGGCTGCGTGGGCAGCCGCTCGAGGATGTCCTTCAGGTATGCGTACGG
>NZ_NBZW01000073.1 GCF_002379085.1 Polaromonas sp. AET17H-212 | reverse complement strand
CGGCCATCAACCCGGCGAGCGCGCAGACGCTCAGCCAACGCGCCGCCATCGCCATCGCCGCCCTGCACACCGCTTGAACCATGTTCGCCATGGACGCAATGCTGGGGCGATGACTGAGTCAACTCAAGATGCCACGGCCAGACGCTTACACTGCGGCTGCTCGGAACCACACCATCTGCTCGCAGTGCGCCTACATGGGCGTAGCGACAATTCCCGTCCAGAATCGACAGCATCCAAGTGCCCAGCACATCGACAAGTTCGGGTGGGTCGTCTCGACCTCAAACCCGCGCCAAGTTGACATCCGCACCTATTTGCGGACAGTCAACTGTGGAAAATAGATTTATTCACGGATTCAGTGTACATGCATGTGAACACAATCAGAAGCCCGTCGGTCGTGATTTCAGTTGATATTCCATTGGCAAATATCCTCTAAAGAGGCAGTTTAAATATTATTAGGGTTTTTACTTATGGATAAATTATTCATGCTCATGAATAATTTATCCATAGAAAGTGAAGATTGTTCATGTCGAACAACGCTTCCAACATCATTGAGCAGAAGATTGAGGTCATTACATGGGTCCATTGCACGGCATCAAGATCATCGACATGACGTCGGTGCTGATGGGGCCCTTCGCGACGCTGTCGC
>NZ_NBZW01000072.1 GCF_002379085.1 Polaromonas sp. AET17H-212 | reverse complement strand
ATGCGGCCGATCGAGCCGACGATACGCACCGCCAGCTGGGACGCCCCCATCTCCATCGAAAACACCGCCACCGGCAGGCCTTCGTTGAGCGCCACGTGTTCGGCAATGTTGATGGCCAGCGCGGTTTTGCCCATGGACGGCCGCGCCGCCAGGATGACCAGGTCACCGGCCTGGAAACCCGAGGTCATCTTGTCGAGGTCGTAAAAGCCGGTGGGCACGCCGGTGACGTCGTTCGGGTTTTCCGACATCTCGGTCACGCGGTCGAGCAGGCTCACCACCAGGGTGTCCATGCTCTGGAAACCCTGCTTCATGCGCGAACCCTGCTCGCCGATCTTGAAGATCTTCTGCTCGGCCTCGTCCAGGATCATGGCCACGGCCTTGCCCTGCGGGTTGAAGGCGTTGGTGGCGATCTCGTCGCTGGCGGCCACCAGCTTGCGCAGGATGGAGCGCTCGCGCACGATCTCGGCGTAACGCCGGATGTTGCCGGCGCTGGGCACGTACTGGGCCAGCGAGTTCAGGTAACTCAGACCGCCGATATCCTCGGCCTTGCCCAGGTTCTGCAGGTGTTCGTAAACCGTGATCACGTCGGCCGGCTTGGTCGCGTTGATCAGGGCACCGACGGCCGCGTAGATCAGCTTGTGTTCGTAGCGGTA
>NZ_NBZW01000071.1 GCF_002379085.1 Polaromonas sp. AET17H-212 | reverse complement strand
TTATCCATAGAAAGTGAAGATTGTTCATGTCGAACAACGCTTCCAACATCATTGAGCAGAAGATTGAGGTCATTACATGGGTCCATTGCACGGCATCAAGATCATCGACATGACGTCGGTGCTGATGGGGCCCTTCGCGACGCTGTCGCGTCGAAGCGATCCGGCTGCGCCGCTACGCGGCGCTGAGCATCACCTCCTGTATCACAGTTTTGATGCGCCTGCGCTTGGCCTCATGACGCCCTGCGGCCATGGGCAAAGCACGCTCCGGGTTGTATTGACCCGCCTTGGCCGAATGCTGCACACCGGGGCGCGGCGCCAACTCCAAGCGGTAACCCAGGCTGCCCAGATACACCGCCAACGGGCAGTAGCTGTTGACTCTTATATGGTCAACAGCTACTGGTGGTTATCAAGTCAAGTCACAGATTCAGATCAATGAAATTCGATAGGAGACAGTAGATATGCTTAAGTTTATAAAGACACTGACAGTTGCATCAGTTTTGTCGCTCGGCGCAACTCCGGCAATCCATGCCCAAGAGCCGATCCAGCTGGAATTCGGTAACTGGTTGGCAAGCACGGCGCCCATCTCAGTCGGTGCCATGGAGCCCTGGAAGAAACTGGTGGAAGAAAAGACCAAGGGCCGCGTCAAGGTGAATCTCTATCACGGTGGTGTATTGGGGAGTTCCAGGGCCGTGCTGGACGATGTCAAAGGCGGCGTTTATCACGTGGGATATGCAGTCCCAGCCTATTATTACGATACGGCCTATTTCAAACTTCTCGTCGGCGAATTGCCTTTCGCCTTGCCTGGAGCAGCCGTGGG
>NZ_NBZW01000008.1 GCF_002379085.1 Polaromonas sp. AET17H-212 | reverse complement strand
CTCCACGAGGCGCCAATCCTCACCCAGTCCGATCACCTCTTCCTGAGACTGCTCTGCCGACTGCTCCATGGGATGCCTCCAACTTTGCTGATGCAACAGCCGAAGGATATCTCAAAAGTAAATCTTTAAGTTAGCGCTTATGGGATCAAGTCCGGGATGACAAGCCAAAACATGAAACGCTATAAATTAAATAGCTGATTGCGCCCGCCAGACAAGGGCTGGAGGCCAAAAGACTATGAAGAGCGCGCTGCCACCGCCGCCACAGGCTGCTCCGCCTGCAAGCGCTGGTACTTCTGCCAGAGCGTTTCCCGGTCTTCAATGAAGGCCGGGTTGACGGGAATACACGCCACCGGGCACACCTGCACACACTGCGGCTCATCGAAATGGCCGACACACTCGGTGCAGCGCTTCGGGTCGATCTCGTAGATTTCCTTGCCCAGGTAAATCGCCTGGTTCGGGCATTCGGGTTCGCACACGTCGCAGTTGATGCACTCGTCGGTGATCAGCAAGGCCATGGTCAGCCCCCTTTCTGCGCCTGCTGCAGGGCGATGGCGACATTGGAACTGACCATCTGGCCCACATCGCCGCCGAGCTTGCTGATCTCGCGCACCAAGGTGCCGCTGATGCATTGCAACGGCGCGTCCGGCAGCAAAAACACGGTTTCCACCTGGGGCCGCAGCTTGCGGTTCATCGCGGCCATCTGCGCCTCGTAGTCAAAATCGGTGAGGTTGCGCACGCCGCGCACCACGGCCAGCGCCTGCTGGGCCGCGCAAAAATCCATGATCAGGCCGTCGAAAGGCAGGACGCTGACGTTTGCCATGCCCTGCGTTTCCTCGCGCACCTGCTGCAGGCGCGTCTCCAGGCTGAACAGCGTTTTCTTGTGGTGCGCGACCGCCACACCGATGATGAGCCGGTCAAACAGCCCGGCGGCGCGGCGCACGATGTCCTGGTGCCCGAGCGTGAAGGGGTCAAAGGTGCCGGAATAAACCGCCACACGGGAACTCGGGGTGCTTGTCGCCATGCGGCAATTATGCCCGCCTGACCGTGGTGCCGGGTGTCCCTGCCGCTTGCAGGGCTACGCGCCTTCCAGTGAAACGCCCATGCGCACCAGCAAGTGAAAGTGCACCGCGCCGGCCTTGCCGCTGCGATGCAGCTGCAGGCCGTAGTCGGCCAAGGCCTCGTCGGTCCAGGCCTGCGGCGCCTCGAGGTAGACATAACCGGGGTCGGCCACCACCTGCGCCGCCGCCTTGAGTGCGGGTTCGAACAGCGGCGAGTCAAACGGCGGGTCCAGGAACACCAGCTGCATGCTGGCCGGTGATGCCCGCCTGAGGACGGCGACGCCATCGCCGCGCTCCACCCGCACCATGTCGGCGTGCAGCCTGGCCTGCAGTGCCTTGAGCTGGTCCACCAGGCCGGCATCCTGCTCGCACAGCAGCACCTCGGCAGCGCCGCGCGAGGCGGCCTCAAAGCCCAGCACGCCGGTACCGGCAAACACGTCGATGCAGCGCCAGCCGGTCAGGTCCTGGCCCAGCCAGTTGAACAGGGTCTCGCGCACGCGGTCGGGCGTCGGGCGCAGGCCGGGCTTGTTGGCCACCGGCAGCTTGGTGCGTTTGTACTGCCCGCCAATGATGCGGATTTCGCCCGGCGGCACGGACTTGCGGCCCACCACCTTGCCCGATTTCGGTCGCGGCGCGGCAGGTTTGGGAGATTTGTTGTCGGAGGCTGGGGTGTATTTCATTTGCGGCGCTTGGGGTCGATCCCATAAAAGGACGTGCCGTTTACTGGGAAGTAGCTCCGAGGATAACAGTCACCATTTTCTCGGGCTGCAGCTTGCGCGCAAACGCGGCCTTGACCTCCGCCACACTGACTTTGGCGATGCGGTCGGTCCAGGTGTCCAGGTAGTCGAGCGGCAAGTCGTTCCAGGCGATATTGGACAGGTTGCCGAGCAGCTTGCGGTTGCTGTCGATCAGCAGCGGGAAGCCGCCGATCAGGTTGTCCTTGGCGGCCTGGAGCTCGGCCTGCGTCGGGCCTTCGGCGACAAATTTTGCAACCACCTCACGGGCGACCGCGGTGGCCTGCGCGGCCTGGTCGGGCCGGGTCTGCAGGCCCACGGTGAACGCACCGGCATGGCGGCCCGGTGAAAAATAACTGGAGACGCTGTAGCTGAGGCCGCGCTTTTCGCGCACCTCCTCGGTCAGCCGCGAGACAAAGCCGCCGCCGCCCAGCACATAGTTGCCCAGCGTGAGGGCATAAAAATCAGGGTCGTTGCGCTTGTAGCCGGGCTGGCCCATCAGCACATGCGCCTGCGCCGAGTCAAACGGAATGGTGATCGCCTGCGCACGCTCCAGCGGCGCCACCTCGGCCACCGCCGGCAAAGGCGGGGCCGCCGCGCAGTCGCCTTGGGGCAGGCGCGCGAGCAGGCCCGACACCAGCGTGTCGGCCTGCGCGCGCGTCAAGGCCCCCACGATGCTGACCCGGGCATGGCAGGGCGTGATGTAGCGCGCATGGAAAGCCTGCATGTCGGCCACGCTGATGCGCGCCAGGCTGGCTTCGCTGGTTTCATGGCCGTAGGGATGGCTGCCGTACACCGCTTCGGAAAAGGCGCGGGCCACCCGGTAGGCGGGCCGGGTGTAGGCCTCCTTGAGCTGGGCCAGCATGCGCTGGCGGTCGCGCTGCCACACCGGCTCCGGAAACGAAGGCTCGGCGATCTGGCGCGCGGCCAGCCGCATGGCTTGGCCCAGCAGGTCGGGCTCGGTCAGGCTGCGCAGTGAAAAGCTGAAGCGGTCGGAGCCCGCCGATGCGCCGAACTGCGCACCGAGATCGGCCCAGGCTTCGCCCAGCGCATTTTCATCAAGCGCAGGCTCGCCGCCGCGTGCCGCCACGCCCTTGGAGAGCAGCGAGGCCGTGATGTCGGCCAGACCGGCCTGGTCGGCCGCGACACGCCGGCTGCCGGCATCGAAGTCCAGCTGCACATCGACCATGGCGATGGCCGGGCTTTCGACCAGGTAGACCCTGGCGCCGCCGGGCTGCGTCCAGTGCTGTATCGGAATCGCGGCCCATGAAAACATGGGATAAAAAATGGCTGCAGCCCCCATCAGCAGCGCGCCAGAAGCTCTTTTTTTGATAGCACTTTTCACAACGGTTCCCGAAGAAGACAGGGTGGAAGAAAAAGCCCCGTGCGGGCGGCCCGCGTTCAATGCCGCAGCCCCGCGGCAGGCACACGTCTGACGCGCCCCGGATCGGGCGGCTGCGGCAGCAAGTTGGCCAGGGTCAGCTGGTCGTCACTGAAATAACGCGCAGCCACGGCCTGCACTTCGGCGCTGCTGATGCTGCGCAACTGGCTGATCAGGCGCTCGTCGGTGTCGAGCGGCAGGCCGTTGACCCAGTAGGCGCCCAGCCCGCGGGCCTGGCTGAACAGCGCATCGAGTTTGTAGGTTTCGCTGGCCACCCACTGGGTCTTGACACGTTTGAGTTCGGCCTCGCCGACACCTTCGCGGGCAATCAGCGCCACCTGCTGGCGCAGGGCGTCGGCCACCTGGTCAGCAGTTTTGCCAGCGGCCGGCACCGCATCGAGCACAAAAACCTGCGGACCGCGACCCATCAAGCCGTTGGACGCGCCGGCACTGTCGGCGAGCCGGTTGTCACCCTGGGTCAGGGCACGTTCCAGCCGCGCGCCGCTGTAACCGTCGAGCACGGCGGCCAGCACCGTCAGCGCCAGCGCATCGCGGTTGAAGGCGTCCGCCGTGGCCGGCGCGGCGGTCGCCGGCGACTGCAGACCCGGCACCTTGTAGGACAGGCTCACATAGGCCTGGCTGGCCGGCGCCTTGAAGTCCATCCTGCGCAGTCCGCTTTGCACCGGCTCGATGCGCGGCTTGCGCGGCGGCACCGGACGGGCCACCGCGGCGCCATAGTATTTTTCCGCCAGCCGCCGCACCTGCGCCACATCCACATCGCCGGCAATCACCACGGCCGCATTGGCCGGCACATACCAGCGCCGGTAGAACGCGCGGGCATCGTCGGGCGTCATGGCCTCGAGGTCGCTCATCCAGCCCACGACAGGACGCCGGTAAGGCGACGCCACGAAGGTCATGGCGTTGGCGGCTTCGTGCATCAGCGCACGAGGTGAGTCTTCGGTGCGCAGGCGGCGTTCTTCCTTGACGACCTCGAGTTCCTTGATGAACTCCTCGTCGGCCCACTGGTTGCGGGCAAACCGGTCGGCTTCCAGGCGCATCACCTCTTCGAGCTTGTTCGAGGGAATCTGCTGGTAATAACCGGTGGCATCCCGGGAAGTGAACGCGTTTTCGCGGCCACCGAGCGCCGCGACACGGCGTGAAAATTCACCCGGCTTCAGGCTGGGTGTGCCCTTGAACATCATGTGTTCCAGCACATGGGCCACGCCGGTGGCGCCATCGACCTCGTCCATGGAGCCGACCCGCACCCAGAGCATGTGGGCCGCGGTGGGTGCGCGCCGGTCAGTCTTGACAATGACCGTGAGGCCATTGGCCAGCTGGAACTGGGTGACGGGTGTGACAGGGGTGCCGGGGGAAGCGGTCTGGGCCCCCGCGGGACTGGTCAGCAAGAAGCTGAAGAGCAGGGGAACAAGGGGGAGAAGGGTGTTGCGCGAGGGTGCCGGAAACCGGATAAACATGCCCATGAAATCCTGTGTGGTGTGTTTCATAGAATAGTGTGACTCCAAAGCACAACCAATGTTCAGTTTCTTCAAGAAAAAAAAGCCCCCTGCCCCCGCTGAAGCCGCGCCGGCAGTAGCATCACCGCCTGCCGTGCCCGGCGCTGCGGCACCCGCTGCAGCCCCGGCTGCAGCCGCGCCGGCGCTGCCCAGCGGCGGCCTGATCGGCAGTGCGCTGGTCACGCCCATCGACATTCCGCTGCCCGGCGCGGTACCGGCGAGCCGCGAGCACTGGGTCAGCAAGCTGCGCTCGGGCCTGCACAAGACCGGCGCCAGCATTTCCGGCGTGTTCACCGGCAACCGCATTGACGACGCGCTGTACGAAGACCTGGAGTCGGCCCTGCTGATGGCCGATGCCGGCACCGGCGCCACCGCCTACCTGCTCGATGAAGTCAAACGACGCGTGAAAGACAGTGGCGTCACCCATCCGGTGGCCGTGAAGAACATCCTGACCGAGGCGCTCACACAACTGCTCAAGCCGCTGGAGCAGCCGCTGGTGATCGGCGAATACAAGCCCACGGTCATCATGGTGGCCGGTGTCAATGGTGCGGGCAAGACAACCTCGATCGGCAAGCTCACACACCACCTGGCCAACGAAGGCGCGTCGGTGCTGCTGGCCGCGGCCGACACTTTCCGTGCCGCGGCGCGGGAGCAGCTCGAAGTCTGGGCCCACCGGAACATGGTGGAGATCGTCAGCCAGGAAGGCGGCGATCCGGCCGCCGTGAGTTTCGATGCAGTGAGCGCCGGCAGGGCACGCGGCAAGGACGTGGTGCTGGTGGACACCGCCGGGCGCCTGCCGACCCAGCTGCACCTGATGGAAGAGCTGCGCAAGATCAAACGTGTCGTCAGCAAGGCGGATGCCACGGCACCGCATGAAGTGCTGCTGGTGATCGACGGCAACACCGGGCAGAACGCGCTGAGCCAGGTCAAGGCCTTCGACGAGACCCTGCAGCTGACCGGCCTGATCGTGACCAAGCTCGACGGCACGGCCAAAGGCGGCGTGCTGGCCGCCATTGCACTGTGGTCGCGGGAGCGCGCCAAGGCCTCGCCCGGCCTGCGGCCGGTGCCGGTTTATTTCATCGGCGTCGGCGAAAAACTCGAAGACCTCGAAACCTTCAACGCCCGGGAATTTTCGCAGGCCCTGCTGGCCTGAGCCCGGCGGCGCGGCGCCGCCGCCCTGCCGTGCAGGCGCTGCGCCAAGCGGGCGCGGGGCAGGTCATGGCGGCCAGCACCGCGAAAGCGCTGGTGCGTGCCGAGGCGCACGGCCGGGCCGACGGTGCAGC
The DNA here is from genome assembly GCF_002379085.1 of Polaromonas sp. AET17H-212. Taxonomy (GTDB): domain Bacteria; phylum Pseudomonadota; class Gammaproteobacteria; order Burkholderiales; family Burkholderiaceae_C; genus Polaromonas. Next base: position 134,068 of record NZ_NBZW01000008.1, on the reverse strand, counting down.
CACCACCGACCCGACAGCCGGCCTGGCGGGCGCCATGCTGGCGCTGATCGTCGAGCTGCTGGTCACGGCTCTGCTCGGTGCGCAGTTCGGCTTTGAAGCGTCCTCATTTTTTGTCGATGAGGGCAACGCGCCGCGCCTCGGCCAGGCCTTTGTCGTGATCAACCCGGGCGCGCTGGCGGGCCAGGATGTTTATTGCGAGCGCATGGAAACGCTGATCACGGAAATGCTGGTGGACAACGGCGTGCGCCTGGCCGGCGCGCGCAGAATCGCCCTGGAACAGCAAGCCGGGCAGTCGGGGCTGACAATTCCCGATGCGCTGGACGAACAGTTGCATCGGCTGGCAAAAATGCAGTAATTCCCCTGCTTTCGCAAACCGCGGCGATCCCTTACAGTGACCTGCTAGCGGCGGCTTTTCGACCGCGGCACCGGAGGCCCCATGAACCCCAGCAGCACACCCGACACATCCGCTACATCCGACGGTCCGCGCCAGGTGGACCGCCTGCTCGCCCACTACGGCGAAAGCCACCAGAATCCGACCAACGAGCTCATCCACTTCATTGCGATCCCGCTCATCATGCTGAGTCTGCTCGGCATGATGTTTGCGCTGCACCCCTGGGTCGCCTATCTGTTTATCGCCGCCAGCATGGTGTATTACCTGCGGCTGTCGCTGGTTTTTCTGGGCACCATGGCGCTCTGGTCGGCCATCCTGCTGGCGTTGGTGCACGCCATGGGTGCGCGTGTGCTGCCGTTGTCGCTGGCGATTTTTGTCGGCGCCTGGATATTGCAGTTTGTCGGCCACAAGCTCGAAGGCAAAAAGCCTTCGTTTCTCGAAGACATCCAGTACCTCTGGGTGGGACCGCTGTTCGTGCTGAGCAAGCTGTTTGGCAAGCTCGGCATCCGCTGGTAATCCACCGGCAGCCTGCGCCCGATGTACCCGGCTTGAAGCGGCGGCATCTGCCCGCATATAGATTGATCTGACTCTTACGGGAAACCCTCACGTGCCCAGCTTCCTCAGCCGCGTCCTGTCCTTTTTCCTGCGCCTGGTCCTGTGGACCTTTGCCGCGATTTTCGCGGTCAGCCTGATGCTGGCCGGCCTTGTCCTGCTGGCGCTGGGCCTGTTGCGTTCGCTGATCACCGGCCAGAAGCCCAAACCGGTTGTGTTTGGCCGCTTCCAGCGCTTCTCGTCCCAGGCCGCCTGGCCAGGCGCGGCCAAGCCCGGCACCGCCGCGGCGCGCGAGACCGACGTGGTGGATGTCGAGGTGCGCGAGATTCGCAGCGACAAGCGCCTGCCCTGAACCCGGCCGGCACCGGCCACCGGCGCAGCAAGCTGCGCCTCCTTCCCCCTGTTCTTCGCCTTGTCCGGACACTGTTCCCGGCCGGTTGATTGGTCTTTCCAGTTTTCGTATACGATATAAGCTCGTTCAAAAACGGAAACACCATGCTGCCCTGGCTTGCCGAATCTTCTGCCGACCGCTTCAACGACGTGCGCGACACCTCGCTGGCCAAGCTCGTGAAGGGCGACATGCTGGCGCTGATCCTCAAGGGTGTGCTGGTGCCCGGGCAACGCATCAACGAACCCGATGTGGCGGCCCGCCTGGGCGTGTCGCGCGTGCCGGTGCGTGAAGCGCTGCGCGAACTCGAAAGCTCCGGGTTGGTGGTGGCGCGCAAACACGCGGGCGTGTTTGTGCGCCAGCTCGATGCCCCCGAGATCCGCGACCTGTACCAGATGCGTGGCCTGCTCGACGGTTTTGCCGGCCGCCAGGCAGCGCAGTTGCCGGTGGCCCGCCAGTCCGCGTTGCTGGCGGTGCTCGACGACTCCGTGGCCGCCATGCAGGAGGCAGCCGCGCAGCACGAGGTGCAGCGCTACTACGGTGAAAACCTGCGTTTTCACTGGGCCATCGTCGAAGCCGGTGGCAACCAGACCCTGACGGAAACCTACCGCGGCATCGTGCAAAAGCTGCACCTGTCGCGCCTGAAAAACCTCTCGCACGATATCGGCATGCAGGCCTCGATCACCGAACACAGGGACATCGTTGCGGCCCTGCGCCTGGGCGACCCGCAGCGCTGCGAAGCGCTGATGGCCCACCACGTGGGCGATGCCTACGAGCGCCTGCTGCAAGCCACCCCGGCCCCGGCCTGAGCCCCCGCATCACTTCCAACGATTCAGACAACTCAAACAACTTTCCAGGAGACCACACCATGAAACGACGCACCCTGCTGCAGGCCGCCCCCGCCCTGCTCGGCGCCCCCGGGCTGCTGCTGGCCCAGACCGGTTTTCCGGCCAAGCCCATACGCTACATCGTGCCGGTGTCCGCCGGCGGCGGCAGCGACATGGTGGGTCGCACCCTGACCGAACGCTGGGGCAGCGTGCTCAAGCAGAGCTTCATCGTTGACAACCAGAGCGGCGGCGGCGGTGTGATTGCCTGCCAGGCCACGGCCCGCGCCGCCCCCGACGGCTACACCCTGATGCAGGGCTACGTCGCGACCCACGGCACCAGCCCGGCCACGCGCAAGCTGCCTTACGACGCCGTCAAGGATTTCACGCCGATCGGCATGATTGGCGGCACGCCCAATGTGCTGGTGGTCAATGCCGCGCTGCCGGTGAACAACATCAAGGAGTTCGTCGACTACCTCAAGAAAAACCCCGGCAAGGTCAGTTATGGCTCGGCCGGCGCCGGCTCGCTGACCCACCTGACCATGGAGCTGTTCAAGCAGCAGCTCAACACGTTCATGGTGCACATTCCCTACCGCGGCATCGCGCCGGCGTTCACCGACCTGATTGGCGGGCAGACCCAGGCCATGTTCCCCGGCCTGGCCGCTGCGGTACCGCACATCCGCTCCGGCCGCGTGCGGCCGCTGGCTGTGACCGGCCTGCAACGCCACCCGCAATTCAAGGACCTGCCCACGCTCGACGAGTCCGGCTTCAAGGGTTTTGACGCGCAGCAGTGGTACGGCGTGGTCGGCCCGGCCGGCATGCCGGCGCCGATTGTCAAACAGCTCAACGAAACCCTGGCCACCGTGCTGCGGGCGCCCGACCTGCGCGAGAAACTGTCCGTCGAAGCGATCGAACCCCGGGTCATGACGCCCGAGCAGTTCGGCGAGTTCATCCGCACCGACATTGCACGCTGGACCAAACTGGCGCGCGAGCGCGGCATCCAGCTCGACAGCTGATTTAGATATAAAAAATGCTTGCCACCCTTGTTCCACGGGCGCAAGCAGCTTCTTTTTTCATAGCATTCATCAACCCCTGGCACGCCCCTGCCGAAAGATCCCATGGCCCGCAATACCCAGGTCGCCGCCGACCACAACGCCCCACTCGTCACGCAAATTCTGGCCCGCCATGTCGCCACCCATCCCGGCTACCTGGCCGGCGGCTGGAGCGCTGCCGTCGACCACGAAGCACACCGCACCTTCATGAACTGGCTGGGCTGCGCGGTCGGCGCGGCCCACCATGAAGCCGCCGATGCCGCGCTGGCGGCGGTGCAGATGCTGCAACCCGCGCCGCAGGCCAGCGTGCTGGGCCGCAAGGAAAAAGTCGACATGGCCAGTGCCGCGCTGGTCAACGGCATCACCTCGCACACCTTCGACTTCGACGACACCCACCTCAAGACCATCATTCACCCGGCCGGTCCGGTCGCCTCGGCCGTGCTGGCCCTGGCCGAACAGCTGGGCGCGTCGGGGCGCGACGTGATCGACGCGCTGGTGCTGGGCATCGACGTGTCCTGCCGCGTCGGCAATGCGATGTACCCCGAGCATTACGACCGCGGCTGGCACATCACCGGCTCCACCGGCACGCTGGGCGCCGCGGCGGCCTGCGCCCGCCTGCTCAAGCTCGACACGCAGAAAACCGCGATGGCGCTGGGTATCGCCGCCTCGCAGCCGGTCGGCATGCGCGAGCAGTTCGGCACCATGACCAAACCTTTCCACCCCGGCGCCGCGGCGCGTGCCGGCCTGATGTCGGCCCTGCTGGCCCAACACGGCTACACCGCCAGCCCGAAAGCCCTGGAAGCACCGCGTGGCATGATGCAGACGGTCTCGACCAAAAACGACTGGAACGAGATCACCAGCGAGCTCGGCCAGCGCTTCGAAATCTCGTTCAACAGCTACAAGCCCTTTGCCTGCGGCATCGTGATCCACCCCAGCATCGATGCCTGCGCCCAGTTGCGGGCGCAGGGCGTCACGCCGGCGCAGGTGGAACGCATCGAACTCAAGGTGCACTCGCTGGTGCTTGAACTGACGGGCAAGAAGGAACCTGTCGATGGCCTGCAGGCCAAGTTCAGCGTGTACCACGGCTGTGCCGCCGGCCTGACATTTGGCCGCGCGGCCGAGGAAGAGTTTTCCGATGAGGTGGTGAACCGCGCCGACATGGTGGCGCTGCGCCGCAAGGTCGTGGCCACCGTCGATGACTCGATCGACGAAGCCAGCGCCGACGTGACGGCGGTGCTGACCGACGGTCGCCGTGTCCATGTGTTTGTCGAACACGCGATCGGCTCGCTGCAAAACCCGATGACCGACGCCATGCTGGAAGCCAAGTTCAAGGGCATGTCGGACGCCGTGCTGGGCGCCAGCCAGACCGCCGCCCTGATCGAAGCCTGCTGGGCGGTCGGCGGCACCGCCGACATCCGCGCGCTGACCGCGCTGGCTCGGCCATGAGCACCGGCCAAGCCCGCATCGTTGTTCTCGACGACAGCGAACGGGCCCTGCGCCGCCTGGCCGACTGGCGCGGCATTGACGCGCGCGCGGAAGTCACCATCCACCATGAACCGTTGAGCGGCACGGCGCTGGTCGAGGCGTTGAAAGACGCCGACGCGATTGTGCTGATGCGCGACCGCACACCGTTCACGGCCGAGTTGCTGGCCCAGCTTCCCAAGTTGCGCTATCTGGTGTTCACCGGCACACGCAATGCGAAGCTGGACCTCGCCGCGCTGGCGGCGCGCCACATTCCCGTCAGTTGCACCGAGTTCGGGCCCTCGAAAGACGGCACCTGTGAGCTGACCTGGACCCTGATCCTGGCCGCCACCAAGCAGCTGGCCAGCCATGCCGCGCGCCTGCAGGCCGGCCAGTGGCGCAGCGACACGGCCGGCCCCCTGCCCGGCACCCTGGTCGGGCAGCGCCTGGGCCTGATCGGCCTGGGCGAGATCGGCGGGCGTGTGGCCCGCGTCGGCAAGGCCTTCGGCATGGACGTGGTGACCTGGAGCCCGCGCATGACGGCCGAACGGGCGGCCGCACAGGGTGTGGCCTTCCTGCCGCTGGAAGAACTGCTGGCGACGTCCCGCGTGGTCAGCCTGCACCTGGTTGTGGTGGCCGCCACCCGGCACCTGATGAACGCCCAGCGCCTGGGCCTGATGCAGCCCGGCAGCCTGCTGGTCAACACCTCCCGCTCGGAACTGATCGATACACCGGCCCTGGTTCAGGCCCTGAAAAGCGGCCGGCCCGGCCTGGCCGCCCTTGATGTGTTTGATGTGGAGCCGCTGCCGCTGGCCGACCCGCTGCGCGGGCTGCCCAATGTGCTGCTCACGCCGCACCTGGGTTTTGTCACCGAACCCGTGTTCCAGCGTTTTGCCAGCGACGTCACCGAGTGCCTGCAGGCCTGGTTGGCCGATGCGCCCTTGGTCCGGGTGATCGCGCCCGGGGCCTGAACCGCCTTCTGCCGCTTTCGGAGCCCTGCTCTGGCTCCATTTGCTATTCAAACAATAGCTGCCACCGCCCGACAGTATTGAGCTGACGGCCGATTTTATCCTAAAATTCGACGCCGCCGGCCCCTGCTCGCCCGCCCCTGTTTCCACCCGGAGGGTGCCTGGCCGCCCTTGAGAACCAAGGCCTTTGGACGCCGCAGTCACTGCACCTTGGACTACAACACCGGTTGAACTAAAGCGCAAAATGGGACACAAACAAGGGTTATTACTTATTAGCCTTGATCTATTAAAACCATTGAACCTATTGATTGGCACTCTCTCAAACCGAGTGCTAATATTACTCTTATGAAGGAGTTTCACCCTATGTCCTATGCTCTGTCCCCTCAAGTGGCCCCCGCGGCAACCCAGTTGGCGCCAGCCAATCCGTGGTCGCTGCTGCCACCGCTGGGCAATCTGGATGCCTACATTTCGGCGGTCAACCGCCTGCCCATGCTCACCCTGGAGCAGGAGCAGGAATTTTCCCGGAAACTGAAGGACGAGAACGACCTGGACGCGGCCGGAAAGCTGGTGTTGTCCCACCTGCGGCTGGTGGTGGCGACTTCGCGCAAATACCTCGGTTACGGCCTGCCCCACGCCGACCTGATCCAGGAAGGCAACATCGGCCTGATGAAGGCGGTCAAACGTTTTGACCCGGACCAGGGCGTGCGCCTGGTCAGCTACGCGCTGCACTGGATCAAGGCCGAGATGCACGAGTACATCCTGAAAAACTGGCGCATGGTCAAGGTCGCCACGACCAAGGCCCAGCGCAAGCTGTTTTTCAACCTGCGCTCGATGAAACAGGGCTTCAAGGACGACGCCGATGTGGCGACGCACCGCGACACGCTGACCGAAGGCCAGATTGATTCGATGGCCAAAACGCTGAATGTCAAGCGCGAGGAAGTCATCGAGATGGAGCAGCGCATGTCCGGCGGCGATGTGTTGCTGGACCCCAGCCCGAGCGACGATGGCGAAGAAGCGTACGGCCCGATTGCCTACCTCTCGGATGCCACGCAGGAACCGACCCAGCTGATGGAGTCGCGCCAGCGCGACCATCTGGCCAGCGACGGCATCGCCACCGCGCTGGAAGGTCTGGACGACCGTTCGCGCCGCATCGTCGAGGAACGCTGGCTCAAGGTCAACGACGACGGTTCGGGCGGCATGACGCTGCATGACCTGGCGGCCGAGTACAAGGTCAGCGCCGAACGTATTCGCCAGATTGAAGTGGCGGCGATGAAAAAAATGAAAAAGGTCCTGGCCGCTTATGCCTGACCGTGCCTGATACCTTGAGCGCAACGCCGCCCTAGCGGCGATTGCCAAAGCCTGCATTCGACCATCGTCTGCAGGCTTTTTTTTGCCCCTCTGCCGGAGTCGGGCGGGCTTCAGCTTCCCTGCAGCAGCAGGCGGATGTCCGCCGCCAGCGGCGCCGCGCCGGTGCCGTAGCGGCTGTACAGGCGCACCCGGCCCTGCGGGTCGAAAACGTAGCTGCCGGCCGAGTGGTCCAGCGTGTAGCTGCCGGGCGTCTTGCCGTCGACCTTCTTGTAAAAGATCTTGAAGTCCTTGGCCAGTTGGGGCAGCTTGTCGAGATCGGGGCGCAGCGCGAGGAAGGTCGGGTCGAAGTTGGCCATGTAGGCCTGGAGCACCTGCTGCGTGTCGCGCTCGGGGTCGAGCGTGACGAACAGGCCCTGCAGCCGGGCGCCGTCGGCGCCCAGCATTTTCTTGATCTCGGCGAGTTCGGCCATGGAGGTCGGGCACACGTCCGGGCACTGGGTGAAACCAAAAAAGACGACTACCACCTTGCCCTGGAAGTCCTTGATGCCGCGCGCCTGGCCGTTGTGGTCGGTCAGGGCAAAGTCGCGTGCATAGTCGGCGCCGGTGATGTCGATGCTGGTGAACTGCGGCTTCTTTTCCCCGGAGCATGCGCCTAAAAGGCCTGTAGCGAACGCCAGAAAAGCGCCTCCTGCTATTAATTTAATAGTCTTTCGTTTGTGGAGAGAAGCAGGAAGCATGCTCATACGAGGTAATGGTCCAGCAGCAGGGCTGCAAACAGGGCAGACAGGTGGATCAGCGAAAAACGGAAGGTCTTGCGCGCCAGCGCATCGGAGTAATTGCGCCACAGGCGCCAGCCGTACCAGCTGAAGCCCACACTCAGGGCAATCGCCACCACCAGGTACAGCCAGCCGCTCATCTGGAAGACAAAAGGCATCAGGCAGGCGGCGAACAGCACCAGCGTGTACAGAAACACCTGCAGGCGCGTGAACTCGTTGCCGTGGGTGACCGGCAGCATGGGCAGGCCGGACTTGCGGTAATCCTCCACCCGGTACAGCGCCAGCGCCCAGAAGTGCGGCGGTGTCCAGAGGAAGATGATCAGGAAAAGAATCAGGGCTTCGGGGCTCACGGCTCCGGTCATGGCGGCCCAGCCGAGCACCGGCGGCATCGCCCCCGAAGCACCGCCGATCACGATGTTCTGCGGCGTCAGCGGTTTCAGGATTACGGTGTAGACCACCGCGTAACCGACAAAGGTGGCAAAGGTCAGCCACATCGTCAGCGGGTTGACCCAGACGTAGAGAATCCACGAGCCCAGCGCGCACAGTGCCGCCGAAAAAGCCAGTGTCAGCGGATTGCTGATCTGCCCCTTGGCGGTGGCACGCCAGGCGGTGCGTTTCATTTTGGCGTCAATCTGCTGCTCGACCAGGCAATTAAAGGCAGCGGCCGCGCCAGCCACCAGCCAGATGCCCGCACTGGCCACCAGCGCCAGCCTCACATCGGCCCAGCTGGGCACGCCGGGAACGGCCAGCACCATGCCGATCAATGCACAAAACACAATCAGCTGCACCACGCGCGGCTTGGTCAACGCGTAAAACTGCGCAAACTTCGAGGGCACAAAAGGGGCGACCGCCACGGAGGCGGAGGAGTCGGCGGGATTCATAGGCTGGAAGCCCTCAATTTTGACGCACTTGCCAACTCAGGGGTGCGGTAGCTCGAAAAAATGGCGCCGGTCAGCACCACCACCAGGGCGGCCGCGCCGCCCGTGTGGGACACCGCGGCCACCAGCGGCCAGCCCAGCACGACGTTGCTCAGGCCGGTGGCAAACTGCCACAAGGCCAAGCCGCCGATCCAGAAGGCATGGGAACGCATGGCAGGAATCTGCCGCAGGCGGCTGGCCAGCCACAGCAGGGCCGCAAAAACAACATAGGCCATCAGCCGGTGCACATAGTGAATCGCCGTCAGCGCCTGGAAGCTGATGTTGTCACCGTCCAGCCCTGCACCGAGTGCGCGCCACAGCGTGAAGCCTTCCCGGATGTCCATCGGCGGCCAGAAGCTGCCCTGGCAGGCGGGGAAATCAGTGCAGGCCAGCACCGCGTAGTTGGTGCTGACCCAGCCGCCCAGCGCGATCTGGACCCACAACAGGGCAAAGGTCACCGCCAGCAGCAGCCACGTGGCGGCTGGCAGGGGTGCCGGCATGGCCTCGCCCTGGGCCTGCGCATAACGCACGGCCTGGGCGCGCAGCAAGGCCAGCAGGACCAGACCGCCCAGCAGGTGCAAGGTGACGATCAGCGGGAACAGTTTCATGGTGACAGTCAGTGCGCCAAAAGCGCCCTGCAGACAGACCCAGACGAGCGTCGCCATGGGCCACCAAGGGGACAGGATGGTCCCGCTGCCCTGCCCCTTTCGGCGGCTCAGCCAGGTGGCGACGGCGAGCGTCAGGATCAGCACCCCGACACCGGTCGCCAGGTAGCGGTGGATCATTTCGATCCAGGCCTTGCCATGCGTGACCGGCCCGCTGGGCAGGGCCGCCTGGGCGGCGCTGATCGGCTGTTGCGCGCCTACCGGGCTGGCGTGGCCGTAACAGCCCGGCCAGTCGGGGCAGCCCAGGCCCGAATCGGTCAGGCGCGTGAAGGCGCCAAACAGCACCAGGTCAAAGGTCAGAAACAGCGTCACCAGCGTCAGCACCCGCAGGCGCCGCGCCATCGGCTGGTTCTTGTTGCGCAGCCAGACCCAGGCCAGCGGCCCGAGGGCCAGCACCAGGCCCATGCCCATGAGCCGCAGCGCCGGACTGAGGTTGTAGAGGTCTTGCGTGTCCATGTTTAACAGGAGCTGGTTATTGCGGGTTTTCAGGCCAGCAGGGGCCGCGGGTCCGGCTCCGCCGGCCCGCAGGCGCAGCGGCCCCCTCGGGGGGCAGAGAGCGACACGAAGTGCGCGAACGTGGGGGCCATTACCTGCCCTCCTTGTCCCAAGAGGCAGAGGCGCGCAGCAGGCGTTCGAGGTCGCGCTTGGCTTTCGCCGCGCCAGCCGCATCCATGTTCGCCGGAAAACGCATCATCCAGTTGCCGAGCGGATCCACCAAATACAGGTGATCCTGCAACCGCTGCCCGGACGCGGCCTGCAGCCACTGGTCCAGACCGGACACACGCAGCACGGTGGAACCGAGCAGCGCCGTTTTCAGGGAGTCCGGAATGGCTGCGTCGTCGCTGACCAGCCAGACGCGGTCCAGCCTGGCCTTTTCCCGGCCCAGGGATTCGCGCAGCTGGCGCTGGAAATACAGGTGTTGCTGGCAGGTCGTGTCGCAGGCGCCGCCGGCCACGCTGAGCAGCAGCCACTGGCCCTTGAGCGCAGGCAGCTCGATGCGGCTGCCGTCGGGTGCCACGGCGGCCAGGGCCGGCACGGGGCGCTGCGGGTCGACCAGCTCGCCATAGTTGCGCCGGCCTTCCGGACGGATCACGTAATAGGTGAAGTAGGACGCAATCACCGGTGCGGCACAGATCAGCAGGACGGCCAGCATTTTCCAGCGTCCCGCCCGGGTAGCGGGCGCGCGTGCGGCCGTGGCCGCGTCGAGCTGCGGCATGGCATGGACGGTCAGCCCCAGGGGCTGGTCCTGACCGCCCGGCCCGGCTGGGCCTGTCGGGGACGGAGAAAGATCGGGCTGTGGAGGTTGCACTTTGGAAATCGCCGTTCAGGGTTGGGGATGCGGTAAGTGCCGCTTTTTGCGGCGCGGGGAAATCAGCTGGAACCAGACATACAGGCCCACGACCAGGGCGCACAGGCCAAACCACTGGAAGGCATAACCATAATGTTTGTCAACGCCCACGGTGGGTGCCGGCCAGTCGCGCAGCAGGCCTTCACTGGCGGCACCGGTCTGTAGCAGCGACACGGCCATCAGGGGTTGGCCGATTTCCGCGCCAAAGGCGGCGACATCGAGATTTTGCCGGATGCGCCCGCCTGGCTCGCCAGCGAATTCATATAGCTTGGACGGCGGCGGGGCCATGCGGCCGGCCACGCTGACCAGTCCGGGCGGGGTTGGCACGACCGGCAGGCGGGTGCGGTCATTGAAGTCGCGCGGCACCCAGCCGCGCTGCACCAGGATCCACGGCCGCCCGCCTTCCAGCGCCAGCGGCGTCACCACCCAGAAACCGGACTTGCCCCCCATCGGACGGTTGTCCAGGTACACCGTGTGCGCCTCCTGCCAGACACCCTGCAGCAACGCCTGCCGGTGCAGCACCGTCGCCAGGTCCTGCGTCGCCAGCAATGTGCGGTTATCCAGCGCGGGGAGCCTGTTCTGGGCATCGATCGCAGCCTGCAGCGCCATCTTGTCGGCGGCGCGGCCCCATTGCCACTGGCCCAGCGAAAAAGTCAGGCCTGCCATCAGCAAGGCCGCCAGGGTCACGATCCAAAAGCGGACGCTGGGCAGGGGTGAACTCATGCGCGGATAATCCGGTTCATGAATTACCTCGTCGCCATTGCATTTTTGGCCATCCTCGCCAGCCTCGGATCCGCACTGTTTTTCATGTTGAAGGGCGGCAGCGGCAGCAAAGCCAAAAGCGGCAACATGGCACGCGCGCTGGCTTTTCGCGTCGGCTTTTCAATTGTGCTGTTTGTCTGCATCCTGATCGCCTGGAAAATGGGCTACATCCAGCCCACCGGCATCGCGGCGGGCAAATAAAAAGAACCAAAAAAGAACAAAGGCCGCGTCAGCGGCCTTTCCTGTACTCGCCGCGGAGGGCGTGCGGCAAACAAAAGCTGCGCGGCAAGATGCCTGCTGCAGCGCCTGCGTTCCAGAGCCTCTAGAGCCAGTAGACGAGGATGTACAGGCCCAGCCAGACCACGTCCACAAAGTGCCAGTACCAGGCCGCACCTTCAAAACCAAAGTGGCGGTCTGCCGTGAAATGCCCTTTTTGCAGGCGCAGCGTGATGAACAGCAGCATCAGCATGCCGACAAACACGTGAAAACCGTGAAAACCGGTCAGCATGAAAAAGGTCGAACCGTACACGCCGGACGAGAGCTTCAGGTTCAGCTCGGAGTAGGCATGAAAGTACTCGTAGCCCTGCACACACAGGAAGATAATGCCGAGCAGCACGGTCATCCACATGAACGCAATCGTCTTGCCGCGGTGGTTTTCACGCAGCGCGTGGTGAGCGATGGTCAGCGTGACACCGGAGCTCAGCAGCAAGGCGGTGTTGATGGTGGGCAGCCAGAAAGGGCCCATGGTCGTGAAGGGCTCAATGATGTCGGCCGGTGAGCCGGTCACGCCGGCGGCCACGCTGGGCCAGACCGCCTTGAAATCGGGCCAGAGCAAGGCATTTTCCAGACTGCCCAGCGCAGGCACGGAGTGCACGCGCGCCCACCACAGGGCCGTGAAGAAAGCCCCGAAGAACATCACTTCCGAGAAAATGAACCAGCTCATGCTCCAGCGGTAGGACAGGTCGATCTTGTGGCCGTACAGCCCGCCTTCGCTTTCGCTGACCGCGGCACGGAACCAGAAAAACAGCACGCCCAGCCACCAGGCCATGCCAAACGCGAGCGAATAAGCGCCCCAGCCCGAACCGTTGATCCACTGCCCCGCGCCGAGGATGACGAAAAACAGGCCGATGGCCGCCATCACCGGGTAAGCCGAAGGCGCCGGGACGAAGTAATACGGGGTTCCTGCATGTGCTGCTGAAGACATTTCCAACTCCTGTTTCGCTAAATTCTCAAATTCAATAATCAAGGCCTGGCGGGCGCCCTGCCGGCTATTTGCCCACCACCCAGGTGGCCAGAAGAATCAGGCCGCCGACAAAAACAAGCACCCCGACCAGGCCAACCACCACGATGTGGACCGGGTTGAGCTGCTGCACATCCTTCTCGTAGTCACTCCGGCTGCGCAGCCCGACAAACGACCAGCTCACCGCCTTGATGGTGCGCCAGATGGAGCCTTTGCGCTGCGTGACCGGCGTGCTCATACGCCGGGCTCACGCGCGGGTCGCGCCAGATCCACGGCGGCAACAGGGCCGGCTACCGGCGCGGCCGGGGTTTTACCGCCGACTTCGAAAAATGTGTACGACAGCGTGATGGTGGTCACGTCTTTCGACAGTTTCGGGTCAATCACAAACACCACCGGCCACTGCTTTTTCTCGCCCGGCGCCAGCGTGTACTGGCTGAAGCAGAAGCATTCGAGCTTGTTGAAGTGCGCGCCGGCCTGCACGGGTGCGTAGCTCGGAATGGCCTGTGCCGACATCGTGCGGTTCTGCACATTCTGGAACTCGTACATCACCGTCATCAATTCGCCCGGATGCACCTGCAGCGAACGCTGCGCCGGCTTGAACATCCAGGGACCGCGTGCGTTCGCGTCAAACTCGACGGTGATGCTGCGGCTGGTATCGACCTGGGTGTTCGCCGACAACTTTGGCGTCGCGCCGGGAATCTGCCGGTCGCCCAGCGCCAGGATGTTGATGCCGGTCATCTCGCAGATCGCCTTGTAGATGGGCACCAGCGCATAACCGAAGGCAAACATGCCGAGCACAATCACGCCCAGCTTGCCCACCATCCTGAAATTTTCGCGCTTCAGGCCCATGCGTCAGCCTTTGCCGAAAAAGACCAGCTTGGCCATGAAACCGAGGAAAAACACCACCGCGATCGAGGCGAGGATCAGCCCCAGCCGCAGGTTGTTCTTTTTCTGTTCAGGTGTCATGGCGCGCGGGTTGTTGCTTCGAACGGATCAGTAACCGATCACCTTGGTCGCAGTGGCGTCCAGGCGGGGTGGTGTCTCAAAGGTATGGAAAGGCGCGGGCGATGCCACTTCCCACTCGAGACCTTCAGCGCCTGCGCCGTCCGGGTCGTTCCAGGGACGCTGGGGTGCTTTTTCACCCTTGCCGCGCATGGTGGGCAGGACCACAAAGAGGAAGAAATACACCTGGGCGAAGCCGAAGAAGAAGGCACCCACGCTGGCAATCGCGTTGAAGTCGGCAAACTGCATCGGGTAGTCGGCGTAACGGCGCGGCATGCCGGCCAGACCCAGGAAGTGCATCGGGAAGAAGGTCACGTTGAAGGAGATCAGCGACCACCAGAAGTGGATCTTGCCGCGCTTTTCGTTGTACATCACGCCGGTCCACTTGGGCGACCAGTAGTAATAGCCGGCAAACAGCGCGTACAGCGAACCCGCCACGAGAACGTAGTGGAAGTGCGCCACCACGTAGTAGGTGTCCTGCACCTGGATGTCAATCGGCGCCACCGCCAGGATCAGGCCGGTGAAGCCGCCCATGGTGAAGACGAAGATAAAGCCAACGGCAAACAGCATCGGTGTCTCGAAGGTCATGGAGCCCTTCCACATCGTTGCGATCCAGTTGAAGATCTTCACGCCGGTCGGCACGGCAATCAGCATGGTCGAATACATGAAGAAGAGCTGGCCAGTCACCGGCATGCCGGTGGTGAACATGTGGTGCGCCCACACGACAAAACTCAGGATGGCGATGGAACCGGTGGCGTACACCATGGAGGCGTAACCGAACAGGCGCTTGCGCGCAAACGCCGGGATGATCTGGCTGACGATACCGAAGGCCGGCAAGATCATGATGTAGACCTCGGGGTGGCCGAAGAACCAGAAGATGTGCTGGAACATCACCGGATCACCGCCGCCGGCGGGGTTGAAGAAGCTGGTGCCGAAATGGCGGTCGGTCAGCGTCATGGTGATGGCGCCGGCCAGCACGGGCATCACGGCGATCAGCAGGTAGGCGGTGATCAGCCAGGTCCAGCAGAACATCGGCATCTTCATCAGCGTCATGCCGGGTGCGCGCATGTTCAGGATGGTCACGATGATGTTGATCGAGCCCATGATGGACGAGGCGCCCAGGATGTGCAGCGCAAAAATGCCGGCGTCCATGGACGGGCCCATTTGCAGCGACAGCGGCGCATACAGCGTCCAGCCACCTGCCGGAGCGCCACCGGGCATGAAAAAGGAACCCACGATCATCAGGCCGGCAGGAATCAGCAGCCAGAAGCTGAAGTTGTTCATGCGGGCAAACGCCATGTCGGCCGCGCCGATCTGCAGCGGAATCATCCAGTTCGCAAAACCGACAAAGGCCGGCATGATGGCGCCGAACACCATGATCAGGCCATGCATGGTCGTGAGCTGGTTGAACAGTTCCGGGTTGACCAGTTGCAGGCCGGGCTGGAACAGCTCGGCACGGATAGCCAGCGCCAGCACACCGCCGAACATCAGCATCGTGAAGCTGAACAGCAGGTACAGCGTGCCGATGTCCTTGTGGTTGGTCGCGAATACCCAGCGACGCCAGCCCGTCGGGGCATGGTCGTGGTCGTCATGCGCGTGATCGTGATGGTCTAGAACTGCACTCATCTTGGCTTCCTTTGGTGGCTTGTGCCTGTAGCTGTGTCTTTGCGGCGGACCCGGGGGGTTCGCCGGCTGCTTGAGAATCTGCGGGGGAAAGTCGGCTTATTTGCGCGCGGCCAGCACTGCAGCGGGCTGCACCAGCTGGCCGGTCTGGTTGGACCAGTTGTTCTTGGTGTAAGTGGCCACCGCTGCCAGGTCGGTATCACTCAAGGCTTTCCAGGAAGGCATCGCGCCGCCGGCGGCGCCATTGAGCAGGACCTGGATCTGTTTGCCGTGGTCGGCATCGAGCACGATGGCCGAGCCGTCCAGCGGCTTGATCGGTCCGGCGCCCTTGCCGTTGGCCTGGTGGCAGGCCGCACAATTGGCCGCATAGACTTTTTCGCCGCGGGCCTTCAGTTCAGGCAGTGCCCACACCTTGGCAGGATCATCGGCCTTGGCAGCGGCTTCCTTGACCTTGACGCCAACCCATTTGCTGTAGTCCTCGGCCGAGAGCACCTTCACATGGATGGGCATGTAGGCGTGTTCCTTGCCGCACAACTCGGCGCACTGGCCATAGAAATCGCCGGTCTTTTCGGCACGGAACCAGGTGTCGCGCACAAAACCGGGGATCGCATCCTGCTTGATGCCGAAGGCCGGCACCATGAAAGCGTGGATCACGTCGTTGGCGGTGGTGATGATGCGGATTTTCCGGTCGACAGGCACCACGAGCGGGTTGTCCACCTTGAGCAGGTAGTCATCCGGCGCCTCACCCTTTTTCGGGCCGCCATTGTTGGACATTTCGCGCTGCGTGCTGTCCAGCGACGAGACAAAACCGATGCCTTCGCCCTCGCCCTTGATGTAGTCATAGCCCCATTTCCACTGCATGCCGGTGGCCTTGATGGTCAGGTCGGCACCCGTTGTGTCCTTGGAGGCAACCAGCACCTTGGTGGCCGGCAGGGCCATCAGGATCACGATCACAAAGGGAACAATGGTCCAGATGATCTCGACCGTGGCGGACTCGTGGAAGTTGGCAGCCTTGTGGCCGGCGGCCTTGCGGTGCTTCCAGATGGAATAAAACATCACGCCGAACACGGCCAGGAAGATGACCAGGCAGATGATCATCATGAACCAGTGCAGCCAGTGCTGCTCTTGCGCGATCTTGGTCACGGCCGGGTGCAGGTTGAGCTGGTTGACGGCCGGGCCGCCGGGCAGGTCGTTGACCGCGTAGGCCGCTGTACTCAGCCAGGCGACTGACAGGGCCGTGACAGCAGCCAGCTTGCGGCTGGCTTGCAGGATCAGGGACTTCAAAACTTCGACTGCGTGCTTCATGCCTGACCCTGTTGTTGTGCGTTCGTTCATCGTGATCACTTTTAATGCCTCAATTACCGACTGATTATAAAGACAGCCCTGACACCGTCCGGACCGCCCCGGCCTGGCGCGCTGTCGTCCGGACCAACTCAACACCCACGCAATGCGTGACGGATCTCCCGCGCCAGTGCCGGCCGCAGCTCGGGACGCACATGCCGCCCCACCCTGACCGAACGCCCCTGACCCGATACCTCGATCAGCGAGCCATCTCCGTTTTTGGGTTCGACACGAACCCATTCGCGGTTGAACTCCGCCCGCTCGAGACGCCCCGCACTCTCGAGCTCCACCACCAGCTGGCCGCCTTGCAGGACGATGCGTTCACCATCCGTCGCATGGCGGGCATACACCCGGAATGCCGCGCCCACCACCACCAGTTCCAGCCATGCGAACGGCATCACCATCGTGGCACCCTGCACCCAGAAAAATCCGGCAATGCCCAGCGAGACCACACACAGCGAGACATACAGCCACACCAGTTGCGCTGGTGTCACGGAACAGTTGCGCTTGAGCAGCCACTGGACAGCCTGCTGCCCCTGACCGCTCTGGCCGGGCGCCTTGGCAAATCGGACTGATGGGGTGGTGAGCAACACGAAACAACTTTGACGCTGATCAAGCACTTTCGGCCGCCAACTGTGTAGGATAGCCAAAAATTCGAGTCTGGATTGTAGCCGGGATTGTTTTGCACAAAGCCGCCACAAGGGCCAATCCCGACTGTTCCGCGTGCGCCTGGAAGCCTCAGGAAATGCCGCGCGATCCATGCAACATGGCGCGCATGTCCTGCACCGACACCGCACTCATGGGGCTGACCCTGACTTTGGGCTGCGCCTTGAGGGCATGACCATAAATGACCTCGAAGGTCAGCATCAGCCGGCCGTCGCTCTGGCGCGGCAAACGCTCGAGCGCCTGCAACAGACGCGCCTTCCAGGCGCGTCCACGCAGGCCGGCAAAACGCGTGGGATGGAAGTTGCGGCCCAGCTCGCGCAATTCCTGCAGCAGCCGTTGTGGCGTCTCGTAGGTCAACGTGATGCGCTCCATGTCCATCACGGGTTCGGCAAAACCGGTCTGCACCAGCATGTCACCCCAGTCGTGCATGTCGGTCAATTCGTGGCCGGCCGGCGGCCAGCCCAGCGCCCGATAGAGCTCGCGCAACTCGCGCGCGCTGTCTGGGCCCAGGCAGGAAAACATCAAAAATCCGCCGACCTTCAGGGCCCGATGCCACTGCGCCAGCAGGTCCTGCGGATCGGCGGCCTCATGCAGCGCCATGTTGGCCCAGAGCATGTCCACCCCGGCTGGCGGCGGGGCCTCAACATGCACGGCCGGTCCCGCCCAGCGCTTCGGATGCCACCAGGATTTCGCTACATTTTTTATAGCTGCCTGCGCAAGCTCCTGCCGGGCTTCGACCACAAAACACTCCGCATCCGGATAACGGTCGGCGAGTTGCCGATGCGCCTGCATGCCGCCGCGCATCGCCCCCCAGTGAGCCCAGGCCTGCGGCTTGAGCTTGATCCACTGCAGCCGGTCCAGCATGCGCTGCGCCACTTCCTCATGCAGCCAGGGCGATGCCGCCGGTGCCACGCGTTGCCAGCGGGCAACAGCCATTGGATCCAGGGTGGGTGGGCGGTCGTTGGACATCAGAAGAGGGACATGGAAGGAATCAAGCAGGTAGAGCGACGAGTATATTGACACGATGTCGCTGCGCCTGACCACCCCGGCTTTCCTGACCCTGCAACATCTGGCCAGCCAGTGCGCGGTGTGCCACAGCTGGCCAGCCCGCCGTGTCTGCGCGGCCTGCATCGCGCGCTTCGGCCAGCCGGCGGCGCGCTGCAGCACCTGCGCCATCAATCTGGTCAGCGGTCAGACCCAATGCGCGACCTGCGTGCGGCAGCCGCCGCCGCTGGACGCGTGTTTTGCCGCCGTGGCCTACGCCTACCCTTGGTCGAGACTGATGGCCGTCTACAAATTCGGCCAGGACCCGGCCTGGGCCGCGGTGTTTGCCGGCCTGCTTCTGCGGACACCCGGCCTTGCGGGACGGCTGGCAACCCTGCAGCCCGGTGACTGGCTGCTTCCCATGCCCCTGTCGGCCGAACGCCTGCAGACACGCGGCTTCAACCAGTCCTGGGAACTGGCCAGGGCCCTGGCCGGTCAAAGCGGCACGGCCGCGCGTCCCGACGCCCGGCTGCTGCTGCGCATCAGGAACACGCCACCCCAGTCCCAACTCAAGCGCGAAGCGAGACTGCACAACGTCAGAGGCGCATTTGTCGTCGATCCCCTGCGTGCAGGCGAACTGGCAGGCCGCCACGTGCTGTTGGTTGATGATGTGATGACCAGCGGGGCATCCCTGTTTGCCGCCGCGCAGGCCCTGCGCGATGCAGGCGCCGCCGGCGTCAGCGGCTTGGTGGTCGCTCGTACCGAAGCCAGCTAGGGCACCGACACGCGACAATCAGGCGATGTTCAATATCGTTCTGGTCGAGCCCGAAATTCCTCCCAACACTGGCAATGTGATCCGGCTGGCGGCCAACACCGGCTGCCGCCTGCACCTGGTGGAGCCGCTGGGTTTTTCGATGGACGACAAACACATGCGCCGCGCCGGACTGGACTACCACGAGTACGCCGAACTCAAACGCCATGCCGACTGGCCCGCTTTTCTGGCCACCGAGCAGCCCGACCCGCAAAGAATGTTTGCCCTCACGACGCGCGGCACAAGGCTGGTGCACGACGCCGTTTTCGCGCCGGGCGACTGGCTGGTGTTCGGCTCGGAAACCCGGGGCCTGGCCCCCGAGTTGCGTGAGCTGTTTGCGCCGGCGCAGCGCCTGAAGCTGCCGATGCGGGTCGGCCAGCGCAGCCTGAACCTGTCCAACGCCGTCGCCGTCACGGTGTTTGAAGCCTGGCGGCAAAACCACTTTGCCATGCCCGGCGCCCCTGATTAGACGGCGGGATCACCCGCCTTGCGTTCGCCTCTGGAGGGCCAGGTGCGTTCGGCCTCGTCGGCTTTCAGCCGGGTCTGCTCGATCAGGAACTCCATGAACACCCGGGCCCGCGCCGGCACGTATTTGCGGCTGGGCAGGGCCGCGTACAGGGTGAAACGGCCGGTGATCCAGGGCGCCAGCACGCGCCGCAGTTGCCCGTCGCGCAGGTAATTGGCCACCAGGTCCAGCGGCTGCGCGCTGATGCCAGTGCCGTCCAGCGTGGCCCGCAGCAAGGTGTCGCTGTGGTTGGCCATCATCACGGGCTTGACCTCCACGGCCACTTCCCGGTCCCCCTCCTCCGGGTTGATCAGTTGCCATTCGCGCTGGCGGATCCCGGCCTGGCTGAGCCTGAGCAGGGCGTGGTTCTTCAGGTCGTCCGGCTGGCGCGGCGTGCCGGCACTGCGCAGGTAGCGCGGTGAGGCACACAGGAGGCCTTCTGAAACAATCACCGGCCGCGCCACCACGTTGGCGTCGTACAGCCGGCCGGCGCCCAGAATCGTCAGGTCGTAATCCTCGATCGGCGGCACCAGCGGGGAGTCCACCGTGATGTCCAGCACCACCTTGGGATAGCGGCGGCGAAACTCGGCCACCAGGGGCGCAATGATGTGCACCGCCATCACGGGCTGGGTGTGAATGCGCAGCAGGCCGGCCAGTTCGTCGGTTTGCTGGCGTGTGGAGGCCTCGGCCTGGTCCACGTCGTTGAGGATGTGCCGCACCCGCTGCAGGTAGGACTGCCCTGCCTCGGTCAGCGACAGCTTGCGGGTGGTGCGCTGCAGCAGGCGGGCGCCCAGATGCCGCTCCAGATCCGTGATCAGGCGGGTCATCACCGCCGGCGACATGTCCAGCGTCCTGGCGGCGGCGGCAAACCCGCCGTCGTCCACGACTTGCTGGAAGGCGCGCATGGATAAGAGTCGGTCCATAGGGTAATTACCAGTAATTCA
Organism: Polaromonas sp. AET17H-212; assembly: GCF_002379085.1. GTDB lineage: Bacteria > Pseudomonadota > Gammaproteobacteria > Burkholderiales > Burkholderiaceae_C > Polaromonas. The sequence goes on along the minus strand of NZ_NBZW01000008.1, from coordinate 113,540 downwards.
AGCCCTTATTATTCCATAAACAGCAATTAGTAATTGATTTGTTCGCTATTTTTCTTTGTTTGAGGCAACAGTAAAGTTCATACATCGATGAGCCGCAACCAATAAACGACTCACCGAGGCTGGACAGACGGGATCAACGAGCCCGCCATGCCCGGAAATGTTTATTCACTCTTCCAAGGAAATGTCATCATGAACGCATCCAAATTCTTCGCTGTTGCCGCGCTTGCCACTGTTGCCTCTTTCGGCGCCCACGCTGACGAAGCCGATGGCTCGCAGTTTGCCGTCCAGTTCAACTCGACCCGCTCCGTGGCCGAAGTTCAGGCCGAAGCAGCCACCAAAGTGAAAACCCACAGCCAGGAGCCCGCCGGCTCGCGCGTGGCGGCCACCGTGCAATCCGCGACCGACCGCGCCACCGTGCGGGCCCAAGCAGCTGACGCTGTCCGCCTGGGCCAGATCCCGCGCGGCGAAGCCACCTACCTGTAATCGCAGCTGCACGCTGGCCGGATTTCGGCCAGGCTCATCCAGAACCGCCGCGGAGGCTTCCTCCGGGCGGTTTTTTTGTTCCGGAAACCGCAGCACCATTGCAGCAAATGTCGTCCTACGTTAGGGCGGCCAACCTACTCAAACTCAGGGTAATCCCTAAAATGCCTGAACACTCTTGCGCTTGATGGCCGCGATCCGGTCCGTCAGCGCTTCTCTCGCCCTCCCCTGCGGTCTATCCGACCTCAGGAATCCACAGGTCCCCATGGCTCTCACCTCCATTTTTGCCGCGATGCGGCCACCTCCTGCCGCCCCCGACACGACGGACCGGATGCCGCTTGAGCAGATCCGGCATCAGATGCACCAAACCCTGCATGACTGCAAGAGCGTTGACGCGCAGCGCATCATTTTCAGGATCAACACGGCCCCTACGCCGGCCGACCTCTGGCTGTTGCGCAGTGACCTGTACCAGTGCATCTCGCGCACACGCGACCAGGCTGAAGCCACCAGGCGCATCAACGCCCTGCTGGGCACTTTCAGTGGCTGGCTGCCTGCCGCCCAACTCACCCCGATCTAGTTCGACCGGTTCCGTCCCGCGGGCCCAACTCGGCCAGAAAATCCAGGAAGGCCCGGGTCCGCGACGGCATGAACTTGCGCGTGGGCAGCGCCGCATAAATCGTGAAGCGACCAAACACCCAGTCCGGCAAAAGGTGCACCAGCGAGCCGCGTTCGAGGTGCGAGGCCACCAGCAAGCGCGACAGGAAGGTGATGCCGGCGCCATCAAGCGCCGCGCGCAGCAACACGTCAAAGCTTGTGGTTTGCAGTGCAGGCCTGAGGTCCACCTCGACGGCGTCACCGCCCCCCACCGGTTGCAGGCGCGTTTGCCGGCCATAGTGGCCGGAGTTCTGCGGCCACTGGAATTTCAGGTAAGTGTGGCCACGCAACTGTTCCGGCGCATCCGGTGTGCCGGCGCGCAGCAGGTAGTCGGGCGACGCGCAGGCGATCCAGTCGGTCGTGGCCAGCGGCCGGGCCACGATGTCACCGTCAAAACCCTCGTCCACCACCAGGAAGGTCACGTCAAACTCCTCGATGCGCGGCTGGGGAAAGGGGTCGATCTGCAGGTCCAGCAGCACCCCGGGGTGACGCGCATGCCAGGTGGCAATGCGCGGTGACAGGAAATACGAGGCCAGCACCGGCGTCGCCAGCACATGCAGCGTGCCCTGCAATTCGCGCGTGTGTTCCGCCGCGGCCGACTCGGCGTCCTCCACCTCGTGCAGGATGCTGCGAACCCGCAACAGGTAAGCCTCGCCTGCGTCAGTGAGTGCCAGCTTGCGTGTTGTGCGCTGCAGCAGGCGTACGCCCAGGTGTTCTTCCAGGGCCGCCACCATGCGCGTGACACCCGCTGGCGACATGTCGAGGGAGCGTGCTGCCGACGCAAAACCGCCCTCGTCGATCACATGCTGGAACACCTTCATTGAGCTCAAACGATCCATAGTGCAACAGATTGTATGGTTAATTCTCTATTGTTTCAATTACTGAAATGGTTAATTGATGACTATATAGTTTTAAATTGATCGATGAAGGCGTAAAGTTCAACCCATCGATGAGCACAAACCGACTCACCGAGACCGGACAAGATGGGACTGATGATGCCCACCCTGGCCGTAACTCTGTACCTACCCTGAAAGGATTCATCATGAAAACCACCCACCTGTTTGCCGTCGCCGCTTTCTCCACCCTGGCCGCTTTCGGCGCGCATGCCGACGAGGCCGACGGCTCGCAATTCGCCGTCCAGTTCAACTCCACCCGCTCCGTTGCCGAAGTCCGGGCTGAAGCACTCACCCCGGTGAAGATCAGCAATGGCAGCACCGGCTTTGTCGGCGTAACCAACTCCGGCCTGGAGCGCAGCGCGGTGCGTGCCAAAGCCATCGCAGCGTTGCGCAACGGGGAAATCCCGCAGGGCGAAATCGGCTACATGTAAACCTGCCGCGCCCGGAAGGGCCCTGCTGCTCCCGAAAAAAAGCCCGCTGCATGACTGCAGCGGGCTTTTTTTCGTGGATCAGGCGGTTCGGGCCTGTGGGCCCGTCACGGGTAGCGCCGCACCAGGGACTCGGCCACACACACCGGCCTGGTCGCCCCCTCCCGTTCGACCGTCACTTCCCAGGTCATCTGCTGCCCCTCGTTGTCAATCGGCTCGCAGGCCAGCAGCTTCAGGCGGGCGCGCAAGCGGCTGCCGACAGGCACCGGCGCCGTGAAACGCACCCGGTTGAGCCCGTAATTGACCCCCATGCGGGATTGAACAATCTCCAGGGACGATTCAAAAAATTTGGGCAGCAGCGACAGGGTCAGGAAGCCGTGCGCGATCGGCCCGCCGAACGGGCCCGCCCTGGCTTTTTCCGGGTCCACATGGATCCACTGGTGGTCGCCGGTGGCTTCGGCAAACAGGTTGACCTGCTCCTGGGTGATGGTCAGCCAGTCGCTGACAGCGACTTCCTGGCCGACACAGGCCGCCAGTTCGGAGAGGGTCTGGAAGGTTTTCATGCCCGGACTTTAACGCCCGCACCGATGGCGGCCTGTCCAGCCAGCGACACGGCCGACCCCGAAAGCGCCGCTGTCACTGGTCCAGCCAGCGACAGATGCCCTGCCACTGCTGCAGGTCTTTTTCCACCCGGCCCGGGGCAACGTCGAACACGGTCAGGCCACGGGCTGCCAGATGGATGTAGTTCTGGGTATCGCGCACATAACCGAGCACCGGCAAACCCAGGCCCTCGACAAAAGCACGCAGCTTGTCAGCCGCGATGGTGCGGGCATCGACGCGCATGCCGACGATGCCGACCTGCATCTTGCCGGCGTGGCGGTGTTCGGCGAGCTGGTCCAGAAAGCTGCGGGTGGCAAAAATATCAAACACGCTGGGCTGAAGCGGCACGATCACCTTGTCGGCCAGCTTGAGGACATCGTTGAAGCGCCAGCCGTGCAAGCCGGCGGGCGTGTCGAGCACCACATGGCTCGTGCCTTTGGGCGGTTTGACGATCAGGTCGGCGCTGACATCCCAGGTCGAGATCGGCCGGGCGGCGGGCGGCCGCAAGCCCAGCCAGAGGCGGGACGACTGCTGGCGGTCAGCATCGCCGAGCATGACCGCATGGCCCTGGCTGGCGAAATAACCCGCAACATTGGTCGACAGCGTCGTTTTACCGACGCCGCCCTTCGGATTGGCAATCACAACCACAGGCATGCGAATCTCCCGGAATTTTGTCGCTATGGTAACGGCTGGCAACACATCGGCCAAACCGCGGACGGGACGCAACAGTCGCGATGGAGCCGTCCCCCTTCTGCCAGCGCAATTGCCAAACCTGGCGTGGCGCCCTGCGATTTCAGTCAAATCGCCCTTCCGCCCTTGATGTACGGTCGCAGATAGCTCCTGTTTTTATAGCAAAGAGGGTGGGCACAACGATGTGGCAGCCGGGCAGTCACTCAAAACGTCTCAATTGCGCTGGTCCTGCGCCTCCCGCCGCAGCTTTTCCATCGTGCGCCGTTCGACGCAGACCGGATGCCTGCTGAAGGCAGGTTTGGCGCATTGTTCGTTCATGCAGATCTGGTACCCAAGCAACACCCGGCCTTCACAGGCCTGCGACGGACCGGACGACTGCGCTGCGGCAGCCGCAGGTGCCGGCGCGACGGCCGCCGCTGCAGCGCCCGTCCCGCCGTCCGCCGCGGCCGGCCGGGATGGCGTCGGCTTGTCCGTGCGCACCGGGGTGGCGCGTTTGGCTGATGGATTGACGGCGGCAGGCTCGGCACCCGCCTTGGCTGCCGGGCTGACAGGCGCTGCGCCGGCGGCCGTGCCCGGCAGGGCTGCGTCGGCGGGCGCCGCAACCACCGGCGCCGGTTGCCCGGAGAAGCCCTTGAACCCGACGCCGGCCAGCACCAGCACCGCCACGCCGGCCAGCACGACCAGCGGCATTTTGGAGCGCCCCGCTGGCGGCGCGCCGGATGCGGCCGGCGCGACGGGCGCGACGGGCGCGGAGGCTTGGGCCTTGTCCGGCACCGGGCTGTGAAGCGGCACCGTCGCCAAGCCCACCTGGGTCACTTCGGCGTCGCGGGCGTCGGGTGTGGCCGGCACACCCGCAGGAGGATCAAGCGGGGGATTCGAAGCCGGGATCGGGGCCAAACGGGTATGGGAAGCCTGCAGCCGCGTCCATTCGCTGGCCTCTTCGGTAAAAACCTCCGTGGCGGTGGATTCGATGCCCGCTCCAGAGCCATCGGCCTCCACCGTGTCGCCCAGCTTGCGCAGGCGCCGGCGCGCCAGATCGGCGTAAATGCCGGAGGGAAACCTGTCGAGAAACCCTTCCAGGTCACCCAGGTCCTCAGAGTCCTTGATGTCCTTCCAGTAGACCAGCTCAAGCTCCTGCGTCACGGTCGAGCCGGTGTCGGTGCCGGTCGTGTTGAGCTTGACGGTGGAGCCGCCCGCGCGTGAGCGGCCGGTGTCCGTGGCCGTGCCGGCGCGCACGCCGGACGGGCTCACGGGCGGCACAATGGTCGGGTCCGACGCATGGCCGCTGGCTTCCTGCAGCGCAGCCGAAAACTCCTGCGCCGTCGCAAAACGCTGCTCGCGTTTTTTGGCCAGTGCCCGCGCCACCACCGCGTCGATGGCGGCCGGCAACTGCGTGTTGAAGCTGCTGGGCGCGGCCGGGGTGTGGCCCACGATCTGCTGGATGATCGCAAAGTCGGTGTCGCCGTCGAAGGGCCGCTTGCCGGTGAGCAGCTGGTACAGCACCACCCCGGCCGCAAACAGGTCGGCCCGTGCATCGATTGGCAGGCCCTGCACCTGCTCGGGCGACATGTATTTGAGGGTACCCACCATGGTTCCCTGGGTGCGTGTGGTTTCACCGGAATCCTGGATGCGGGCCACACCGAAATCAGTGAGCTTGACCCGGCCATCCGCCTCGATCAGCAGGTTGGCCGGCTTGATGTCGCGGTGCACGATGTTCTGCCGGTGTGCATAGTCCAGCGCAGACAACAGGTCCCGGACCATGCGCAGCGTTTCCTCCAGCGAATAACGCCGCCCCGCGTCCAGGTGGTGTTTGAGGTCTTCGCCCTGGATGAACTCCATGACCAGAAAGGCCATGTCGCCATGGCGGTCCGAGTCATACACGCTGACAATATGGGGGTGCTGCAGGCGGGCGGCCGAATGCGCCTCGGTGCGAAAACGCGCTTCGTACTCGGCAGCGGCCTCTTCGGACAGGTTTTCCACCTTGATGGTCTTGATCGCGACGCGGCGGTCCAGATTGGGGTCGCGCGCCTCGTAGACCAGCCCCATCGCGCCCTTGCCCAGCACGCGAATGATGTCGTAGCGTCCCAGCTTGTTGAGGCTCATGGGGTAAAGGTGAAAAAGAAGGGGCAAAGACCGATGGATACGTTTGGAAACAGCAATTCTATCGGTCGCCGCATCAACTTCTGATGGAAAAGCTGATCAGCGGGCTGCCTTCCTTGCGTTCGCACCCGGCGCTGATCTGTCCGCTGCCGACCAGATAACACTCGGTGCGGCGCAGCACCACGGCCTCGTTCTGGTTGCCGAAGTAGACCCAGGTGCCATAACTTGAGGCATCGCTGAGCACGAACTGCCCGCCGCGCCACTCCAGCGTGGCGTGCATGCGGGACACCCGCGGATCGTTCAGGGCCAGCGACGCGCCGGCGCCCCGGCCGATGGACATCCTGGCGCTGCCGGCGTTGACCTGCACGGCCTGCGCGCCGGCCACCAGTTCGAGAACCAGCGGCGCGGCGTCGGCAGCCAGCGAGCGGCCCATCATGGTGGCATCGTCGTCGCGGCCGCTTTGCCATTCCACCCGGTACACCGGGCTGGCTTCCGCCTTGCCGCGCAGGTGCATCGGCCCCAAGCTGCGCAATGACGCCCGCTGCAGCGGCCCCAGGGCCGCCCAGACGTTCTGCGTGGTGAGAATCTGCGCCGCGCCGGCCAGGTCGGCCAGGCGTGCCGCCGAATTGACGGTATCGCCAAAACAGTCGCCGTCGATCTCGATCACCTCGCCCGACTCCATGCCCATCTGCATCTGCACCGGCGCGCCACTGCCGCCGGGCCGGATGGGTGCGTCGAGAAAGCGTTTCTGGATGCAGACACAGGCGGCCAGCGCATCGACCACCTGCGGAAACACGACAAACAGACCGTCGCCCAGCAGCTTGACGACGCGGCCGTTGTGCTGCTCGAAGACCTGGCTCAGGGCGCCAACCAGTTGCGTGACAAAGCGCGAGGCGGTTTCATCCCCCAGCCGCTCGAACATGCTGGTGCTGCCGACGAGATCGGCAAAAACGACGGTGGTCATGAAACCATTCTGGAAAACCGGAGGAAAGAACAGACCGGCACGCACGCGGTGTCAAACGGTAACACGTAACCTTTTGCGCTCATATTGGCGATTTTTACAGAAAATCACAAGATCTCGCGTGTGCAGTTTTTCCGGCGACGCGCGCCACCCACAGGTCGGTGGCGCCCGGCCTCAGCGCAACCCGTCCCAGAGCAGCTTGCAGCCGGTGAGAAACATGCCGCCGTACAGCACCCGGTAAAACAGCACCTGGCTGATGCGCCTGGCCATGCGCACGCCGACCCAGACGCCCACGGGCGCCAGCGGCAGCAGGACCAGCGAGGTCGCCATGTTGCGCAGGTCGAGCAGCCCCAGCCAGGCATACGGAATCCACTTGGAAAGATTGATCACAAAGAAGAAAAACGCCAGGGTTGCGGTGAATTTGAGCGGGCTCAGGCGCAGGGGAATGACGTAGGCGCTGATGGGTGGGCCGCCGGCATGGGCCACAAAACTGGTGAACCCCGAGGTCGCGGTCAACAGCGCACCCAGCCACTTCGGCGGCGGCGGGCTGTCGGGTCGGGGCGGAAACAGCAGGCGCTGCGCCAGAAACAGCAGGGTGAAAAAACCCACGATGCCGGCCACGACCTTGCCGTCGAGCAGGCTGAACAACAGGGCGCCGACCAGCGTGCCCACCAGCCCGAAAGGCACCAGGAACTTCAGCAGTTTGAGGTCGAAGTCCTTGCGAAAAGCCGCCATGCCGAGCAGGTCCATCAGCAGCAGCACCGGCATCAGGATGGCCGCCGCCTGCGGCACGGTCACCGCCAGCGCCATCATGGGCACGGCCAGCGAGCCGAAGCCCGCCCCGAACCCGCTTTTGCTGACCCCCAGCAAGAGCACGGCGGGAACCGCCACGGCGTAGAAGAAGGGGTCAGTGATGAGCGGAAAGGTCACGGGTTTGCCGGCAAAAGCTGCCGATTATCGGGCCTGCAAGGGCGCTGGCGCCGCCAGGCTGCACCGCCAACAGATCGGCAGCGGACCGGTATTGATGCAAGAAATATGGCTCCATCCCTTTAGGAACGGACGCCAGCAGCTATTGTTTCAGGAGCAACGTCCAGCCAGGCGTCCCCGGCTTCATTCGTGCGTTTCCAGGCCCAGGTAGGCTTTCTGGATTTCCGGGCGTGTCAGCAACTCGCTGGCCTCGCCCTGTGCAACGATGCGGCCCTCTTCCATCACATAGGCGCGTTTGGCCAGCTCCATGGCCATGGCGACGTTCTGCTCCACCAGCAGCACCGAGGTGCCCTGCGCATTGATCTGGCGGATGATGCGGAACATGTCCATCACGATCAGCGGCGCCAGGCCCAGGGACGGCTCATCGAGCAGCAGCAAGCCGGGCCGCGCCATCAGCGCGCGGCCAATCGCCACCATCTGCTGCTGACCGCCCGAGAGCGATCCCGCGGGGCTGTCCAGCTTGACCTTGAGCACCGGAAACAGCGACAGCACATGCTCCAGCGAGGCCTTGCGGTGCGCCTTGGCCGAGGCAATGAAACTGCCCAGCTCCAGGTTGTCCAGCACCGTCATCTGGGTGAACAGCCTGCGGCCCTCCGGCACGATGGCAATGCCGGCCTCGCAAAACCGGTGGCTGGCCAGCGCGGTGATGTCCCGCCCGTTGAAGTGCAGGCTGCCCGCGCGTACCCGGTGCATGCCCGCAATGGCATTGATCAGCGTGGTTTTGCCAGCGCCGTTGGGGCCGACCACACACACCAGCTCGCCGGGCTGAACCTGCAGCGAGACATCCCACAGCGCCGGCGCCGCACCGTAATTGACAGAAATATTGTTGACTTCAAGCATGGGGTGTCCCCAGGTAAGCGCTGACCACTTCGCTGTTTTGCATCACTTCCTGGGCCGGGCCGACGGCAATCAGCTTGCCGTAGTTGAGCACGGCGACGCGGTCGGCCAGCGCCATCACCGCGCGCATGACGTGTTCGACAAACACAATGGTGGCGCCGCGGTCCCGGATCTTGCGGATCAGCGCGATAGCCTCGTTGATTTCGCCCGGTGTGAGGCCGGAGAGCACCTCGTCGAGCAGCACCAGGCGCGGCCGCGAAGCCAGCGCACGCGTGAGTTCGAGAAACTTGCGCTGGTGCAGGTTCAGGTCATCGGGCAGGGCATCGGCCTTGTCCTGCAGGCCGGTGAATTCCAGCCACTTCCAGGCTTCCTGCGTGGCCTGTTCGTGGTTCAGCGCCGCGCCGCCGAACATCGCCACCAGGGCCACGTTCTGCAGCACGGTCAAATGGGCAAACGGCCGGGGGATCTGGTAGGTGCGCGCGATGCCGGCCTGCGCAATGCTGTGGGCTTCCAGCCCGGCGAGCTGGCGGCCTTCAAAAAACATCTGCCCGCCGGTCGCCGGGAAATGCCCGCTCACCACGTTGATGAAGGTCGACTTGCCGGAACCATTGGGGCCGAGCAGGCCGAGAATTTCACCTTCATGCACCTGCAGGCTCACACCGTCGAGGGCCTGCACGCCCTTGAACGCTTTGGACAGGTTCTGCACGTCCAGCAGCACCTTGCCGGAAGCGGCCGGCGCTGGCGCGGCCTCGGGGGCAGCCGCGGCCTGCGCCGCAAGCGCCGGTGGAACCGAACGATGGCCCGCCGTCCGCTTGAGGAAGAAACCCAGAATGCCGTTGGGCATGAACAGGATCACCAGCACCAGGATCACCCCCACGGCGGCCTTGCCGGCAATCGGGTTGTTGCCAGCCGTGAAGAAGTACATCAGGCAGGTGATGGCCACGGCGCCGACGGCCGGCCCGGCCCAGTGGCGCGTGCCGCCCAGCACACTCATCAGCACCACCGTCAGCGGCACCACGATGGTGAAGGTTTCGCCGGCCGTCACGTAAGACACAAACAGCGCGTGGATGCCACCGGCCAGGCCGGCCAGCGCGCAGGAAATGCCGAAGGCCAGCAGCTTGTAGCGAAAGGTCGGCACGCCCATCACCTCGGCCACGTCTTCGTCGTCATGGATGGCAAACAGGCCCATGCCGAGCCGGGACGCCTGGATGCGGTACGAGATCAGCAGGGTCGCGACGGCACCGAAGAGGGCCATCAGGTAGATCGACGACGATGCCGTCGGACCGATCGCCGGGATCGCCACCGAATTGAGGTAAATGCCCGGACCGCCGTCAATGCGCGTATTGAGCACGATGGTGCCCACCACAAAGGTGATGGCCAACGTGAGCAGCGCAAACAACTCGCCGCGCACGGACTTGACCCGAAACACCACGGCGCCCAGCGCCATGCCCAGCAGGGCCGCCAGCAGCGCGGCCGCGGGCAGGGTCCAGAGAAACGGCCAGTTCAGGTTGGCCGCCAGCCCGGCGGAGGTGTACATGCCGATGCCAAAAAAAGCACCATGGCCGAAGGAGAAGTAGCCCGAATACCCCGAAAGAATGTTCCAGGACAGGGCCAGGATCATCCAGTGGCAGAGCAGGTAGAGAAAGGACTCGTAGAAGGCCGGCACGCCGAGCCAGGGCACGCTGGCCAGCAAGGCACCCGCGGCCAGGATGCCGATGACTGTTTTGTTCATTGTTCAGATCCGAACGGAGCGCCGGGCCGCCCCAAGCAAAGTTCAGCCCCCTCGGGGGGCAGCGAAACACACGAAGTGGTGAGCGTGGGGGTCATAGCTTCCCGGGACGAAACAGCAGCATCACGATCAGCAGCGAAAACGAGACGATGGGTGCCCACGAGGGCGCGGCGACCGCCATGGTGATGGCCTCGCTGACACCGATGATGATGCCGGCCACCAGCGGGCCGAGCGCGCTGCCCAGGCCGCCGAGCATGACCGCCGCAAAGACGACGCCGACCCAGGCAAAAATCTGCGAGGGCGTGAGTGTGAAGGTCAGCGCCAGGCAGATGCCGGCGACCGCCGCCAGCGCGGCGCAGATCCCGGCCAGCATCAGCGACATGCCTTTCTGGTTGATGCCGAAGGCCGCGGCAATCGGTCCGTCCTCGGCCATGGCACGCAGTGCCTTGCCGAGGTCGGTGTAACGCATGGCCGCCCAGATCAGCAGTGACAGGCTCACCGCCACCACCAGCGTCACCAGCTCAGGCACCGGAATGTAGAGCGAGCCAATCGTGAACTTCTGGTCGTTGTAATGCGTCTCGAGACGGCGGAAATCCGCCGTCCAGATTGCCTGGATCACGCTTTCCATCACCACCGTGATGCCGAAGGTGACCAGCAGCGAATTGAAGGGCGAGATTGCAAAACGCGACAACACCCATTGCATGCCCACGCCAAACAGGAAAAACAGCGGCGGCAGGATCAGCAGCGTCAGCAGCGGGTCCACATGCCACACGGTGGCCATGTGGTAACTCATGTAGGCCGCCAGAAACACCAGGCCGAAGTGGGCCAGGTTGATCTGGCGCAGCAGGCCCCAGGTCAGGCCCAGCCCGAGCCCGATCAGGCCGTACAGGCCGCCGATGAAGATCCCCGAGAGGATGGACTGGGCGAGCAGGTTGAAACTCGGGAAACTCATGGGCGGCTCGCGGCGTCAGTTGACTTGCAGCTTGACGCCGGCGGGCGCGAACTGCGCCGGATGCACCACGACCCACTTGCCGTTTTGCACCTGCTTGATCTTCATCAGGTCGTCGCCGTAGTTGCCGGGGCCGTCAAAACGCAGGCGGCCGTGGATGGTCTCCACCCGGTTCTTGCGCAACCAGGCGCCGATCGCCTTGTCGTCAAAGCTGTTGGCGCCGCGCACGCCGGCTTCCAGGATCTGCCAGGCCGAGTACGAGGCCGCAGCCTGCACCTCGACCGAGGTGTCAGGCAGGTTGGCCTTGGTGGCGCGTTCGTTGAACAGTTTGACAAATTCGGCCGCAACCGGGTTGGCGGTGAACGGAGCGTGCTCTTCGAAGATCGTCAGCGACAGCGCATTTTTGCCATCGGGCGACTTGGTCATGGGGCCGGGCGCGGGATAGGTGTGGAAATGGAGCGGCGGCACGTAGTCGATTTTTTTCATCGCGTCGAGCAGCATGTTGCCCTCCAGGCCGATGTCGCCCACCCAGACCAGGTCCGGCTTGGCGTCCTTGACACGCGCGGCAATCGGTCCGAAATCGCGGTTGCCGAAGTCCCATTCGAGAAACAGCACTTCCTTGAGGCCGCGTTTTTTGGCGACTTCCCGCGCGCCCAGCGACATGAAGTGGATGGATGGAAACTTGCTGGTGACGAAGGCGACCGTCTTCGGCGGCTTGGGCGAAGCGGCCAGCGCGTCGAACACCGAGTTGGGCACCGTCGTGCCGGGGTCCGACCCCAGCGACCAGGCCGGAAACGCCATCTCGTACTTGGCCAACGCCGGAATGCCGAAGGTGTGGTGCACCAGCACCTTGTTGTAACGCTGGGCCACGCCCATGGCCGAGAGAATCGCCCCGGTGGCATAGGGCCCCATCAGCAGGTCCACCTTGTCCGAGGTCACGAGCTGCTCATACAGGGTGCGGGCCAGCTCCGGCTTGGACTGGTCGTCCTTGACAATCCATTCCACCTTGCGCCCCAGCAGGCCACCCCTGGCGTTGAGCTGGTCCACATAGATTTCGCCTGCCAGCTTGTGTGTCAGCGCGGTGGTGGCCAGCGGTCCGGTCAGCGCCAGCGTGCTGCCGATACGCAAGGGCGCGGGGGCCTGGGCGGCGGCAGGCATCGCCAGCAGGCTGACGGCTCCCGCCGCAGCAAGGGCGGACAAAAATCGGTTGAAAAGTTTCATGGTTTGTCTCCTGTTGATTTATAGGTAAGGACGCGGAAAAACTCGGGACTCAGTCGACCTGCGCGCCGGAGCGCTTGACCAGTTCAGACCATTTTGAAATTTCCGTCCGGCCGAAGGCGGCCAGCTCATCGGGCTTCATGCTGCGCAGCTCCAGACCCTGCGCGCCAAGTTTGGCCACAACCTCGCTGCTGGCCATGGCCTGGGCGGCGGCATCGCGCAGCCGGGCCAGGACAGGCGCCGGGGTGGCGGCGGGCGCGTAGATCATGAACCAGGCCACCAGGTCAAAGTCGCCCGCGCCCTGCTCGGCGATAGCCGGCACGTCCGGCGCAGCGGCGCTGCGCTTTGCACTGGAGGCCCCCAGCGCGCGCAGCTTGCCGGCCTTGATGTGGGGCAGCACGGCCGCCGGGTGGTAGAACATGAACTGCACCTGCCCGCCCATCACGTCGGACATGGCCAGGCCCCCTTCCTTGTAGGGCACATGCACCATCTCGCCGCCCAGCCTGGCCTTGAGCAGCTCGCCGGCCAAGTGGCCCGAGGTGCCGTTGCCGGCCGAGGCAAAACTCACGCCGCCGGGTTTGGCCGCCTGGGCCGCAAGGTCTTTCACCGACTTGAACGGCGAGTTGGCCGCCACCACCAGCAGCGTCGGCGTGTAGCCGGCGAAGGCGACGGGGGAGAAATCCTTGAGCGGGTCGTACGGCAGCTTTTTGTACAACGTGGCATTGATCGCATGGGTGCCCACCGTACCCATCACCAGGGTGTAGCCGTCCGCCGGCGACTTGGCCACCAGGTCGGAGCCGATGACACCGCCGGCGCCGGCGCGGTTTTCAACAATGACCGCCTGTCCCAGGGGTTTGGCCAGGGCTTCGCCAATGACGCGGGAAATGATGTCTGTCGTGGTGCCCGGGCCGAAAGGCACGATCAGCTTGACGGGCCGTGACGGATAGTCCTGTGCCAGCACGGCCGCCGGGCTCAGGCCCAAGGCGGCCAGGCCCAGTGTGCAGGCGGCCGCCAGCAGCGTGCGCCGCGCCAGGCGCGGGTGCAGGGAAGGGATGGAAAAAGAGGTCATGCGCGGGTTTCCGGTTGGGGTGTTGTGGCGGCGCGCGGGGTCCAGCCGCCGCGAAGTTCTGCGTTGTGCTCGCCCAGCAGGGGCGGTGCGGTGACATCGAGGGCGCGTTCGCCATCGAAGGAGACGGGCGAACGCACGGTGCGAAAGGTTCCGACCACCGGGTGCTCGGTTTCGACAAACAGCTGCAGGTGCCTGGCCTGCGGATCGTCGGGCACCTCGGCCGTGGTGTACATGGGCGCATGCGGCACGTCCCCGGCTTCCAGGCGGCGGCACCATTCCGCGCGATCGCGCTGGGCGAAGATCGGACCCAGCACGGCGATCATGTCTTCCTGGTGCGCGATGCGGGCCTCGCGCGTGGCAAAACGCGCGTCATCAAAAATGTCCGGCTTCTCCATCGCCGCGGCCAGGCCCTGCCAGAACTTGGGCGGCGAGGACATGTGCAGGGCGATCCATTTGCCGTCCGAACACTGCATCACATACGACTGCGACACGCTGGGCCGGCTGAACGGGCCCATGACTTCATTGGCGGAAAACAGGTGCTGGAAGGCGTCGAGGTTGAAGTGCGTCATGGCTTCGAACATGGAGACTTCCACCTTGCGGCCCACGCCGGTGGCGTGGCGTTCATGCAGCGCCCCGAGAATGCCGTAGGCCGCGTAGAAGCCGGTCAGGGAATCGGCCATGGCCGGGCCCAGCACGCGCGGATCCTTCGGGTTGACCAGCAGGCCCAGGAAACCGCTGACGGCCTGGGCGACGGTGTCGTACGTCGGTCGATGTGATGAGGGCCCGGTGGCACCGAAACCGCTGATGGAGCAATAGATCAGCCGAGGATTGAGCTTGCGCAGGCGCTCCTCGCCGACGCCGATCTGCTCGGCCACGCCGGGCCGGAAGTTCTGGATGTAAACGTCGGCTTCCTTGATCAGCGCATCGAACTGCGCCAGGTCCGCGGCCTGTTTGGTGTTGAGCGTGATGCTGCGCTTGTTGCGGTTGTAGGTCTGGAAATGTGGACTGTACAGGCCGTCCTTGAACGCCCGGAAAGGATCCCCCGTGCCCGGCAGCTCGACCTTGACCACGTCGGCGCCGAGGTCGGCCAGCAACATCGAAGCCGCCGGCCCGGTGATGAAGGTGCCGTGTTCCACGACCCGCACGTCCGCGAGAACCTTGCTCATGCCTGGCGCTCCGCCGGCATCTCGCCGGTGTATTCCAGCTCGCGCGTGGCCTGGTAGGACAGCGCAAAACCGATGGGGTCGCTGAGCTCTTCGTTCAGGTGCGCGATCAGGCTCGCGGTGCGCGCCAGCATGGGCACGCCCTTGAGCGCGTTAACCGGGAAGTCCACCCCCAGCAACACGGCGGGAATGGCGCCCGAGACATTGAGCTTGAGCTCCTTGCCAACGATCTCGGGAATCACGGCTTCCACGGCCTGGGCGATCTCCACGTAACGCTGGCCACCGCCGGCCCGGGCCGACACCTCGAACAGCTTGCCCACACGCGGATCGCGCGCCTTGTGCTCCGGGTGGCCATAACCGGCAATCGCCTGCTTGCGCGCGCGCAAGTCAGCCACCACCACACGGGCCGCCGCCTTGAGGTCACCGTGGTGGTTTTCAGCCTCCTTCTCGACCGCCAGGAACAGGCGCCCGGCGGTTTCCGAGGCGCCGAGGATCACCGAGCCGGAGCCGAGGATGCCGGCCGCGACGGCGCCCTGCATCGCGTCCGGCGCAGCCGCCAGCGTCATGCGCGCGGCCTGCACGCTGGGCACCAGGCCGTGTTCGGCAATGGCGACCAGGGTGGAATTAAGCACGGCGCTGGTGGCGGCGTCGGCGCGGCGCCCGGTCACCAGCAGGAAGAAGTAGTCGCCGAAGTTGATCTGCCCGATCAGTTCATGCGCAAGATCAGCGCCGCGAACAACGATGGTGTTTTCGTTCGAGGTGCAGATCGCAGAACGGGGCACAGTGGCCTTGCCGATTTTCAAATCATTTCTCCAGTCAAGAAAGGTGCGCGGGGGGCTCAGGCGCTGGCCACCAGCCGGAAGTCGTACTTCGCGCTGTGGAAAGGTTTGTCGAGGGTGCGGCCGTCGGGTGCGGGGCCGGCCAGGTGGGCATCGAAGTCCACGATCAGGCTGTTGCGCACGCCGAACACGGCATCCGAGTCGATGTAGGGGCTGTCGGACACGAAGATGTGGGTGGTCAGCCGCTCGTGGCCGGGCGCGGTCAGCATCATGTGCATGTGGCCGGGCCGGTTCGGGTGGCGGCCCATGCGGTGCAGCATGCCGCCCACCGGGCCATCGTCGGGCACGGGATAAAACGAGGGCTTGATGGACCAGAAGCGGTAGTTGCCGTCCGCATCGGTGTGAAAACGCGCGCGCAGGGCCATGCCCGCGTCCGCACCCTTTTGCATGTCGTAAAAACCCTCGCCATCGCCCGACCACACGTCCACCGCGCAGTTGGCAATCGGCTGGCCGGCCAGGTCGGTCACGCGGCCGTGGTAGTAACAGGGCTCGCCCGGGTTGCCTGCACCAATGTCGGCGCCCAGCGGCAGTTCCGGCGCGCCTTCCCAGTAGAACGGACCCTGCACGGTGGCTTCGGTCGGGGCATCGACACCGCTGCGTGCCTTGTGCGCCGCGGCGCCCTTGGCCTGCTCGATCGCCACCACCAGCATGGAAATGCCCAGCGTGTCGGACAGCAGGATGAACTCCTGGCGCTTGTCGTCACACATCTTGCCGGTGGCGGTGAGGAACTGGATGGCCGTCATCCATTCCTCGGGGGTGAGCTGCACGTCCTGCACGAAGGCGTGCGCGTGTTTGACCAGGGAGGTCATGACCTGCTTGAACCGCGCGTCCTGGCAGTCGTCCATGCGGTCCACCACGGCCTGCGCCAGGTCCTGTGCTTCGAGTTGCGCCATATCTTGTCTCCTGTAATCGTTTACCCTGAGTGGTTAACCCTAGGGCTGGGCATTGGAAAAGCAGCGTCAGTCTAGGACCTCAGACCCCGCTCCGGAAGTGATTAATTTCCACCGTTATCATCGATGCCATCAATGATGAAAACGGAGCTTCTTTCATGGAACTGCGCCACGTCCGCTACTTCGATGCCGTCGCCGAAACCCTGAATTTCACACGCGCCGCCGAGCGCCTGCACGTCACCCAGTCGACGCTGTCGCACCAGATCCGGCAGCTCGAAGACGAACTCGGCGTCGAGCTGTTTGACCGCAGCAGCAAAAAAGTCCGGATGACCGAAGCCGGCGAAATCCTGCGCAGCCACCTGACCCCGGCGCTGGGGCAAATCGACCGTGCCGTGCAGGCCCTGCGCAGCAATGCCGAAACCCTGACCGGCAGCATTCGCCTGGGCACCACGCCGAGCTTCAACACACGCATGGTGCCGCTGTGCGTGTCCACCTTCCTGCACCACTACCCGGGCATCCAGGTGACGGTCGAAGAACTGTCGGCCGACATGATTGCCCGGCGCCTGGCCTCGGGCCACCTGGACCTGGCTGTGTCCTACCGCCCCGAGGGCACCGACCTGTGGTTCGAGCCGCTTTACAACGAGGAGCTGCGCCTGGTGGTGGCCAGTTCGCACCCGCTGGCGACACGTCGGCGCGTGCGCATGGTCGAGCTGCATCATGTGCGCATGGTCCTGCTGCCGTCCCAGTTCCTGACGCGCAAACTGCTGGACGACTGTTTCGAAGCGGCGGGCGCCGAGCCCCTGGTGGCGGCGCAACTCAACTCCATCGCACCGATGATCGAGCTGATCCGCCAGACCGGGCTGGCCGGCATCATTGCGGAGACGGCCGTCACGCCCTCGGCCGACCTGCGCGTGGTGCCGCTGGAAGACCCGACCCCAATACGCACACCCGGCATGCTCTGGAAAAAAGGCGCCACACGCTCGCCCACGATCAAACATTTCGCGGACATCATCCGGCGGGCGGCCAGCCCGGCCACCTGACAGCGGCCATGCCGGTTCACAGCACCGTGCATGCCTGCTCAAAGGAAAGGCGCGGATTGCGGTCGAACAGCTGGCTGTCGTCGCCGTAGCCGAGGTTGATCAGGAAGTTGGCCTGCAGGCGGCCGTCGGCAAAAAACTCCGCATTCACCTTGGCCAGGTCCACCCCGCTCATCGGGCCGCAGTCCAGGCCCAGGGCACGCGCCGCCATCATGAAGTAGCCGCCGCCGAGCGTGCCGTTGCGCGTGGCCGTGCCTTCGGCGAGGGCCTTGTTGCCCTCGAAGTTTTCCTTCGCGCCCGGCTTGTGCCAGACCTGGGGCATGTGTTCATAGAACCTGGTGTCGTTGGCCACGATCACGGTCACCGGTGCCGTCCTTGTCTTGTCGAGGTTGCCGGGCGACAGGGCCGGCAGCAGGCGCGCGCGCGACTCGGGCGAGATCAGGAACACATAACGCGTCGGCTGGGTGTTCATCGAGGTGGCGCCCATCTTCGCAACGTCGTAGACCTCGCGCAGCAGGGACAACGCCACCGGCTTGTCGAGAAATCCGTTGGCGGTACGTGCCTGGAGGAACAGCTGGTCGAGGCACTCGGGGGCAATTTTCATGGGTTCGCTTTCAATGGTTCAAATGGTTCAAAAATGGAGAAGCTCACTCGGCCTTGATGCCGGCGTCGCGGATCAGCCGGGTCCAGCGCTCGACATCACGCTGCACCAGGGCGCGGGTGTCAGCCGTGTCCAGGCTCATGGGTTTGCCGCCGGCCTTGCGGAAGGCCTCGGTCACGTCAGGCGCGGCAATCACCTTGGCCAGATCGCTGCGCAGGCGGGCCAGCACCTCGGGCGGCGTTTTCGCCGGCGCGAAGTAGCCGAACCAGGACTCCAGCTCCAGCGCCGCCGTGCCGGTTTCATGGATCGTCGGCACCGCCGGATGCATGGGGTTGCGGGCCGCGCCCGACACGGCCAGCGCCCTGACCGTGCCGGCATCGACCTGCACGCGCGCCGTGGGCGACAGGTCAAAGAACAGGTCCACCCGCCCGCCCAGCAGGTCCTGGTAGGCCGCCTGCGCGCCGCGGTAGGGCACATGGGTGATCTCCACACCGGCCAGGTGCCACAGCGCTGCAGCCAGCACATGCTGGCCCGAGCCGTTGCCGGCCGAGGCGTAGGTCAGCTTGCGCGGGTTGGCCCGGGCATAAGCCACCACCTCCTGGAGCGAGGCCAGCGGCAGGTCCTTGCGGGCCATCAGCGTGTAGCTGTAGGCCACGGCCAGACCGAGCGGCTCGAAGTCCTTCAGGCTGTCATACGGCAGGTTGGGATACAGGCCGGGATTGAGCGCCAGGTTGGAGACCGAGCCGACCAGCAGGGTGTAGCCATCGGGTGCCGATTTGGCCACGAAGTCGGTGCCGACCAGCGTGCCCGAACCCGGCTTGTTTTCCACGATGACGCTCTGCCCCACCTGCTTGCCCAGGCGGTCGGCCAGCAGGCGGCCGACAAAGTCGAAGCCGCCGCCCGGCGGCTGCGGCACCACCACCTTGACCACCTTGGTCGGGTAAGGGCTGCCCTGGGCGTGCACCAGCGGCAGGAACGCGGCAGCAAGCAGCAAGGCGGCTGCGGCAAATCGCAGCGGCGGCGGAATCACGCTCACGCTGAAAGAGAAGATGGATGTTTTCACGATGTCAGCGCTCCAGGGGTCCGCCGGCCAGCCAGCGCGCGCCGCGACGGTACAGCTCGTCGACCACCGGCCCCTTGAGCATCGGCATGTCGAGCTTGACGGTGTAGCCGATCCGCGTCTGGATATAGGCCAGGTGGCGGTAGCCTTCCGGAAAAGCGACCAGCGCCTGTGCATCAAGCTTCAGGCTCGCCGAGGCGTCCACCGGGTCGATGCGGTCTTTTTCGTAAATCGGCTGCCGGTGCAGCAGCTTCCACTGGCCTTCATGCTTTTCCACGAAGTCATAAAAGCGTCCGGTGCAGACCACGTCGCAGAGCACCGGGCCGTCCGCGCCCTCCACCATGCCGCGCTGGGAAATGGTCATTTTGGTCTGCGCGATGGCCCGTTCGCCCGCGACCTCGACGGCCGAGCCGCCGAGAAAATGCAGGATGCTGACCCCCTTGGCCCAGCCTTCTTTCGTCACACGAATGAAGTCCGCGAACGGTCCCTGGAACCAGGTCGCCATCATCACGCCTTCGGGGTGCCACACGGTGGCAAAACGCTCCCAGTCGCCTGCATCGCGCCAGACGGCCCAGCGCTCGACCATCTGCCGGATCAGCAGCTCGCTGTCCATGTCCCTGTTCCTGTTGTCATTCATTGACTGTCTCCTTGTGGTGTGGGGTGGCTCCCGGCCGGGTGCCGAACGGACCTTCGTAGTCGACCTGGTGGCGCGCGATGCGCAGATCGGCGAGTTCGCCCTTCACGCGCAGGTGTTCGGGATGGCTGGCATAGGCATCGAGCGCGGCCTGGCTGTCGAACTCGGAATAAAGCACCACGTCGCAGGCGTAATCGACCCGGCTGGCATCGACACCGATTTCCAGGTGCGCGAGACCGGGAATTTTCCCGCGCAGGCTTTCAAAACTGCGCTGCAGCTTGGCAATGCCCACCGCCTTGGCCTCGGGCGTGTCGCCGCGGATGTTCCACATGACGATGTGTTTGATCATGCGGGGAAGCCGGTTTTCTGCGGCCACAGGTTCACGAAGGCATGGATGCTGGTGCTTGCATACAGGCCCGCGCGGGTAAAGGGTTCATCGGCCAGCCAGGCGTGCGCTGCCTCGCGCGCGTCGAACTCGATCGCCAGCAGGCTGCCCAGCATGGTCCGGCCATCGTCAGTGACCAGCGGTCCGGCAAAGGAGATGCGCTCCGCCATGCCGGCCAGGTAGGCCTTGTGTTCGGGGCGGATGCGCTGGCGCAGCGCGCCGCTGTCGGGCTTGTCGATCAGGGAGAAGATGTAGATCACGTCATGAGGCCGGGTTGAGGACAAAATCAAAATCGAGGCGGTAAACGCCGTCGGGCTGCCTGACCCAGTCGGCCACCAGCGACTGGCGCACGCCGAACACCGCATCGGAGTCGAGGTAAGGGTCGCCATTGCGAAACACATGGGTCACCAGCGTTTCATAACCCGGGGCCTTGATCATGAAATGCAGGTGCGCCGGCCGCCAGGGGTGGCAGCTGGTCGCGCGCAGCATGTCGCCCACCGGGCCGTCCACGGGAATCGGGTAAGGCTCGGCCACGATGGTCCTGAAGGTAAAGCTGCCGTCTGCACCGGCATGGAGCACGCCGCGCGCCTGGAACTTGTCCAGGTCGGCGTACTGCACGTCGTAGTTGCCCGCGGCATCGGCCTGCCAGACCTCGATGTCGGCGCCGGCCACAGCCTCGCCGCCCAGGCCCAGCACCCTGCCGCGCACCACGCAGGGTTCGCCCACCGCGCCATTGGCCACATCGGCGCCATTGTCGAAATGCGGTGCACCCTCGACATGAAAGGGGCCGAACACCGTCGCCTCGGTGCAGCCGGGGGGCTTGTCATTGTTCATGGCCACCGTCAGCATGGACAGGCCCAGCGTGTCGCTGAGCAGGATGAACTCCTGGCGCTTGGCATCACACTTCTGGCCAGTCGCCGTCAGGAATTCGATGCCGGCCAGCCACTCGGCCTCGGTCAGCTTCACCTCGCGCGCAAAGGCGTGCAGATGCTGCACCAGGCTGGTCATGAGTTCCTTCAGGCGCGCATCGGGCGTGCCCGCAAAACGGGCCAGCACCGCCTGGGTGATGGTGTCCTGGTTCAGGTTGCGCATGGCCGGAATTTCCGAAAAACGGGAGCGTGGACGTGCATACTTTCCTTCGTGGACTCTCTGGCACTAAATGTAGGCTTGGGCGTCCCGGAACAAAAGCGGGCTGGCGCAAATGACTTTTCCGCGCCGCGGAAAAAAGGCTGATGCGGCTGGGCCACAATGCAGGCGGCCCAAAGAAAAAACAAAGGCGGCAACTGCAGGAGACATGGCTTGGATCGCTGGACGGAGATTGAACTGTTTGTGCAGGTGGCCGAAACCGGCAGCCTGAGCCGCGCCGCCGAAGCGCTGGACCTGTCCAATGCGGCCGCGAGCCGGCACCTGTCGGCGCTGGAAGAGCGCCTGGGCGCCCGGCTGGTGGAGCGCAACACGCGCCGGCTCTACCTCACCGACACAGGCCAGGAGTTTTTCAGCCGCGCCAAAACCATCTTGTCCGACCTGAAGGACGCCGAGTCGGCGGTCAACGCCACGGCGCTCAACCCGACCGGCATGCTGCGCATCACGGCCTCGCTGTCGTTTTCGCTGCACCACGTGGCGCCGCTGCTGCGCGAATACACGCAGCGTTACCCCAATGTGACCGTGCACGTCGAGGCCGCCAACCGCTACCTGGACATCATCGACAACAACATCGACGTGGCCATCCGCACGCGGGAGATCGAGCCTGACTCCAACATCACGATACGCCGCCTGGCGGAAACGCGCCGCATCCTGGCGGCGTCGCCGCGTTATTTTGCGCAGCACGGTTTTCCGAAAACCCTGGAAGACCTGCACAAACACAAGCTGCTGATCTACACCTACGCCAACAACCCGAACGAGCTGCGCTTCACCCGCGACGGTGCCTCCACCACCGTCACGGTCAAGGGTCTGCTGGAATCGAACGACGGCCAGATCCTGCGCACCGCGGCGCTGGACGGCATGGGCATCCTGGTGCAGCCCAGCTACATCGTCTACAACGACATCGTGGCCGGCCGACTGGTGCCGGTGCTCGACGAATGGGACCTGCCGCGCCTGACCATCAACCTGGCCTACCCCAGCCGGAAACACCTGTCGGCCAAAGTGCGCACCTTCATCGACTTCGTCGCCGAACACTTCGCCAAGCAGGACTACGAGCGCAAGTGGACCGGGCGCTTTGGTGTGTACTGACATGGGCGAGGTTCTGCATACCGACGTGCTGATCGCCGGTGGTGGCCCCTGCGGCCTGATGCTGGCCAACGAACTCGGCCGCCGCGGCGTGGCCTGCCTGCTGGTGGACCCGAAACCGGGCACCGCCTTCAACCCGCAGGCCAACGCCACGCAGGCGCGCACCATGGAGCATTTCCGCCGCCTCGGTTTTGCCGGCGAGATCCGCGCCCAGGGCCTGCCGGACGACCACCCGACCGACATTGCCTACTTCACGCGTTACACCGGCCATGAGCTGGCCCGCCTGCAGCTGCCCACCGCCGCGCAGGCGGTGAAAAACATCAAGGCCATGGGCGGCTCCTGGAGCGCGGCCGAACTGCCGCACCGCGTGTCGCAGAAGTTTGTCGAGGCCACCTTGCGCCGCCACGCCGAAGCCCTGCCCGGCATCGATGTGCGTTATGGCTGGGGTCTGGAAAGTTTCGAGGACCACGGCAGCCATGTGCAGGCGCAGGTGCGCGCCAGCGCCGGCGGGCCAGCCCTGGACGTGCAGGCCGCGTACCTGGTGGGCGCCGACGGCCCGCGCAGCCTGGTGCGCAGCACGTTGGGCATCGCCTGGGACGGCGCCAGCGGCGTCAAACGTGAGTTCATGGGCGGCAAGATGTTTGCGGTGTACCTGCGCGCGCCGGATTTTTACACTGTGTTCCCGCACGCCCGCGCCTGGATGTATGTGTCGGTCAATCCCGAACGCCGCGCCTTCATGGCCTCGGTGGACGGCCAGTCGGAGTTTGCCTTTCACGCCGCGGTGCACGAGGGTGAAGATGCCGACGCCTGGACCGCCGCCGACGCGCAGCGGATTGTCGATCAAGCCATGGGCGCGCATCTGGCCATCGAGGTGTTGTCGGTCGGCACCTGGACCGCGGGGCATTCGCTGGTGGCGCAGAGCTTCCAGCGCGGCCGGGTGTTTATCGGTGGCGACGCGGCCCACCTGTTCACGCCGACCGGCGGCCTCGGCTACAACACCGCGGTGGAAGACGCGGTCAACCTCGGCTGGAAACTGGCCGCCGTGCTGCGCGGCCAGGCGCCGCCGCAGCTGCTGGACAGTTACGGACCGGAGCGCCAAGCGCTGGCCGAACGCAACACCGCCTATGCCCGGCGTTTTGCCGATTCGGTCGGCAGCTTCCGCGCCACCGCCCTGCTGGAGCAGGGCGATGCCGCGGGCCAGGCCGAACGCGAACGCGCCTCCAGCTACCTGAACCAGCACGTGCGCCTGGAATTCAACATTCCCGGCGTGACTTTTGGCGGGCGTTACGACGGCTCGCCGCTGATCGTGAAGGACGGCAGCACGCCGCCGCCGGACGAAGCCGGCCACTACCAGCCCAGCGCCAGCCCCGGGGGCCGCGCACCGCACGCCTGGCTGGCGAACGGCGTCTCGCTGTACGACAGTTTCAACTTCGAATGGACGCTGCTGGCCCTGGGGCCGGAGGCCCCCGACACCCGCGCTTTTGTGGATGCGGCGGCGGCGCTGGGCCTGGACCTGAAAGTGGTGCGGCAGCCGTCAGACGCGCTGCTGGCGCTGTACGAAGCGCCGCTTACCCTGATCCGCCCGGACCAGATCGTGGCCTGGCGCGGCAGCCAGGGCCGGCAGGCGCTGCAGGTGCTCAAGCAGGCAACCGGGCATGCCGCCGGCACCGTCTGAGATCTGCCGACAGCTCCTTATTTGATAGCTGCGTGCGCCCACCCTGCTTGGGCTGAAGCTCGATTTGACTGAGACTTTTGGGCAGCGCCCCCAGTTCAGCGGCCTATCACCGCCAGGTAGGCCTGCCGCGTCTGCGGGTCCACGGACGCCAGCAGTTGCGGGTACGGCGTCTAGTGCCGGGCCAGCATGCGCGCCGAGGCGACCGCCTTGGAGTGGCGGTACCAGTGGCAGGTGTGCTGCATCAACAACAGTTCGGCCGACAGGGTGTAGGCCTTGTCACGCGGCGCGCGGCCCTGTGCATTGCTTGCCGCGCGCTCCAGCGCCTCGGCATGCACAACCAGGGCGCGCCGCATGTCGAAGGTGTTGGCGGGGAAAAACCGGTCGGTTTCAGGCAGAAACGCCGGCAGCTTGCTGACGCGGGCATCGGCCTCGTCCACCGCCGAAAAATCCGCGGCGAGACGCCGGAACTGCCCGCACAGCTGCTCCTCGGACAAGGCCAGCATGGTCCAGAGCCGGGCCCGGCGCTCCGGGTCTTTCTCCTCCAGCGCACTCAGGTAAGCCTCGATCAGGTTTTCCATCCGCTTTTCCACCTGGTAGCGGCCGAGAAAACCGTCCAGCAGGGCCATGCGCCTGGCCTGGTTTTTTGATTTGAACTGCCAGGCGCTGAAAGCGGCGACCATTAGCAGCAGAACAAAAATTTCCATGACAACACGGGTCTGTCCACAGAGGGCACCAGTCTAGTCCTGTCACCCGAAAATGGCGACCCATGAAAGCCGCCTTCGCATCCATGGCGGCCGACCGCGGCTCAGGCTTCGGGACGCTGCCCGTCGAAAGCCTGCTGCAGCAACTGGCGGATCGCAGCGCGCTCCAGCGGCCGCGGGTTCGGGTACTGGTTCTGCATGGCAATGTCGCAGGCCTTGTCAAGGTCGGACGCCTTCATGCCGATGTCCTTCAGCGCCACCGGCGCGCCGTTGTTCTGCGCCAGGTCGAACACCGCCTGCGCCGCACTGCGGCCCTGCAGCGCCTGCGCGATGGCCTGCATGGCCTGCGGCGCCGCGGCCGCGTTGTAGGCCAGCGCGTGCGGCAGCACGATGGTGTGGGTCTCGGCATGCGGCAGGTTGAAACTGCCGCCCAGGGTGTGGCACAGCTTGTGGTGCAGCGCCATGCCGACGTTGCCCAGCACAGTGCCGCACAGCCAGGCGCCGTACAGCGCATCGCTGCGGGCGGCGATGTCTGTCGCTTCTTTTTTGATAGCTGGCAGCGCCCGCCCCATGGCGGCGATGCCCTCTTTGGCCATCAGATCCATGATGGGGTTGCGGTCCACCGCATACAGGCCTTCGGCCGCGTGGGCCAGCGCGTTGATGCCGCTGGTCACGCTCATGCGGACCGGCAGGCTCAGGGTCAGCTCGGGGTCATAGATGACGGTGCGCGGCAACACGCGCGCATCCTTGCCGGTTTTCTTCAGCCCGCCCTCGGTGATGCCGTAAATGGACGTCATCTCCGAGCCGGCATAGGTGGTGGGGATCGCCAGAATCGGCAGGCCGGAGTCCAGCGCAATCGCCTTGCCCAGCCCGGTGGTGGAGCCGCCGCCAATCGCGACGGCGCAGTCGGCGCCGAGCTGGCGGGCCAGCTCGCGGGCTTCGCGGGCGGTCTCCATCGGCACATGCATGACGGCCCGGTCGAACACGCCGGCGGCACGCGGCCCCAGCAGGTCGGCAATCATCTCGGCCGAGGCGCGCTGCTCCGGTGTGGACAGCACCAGCGCCTTGCGTGCGCCGAGTGCCTCGATTTCGCGGCCCAGGTGCTGCAGGCTGCCGGCGCCGAAAATCACGCGGCCTGCCTGGCCGTTGTAGATGAAACTTCTCATGGTTCCCCTTTTCAGTCCGCAGGTAACCCGGCGCTGCGCTCGACCGTCTTGATGATGGCCGCGTAGTCGTCCTGGCCGTCGCCCTGGGCCAGCGCCGCCTGCATCAGCTGGAAGGTGAGCGCCGTCTGCGGCAAGGGTACATGGCTGTCGGCGCCGGCGCCCAGAATCAGCGTCAGGTCCTTGACCATCTGCTCGACCGTGAAGGTCGGCGTGAAGTCGCGCTGCGAGAGCTGCGCCGACTTCGCCTTGACGATGGGCGAGGCCACCGCGCTGGCGCCCAGCACCTGCCACATGTCGCCCCAGGCCAGCCCGCCCTTGCGGCCCAGGGTCAGGGCCTCGGCCAGCATGGCACTGGTCTGCGCAATCATCAGGTTGACCACCAGCTTCATCAGGCGCGCCTGCTCGGCAGCGCCGAGGTAAAACTGGTGCGGCCCCAGGGTCTTGAGCAAGGGCAACACGCTGTCATAAGCGGCGCGCGGGCCGGACGCCATCACCGTGAGCTGGGCCGCCTCGGCCATCTTGTTGTTGCCCGAGAGCGTGGTGCGCAGGTAGGCCACCCCGGCCGCCGCCAGCATCTGGGCGACGTCGGCCGACGCCTGCTGCGAGACCGTGCTGGTATCGATGTAGATCGCGCCACGCCGCGCGGCCCCCGCCACTTGGGCGGCGACCTCACGCAAGGCGGCGTCGTTGGGCAGCGAGGAAACAATGATGTCGGCACGCGCCATCGCGGCGCTGGCGTCATCAGCCACCTGCAGGCCCTGGCTGCGCGCCAATTGCAGGCGTGTCTCGCGGGGGTCGCGGACCGTCACCGCATGGCCGGCCGCGTGGAAATGCCCGGCCATGGGCAGGCCCATCTTGCCGACACCGGCGACATGCACCAGCGTCATCACTGGCCCTTGAGACCGGCCGCCTTGGCAATGCGCGCGGCGGCGTCCACCTCGGTCTTGATGAAGGCATTGAAGGCCTCGACCGACAGCGGGAAGGGCTCGGCGCCCAGCTTGTTCATGCGCTCCTTGACCTCCGGATGGGCCATGGCTTTCAGCGCCTCCTCATGCAGGCGTTTGACCACAGGCGCGGGCGTGGCGCTCGCCACAATCATGCCGACCCAGAAGGTGTAGTCGGAGCCCGCCACGCCGGCCTCGACCGTGGTCGGCACCTGCGGCAGCGCGGGCGACCGGCTGGGCGTGCTGACGGCCAGCGCCTGCAGCTTGCCGTCCTTGACCAGCGGCAGGGCCGAGGCCAGCGGCGCGAAGAACCAGTCGTTGCTGCCGCCGATGACATTGGTCATCGCTTCCGGCGTGCCCTTGTAAGGCACATGCAGGGCCTCGATGCCGGCCTGCAGGCGAAATTTTTCCGCGTTGAGGTGGGTCGCGCTGCCGACGCCGGCCGAGGCGTAGTTGAGCTGGCCCGGTTTGGCCCTGGCGGCGGCCACGAGGTCAGCCACCGACTTCCAGCCCTTGGCCGGGTTGACCACCAGCACATTGGGCAGGGCCGCCAGCGGCGTGATGCCGGTGAGGTCGCGGAGGGTGTCGTAACCTATGGTGCTGTAGATCGCCGGATTGAGCGCATGGCCCGACGAATGCACCAGCACGGTGTAGCCGTCGGCCTCGCCTTTGGCCACCTGGCCGGCGGCGATGGTGCCGCCGGCGCCGGGCTTGTTCTCGATCACGATGGGCTGGCCCATGCTTTTGCTCATGGTGTCGGCGATGCTGCGGGCAATCAGGTCGGTGCCGCTGCCGGCCGTGAAGGGCACCAGGAATTTGATGGGTTTGCTGGGGTAACCCTGTCCTGAGCCTGTCGAAGTGGCCTGGGCCAGCGCGCTGCCCACGGCCAGCAGGCTCATGGTGAAAAAGATGAAACGTTTCATGGTGCTTGTCTCCTTGGTTTGATGGTCAAAATGGGTCTCCGCCCTTTTATTACCTGCGCAGTCAGCTATTTATTTGATAGCAACATCGCCTCCGCGATTTTTTGTCCCGAGGCCTGCAACGCCGCCAGCTGCGGCGCCAGGTCCACGCCCAGCAGCTGGCCGTGGCGTTTTTTCCAGCGCCCGGCCACCATCACGCTGTCGATGTTGGCCAGCGAGGTCTGCATCACCACCGAGTTGACCGGGTCGTGCACCGGCTGCATGTTGAGGTCAGTCGCGCGGATCAGCACCAGGTCGGCCTGCTTGCCGGCGGCCAGCGAACCGATGCGGTGCGATTGCTTGAGCATGCGCGCACCTTCGACCGTCACCCAGGACAGCGCCTCGCGCGTGGTGATGGTCGACGTCGGTGGAATCGTGCCGTAGGTTTCGCGGTAGGCCACGTTGTCGAGCGAGCGCTGGATGCCCAGCGCGATGCGCGCCTGCGTCAACATGTCGCCGCTCATCACGCTTTCCAGGTCCACGCCCAGTGAGGGGGCGCGGCCCAGCGCCCGCAGCCGGCCGGTCAGCGGGTGGCCGTGGCCCTGGCTCATTTCGCTTTCGGCTGCGGCTGAAAAACTCATGCCCAGCTCGCAGAAACGCTGCAGCTGCACGTCATTGAGCGCGTGCCCGTGCACGATGTTGATGTGGTCGCCCAGCAGGCCGGCCATGTCCAGCTGGCGCCAACCGTCGGGCGTGCGCGCCGGACCGCCGCCCTGGTGCAGCGAGGCGATCAGCCCGAGTTCCTTGGCCATGGCGAAGTCGTGCAGCGCCACCTCCAGCGTCGAATAATGCGGCCCCAGCACCGCCGCCTGCACACTCAGCAGCGGCTGGCCCTGGTGCGCCTTGAGCAGGCGCTCGATTTCCGCGCGCGGATGCGGCACCTCCCAGAACGGTGCCTGCCCGGGCAACGGGTCGGGCTTGGGCGTGCCATGAA
Source organism: Polaromonas sp. AET17H-212 (assembly GCF_002379085.1). Taxonomy (GTDB): domain Bacteria; phylum Pseudomonadota; class Gammaproteobacteria; order Burkholderiales; family Burkholderiaceae_C; genus Polaromonas. Next base: position 84,728 of record NZ_NBZW01000008.1, on the reverse strand, counting down.
AAAAAGCCGCGCGTATGCCGGACGCGAGCAGGCCGCTGATGGCCGCGTCGTTGTGCGCCGGCGTCGGGTTGTTGTGGCACCAGTCGGCCAGCGTGGTCGTGCCGCAGTTGAGCTGGTTCAGCGAACCGACCAACGTGGCAATGTGCAGATCGTCGGGCGTGAACACGGTGGCCAGCCCGGCGTGCATCTTTTTGAAATACTCGAGCAGTGTCCAGTTGGCGGCCAGGCCGCGCAGCGCGGTCTGCCAGGTGTGCATGTGGGCGTTGACCAGGCCCGGAATGATGATGTGGCCGGTGGCATCCACCACCTGCGCATCGTCGGCCTGGATGGCCGGCGCAATCTCGGTCAGGGTGTCGCCCGTCACGAGGATGTCGCCGCTGGGCAGGTCGCCCTGCGCATCCATGGTGACGATGGTGGCGCCGCGGATCAGGGTTCTGGCGGGTGTGCTGGCCATGGTCAGGTTTCGAGGCCGTCGCTCATCTTGACGTTTTCCGGCTTCAGTGCCAGGCCGGCGTCCCTGGCGGTTTCCACCAGCAGCACGGCAAAGTCGATGTCCTCGTGGCCGCGGCCGACCATCCGGGCCACCGACTCGCGCGTGGCCGCCGCAGCCGGCATGGCCACGCCATGCGCCCGCGCAGCCCCGAGGCCGAGGTCCATGTCCTTGAGCAGCAGCTTGGGCGTGAAGGTCACCTGGTCAAACGTCAGGTTGGTCAGCATCGGCGTCTTGTACCGGGTGTACATGGAGCCGAGCACCGAGTCGTTGATGCTTTCGAGAAAGATGTGACGCGGAATGCCGGCCTTTTCGGCCAGCACCGTGATCTCGCAGAGGTTCTGGATGATCACGCCGAACATGGTGTTGTGGGCAATTTTCCAGATGCGCGCCAGTTCGCCCTCGCCCACCCACATCACCTTGCGCGCCATGGCCTGCAGGTAGGGCTCGACCTCGGTGTACAGCACCTTGGGTCCGGAGGCCACCTGCAGCAGCTTGCCGGCCTTGGCCACTTTGGCGTTGCCGGATACCGGCGAACACAGGTAGCCGACCCCCATGGCTTCGAGCCGCGTGCGGATTTCGGCCGAACCCTCCTGCGAGATCGACGAGCTGTCCACCACCACCCTGGGTTTGGCCGTGCCCGCCACCAGGCCGCCTTCGCCGAACAGCACCTGCTTCAAGTCGTCGGTAGTGGAGACCATGGTGAAGACGATGTCGCAGGAAGCCAAGTCCTGCTTGCTGCCGACGATGGTGGCACCGTAGTCCGCCAGCGGCGCGGCCTTGGAAGCCGTGCGGTTCCACACACTGACCTCGTGGCCGGCCTTGATCAGGCGTTTGGCCATGGCCTCGCCCATGCGTCCCAAACCTATCCATCCGATGCGCTTGCCCATGCTGGTTCCTTGTTTCTTGTGACCCGGGCCAGTGTGCAGCAGCACCTGCCGGGGTTCAAGAAATCCAGCGGAAATCAGTTTTTCAGGGACCGAAAAATAGCGGCAGCTGCCAGGCCGGCGGCCGCCGCGGCACAATCGCCCCATGGAAAACATCAACACCTGGGGCAGCTGGCTGCGCCATGCGCTGGAACTGTCGGCCACCGTGGCCTTTGCCCTCTCCGGGGTCATGGTGGCGGCGCGCAGCCGGCTCGATGCCGTGGGTGTCTTTGTGGTGGCGTTTGTGGCTGCTTTTGGCGGCGGCACGCTGCGCGACCTGCTGCTGGACCAGCGGCCCTTCTTCTGGGTCCGGCATGTGGAGTATGTCTGGGGCATTCTGGCGCTCGGCACGGCGGCGATGCTGTTCATGCGCCAGCGCCATTTCGAACCCACCGAGCGCGTCATGCAGATCCCCGATGCGCTGGGCCTGGGCCTGTTCGCCGCGGTCGGGGTGGACGTGGCCAGCCAGGCCGGCATGCCGGCGCTGGTCTGTGTGTTGATGGGCATCGTCACCGGCGTGTTCGGTGGCGTCTTGCGCGACATCGTCTGCAACGAAATCCCCAGCGCGTTTCGCGACCACCGGCCGTATGCGGTCTGCGCTTTTGTCGGCGGCTGGGTGTACCTGGGACTGAGCGCGCTCGGCGCGCCCGAATGGGTCGCGCTGGTCAGCACGGTGACCATCACCGCCGGCCTGCGCCTGCTGGCGCTGTGGCGCGACTGGCGCCTGCCGCTGTGGCAGGTGGGGCATTAGAGCGCGGCTCGAGCCTCAGCGCAAGACGCGAACCCGCGAAACGCCATGGCCATGGCCCCGGCCTGGCCGCCTTGAGCGTTCAGTTCAACCCTGTCAAACGCGTTCGATCACCAGCGCAATGCCCTGTCCGACACCGATACACATGGTGCACAGCGCGTAACGGCCGCCGGTGAGGTGCAGCTGGTTGACCGCCGTGGTCACCAGGCGCGCACCCGAGGCCCCCAGCGGATGGCCCAGCGCAATCGCGCCGCCGTTCGGGTTGACGCGTACGTCGTCGTCCTGCAGGCCCAGCAGGCGCAACACCGCCAGGCCCTGGGCCGCAAAGGCCTCGTTGAGTTCGATCACGTCCATCTGCGCCAGGCTCAGGCCGGTCAGTGCCAGCACTTTTTCGGTCGCCGGGGCCGGGCCGATGCCCATGATGCGCGGTGGCACACCGGCCGTCGCCATGCCGACAATGCGCGCGCGTGGCGTCAGGCCGTTCTGCTTCGCCGCCTCTTCGTTGGCAATCAGCAGCGCGCAGGCGCCGTCGTTGACGCCCGAGGCGTTGCCCGCCGTGACACTGCCGTCAGGCCGCACCGCGCCCTTGAGTTTGGCCAGCGCCTCCAGCGAGGTTTCGCGCGGATGTTCGTCCTTGCTGACAACAACGGGGTCGCCTTTTTTCTGGGCGATGGTGACCGGCGTGATCTCGGCGTCGAAGAAACCCGACTTCTGCGCGGCCACCGCCTTCAGCTGGGAAGCCAGCGCCATCTTGTCCTGGTCTTCGCGGCTGATCTTGTACTCGGCCGCCACGTTTTCAGCGGTTTCCGGCATGGCGTCCGTGCCGTATTTTTCCTTCATCAGCTTGTTGACGAAGCGCCAGCCAATCGTGGTGTCGTACATCTGCGCGGCGCGGCTGAAGGCACTCTCGGCCTTGGCCATCACAAACGGCGCGCGGCTCATGCTCTCCACGCCACCGGCAATCATCATGCGGGCCTCACCGGCCTTGATGGCGCGGGCCGCCGTGCCGACCGCGTCCATGCCCGACCCGCAGAGGCGATTGATGGTGGCGCCCGGCAGCTCCAGCGGCAGGCCGGCCAGCAGCGTGGCCATGTGGGCCACGTTGCGGTTGTCTTCGCCGGCCTGGTTCACGCAGCCGTAAATCATGTCGGTGACGGCCAGCCAGTCGACGTTGGGGTTGCGTGCCATCAGCGCCTTCAGCGGCACGGCAGCCAGGTCGTCGGTGCGCACGCTGCTGAGCGCGCCGCCGTAACGGCCGAAAGGGGTACGGATGGCGTCACAGATAAAAGCTTGGGGAGTCATGGTCGTTCTCACAGATGGGTTATCAAAGGGCCTGGACAGGCTAGGCCGGAACGGAAATTTTCGCGGCCTTACACCGCGATGGGCAGGCCGACCAGCTTCTCCAGCTCGTCGTGCGCCAGCCCCTCGACTTTATCCACCAGCCGCAGGCCTTGCGGCGTGCATTCCAGGGTGGCCAGGTCGGAGTAGATGCGTTTGACGCAGGCTATGCCGGTCAGCGGGTAGCTGCAGGTCTGGACCACCTTGCTCTCGCCCTTCTTGGTCAGCAGGTCCATCATGACCCAGGTCTGCCTGGCCCCGATGGCCAGGTCCATGGCGCCGCCCACGGCGGGAATGGCGCCGGGCTCGCCGGTGCTCCAGTTGGCCAGGTCGCCGGTGCTTGAAACCTGAAAGGCACCAAGCACGCAGATGTCCAGGTGGCCGCCGCGCATCATCGCAAAGCTGTCGGCATGGTGGAAATACGAGCCGCCCTTGAGCAGGGTCACCGGCTGCTTGCCGGCATTGATCAGGTCGAAGTCCTCGTCCCCCTCGGCAGGGGCCGGCCCCATGCCGAGGATGCCGTTCTCGCTCTGCAGGATGACCTCGATCCCTTCGGGCAGGTGGTTGGCGACCTGCGTCGGCATGCCGATGCCCAGGTTGACGTAGGCCCCTTCATGGATGTCGCGTGCCACGCGGGCGGCGAGCTGGTCTTTGCTGCGTTTCTGGTAGGTCATGTCAGGCTGCCTGTTTGAAGCCGCCGCCCTGCGTGGCGACACGGTCAATTTTGACGATCCGGTGCACAAAAATGCCGGGGGTCACGATGTGCTCCGGGTCCAGCGCGCCGAGCGCCACGATCTCGTGGACAGTCGCCACCGTGTGTTTGGCCGCCGTCGCCATGACCGGGCCAAAGTTGCGCGCCGCCTTGCGGTACACCAGGTTGCCCCAGCGGTCGCCACGCTCGGCCTTGATCAGCGCCACGTCGCCGTAAATCGGCATTTCCAGCACGTAGTGCCGGCCATTGATTTCGCGGGTTTCCTTGGGCGAACCATCGGCATGTTTTGCCAGTTCGGTGCCGAACCCGGTCGGGGAGAAAAACGCGCCTATGCCGGCACCCGCCGCGCGCAGGCGCTCGGCCAGGTTGCCCTGTGGCACCAGCTCCAGCTCAAGCTTGCCGGCGCGGTAGAGCTCGTCAAAAACGTAGCTGTCGGTCTGGCGCGGAAAGCTGCAGATGATCTTGCGCACGCGGCCGGTCTTGAGCAGCGCGGCAAGACCGGTGTCGGCATTGCCGGCGTTGTTGTTGACCACGGTCAGGTCCTTCGCACCCTGCGCAATCAGCCCGTCAATCAGTTCGTTCGGGATGCCGGCCGTGCCGAAACCGCCGATCAGCACGGTGGCCCCGTCCTGCACGCCGGCCAGCGCCTCGGCCACCGACCGGGCTGTCTTGTTGATCATGAAGCGGTCTCCACCGGAAAAATCACATGCCTTGAATTTGTTCTTATGTAGAACAAATGTTCGTATAATGAATTTTAGGAGATTTCCGCACCCATGGCAATTGCTGCATCCCCTTCGGGTCCTGATGGCCGGCCCGCTCCCGCGCCGGGCGACAGTTATGTCCAGTCCTTCGCGCGCGGGCTGGAGGTCATCCGTTCTTTCAGCGCGCAGGCGCCGCGCCAGACGCTGAGCGAGGTGGCGGCACGCAGCGGCTTGACACGCGCCGGTGCACGGCGCATTTTGCTGACCCTGCAGACGCTGGGCTATGTCGTCAGTGACGGCAAGCTTTTTTCCCTGACCCCGCGCATCCTGGACCTGGGTTTTGCCTACCTGTCGTCCATGCCGATCTGGAACCTGGCCGAACCGGTGATGGAAGGTCTGGCTGAGGAAGTCGGGGAGTCGTGTTCTGCCGCGGTGCTGGAAGGCACGGACATTGTGTATGTGATGCGTGTCGCCACCCACAAGATCATGAGCATCACGCTGGGGGTCGGCTCGCGCCTGCCGGCCTACTGCACGTCCATGGGCCGCGTGTTGCTGGCCGGCCTGCCGGAAGACGAAGCCCTGGCCTGCCTGAAAGCCTCCGGACTGGCGCCGCTCACCCGCCACACGGTGACGGACCTGGACACCCTGCGCCAGAAAATTGCGCAGACGCGCAAGCAGGGCTGGTGCCTGGTGAACCAGGAGCTGGAAGAAGGCCTGGTGTCCATGGCCGCGCCGATTCTGGACCGGCAGGGCAAGAGGGTGGCGGCCCTGAACATCAGCGGGCAGGCCAACCGGACCAGCGCCAGGGCCATGCAGGACAGCATGCTGCCGGCCCTGCTGGCCGCCGCGCAAACGATTTCACGTCTGCTCAGCGTTCAACGCACCTGATCGGGCCATGACCCGACGGGCTGTTCAGGACTTGCGGGAACCCATGACCAGCACCACGGCGCCGAGGACAATCGCGCCAATGCTGAGCCACTGGGGCACATTGATCGACTCTTTTTCCTGCACGGTCAGCTGGATGGGGCCGATGTTGGCTTTGGTGGTGTCCTTGGTGAAGCTGAAACCGCCGGTGAAAAAGCCGGCCAGGCCAAGCACGATCAGGACAATGCCTGTGATTCTGATTGCATTCATGAAGTTCTCCTCGCCGGATGATGGGTATGCCGGCGCGCGCTTGCCGGGATCACGCTGCCGTGGGGGTAATCTAGCCGATCAGGCCCCGCAGGGCCGTAGGACATTGCCGACGGACCTTTTCGCGTCCCGAAAACACCACAGCGGCAGCCACCACAGGCCCCATGCTACGCTTGAGCCATGTTCACGCCTACGCAAGCCGACGTCCGTCGTTTTTTCTGCTCCGTTTATGCCAAGGCCCGCTCAGGGCAACCGCTGGAAGCTATTGAAACCATAGCAAGCCAGTGGCTGGACGAACACCCCGAGTACCACGCCGACTTTGCCGATGCCGATGCGGCGCTGGACAAGATGTACGACGTGGAAGGCGGCAAGACCAACCCCTTCCTCCACCTGTCCATGCACCTGTCGATCAGCGAGCAGTGTTCGATTGACCAGCCGCGCGGCATCCGGCAGGCCGTCGAGTTGCTGACCGCCCGGCGCAATTCGCTGCACGACGCCCACCATGAAGCCATGGACTGCCTGGGCCAGATGGTCTGGGAAAGCCAGCGCGCCGGGCGCCCGCCCGACGGCGACGCCTACATCGCCTGCGTGCAGCGCCAAGCCACTAAAGACTGACCACGGAATGACAAAAGCCGCTGAAATCAGCGGCTTTTTTGCAGGAGCGAAACCGTTTAGCGGAACTTGCTCTGCGGAACCACTTTCAGGTCACCCTCGACGGAGGACAGGTAGCTGGCCAGCTGCTTGAGTTCTGCGTTGGTGTACTGCTTGGCCATGCCAGCCATGATGGCGTTGCCGCGGCCAACCTTGGGGTTGTTCTCGACCTTGTAGGCCTTGAGCGCCACAAACAGGTAGTCGGCATGCTGGCCGCCGAGCTTGGGGTAGGACGGGTCGATCGGCTTGCTGAAGTCGGCACCGTGGCAGGAGGCGCAATTGGCCTTGCCCAGCAAGGCAGCGACGGCCGGGCTGGGCGTTTTGGCGGTGCGTGCTGCGGCGGCTGCGCCTTCGGTCACGCCATGCTGGGCGTAATACGCGGCCAGATCGGCAATGTCCTGGTCGTTCAGCGACTCGGCGATGCCGCGCATGGTGGGGTGTTTGCGCTCGCCTTTTTTATAGGCATGCAGGGCGGCGTCAATGTACTTGGCGCTCTGGCCGGAAATCATGGGGACTTTGTAGACCTCGGGGAAGCTGGCCTGGTAACCCTTGATACCGTGGCAGCCGATACACATGGCATTTTTGGTTTCGCCGGCCTTGACATCACCCTTGATGTCCTGGGAATGGGCGGAAACCGTCACAAATGAGACAGCCAGGGCGAATATGGTGGTGAACAGCTTGGTCATTTTGCGCGCACAATCAGAAGAGAATTTGTTATAAAAAACAACCGCTGATTATATCTATGCCTGCCGCGGCCCGGTCCTGCCCCGGCTGAATCAACGCAGATTCACTCCTCTTCCCGTTTACACCTCCTGTCCATCATGAAATTCCAAGGCTCCAAAAACTACGTCGCCACCCAGGACCTGATGCTCGCCGTCAACGCCTCCGCCACCCTGAAAAAGCCCCTGCTGGTCAAGGGCGAGCCCGGCACCGGCAAGACCATGCTGGCCGAGGAAGTGGCCGAAGCCTTGCAACTGCCGCTGTTGCAGTGGCACATCAAGTCCACCACCAAGGCGCAGCAGGGCCTGTATGAATACGACGCAGTGTCGCGCCTGCGCGACTCGCAGCTCGGCGACGAAAAGGTCAAGGACATCCACAACTACATCATCAAGGGCGTGCTCTGGCAGGCCTTCACGGCCGACGAGCCAGTCGCGCTGCTGATCGACGAGATCGACAAGGCCGACATCGAGTTCCCGAACGACCTGCTGCGCGAGATCGACCGCATGGAGTTCTACTGCTACGAGACACGCGAGTTGATCAAGGCCAAACACCGGCCGCTGGTCTTCATCACCTCGAACAATGAAAAAGAACTGCCCGACGCCTTCTTGCGCCGCTGCTTTTTCCACTACATCAAGTTCCCGGATGCCGACACGATGAAACTGATCGTCGACGTGCACTTCCCCGGCCTCAAGAAAGAACTGCTGGCCGCGGCCATGAAAACCTTTTACGACGTGCGCAACCTGCCCGGCCTGAAGAAAAAGCCGTCTACCAGCGAACTGCTGGACTGGCTCAAGCTGCTGGTCGCCGAAGACATTCCGCTGGAAGCGCTGCAAAGCAAGGAAGACAAGGTCGCCGTGCCGCCGCTGGTGGGCGCGCTGCTCAAGAACGAGCAGGACGTCACCTTGTTTGAAAAACTGGTGTTCATGCAACGCCACAACCGCTAGACAAGCCATGGCAAGCGACAACCGCAACTTGCTGGTCGAAGGCCTGTCCGACGCTGTCGGGTTTGTCGGCGGCGCGCTGCTCGGCTTCTGGCTGGGCCGGCTGTTCGGCCTGGACATTTTTGCCGCCGGTTACGGCAACAGCGCCATAGGCGGCATCGTGCTGGTCGGCCTGGGCGGTGGTCTGGGGCTGCAGATCGCGCGGCGCTGGCGCCGTGCGCAGGCCAAAAAACAGGGCAAAGACACATGAGTTTTGTGCAAGCCGTCATTCTTTCCGGGCGCGGCGTGGAGCTGGTGCCGCTGGCACTGGATCACGAAGCCGGCCTGCGCGCCGCGGCCGCCGACGGCGAGCTCTGGAAGCTGCGCGTGACCTCGGTGCCCGAACCGGACCAGACCCACGCCTACATCGGGGACGCGCTCCAGGCCCGCGACGCCGGCCACCGCTTTGCCTTTGCGGTGCGCGACGCCGCCAGCGGCACCGTGCTGGGCAGCAGCAGTTACCACGACATCTTGCCGGCCGTGAAACGTGTCGAGATTGGCTACACCTGGTACGCCGCGCGCTGCCAGCGCACGCACGTCAACACCACCTGCAAGCTGCTGATGCTCACCCACGCGTTCGAGACCCTGGGCTGCCACGTGGTGGGCTGGCGCACCGACAATTTCAACTTCGCCTCGCAACGCGCCATCGAACGCCTGGGCGCCCAAAAAGACGGCGTGATCCGCGGCCACGCCTTGCGGCGCGACGGCACGATTCGCGACACGGTGATGTACAGCCTGCGCGCCGGCGAGTGGCCGGAAGTGAAGGCGCAACTCCTCTACCTGCTGGACAAGCCGCGTCCATCGAAGCCATGAAGGGAGCCCGACCATGTTGATCGACTTCTTCTACACCCTGCGTTCGGCCAAGCTGCCGGTCTCGGTCAAGGAATACCTGATGCTGCTCGAGGCGCTGCAGGCCGGCGTGGTCGGGCCCAACAGCGGCAAGGGGGAGGACGGCGAGATCGGCGCAGGCGCGTACAAAATCGACGACTTCTATTACCTGAGCCGCACCGTGCTGGTGAAGGACGAAAAACACTACGACAAGTTCGACCGCGCCTTTGCGGCCTACTTCAAGGGTGTGGAGATGATTGCCGACTTCACCAAGGACATTCCACTGGAATGGCTGCGCAAGAACCTGGAGCTCGAACTCAGCCCCGAAGACAAGGCCAAGATCGAGAAGATGGGCTGGGACGAGCTCATGGAAACGCTGAAAAAACGTTTTGAAGAACAGAAGGAACGCCACGAAGGCGGCAGCAAATGGATAGGCACGGGCGGCACCTCGCCGTTTGGCGCCAACGGCTTCAACCCGCAGGGCATTCGCATCGGCCAGGAGAAAAGCCGCAACAAAAGCGCGGTGAAAGTCTGGGACCAGCGCGCCTACAAGGACTACGACGACACCCAGGAGCTGGGCACGCGCAACATCAAGGTGGCACTGCGCCGCCTGCGCAAGTTCGCACGTGAAGGCCATGTGGAAGAGCTAGACCTGGACGACACCATCCGCTCCACCGCGGCCAACGCCGGCTGGCTGGACATCAAGATGGTGCCCGAGCGCCACAATAACGTGAAGGTGCTGCTGCTGATGGACGTGGGCGGCACCATGGACGAACACATCAGCCGCGTCGAAGAACTGTTCTCGGCCACCAAGACCGAGTTCAAGCACATCGAGTTTTATTACTTCCACAACTGCGTCTATGACTTCATGTGGAAGAACAACCGCCGCCGCTTCAGCGAGAAGTTCGCGACCTGGGACATCATCCGCAAGTACAACAAGGACTACAAGCTGATCTTTGTGGGCGACGCGACCATGAGCCCCTATGAAATTTTGCAGCCGGGCGGCAGCGTCGAATACAACAACGAGGAAGCCGGCGCCGAGTGGATGCAGCGGCTGACCAATGCCTTCCCGAAATTCGTCTGGATCAACCCCGAGCCGCAAGGCGTCTGGCAGTACCGTCAGAGCATCAGTGTGATCCAGCAGCTGGTGAACCAGCGCATGTACCCGCTAACCATCAAGGGGCTGGAAGAGGCGATGCGCCTGCTGTCCAAGTGACGCGGCCTGAAGCGGCCTAGCCGTTCAGCACCTGATCGTCACGACAGCGTAAAAAGATGGTGCCCTTGGCAGGAATCGGACCTGCGACCTATCCCTTAGGAGGGGATCGCTCTATCCACTGAGCTACAAAGGCAGACGCGTAGTTTACCAAGGCGGGCCGGTGCCGCCGGGCCACGCCGCGGCGGGAATCGCAAGCCTTCCGGGGCGGGCGCCTGCCGACCATCAACCGGCAGCCGCCAATAGCTACTTTTTTGATAGCTGCTTGTGCACGTGGAATAAGGGCTGGATGTCAAAAACACTTAAAATTCCGCCCCTTCCGCCCCCCCCCCCAGGCCAATGCGGGCGGCCATCCCGTATGCGTCATGTCGATAAAACCCGAAAAAATCGACACATGGCGACGATGTGTCGATCCAGCAGACAGATGTGGAACGACTCCAGCCCCTTAACTTGCTCCGTCAGAATACAAGCGATTCAGACACACAGGGGCGACACGGCTTCAAATCTCGTGGCAGTTGAAAACCGCCTGTAGGCCGCAGCCGACCAGTTATGGGCCAATACCGGCCTCAAACCTTCTGAATTTTTTACACCCGTTCTAGGCCTGATTTTTTTCGTTACGCCGACAACCGCTTTGGTGAAGCTGGCAGGGCGCGGGAAGCCAAAGGTATTGCCTTCGTCAACGGCCTGCCTTGCCCCGAGCTGTCGGACCGCTCTGGCGTGATTGTGATTACCGCATCGGCCCCACCAGCAACCCGAAAGCGCTGGTCATCCGGACCGAAAAAATGGCCCGGGCGTGCGCCCAAGCCAGGAATTAAGAGTCAGGGGAGCTTCCATTTGGCATCATATTAAATAATAATGCTATTTTCTTTAATAAATACAATCCTTATTCAAGGAAACGCCATGCTTCGTAACGCAACAGGGACTTACACCGCCAGCGTAGCCGGCGGCGAAACCGTTCAGGCATTTGTACCTGCACCTTTGCCCCCGGCTCCCCCGCTGCATTTAACTGGCACCCGCCAAAGCTTGCTGGAACGCGCCACGCTGGCGGTCGGACGGCTGGACAGCGTCAGCATGTTGCTGCCCGATCCCCAGCTTTTTCTCTATGCCTATGTCCGGCGGGAGGCGGTGCTGTCGTCACAGATCGAGGGCACGCAATCGTCGCTGTCCGATCTCCTGCTGTTTGAACTGGACGAGTTGCCCGGCGTGCCGTTTGACGACGTGGTGGAGGTATCCAATTACATTGCAGCGCTGGAGCACGGCATGACTCGCTTGCGCGAAGGCTTTCCACTGTGCAACCGGCTTCTACGTGAAATGCATGAGCACCTGATGGCACGCGGGCGCGGCAGCGACAAGGCACCCGGAGAATTTCGCCGTAGCCAGAACTGGATTGGTGGTACCCGCCCCGGCAACGCCCGTTTTGTGCCGGCGCCGCCCCAGCAGGTCGAGCCCTGCATGTCGGCGCTGGAAAACTTTATCCACGACCAGGGACAAACCGAGTCCAGTCCGGTGTTGCTCAAAGCGGCTCTGGCGCATGTGCAGTTTGAAACCATTCACCCTTTTCTCGACGGCAACGGCCGCCTGGGCCGGCTGCTGATTGCGATGCTGCTGCACGACGGCGGCTTGCTTGCGCAGCCGCTGCTCTACTTGAGCCTGTATTTCAAGCAGCACCGCGCCACTTATTACGAGTTGCTGGATCGGGTGCGTACCCACGGCGACTGGGAAGCCTGGGTGGATTTTTTTCTGGAGGGTGTGGAACAAACTGCCACTGGCGCGGTGCAAACCGCACAGCGGCTGGCGGCGCTGTTCCAGCAGGATATTCAGCGCAGCCAGGTGATCGGGCGCGGTGCGGCCAATGCGCAGCGCGTACTCGGGGCGCTGCGCAGCCGCCCTCTTTGCAGTCTGAGACAACTCTGTCAGGAAGCGGGCATGACATTCCCCACCGCCTCCAAGTCCATGCAAGCCCTGGTGAGCCTGGGCATTGCCCGTGAACTGACCGGGCAACGCCGCAACCGTATTTTTGTTTACGACGCTTATCTGAACATTCTGAACGAAGGGGGGGAGCCAATTTGAGGAGGCTCTCGCGGAGCCGCATCTGAAGCCTATTACTCCTGTTTAAATAGCTGCTCACGCCTGCCAGTTATGGGATTAGGGCAAAAAAAGGCATGCAGCCGAAGCGGCTCACCGCATCACCACCCCACGCCCAGGCACACTCAGCGAGCGTCCAGTCGGCCGAGCAGCGCCTGCAGTTCCGACATGCCCTCCGTCAACACGGCGTCGGTGTCGCCGGCCACCTCGCCCTGTGGCGTCAGCTGGTGCACCACCTCGGGGAGAATCTGCGCCAAGCCGTCCGCCACCTCCTGCTGCGGCACGCCCAGCTGCTGCGACAGGCGCGACAGTTCGCCCAGCCCCACCACGTCGTCGATGGCCTGCGGCGGCATGGCTTCGTTTTCACCCGTCGACACCCAGGACGCCGCCTGCTGGCTGTAACCTTTTTGCTGGAATTTGCCCAGCACCGCGCCCAGGCCGCCATTGCGCTGCACCCACTGCATGGCCAGGGGCAACAGCATGGCCAGCAGCGCGCCGCCGCCACCGCCCAACGGAGCGTTGCGTTCCGTGGCGGCACCCGCCGGCGCACGACCGCGGCCCAGCATTCCGCCCAGCAAGTCACCCAGGCCGCCACCGGCGCCCCCGTCCAGCGATGGGCTCTCCGCACCGGGCTGGCCGCGACCGCGTGTGGCATGGGACAAAACGCCTGCCAGTATCTGTTCAATCAAACTGTTTGCCATGTGGGACTCTCTTGCCGAAGGAAATTTCGAGCTTAGGCGTCGCAGCGGCTGGCATGTGTAGGCGGGAGCGCCAACACAGCGCGGATGGCGCCCTCAAAATTGCTATATTTTTAATAGCTACTCACGCAAGAAAGACATGGGCTGGAGGCCCAAAAGTCTTGAAACTTCGGCCAATCAGCGCATCACCAGCCCGCCATCCACAAACAGGGTCTGTCCGGTCATGAAGCCGCTCCAGTCGGAGGCCAGGAACAGCACCGGACCGGCCACGTCGTCGGGGGTGGCGATGCGGCGCAGCGGGGTCTGGGCGGTCAGCAGGTCGCGGACTTCTTCTTTCGTCTGCCGGCTGGCGGCCGTCGGGTAGACCAGGCCGGGCGCCACACAGTTGACGCGTATGCCCAGCGGACCCAGTTCAGCCGCGAGGTTGCGGCTGAAGCCGACCAGGGCGGACTTGGCCGTGCTGTAGTCGTGGTAGGGCACGCTGGGGCGCTCGACCAGGTCGCTGGCGAGGTTGACGATGGCACCCTGGCTGCGCTGCTTGAAATGCGGCAGCACGGCCTGGCAGACGTTGAAGGTGGCGCGCACCGCGCCGTCAATCTGGCGCTGGTAGTCGGCCCAGTCCAGCTCCCAGAACAGCTTGCGCTGCTCGGGGTCGAAACTGTAGGACGCAAAGGCGTTGTTGACCAGCACGTCGATGCGGCCCATCTCGGCCAGCACCTGGGCAACCATCGTATGGACGGCAGGCTGCGAACTGACATCGGCCTGCAGCGCCCAGCCGTCGCCACCCAGTGCCTTGCATTCATTCGCGACGGCTTCGGCCGAGGCAGCGTCCTGCAGGTAGTTGATGACCACCGCCGCGCCCTCGCGCGCGAAGCCGCGCGCAATCGCCGCGCCTATGCCGCGCCCGGCGCCGGTGACCAGCACCACCTTGCCCTTGAACTTCATGGCCACTCCTTCTTACTTCTTACTTTGCCGGCAGCAGGTCCTGCATGACCACGTCCGAGGCCTTGATCTCGCGCTGGATCATGCCGAGTTTTTTGTAGCTGTCGGCGGCTTTCTGGAACATGGCCATGTCGAGCGCGCCCAGGCCGCGCGCCTGCGTGACGGCTGAAACGCTGGCGGCGTTGCGCAGGTTGATGATCTCGCGGTTCATCGCCGGGTTCTTGCCGTCGATGGCGCGTTTGACGGCCAGCGCGGCGGCTTCGTCCGGGTTGGCCATCATCCAGGCCATGCTGTCGCGGTAGCCGGCGAGAAAGCGCTTGAGCACGTCCTTCTTCGTCTGGTAAGTGGCTTCGGTCACCACAAACAGGTCGCTGGAAATGTTCAGGTGGTCGCGCACCGCCATCACGTTGACATCGGCCAAGCCTTTCGAGCGGCCGACCAGCAGGCCGGTGTCGGTCGCAGCGGTCGCATCGACCTGGCCCTGCATCAGCGGCGCGAAGTTGAGCAGGCCGGTGACGACGATGGTCACGTCGGCCTCGGTCAGCCCGGCCTGCTGCAGCAGCACCAGCAGGTTTTGCCGGGTGCCGCTGGACAGGCTGTAGACGCCGATCTTCTTGCCCTTGAGGTCAGACGGCCGGGTGATGCCGCTGGATTTGAGCGCGACCACGTTGAAGACGTTCTGCGGGTAGATGTCGTAGATCGCACGCAGCTTTTCGCCCTTGTCGAGCGCGGCGAAGAAGGAACCGGGGTCGGTGAAAGCCACCGTGGCCTGGCCGGTCAGCATGTTGCGGATCGCGTCGCCGCCGCCCGCGCCCGGCACGTAGCCGAGCTCGATGCCGCGCGCCTTGAAGAAACCTTTGTCCTCCTCGACCAGCAGGTTGGTGATCTCGGTGATGGGCTGGCTCCAGCCGGCCACCACCACCTTGTCGGCGGCGTGGGCCAGGCCAGCGGTCAGGAGCAGGGCAGCGGCGAGGGTACGAAGAAGAGAGGTGAAGGGGTACATGTCAGTCCTTTGAGTTTTCTTTTAAATGCGGCCAGAGCAGCAGGCGTTCCAGGCCAATCGCCAATTGATACATCACCAGGCCCAGCACGGTGATCAAGAGCAGCACGGCGAACATCAGCGGCGTGTCCATCATGGCCTGCGAGGCGATGATCAGCGCGCCCAGGCCCTTGCTGCCGCCTATGAACTCGCCGACCACCGCGCCGACCAGCGCCAGCACCACCGCCACGCGAAAACCGGCCATGACGACCGGCAGGCCCGAGGGAATCTTCAGGCGCAGCAGGGTCTGCATCGGCGTGGCGCCCAGCATGCGGAACAGCTCGAGCTTGCGCGGCTCGACCTGCTGCAGGCCGGTCAGCGTGTTTTCCATCAGCGGAAAAAAGCAGATCAGCGCGGTGATCACCACTGTTGATGTCATGCCGAAGCCGAACCAGACAATGAACAGCGGCGCCAGCGCCAGCTTGGGCACGACCTGGCTGACCAGCACGTACGGAAACAGCACGCGGCGCAGAAAGGCCGACTCGCCCAGCACGAAGCCACCCAGAAAACCAGCGGCGCAGCCGAGCGCCAGTCCCAGGACCAGCTCGGTCCCGGTGTGCAGCAGGTGCGGCCAGAAGTAGCCGCTGCGCAGCCCGCTCCACAGCGCCGCCCCGATCACCGAGGGCGCGGGCAGCACCAGCGCCGAGACATGCGCGCCACGCGCCAGCGCCTCCCAGCCGAGCACGATGGCCACGAACAGGCCCAGGCTTGCAAACCGTCCCAGCATCACACGGCTCAGCATGTGTCCCCTCCGTCCATGGCGCGCCGCACCTGCGCACACACCGCGTTGAAAGGGGCGCCGTAACGCAGCTCGCGCCCGCGCGGCCAGGGCAGGTCCACCGCCAGGTCGTCGGTGATTTTTCCGTCGGCCATCACGGCCACGCGATCGGCCAGGTAGACCGCTTCGCTGATGTCGTGCGTGACAAAAAACACCGTGGTCTGTGCGAGGCGGCAGATGCGCAGAAAGTCGTCCTGCAGTTCCTCGCGCGTGATCGCGTCCAGCGCCGCAAACGGCTCGTCGAGCAGCAGCAGCGAAGGCGCCAGCAGCAAGGCGCGCGCAATCGCGACGCGGCTCTGTTGCCCGCCCGACAGCTCGGTCGGGAAACGCCGGCCCAGGCCGGACAGGCCCATCAGCGCCAGCAGTTCGTCGGCACGCGTGCGATCCGCCGGCAGCGGCTTGCGCTGCAAGGCGACCGGCAGCAGCACGTTGTCGAGCACGGTTTTCCATTCGAGCAGGGTCGGCGCCTGGAACACAAAGCCGAGCTGGCGGCCCGGCTTGCCAAAGGCCTGGCCATCGACGGTGACCGTACCGGCGTCGGGCAGCAGCAGGCCGGCCGCGAGTTTGAGCAGCGTGGTCTTGCCGCAGCCGCTGCGGCCGACCAGGCTGTGCACCTCACCGCGCGCGATCTGCCAGTCGACCTGGTTCACCACCTGCGGGTAGGCCGGGAAGCTGTAGCTGACCCCGCGCATGTCGAGAAAAGCCTGCGTATCAGTCGACATACGGCGCCAGTATGTCGGCTGCGGCTTCGGCCGAGCTGTCGATGTCCACCATCTGCACCAGGTCGAGCAGGCTGAAGCGCCCGTCGTGGTGCCAGCCGGCTTCGGGCGACGTCATCTGGCCGAGCGCGCAGATGCGCGTGACGCCGGCGCGGCCGAGCTGCTCGGCGAGTCCGAACAATTCGCGCGGTGCGGCCGCCACGCCGACCGTCTGCAAGAAGGCGCGGTGCGGGCCCAGGAGCGGGATCACGTCGGCCAGCAGATCGACCGCCACCACACGCACCGTGCGGTTCAGGGCGCCGGGCGCCAGCGGCTGCAGGCTGGGGTGGTAAACCACGGTCCAGTCGCCCTCGCCTGCCACCTGCGGCCCGCCGGGCGACAGGCTGTGGATTTCCTCGGCCTGGCGCCATGCAGCGAGATCGGCCGCTTCGCCCAGGCTCAGCGTGCGCCGCGGGTATTTCTTTTCGAGGGCGGACAGTTCATGCGCGAGGTAGCGTGAAAACTCGTCCGGGCTGATTTTTCCACCGCGTGCCACATAAAACACATGCGGCGAATAACAGCCTTGCTGGTCGTACCGCACCACGTCGTAGGCCGCCTGCTGAGCCGCCCGCGACGCCTTGCGCGCATCGAGCGCGGACGCGGCCACCAGGCCGAAACTGAGCTTGTGGCCAAAGGGCAGGAAACGCGTGGTGACCGGCACCTGGCGCCGCACATCGGCCAGCGCCGCGTTGCTGCCGTAGGCCAACACCAGGTCGGCGTGGCCGAAGAACACTTTCTCCTGCGCCTCGTCGCCGCCCTTCCACCAGACCACGGCCAGGCAGTCGGCCAGACCCGGATCGATCTCGACCAGCAGCTGCGCGAACCAGCCGGCCAGCAGCGGCTCGGCGCTGGCCACCTTGCCGACCGTGCCGGACTTGACCAGCAAGCCGGAAATCAGGCTCCACAGGCACAGGCCGGGCACATTGCCGGCCCAGACATGCACCGCCACATCGGGACCGAAGGCCTTGGAGAAGCCGCCCTTGGGACGCGGCACAAAGTCGTCGAGCAGTTGCGGGTTGCCAAAGTCTTCAGCCAGAAAACGCAGCAGTTGCGGCTTGCGGAAGGTCTTGAGGTAACCCGTCAAGCCCAGGCGTACCATCTCCGCGTCGTAACCGGTCACCCGCGGCAACACGCTGTCGGCCTTGCGCCGCCACGGGTCCTGGGGGTCCAGCAGGCGGTGGATGGCGCGGTCTATGGTGTCCACGATCTGCGCCACCGTCAGCGATTTGAGGTAGCTGCGGCTGGCGTTGCGCACGCGCTGCGTGAGCGCGATGATTTGCGCTTCGGTCAGCACCGGCACGGCCACCTCGACGCGGCCGCCCGTGCTCTCGAAGGCCAACGTCTGCCACGCGAGCTCATCGGCGCGCAGGCCCGGCAGGTAGCCGGCGGTTTCGCGCAGCAGCCTCATGCCGCGGCCGCCTGCAAAAATTCCTCGACCGCCAGCGAGCAGCCCTTGGCCGCGCTGCCCTGCGCGCGGCCCAGCAGCAAGAAGCCGCCGTCCACCGCCACACCCACGTCTTCGGTCAGGATGGTGGTCACCGAGTTGAAGTTCGCCAGGTCGCAATGCGCGAGGATGCCCTGCTGACCGCGCGGCAATTCCTCACCACTGAGCGGCTCGACCACGCGGCTGCGGATCCAGTGCGGGCCCGACTTGACCGAGGGCAGGGTCGCATTGCCGTCGTCGTAGAACTGCGTGCTGAGTTCGGTCATGCCGTACATGTTGATGCACTGGCGGGTGGGGATGCCCAGCGTGGCCGAGAGCTGGGCATAAAAGTCCTGCATCGACAACTCGCGCGACTGGCCCTTGAAGCCGCCGGTGTCCAGCACGCGGCTGCCGGCCGGCAGGGCGAATGTTCTGCCCAGGCGCTGCAGTTCGTCGAGCAGGTGCACAAAGCTGTAACTCGCGCCCAGCAGCGCATACGGCTCGCCGGTCTGCTGCGCGCGCTCGAGTTCGGCAATCAGGCGCACCGTGTCCAGGCCCTGCTGCGTCAGCAGGTAGTGGCTGGCTTCGGTGCCGAACTCGCGCAGGGCCAGCGCGAGGTAATGCGCCAGCGAGGAATTCGGCAGCAGCGTCTCGTCCGGAAACAACATGCCCATGCGGATGCGGCCGCTGCCGGCCATGAAGCGTTCGCGGAAATTGCGGATCATGGACGCGTCGTACACGGCCAGCGTGGGGTGGTGGTGCTTGCCCTTGACCTCGGCCTGCGTGGTGCCGCTGGTCATGAAGGTGCGCTCGGCTTCGCTGGCGGGAATGCAGCTCAGGGTCAGGGCCTTGAAGGCGCTGATGGGCACGGCGGGAATGTCGCGCCAGCTCTTGACGGTGCGCAGGGTTTTGCCGCGCTGCTGGCAAAAGCGCTGGAACGGCAGGTTGTGCTGGAACTGGTGCGCAAACAGCGCGAGCGCCTGCCGGTCGAAGGCCTCGTCGGACGGGTGGGTGTCGGCCAGGAAGGCCAGCAGATCAGCAATCAACGCCGGTGGAGCCATGGGTCACGCTTTCGGTTGCTCTGTTGAACAAGTGCTCCGAAAGATGTGGCAGTCCCGCACCGGGTTGCTGACAGCTCTCCTTACGTCGGTATGAACCGATTCAAGTTCGCGGGTTTGGTTCTGACCATCTCAGCCACCCCTGCCGTTTCCAGCAGGGCTGCACCCCGGAGCAAGGGAAATTCTAGCGGAATGCGTCCCGCCTGGCCAAACCGCGGGAATCAGTCGCGCTTGGCCCACTCCACAAACTCCGGCTCGAAACCCCTGGACTTCAAAAAATCGGCCAGGGCGTAACCGGTGCCGGCCGGCCAGCACTTCACATCTTCATGGGCATACAGCCGGTAATCGACCAACTCGGGAGAGAGTTTGACTTCGCCATGGCCGACGGCGCTGTAGGCAATGATGATCTGGTTCATGCGCTGGAAGTCGTAGACGCCGATCAGTTGGAGGTCGGTCACGTCGAGGTTGGTTTCTTCCTTGATCTCACGGGTGATGCCGCCTTCGGGCGTTTCGCCGGCTTCCATGAAGCCGGTGATCAGCGCGTACATCTTGCCGGACCAGGCGGCGTTGCGCGCCAGCAGGATCTTGCCCTGGTGCTCGATGATCGCGGCCAGCACCGGCACCGGGTTGTTCCAGTGGGTGTAGTCGCAGGCCGGGCAGCGCAGGCGTGCGGTCTCGCCGCTGTCTTCCAGCTGGGAAATCATCGCCAGCGGGGTGGCGCAACTGGGGCAAAACTTGAATTCCTGGCTCATGACATGCAAACCTTTTTGCTTCTTTTTTGATAGCTACCTGCACCCGTGGAACAAGGGCGGCAGCCCACTTTTTATATACAAACCCTGGCCAAACCGTTCGCCCTGAGCCTGAACGGCAGGGACATCAGGCCGGAAACACACCAGTCGACAGATACCGGTCGCCGCGGTCGCAGACGATGAACACGATCACCGCGTTCTCCACGGTTTTGGCAATCTCCTGCGCCACCCAGCAGGCGCCGGCGGCCGAGATGCCGGCGAAGATGCCCTCTTCGCGCGCCAAGCGGCGGCACATGTCTTCGGCGTCAAGCTGGCTCACCAGCACGGTCTCGTCGATGTGGCTGGGGTCGTAAATTTTCGGCATGTAGGCCTCGGGCCACTTGCGGATGCCGGGAATGCGCGAGCCCTCGCTGGGCTGCGCGCCGATGATCTTGATCGCCGGGTTTTTCTCTTTCAGGAAACGCGACACGCCGGTGATGGTGCCGGTGGTGCCCATAGCGCTGACAAAATGCGTGATTTTCCCGTGCGTATCGGCCCAGATCTCGGGACCGGTGGTCTCGTAGTGGATGCGCGGGTTGTCCTGGTTGGCAAACTGGTCCAGCACGCGGCCCTTGCCGTCTTTGGCCATCTGGTCGGCCAGGTCGCGCGCGTGCTCCATGCCGCCGCTTTTGGGCGTGAGGATCAGCTCGGCGCCGAAAGCCTTCATGGTTTGCGCGCGTTCAATCGACAGATCCTCCGGCATGATCAGCACCATGCGGTAACCCTTGATGGCCGCGGCCATGGCCAGCGCAATGCCGGTGTTGCCGGAGGTGGCCTCGATCAGCGTGTCGCCGGGCCGGATCTCGCCGCGCTCCTCGGCGCGCTTGATCATGGACAGCGCGGGCCGGTCTTTCACCGAGCCGGCGGGGTTGTTGCCTTCGAGTTTGCCGAGGACCACGTTGTGGCGTTGGGTGTTGGCTTGGGACTGGATACGTTGCAGTGCCACCAGGGGTGTTTTGCCAATGGCGTCTTCGATGGTCGGATAATTCATACCCTGCACTGTGCCATAATTTACCTCTTTGCTTCTTCCTGCCCGGGTGGTGAAATTGGTAGACGCAGGGGACTCAAAATCCCCCGCCGAAAGGCGTGCCGGTTCGATTCCGGCCCCGGGCACCACCTCTTGTGAACACCAGTCGCTTGGTTCTCCCGAACCGGCCCGCCTTTGGGCGATAGTGACAAAGCGCACTTCGTACGCGGGTTCGATTCCGGCCCCGCGCACCCCCTCTTGTGAACACCAGTCGCTTGGTTCTCCCGAACCGGCCCGCCTCTGGGCGATAGTGACAAAGCGCACTTCGTTCGCGGGTTCGATTCCGGCCCCGCGCACCAGATACAGGCCCTTCCAGTTTGGGAGGGGCCTTTTTTGTGGGCGTTGCCCGCAAAAAGCGCAGAAGCACGGATACTGGCGGGCATGACTTCCTCCCGCGCCACCACCCCCCTGCACCAACTCGACGCCTGGCAAGCCGCCAGCCTGCTCGCACGCCGCGAACTCCAGGCCGTGGACCTGGTCCGCGCCTGCCTGGACCGCATTGCCGAACGCGAGCCGCAGCTGCAGGCGTTTGTGCAGCTGGGCGCCGATGCCGCGCTGGCGACGGCCCGCGAACTCGACGCCGGGCCGGTGCGCGGCCTGCTGCACGGCCTGCCGTTTGGCGTGAAGGACTTGTTCGACACCTGTGACCTGCCCACCGCTTACGGATCACCCATTTATGCCGGCCAGCAGCCGCTGGCCGATGCGGCGGCCGTGGCGCTGTGCCGGGAGGCCGGCGCGGTGCTGCTCGGAAAAACCGTGACCACCGAGCTGGCCAACATGTTCCCCGGCGTCACGCGCAACCCGCACCACACCGAGCACACGCCGGGCGGCTCGTCGAGCGGTTCGGCCGCCGCCGTGGCCGACGCCATGCTGCCGCTGGCGCTGGGCACACAAACGGCCGGTTCGCTGATTCGGCCGGCGGCGTTTTGCGGCGTGGTCGGCTACAAGCCCAGCCACAACCGCGTGCCCCGGGCCGGCGTCAAAAGCCTGTCGGAAACGCTGGACACGGTGGGCGGCTTTGCGCGCAGCGTGCGCGACGTGGCGCTGCTCGGCGCGGTGCTGACCGGCGATACGCGGCTGGCCGACCCCGCCGCGTTTGCACAAACAGCCGCACCGCGCATCGGCTTTTGCCGCACACCCGAGTGGGCCCAGGCCGATGAGGACACCCAGCAGGCCTGGGCCCAGGCCGAAGCAGCGCTGGCCGGCCACGGCGCGCCGCTGGCGCTGCCGCCCGAGCTGGCCGGCCTGGTTGCCGTGCAGAAAGAGGTGCAGGCGTTCGAGACCGCGCGCTCCCTGAGCGATGAACGCCTGCGGCATCGCGACCAGCTCAGTGCGCCCCTGCAGGCACTGATTGCGGCTGGCCTGGCCATCGCGGGTGACACCCACGCGCACAACCTGCGGGTAACGGCGCAGGCGCGGCACCAGGCGCAGGCCTTGTTCGGATCACACGACGTGTTGCTGGCCCCCAGCAGCATCGGCGAGGCCCCGGCCGGGCTGGACGGCACGGGTGACCCGCTGTTTTGCCGGACCTGGACCCTGCTGGGCCTGCCCTGCGTGCACCTGCCTTTTGCCCGGGGCCGCCGCGGGCTGCCCGTGGGCCTGCAGCTGGTGGGCGCCCCTGGCGACGACCACCGTCTGCTGGCGGCCGCGCACTGGGTGCATGCGCGCCTGAGCTGGTAAGCCCCTTGCAGCCAGGCGCGGGTGCCGGGTGACTTGACCCTGCGCAATGCCACGGCATTGAATCAGGCGCATTCTTGAATCGCAGTGTTTTCTGCGGCTTCGGGAGTCCGTCATGTGCTCACTTCGTCGTTGGACCCTGCCCTTCGGGGCGGCTGTCCTGCTGGCGGCCCTGCCCGCCTTGGCGACCACCGTCCAGCCGCCGACCGCCCAGGAAATGATTGCAGCGCTGGCCAGGGCCAACGCCTCGGTGGTCGGCGTGCGTGCCTTGGTGGACGAGGAGGCGCGGTCGGCCGAGACCCTGGGCCAACTCCGCCGCGGCTCCGGGGTGGTGATTGCGCCGGATGGCCTGATCCTGACCATTGGCTACCTGATGCTGGAGGCCGAACAGATTGAAATCGTCACGCAGGACAACAAGACCCTGCCGGCAAGCGCCGTGGCCTACGACCTGGCGACCGGTTTCGGCCTGCTGCGGCCCGTGCTGCCCCTGCGCGCCGGCAGCAGCAACAGCAGCGTCAGTGTCGCGGTGCTGGGCAGCAGCCTGACCCTGCAAGCCGGCGAGGCGCTGATGGCCGTGACCGGTCCGCAGACCAGCGACGACGGCGAGATCAGCATGATACGGCTGGTCAGCAAACGTCCATTTTCCGGCACCTGGGAATACCACATCGACATGGCCCTGTTCACCAGCCCGCCCCTGCTGGGCAACGGCGCCAATCACAGCGGCGCGCCGCTGTTCAACCAGAAAGGGGAACTGGTGGGCATAGGCTCGCTGCTGGTGGCGGACGCCAGCGGACAAAACCGGCCCCTGCCCGGCAACATGTTTGTGCCGGTGGACCTGCTGCGCCCCATCCTGGCTGAAATGCAGCGTTCCGGCACCAGCGCCCAAAGCCACCGGCCCTGGTTGGGCCTGAGCTCGATTGACCAGGGCGGACGCATCCAGATCGTGCGCGTCAGCAAGGACAGCCCGGCCGAGCTGGCCGGTCTGGAAGCCGGCGACGTGGTGCTGGCGGTGGACGGCATCAAGGTCGCGACGCTGGCCGACTTCTACAAAAAACTCTGGGACCGGGCCGCACCCGATGCGGAAGTGGCCCTGACGGTGCTGCAGGGTGCCGACGTCAAGACCATTGTGCTGAAGGCGCAGGACCGCCTGCAGACCCTGAAAAAACCTTCCGGCATCTGAGGCTTCAGGTCAAATCGGCCCTCAGCCCTTGACAGACAAGCGCCACCAGCTCCTGATTTTGTAGCATCTAAGGTGCGACGGCAGTCAGCAGCGGCCGGCCGTGGGTGCTCGCCCGGAGCTCCAGCGCAGCCATGGGACCCGGCCCCGGACCCGATGCCGGCTCGTCGTCCAGCTTGAATTCGTCCACCGCCGTCTGCAACTGCAGGGTCTGCTCGGCCAGCGATGCGGCGGCAGTGGCGGCCTGCTCCACCAGCGCCGCGTTTTGCTGGGTCGCCTGGTCCATCTGCACCATGGCCTGGTTCACATGTTCGATGCCCTTGCTCTGCTCGACCGAGGCCGCCGAAATCTGCTCGAGCAGGCTGCTGACGCGCCTGACGGCCTGCACGATGTCCTGCATGGTCCGGCCCGCCTGCCCGACCAGCTCGGAGCCGTTCTCCACATGCGCCACGGAGTCGGCAATCAGGGCCTTGATCTCGCGTGCCGCGCCGGCACTGCGTTGGGCCAGGCCGCGCACCTCGCTGGCCACGACCGCAAAGCCGCGGCCCTGCTCGCCGGCACGCGCGGCTTCCACCGCGGCGTTGAGCGCCAGGATGTTGGTCTGGAAGGCGATGCCCTCGATGACCGCGATGATGTCCACAATCTTCCTGGAGCTGCCGCTGATGGCGGCCATGGTGTCCACCACCTGGACCACCACCTCGCCACCGCGTGCGGCAATGTCCGAGGCACTGGCCGCGAGCCCGCTGGCCGTGCTGGCATGCCCGGCATTCAGCCTGACCGTGGCGGTCAGCTCCTCCATGCTGGAGACGGTCTCCTCCAGCGAGGCAGCCTGCTCTTCCGTGCGGCGCGACAGGTCGGCGTTGCCGGCCGCGATGTCCCGGGACGCCAGGGTGATCGAATCGGTCGAGGCCTTGATGCGGCTGACCAGATCGGTCAGGGTGTCCTCCATGCCGCCCAGGGCGCCCAGCAGGCGGCCGAAATCACCGCCACGTTCGGTGGCAAACTCCTGGCTGAGGTCGCCCGATGCCACGGTTTCGGCAATGTAGATCGCCTCATTGAGCGGCTGCGCAATGCTGCGCGCCAGCCGCCAGCCCACGATGCCGCTTGCCAGCAAGGCGGCCAGCCCGAGCGCCAGCATCCAGCGGCGCGCCGCGGCCATGTCGCTTTCAACAACCTGTCCGCGCGCCCGGACCTGGCGCGTCTGCAGTTCGGCCAACGCCAGCAGCTCCTGCTGCAGCCGGTCCAGCGTCTGCCGGGCTTCGCCGCCCCAGCTGCGGAGGGCCGCCTCGCGTTCGCCCGCCTCCAGTTGCCGGGTGACATTGACCAGGGCCAGCGCATGGGCGGCGCGCGTGCTGCGAATGTCCGCCAGCCGGGCTTTTTCTTCTGCCGGCGGGCTGCCTTGGTCCAGCGCAGCCAGCGCTTCTGCCACGGCTTTGTCGCCGGCCGCCAGTTGCTGCCGCAGCACCGCCGCCTGCGCGGCATCACCGGCCAGGAAGAGCTCCAGCGTACGTCGTGCGTTCGCCTGGGTCGCGGCGCTGGCCGTCGCCGTCGCCCCGGCGCGGGACCAGTCGTGGTCGGTGATGTCGCGGCTGGCCGCGCCGACGCCGGCCAGGCCGCCCAGCCCCACCGCCACCAGGGCGCCCGTCATCAGCAGGACCAGGCCGAAGCCCGCCCCCAGCCGCGTGCTGATTTTCCAGTTGTCGATTTGCATGTGTGTCGCCTCCTGCGGGCCGCTTCCGTCTCAAAACGCGGGAGAGGCCAGACCCATGCACGGTAGCAAGAAAGGTCGGGCAGGATAGCGCTGAAAAGCGCGCAAAACAGGGCCCTATTCACTGTAATGAAAATGACCTCCCGCCCTTGCCCGGCCGGCGCAGAAAGCTACTCTTTTTGTAGCATCAAACCCTGTGCCACCGTGGGGTAACACAGGTGCAGCCTCAGCTCCTGCTTCAGGCGCGTGTTGTCGAGCCGGCGCGACTCGCTCATGAAACTCAGCAGCATCAGAGGCAACTCGTCCTGCGCGGTGCTGCGTGCCACCCGCGGCGGGCGCGGCAGGCTGTACAGGTCGGCCGCGAGGTCAAAGTAGTCGCCCATCTTCAGCTCGGTGTCGTCGCTGGCATTGGTGGTGCGCTGCGGTTTGCCGCGCCACAGGGCCGCCACGCAGGCGCGTGCCAGGTCGTCGGCATGGATGTGGTTGGTGAACACGTCGTCGGCGGGCGCCAGCACCGGCGTGCCCTTGAGCAGGCGGCCGTGCGGCGTGCCGCCCTCGCGATCGGGGGCGTAAATGCCCGGAATGCGCAGCGTGTGCACGCGCACACCGCTGGAACGGCCAAAAAAGCGCAGTTGCGACTCGGCATCAACGCGGCGCCAGGCGCGCGGCGTGTGCGGGTTCACGGGGCGGGTTTCGCTGGCCCATTCGCCCTGGCAATCGCCGTACACGCCGCTGGTCGAGCCGTACACCACCGCTTGCGGCAGGCCGCGCAGGCGCAAAACGCGCAGCAGGGCCAGCGTGCGCGGGTCGCGGCGCCAGTCGGGCAGGTTCTCGCCGGGTGGCGGGGCCAGGTGGACCACGCGGGTGGCCAGCCCGGCCAGCCGCCGCAGGGTCGCGGGCTGGTCCAGGTTGCCGGCCAGCGGCGTGATGTGCCGGGCGCGCAGTTCAGGGCGGCGCTCGGGCGACGAGGTCAGGGCCAGCAGGCGCACACGCGGCGCCAGCTGGCGTGCGACACGCAGGCCGACGTCGCCGCAGCCGATGATCAGAATACGCTGGCGGCGAAAGCGCGAAGGCAGGGCGCCGAGGGGACTTTGGTTTGAGGGCAAAATTGGGGAATCTGCTGAAAACAGCCAGAGTTATAAAAACAGGATTACGTCAGAGGATAACCAGTATGACTTTCAACGTCACCGTGCTGCCCAGCGGCCGCTCGTTCACCGCCAACCCCGACGAAGCGCTGCTGGCCGCGGCCATCCGCCAGGGCATCGGCATGCCCTACGGCTGCAAGGACGGCGCCTGCGGTTCCTGCAAGTGCAAAAAGATCGAAGGCACGGTGGTGCACGGCCCGCACCAGCTCAAGGCACTGTCGCACGAGGAAGAAGCCGCGGGGTTCATCCTGACCTGCTGCGGCGTGGCGCAGACCGACGTGGTGCTGGAGTCGCGCCAGGTGACCGACGAAAGCGCCTTCCCGATCAAGAAAATGCCGGCCCGCGTGAGCAGCCTGGCGCGCGCCTCGCACGACGTGATCGTGATCCGCCTGCAACTGCCGGCCAGCGATGTGTTCAAGTACCACGCCGGCCAGTACGTGGAGTTTTTGCTGCGCGACGGCGACCGCCGCAGCTACTCCATGGCCAATGCGCCGCACACGCAGCTGGACAACCCGGGCATCGAACTGCACATCCGCCACATGCCGGGCGGCAAATTCACCGAGCAGGTGTTCGGCACCATGAAGGAAAAAGACATCCTGCGCATTGAAGGGCCTTACGGCAGCTTCTTCCTGCGCGAAGACAGCGACAAACCCATGGTGCTGCTGGCCTCGGGCACGGGCTTTGCGCCCATCAAGGCGCTGATCGAACACATGCAGTTCAAGGGCATCACCCGGCCCGCGGTGCTGTACTGGGGTGGCCGCCGCCCGGCCGACCTGTACATGAACGACTGGGTGATGGCCAAGGTCGCAGAAATGCCCAACCTGACGTATGTGCCGGTGATCTCCAACGCGCTGCCGGAAGACAACTGGACGGGCCGCACCGGTTTCGTGCACAAGTCGGTGCTGGAAGACTTCCCCGACCTCTCGGGCCACCAGGTCTATGCCTGCGGGGCGCCTATCGTGGTGGACTCGGCCCGCGCCGACTACAGCGCGATCGGCGGCCTGCCGCCGGAAGAGTTTTTTGCGGACTCGTTTACTACTGAGGCGGACAAGGCCAAAGCGCTGGCCTGAATTTTTCCGCCGCTGGCGTCACGCTCCGTTAGTGGTCGGCATGGGGGCAGTAGGAGCAACTCCCCACTCCCTCCCCCCGCCCCTCGCCCCGCTGGGCGATGGCGGGGGACTTCATGTGGCCGCGTGTGCTGCGCTCGCGTGCAAACATGACGGCTGCTTGACTCCGCCATGACGCGCTGCGCGCGTCATGGCTCCCCGCATTCGGTGTTTGGTATTTGTCTTTGTTCCCCCACCCGTCGGGCTGGGCCGAGGAGCACAGCCGAAAGTGGATCAGGGCGAGCGATTGTCTGAGCCGAAGGCGAGTTCGAGCTCGACCCCACTTTAGGCGAGCACCGGAGGTTGCCCCGAAGCGCAGCGCAGGGGACCCAGACCATCGGGTCGCCTTTTCTTTTGCTTACTTTTCTTTTGGCCGTGGCGACGCAAAAGAAAAGTGAGTTGCCGCCGGGCAACCCCCGGCTTATTGGAAGACCCTCCAACTCGCAAGCTTGAACAGGCTTCGACAGGTTCAGCCCGAACGGCGCATGGAAACGCTATTAATTCAATAGCTTCTTGCGCCCGTGGAATAAGGGCCAGAGCCTCAAACGCCTCTCAATAAAATCAATCCACTCGCGCCCCGGAAGCCTTCACCACCTTCTCATACTTGGCCAGCTCGCTTTTCATGAAAGCGCCAAACTGTTCCGGTGAGCTCGCCACGGGCTCGGCCAGCAGCGCGGCAAAGCGGGTTTTGGCTTCCGGCGAGTTGAGGGCAGCCACAAAAGCCTGGTTCAGTTTGACGACCACGTCTTTCGGTGTGGCGGCCGGGGCCACCAGGCCCCACCAGGTGTCGATGGCAAAACCCTTCAGCGTTTCGGCCACGGCCGGCACCTCGGGCAGCGCGGCACTGCGCTTTTCGGTGGTCACGGCCAGCGCCTTGAGTTTGCCGGCCTTGATGTTGGCGGAGGCGGTTGCCAAGTTGTCGAAATTGAAATCGACCTGGCCGCTGAGCAGCGCGAGCTGCGCCGGGTTGCCGCCGTTGTAGGGAATGTGCAGCGCAAAAATGCCGGCTTCCTTCTTGAACATCTCGCCGGCCAGGTGGCCCGCACTGCCGTTGCCGCCGCTGGCGTAGTTGAGTTTGCCCGGGTTGGCTTTGGCGTAGGCGATCAGGTCCGCCAGTGTGTGGATGTTCAGGCGTTTGGCGGTGTCGGCGTTCATCACCAGCACGTTCGGCACGCGCAGCATCTGCGTGATGGGCGCAAAGTCGGTGGCGGCGTTGTACGGCATCTTGCTGTAAAGCCACGGATTGATGGCGTGGGTGGCCACGGCGGCAATGCCGATGGTCAGACCGTCGGGCGCGGCTTTGGCCACCACATCGGCGCCGATGTTGCCGCCGCCACCGGGACGGTTTTCAATGATCACGGTGCCCAGGGTGTCCTTGACGCGCTCGGCCATGAGGCGCGCGGTCACGTCGATCGGGCCGCCGGGGGCATAGGGCACGATGATGCGCATGACCTTGGGTTGCGCCACGGCGAGAGGGGACGACAGGGCCAGCACGGCGATGGCGGCCGCGGCCAGCGCGCGGGCTGCGAAAGAAGGGAGGCATGATGTTTTCATGGCCCCGATTGTGGCAAAACCGGGAACCGGGGTCACCGTGGCATTCCCTAGCTCATGCGCCAGGGCCCATGCGGGTCATTGAAGCGCCGCAGCCCGTTCGCCCGGAGCCTGCCGAAGGATCGCCACAGTTCAAACAGGCGTTGACAGGTCAGCCCGAAGGGTTGGCATCAGATCGCGCTATGAATTAAATAGCTGCTTGCGCCCACCGCACAAGGGCCAGGCGCACAAAACCCTGAAGAATCACTCCCCCAGGTAAGCCGCCCTCACCCGCGGATCGTCCAGCAAGGCCTTCGCCTCGCCATTCATCGTGACCAGGCCCGACTCCATGACATAACCGCGGTCGGCAATGCCCAGGGCCCGGCTGGCGTTCTGTTCGACCAGCAGCACGGTGACGCCCTGCGCCGACACGTCCCTGACGACTTCAAAAATCTTGTCGACCATGATGGGACTCAGGCCCATGGACGGTTCGTCGAGCAGCAAGACGCGGGGACGGCTCATGAGCGCACGCCCCATGGCCAGCATCTGCTGTTCGCCGCCGGACATGGTGCCGGCGAGCTGGTCCTTGCGTTCGCGCAGGCGCGGGAACAGCGTAAACATCTTTTCCATGTCAGCAGCGATTTCGGCCTTGTCGTTGCGGATGTAGGCGCCCATCTGCAGGTTTTCCGTGATGGTCATGCGGGTGAACACGCCGCGGCCTTCCGGCACCATGGCCAGGCCTTCCTTGACCAGGTCCCAGGCGCCCTGGCCCTTGATGCTTTTGCCCAGGTATTCGATGTCGCCGTCGAGCAGCGGCTGCGTGCCGGTGATGGCTTTCATGGTGGTGGTCTTGCCGGCGCCGTTGGAGCCGATCAGCGTGACCAGTTCACCCTCCTTGACTTCGAAATCGACGCCCTTGACCGCCTGGATGCCGCCGTAGGCCACTTTGAGGCCGGTGACTTTGAGCAGGGTGGTATGACTTGTGGTGGCCATGTTCTTGATTTCCTTCAATGACCGGTGCCCAGATAGGCGGTGATCACTTTTTCATTTTTCTGCACCTCGGAGGGCGGGCCTTCGGCAATCTGCTTGCCGTAGTCGAGCACGGTGACGCGGTCGCACAGGCCCATGACGAGCTTGACATCGTGCTCGATCAGCAGGATGGTGCGGTTGTCCTTGCGGATCTGGTCGATCAGCTCGCGCAGCTGCACCTTCTCGGTGGCGTTCATGCCGGCGGCAGGTTCGTCCAGGGCAATCAGCTGCGGGTCGGTCGCGAGGGCCCGCGCGATCTCGAGGCGGCGCTGGTCGCCGTAGCTCAGCGTGCGCGCCTTGTAGTCGGCGTATTTGCCGATGCCCACATAGTCGAGCAGCTCCTGCGCGCGTTTGGAGATGGCCGCTTCCTCGGCCTTGAAACCCGGCGTGCGAAACACCGCGCCGATCAGGCCCGATTTGGTGCGGATGTGGCGCCCCACCATGACGTTTTCCAGCGCCGTCATGTCGGCAAACAGGCGGATGTTCTGGAAGGTGCGCGCAATGCCGGCCTTGGCCACTTCGTGCACGGCCGACGGCTTGTAGGGCTTGCCGGCCAGCTCGAAGGTGCCGCTGTCGGGCGTATACAGCCCGGTCAGCACATTGAAGAAGGTGGTTTTGCCGGCGCCGTTGGGGCCGATCAGGCCGTAGACCTGGCCGCGTTCGATGTGGATGCCGACATCGCTGAGGGCCTGCAGGCCGCCAAAACGTTTGGAGACGCCGGAGACTTTGAGAATGGTTTCGCTCATGGCCTTGCCCTTATTTTCCGCTGCCGGTGTTGACCAGCGATTTGCCGTGGTCGGGCGCCGGCCACAGGCCGCGCGGCCTGGACAGCATGATGGTGATCATGGCCAGCGCAATCAGCAGCTGGCGCAGGATGGCGGAGTCGAGGCGGCCGCCCGTCATGGCCTGCAGCGGACCGGCCACGTGGCGCAGCACTTCCGGCAGCGCGGCCAGCAGCAACGCGCCGAGAATGACACCCGGCAGGTGGCCGATGCCGCCGAGCACCACCATGGCCACAATCATGACCGACTCCATCAGGCTGAAGGACTCAGGCGAGACAAAACCCTGGAAGGCGGCAAACATGGAGCCGGACACGCCGCCAAAGGTCGCACCCATGCCGAAGGCCAGCAGCTTGAGGTTGCGGGTGTTGATGCCCATGGCCTTGGCCGCGATCTCGTCTTCGCGAATCGCCATCCAGGCGCGGCCGATGCGCGAGTTCTCCAGCCGGTGGCAGATGACCACCGACACGATGACCAGCACCAGAAAGAGGTAGTAGTACATCGACACCGAGGTGAACTCGATGCCGAAGAAGTCATGCGTCTTGCCCAGGTCGAACCCGAAGAACTTCATCGAGTCGATCTGGCTGATGCCCTTGGGCCCGTTGGTCAGGTTGATGGGACGGTCCAGGTTGTTCAGGAACACGCGGATGATTTCGCCAAAACCCAGCGTGACGATGGCCAGGTAGTCGCCACGCAGCTTCAGCGTGGGGGCGCCCAGCAGCACGCCGAAAAGACCGGCGAGGGCCGCCGCCATCGGAATGACGGCCCAGATCGGCAGGTGCAGGCCATTTGGGAAATTGGCAGCTATGAAGGGAAAGGCATCGGCCAAATGCGGCGAAGCGAGCAAGGCATACAAATAGGCACCCACCGCAAAGAAAGCCACGTAGCCGAGGTCCAGCAGGCCGGCGTAACCCACCACGATGTTCAGGCCCAGGGCCAGCAGGACATAGAGCAGGGCCATGTCGACAATGCGCACCCAGGCGTTGCCGCCCTGCTGCAGCAACAAGGGCAGCACCAGCAGGGCCGCCGCGACGATGAGAAAAGTGACGATTTTTTTGGTTTTCATCGAGGTTCTCCTAGGCCCTGTCCGCCACACGTTCCCCGAGCAGCCCTGAAGGCCGCAGCGTGAGCACAAAAATAAGCACGATAAAGGCGAAGATGTCCGAGTACTGGCTGCCCAGCACGCCACCGGTCAGCGGGCCAATGTAGCCGGCGCCAATGGCTTCGATCAGCCCCAGCAGAATGCCGCCCAGCACCGCACCGCCGAGGTTGCCGATGCCGCCGAACACCGCGGCGGTGAAGGCCTTGAGGCCGGGCAGAAAGCCCATGGTGTGCTGCACCGTGCCGTAGTTGGACGCGTACATCACGCCGGCCAGCGCCGCGAGCACGGCGCCGATGATGAAGGTCGCCGAGATGACGGTGTCGGGTTTGACGCCCATCAAGGCGGCCACACGCGGGTTCTCGGCGGTGGCGCGCATCGCCCGGCCCAGCCGCGTGTAGTTGACCAGGTACATCAGGATGGACAGCGAGACGGCGGTGGCAGCCAGGATGAAGATTTGCGTGACGGTGATCACGGCGCCGCCGATTTGCAGCGGCTCGGATGGCAGCAGGGTCGGGTAAGGCTTGTAATTGGGCTTCCAGATGATCATGGCCAGGGTCTGCAGCAGAATGGACATGCCGATGGCGGTGATCAGGGGTGCCAGCTTGGGCGAGTTACGCAGCGGCCGGTAGGCGATTTTTTCAATCGCAAAATTGAGCGCACCGCACACCACGAAGGCGATCAGCAGCGAGATCACCAGGATGATCCAGCCCGGCGTGCCCGGCATGGCCTCCTGCATCCAGACGATGATGGTCCAGCTGGTCAGCGCCCCCACCATCAGCACCTCGCCGTGCGCGAAGTTGATCAGGTTGATGATGCCGTACACCATGGTGTAGCCCAGGGCGACCAGGGCATACATGCTGCCCAGCACCAGCCCGTTGATGATCTGCTGAAGCAAAACTTCCATAACTCAGTCTCCGATTGGTTGAAATTGTCAACTCCGCCTGGCGGCCACGAACCTCCTGGGATCACCATGAGGCCGTGTGAGTTAACAAAAAGCCCGCCTATCAACACCAGATGACAACTGGATTGGGTGGCGAGCTAATCCGCAAATTGTAGCCATGCGTCTCTAGCGAGAAACGGGCCAGCAAGCCGGTTTTCGCGGGGTTTACCCTCGAGATAGCGTATTTATCGAACCGAATCAGGCTTTATCAGCAGGTTTTGTTTTCCATTAGTTTTTCTGCTTGTTCATCAACTTCAGCTCATTCAACTTATCACCAATCCTGATCTCCAGACCCCGGTTCACCGGACGGTAAAACACCGGCACCGGCATGCCGTCGGGGAAGTAGCTTTCGCCGGCGGCAAAGCCGCCCTCCTCGTCATGGGCATACCGGTAGTTCTTGCCGTAATCGAGCTCTTTCATGAGCTGGGTCGGCGCATTGCGAAGGTGCAGCGGCACCGGCCGGCTGCCGTCCTTTTTCACCAGTGCCCTGGCCTCGTTGAAGGCCTTGTACACCGCATTGGACTTGGGGGCGATGGCCAGGTAGACCACACATTCAGCCAGCGCCAGCTCGCCCTCGGGCGAACCCAGGCGCTCGTAGACCTCGGCGGCGTCGAGCGCCAGCCGCAACGCACGCGGGTCAGCCAGGCCGATGTCCTCGCTGGCCATGCGGATCAGGCGCCGCGCCATGTATTTGGGCTCGGCACCGCCGTCGAGCATGCGCACCAGCCAGTACAGCGCAGCGTCCGGGTCGGAGCCGCGCACCGACTTGTGCAGCGCCGAGACCGTGTCATAGAACTGCTCGCCGCCCTTGTCGTAGCGGCGCATGCGCTCGCCCAGCACCTTGAGCAGCCAGGCCGCCGTGACCTCCAGACTGCCGCCCTTTTTTTCGCGCTGGGCCGCCACATTGAGCGACTCCAGCGTATTGAGCAGCCGCCGGGCATCGCCGTCGGCATAGGCCACGAGCTGGTCGGCAGCCTCGGCAGCTATGTTTTTGATAGCTGGCAGCGCTTTCTCGGCAAGGACCCTGGCGATGATTTGCCTGAGATCCTCCTCGCCCAGGGGCTGCAGCACATACACCGCCGCGCGTGACAGCAAGGCCGAATTGACTTCAAACGAGGGGTTTTCGGTGGTCGCGCCGATGAAGGTGAACAGGCCGCTTTCCACATGCGGCAGGAACGCATCCTGCTGGCTCTTGTTGAAGCGGTGCACCTCGTCGACAAACACGATGGTGCGTTTGCCGCCCTGGCCCTGCCAGATGCTGGCCTGCTCGACCGCTTCACGGATTTCCTTGACACCGCCCAGCACGGCCGAGATGGTGATGAAGTGAGCGTCGAAACTGCTGGCCATCAAGCGTGCGATCGTGGTTTTACCGACGCCGGGCGGGCCCCACAGGATGCAGCTGTGGGGCTGGCCCGACTCAAAGGCAATGCGCAGCGGCATGTCCTCGCCGAGCAGGTGCTGCTGGCCAATCACCTCACCGAGGTTTTTCGGGCGCAGGCGCTCGGCCAGCGGGGCCGCCGCCCGGACATCGGCATCCTGCCCGAAAGGGGTCCCGTCAAGAGCGGCCATGTATCCTCTTCTGTTTGTCCTATTGGCGAATCACGTCCGCGCCGGCCGGTGGCTTGAACTGGAAACCGGCGGCACCCAGGGCCGGGTTGACCTCGAACTGGCTGAAGGTCATGACCGAACGCTGGCCGAAGCTGTCGAGGATTTCCAGCACGGCCAGCTCGCTGCCCTTGCCGGTGTTCCTGAAACCGACGGTGATGTTTTGCACCTGGCCGTCCTTGGTCCTGGGTGTGGCCTGCACCCACTCCAGGCCGTTTCTGTCGGGCTGCGGTACCAGGGTGAAATCGGCCTGCAAGGCCTTGATGTCTGCCGCCGCCGCGATCACGGCCGCGGGCGTGCCGCTGAGCACCTGCGTGAGCTTGCGGGCCGTGACCTGGTTCAGGTCCACGTCGTGCAGCCACAGGGTCTGGCCGTCGGACACGATGCTTTGCTCAAACGGTTTTTTGTAGACAAACTTGAAGCGGTTGGGGCGCAAAAATTCGAAGCTGCCACTGGAGGTTTTTGTCTTGGCGGTCTGCCCTTCGCGTGCCGGGCTGGTCACCACCTGGGTGAACACGGCCCGTCCGCTTTTGGTGTTCTTGACAAAGGCCTCCAGGCTTTCCAGGCCGTTGGTAGTGCTCACCTGCGCACTGGCAGCAATGGCAAAAACGGCAAAGAGGCCGGCCAATGTGGCCCGGCATGCGCTGGCCAAGGGACGGCGGGCGGGGGCGGAAAATCGGAGGGAATGGGTCATGGCAAATAGAGGGGTAAGCCCCGTTGGGTGAACAGTGCTTGTGGGACTCAAGCGGCGGGCATTGGTTGCCTGAACAATGTATCGCCCCGGTAAATCCCCTGCTGTCGTCATTCGGCGCGTGCGGGCACCAGAATTTCGCGCTGTCCGCTGCCCGACATGGCGCTGATCATGCCCGATTTCTCCATCTCTTCAAGCATGCGGGCAGCCCGGTTGTAACCGATCTTGAGGTGGCGCTGCACCAGTGAAATCGACGCCTTGCGGTTTTTCAGCACGATCTCGACCGCCTGGTCGTACATCGGGTCCTTGTCGCCCTCGCTGCCGCCGTTGCCATCCCCCAGCAGGTCACCCTCGCCGTCCACCGTGCCGCCTTCGAGCACGCCGTCAATGTAGTTGGGTTGGCCCTGCTGCTTCAGGTAGGCGACGACGCGGTGCACCTCGTCGTCGCTGACAAAGGCGCCGTGTACACGGACCGGAAAACCGGTGCCACTCGGCATGTACAGCATGTCGCCCATGCCCAGCAGCGCCTCGGCGCCCATCTGGTCAAGAATGGTGCGGCTGTCGATCTTGCTACTGACCTGGAAGGACAGGCGCGTCGGGATGTTGGCCTTGATCAGGCCGGTGATCACGTCCACGCTGGGGCGCTGGGTGGCCAGCACCAGGTGGATGCCGGCGGCGCGCGCCTTTTGCGCCAGGCGGGCGATCAGCTCCTCGATCTTCTTGCCGACCACCATCATCAGGTCGGCCAGCTCGTCGATCACGACCACGATGTAGGGCAGGCGCTCCAGTGGCTCGGGCTGCTCCGGCGTCAGGCTGAAGGGGTTGTAGATGAACTCGCCACGCGCCTTGGCGTCGTCGATCTTGACGTTGTAGCCGGCCAGGTTGCGCACCCCCATCTTGCTCATCAGCTTGTAGCGCTTTTCCATCTCGGCCACACACCAGTTCAGGCCGTGCGCGGCCTGGCGCATGTCGGTGACCACGGGGGCCAGCAGATGCGGAATGCCTTCGTAGACACTCATCTCCAGCATCTTCGGGTCGATCAGCAGCAGGCGCACATCGCGCGCATCGGCCTTGTAAAGCAGGCTCAGGATCATCGCGTTGATACCCACCGACTTGCCGGAGCCGGTGGTACCGGCCACCAGGCAGTGCGGCATCTTGGCGAGGTCGGCCACCACCGGCGCACCACTGATGTCCTTGCCCAGGCCAATGGTCAGCATGGACTTGGCCTCGTTGTACACCTGCGAGCCCAGGATTTCGCTGAGCTTGATGGACTGGCGTTTGGCGTTGGGCAGTTCCAGCGCCATGTAGTTTTTGCCGGGAATGGTCTCGATCACGCGGATGGACACCAGGCTGAGCGCGCGCGCCAGATCCTTGGCCAGGTTGACAATCTGCGCGCCCTTGACGCCGGTGGCCGGTTCGATCTCGTAGCGCGTGATGACCGGACCGGGCGCGGCCGCCACGACACGCACCTCGACGCCGAAGTCCTTGAGTTTTTTCTCGATCAGCCGCGACGTCATCTCCAGCGTTTCGGGCGCCACGGTTTCCTGACGTATCAGCGCGCCGTCCAGCAGGTCCACCTGCGGCAGCTTGGAGTCGGGCATTTCACTGAACAGCGGTTTTTGCCGCTCCTTGGCCACCCGCTCGCTTTTGGGAATTTCGGCCAGTGTCGGCTCGATCAGCACGGGGACCGGATGATGTTCCTCGATCTCGATGCGTTCTTCATGCAGGATTTCCTCGCGCTCGCGGGCTGCGACGCGGCCCACGGCCAGATCCTCGGCCATCTCGCGTTTTTCGCGGCGCGACTCGATCAGCTCGTCAATCCAGGCGCCTATGCGCTGGGCCGTGTGGGCCCAGGAAAAAGAAAACACCACCGACACCGCAATCACGCCGACAGCAATCCAGACCAGGCCGGAGCCGGTAAACCCCAGCCACTTCACGCTGGCGGGGCCCGCCAGGTGCCCCAGCACCCCGCCCGCATGGCCGGGCAGCCTGAATTCAAAGCGGTACAGCCGCGACCATTCGAGCGCCGTGCTGGCCAGCAGCAGCAAGGCCAGGCAGGACCAGAATTTGACCCGGTCAACCGCCGTGCTGGAAGCGGGCTGGCTGCGCAGGCCACGCGCCAGCGAACCCAGCCAGGCACGAACACCTGCAGCCAGCGCCCACCAGACGGAAAAACCAAACAGGAAATAGCTGGCATCGGCCAGGTGTGCGCCCAGGCGCCCGCCCCAATTGCGGGTGATGGCTTCGCCGGCCTTGAGCGCGCTGGCCGCTTCGCTGCTGCCGGTGGTGGACCAGGCCGCGTCCTGCGGCGAATAGCTGAGCAGGGCGCCGAGCCAGAAGACCAGCGCGAGCAGGCCCAGGATCAGGCTGACTTCATGCGCAAAGCGTTTCACGCCGCCTGCGGGACCGGTGGCGGAAGAGGTTCTGGAGTTCAGGGTATCAAGCGAATAAGTCATAGGGCAAGCACTGAGCTTACCTCAGTTAACCAGGCCTGCATGACGCAAAAAGGTGACAGAAAAACTGCTGTCAGCCCAGGGTACTGAGCCTGTCCTTGACCCACATCGAGCCATCGGCGCGGGTCTCGATATAGCCGCGCTCTTCCAGGTCTTTCATCACGCGGCTGACCATCTCGCGCGAGGCCCCGACCATTTTGGCCAGGTCCTGGCGCGAGACCTTTTCGCGGATCACGGCGTTGCCCTCGCGGTCCGGGACCGCGGACTCCAGCAAGGCCCTGGCGACGCGGCCGTAGACATCCATCAGGGCCAGCGATTCGATCTTGCGGTCGGCATGGCGCAGGCGCTGCACCAGGCCTTTCATGACCGCGTAGGCCATGGAACTGTTTTCGGGCAGGCAGCGGGCAAACTCCGGCCGGCCCACCACCAGCACGTCGGTCTGGACTTCGGTGCGCACAGTGGCCGAATGCGGTTCGTTGTCGATCAGGCTCATCTCACCGACATAGTCGCCCGGGTGCAGGGTGGCCAGGATCACCTCCCGCCCGCGCGCATCGGCGGTCACGACGCGCGCCCGCCCGGTCAGGATGATGGCCAGGGCGTTCGACTTCTTGCCCTGTTCGACAATGGCTTCACCGCGTTTGTAGCGGCGCTTGATCACCGCCTGGGCCACCGATTCGGCCTGGCCGGTCGTCAGCATCGAGAACAGGGGCACCCGACGAATCAGTTCAAGGTTAGACACCATCGTAGACATGACAAACTTCTCCAGACCACGCCACTCAAGAATCCAGAAGTCCGCCGACACCCCGGGACGCGGCCCCGGCTGCTGCAAACTTCTGGAACGGGTTCTTACAATAGCGTGTGTTGTGCCAACTATTTCCGCCCGCCAGGGGTTTTAAACCCTGTGGTCAGCCCCGACTCTAACTGAGTTCAAATGCTTTCCCCTACAGATTTTCACCATGCGACATTCTAAAGTTCTCATTCTGGGGTCTGGCCCCGCAGGCTACACGGCAGCTGTTTATGCCGCGCGCGCCAACCTCAATCCGGTGCTGATCACCGGCATTGCGCAGGGGGGACAGCTGATGACCACCACGGACGTCGACAACTGGCCGGCCGATCCCATGGGTGTGCAGGGCCCGGCACTGATGCAGCGTTTTCTGGAGCACGCCGAGCGTTTCAAGACAGAAATCATCTTCGACCATATCAACAAGGTCGATTTCAGCCAGCGCCCCTTCACACTGACCGGCGACAGCGGCACCTACACCTGCGACGCGCTGATCATCGCCACCGGCGCTTCCGCCAAGTACCTGGGCCTGGACTCCGAAACCGCCTTCATGGGCCGGGGTGTGTCGGGTTGCGCGACCTGCGACGGCTTTTTCTACCGCGACCAGGAAGTCAGTGTGGTCGGCGGCGGCAACACCGCGGTGGAAGAGGCCCTGTACCTGTCCAACATTGCCAGCAAGGTCTATCTGGTCCACCGGCGCGACAAGTTCAAGGCCGAACCCATCCTGGTCGACAAGCTCCACGAAAAAGTCGCCGCCGGCAAGATCGTTCTGAAGCTGCACCAGACACTCGATGAGGTGCTGGGGGATGCGGCCGGTGTCAATGGCGTGCGCCTCAAGAACACGGAAACCGGTGCCACCGAAGATCTCCCCGTTCAGGGCTGCTTCATCGCCATCGGCCACCAGCCGAACACCGACATTTTTGCCGGCCAGCTGGACATGAAGGACGGCTACATCGTCACCCGGTCCGGCTTGCAGGGTTTTGCCACCATGACCAGCGTGCCCGGCGTCTTCGCCGCCGGCGACGTGCAGGACCATGTCTATCGCCAGGCCATCACGAGTGCGGGCACCGGCTGCATGGCGGCCCTCGACGCCCAGCGTTTTCTGGAACAGAGCAGCTGACCAGACCCCCACAGGGGGGCTGATTTCCCCTGGGGCGGCCCCGGCGGTGAATGGCCATTCGCCCCATCCTCTCCAGATCAGTTGGGAGGAATGCATTTTCAGGCTATAATCGCAGGCTTGGCTGAGTATCCGACGGGTGCCAGCATCCCTTTTTTTTCTTTTTTTATACGGAGAGTGCTCATGGCACGCGTCTGTCAGGTTACGGGCAAAGGCCCGATGGTGGGAAACAACGTTTCTCACGCGAACAACAAAACCAAGCGTCGGTTTTTGCCTAATCTGCAATACCGCCGTTTCTGGGTCGAGACGGAAAACCGCTGGGTTCGCCTGCGTACGTCCAGCGCCGGTTTGCGCCTTGTTGACAAGCTCGGCATCGACGCGGTCCTGGTGGACCTTCGTGCCCGCGGTGAAATCTAAGGAGAATCATCATGGCAAAAGGCGCACGCGAAAAAATCAAGCTGGAATCGACTGCCGGCACGGGTCACTTCTACACGACCACCAAAAACAAGAAGACCACACCTGACAAGATGCTGATCATGAAGTTTGATCCCAAGGCACGCAAGCATGTGGAATACAAGGAAATCAAGCTGAAGTAATTCAGCCTGAACCTGCAGCACCTTGTGCTGCACCATGAAAAAACCCGCCGGAATGCATCGTTCCGGCGGGTTTTTTCATGGCCGTACCGGTTTGCTCCGGCGCAGCCAGGGATCATTGAAGGCCGGATCCGCAAGGCCTCCTCGCGGTGTCGCAAGGCTGTCCAGCAGACAGAGGCAGGCACCCGCCGGAGTGCTCAAATTGCCCCCGCCCTTATCGATTGGCGAAACCACGGCCCCAAAGAAAAACCGCCTGGGCGCGAGGCGCCGAGGCGGTTGGCAGCGCGGGAGGCAAGCCCCCGACGGCGGAGAGTCAGGCGCGGGCGGCGCGCAACTTCATCGAGAACTCCTGCAAGGCGGCAATGCCGCTTTCTTCAGCACGGCGGCACCAGGCCTGCAAATCGGCGGCCAGCTGCTCGCGCGACGCCGACCTCGACAGCCACATCTGGCGCAACTCTTCGCGCATGGTAACCATCTTGTCGAGCACCGGGTGCTCGGCACGGGCCTGCGCCACTTGAGGCTTGGCGGCGGCAGGAACCTTGTCATCGTCGCGATGCAACCAGCGGTTGGCCGCCTGCAGCACCGAGATGTCGGCCTTGCGGGCCTTGAGCGCCTCGATTTCAGCCTTGCCGGCACGGCGCAGTTCACGCGCAAAACCGGCCATCACCTCGTAGCGGTGGGCAATCAGGGCCTCGAGGGTTTTCTCGTCGGCCACAGGCTGGATGTCTCCGAGCTGAAGCCGGGGCGGCACCTTCTTGACAGTCGCGAGACCGATTTTCTCCATGGCGCGGATGTACACCCAGCCAATGTCGAACTCGTAGGGCTTGACCGAGAACTTGGCCGAGGTGGGGTAGGTGTGGTGGTTGTTGTGCAGCTCTTCGCCACCGATCATGATGCCCCAGGGCGACACATTGGTGCTGGCATCCGGTGCCTCGAAGTTGCGATAACCCCAGTAGTGGCCAATGCCATTGATGATGCCGGCGGCCGTCACGGGGATCCAGATCATCTGAACAGCCCAGACCGCCAGACCGGCTACGCCGAACAACGCCAGGTTGATGACCATCATCAGGCCAACGCCCTGCCAGCTGTAACGGGTGTAGAGATTGCGCTCGATCCAGTCGTTCGGCGTGCCATGGCCGTACTTGACCATGGTCTCCTTGTTCTTGCTTTCAGCACGGTACAACTCGGCACCTTCCCAGAACACCTTCTTGATGCCGTAGGCCTGCGGGCTGTGCGGGTCTTCCGCCGTCTCACATTTGGCGTGGTGCTTGCGGTGGATAGACACCCACTCCTTGGTGACCTGGCCGGTACCCAGCCAGAGCCAGAAACGGAAAAAATGCGAGGGGATGGCGTGCAGGTCCATCGCCCGGTGCGCCTGGTGGCGGTGCAGGTAAATCGTCACGCTGGCGATGGTGATGTGAGTCGTCACCAGTGTGTACAGCACAATTTGCCACCAGCTGGCGGCGAGCAAACCATTGGCCAACCAATCAAGGGCGGCATCAAACAAGACCATGAGAATCCTTTAAACAGTCACCAGCCACGCATACCAAAATTATCTCCGGAGGCTGTGCCGGACAA
Organism: Polaromonas sp. AET17H-212; assembly: GCF_002379085.1. Lineage (GTDB taxonomy): Bacteria > Pseudomonadota > Gammaproteobacteria > Burkholderiales > Burkholderiaceae_C > Polaromonas. Next base: position 42,683 of record NZ_NBZW01000008.1, on the reverse strand, counting down.
CTTTTCATTGTAATTGGGACCGTGCCAAACAGCAAGCCGGAGCACCAACACCAAAACCGATAGAAAACGGACAAAACCAACGATAAACAGGAAACGTCGGCTTATTCACCGTCTTTTCCGGCCAAAATCATCAAGCCTTTTGCCACACTGCGGCAAAAAAGCCGTCCGTCTGATGCAGGTAGGGCCAGAGCCGCAGGTAGGGGCCGCGGCACAGCGTTTCAGCCGCTTCCACCCCTAGATGGGTCAGCAAAGGCCCGGTTTCAAGGACGGTGAATTCTTTATTCGCGGCGCTGAAGGCCTCGGCGATCGCCTCGTTTTCCTCGCGCAGGATGCTGCAGGTGGCGTAAACCAGCCGTCCGCCCGGCTTGAGCAGCCGTGCAGCGCTCTGCAAGATGGCGGTCTGCTTGGCGGTCAGCTCCTCGATGGCCTGCGGGTTGTGCCGCCATTTGAGGTCGGGGTTGCGGCGCAGGGTGCCCAGACCCGAACACGGCGCATCAACCAGCACCCGGTCGATCTTGCCGGCCAGGCGCTTGATACGCTCGTCGCGCTCGTGCGCGATCGCGACCGGGTGGACATTGGACAGGCCGCTGCGGGCCAGCCGTGGCTTGAGCGCATCGAGCCGGTGGCCCGAGGTGTCAAAGGCGTAGAGCCGGCCGGTGTTGCGCATGCTGGCGCCCAGGGCCAGCGTCTTGCCGCCGGCGCCGGCACAGAAATCGACCACCATTTCCCCGCGTTTGGCATCGACCAGCAAGGCCAGCAACTGCGAGCCTTCGTCCTGCACCTCGATCGCGCCGCGGGTGAAGGCCTCCAGCTTGTTGAGCGCCGGTTTGCCGGCCAGCCGCAGGCCCCAGGGGGAATACGGCGTGGCGACGGCCTTGATGCCGGCCTTGGCCAGCTCCTTCTGGATGTCTGACCGCTTGTCTTTGAGGGTGTTGACCCGCAGGTCCAGCCCGGCCGGCGCATTGAGGCTTTCCACCAGCGGCCAGAAATCGGCCCCAAGCTGGGCCTTGAGCGGCTCCACCAGCCATGCCGGCAGGTTGTGGCGGTGCGGCTCCATCAGGTCGTCCGGTTTGACCTGATCGCAGCGCGACAGCCAGTCCTTTTCCTGGTCCGTCAGGGCGCCCAGCAGGAAATCGCGGTCTGCCGCAAAACCCAGAATGGCCAGGCGCCGCTCGGTCGGGCCGCTGCCGTGCTGGGCCAGGTAGGTGTAGAGATTCTTTTTGCGCAGGACGCCGTAAATCGTCTCGGCCACGGTCGCGCGCTCGCGCGGGCCGAGGCGTTGCTCACGAAAATGGCGCGACACGACCATGTCGGCGGGGTGTTCAAATTTAAGGACCTGCTTGAGAAGCGTGGCACAACTGTCGAGTAAGGCGTTAGGATGCATGCCCCTATTGTCCCACCGCGGGCCCGCGGCGTGCCTTCTTGCCTCTGGATGACCATGTCTGACGACCTCCCCCCGCTGATCACCACCCCGCCCGGCCTGTACCGCCACTACAAGGGCCTGCTGTATGAAGTGGTGGGCACGGTGCGCCACAGCGAAACCCTCGAACCCCTGACGCTTTACCGCGCGCTGTACGGCGAACACGGCCTGTGGGTGCGGCCGGCCGCCATGTTCAATGAAGAAGTGGTGATCGACGGCGTGCGCCAGCCGCGCTTCACCCGCCAACCCGATTAAGGGCAAACGGGCGCAGCGCCGGGCCGCCCCGGGCAACGCCAGCCGCCTATTGGTCATGAAAAGGGCAGCGCAACGCCGAAGGCACCCGCCCTGAGAAACAGGGGGACCCTCCCCCGTCAACGATAATCGTGGGTTATGTCCGAATCCACCGAAATCGAAAAACAGGTCAAGCGCCGCCGCACGTTTGCCATCATCTCCCACCCTGACGCCGGCAAGACCACGCTGACGGAAAAGCTGCTGCTGTTCTCGGGCGCGATCCAGATCGCCGGCAGCGTCAAGGCGCGCAAGGCCGCACGCCACGCCACCTCCGACTGGATGGAGATCGAAAAGCAGCGCGGCATCTCGGTGGCCAGCTCGGTCATGCAGATGGAATACCGTGACTGCGTGATCAACCTGCTCGACACGCCCGGCCACCAGGACTTCTCGGAAGACACCTACCGCGTGCTGACCGCCGTCGATGCCGCGTTGATGGTGATCGACGCGGCCAACGGCGTCGAGCCGCAGACGCGGCGCCTGCTGCAGGTCTGCCGCGCGCGCAACACGCCCATCCTGACCTTTGTCAACAAGATGGACCGCGAGGTGCAGGACCCGATGAGCGTGATGGACGAGATCGAGCAGGAGCTCGGCATGACCGTGGTGCCCTTCACCTGGCCGGTCGGCATGGGCAAGCTGTTTCACGGCGTCTACGACAGGCGCGAAAAACGCATGCGCGTGTTCAGCCCCGGCGAAGACAAGGCCGGCGGCGACGATGAAATCCTGGCCGGCCTGGACAACGCGGAAGCGGCCCGGCGTTTTGGTGCCGAGTTCACCCAGGCGCAGGGCGAACTGGAGCTGCTTGAAGGCGCCTCGCCGGAATTCGACCGTGCCGCGTTTCTCTCCGGCAAGCAGACACCGATGTTTTTCGGTTCGGCCATCAACAACTTTGGCGTGCAGGAAGTGCTGGACGCGCTGGTGGACCTGGCACCGGCGCCGGCCGACCGCACCGCCCTGCAACGCGTGGTGCACCCGGAGGAAAAGAAATTCTCGGGCGTGGTCTTCAAGATCCAGGCCAACATGGACCCGGCGCACCGCGACCGCATCGCCTTTTTGCGTGTGGCCAGCGGCGAGTTCACACGCGGCATGCGCCTGAAGGTGGTGCGCAGCGGCAAGGAGATCCGGCCCAACACCGTGGTGAGTTTCATGAGCCAGCGCCGCGAGCTGCTGGACACCGCTTTTGCCGGCGACATCATCGGCATCCCGAACCACGGCATCCTGCAGCTCGGCGACACGCTCACCGAAGGCGAAGCGCTGCAGTTCACCGGCCTGCCCTTCTTCGCGCCGGAAATGTTCCGCGCGGTCGAGGTCGCCGACCCGCTCCGCAGCAAGCAGCTGCGTGCCGGCCTGACCCAGCTCGGTGAAGAAGGCGCGATCCAGGTGTTCCGGCCGATTGCCGGCTCCCTGCTGCTGCTGGGCGCCGTCGGCCAGCTGCAGTTTGAAGTGGTGGCGCACCGGCTCGAGCACGAATACGGCGTCAAGGCGCGCATCATGCCCAGCAACTTCAACCTCGCACGCTGGGTCACCTGCGACGACCCGAACGAGCTGAAAAAATTCATCGATGCCAATGCGCACCGCGTGGCGCTCGACGCCGTGGATGCACCGACCCTGCTGGTGGACCACAGCGCCACCTTGCGCGCCGTTGAGCAGCAGTGGCCCAAGATCAAGTTCCACGCGCTGCGCGAGCACGCGGGCCTGGTGTTCCAGTCAAAAATCTAACCTTTTCGGCATCCAGCCCAGCAGGGACGAGCGCAAGCTGCTATTGATTCAATAGCAGCCGCGCTCTGCCCCGTCACTGCGCCTTGAGAAAATCGCCGACCTCAAGAAGGATCAGCTCGTTGTCGTCGGCCTTGTTGGGCTCGCGGCTGCTGGAAAACGGCAGGTTGTTGTCGTTGCCCACGACGATGTGTATGGCATCGACCACATCCACGTTCTCGATCGTGAAGAAGGGGAAGGTCAACACGCCGTTGTTCAGCGGCTTGCGCGCCAGCCTGGCCGGGTCGGCAATCGCCATCAGGTCGATGTAGCCGATCTTGCGCAGCGCGCCGCCGACGTTGGCCTCGCTGAGCTCGACCTTGTAGACCCGCTTGAATTTGGCCAGGTCGTGGAAGCAGTTGCTGCTTTTCTGGCCTTCGGGGCAGGCCTTGTCGGCCGTGCCTTCGCCGTTGTCGCGCTCGATGATCAGGCCGGTCGTGCCGTCGATCATGTTGAAGTCACCGATTGCATGGCTGGCGTTTTCGAGCACATATTTCCAGTGGCGGCCGGTCCAGCTTTCGCTCTTCACATCGAACTCGAGCACGCGCAGGTAGTCCTTGCCGTCGAGCTTTTCATTGCCCTTGGTGGACGCATCCCACAAGGCGCCTTCCAGCAAGGCATACAGCTTGCTGCCGTCTTTCGAGGCCGCCATGCCTTCATAACCCTTGGAGCGGCGCACCTGGAAATCCACCACGCCGCCGGGCACGCCCGGCGTGGTCACGGCCGGGTGGTCGGGCGAACGCACCAGCTTGCCGTCCACCTGGGTTTCAAACACGGCCAGCACCCGGCCCTTCATGTCGGCCTTGATCAGGAAGGGGCCGAACTCGTCGCCTATCCACAAGGCGCCGCCGGCGATCTGAAAGCTCTCGGTGTCGAAATCGCTGCCGGTCAGGTAGCGCTGCTTCGTGCCCTCGTGAACGATGCGAAACGGCACCTTCTTGTCCGGATCGTGCAGGAAAATCGTTTCCCGCCGCTTCATGCTGCCGCCCTTGAAGTCCACGGCGTAGCGGTTCAGGTAGAGCATGGAATCGGGCGAATTGGCCTTGGCGCCCGAACCGTTGTCGGTGAGGATCCAGAAGCTGCCGTCGGGCATTGTCTTGATGCCGGAGTGGCCTTGCAGCGGCTGCCCCCGGAACGGCAGCGACACACCGGTGGGTCGGCCTGCCGACAGACCCTCCACCGTGCCCAGGGCTTCGACCCGTTTGCCGGTGGTGAATTTTCCGGCGTTCTTCAGGTCCTGCGGCGCGTCTTTCGGTGCGGCAATGAAAGACTGCGCAGGCATGACCACATGGCCGGCCAGGGTGGCCGGGAAGGCAGTCTGCGCATGCAGCGGGGTGACCAGCAGCGCGGCGGCCAGCGCGGGCAGCACCGACTGAACAAGCAGGCGACGGACTGGGGTGAAGCGGAAATAAGGCATGTGACATCCGTTGTTGAAGGAAGACGCATGGTGGTCAATTCTTGTGACATCGTGATGACCGGACAGTCCGCGACCGGGCTGCAGGCGCTTAAACAATAGGTTATGCAATAAGCTAGGCACATGTACGGAAAGGCCAGCTTGCGCATTTTTTTTCTGATGCTGCTGGGCCTGGTGCTGCGGGCAGGCTACACGCAGGATTTTGGCCGCCTTTACGGCGACAGCGTCACCATCACGCTGGCCGAACCACTGCGGTGGGTGGCCGTCCCCAAAGGCACGGTCGCCTCGCCGGAGGCCTTCACCGCCGCCGAGCCCCGGGGCTTGCAGCCCTACACCGCCAGCACGGTTCTGCCCACCTCTGACGGGCAGGACGTCTGGGCCACCTTCTCGCTGCCGGCCACCGAAACCCTGCAAACCTGGTTCATCCGCCTGCCGGGCCAGACGCTCGTCAAGGCCAGCCTTTTTTCGCCCGGGCCCCGGGGCGACTGGCTCGTGCAGGCGGCCGGCGAGGCCATCGCTCCGGCCGACTGGTCACTACGCACCCGCGTGCCGAGCTTTGAATTGCAGACCCGCACTGACCGCGTGCAGACCTACTACCTGCGCTTCGAGAACCGCCGGGCCTTCACGGGCCGGCCCATGCTGCTGTCTCCCATCGAATACGTCGACGGCGCCTCCCGCGTCGGCGTGGTGATTGGCCTGATGTGGGGCATGTTCAGCGTGCTGGCCATGCTGAGCCTGGCCGCGTTTGCGCTGGCACGCAACCGGGTGTTTCTGTGGCTGGGCGCGGTGGTGGTGACACTGATGTTCACGCAGCTGGTGCTGATCGGCTACGGCGGCTGGCGCATGTGGCCAGGCAGCGCACACCTCAACCAGGTCATGGGCTGGGTCTCGTCCGCGCTGAGCCTGGCCGCGGGGGCCTGGTTCTGCGCCCAGGCCAGCTACGCCAGGAGCGGCCATCCGCGCATCTACCGGCTGCTGGCCGTCGTCGCAGCGGGCAGCCTGCTCATGGCCGGCCTGATGGCCATCGATCGGGATTTGATCGCGCGCGACCTCCGCAACCTGTGGCTGGCACTGGCCACGCTGGCGATCCTGGGCAGCCTGGTGTGGATGTCCCTGCGCGGGCAGGCGTGGAACCTGCTGCTGTTGCTGGGAACAGCACCCATCGCACTGGCAGCGCTGGCCAGGCTTTCCTACAACGCGGGCTGGGTGCAGAACATCGAGGCGGCGCAGGTGGCCGGCGTCCTGTCGGCCATGTTCGGGCTTCTCTGGATTTTCCTCGTGCTAGCCTGGCGCAGCCGGGCCGCGCTGTTTTCCAGCCACCGCGGCACCGCCTTGGCAACTTATGATCCGGCCAGCGGACTGATGCTGCCCCGGGTCGTCGAGAACCGGCTTGCGCAAATGCTGCTGCGCGCGCGTCGCAAACGCTCGGAATGCGGCCTGTTGATGCTGAGCTGGCTGGACCAGGCCCCCAGCCCCGACGAGTTGAGCGACCACAAGCGCAGCACCGCGCTGTCGCGCATTGGCGAAATCCTGCGCCGGGCCGCGCGTGACATGGACACCGTGGTTCGTTGCGACGAGAACCTCTTTCTGATGCTTATCGAAGGCCCGGTCAACCGCGAGGCCGTCTCCGAGGTCGCCACCAAGATCCTGGCGGACTGCATACGCCTGTCCGAAAAACTGGACGATCCCAATGCATTCAACTTGCACATCGCCATCTGGCATGACACGCCTCGCAAACAGACCAACCCGCAAGTCCTCGGAAGCCTGAAAACCTGCCTGCGCCGGATGGCATCAGGGCCGAAGCGCTACGTCCAGTTTGTCGATGCGGCCGGCGGCACCGCCAGCATGCCGCCCGAGGACAGCATCCGCCGCGAAGACCTGCTGGCGAAAATCAATGCGATCGAATCATCCCATCCGGCACTGAACGACCAGCAGCGTTCCCGTCTTCACGGCGCGGGCAGCGGCAAGGCGGTTTTGTAGCGCACCTGCTTGAGCGCAAAACTCGAGCGTATTTTTTCAATGCCCGGAATCGGCGTGAGCTGCTCGAGGATGAATTTTTCGAGCGCCGCGATGTCGGCCACGGCGACCCGGATCAGGTAGTCGCTGTCGCCCGTCATGAGGTAGCACTCCATCACCTCGTCATGCTCGACAATGCGCCGCTCGAACTCGGCAAGCGAGTCCTTGTTTTGCGAGCGCAGGCTGATGGAAATGAACACACTCAGGCCCAGGCCCAGCGCCGCGGCATTGGCGATCGCCACATAACGGTCGATCACCTTGGCCGCCTCCAGCGCCTTGACCCGGGCCAGGCAGGGCGATGGGCTCAAATGCACGCGTCGGGCCAGCTCCACGTTGGACAGCGAACCGTCGCGCTGCAACTCGTCGAGTATCCGTAAATCCAGTGCATCCAGCTTCATGGCGCTTCATTTCTCCAATTCAAAGCATTTTATGCCGCAAAAAATACTTCTTGCAACGCATTTTGACAGCTCATGTGGCACCAAGCGGCCTATATTGGAGGGCATGAATGCACCCGTCCCCCTTCACGCCCTGCAGCAGCCCGCCATGCCCCTCACCGACACCGATCCCCAGGAAACCGCCGAGTGGCGCGAAGCCTTCATGGCACTGGCCGCAACGCAGGGTCCGTCCCGCGCGCGTTACCTGCTCGATGAGCTGGCGCGGCTGGCGCGTGAGCAACGCGTGGGCTGGAAGCCGGAACTCGCCACACCCTACGTCAACACCGTGGGCGTCAACGAGCAGCCGGTTTTTCCGGGCGACCTGGCCATGGAAGAACGGCTGGCCTCGCTGATGCGCTGGAACGCGCTGGCCATGGTGGTGCGCGCCAACCAGGCCGAATCCGGCGGCTCCGCAGAGCTGGGCGGCCACATTGCCAGCTATGCCAGCGCGGCCGACCTGTTTGAAACCGGCTTCAACCACTTCTTTCATGCCCGCGAAGGGCTCGGTGAAGGCCAGCACCGCGGCGACCTGGTGTTTTTCCAGCCGCACAGCGCACCCGGTGTCTATGCCCGCGCCTACCTCGAAGGCCGGCTCGGCGAGAAGGACCTGGGGTTTTACCGGCAGGAACTCTCGGCGGCAAAACAAGGTGCACAGGGGCTGTCGAGTTACCCGCACCCTTACCTGATGCCCGACTTCTGGCAGTTCCCGACCGGCTCCATGGGCATAGGCCCGATCAGCTCGATCTACCACGCGCGTTTCATGCATTACCTCACGCACCGCCGCCTGCTCGACTGCGCGGGCCGCAAGGTCTGGGGCGTGTTCGGTGATGGCGAGATGGACGAGCCCGAGTCCATGAGCGCGCTGACCCTGGCCGCACGCGAAGGCCTGGACAACCTGGTCTGGGTCGTCAACTGCAACCTGCAGCGCCTGGACGGCCCGGTGCGCGGCAACGGCCGCATCATCGACGAGCTTGAGAAGCTGTTTGCCGGCGCCGGCTGGAACGTCATCAAGCTGGTCTGGGGCAGCGACTGGGACGGCCTCTTTGCGCGCGACATCACAGGCGCACTGACACAAGCCTTTGCGCACACCGTCGATGGCCAGATGCAGACTTTCGCCGCCAAGGACGGCCGCTTCAACCGCGACAACTTCTTTGGCCAGAACGAAGAGCTTGCGCGGCTGGCGCAGGGCATGACCGACGAACAGATCGACCGGCTCAAACGCGGCGGCCACGACCTGGTGAAAATCCACGCGGCGTATGCGGCGGCCGCCAACCACGCCGGCCAGCCCACGGTGATCCTGGCGCACACCAAAAAAGGCTACGGCATGGGCAGCGCCGGCCAGGGCAAGATGACCACGCACTCGCAGAAGAAGTTCGACGAAAGCGATCTGCTCGAATTCCGCAACCGCTTCAACCTGCCGCTCAGTGACGAACAAGCCAGGCAGCTGGCGTTTTACAAGCCGGCCGCAGACAGCCCGGAAATGCAGTACCTGCACGCCAGGCGCGCCGCGCTGGGCGGCTACCTGCCCAAGCGCGAAACCAGCGCCGACATGGTCCCTGTCCCCGCCCTGCCGGTGTACGCCAACTTTGCGCTGGCCGCCGACGGCAAGGAGATGAGCACCACCATGGCCTTTGTGCGCATGCTGGGCGGCCTGCTGAAAGACGCGGCGCTGGGACCACGCATCGTGCCCATCGTCGCCGACGAGGCACGCACCTTCGGCATGGCGAACCTGTTCAAGCAGGTCGGCATTTATTCCAGCGTGGGCCAGAAGTACGCGCCGGAAGACATCGGCTCGGTGCTCAGTTACCGCGAGGCGCTCGACGGCCAGATTCTCGAGGAAGGCATCAGCGAAGCCGGCGCGCTGGCGAGCTGGACGGCGGCCGCCACCAGCTACAGCGTGCACGGGCTGGCGATGCTGCCCTTCTACATTTATTACTCGATGTTCGGCTTCCAGCGTGTCGGCGACCAGATCTGGGCCGCCGCCGACCAGCGTGCCCGCGGCTTTTTGCTGGGCGCGACCTCGGGCCGCACCACCTTGGGCGGCGAAGGCCTGCAGCACCAGGACGGCTCCAGCCACCTGGTGGCCGCGACCATTCCCAACTGCAAGGCCTACGACCCGGCCTTTGCCTGCGAACTGGCCGTCATCCTTGACCGCGGCATGCGCGAGATGATGGTCGAGCAGCAGGATGTTTTTTACTACGTCACGCTGATGAACGAGAACTATGCGCAGCCGGACCTACGGCCCGGATCGGAAACCGGGATTGTTCGCGGTTGCTATAAATTTGATAGCTACTTGCGACCGTCGGACAAGGGCCAGACCCCGAAAATTCTCAAGAAAATCACACTGATGGGCTCTGGCGCGATTTTGACCGAGGTGATCAAGGCGGCGCAGCAGCTGGCGGAGCAAGGCGTGGACGTGACGGTCTACAGCGTGACCAGCTGGAGCGAACTCGCACGCGACGGCGCGGCCTGCCAGCAGCACGCGCTGGCCGGCGAAGCCACACCGGAGGCGTTCATCGCAGAACTACTCAAGGACAGCGAAGGCCCCATCATTGCCGCCACCGACTATGTGCGCGCCGTGCCGGAAAGCATCCGCGCCTTCCTGCCGGCCGGCCGCAGCTACCTGACCCTGGGCACCGACGGTTTCGGCCGCAGCGACACGCGCGCCGCGCTGCGCAGCTTTTTCGGGGTCGATGCGTCAAGCATCGTCCAGGCAGCGTTGCACCAGTTGAAGGCGGGCTGAAAAACCGCCAGGCCGGTTCAGGGCTGGCTCTGCAGCCAGGCTTTCACCGCTTGGGGGTACAGCTGGTGCTCCTGCACCAGCACGCGCGCGGCCAGCGTGTCCGCCGTGTCGTCCGGCAGCACCGGCACGACCGCCTGCGCGAGGATGGGGCCGTGGTCGAGCTCCGCGGTGACCTGATGCACCGTGCAGCCGGCCTCGCGGCAACCCGCATCGATGGCGCGCTGGTGCGTGTTCAGGCCGGTGAAGGCCGGCAGCAGCGAGGGGTGGATGTTGACCAGCCGCCCCGCGTAATGCCTGACAAACCCTGGCGTGAGGATGCGCATGAACCCGGCCAGCACCACCAGCGCGGGCTGGTGGGCGTCGATCAGTTGCATCAGCGCCGCATCAAAGGCTTCGCGCGTGGCAAACGCCTGGTGACTCAGGACCTGCGTGGCCACGTCCAGCGACTGCGCGAGCTGCAGCCCGGCCGCGTCGGGCCGGCTGCTGATGACCGCGGCCACACGCGCACCGAACTGCTGCTGCCAGTGCTGCGCCTGTGCGGCGCGGACGATGGCCGCCATGTTCGAGCCGCTGCCCGAGATCAGGATCACGATGTTTTTGGGTTGGCGTGGCATCAGCTTGGGCATGGGTGCATGGATTATCGCGATCACGCGCACGGCTGCGGCGGCCTGGCCAGGGCAAACAGCAGCAGCGTCACCACGCCCATGCCGACCAGCAGCCAGAGCAGCCCGGTGTAGCCGCCCAGCCCCAGCAAGGCCCAGGCCGTCAGGAACGGTGCCGCGGCGCGGGTGCACAGCGCAATGCCCGACATCGCGCCGCTGATGCGCCCCACATGCTCGCGGCCGTAGAAGTCCGGCACGATGTTGCTGCGCACGATGGTGATCAGGCCGTTGGCCACCCCAAACAGCACGGCAAAGCCCACCAGCACCAGGGGCTGGCGGCCCAGCACAAACACCATCAAGGCCAGCGGAAACAGCGCCAGCACCATCAGCCCGAGGCTGCGGTGGCTCAACGGACGGCCCAGCCACAAAAAGGCAAAACGCCCCGCCACCTGCGCCGGGCCGAACCAGACCATGACCGCCACCGCCTCGGTCTGCGACAGCCCGCGCGACTCGAACGCCGGCATCAGGTGCGCCCACACGGTGGACAGCGCAAACGCATACAGCGTGAAGGTGGCCGTCAGCAACCAGAAGGTGCGGCCCTGCATGGCCTGCCGCAGCGTGGCCTGGTCCTGCGCCACTTCCACTGGAGCGCCGTCGGACACGGCGGGGCGTTTCCAGGGGCCGCGCAGCACCCAGGCATGCAGCGGCGCCACCAGCAGCAGGACCCCGGCCATCACCAGCAGCGCGGGCCGCCAGCCCAGCGTGAGCAGCAGCCACGCGGCCGCGGGAAAGGACAGCGTGCTGGCAAATCCGCCCACCAGCGTGATGGTGGTGATGCCCTGGCGGTAGCGGTCGGGGAAACGTTTGGTGATTTCGCTGAAGGCAGGTTCATACAGCGTCATCGCCATCGCCAGCCCGAGCAGCGCCCAGGCGGCGTACAGCAACAGCAGGCTGTAGGCCTGCGACCAGAGCGCGCAGCCGGCGGCACCGATCAGCGCCCCACCGGTCAGCACGGCACGTCCGCGGCCGCGGTCGATCGCCGCGCCGACCGCATAGGTCGCCAGGCCCCAGACCATCAGGCCCAGCGTGAACGCCCCCATGATGTCGGGCTGGCTCCAGCCCATGTCGCGCTGCATGGGCAGCACGAAGGACGAAAAGCCGTAATACATGATGGCCCAGACAAGAATCTGGCCGACACTGAGGGCGCTGATGATGGTGCGGTAGGAAGGCAAAGTGGGGTGATTATCCGGGGCGGAACGACACGCTGGCCCGCGCCCGATTCTGCTAGGCGGAATCGCTCGCTATTTGTCCCAACTGGGACATAAAATTCCGAACGACCGTGCTAAAAATGCAGCAGTAACTCGAACCCGACGGAGACACGCATCTTATGGATCTCGCTTTCACCCCCGAAGAACAGACATTCCGCGAAGACATTCGCGCCTGGGTTCACGCCAACCTGCCCGCCGACATTTCGCACAAGGTGCACAACGCCCTGCGTTTGAGCCGCGACGACATGCAGCGCTGGGCCAAAATCCTCGGCAAAAAAGGCTGGCTCGGCCATGGCTGGCCCAAGGAATTTGGCGGCCCGGGCTGGAACGCGGTGCAAAAACACCTGTTCGAGGAAGAATGCGCACTCGCCGGTGCGCCCCGCGTCGTGCCGTTTGGCCCGGTGATGGTGGCGCCGGTGATCATGGCCTTCGGTTCGCCCGAGCAGCAAAAACGCTTTCTGCCCGGCATCGCCAGCGGTGAGGTCTGGTGGAGCCAGGGCTACAGCGAACCAGGCTCGGGCTCGGACCTGGCTTCGGTCAAATGCCGCGCCGAACGTGTCGGCGACAAATACATCGTCAACGGCCAGAAAACCTGGACCACGCTGGGCCAGTACGGCGAGTGGATTTTCTGCCTGGTGCGCACCAGCACCGAGGGCAAGCCGCAAACCGGCATTTCCTTCCTGCTGATCGACATGAAGTCGCCCGGCGTCACCGTGCGGCCCATCGTGCTGCTCGACGGCGAGGCCGAGGTCAACGAGGTCTGGTTCGACAACGTCGAAGTCCCGGCCGAGAACCTGGTCGGCGAGGAAAACAAGGGCTGGACTTATGCCAAGCATTTGCTCAGCCACGAGCGCACCAACATTGCCGACGTGAACCGCGCCAAACGCGAACTCGAACGCCTCAAACGCATCGCCAAGGCCGAGGGCGTGTATGACGACCTGCGCTTCCGCGACGAAATCGCCAAGATGGAAGTCGATGTGGTGGCCCTGGAAATGCTGGTGCTGCGTGTGCTGTCGGCTGAAAAATCAGGCAAGAACTCGCTGGACATCGCCGGCCTGCTGAAGATCCGCGGCAGCGAGATCCAGCAGCGCTACACCGAACTCATGATGCTGGCGGCCGGCCCTTACAGCCTGCCCTTCATCGAGGAAGCCATGGAAGCCGGCTGGCAAGGCGACTTCCCCGGCGGCATGACGGCCGACGCGCCGCTGGCCTCGACCTATTTCAACATGCGCAAGACCACGATTTACGGCGGGTCCAATGAGGTCCAACGCAACATCGTGTCGCAGTTCGTTCTGGGCTAGCAAGGTTTCATAAATCCATTTTTCGGGCGAATTGCTTCGTTGCGCGGTGCTCGCAATCCTCATGTACCCAAGTACATTCCGGTTGCTGCGCTCCGGGTCCCTCGCACTTCATCCCGAAAAGCTGAATTTCTGGAACCTTGCCAAATACATTTAGGAGACATCATGGATTTCGATTTCACCAACGACCAGGAACAACTGCGCGATGCCGTGGGCAAGTGGGTCGCCAAGGCTTACGACTTCGAGCGCCGCCGCGGCATTGCCAAGGCTGGCGGTTTCTCGCGCGAGGCTTACGGCCAGCTGGCCGAACTCGGCCTGACCGGCCTCTATATTCCTGAAGACGACGGCGGGCTCGGCATGGGCCCGGTCGAAGGCATGGTCGTGATGGAGGAACTCGGTCGCGGCATCGTGCTCGAGCCGCTGGCCCAGACCCTGATCGCCGGCGCCGTGTTGTCCGGCTACGCACCGCCAGCCGTGAAGGCCGCCTGGCTGCCAAACATCGCCAGCGGCGAAGCACTGGTGGTGCTCGCGTCGCAGGAGCGCGCCGCCCGCTACAAACTCGATGTGTGTGAAGCAAAAGCGACGCCAGCCGGCGCCGGATGGACGCTGACAGCTACCAAAAACATAGTACCTGCCGGTGACCAGGCTGATGCCTTCATCGTCCCGGCGCAGGCCAACGGCAAGATCGCGCTGTTCCTGGTCGAGCGCACGGCCCAGGGCGTCAGCACCCGCGGCTACGGCACGCAGGACGGCGGCCGCGCGGCCGACGTGGTACTCAAGGACGCACCGGCCACACTGATCACGCTGGACGGCCTGGCGGCGCTGGAGCATGCCACCGACGTCGGCATCGCCGCCACCTGCGCCGAAGCCGTCGGCGTGATGGACAAGACCCTGGCCATCACCGTCGAGTACATGAACACGCGCAAGCAGTTCGGCGTGGTCATCAGCAGCTTCCAGGCGCTGCGCCACCGCGTGGCCGACATGAAGATGCAGCTGGAGCTGGCCCGCTCCATGAGTTATTACGCCTCGCTCAAGCTCAACGCGCCGGCCGCCGAACGCCGCGCCGCCATGGCCCGTGCCAAGTACCAGCTCGGCGTCTCCATGCGTTTTGTCGGCCAGCAGGCGGTGCAGCTGCACGGCGGCATCGGCGTGACCGACGAATACATCGTCAGCCACTACTTCAAGCGGCTGACCCAGATGGAAATGAGCTTCGGCGATACCCTGCATCACCTGGGCGAGGTCTCGGCCCGCATGCAGGACACGGCGGGCGTCTTCGCCTAAAGATGTGGCCCCCACGGTCGCTCACTGCGTGTAGCTCCCTGCCCCCCGAGGGGGCCGCTGCGCCTGCGAACTGGCAAAGCCAGATCCGCGGCCCCTGCTTGTATTGAGAAACTGAGCTCTGCCGTTTAATCACTAGCTCCTTTAAAACCTTTGGGAAGACACCCCATGATGCTGCACCGCCGCCTTCTTCTCGTGCTTGCTGCCACCGGCCTGGTGCTGGCCGGCTGTGCCACGACGCCCCCATCCGGGGAACACCCGCCCATCGTGTTTGTGCACGGCAACGGCGACAGCGCTTCCATCTGGCAAAGCACGGTCTGGCGCTTCGAGTCCAACGGCTGGCCACGCGAACGCCTGCATGCCATCGACCTGCCTTACCCGTTGGCGCGCGACGAAGACGGCAAGGCCCAGCCGGGACGCACCTCGACGGCGGAACACATGGCTTACCTGAAGGCCGAAGTAGACAAAGTGTTGCAGGCCACCGGCGCACGGCAGGTGGTGCTGGTCGGCAACTCGCGCGGTGGGTATGCGATTCGCAACTACATCCAGAACGGCGGCGGCGCCAGCCGCGTGAGCCACGCCATCCTGGGCGGCACGCCCAACCACGGCGTCTGGGCCATCAAGGGTTTCCGCGAAGCCAATGAGTTCTCCGGCACCGGTGCCTTTCTGACCGCCCTCAACGCCCCGAAAAACGCCGCCGGCGACGAAGTCACCGGGCCGGTCAAGTGGCTGACCCTGCGCTCGGACAACAACGACAAGTTCGCCCAGCCCGACGGCGTGTGGATAGGCGCCAAAGGCACACCGACCAACGTCAGCTTCGAGGGCCCGGCCCTCAAGGGCGCGACCAATATCGTGCTGGCGCGCGTCGACCACCGCGAGACCTCGTTTTCACCGGCGGCGTTCGAGGCGACCTACCGTTTCATCACCGGCCGGGCGCCGCAGTCCACCGCCATCCAGCCCAACTCACCGCTGGTGCTGAACGGCAAGATCACCGGCCTGGGCCTGCGGCCCACCGACCCGGCGTCGGGCAACTATTCGAACAACCTGCCGTTGCCCGGCGCGCAACTCGCGGTCTACGCCACCGACGCGGCCACCGGCGCACGCGTGGGCAACGCGGTGCACAACAAAACCGTGGGCGCCGACGGCGTCTGGGGGCCCTTCAACGCCCAGTCCGGCACGCAATATGAGTTTGTCATCAGCGCGCCAGGGTATGCCACCACCCACATCTACCGCAGCCCCTTCCCGCGCTCCAGCAACCTCATCCACCTGCGCGCCGACCGCCCGGCCGACGCCGACAAAAGTGCCAAGTCCAGCATCACGCTGACGCGGCCACGCGGCTACTTCGACGCGATGCGCGACAAGATGTCATTCGACGGCAAGGCCCTGCCGGGCGTGCCGCCCGCGGGCGCGGGCGTGTCCAGCTCAAAGATCAACCTGAGCCAGAACGGTGTTCGCCCGATTTCGGCGGAGTTCAATGGCGAGAAGATCACTGGGCGGACCTGGCCTATGGCGGACGGGCACCTGGTGGTGCTGGAGCTGACTCACTAGTTTTTTTGAGGCGCTTGCCTGCAAATACGCTCAAACCGGCCAGCAGGGAGACAGGCGCTTCGGCCACCTGCGTGATGCGTGCGATCTGGCGTTGGACCCGAGCGGATCAGGCGCCTGCGTCCGATAGAGAAGTGGACAGCGCTTCTCGCACGACCCGGGCAACGGAATATTCGGCTATGGCTTTGTGTCTGCAATAGCCTGACGCAAGCCAAGCCCGCAAATCTTTTGCGCCCTTACTTGCGTTGCATGACATGCAGCATCTGGCGATGTTTTGGCGAGTGACGATCTTTGCGTCGTTGACGATGTGCTCCCAGGAGGGCTTGGCCCCACGCAAGGTGCTTGGAAGCGAAAAGTCGCCTCTGCAATAGACGCATGACGAATCTCGCGCAAGGACTTCTTCCTCCAGCCAAACGGGGATGTTCCAGCGGTTCACCTAGCACCTGCTTGGGTCATTCGCATGACGGCAATTGATTTCCATTTTTTCAGCGGTCAGATGTGCTGCAGGCGCTGGGAGGCGCGGACTGCCACGCTCAAACCAGCAGCCGCGACGTCCTCGGCACATGCGCCATCAAGAACTCCATCTGGTCCGCCAGGATGCGGCGGTTGCGCAGGATGAAGTCTTCCCACAGGCTGGGAACATACGGGGTGTAGAGCAGCGGCATGTGGGCCTGTTCGGGGGTGCGGCTGCTCTTGCGGTGGTTGCAGGCGCGGCAGGCCGTGACCACGTTCATCCAGGTGTCGATGCCGTTCTGTGCAAACGGGATGATGTGCTCGCGGGTCAGGTCTTCCTCGTGGAAATGGTCGCCGCAGTAGGCGCACACATTGCGGTCACGGGCAAACAGCTTGCTGTTGGTCAGCCCGGGCTTGAGGTCGAAGGGGTTGATGTTGGGCACGCCCTTGGTGCCGATGATGCTGTTGACGGTGATGATCGACTGGTTGCCGGTGATGGCATTGTGGCCGCCGTGAAACGTGGCCACCTGCGCACCCATCTCCCAGCGCACTTCATCCGAGGCATAGTGCAGCACGGCTTGTTCAAGGCTGATCCACGATTGCGGCAACCCCTGGGCTGAGAGTTTCAAGACCTTCAAACGAACCTCCAACATTTAAAAAAACGCATGGAAACCGGACTCAAATTGCTTGAACCATCAATATACAGCGAATTCATGACAAAGCCGGGGCAATCCCCCTTTTCAGCTCTCCAGCCCCATCCAGCCGACCCGAGGCGCTATTAAAACGATAATTGGCAGCATGAAAGTTTTCCGCGGCTACCAGCACCCCCAGTTGGCGACGCAGTGCGCGCTGACGATTGGCAACTTCGATGGCGTGCACCGCGGCCACCAGGCTATGCTGGCGCTGCTGAAAAACGAGGCGCAGCACCGCGGCGTGCCCAGCTGCGTGATGAGTTTCGAGCCCCATCCGCGCGACTACTTCGCCGCCGTGGCGCGCAAGCCCGAACTGGCGCCGGCGCGTATCGCCACGCTGCGCGACAAGCTGACCGAGCTGGCGCGTTGCGGCATCGACCAGTGTGTGGTGCTGCCCTTCAACGCGCGGCTGGCGGCCCAGCCGGCCCAGGCCTTCATCGAAGACGTGCTGGTCAAAGGTTTGGGCGTGCGTTACGTGCTGGTGGGCGACGACTTCCGCTTTGGTGCCAAACGCGCCGGCGACTACGCCATGCTCGATGCCGCCGGCGAGCGGCTGGGTTTTGACGTGGCCCGCATGAACAGTTATGAAGTGAGCAATACGCGCGTGTCGAGTTCGGCCGTCCGTGAAGCCCTGGCCCAGGGGCAAATGACACGGGTGGCGAGCCTGCTGGGCCGGCCTTACAGCATTTCCGGCCATGTGGTGCATGGCCGCAAGCTCGGGCGCGACCTGGGTTTTCGCACCCTGAACCTGCGCTTTTCCCACTGGAAGCCGGCCGCCAGCGGGATTTTTGCGGTGCAGGTGTTCGGCCTGTCGGAGCAGCCCCTGCCCGGTGTGGCCAACCTGGGCATCCGGCCCTCGCTGGACCCCGCCGACGTCAATGGCGGACGCGTGCTGCTGGAGACCCATTGCCTGGCCTGGCCCGCCGGCTTGGGGCTGGAGGAGGCATACGGTAAAATCATCCGGGTGGAACTGCGACACAAACTGCACGACGAACTGAAATACGACGGTCTGGACAGCCTCAAGGCGGGGATTGCCCGGGACTGCGACGATGCGCGGGCGTTTTTTGCCGAGGCCGCGAAGTCATTTTCAGCCTCCATGCACACGGAAACCAGCCGCCAGACCACGCGCGACCGAATTTAGACGATCTCGTCGCCTCTGGCCCCGCCCCTCCCTCCCGGCGCACGGCTTTCTTCCCGACCCGTATTCCGGCGGCTTGGCCTCATCAAGCCGCTTCAACAAAAGCATCCCATGTCCGACAACAAAACCGATTACCGCAGCACCCTGAACCTGCCCGACACGCCATTCCCCATGCGCGGCGACCTGCCCAAACGCGAAGCCGGCTGGGTCAAGGAATGGGACGACAAGGGCATCTACAAAAAGCTGCGCGACGTACGCGCTGGCAAGCCGAAGTTTGTGCTGCACGACGGCCCGCCGTATGCCAACGGCCAGATCCACATCGGCCATGCGGCCAACAAGATTCTCAAGGACATGATCGTCAAGGCGCGCCAGCTCAAGGGGCTGGACGCCGTGTATGTGCCGGGCTGGGACTGCCACGGCCTGCCGATCGAAAACGCCATCGAAAAGCTGCATGGCCGCAATCTTCCACGCGATGAGGTGCAGGCCAAAAGCCGCGCCTTTGCCACCGAGCAGATCGCCGGCCAGATGGCCGACTTCAAACGCCTGGGACTGATCGGCGACTGGGCCCATCCCTACCGCACCATGGACTTCGGCAACGAAGCCGATGAGATCCGCGCGCTCAAACGCATCATGGAACGCGGTTTTGTGTACCGCGGCCTCAAGCCTGTCTACTGGTGTTTTGACTGCGGCTCCTCGCTGGCCGAGTTCGAGATCGAATACGCCGACAAGAAATCGCAGACGCTGGACGTTGGTTTCCAGTGCGCCGAGCCGGAAAAACTGGCCACGGCCTTTGGCCTGAAAAGCCTGGCCAAAGACGCGTTCGCGGTGATCTGGACAACCACCGCGTGGACCATCCCGGCCAACCAGGCGCTGAACCTGAACCCCGAGCTCGAGTACGCGCTGGTCGATACCGAACGCGGCATTTTGTTGCTGGCCTCGGTGCTGGTAGACAAGTGCATGGAGCGTTACCAGCTCACCGGCACCGTGCTGGCCACCACCACCGGCAAACAGCTGGCGCTGATCAATTTCAAACATCCGCTGTACGAGGTGGATGCCGGCTACCGGCGCCTGAGCCCGGTCTTCCTGGCCGACTACGCGACCGCTGACGACGGCACCGGCATCGTGCATTCCTCGCCTGCCTACGGCGTGGAAGACTTCAACTCCTGCGTGGCCAATGGCATTGCCTACGACGACATCCTGAACCCGGTGCAGGGCAACGGCCGTTACGTCGATGAGCTGCCGCTGTTCGGCGGGCTGAACATCTGGAAAGCCGCGCCGCTGGTGATCGAGGCCCTGCGCGACGCCGGCCGCCTGTTTTCGACGCATGACATCGTGCACAGCTACCCGCATTGCTGGCGCCACAAGACGCCGGTGATCTACCGTGCCGCGGCCCAGTGGTTCATCCGCATGGACGAGGGCGAAGGCGTGTTCACCAAGGACAAGGCGCCGCGCACCCTGCGCCAGCTGGCGCTGGACGCGATCGAGGAAACCAGCTTCTACCCGGAAAACGGCAAAACCCGCCTGCGCGACATGATTGCCGGCCGGCCCGACTGGTGCATCAGCCGCCAGCGCAACTGGGGCGTGCCCCTGCCGTTTTTCATCCACACCGCCACCGGCGAGCTGCACCCGCGCACCATGGAAATCATGGACCAGGCCGCCGCCATGGTGGAGGCCGGCGGCATCGAGGCCTGGAGCAAGGCCAGCGCCGAGTCCATCATCGGCGCCGATGCCCCCGACTACCTCAAGAGCACCGACATCCTCGACGTCTGGTTCGACTCGGGCACCACGCATTTCCACGTGCTCAGGCGCAGCCATGCTGACCAGTCCGCCTGGCCGGCCGACCTGTACCTCGAAGGCCACGACCAGCACCGCGGCTGGTTCCACTCGTCGCTGCTCACCTCGTGCGCCATGTACGACCACGCGCCCTACAAGGGCCTGCTGACCCACGGCTTCACGGTGGACGGCAAGGGCCGCAAGATGAGCAAGAGCGAAGGCAATGTGGTGGCACCGCAGGAAGTGTCGGGCAAGCTGGGCGCCGAAATCATCCGCCTGTGGTGCGCCTCGACCGACTACTCGGGCGACCTGGCCATTGACGACAAGATCCTGGCTCGGGTGGTCGATGCCTACCGCCGCATCCGCAACACGCTGCGTTTTCTGCTGGCCAATGTCAGCGACTTCGAACCGGCGACGGACGCCGTGCCGTTTGAACAGATGCTGGAGATCGACCGTTACGCGCTGAGCCGTGCGGCCCAGCTGCAGGCCGACATCCTGGCGCATTACGAGGTGTACGAGTTCCACCCGGTGGTCTCCAAACTGCAGATCTACTGCAGCGAGGACCTGGGCTCCTTCTACCTCGACATCCTGAAAGACCGGCTGTACACCACGGCGCCGAAGTCGCTGGCCAGGCGCAGCGCGCAGACCGCGCTGCACCAGATCACCCATGCGATGCTGCGCTGGATGGCGCCTTTCCTGAGCTTCACGGCAGAAGAAGCCTGGACGGTGTTCGGCAGTTCGGAGTCCATCTTCATGGAAACCTATGCCGACCTGGCCGCGCCCGATGCGGCCCTGCTGGCCAAATGGACACGCATCCGCGAACTGCGTGATGCGGTCAACAAGGACATCGAGGCCCTGCGCGCGGACGGCAAGGTCGGCTCATCGCTGCAGGCCAAAGTGACCCTGGAAGTCACCGCCGACGACCACGCATTGCTGGCCAGCCTGGGCGATGATTTGAAGTTTGTCTTCATCACCTCCGCTATTGATTTAATAGCTGGAGGCGCACAATCCATCAAAACCGAAGCCAGTTCCGCCGTCAAATGCGAACGTTGCTGGCATTACCGGGACGACGTCGGCCACGATGCTGCGCACCCGACGATTTGCGGGCGCTGCACCAGCAATCTCTACGGCGCGGGTGAAGACAGGAAATTTGCATGATGGCCACGACCACCCTCCGCACCACCTCCACCAGCTTGCTGCCCTGGCTGGGCCTGGCACTGATCCTGCTGATTGCCGACCAGTTCACCAAGGTGCTGATCCTGGGCTACTACCAGCTCGGGGACGCGACCTATGTCACCAGCTTTTTCAACGTGGTGCGGGTGCACAACACCGGCGCTGCGTTTTCCTTCCTGGCTTCCGCGTCGGGCTGGCAACGCTGGTTCTTCACGGCCATCGGCATCGGGGCGGCGCTGTTCATCCTGTGGATGCTCAAGTCGCACCCGGGGCAAAAGCTGTTTTCCTTTGCACTGGCCTGCATTCTGGGCGGCGCGGTCGGCAATGTGATTGACCGCACGCTGCATGGCTATGTGGTCGACTTCCTGGACTTCCACTACGCCGGCTGGCACTTCCCGGCCTTCAACGTGGCCGACAGCGCCATCACCGTCGGGGCCATCTGCCTGGTGCTGGACGAACTGCTGCGCGTGCGGAAGGCGAAATAAGCGCTTCCTGAGCCTGCGCATCACCTGCCTGCAACGGGCAGCGTGGTGAAAAATGCACGGCCCCCGCCGCAAAGCGCCGGTCCTTCGCGCCCCGGCGTTATAGTGGTCCTCCACTCTTATGAAGCATTTGTTGAATTTGCTGGCCGCCATAGCGCTGCTGGTCTGGGGCACCCACCTGGTTCGGACCGGCATCCTGCGCGTGTTCGGGGCCAACTTGCGCCACGTGCTGTCGCGCAGCGCAGGCAACCGCTTCACCGCCGCCCTGTCGGGTCTGGGCGTGACGGCATTGGTGCAGTCCAGCACTGCCACCTCGCTGATCGTTTCCTCCTTTGTCGGCCAGGGGCTGATCGCGCTGCCGCTGGCGCTGGCCGTGATGCTGGGCGCCGACATCGGCACCAGCCTGATGGCCGTGGTGTTCTCGTTTGACCTGTCCTGGCTTTCGCCCCTGCTCATCTTCACCGGCGTGGTGCTGTTCATCTCACGCCAGACCACCAATGTCGGACGTTTCGGCCGCATCCTGATCGGCCTGGGGCTGATGCTGCTGGCGCTGCGCCTGGTGACGGACTCGACCGCGGTGCTGACCTCGAACGCCGCCGTCAAAGCCCTGCTGGGCACGCTCAGCAGCGACCTGCTGCTGGAGATCACGGTCGGTGCGATGCTGGCCGTGGTGTCCTACTCCAGCCTGGCCATCGTGCTGCTGACGGCCACCCTGGCGGCCTCGGGCGTCATTCCGCTGGACGTGGCGCTGGGGTTGGTGCTGGGGGCCAACCTCGGCAGCGGGCTGCTGGCGGTGCTGACCACGGCCCGCTCGACCATCGAAGTGCGGCAGGTGCCGCTGGGCAATTTCCTTTTCAAGCTGCTTGGTGTCGCCGCAGCCGTGCCCTTGGTCGGCCTGTGGCTGCGCCATGTGCGGCCCTTTCTTGGCGAGACGGCCACCACGGTGGTGCTGTTTCACCTGATGTTCAACGTGCTGGTCGGCCTGGTGTTCATCACATCGACGCAGGTGGTGGCACGCTGGGTTGAAAAACTCCTGCCGCGTCCGGTCAAGGGCGGTGCCGCCGGCGGCCGGCCGCACCACCTGGACCCGACGGCGCTGGCCACACCGTCCCTCGCCATCTCCTGCGCCGCCCGCGAAGCGCTGCACCAAGCCGACGTGGTCGAAAGCATGCTGGCCGGTGTGCTGGATGTGATCCGCCACAACGACCTGCGGCTGGCCGAGGACTTGCGCAAGATGGACGACACAGTGGACGAGCTGTATTCGGCCATCAAGTATTACCTGACCAAGATCTCGCGCGAGGCCCTGGGCGAGGAGGAAAGCCGGCGCTGGACCGACATCATCAGCTTCACCATCAACATGGAGCAGATCGGTGACATCGTCGAGCGTGTACTGATCGACATCGAGGACAAGAAGATCAAGCCAGGACGCAACTTCTCGGAAGCCGGCATGGCCGAGATCTGCGAGCTGCACCAGCGACTGCTCGACAACCTGCGCCTGGGCATGAGCGTTTTCCTGAACGGCAATGTGCGCGATGCAAAAAAACTGCTGGAGGAAAAGGCGCGTTTCCGCGACCTGGAGCGCGCCTACGCCACCACCCACCTGGGCCGGCTGTCAGACAACACGCCACAGAGCATGGAGACCAGCTCGCTGCATATCGACTTGATCAGTGACTTGAAACGCATCAACTCGCACATCTGCTCGATCGCCTACCCCATCCTTGACTCCGCCGGCGCCCTGGCACCGAACCGCCTGCGTCAGGGTGTGCTGACCGATGAGCTGCTCTGAGCGGCCAGCCCGCGCGGCATGAACCCCGACGCCGGCCAGCTCTGGCGCGCGCCGCGCTGGGCCCTGGCGGTGCTGCTGGCCCTGCTGGGCATGCTCGGGCCGTTTTCCATCGACACCTACATCCCGGCGTTTTCAGGCATTGCGCGCTCGCTGGGCGCCACGCCGGTCGAGATGCAGCAGACGCTGTCGGCCTATCTGTTCGGCTTTGCCTTCATGAACCTGTTTCACGGGGCGCTGGCCGACAGCTTCGGCCGCCGACCGGTGGTGCTGTGGGGCATCGCGATGTTCACCGTCGCGTCCGCCGGCTGCGCGCTGTCGCAAAGCATCAGCCAGCTGGTGTTTTTCCGGGCGCTGCAGGGCCTGTCCACCGGTGCCGGCATCGTGGTTTCGCGTGCCGTGATCCGCGACATGTTCCCGCCGGCGCAGGCGCAGAAGGTGATGAGCCAGGTGACGATTTATTTCGGCGTGGCGCCGGCGATTGCGCCCATCATCGGCGGCTGGTTGTTTGTGCACCTGAACTGGCATGCGATTTTCTGGTTCCTCACCGGCATTGGCGTGCTGCTCTGGACCGCCAACTACAAGCTGCTGCCCGAGACCCTGCACATCACGCAGCGCCAACCCTTCAATGTGAAACACCTGATGCGCGGCTACTGGCAGCTGGGTTCGAGCGCGCGTTTTTTCCTGCTGGCGCTGGCCAGCGGCGTGCCCTTCAACGGCATGTTTTTGTACGTGCTGGCGGCGCCCGAGTTTCTGGGCTCCCACCTGGACCTGGCGCCGACCGAATTTTTCTGGTTTTTTGTGCTGACGATCGCCGGCATCATGGCCGGCGCCTGGCTCAGCGGCCGGCTGGCCGGCAAGATTGCGCCCAAGCAGCAGATCCGCCACGGCTTTGTCATCATGCTGGTGATTGCGGTGCTCAACCTGGCGGCCAACCTGCTGTTCAAGGCCCATGTCTCCTGGGCGTTGTTTCCGATTGCGGTGTTTGCCTTTGGCTGGGCGCTGATGGTGCCGGTGGTGACGCTGCTGGTGCTGGACCTCTACCCCGAACGGCGCGGCATGGCCTCGTCGCTGCAGGCCTTCATCGGCTCGACCGCCAACGGCATCGTCGCCGGCGTGATCGCGCCGCTGATCATGCACTCCACCGTGGCGCTGGCGGCCGTGTCGCTGCTGATGATGGGCATCGGCCTGCTGGCCTGGCTGTACCTGCACCACCGCTGGCCGGAGATCGGCCGGGCGGTGAATGAATAAGGGCCCCCACGCTCCGCCGCTGCGCGGGTCGCTGCCCCCCGAGGGGGCGCTGCGCCTGCGGGCCGGCAAAGCCGGACCCGCGGCCCCTGCTGGTAAGGGAAAACGCCCCACTTTCGCTGAGACCCGTTCGTCCTGAGCCTGTCGAAGGATGCCCCCGAGGGGGCCGCTGCGCCTGCGGGCCGGCAAAGCCGGACCCGCGGCCCCGGCTTGAAAGGGAGAAGTCCCCTAGCTGCTGAAGTGCTTAGGCCAGCAGCGCGGCCTGGATCAATGCCGCTTCGAGTGTGAACTCCCCGTCGCGCATCCTCTGCAGCAAGGCATGGCCGTCCATCAGCGCAAAACACGCGACCTCGCCGTCCTGGTTCACCGGCGTGACACCGTCCGGCACGGTGCAGTGGTACCAGTCGATGTCTTCGACGACGTAGCCCGCGCCGCCCCCGTCCCTGGCAGGCCGGCAGGTGCGCAGCCGCCCGCCGTGGCGCACGGCCTGCAGGTCGGCCAGATGCAGGCCGGCCTCCTCCCAGGTCTCGCGCACCAGCGCCGTCGCCAGCGTGTCTTCGGCGGACACCATGCCACCCATCAGGGTGTCCCACAGACCAGGGTCGTTGGGCTTGTCGAAAGCCCGTTGCTGCACCCAGAAACGGCCGTTCACGGTTTGTCCCACCAGATGCACGGCCTGGGTGGCGATGCCCAGCGGCCGGACCGCCGCGCGCTCCACCGTACCGAGGCGAACCCCATGCTGATCGTGCACCGCGAGTTGCTCATCGCGCCAGGCGCCGGCGAGGTCGACCGCGTGCAGGGCGGCAGCCACGCGGTTCAGGCCGGCCGTCACATCGCCCAGCAGGTGCCAGCCCGGCCGCCCATCGCGCTCTTCTTTTAAGAGCTGCTTGCGCCCGTCCGGCAAGGGCTGCAGGTCGATTTGATCTAGAAAATCAGGCTCAACCGATCCGATCAGCGATGCACCGGACCACAGCGGCACGCGCGGGCGCAAGGGCGGCTGAGCGGCGGCGGCGCGCTGGGCACGCAGCCAGCCCAGGTCGAAAGCCCGCGGGTTCCCCACCTTCGGTCACAGGGTCAGGATGGTGCAGCCGGTGGTCTTGCGCGCTTCCAGGGAAATATGCGCCTGTTGCACCTGGGCCAGCGGGAAGCGCTGGTCGATCTGGATGTTCACCTTGCCGCTGCTGACCATGGCAAACAGCTGGTCGGCCATGTCCTGCGTGCTTTCGCGCGTGGCAATGTGGGTGAACAGCGTGGGGCGCGACACGTAGAGCGAGCCCTTGGCGGCCAGCAGGCCGATGTCCAGCGGCTCGACCTTGCCCGAGGCGTTGCCGAAATTGGCCAGCAGGCCGAACGGACGCAGGCAGTCGAGCGACTTGAGGAAAGTGTCCTTGCCGACCGAGTCGTAAACCACCTTCACGCCCTGCCCGCCGGTGATCTCCTTGACGCGGGCGACAAAATCCTCTTTCGCGTAATTGATGACAAAGGCCGCGCCCTGCGCTTTGGCCAGCGCGCACTTGTCGTCCGAACCGGCCGTGCCTATGAGTTGCAGGCCCATGGCCCTGGCCCACTGGCAGGCGATCAGGCCGACGCCGCCGGCCGCGGCGTGAAACAGCACAAAATCGCCGGCCTGCAAGCCGCCCTGCGGCTGGGTGCGGTTCAGCAGGTACTGCACCGTCAGGCCCTTGAGCATCATGGCCGCGCCGGTCTCGAACGAAATGTCGTCGGGCAGCTTGCAGACACACTTGGCGGGCATCACGCGCAGCTCGCAATAACTGCCGGGGGGCTGGCTCGCATAGGCCGCGCGGTCGCCGGCCTTCAGGTGCGTGACGCCCTCGCCGACGGCCTCGACCACGCCCGAGGCTTCCATGCCCAGCTGCAGCGGCATGGGCAGCTTGTACAGGCCGGCGCGCTGGTAGACGTCGATGTAGTTCAGGCCCACCGCCTTGTGACGGATGCGGATCTCGCCAGGGCCGGGTTCGCCGACAGTCACCTCCACCAGCTTGAGTTCTTCAGGACCGCCGTTCTTGTCAATCTGGACGGCGAGTGAGGTGGTCTGGGCCATGGTGGTTTTCCTTGAATACGGTGAAAGGGATGCGAAAAGAAGAATGCGGCCTGCATCCTGCCACGAATCACCGGGATGCGCTCGCCGCGGACGCCGCCGGCCCGGGCACCGGGCGGGTGTTCAGGCTTTCCTCAGCAATCCCGCGGCGCGCTGGGTACAGTCGCCGCATGACACCCGGCCTGACCCCTCGCACCGCCCTGCTGCTGATCATCCCGCCGCTGCTCTGGGCCGGCAATGCCGTGGTCGGACGGCTGGTCAACCAGCTCGTGCCGCCGATCACGCTGAACTTCCTGCGCTGGGCGCTGGCGTTTGTGATCCTGCTGCCGCTGGCCGGCTGGGTGCTGCGCCGCCGCAGCGGCCTGTGGGCCCATTGGCGGCGTTTTGCACTGCTCGGCCTGCTGGGCGTGGGCGCCTACAACGCGCTGCAGTACCTGGCGCTGCAGACATCGACCCCGCTCAACGTGACGCTGGTCGCGGCCAGCACGCCGGTGTGGATGCTGGGCATAGGCTGGCTGTGTTTTTCCCAGAAGGTGTCGCGACGACAGATCATGGGAGCGCTGCTGTCGATCGCCGGCGTGCTGGTGGTCCTGTCGCGCGGCCAGTGGTCGCTGCTGGCCCAGGTCCGGCTGGTGCCCGGCGACCTGTATGTGCTGCTGGCCACCGTGGCCTGGGCGTTTTACAGCTGGCTGCTGGCCAGACCCGCGGAGCCGCCGGAGATCCGCAACGACTGGGCGGCGTTCCTGATGGCGCAAATGATTTTCGGGCTGGGCTGGTCCGGCCTGTTCGCAGCCAGCGAGTGGGCCCTGACCGATGCCCACATCCGCTGGGGCTGGCCGCTGGCGGCCGCCCTGCTGTATGTCGCCCTCGGGCCGGCCATCCTGGCCTACCGCTGCTGGGGCGTGGGGGTGCAGCGCGCCGGCCCCGCGGTGGCGGGATTTTTCGCCAACCTCACACCACTGTTTGCGGCCCTGATGTCGGCCGCCTTCCTGGGCGAGCTGCCGCACCTGTACCACGGGCTGGCGTTCGCGCTGATCGTGGGCGGGATTGTGGTGTCGGCGCGGCGATAAGGCCGGCAGCCGGCGCGCTGGCTACTTCGCCAGCCAGCCCAGGCTTTTGGCGTGCAGGCTCTGGATGTAAAGCCTGTCGGGTGTTTCCGTGACGCCGGTGGTTTCCGGGTAGGCCCCGCTGGGGTCCTGGAGGTCGGCGACGATTTTTCCGTCTTCCGTGAAGGCCAGGACATGCCCGTACGAAGGCGGAATGGGCCACATGGCGCGCGGGAGCCGCAGGGTGAGCTTGCGCAAAAAGGGCTGGTCCGCGAGTTTGTCGACCGTCGGGTTTCTGGGCTTGGCCAGGCCCAGCCAGATCCTGCCGTCCAGGCCGCGCATGAGGTTGTCCGGGTAACCGGGCAGGTTGTCCAGCAACACACTGGCCTGCGGACCCGGCTGCGCGACATCCAGGTCGCTGGCATCGACGGATACTGTCCACACCCGGTACTTGCCAGTCTCCGCAACGAACAACGTCTTGCCATCCTGACTCAGGGCAACACCATTGGCAAAACCCAGGCCCCGGGCAACCACACGCGTGACCCGGGTCGCCGGGTCGAATTCCAGAATGCGCCCGGTCGATGACTGCTCGAGAATGTCCAGCACACTGGCTTCGAAGGTTCCGCCCCAGCGGGCCGGCGCAAAACGTGTGGAGGCATCGCTGAGATAAATTTTCCCGTTGCCGGCCACGATGACCGCATCCGCATAACGAATCGGGTCGCTCCCGACTCTGTCGGTCAGCAGCGTGATCTTTTTGTCCGGGCTGATGGACAGCAGACCCTTGACCGCATCGGCCGCAATCAGGTGGCCTGCGGCGTCAAAGTCAAAACCCAGCACCCGGCCCCCGGTGTTGGCAAACACCTCCCGCGCGCTGCCGTCCGGGGCCATGCGCAGGATGGTGCCGCTGGCCACGGCCACATACAGCTTGCCGTCCCTGGCCATCACCACATGCTCGGGGCCTTCTTCGGCACCCAGCGAAATCATCTGCAGACCCGCCAGCTTGTTGTTGACCGCGTGCGGTCCGGTGTAGCCCGGGGCCGTGCTGGCGGTCCAGCGGACAGGCTCTATCGGTACCGGCCACCAGCTCAGGTAAGCGCCGGCCACCGCCACTATCAGGACCAGGATCAAGGCTGCCTTTTTCATAGGCTGGACTATAGCCTTGAGCCCAGCCGTCGACCGACAGCGCCCTGCTTCGCTGGCAGGTCCCGCTGGCAGGTCCGCAAATGGCCAGTGGCGGCCGGAAGACCGGGCATGATGCGTGTTTCCGGAGAACAGGCACCTATGACACCCCCGCTTCCCCGCGCCCTGCTGGCCCTCACCGGGTCCAACCTCGCGGCACAGTCGGCCGAGCAACTGAGTCTGGCGGCGGTGCCCATCGTCGCCGTCCTGGTCCTGGGCGCCGGGCCCGGCGACATCGGCTTGCTGGCGACCGCCCAGACCCTGCCCTTCCTGCTGCTGTCGATTCCCCTGGGCCTGCTGGCCGACCGCACATCGCGGCGCCGCCTGATGGTGTGGGCCGAGAGCCTGCGCGCCCTGGCCCTGTTCGGCCTGCTCGCAGCCGTGCTGTCCGGCCAGCTCTCCATCGGCTTGCTGGCGGTGCTGGGCTTTCTGGGTGCCGTCGGCACCGTGGGTTTCAGCGTTGCGGCGCCTGCCCTGGTGCCCGCGCTGGTGCCGCGTGAGGCACTGGCGCGGGCCAACGGCCGGTTGGAACTCGCCCGCAGTGCCGCGTTTGCTGCCGGGCCCGCGCTGGGCGGGGCACTGGTCACCTGGGCCGGCGCACCTGCTGCGTTTGCGCTGGCCGCCGTGTTGTCAGTCGCTGCGGTGGTTCTGCTGCTGCGGCTGGTGGAACCGTCGCGCGCGCCCATGGCCAGGCGTCACCCGCTGCTCGACATTCGGGACGGCGCGCACTGGGTCTGGCACCATGCGCTGCTGCGGCCCATCTTCCTGACGGCGGTAGCCTGGAACATTTCCTGGTTCGTGTTGCAGGCCGCGTACGTGCCCTACGCCATCCGGCTGCTCGGCCTGGGCGCCGCCGCTGTGGGCATGACGCTCGCCGCGTATGGCGCCGGCATGGTGGTGGGCGCGCTGCTGGCCCCGCTTGTGGTTGCGAAGCTGCCCTTCGGCCGGGCGATTCAACTCGGGCCGGCCGTCTCGGTGCTGGCAGCACTGACCATGGTCGCCACACTTGCCCTTCCGTCCGGCGTGCTGGCGGGCGTGGCGTTTTTTCTCTTCGGCGCCGGCCCGATTGTCTGGACCATCACGTCCACGACCTTGCGGCAAACCGTCACCCCCGGCGCCATGCTGGGACGTGTCTCGGCGATTTTTCTGGCGGCCAATACCGGGGCCCGGCCCATCGGCGCCGCACTGGGCGGTTTCGTGGGCGCGACCTGGGGCGAACCCGCCTGCCTGGTGCTGGCCCTCGCAGGGTTCGCCGTGCAGGCGTGGATTATTTTTGGCTCGCAAGTCAGGGTGCTGCAGCGCCTGCCAATGCCGCAGGCTTGAGGCCCGGGCTTCTGCGCAGCACATCCTGTTCCGGTCGCTGCCTGGCGCAGGTCGAGCCGATCGCGGCAACGGTTCCGCACAAGTTTTAGGCGGGCGCGCCTCAAGCTTTCTCGTGGTTCTGCCGATAAGCAGGTAACGAGGAAAGCGGTGCATGGCGCTTCGCTCCGCCGTGGGTCCTGGCCAGCAAGCGCGTTTTTCAAATGCAACGCCGGGTCGCCCCAGGCTGGAGGAAGACACGCCGCGTTTTTTCTCCCCCTCACCTTCTGGAGTCCCGATCATGTTTCTAGGCAATATCTCTATTGGCAAGCGTCTGGCCCTTGTGGTCGGCGTCATCCTTGCGCTGTTTCTGACAAGCAGCGTGCTTGCCGTCCTGAAGCTGCGGCAACTGGGCACTGAAATCAACGCCATGGTCGAGAAAAACGTCAAGACCGAGCGGGCTGGTGCCGACTGGCTGCGCCACACCACCTCGGGCGTGCAGCGGGCCGCGGCCATTGCCAAAAGCAGCGATGCCAGCCTGATTGCCTACTTTGCGCCGGCCACGGCCTCGTCCATCACGCAAACCAACGAACTCCAGAAATTCATCGAAACGCAGATGGACACGCCGGAAAAACGCCAGCTGTTCAGCAAAGTGGGCGAGTTGCGCAAGAACTACCTCGCGGCCCGCGAGGAAGTCAGCAAAGCCAAGCTGGCCGGCGACGTGGAAGGCGCCAACCGCATTTTCAACGAACGCTTCGAACCCACCTCGCGCAGCTATCTTGCGGGCGTGCAGCAAATGGTGGACACCGAACGGGCGCAACTGGACGCTGCGGCGCAACGCAGTGAAGACTTGCGTGCCAGGACCAGCCTGCTGCTGATCGTCTGCACCGTGTTGTCACTGGGCCTCGGCATCCTGCTGGCCTGGTTGCTGGTACGCAGCATCACGCAGCCCCTGCAGCGCGCGGTGCAGGTCGCCCAGGCTGTCGCCGCTGGCAACCTGACCAGCCGGATCGAAGTGACAAGCAAGGACGAAACCGGCCAGCTGATGCAGGCCCTGAAAGACATGAACGACAGCCTGGCCAAGGTGGTCGGCGAAGTCCGCAGCGGCACCGACACGATAGCAACCGCCTCCAGCCAAATTGCCGCCGGCAACCACGACCTGTCGTCCCGGACCGAAGAGCAGGCCAGCTCCCTGGAAGAGACCGCCGCGTCGATGGAAGAGCTGACCAGCACCGTCAAACAAAACGCCGACAACGCCCGCCAGGCCAACCAGCTGGCAGTCACCGCCTCCAGCGTGGCCGTCAAGGGCGGCAGCGTGGTTGCCGAAGTGGTCGGCACCATGGGCGCCATCAATGCTTCGTCCAGAAAGATCGTCGACATCATCGGCGTGATCGACGGCATTGCCTTCCAGACCAACATCCTGGCCCTGAACGCCGCGGTCGAAGCGGCCCGGGCCGGGGAACAGGGCCGAGGCTTTGCGGTGGTGGCCGCCGAAGTCAGAAACCTGGCCCAGCGCAGTGCGGCAGCGGCCAAAGAGATCAAGACCCTGATCGGCGACTCCGTCGACAAGGTCGAAGAAGGCAGCAAACAGGTGGCCGAAGCCGGCAAGACCATGGACGAGATCGTCGACAGCGTCAAACGCGTGACCGACATCATGGCCGAGATCACGGCGGCCAGCCAGGAGCAGACCCAAGGCATAGAGCAGATCAACCAGGCGATCACGCAGATGGACCAGGTGACGCAGCAAAACGCCGCGCTGGTGGAAGAAGCCGCTGCGGCAGCGTCCTCGCTGCAGGAGCAGGCCAGCGGGCTCAGTCAGGTGGTCAGTGTGTTCAGGCTGGGCAGCGACCAAGTGCAGCACCAGGATCACCCGGCGTCCGCCCGTCCGGCGAGTTCCAAGGCCAGGCCCATGCAGCCGCCCAAAGCCAGGCAGGCCATTGCGGCGCCGCGCAGGCCCGCTGCACCGGCCGGCGAGCTGGCTGCGGCTGGCGGCAGCTGGGAAACGTTCTGAGTTTGGGGGGCAACCGCCGTTGACGGCGGTTGCCAGGGTAAATCAGAAGTGAATCAGAAACTGCCCGGATAGGCCCCGCCATCGGCCAGGACGTTCTGGCCCGTCATGTAAGCGGCATGCGTGCTGCACAGGAAGGCACAGATCGCACCGAACTCGTCAGGCGTGCCAAAGCGACCAGCGGGAATTTGTGCCTGTTGCGCGCGGCGGATCTCTTCGACACTCTTGCCGGACTTTTCAGCGGCGGCACGCACGGTGGTGGCGATGCGGTCGGTGTCGAACTTGCCTGGCAGCAGGTTGTTGATCGTGACACCCTGGGCCGCCAGCTTGGTGCGCGCCACGCCAGCGACAAAACCCGTCAGCCCGCTGCGCGCACCGTTGCTCAAGCCCAGAATATCAATCGGCGCCTTCACCGAGCTGGAGGTGATGTTGATGATGCGGCCAAAACCGCGCGCCGCCATGCCGTCCACCGTGGCCTTGATCAGCTCGATCGGAGTCAGCAT
Organism: Polaromonas sp. AET17H-212; assembly: GCF_002379085.1. Taxonomy (GTDB): domain Bacteria; phylum Pseudomonadota; class Gammaproteobacteria; order Burkholderiales; family Burkholderiaceae_C; genus Polaromonas. The sequence goes on along the minus strand of NZ_NBZW01000008.1, from coordinate 9,786 downwards.
GTTGGCGTCCAGCGCCTTGATCCAGGCGTCGCGGTCCCAGTCGCGGAAGTCGCCCGGTGGCGGACCGCCGGCGTTGGTCACCATGATGTCGAAATCCTTGCGCACCGCGAAGACCGCCGCGCGGCCTGCCACGGTCGTGATGTCCGCCGCCACAAACTGCACGCTGGCGCTTGCCGGCCGGGCGCTGTCAGCTATTAATTTTGCAGCAGTCGCTTCCAGCACCTCGGCGCCGCGCGCGACGATCAGCACGTTCACGCCTTCACGCACCAGTGCCTGGGCACAGCCCAGGCCAAGGCCCTTGCTTGCGCCGCACACCAAAGCCCATTTGCCTGCAATACCTAAATCCATAATAATTTCCGCTTCTTCGTTGAAAGTTGATGGGCCATGATACTGAGTAAATCCAAGCGCGTTCACTGGCTGGGCTCTTGTGCCCTCCTGCTGGGCAGCGCACTGGCCCATGCACAACCCGAATCGGTGCTGGTCAAGCGCACCACCGAGTTGCGCGAGGCGCCGGGTGAAACATCGCGCAGCGTGGCCCCGCTGGCGGCGCGCACGCCGGTCACGCGCGCGGGCGCGCGCCAGGGCGCGTGGATCCAGGTGCGTACCGCCGAAGGCGCCAGCGGCTGGGTCCACATTTTCGACGTGGCCCCGGCCAGCAGCGCCGCGGCGCCCAGCGCCGGCGCCAATGCGCTGCGCGGCCTGACCAGCTTTTTCAACAAGGGCAGCGCCCAGGGCGGGGCCACCACCGCCACGTCCACTGTGGGCATACGCGGGCTGGGCGCGGAAGACCTGGCGCGCGCGCAACCCAACATGGCGGCGGTGGCGCAAGCCGACACGCTGCGCATGGATACCGACCAGGCCCGCCAGTTCGCCAGCGCGGCGGCACTGCGCAGCCGGCCCGTGGACGCCCTGCCCGAGCCGGCGCCGCTGCAAAACGCCGGCCCCACGGGTAACAACAACAATAACAACAACTAGAACGGGAGCCGCCCATGAACCTGCCACATCGCCTCCCGCAGCCGGCCTGGTTGATGCCGCTGGCGCTGGCCGCCGGCCTGGCCTGCATGCCGGCGCACGGTCAGGACGCCGGCAAGGCCCTGAACCTGCTGGGCTCCTTTCTGCGCCAGGCCGCGCCCGCCGAAGCGCCGGCCGGCGCTGGCCAGGCTTCCCGCGCTGGCGACCTGATCGGCCTGCTGTCGCAGTCGCTCGAACAGATCGACGAGCCCAAGGAAATTGAAATCGGCCGCCAGCTGGCCGCCGTGCTGCTGGGCAGCAAGCCGCTGCATCCTGACATGGCGCTGCAGCGTTACGTCAACCAGCTCGGGCGCTGGATCAGCCTGCAGTCCCCCCGGCCGCACCTGCCCTGGACCTTCGCGGTGCTGGACGATGCCGGCTTCAACGCCTTCGCCGCGCCCGGCGGTTATGTGTTCGTGACCAAGGGACTGGTCGAACGGGTTGCCGACGAGGCCGAGCTGGCCGGCATCCTGGCGCATGAAATCACCCACGTGACCGCCAAACACCACCTGCAGGCGATTGCCAAAACCGCGCGGGCCGGCCTGCTCACGCAGGTCATCGGCACGCAGATCAAGGGCGAACTGGCGGGCGCGGTGTCGGCCCAGTTGCTCAATCTGGGGCGCGACCTGTATTCACGCGGGCTGGACCAGACCGATGAATTCGATGCCGACCGCAGCGGTGTGGCGCTGGCCGCACGCGCCGGTTTTGACCCCTATGGCCTGGTGGCCGTGTTGCAGCAGCTGCGTACCGCCACGCCCGACAACCCGCTGTTTGCCTTGTCGCTGAGCACGCATCCGCCGGCGCAGCAGCGGCTGGACCTGCTGGAGCAGGCCATGGGCAACCGGTTGGACGGCCTGAGCGGGCAGCAGGCCGTCACCGTGGCCCAACGCATGGAAGGCCTGGCGGCACGCCGCAGCACAAGCGTCAGCGCCGCACCGCCGGCAGCCGCTCCCAAACGTGCGCCGGTCAAGAAATAGCCCGCGTTCCGTTCCTGCTGTCAATACAAGCAGGGGCCGCGCCCCCCGAGGGGCTGTAGCCTGCGGCTCCAAAGCTGCTTGAGCAGCTTTGGACAGGCGACAGAAGCGAAGCCTCTGGCGAGCGGCGGCCTGCAAGGCCTCGCGCAGCACACGAAGTGGCAAGCGTGGGGGCCCTACTTTCCGCGGCTGAACACAAAAATACCCGCAATGACGAGTACCGTACCCGCCGCCACCCAGGCGGTGAACGGCTCCCCGAGAATCAGCACGCCCATCAGGATGGTGGACATCGGGCCGACCATGCCGGTCTGCGCGGCCAGGCTGGCGCCTATGCGCTCGATGGCCATCATCACCATCAGCACCGGGGCCGCCGTGCACAACGTGGCATTGAGCACCGAGAGCCAGATCACCTCGGGCGCAACATTCGCCGCGCTGAGCGGCCTGAGCAGCAGGAACTGCAGGATGCAGCACAGGCAGGCGACCGTGGTGGCCAGCCCCACCAGGCGCAGGGCGCCCAGGCGCTTGACCATCTCGCCGCTGTAGACCAGGTAGAGCGCATAACTGACGGCGCTGAGAAACACCAGCAGCGCGCCCCAGGCGGCCTCCGGTCCCAGCAGGGTGATCTCGTGGCCGAAGACCAGCACCACGCCGCTGTAGCTGATCGCCATGCCCATGATTTGCGGCGTGCTGATGCGCCTGCGGTACAACGCCAGCCCCAGCAGCAGGACCAAGGTGGGATTGAGGTAAAGGATCAGCCGCTCCAGCGAGGCGCTGATGTAGGCAAGCCCGGCGAAGTCCAGGAAACTCGCCAGGTAATACCCGGTGAAACCGAGCCAGAGCACGCCCAGCCAGTCCTTGCGGGTCAGGGCCGCCTTGCCGCGGCTGGCCCACCAGGCCATCACGGCAAATATCGGCAGCGCAAACAGCATGCGGTACATGATGAGCGTGACCGCATCGACGCCATGGCGGTAGGCGAGCTTGACGATGATCGCCTTGCCGCTGAAGGCGATTGCACCGAAGGTCGCCAGCAGCAAGCCGGTTGCTATGCTTTTAGGAGCTGCCTGCGCCCTATTCTCCTGGGCTGGAAGTGTTTTTGGCTCTAAACTTCTGGACAAGAGGCAATTTTAGAAACCGACGGCCTGGCCGTCGCGCCGGCTGTCGCTGGCCGCCACATAACCCTCGACCTTCGGATCGCCGGCGCGGCAGATGAACTGGCCCGCACCGAAGTCCTGGTAGGAGTCGTTGATGACTTCCATGCGGTGGCCGCGGTCCGCCAGGCCTTGCACGGTTTGCGGGTTCATCGACGCTTCGACATTGATTTCAAAACCGGCGTTGTAGCGCCAGCGCGGCGCATCACAGGCGGCCTGCGGGCTCTGTTGGTAGTCGAGCATGCGCACCAGCGTCTGCATGTGGCCCTGGGGCTGCATGTTGGCGCCCATCACACCGTAACTCATCACCGGTTGCCCGTCTTTCGTGAGGAAGGCCGGGATGATGGTGTGGAAGGGACGCTTGCCCGGCGCCACCTGGTTGACGCCGGCCTGCAGGCTGAAGGCGTGGCCGCGGTTTTGCAGGCTGATGCCGAACTCGGGCTCGACACAACCCGAGCCAAACCCCATGTAGTTGCTCTGGATGAAGCTGACCATCATGCCGTCTTCGTCGGCCGCGGTGAGGTAAATGGTGCCGCCCTTGACCGGGTTGCCGGCGCCGAAGTCCTGCGCTTTTTTCATGTCGATGAGTTTGGCACGGGAGGCGAGGTAGCTGTCGTCGAGCATTTGATCGACACTCACCTCCATCGACGATGGCTCCGCCACGTATTTGTAGACGTCGGCAAAAGCCAGTTTCATCGCCTCGATCTGCAGGTGCTGCGAATCCACCCCGTCGACCGCCAGCCCGGCCACATCGAACTTGTCCAGGATGCCCAGCGCAATCAAGGCCGAGATGCCCTGGCCGTTCGGCGGGATCTCGTGCAGCGTGTGGCCGCGGTAGTCCTTGCCGATGGGCTTGACCCACTCCGGCTGGTAGGACGCAAAGTCTTTGGCCGTCAGGCTGCCGCCGTTTTGGGCAGAGAATTTTTCAATTGCCTGCGCGATCTCGCCGCCGTAATACGCCGCACCCTTGCTCTGGGCGATCGCCCGCAACGCCCTGGCGGCGGCCTTGAACTGGAACAGCTCGCCGACATTCGGCGCGCGGCCCCAGGGCAGAAAGGACTGGGCAAAACCGGGCATCGACTTCAGTTCGTTGGTAGCGGCCGCCCACTTCTGCCGAACCACCGGCGGCAGCAGGTAGCCCCGCTCGGCAATTTCGATGGCGGGCTCCATCAGGTCGGCAAACGGCAGCCGGCCAAAACGCTCGCTCATGGCCACCCAGCCGGCCACGGCACCGGGCACGGTCACCGAATCAAGACCGCGCTTGGGCGGGGTGGCAGCGCCGTCGCCGTATTTGCGCTTGAAGTAGTCCGGCGTCCAGGCCTGCGGTGCGCGGCCCGAGGCATTAAGGCCATGCAGTTCCTTGCCGTCCCACAAGATGCAGAAGGCGTCACTGCCCAGACCGTTGCTGACCGGCTCGACGATGGTCATGGCAGCGGCGGCGGCGATGGCGGCATCCACCGCATTGCCGCCCTTGAGCAGCATGCGCAGCCCGGCCTGCGCGCCCAGCGGGTGCGAGGTGGACACCACATTGCGGGCAAACAGGGGAATGCGGGTGGAGGTATAGGGATTGCTGTAATCGAAGTTCATGAATGGCTCTGGAAATGGGAGGGCTGGCGCCAAGCCCTGGCGCCGGTGAAACGCTGTCAGTCGGTGGTGATCTTGCGTTCGGAAATGATTTTTTTCCACTTGGCGTTGTCGGTCTTGACCATCGCCGCAAAGGCCTGCGGCGTGCCGCCGGTGGGCTCGGCGCCCAGCCGGGCAAACCGCTCTTTGACGTCGGGGTCGGCCAATGCCGCATTAACCGCCTGGTTCACCCGGGCCGTCAGTTCGGCGCTCAGGCCTTTGGGGCCGTACACGCCGAACCAGGTCACCGACTCGAAGCCCGGCAGCACCTCGGACACCGTCGGCAGATCAGGCGCGAGCGCGGTGCGCTTGAGGCTGGTCACCGCCAGGGCGCGCAGCTTGCCATCCTTGACATGCGGCATGCCGGTGACAAAGGAGTCGAACAGCACATCGAGCTTGCCGCTGATCAGGTCCGGCATGGCCAGCGCCGTGCCCCGGTAGGGAATGTGAAGAATGAAGGTGCCGGACTGCGCCTTGAAGTACTCGGTGGTCAGGTGCACGATGGTGCCGTTGCCGCTGGACGCGTAGTTCAGCCGCCCGGGATTTTTCCGCGCATGGGCGATGAACTCCTGCATGGTCCTGGCTGGCGAGGAGTTGGGCACCAGCACGACGTTGGGCGAACTGGCGACGTAGCCGATAGGCGTGAAATCCGTCTCGGCGTTGTAGGGGATTTTCGGGTTGATGGCCGGGCCTATGCTGTGGGTGCTGGAGGTCGCCAGCAGCAGCGTGTAGCCATCCGGCGCGGCCTTGGATGCGGCATCGGCGCCTATGGTCCCGCCGGCGCCCGGCCGGTTGTCGACCACCACGGTCTGCCCGATTTTTTCACCGAGCTTTTGCGACAACGCGCGCGCCAGGATGTCGGTCGCACCGCCCGCCGGGAAAGGCACGATCATGCGGATCGGCCGCACCGGGTAGGCCGCCCCGGGGGCCGCCGCAGAAGTCTGTGCCGCGGCGGGCAAGGCGGCCGCAACCGCAACACCGGTCACCGCCAAAAAAATGATATGTCTACGTTTCATTTCGCCATTGTGCAACGGTTTTCCTGCCGACAGGGTTCAGACAGTTTTACTCAAAAAAAACGGCACCCGAGGGTGCCGTTGGGACACTTCACCGAGGCATCATTCCTCGACAAAAGCCTCTTCACGCTTGTTCTTGACCGACGGCAACAGCACGATCACCAGCAGCAGCGCCCCGGCGGCCAGCAGCCCGGCCGACAGCGGACGCGTCACAAACACGCTCCAGTCGCCGCGCGAGAGCAGCAGCGCCCGGCGCAGGTTTTCTTCCATCATGGGGCCCAGGATGAAGCCCAGCAGCAGGGGGGCAGGCTCCGTCCCCAGCTTGATGAAGAGATAACCGATCACGCCAAAAATACCCACCATCCAGATATCCCAAGTGTTGTTGTTGGTCGAGTAAACACCAATCGCACAGAACAGCACAATCGCGGGGAACAGGAAGCGGTAAGGCACGGTCAGCAGCTTGATCCAGATGCCGATCAGTGGCAGGTTCAGGATGATCAGCATCGCGTTGCCGATCCACATCGAGGCAATCAGGCCCCAGAACAGCTCGGGGTTGCTGGTCATGACCTGCGGGCCGGGCTGGATGTTGTGGATCGTCATGGCGCCCACCATCAGCGCCATCACGGCGTTCGGCGGAATGCCCAGAGTGAGCAGCGGAATGAAGGAAGTCTGTGCCCCGGCATTGTTGGCGGACTCAGGACCAGCCACGCCGCGGATGTTGCCCTGACCGAAGGGAACTTCGCCCGGCTTCATCTTCATTTTCTTTTCCAGCGTGTAGGCGGCAAACGCGGCGAGCAAGGCGCCACCACCAGGCAGGATGCCCAGCGATGAACCCAGAATGGTCCCGCGCAGCACGGCCGGCGTCATATCCTTGAAGTCCTGCTTGGTCGGAAACAGGCCCGACACCTTGGCGGTAAAAACTTCACGTTCATGTTCCGGCTGTGCCAGGTTGCTGATGATCTCACCGTAGCCGAACACACCCATGGCAATCACGATAAAACCGATGCCATCGGTCAGTTCGGGAATGTCAAAGCTGAAACGTGCGACACCGGAGTTCACGTCGGTACCCACCAGGCCCAGCAGCAGGCCCAGCACAATCATGCCCACCGCCTTGAGCAGCGAGCCGGAAGCCAGCACCACAGCGCCGATCAGGCCCAGCACCATCAGGGCGAAGTATTCGGCCGGACCGAATTTGAAGGCCAGCTCGGTCAGCGGCGGCGCGAAGGCAGCCAGAATCAGGGTGCCGACGCAGCCGGCAAAAAACGAGCCCAACCCGGCCGCGGCCAGTGCCGGCCCCGCTCGACCCTTCCTGGCCATCTGGTAACCGTCGATACAGGTCACCACGGACGACGACTCACCGGGCAGGTTCACCAGGATGGCGGTGGTTGAACCACCGTACTGGGCACCGTAATAAATGCCGGCCAGCATGATCAGCGCGGAAACCGGGGGCAGCGCGTAGGTGGCCGGCAACAGCATCGCGATGGTGGCGACCGGGCCGATGCCGGGCAACACGCCAATCAAGGTGCCAAGGAGGCAGCCGGCGAAAGCGTAGAGCAGGTTGATCGGCGTGAATGCCACGCCAAAACCCAGGGACAAATTTGCAATCAGATCCATTTTCTTTTCCTTAGCCGGTGATGAAGGACGGCCACACGGGGAACTGCAATTTCAGCGCAAGAACAAAGGCCAGGTAGCTGCCGACGGCCAGGATGGTCGCCAGAATGAAGGTGGTCTTGAGTTTCCAGCCGGGTTCCGCCATGCTGGCAACAAAGGTCAGGACATAGATCGCCACGATCATGCCGAAGGCGGGGAATTTGATGGCCGGCAGACCCGCCAACAAGATGCCGAACACCACGTTGGCAGCAATGATGTAACACAGCGGCTTCCAGGCCCATTTGCCGATCTTGTCTCCGCCCACCGTCTCGACCACGAGGGCCTTGAAGGTAATCACCACCCCGATCAGCGCCAACAGGACGCCCAGCATCAGCGGGAAATAGCCCGGTCCCATGCGTGCCCCGGTGCCGACGTTGTAAGTCGTTGCACCCCACGCAAACGCCACACCGACACCCATGAACATGAGACCGGCAAAAAAGTCTTTTTGACTCTTGATATTCACGGTTTGTCTCCTCTAACTAAAGAATGAATCGCTGGATTGTGCATGTAATTGCCCCTGAAGGGGATGTGGCTTTCACTTACGCAAAAAAGCGGCAGAAAAAATCCGCCTGTCCCGGGCGGGACAGGTTTCAGGCCATGGGCGGTGTCGTGGAAAGGATTTCCTCGATGGTGGTCAGGCCTTCAGCCACCTTGAGCGCGCCCGCCAGCCGCAGCGGCCGCATGCCGTCGGCCAAAGCCTGGCGCCGCAGCGCGTCGATGCTGGGCTCTTTGGTGACCTTGTCCTTGAAGGCCTCGGTCACCGTCAGCAATTCATACAGCCCCATGCGGCCCAGGAAACCGGTCATGCGGCAATCAACGCAGCCGGCCGGCTTGTAAGGCTGGTAGGCACCGTTGATCTGCCAGGGCTTGACGATTTCGGTGAGCGTTTCGCGCGAACTGCCTTCGTCTTTTTCGCGGCACTGCGGGCACAGCGTGCGCACCAGCCGCTGCGCCAGCACACCCAGCAAGGTGGCGTTGATCAAATAGGAGGGGACGCCGAGTTCCATCAGGCGCGACACCGCCGAAGGCGCGTCGTTGGTGTGCAGCGTGCTGAAGACCAGGTGCCCGGTCAGTGCCGCCTGCACCGCCATTTCGGCGGTCTGCAGGTCGCGGATCTCGCCGACCATGATGATGTCCGGGTCCTGCCGCATCAGCGCGCGCAGGCCTTCCGGGAAATCAAAATCGAGGTGCGCCTGCACCTGGGTCTGGTTGAAGGCCGGCTCGATCATCTCGATCGGGTCTTCGATGGTGCTGACGTTGACCTCTTCGGTGGCGATGCGTTTGAGCGTCGAATACAGCGTGGTGGTTTTGCCCGAGCCGGTCGGCCCGGTCACCAGCACGATGCCATAGGGCCGCTTGACGAGTTGCTCCCAGCGCGTCGCGTCGTGCTGGGAAAAGCCCAAGGCGTCGAGGTCCTTGACGGTGGTGTCGGGGTCAAAAATCCGCATCACCATTTTTTCGCCGAAGGCCGTCGGCAAGGTGGACAGGCGCATCTCGATTTCGTCGCCGCGCGGGTTGCGGGTCTTGATGCGGCCGTCCTGCGGCCGGCGCTTCTCGACCACGTCCATGCGGCCCAGCAGCTTGATGCGTGCCGTCATCGCGTTGTGCACACCCATGGGCAGCTGGTAAACCGGGTGCAACACGCCGTCGATGCGAAAGCGGATCACGCCCTGGTCGCGCCGCGGCTCCAGGTGGATGTCGCTGGCGCGCTGGTCAAAGGCGTATTGCCAGAGCCAGTCCACCACCTGCACCACGCCCTGGTCGTTGGCATCGAGCTGCTTGTTGGTTTTGCCCAGCTCCACCAGTTGCTCGAAGCTCGCGGCGCCGGCGTTGCCGCCGGCCTTCATGGCCGCCTTCACCGACTTGGCCAGCGCAAAAAACTCGGCGGTGTAGCGGGCAATTTCCAGCGGGTTGGCCACCACCAGGCGCACGCTGCGCTTGGCCTGGCGCTCAACCTCGGAGACCCAGTCGGTGACGAAGGGCTCGGCGGTCGCCACCACCACCTCGGACGGCGTGACCTGCACCGGCAGCACCTTGTGGCGTTCGGCATACACGGCCGACATGGTGTCGGCCACCTTGCCCACGTCCACCTTTAGCGGGTCGATGCGCAGGTAGCCCAGCCCGGCCCGGCCGGCCAGCCACTGGGCAATGGTTTCAATGTCCAGCGGCTTGCCGTCGGACACGCGGTTCATGCTGACGCTGGCCAGCCGGATCAGCGGGTGCTGCGCGCTCTGGACCTGCGAGCAGCGCGCAATCGTGCGCTGCGCCTCGGCCGCCGAGATCAGCCCGTCGTCACTGAGCCACTCCACCAGCCGGCGCCAGTCCAGGGGCCCGGCCGGGGCGGCGGACCGGGGGGTGGATTCAGGG
>NZ_NBZW01000070.1 GCF_002379085.1 Polaromonas sp. AET17H-212 | reverse complement strand
CTTGACGGTGATCGACACGTTGTCGCCTGGCATGACCATTTCCTTGCCTTCTGGCAACTCGATCGCACCGGTCACGTCCGTCGTGCGGAAGTAGAACTGGGGACGGTAGTTGTTGAAGAAAGGGGTGTGGCGGCCGCCCTCGTCCTTGGACAAGACATAGATCTCGCCCGTGAAGTGGGTGTGCGGCTTGATCGAACCGGGCTTGCACAGCACCTGGCCGCGCTGGACGTCTTCGCGCTTGGTGCCGCGCAGCAAGATACCGACGTTGTCGCCGGCCTGGCCCTGGTCGAGCAGCTTGCGGAACATTTCCACGCCGGTGCAGATGGTTTTCTGGGTATCGGCAATACCGACGATCTCGATTTCCTCGCCGACCTTGACCACACCGCGCTCGATACGGCCGGTCACGACGGTGCCGCGGCCGGAGATGGAGAACACGTCTTCGACGGGCATCAGAAAGGCGCCGTCCACGGCACGCTCTGGCAGGGGGATGTAGGTGTCGAGGGCGTCAGCCAGCTTCATGATGGCCTGCTCGCCCAGGGGACCTTTGTCGCCTTCCATGGCGAGTTTGGCCGAGCCGTGGATGATGGGGGTGGCATCGCCGGGGAAGTCGTACTTGTCGAGCAGCTCGCGCACTTCCATCTCAACGAGTTCGAGCAGTTCGGCGTCGTCGACCATGTCGCATTTGTTCAGGAACACGATGATGTAAGGCACGCCAACCTGGCGCGCCAGCAGGATGTGCTCGCGGGTCTGGGGCATGGGGCCGTCAGCGGCCGAGCACACCAGGATCGCGCCGTCCATCTGGGCGGCGCCGGTGATCATGTTTTTCACATAGTCGGCGTGGCCAGGGCAGTCGACGTGGGCGTAGTGGCGGTTGGCCGTTTCGTATTCCACGTGGGCGGTGTTGATGGTGATGCCGCGGGCTTTTTCTTCGGGAGCCGCGTCGATCTGGTCGTAACCTTTGGCTTCGCCGCCGAACTTGGCTGCGAGCACGGTCGTGATCGCTGCCGTCAGGGTGGTCTTGCCATGGTCAACGTGCCCAATCGTGCCGACGTTGACGTGCGGTTTGGTCCGCTCAAATTTGCCTTTTGCCATTTTT
>NZ_NBZW01000069.1 GCF_002379085.1 Polaromonas sp. AET17H-212 | reverse complement strand
CAATTGGCCTTGCAAGAAGGCGCCAACCGGCGCGAGCTGTGCCGGCGCTTTGGCATAGGAGCGAAAGCCGCGTATGCGCTGCTGGCGCGTTACGCCCAGGAAGGCGATGGCGCCTTCAAACCTCGCTCGCGTCGCCCGCATGTCAGCCCACTGCGCACCCCGGCGGCCATGGAGGAAACTTTGCTCGAGCTGCGGCGCGCTCATCCGGCTTGGGGCGGACGCAAGCTCGCGCGGCGCTTGGCCGAGCTGGGACACCGGGACGTACCGTCTGCGGCCACGGTCACGGCCATCTTGCACCGCCACGGCCTGATTACGCCGGCGGCCAGTGCGGCGGCCCAGCATTGGCAGCGCTTCGAGCACCCCGAGCCCAATGCGCTGTGGCAGATCGACTTCAAGGGTTACTTCGAGACGGCTGCTGGCAAGTGCCACCCATTGACCGTGCTCGACGATCATTCGCGCTTCAACCTGGCGCTGCAGGCCTGTGCACGCCCGGATACGCCCAGCGTGAGGGCGCACCTGACAGCCGTCTTCGAGCGCTACGGACTGCCGCTGCGTATCAATGCCGACAACGGCGGGCCTTGGGGCACGCCGAGTCAAGCCGGACACGGCCTGAGCGAGTTGAGCGTCTGGCTCATCCGCCAGGGTATCCAGGTCAGCCACAGCGCGCCCTATCACCCGCAGACCAACGGCAAGATCGAACGCTTTCACCGCTCACTCAAAGCCGAGGTACTGGCCGGGCGCAGCTTTGCCGATCTGGCCCAGGCCCAAAGCGCTTTCGAGTTCTGGCGCGGCATTTACAACTGCGAGCGACCGCATCAGGCGCTGGGCTTGCGTACGCCGATCGAGCGCTACCGCAGCAGCCCCAGAACCTACGTCGAGCAGCTCGCCACCATCGAATACAGCCCGGACGACACGGTGCGGGTCGTGGGCTGGAACGGCGCTGTTGCGTTTCAGGGTGTCAAGCTCAGGGTCTCCACCGCGCTGCATCGACTGCCCATCGCATTCAGGGCAGATCTCCAGGCCGATGGTTTCTACGATGCTTTCTTCTGCCATCATCACTTCATGCGGCTCAACATGAAGACCCTCATCGATTCCAATTAACCGGCCAAGGTGTTTCCTATGTCTCCGAACACCTGTTTCCCATGTCTCCTGTCTATACAC
>NZ_NBZW01000068.1 GCF_002379085.1 Polaromonas sp. AET17H-212 | reverse complement strand
TTCCCGGAATGCGATTTTTCCCGACACTCGTGGGATGATCACTGCTACTGAAAATAGAGCATGGATTGGCAGAGCGATGGGCTATACAAGAGACATAGAGTTGAAGATGCTGCGGCTATTTGCGTCGCTATCGGAGAAGGATCGGCGTCGGTACGCGGCGATTGAGGTTTTGAAATTGACGCACGGTGGACTTGAGTACATCTGCGGTCTGTTCAAAATAGATGGCAAGACCGTGCGCCAAGGACTCACTGAGTTGGAGTTGGCAGAAGACCCCGCAGCCAGTCGGGTTCGAAAAAAGGGGGCGGACGCAAGTGCCTGATCCAGAGCAGTGCGACGCTTCAGGAGAATTTCCACAAAATTCTGGCGGAATTCACAGCAGGCGACCCGATGCGCGAAGGTGTTTTGTGGACCAATTTATCCAGACGCGAGATCAGCAGGCGATTGGCTGAAATGGGTACACCGGCGAGTCGGCACGTGGTGCGCAAATTGCTCAAGAAAAGCCATTTGGGCCAGCGCAAAGCCTGCAAGAAAAAGTCCATGGGCATGCATCCTGATCGCAATGCGCAGTTTGAAAACATTGCCCGCCTCAAAGCGCTGTACTTACAGCAAGGTGAGCCGGTCATCAGCATCGACACCAAGAAGAAAGAGCTGATCGGCAATTTTGCCCGCGAAGGCACCACCCACACACAAACCCAAGTGCAAACACTGGACCACGACTTCCCCAGTGCGGGGACGGGCAAACTGATCCCGCATGGTCTGTATGACTTGGCTCGCAACGAGGGCTATGTGCACCTCAACACCAGTGTGGACACCAGCGAGTTTTGCTGCGACAGCATCGCGCACTGGTGGACGCAGCATGGCGTGCACCAGTACCCCAACGCCAGCCGACTATTGCTGCTGTGCGATGGCGGCGGCTCCAACGCCTCCAACCGGCATGTGTGCAAGGAGGCGCTACAAAAGCTGGCCGAGCAGCTTGGGCTGGAAATCCGTGTCGCGCACTACCCGCCATACTCCAAGCACAACCCAATCGAGCATCGCTTGTTCGCCCATGTGACGCGGGCTTGCCAAGGGGTTATCTTCCACACGGTGGGCATCGCCAAACAGTTCATGCAGAAGACAAAAACCACGACCGGATTGAAAGTGACTGTGGACGTCCTGGATGGCGTTTACGCAGCCGGTAAAAAGTGCGCCGCAGACTTCCTCCAAACCATACGCATCCGTTTCGATCCGCACCTGCCGCGCTGGAACTACTGTGCGTTACCTCAAGGCTGCTGATTCCGGGAAGTTATTGTTTGCCAGATCCTAAGTTGATCACAGCAAGCGAAGTGAAGCGCAACTGCATGAGGGCGACCGAGTGTGGGAAGGAAGCGTGGAGCGTAAATTGCGAGCCGATGGACAAGAACCGGATAGAAGGCGTTGCCAAGCAGGGCGAGCGGGCATGAAACCGCAAAGCTCTCGTGATCAAAGCAAGGCGGCGTAAATCCGGCGGTTGTGCAATGAAAGAGTGCGTTCTTACCTGGGGAGATCTCGCCTTGCGCCTGAAAGGGCGACGGTGCAAACCGGAGCGAGAAGTCAGCAGAGGCCGTAGTAGTCGTAGGCAAGGCCGCTGAGGCTGTAGACCGAAAGCGAAGGGCCGAAGGAATGGAAGGTATAGCCCTTGGGTTATCGAGATAGGAGTGCCTCAGATGTTCACGCGAGTGAACCGATCTCGCCGAACCCGAATCGGTGAAACCAGGTGTGCAGCAGGGTAAGCTTCGTAAGCGTCTGGCCGTGGCATCTTGAAGCCGATCAAGCTTTATAGGAGCATTGTGTCCACTTAACTTTAACGTGAAACAACACACATTTTGAGCGCGACAACACCTTGCTCAACGAAGCAATAAAAAAAATGAACGCGTCAATCTTGTCGCCTCAGCCAAGCGCTACCGCTAGCACCTATAGCTTTGGTCCGTAAGCGTCTGGCCGTGGCATCTTGAAGCCGATCAAGCTTTATAGGAGCCTCGTGTCCACTTAACTTTAGGTGGACACGTGCACACTATCTCCAATGAAACTGGCGTTCGCGCTCCGCGTCGCCGCAAACACAGCCCCGAGTTCAAG
>NZ_NBZW01000067.1 GCF_002379085.1 Polaromonas sp. AET17H-212 | reverse complement strand
AAAGCGGATCAGCAACTGTGTTCAAAGTCAAATCCATTTTGAGGTTTTTTCAAGCGTTGGCAAGCTGTGCACAACCGAAGGTGGCCTGCCACGGCCTGCCTGACTTGATGACCGCATTCAGGATGGTCAACAACTTGTGCATGCAAGCGACCAGTGCCACTTTGGCCGGCTTGCCTGCCGCGCGCAGGCGCTGGTAGAAAGCCTTCAGCACAGGGTCGTAGCGCACTGCGCTCAGGCTGGCCATGTACAAAGCCGAGCGCACGTTGCCCCGCCCGCCCCAGGTCGTTCGTCGTCCCTTCATCGTTCCGCTGTCGCGGTTAAGAGGCGCTACGCCCACCAGTTTGCCGATCTCTGGTGCATTGAGCTGGCCGAGCTCCGGCAGACACGCCATCAGGACCGCCTTGGTCGTCGTGCCCAATCCTTTCATCCCTTTAAGCAATTCGAGCTTGGCTTTGAAGTGCGCGCCCAAGCCGTCCGCAATGCCTCCATCAACCTCCTGGATCTGCTGGTCAATCGCTTTGATCATCGTCTCAATGCTTTGCCTTTGCGTACGGTGACTGCCGGCCAGCCGGTTGCTTTCGGCCACGCGCATTCCCACAAGTTGCGAACGCCGCGTGACCATCGCTGCCAGCACCTCCTGCTCTGGCGTTGCCAGCTTGAGCAGCAGCTTGTCGCGCCGCTCGCTGCAGTACAGCGTGTGCGCAAACTGCGCCAGCGCCTGAGCGTCAATCTTGTCGGTCTTGCTCAAGTAGCCCAGCGACTTGGAAAAATCGTGTGCCTGCCTGGGATTGACCACCATCACGGCGTAACCGGCCAAACACAGCGCTACCGCCGCTGGATGCTCAAGCCCTCCGGTAGCCTCCATCAACACAACCGCTATCTTCTGCCGTTGCTGCTCCAGGCTGGCCAGCAAAGCGCCAATGCCTTCCTCGGTATTGGCAAACTGGCGCGCTTTGCTCTGCGCGCGAATAGCCAGATCAAGCGAAGCCTTTGAGACATCGATGCCAATGAAAATTTGTTCTGAAGAAGCACTCATTTAGCCCATCCTTGCAAATACGGGGTCCAACAATATGGCCAACCAGCAACTGTTCGGGCTTGAAACAAGCGGCAAGTCATCCACGCCAAAAGCTGATCCTCGAGCTCTCGACTCACAGGGCTGACGGGCTGTGGATAACTTCCCAAAACAAATCTTGTTGGCGTCTCTTAATCGTCCTTTTGAAAGCATACAAGGGC
>NZ_NBZW01000066.1 GCF_002379085.1 Polaromonas sp. AET17H-212 | reverse complement strand
GTAAGCGTCTGGCCGTGGCATCTTGAGTTGACTCAGTCATCGCCCCAGCATTGCGTCCATGGCGAACATGGTTCAAGCGGTGTGCAGGGCGGCGATGGCGATGGCGGCGCGTTGGCTGAGCGTCTGCGCGCTCGCCGGGTTGATGGCCGGGAGAGCGGTGAGCTTGTCGATGCGGCGCGGATGCGCAAGCGGCCTGGCTTCAGTCAGCGGGCTTCCACTTGTGGGGCAGCATCTCCTCGATGCGGCTGTTCAGCTGCGTCGGCAGTCGCGTGAGCACATCCTTCAGGTAGGCCCACGGCTCATGCCCGTTGAGCTTGGCCGATTGCAGCAAGCTCATCACCACTGCTGCCCGCTCGCCGGCCAGCTGAGAGCCGATGAACAGCCAATTGCGCCGCCCCAGCGCCCAGGGCCGAATCCGGTTCTCCACGTAGTTGTTGTCAATCGGCACAGCGCCGTCCAGCAAGAACCGCCCCAGCCCCGCCCAGTGGTTCAGACTGTAGTCAATCGCTTTGGCGATGGCGCTGCCATCAGGCACCCGCGTGCGCTCCAGTTGGAGCCACAGATGCAACTCCTGCCACAGCGACCCGGACCGCTCCTGCCTCATCTGCAGCCGCTGCTGGGCCGGCAGATCCCGGGCGTCGGCCTCCACCCGGTACAGCCAGGCGATGCGCTGGATCGCCTGCGCGGCCACGACACTCGCGTTGGCCTTGACCAATTCGTCAAACTTCCTCCTGGCGTGGGCCAGGCAATAGGCAGTGCTGCGCCCATCGAGCGCGAGCGCAGCGTCGTATCCGCTGTAGGCGTCCACCACCAGCGTACCGCTCCAGCCCGTCAGGAACTCGCAGGGGTATTTGCCCCCGCGCCCCGCGCAGAAGTCAAACACCACCCCCGGCTCGGGCTCGAAGGCGCCTCGCGCGTAGGCCCACATATAGGCCTTTTTGGTCTTGCCCGCGCCCGGGTCCAGCAACGAGATCGGCGTCTCGTCGGCGTGCACGATCCGCGAGGCGAGCACGAAGGCCCGGTGCGCCTCATGAAGCGGCATCAACTGCGCCCCGGTCTGCCCGCCCCAGGCCGCCAGCGTGGAGCGCGGGATGCGCACGCCCGTACGCGCGTTGATCTGCTCTTGCCGGTAGTAGGGGATGTGATCCACGAAGCGGCTGATGACGGTGTGAGCCTGCAGGCCGGGCGTTGGCAGCGCGTTGTCAAATACCTGGGGCGCGGCCGGCTCCTGCACCAGAAGCTGGCAACACTTGCAGGCCCACTTGCCC
>NZ_NBZW01000065.1 GCF_002379085.1 Polaromonas sp. AET17H-212 | reverse complement strand
GCTCTTGCCGGTAGTAGGGGATGTGATCCACGAAGCGGCTGATGACGGTGTGAGCCTGCAGGCCGGGCGTTGGCAGCGCGTTGTCAAATACCTGGGGCGCGGCCGGCTCCTGCACCAGAAGCTGGCAACACTTGCAGGCCCACTTGCCCCGAATCTGGCGCTGCACAAAGAACTGCGCCGGGATGATGTCCAGCCGCTCGCTGATGTCCTCGCCCACGCGCACCATCGGCTGGCCGCATTCGGGCGTCGGGCAGTTCGTGTCCTCGGGCTCCACGCGCTGGTCAACGCGCGGCAGGTGCGCTGCAAGGGGTTCGCGCTTGGGTTGGCGGCGGGGTTGCTGCTCGGGTGCGCTGCGACTTGTGCCGGCCCCGTTCTGCAAAGCGGCCAGTTGGGCTTCAAGACTGGCCTGGTCGGCCGCCAGGGTTTCTTCGAAGATGTCCCGCTGCTCGGCGTTCATGCGCTCGGTCTTGGCACCGAACTTCCAGGCTTTGAGCCGCGCCAGCTGAAACGTGATGCTTTCGATCTTCGCGTCGCGCCACTTGATGGCCTGCGCCTGGGTGTCGATGCGCTTGCTTTGCTCACCGATGTGCGCCAGCATCTGCGCCGCCATGGCGGCCAGCTCGCCCGCGCTCAGCGCCTTGAGGTCCTCGGGTTTGATTGCATGCACGTTGAGCATGCGCCATTGTGCAAGCCCAGCGCATGATCGAACACTGGGGCTTGTTCCAATTGCGTTGAATTGCCCGCTTGGGTTGCGCTCATATCCGGGTGATTCGCCGCAGTTGTTCCAGGCGCTGCCACGGCAGCCCGAGCACCAGGGCGTCGAACTGGTCTTTGCTCAGCGTGACAGGAGCAGCGTCGATGGCGCCACCGCGCGGCCACTCGAAGGCGCCTTTGTTCAAGCGGCGTGCTGCGCACCAGACTCCGAAGCCGTCGTGCACCAGCAGCTTGATGCGCGTTGAGCGGGCATTGGCGAAGAGGTAGCCGTGGTGCGCCTGCGCGGCGCCGAAGACTTGAACCACCCTGGCCAGCAGCCGATCAGCGCCGGCGCGCATGTCAATGGGCTGGACCGCCAGCCACAGCGCGTCGATCCGGATCATCGCAGCAGCTCGCGCATCCAGGCCGCGCATTGCGCTGCGGCCTGGCAGGGCCAGCTCACGCTGATGGCGGT
This sequence comes from Polaromonas sp. AET17H-212, assembly GCF_002379085.1. GTDB lineage: Bacteria > Pseudomonadota > Gammaproteobacteria > Burkholderiales > Burkholderiaceae_C > Polaromonas. Next base: position 373 of record NZ_NBZW01000065.1, on the reverse strand, counting down.
TGCGCCTCGGCGCAGCTCGATACGGATGTCCAAGGACGCTGGCTCAGCGGGTTGCTGGCACACCGGGATGAACGCGGGCGCCACTGCGGCAGGCACCAAGTGAGCACCGCCGCGCTGCCGGGCTTCGACGATCCAGCGGCGCGCCAGGTTCGCATTGACTCCGTTGGCCATGGCCACTGCGGCGATCGAGACGCCAAGCGGTTGGCAAGCGGCGACGACCTGGGCCTTGAACTCGGGGCTGTGTTTGCGGCGACGCGGAGCGCGAACGCCAGTTTCATTGGAGATAGTGTGCACGTGTCCACCTAAAGTTAAGTGGACACGAGGCTCCTATAAAGCTTGATCGGCTTCAAGATGCCACGGCCAGACGCTTACG
>NZ_NBZW01000064.1 GCF_002379085.1 Polaromonas sp. AET17H-212 | reverse complement strand
CCTTTGACCTACCCCCCAATGGCACCAAACACTAGTTCCGACCCCTCCCGCAATGCAGCACTGTTCGAGCGCGCCAAAAAACTGATCCCCGGCGGTGTCAATTCGCCGGTACGCGCCTTCAAGGCCGTCGGCGGCACCCCGCGCTTCGTGCAGCGCGCCCAGGGCGCCCATTTCTGGGATGCCGACGGTCAGCGCTACATCGACTACATCGGCTCCTGGGGGCCGATGATCCTCGGCCATGGGCACCCCGCCGTCGTCGAGGCGGTGCAAAAGGCCGTGCTCGAGGGCTTCTCCTATGGCGCACCGACCGAACGCGAAGTGGAGCTGGCCGAAGAGATCGTCAAGCTGGTGCCGTCCATCGAGATGCTGCGCCTGGTGAGTTCCGGCACCGAAGCAACCATGAGCGTGATCCGGCTGGCGCGTGGCGCCACCGGGCGCAGCAAGATCATCAAGTTCGAGGGCTGCTATCACGGCCACTCCGACGCGCTGCTGGTCAAAGCCGGCTCGGGCCTGGCCACTTTTGGCAGCCCGACCAGCGCCGGCGTGCCGCCCGAGGTCGTGCAGCACACGCTGGTGCTCGAGTACAACCACATCGCCCAGCTGGAAGAGGCTTTTTCGGTGCACGGCAAGGAGATTGCCTGCCTGATGATCGAGCCGATTGCCGGCAACATGAACTTTGTGCGCGCCAGTGTTCCGTTCATGAAGCGCTGCCGCGAGCTCTGCACGCAATACGGCGCGCTGCTGGTGTTCGACGAAGTCATGACCGGCTTTCGTGTCGCCCTCGGTGGCGCGCAAAGTCTGTATGCGCAAAGCATTCCCGGTTTCCAGCCTGACATGACCGCGCTGGGCAAGGTCATCGGCGGCGGCATGCCGATGGCCGCCTTTGGTGGCACACGCGCCGTGATGGAACTGCTGGCACCGCTGGGTTCGGTCTACCAGGCCGGCACGCTGTCGGGCAACCCGGTCGCCACGGCCTGCGGACTGGCGACCCTGCGCGAACTGCAAAAACCCGGTTTTTATGAAGCGCTGGGCGAACGCACGCGCAGCCTGGTCGGCGGCCTCACCCAAGCCGCGGCCCAGGCCGGTGTGGCTTTTTGCGGCGACAGCGAAGGCGGCATGTTCGGCTTTTTCCTGCTGGACCAGCTGCCGCAGAATTACGCCACGGTGATGACGACCGACAGCCCGGCCTTCAACCGCTTCTTCCATGCGATGCTGGAACAGGGTGTGTACTACGCGCCGGCGCTCTATGAAGCCGGCTTTGTCAGTTCGGCGCACACGGTGGCCGACATCGCCGAGACCGTCGAGGCCGCCGCCCGGTTTTTTGCTGCGCGCTGAACGCCGCGCAAGCCGGTCAAAGAACAGGCTTCGGCCAGCTCAGCCCGGGCGGGCGCTCTGAATGCTATCAATTAAGGGGCTTAGGAAGCAAAGTCCGTTAAAGAGGGTTGCTTCGTAGCAAGGATAGCAGCGCTTTGTAGAGGCTTGAGTGACGGTGATTGAATCTGAACTCGGTTTCCTTCAAGTGCAGGTAGAACGTGTGCCTGGGCACGCCATTGAACTG
>NZ_NBZW01000063.1 GCF_002379085.1 Polaromonas sp. AET17H-212 | reverse complement strand
TTGGTCAGTACGGCGACGCGAAGCGGGGTGGAGTCCGCAGCGCCTCCTTCAACCAGCTTCAGCGCCGTGCTGAGCCCTGCCAGGCCGCTGCCAACAATCAGCACATCAAACGTGTTTGGTGAGGTCTCGGACGGCGTGCTGCCGCCCGAGAGCGGTACGCGTTCGGCGTGGGGTGTGACGGGAAGATGTTTCATGAGAAGCCGCATGGCTTTGCGCGGTGAGCTCGTGCGGCCCCAGCAGCTGTTCTGTGACAGGAGCGGCCTGAAGTCTTGTGCGCTGCCAAATCGTCAATTATGTCAGCCTGATTTGCCCGGCTTTTCGCAACTGCCATTGTCGAATGGACAAGAGGGCCGGCCCCGGCGCGGATGTGTGGGTGATATCACACGACACGGTCAAAGCCAACACGCGAAGAACAGCCATATCGCGATTTTTATGCCTCAGCAATGATTGAAGGTCACCGGTATCACTCCTGGTTTCCCCCTGCTTTTAAAACTAACAGGGTAAGGCCTTCGTGGGTCAGGTTGGATGGAAATCTGTGTTCTAACCGGGTCAAATTTCGATGGTATTCACACGTCATCGTCATTTCTATTCAATTATTGGGATGGCGGCACCAACGCGCTGCGCGCGATCTCTTTGGCCAAAACAAAACCAGGCTCCCATGCCGAGCTTAATTGAGCGTGCATCTGCGCTGAAACGCGGGGATCATTGCGGCACAAGGCGAGAGCCTGCGCCATGCCTTGGGCAATGCGCTCGATGACCGCTCTGGGGTTTGAGACTCCGCAGATGCGCCGGCCGAAGTCCAGCAAATCGCCAGGGGACGGGTAGACTCTCGACCCCTTGGGCCCAGCAAAAAGCTTGAGTGCCATGGTGTGGTCCTCCAGCTCGGGGCCCCCGTCGTAGCGCTGGTACTTATAGATCGAGGTGGTCACCACATCGAACATCGGTGAGAGGCGTATGTCAGCCGTGTTGCTGTACAAGACGCCGAAATTCTTAAGATGCCCATCTCCGTTGCGCACCATCACCGTGAAGGCAACTTGTTCGTAGAACCGCGCGAGCTCAGCGTCAGGCAGATTGATCACCTTCAATGCAGAGGCGACGTTCTCATAGCTGCCGCGGTACTTGCGATCTGAAAGCGTGTCGCGAACTCGCTGGCCCATGAGCGAAGCCGCATCTTCAAATCCAAAGCGTGAGCCATCCGGAGCAATGTCGAATCGCTCGATGACCAGCAGCGAGCCGTCGTTCGAGAGGTCGAACTGCGCCACGTCGATGCCGGCCTCTCGGGCAGCAGTCAGGCATAGGAATTCGTTGGCCGACAGCCCAGGGTAGCGATCGGCCGCCATTTTCACGATCAGGGTTGGTACTGGAATCGTTGCGCGGTCCGGCACCATGATTTTTGGCTGGATCCCTGAGATACCTGCGCCGGTAGACAGGTACGCCCGCATCAGATCCTGGAAGAGAGCCGGGCCGTTTCCGCTGGCCAGCAAGTCTGCCTTGTTGACCACCGCGGAATGCGTGGGCGTTTTCTCATCAGGCAGTCGGTAGCCCAGCCGACCGATACCGTTGTTGCCCATGAGGGCAAGCAGGTGCATAGGGGTGATCGTCTGCTTTGGGAAGAACTCGCGGATCTGCATGAACAAGTACCCCTCGGGCAGGTTCATATCCATGGCCGGGAACAATGCGCC
>NZ_NBZW01000062.1 GCF_002379085.1 Polaromonas sp. AET17H-212 | reverse complement strand
CCAGAACCTGCGCCTTGAGTTCGGCGCTATGACGCCGGCGCACGATCTTCTTGGAGTCTTTCATGGTGTCCACCTAAATTCCTTGGTGGACACCATCCTTGCCGCTTATACGGCCGAATTCAAGAAGGGGGTGGCCGGACGCTTACGAAGTGCCTAAGGATGTGAGAGCGTCATTGGCCCGTTGACGAGCTGACGTGACGAGAGTTGGACGCTTGCTAGTTCCTCTTGAAGCATCGCGATAACACGGTCCGGAACTTCCGTGGTTGCGCTCAGCATGCCCTGTGCATTTTGATAGATGAAATCCGTGTTGTTTCGATAGGGGCCGCCGCTCTCTTTGAGTTTGACTAGGAACTCGGTGCCCATGTCGCATTCTCGGATCGCATCGCGTGAGGCTTCCCAGACGTCGATGTAAGCCTGCTTGTTCTCGCGAATGCAGTAGAGCGAGACGGCCAAGAAAAGCAGAAACAGGCCGTCTCTGCACGGCTTATAGCTCAAGTGATCACTGATCGCCATACGCAGACGATTAATCGCAAAGGCATTAGGTCGCTGAGCCACTAGGAAGAAGTGCTCATAGCCTGGCTCGCGGAAATCCACAACGTCTTCGATGTCGTCGAGCGCTCGGAGGCTGCGCGCTGCCGGAAGGAAAAGTGTGAGCCGCTCGTTTCCCTCGAACACTCGACGTACGAAGTCGTAGGCACCTCGCAAGCTGCGGCGCCAATCCGTGTCGCGTTCCGTCCCCGGACCTCCGCTGTAGATATGTTTGGTCTCGCCGTCGAGCCATTGTGGACTAATGCTGAATTGATCCGCGACGAACTGAAGCATCGCTTTGCTAGCAATGTCGGAGAGTCCCACGTCGTCTGCGTAGATCGATCGCGTAACGCCGAACGCGCGGAGCGGCTCTAAGAGATCTGTTTGGGTGACACCGTGTGTTTCGAAGACCCCTTTCAGGTGGTCAGCCAGCAAGTTGGCCTGCGGTGCCGCTTCTGCAGCCGCTGCCGGCACGGCTGAGGTAGTCGTCCACTGCGACGGTGATTGAAGAGCACCTATCTGGACTTCGAGCCTATTCGTCAGTGCCCGGAATTTTTCCGGATCGCCTTCAGACACGAGAATGTGCAACAGGTCATTCAAGTCATAGATGTCATCTTTGGGATCGAAACAAAATGAGCCGCGGCTCTTGACGATCTTTTGACTCGAATACGTGGTTTGCTTGTCTCCGAGGATCACGAACTTCAGCTTCAAATAGACCTTGTCGAGACCTGCTTCAAAGAATTTCGTCTGGGTCTCAATAATTTTGTCTGAGCTTCCAGTGAGCGTCACTTGAAAGGCGATCGAGGCGTTTGGCGATGCTAGATCAATCGCTGGAAAGCTCTTCTTCAGATTCAGATTTTTTAGATCCGTGTACCCGAACGCGAGCACGAGGAGATCGCGTGCAAACGGCTCCCCGAACGTTGCGGCGCTCAGCTGGTTCGTCTTCGCGCAGCTCGCTAAAAAGTATTTATAGATAGCGAGGTTCGCCGTTGCATCGTGAGCGAGATTTACTATTGATTCCGTGGGCATCGATGGTTGATCCAAGAAATGAACGAGATGGCGGTTTAACCGAGTGTTTTAACGCCTTGCATTTGATGTTAGCCGAGGCGAATCACTGTGCGGGTCGACTGAAGCAAGGCGGTGTACGGGAAGCATCGCCGAGCTCACCGACTGACCGTCTACCGGGCGAGATCGTGAAGAACCTCCCAACACCGAGGGTCCAGAAACGACTAGGGTGGCGTCAATGCGAGTTTCGATGCTTTGATTTTTGCCGACGGGGATGAGGGTCGGCAGGGATTCATGTAAAAAACCGCAGAAACAAACCTAACTCATTGTCAGAATTGAACATTTTGCTTGCTCCGGCATCGTTAAATTGACAACTCGCTTTGTTTGTCATAACATACAGACATTGGTTCAATTCGGGAGATCGACATGACTATCCATACGTTTTCTAGCCGCGACTTCACTCGTGACGTGTCAGCGGCCAAGCGCGCGGCTGTTGATGGCCCTGTGTTTATTACCGACCGTGGGCGTCCTGCATTTGCGCTGCTAAAAATCGACGACTATTACCGCATCGCCGGTCAAAGCGAACTCTCGCTCCTCGACGTCATGGATGGCATCCCCGGTGGGGACGGCATCGATTTCGATCCGCCTCGTCTCAATCTCCAGATCCATGGCGCATCGTTTGACTGAGGGCTCTCAATGTTCGTTCTGGATACCAACGTCA
>NZ_NBZW01000061.1 GCF_002379085.1 Polaromonas sp. AET17H-212 | reverse complement strand
GTAAGCGTCCGGCCACCCCCTTCTTGAATTCGGCCGTATAAGCGGCAAGGATGGTGTCCACCAAGGAATTTAGGTGGACACCATGAAAGACTCCAAGAAGATCGTGCGCCGGCGTCATAGCGCCGAACTCAAGGCGCAGGTTCTGGGCGAATGCGCGCAGCCCGGAGCGTCGGTGGCGAGCGTGGCGCTGTCGCACGGGATCAACGCCAACGTCGTGCACAAGTGGCGCCGCCTCGCAGGCGCCGCGCCCTTGCCGGTTGCCTCGTTCGTCCCCGTGGCATTGCCTGCGCCGACTTGCGCAGCGCCAGCGGACATCCGGATGGAGCTGCGCCGAGGCGCAACAATCATGACCATCACCTGGCCGGCCGCGGCGGCTTCGGATTGCGCGGTCTGGATGCGCGAGCTTTTGCGGTGATCCGCATCGACGCCGTGTGGCTGGCCATCGATCCGCTGGACATGCGCTCGGGCACCGAAGCGGCGCTGGCCCGCGTGGTCCACGTCTTTGGCTCAGCCCGCCCGCATCATGCTTACCTGTTCGCCAACCGGCGGGCCAACCGGATGAAGATGCTCGTGCACGACGGCATAGGCGTGTGGCTGGCCGCACGGCGCCTGAACCAGGGCAAGTTCGTCTGGCCCAAGGATGCTGCAGGCACGCTGGCGCTCACCCGCGCACAGCTGGACGCCCTCGTGCTGGGTCTACCCTGGCAGCGCATCGGTGAGGCGGGCGTCATCACCGTTCTGTAAGGCCGATGCAATTGGCGGAAATGCCGATGCGCATCAACACACGCATCGGCATCATCACTTCTCGTGATCAACGAAGCACTAATCCAGGACCTTGACGCGCAGCAGTTGCGCCAGGTGGTGCGCACCCTGATCGTCGAGGTGGCCGGCAAGGACGCGCAGATCGCCTTCAAGCAGGCCTTCATCGACAAGCTCACCCACGAGATGGCGGTGTTGAAGCGGCTGAAGTTCGCGGCCCAGTCCGAGGCGTACAACGCCGAACAGACAAGCTTGCTCGAAGAAACCATCGACACCGATCTGGCCTCCCTGGCCGCCGAGATCGAGCAGGCAGAGCCGCCGCCACCAGGCCAGGACGACAAGCAAAAGCCCAAGCGCCAGCCGCTGCCTGAGGGCCTGCCGCGCCGGGAGATCCACCACGAGCCTGAGAACACCACCTGCGCCTGTGGCTGCCAGTTAAAGCGCATCGGCCAGGATGTGGCCGAGAAGCTGGACTACCAGCCTGGCGTGTTCATAGTGGAGCGGCATATCCGCGGCAAATGGGTCTGTGCGAAGTGCGAAACCCTGATCCAGGCGCCGGTGCCGGCGCACGTCATCGACAAAGGCATCCCCACCGCCGGCCTGTTGGCCCAGGTGCTGGTGGCCAAGTACGCCGACCATCTGCCGCTGTATCGCCAGGAGAGCATCTTTGCTCGAGCCGGGCTGGCGCTGCCGCGCTCGACGCTGGCGCAATGGGTGGGGCAATGCGGGGTGCAGCTGCAGCCCCTGGTCGATGCGCTACGCGCCGAGTTGCTCAAGCACAGCGTGCTGCACGCCGACGAGACGCCGGTGGCGATGCTCAAGCCGGGCAACGGCAAGACCCATCGCGCCTACCTGTGGAGCTACTGCACGACCACCTACAACGAGACGAAGGCGGTGGTGTTTGACTTCGCCGACAGCCGTGCTGGCCAGCATGCCCGCGACTTCCTCGGCCTGCCCGGCGAAGACGGCTGGCACGGCAGCCTGGTGTGCGATGACTTCAGCGGCTACAAGGCCTGCTTCGAGATGGGGGTGACCGAGGCCGGATGCCTGGCACACGCCCGGCGCAAGTTCCACGAGCTGTGGGCCAACCACCAGAGCGCCATCGGCGAGCGGGCGTTGAAGTTCTTCATGCAGCTGTATGACATCGAGCGCGAGGTCCGTGAACTGGATGCCGCCCACCGAAAACGAATACGACAGGAGCGAGCCCGGCCGGTGGCCGATGCCATGCACCTGTGGCTGGCCGAGCAGCGCAAGAAGGTGCCCGAGGGTTCGGCAACGATTAAAGCAATCGACTACAGCCTGGGCAGATGGCAGGCGCTGACGCGCTACATCGACGACGGGGAACTGCCCGCCGACAACAACTGGGTCGAGAACCAGATCCGGCCGATTGCGATTGGACGCTCGAACTGGCTGTTTGCCGGGTCACTGCGTGCCGGCAAACGCGCCGCGGCGGTGATGAGCCTGGTGCACTCGGCGCGCCTGAATGGGCACGATCCGTACGCATACCTGAAGGACATCCTCGAGCGGCTGCCCACGCAGCCGGCCAGTCGCGTCCAAGAGCTGCTGCCGCATCGCTGGCAGGCCCCTCTCTCCACTACTTGACCCTGTCGGCCGTCGTCAAGACGGGATCACCGCGCGCTTAC
>NZ_NBZW01000007.1 GCF_002379085.1 Polaromonas sp. AET17H-212 | reverse complement strand
TCTTGCAAGGCCAATTGCACGAACTCGCGTTTGGTGTCCATCAGGTCTCTCGGTTGCCAGGGCATGCGCTTCTCCTTGCGCCAATGGCGCTGAAGAAGTGTTTCCTATGTCTCCGAACACCTGTTTCGTATGTGTCCTGTCCATACAGCGAAGCAAAGAAAAGTAAGTCGCCCGCCGGGGCGAGACCCGGCTTGCTGGCGCACCACAACCAGCGGATACAAAGACGGCTTCGACAAACTCAGCCCGAACGGTAACGAGGACCGGCTTGCTGGAGGAATCCACAAAACAGTTCACACCGGAACCTCAGCCGCAGGCTGATGATGCCCCCCACCCATGTGCGCACCAAGAACATGCCGCTCGGCATCAGCGGCGACAGTTTCAAAAACGATGCGGCCTTCGCTCATCACCACGATGCGGTCAGCCAGCTCGAGCAGCTCGTCCAGGTCTTCGCTGACCAGCAGCACGGCGCCGCCCTGCTGCGCCACACCGCGCAGGCGGGTGTGGATTTCCCTGACGGCGGCAAAGTCCAGGCCGAACACCGGGTTGGCGGCGATCAGCACATTGATTTCGCCATGCAGTTCGCGCGCGAGCACGGCACGCTGCACATTGCCGCCCGACAGGCTGCGGATGGGCGCGTTTTCGCCCTGGGTCTTGATGCCATAACCGGTGATCCATTCGCGCGCGCGGCTGCGCCAGCGACCGAAGCGCAAACGTCCGCCGGCGCAGAGCGGCGGCCGGTCGAAGTCGCGCAGCGCCATGTTCTCGGCCACGCTGAGATCGCCGACGCAGGCATTGCGCAGGGGCTCTTCGGGCAGGCTGCGCACCTTGAGGCGGTGGTTCTCATCGCGCGTGGCGGCGTAGGGCTGGCCGTTGACCCGCACGGTGCCCGCGGCGCGTGCGCGCTGGCCGACCAGCGCTTCGACGAGTTCACGCTGGCCGTTGCCGGAGACGCCGGCGATGCCGAGGATCTCGCCGGCGGCCACCGCCAGGCTCAGGTCGCGCACAGCCAGCGTGCCGCGGTCGCCCATGACCTGCAGCCCGCGGACTTCCAGCGACGCGCTGGACGCTACAGAAGTTATAGCTGCTGCCGTCCGTCCGTTAGGGGCTGGAGGCACTTTTTCTTCCATGACCAGGCTTTCGGCGCGGGCTGCAGCCGCATCGCCCACCATGGCCTGCGCCAACCGCGCCGGATCGGTTGCCGCCACCGACGTGGTGTGCACCGCCTGGCCGCGGCGCAGCACGGTCACGTCGTCGGCATAGGCCATCACCTCGCGGAACTTGTGCGTGATGATGAGCACCGTGCACAATCCGCTGCGCGCGAACTCGCGCACATGGGCGAGCACCTCGTCGGCTTCCTGCGGCGTCAGCACCGAGGTCGGCTCATCGAGGATTAGCAGGCGCGGCCGGAGGTAGAGCTGTTTGAGCAACTCGAGCTTCTGCTTTTCGCCCGCTGCCAGTTCCGACGGTCGCGCGTCCAGGTCCAGGCGGAAAGGCGTGTGGGCGAGAAAGGTCTTGAGTTCATCGCGCTTGGCGCGCCAGTTGATCACCGCGGGCAACTGCCCGCCGGCCAGCAGCAGGTTCTCCGCCACCGTCATGCCCGGCGCCAGCGTGAAATGCTGGTAGACCATGCCGATGCCCAGCGCGCGCGCCACCACCGGGTTGTCAATCGCCTGCTCGCGGCCGTCGATCAGGATGCTGCCTTCCGAGGGCCTTTGGTACCCCGCCACACATTTGACCAGTGTGCTTTTGCCGGCACCGTTTTCGCCAAGCAGCGCATGCACCGTGCCCGGCGCCACCTTCAGGCTGACGCTGTCGAGCGCCGTGAAGCTGCCGAAGCGCATGCTCATCCGGTAGGTGTCCAGCGCCAGCGCACCGGTGGCCGGCGGCAGGCTGCCGATGGCTGCGGTGGTACTCATGGCTGCGCCAGTGCGTCCAGCACTGCCTTTGACAGCGCATGGGCGCCGAACACCCCGCCCTGCATGGTGATCATCTTCAGCGCCGCCGCGTGGTTGCCGGCGTCGGTGGCGGCGGTGCAGTCCGACAGCAGCAGGCATTCGAAGCCGCGGTCGTTGGCGTCGCGCATCGTGGTGTGCACACACACGTCGGTGGTAATGCCGGTGAGGATCAGGTTGCGGATGCCGCGCGTGTGCAGCACCATCTCGAGGTCGGTGGCGTAGAACGATCCCTTGCTCGGCTTGTCGATCACCACCTCGCCGGGCAGCGGCGCGAGTTCGGGAATGATTTCCCAGCCCGGTTCGCCGCGCACCAGGATGCGGCCGCAGGGTCCGTCGTCGCCGATGCCCACACCCTTCGTGCCGATCTGGCGCGAGCGCCAGCGCTTGTTGGCCGGCAGGTCCGACAGGTCGGGCCGGTGGCCCTCGCGCGTGTGGATGATGTGGTAACCCGCGCCGCGCATGGCGGCCATCAGGATCTGGAGTGGCGCTATCGGCGCGCGTGTCAGCGAGATGTCGTAGCCCATCTTGTCGACGTAACCGCCTTCGCCGCAGAAATCGATCTGCATGTCGATCACGACCAGCGCGGTGTTGCCCGGCTGCAGGTCGCCGTTCCAGGGCCAGGCGTAGGGGTTGGCGTTGACGAAGCGTTCCATCGTGGCGGTCCTTGTCAAGGCTGGTAGCTGCGCGTGGGCGCCTCGAAGCCGCAGGAGGTTCCGTCGGTCACCTCCACCGTCCAGGGCAACTGGTAGCTGCCGTCCATCATGTCGCGCATGTAGGTGTAGGGGCAGTCCTGGGCGCCGCCCTTCACCGCCACGTAACCGCGGTGGTAGAGCTGGTAGATGTTGTTCTCCACGCCCCAGCCGGTGCGTGCCTCCCGCACCAGATCGGGCCGCACTTCGGCCGTGATGATTTCGTCGGGACGTCCCCCGCCTTCGACCAGCACCGTGCCGTCGAAATTGCAGAACATGCCCTCGCCCATGGAATCGAAGGTGCCGTCGCTGCCGCACATGCAGACGTTGGCGGTGACCGCCAGGTTGCAGAAGGCGTTGGCCTGGTTGGTGATCTTCCAGCTGTGGCGGATGGGCGCGGTGTAACCCGCCGTGCGGATGATGATTTCGGCGCCCTTGTACGCCGCCTCGCGCGCCATCTCGGGGAACATGCCGTCGTGGCAGATGATGAGCGCCAGCTTGCTGCCGTTCGGTCCGTCGCAGACGGGAATGCCCAGGTTGCCCGGCTCCCAGGGCTCGACCGGCACCCACGGGTGCAGCTTGCGGTAGTACAGCTTGATCGCACCGGTGTCGTCGATGATCAGGCCGCTGTTGTACGGGTTGCCGCCGGGGTTGGCCTCCATGATGGAGAAACACCCCCAGATGCGGTTGTCCACACAGGCGCGCTTGAAGGCGGCAACCTCGGGGCCGTCGAGCGACACCATCAGTTCGGGCGCGATCGACATCGACAGGCCGTGCAGTGAATACTCCGGAAACACCACCAGGTCCATGGTGGCCTGATTGCGCCTGGCCTTGGCCACCATGGCGCAAATGCGCTGCGTCTGCGCAGCGAGCTGCGCCGGTGTCTCGACCACCGGCAGCTGCAACTGCACCAGGCCCAAAACCACGCCATGTTTCGATTTGTTGAGTCCGCCGAGGCCTGTCATCGTGTTTCCTTGCTTGTATTCAACGGGTGGAAGAGAGTTCGCCCGGGCTGCCGCTCACCGTGGTGCCGGGCCGGCAGGTCATGACCAGAATCAGCAGCGTCAGCGCATAGGGAACGATGTTGAACAGGTGGTAGCCCCAGCTGATGCCGATGGACTGCAGGGCCGGGCCGATGGCGCCGGCGCCGCCGAACAGCAAGGACGCGTAGACGCAGCGGATCGGGCTCCAGCGCGCGAAGATCACCAGCGCCACCGCGATCAGGCCCTGGCCGCTGGAGACGCCCTCGTTCCAGCTGCCGGGGTAAAAAAGTGTGAGGCAGGCGCCGCCAAGACCGGCGACCATGCCGCCGGCTGCGGTGGCCGCAATACGAATGGCCGACACCGAATAGCCGAGGGCGCGCGTGGCGTTGGCCGAGTCACCCGCCATGCGCACCAGCAGGCCGGCGCGGGTGTTGGCGAAGGCCCACCACAGCGCCACGGCCAGCGCGATGCCGATGGGTACCAGCGCGTTGACCTGCAAGGCCGAACGCACGGCGCCCGAATCGCTCCAGTTGCCCAGCGCGATGGCCGGCAGTTGCGGCGCCTGCGGCTGGATCAGCGGCTTGCCCAGGTAAAACGCCAACCCCATGCCCAGCAGCATCAGCGCAATGCCGGTGGCGATGTCGTTGACGCGCGGCAGCGAACACAACACGCCGTGCAGGGTGGCCAGCAGTGCGCCGGTGGCTGCGGCTGCCAGCACGCCGATCCACGGCGACCCGCTGAGCCAGGAGGCGCCGAAGGCCGACATCGCCGACAGCACCAGCACGCCCTCCAGGCCCAGGTTGATGCGTCCGGATTTTTCGGTGATGCATTCACCGAGGCTGACAAACAGGAAAGGCGCGCCGACACGCAGTGCGCCGCCGACGATGCCGGCAAAGAAGATCAGCAGCTGGTCGGCGGTCATGGCTTGTCCTGCGGCAGGGGGATCGGACTCGGCTCGGACGGGCCGAAGCGGTTGATGCGGACGAGGAAGGCCTTCCAGTCCACATCACGCAGAGCCTCGCTGGCCAGGATCAGCACAAAAGCAATGCCCTGCAGCACCAGCACCGAGGCGTCGGGCAAGCCCAGGCGGCGCTGCAGCAGGCTGCCGGCCGCGCCAAAACCACCGAACAGAATGGCCACCGGGATGATGGCCACCGGATGCTGGCGCGCAATAAACGCCACCAGGATGCCGGCGTAGCCGTAACCGGCGATCAGCGAGGCGTTGGCATTGGTGTGCACGGCGGCGACCTCGACGGCGCCGGCCAGCCCGGCGCAGGCGCCGCCGAGCGCGCAGGCCAGCAGGATCAGCCGGGACGCCGGCAGGCCGACCAGTTGCGCCGCGCGCGGGTTGCCGCCGACCACACGCACCGCAAAGCCCGAAGGTGTCATGCGAAACCACAGGCCGGCCGCCAGGCAGGCGGCCACGCCAATCACGAGCCCCCAGTGCACGTCGGAGCCGCCGATGCCGCTGATGCGCAAACCCTCGGCCAGCGACGGCGTGGAGGGTTTGTTCAGGCTGGCCGGGTCGCGCAGCGGCCCTTCGACCAGGTGCTTGAACAGGCCGATGGCCACATAGGCCAGCAGCAGGCTGCTGATGGTTTCATTGATACCGCGGTACTGGCGCAGCGCACCGGCCAGCATGATCCACAACGCACCGGCCAGGGCACCAGCCAGGCACACCAGCGCCGTGCCCACGACGCTGGCCGGCAGCGGCAGGGCGGCGGCCAGCGCCGCGCAACCGAGCCCGCCCAGCACCATGGCACCCTCGCCGCCGATGATGACCAGGCCGGCACGCGCCGGCACCGCCACACACAGGGCCGTGAGCATCAGGGGCGCGGCGCGCTGCAGCGTGTTCTGCCAGGAGTACCAGTCACCGAAAGCGCCCTTGAACAGCAGCAGCCAGACGTCCAGCGGATTGACACCCGCCAGCCCGACGAACACGCCAAACAGCAGCAACGCTGCGGCAATGGCGGCCGTGGGCAGCAGGACGTTGGCGAGGGAGTTGCGCATGGTGTTTTTTCGTTCGGGCTGAGTTTGTCGAAGCCACGGGCCCTTCGACAGGCTCAGGGCAAACGGAACGTCAGACCGAGCCGATGACGCCTTCCACCAGGTAATTCATCTTTTCAAGCTCCAGGTCGGTCTGCTTGTGCACCTTGCCGGCCGGGATGATGGTTGCGCCCTTGTTGTCCTTGAGCGGGCCCTTGAAGATGTCGAACTTGCCGGCCACCATGCTGGCCTTGATGCTGTCGGCGTTCTTTTTCGCGGCGTCCGGCACCATGGGGCCGTAGGCGGACATCTTGACGTAACCGTCTTTCAGGCCACCGCGGATGAAGTTGGGATGCGGTTTGCCGCTGCGTGCGGCGTCCAGGAAGGTGGTGTAGGCGGTCAGCCAGTTCCACTCGGCGCCCGTCAGGTAGGCATTGGGCGCCAGCTTGGCCTGGCTGGCGTGGTAGCCGCACACCATCTTGCCGCGTTTGGCGGCCGTTTCGACCACCACCTTGGGACCGTCCACATGCATGGTGAACACATCGCAGCCCTGGTCGGCCAGGCTGTTGGTGGCCTCGGCCTCCTTGACGGCCATGGACCAGTCGCCGGTGAAGATCACGTTGCAGGTGATGCCGGGCTTGACCGAGCGCGCACCCATGGTGAAGGCGTTGATGTTGCGCAGCACCTGGGGGATCGGCTTGGCAGCGACAAAACCGACCTTGTTGCTTTTGGTCATGTGCCCGGCGATCACGCCGTTGAGGTACTGGCATTCCTCGATGTAGCCAAAGTAGCTGGCCGCATTCTTGGGATGTTTGCCCTCGGTCCAGAGACCGCCGCAGTGCGCAAAACGCACGTCCGCAAACTTGGGCGCCACGGCCAGCACGTGCGGATCAAAATACCCGAAGGACGTGGGAAAGACCAGCGTGGCGCCGTCCTGGGCCACCATGCCCGTCATGGTTTTCTGGACGGCGGCCGTCTCCGGCACGTTTTCTTCCTCGACCACCTTCACGCCGGGCATCTTCTTGAGCTCGGCCGCGGCCTGGGCCTGGGCCTGGTTGTAGCCGTAGTCGTCGCGCGGGCCGACATAGATCACGCCCACGGTGATGGGTTTTTGCGCAAAAGCCAGTTCGCTGAAAGCGCCCAGCGTGCCGGCAGCACCGAGTGCGGCCAGGGACTTGAGGGAATCGCGGCGGCTGAATTGTCTGGTGGTCATGAGATCTCTCCTTGGGTCAAGTTAAAGAAGTACTGCGGAAAACGGGAAGCAGGATTCATGCAAGCAGGCTCACATGGGCAGACACCACACGCCAGCCCTCGGGCGTGCGCAGCCAGGTCTGGCTTTGCCGGCCGGACCGGGCGCTGCCGGTGCGCTGGAACTCGACATTGGCGGTCGCCATGTCCCGGCCATAGGTGGTGATGACGGTTTTGAGCAGCGTGCGCGCCAGCCCCTGCGCGGGGCGCCCGGCGCGGAAGGCCCGGATCGCGTCGTAGCCATAGAGGTTTTCGGTCGCGCCGTAACGCAGGGTGTGCGGGCTGTTCCAGAACAGCTCGTCGAGCACGGCCACGTCGTTGCCGGTCAGGGCCTTTTCGTAACGCTGGAACTGGACCGTGACTTCGGCCAGGACATCGGGGAGGTTGATGGCGAGCATGTCTGTTTTTTTCTCTAGAGACGGACCGGACGCACATGCGCCACACCGGCATCGCTGAGGGCCTGGGCAGCGCGGAAAGCCAGGTCTTCGCGCCAGGGCGCGGCAATCAGCTGCGCCCCGATCGGCAGGCCACCGGTGCCGGCCGGCCACAGCGGCGCGGTCACGACCGGACAGCCGGCAAACGAGATGGGCTGGGTCAGCAGCCCCATGGACGCACGCGCGGGCTGCTGCGTGCCGTTGATGTCCAGCCACTCGGTGCCGATCACCGGCGCGCTGACCGGCGTGGCCGCGGTCAGCAACACGTCCCAGTCGCGAAACAGGGCGTTGACCTTGTCGCGGTAGACCCGGCGAAAACGCTGGGCCCGCAGGTACCAGTCGAGCGGCTGCAGGGCGCCGGCGATGAAGCGGTCTACCGACAGCGGCTCGAAGTCATCCACACGGGTGCGCAGGTCGTCCAGATGCAGGCTGCCGCCTTCGCTGGCGGTGATGATGAAGGCCGCGGCGCGTGCCAGGGCCGCGTCCGGCCAGGTCACGGCGGCGTGCGCGCCCAGGGTGCGGGCGGCCAGCGTCACCACTTCGCGTGCGGCCGGTGTGGCGTGGTCGTGGAAGTAGCCGCCCAGCACACCGATGCGCAGGCCTTCGATGCCGCGGCCGATCAAGGGCATGACCGGCTGCACGCGCAGGGCCTGGCAGCCTGGGTCCAGGGC
The DNA here is from genome assembly GCF_002379085.1 of Polaromonas sp. AET17H-212. Taxonomy (GTDB): domain Bacteria; phylum Pseudomonadota; class Gammaproteobacteria; order Burkholderiales; family Burkholderiaceae_C; genus Polaromonas. The sequence goes on along the minus strand of NZ_NBZW01000007.1, from coordinate 138,892 downwards.
ATCGGGGCCTTGCAGGGCGTCGTAGACCAGCGCCAGGCCGGCCACACTGTCGGCCAGCGGCCCGAGGTGGTCGATGCTGTGCACAAACGGATAGCTGCCGCGGCGCGAAAGCCGGCCGAAGGTGGGCTTGAGGCCCCAGACGCCGCACAGCGAGGCCGGCACGCGGATGGAGCCGTTGGTGTCCGATCCGAGCGACACTGGCACCTGGCCGGCCGCCACCGCCGCACCGGAGCCGCCCGACGAACCGCCGGCAATCCGCGTCAGGTCATGCGGGTTGTGGCAGGGACCGTAGTGGGTGTTTTCGGTGGTGAAGCCGTAGGCGTATTCGTCCATGTTGAGCCCGCCCACCAGCACGGCGCCGGCCGCCTTCATTTGCCGGACCAGAAAAGCGTCAGCCGTCGCCGCCGCATCGCCGCGGTTGACCTTGGAGCCGGCCAGGGTCACCACCCCTTCAATGTCGAACAGGTTTTTCACGGCATAAGGCACGCCGGCCAGGGGACCGAGCGGCTGCGACGCCGCCCGCTGCGCATCGACGGCAGCGGCTTCGGCGCGGGCACGGGCCTGCGTCTGGTCGGTGAAGGCGTTGACCCGGCCGTCGGTCGCCGCGATGCGCGCCAGGCTGGCGTCCAGCAGCTCGCGTGCGCTGACCTCCCCCGAGGCGACGGCTGCCGCCATGGTCTCTGCGCTATTTGCTATATTTTTCATAGCTATTGGCGCTCGTGGTCATTGGGCGGAAAGGCTGCCGGCCTGTATATTTCCGCGGGTTCGTCGTGCGCGGCCAGGGGCGCGGCTTCCAGCAGCGCGGCCATCACGGCCGTGCGCTGCAGGTTCAGCGCGACGCGCTGGGTACGCGCCGCATCCAGCGGCAGCCTAAGCAGCGCGGCCGTGGTTTCGACGTAGACGAGCATGCGGGTGTCGTTCATGGCTGGCCTGCCGTTCAACGCCGTACTTCACGCTGGAAGATTTCCAGGCTGCGCTTCTTGGTGCCGATGAAGCTGGCCTCGGACAGCGTTTCCACCGTGCGCGGGCGCGCATCGCCATACGGCAGGATTTCGGCCACACGGGTGGGCCGCTTGGTCAGCAGCAGCACCTGGTCGGCCAGATAGACGGCCTCTTCGAGGTCGTGCGAGACCAGCAGCATGGTGGTGCCGGTCTGCATGAACACTTCCTGCAGCTTTTCACGGATGAACAGCGTCATCTCGAAGTCCAGGGCCGAGAAAGGCTCGTCGAGGAACAGCACCTCGGGGTTGTTCGCCAGCGCCCGCATGATGGAGGCGGTCTGCTGCTGGCCGCCCGAGAGTTCGTAGGGGTAACGCTTGAGGTCGAACTTGACATCGAAGGACGCGACGAGTTCGGCCATGCGCCGGTCGACCTCGGCCTTGGACCGGCCTTCAAGCTTGAGCGGATAGGCGATGTTGTCGATGGTGCGCATCCACGGAAACATCGCTTCGCGGTAGTTCTGGAACACGTAGCCGATCTTGGTGTCCTTGAGCGACTTGCCGTCGAACAGGATCTCGCCCGCGTCGATGGGCACCAGGCCGGCGATCATGTTGATCAGCGTCGACTTGCCACAGCCGTTGGGGCCGAACACCGAGACGATCTTGTGTTTCGGAATGTCGAGGTTGAAGTCCTCGTAGAGCGGCCAGCCGGCGAAATACTTGGTCAGGCCGCGGATGGTGATGTGCGTGCCGGCCGGTCCGGGCTGAAAGGCCGGCACCGGGATGTCGGCAAACATCGGGGCGTTGAGAACTGCAGACATGACTACCTTCCACTCCAGTGAACAATGCGGCGCTCGACCACGAGAAAGAGGATGTTGAGCGCATAGCCCAGCGCACCGGCGGCCAGGATGGACGCATACATGTCTTTCACGTTCATGACCTGCTGCGAATTGATGATGCGGTTGCCCAGCCCGCTGTCGGCGCCGATGAACATCTCGGCCACGATCACGATGACCAGCGCCATGGACACGGCCGAGCGCAGGCCGACAAAACTCGGCTGCAGGCTCTCCCAGATCAGCACGTCCTTGAACACCTGCCAGCGCGAAGCGCCCATGACCCTGGCCGCCATCACGCGCTGCTTGCGCGCGTTGATGACGCCGTAGGCGCTGTTGAACACCACGATCAGCAGCGCACCGAAAGCCGCGATCGCCACCTTGTTGATGTCGGACACGCCGAAGATCATCAGGAACAGCGGAATCAGCGCCGACGACGGGGTGGAGCGGAAGAAGTCGATCAGGAACTCGACGCTGCGGTAGGCCTTCTCGGAACTGCCCAGCAGCACGCCCAGCGGCATGCCAACGGCTGCGGCGATCAGGAAGGCCTGCACCGTGCGCCACACGGTGACGGCAAAATCCTTGAGCAGCGGGCCGCCGGCCAGGCCGTTGACCAGCGCGCCCAGCGCATCGAGCGGCGGCGGCAACAGGATGGCCTTGATGAAGCCCAGGCGCACCACCAGGTCCCAGACGATGAACAGCACCGCCGGGCCGATGAAGGGCAGCGCCCTGTCCAGCGCCGGCGTGCGCTGCACAACGGCTGCCGGTGCGCTGGCCGGTGGCGCCCAGGGCTTGGCGGACGCCACCGGCGCCGCCGTCACGGAGGAGGTGACGCCCATCACGTTCAACCTTTGTAGAGCATCGAGTCCACCATGAGGCGTGAACTGAAGATGCCTTTTTCGGAGAACAGGTCGAAGAACTTCTGGAAGTGCGCGACGTCGCCCGGCTTGAACTCGTTGTACATCATGTACGCCGCCAGCGGTACCTCGCCGGTCAGCGCGCCTTCGATCGGGGTGTAGCCCTTGAGGTACTGGCGTGCCTCGACCGACTTGCCGCGCACGTACGTCACACCCTTGCCGTAGGCGGCCACAAACTTCTTCGCAGCATCGGGATTCTTCTTGATGAACTCCGAGGACAGCGAGGCCGAGCCGCCAAACCACGGCGCCATGTTGTCACCGAGCACGTAGCGGGAGATCACGCCGGCCTCGAGCACACGCGTGGTGCCGTTCATGCGGCCGATGGTGCCTGTGGGCTCCAGCGTGTAGGCCCCGTCGATCTGGCCGGCAGCCAGCGCTGCCACATGCTGGCCGATCGGCAGCTCGACCACGGTCGCACCCACGGCGCCGCCGCGCTCCAGAATGGTCTTCGCCAGGGTCACGTTCTGGATGCCGGGGCCGGAACCGATGCGTTTGCCTTTCAGGTCGGCCATCACCTTGGCCGGGCTGGCCACCGGCACGATGACTTCGTCGAGCACATTCTTCACATTGCTCGGGTTGGCGCAGAAGATCTTGAAGGTGCCGGGCTGGGCCAGCTCGCCGATGGCGATGTTGGCCGAGCCGGTGCCGTTGGCGGTGCCGTCGGAACGGCCGGACAGCACGGCCTCCATGACCTGCTGCGCGCCGGCGAACTTGAGCGGCTCCACATCCAGGCCGGCCTCCTTGAAGTAGCCCAGCTCGATGGCCGCGTAAAACGGCAGGCCGGCGGCGATCGGCCAGTAGCCGATGCGGATCTTCGGTGCGGCCTGGGCACGCACGATGGCAGGCATGCCCAGCACGCCCAGCATGGCCGCGCTGGTTTGCAGGACTTTCCGGCGTGAGGCCGTGAAGGTGGCGGAAGTGCGGTCAGTGGTCATGAAAAGCTCCTGGAGTAAGAGAGGAAGAAGGGGTTGGGATCCGTGGAAGGTGTCAGGCCGCAGCCGTCTTGAGCGAAGTCATGTAGGCCCGCCAGCCGCCCAGGTGCGAGATGTCCAGCGCCCCGTGCAGCGCTTCGGGCTCGCAGACAAAACCCTGCACCGTGCTGCCGTCGCGCAGCGCCAGCGTGCCTATGCCCAGCGGCGCGGGGATCAGCGCAACAAACGAGCCGTAGGCAGCAAGCGGCATCTCCCAGACTTCAAGCGCGATACAGGCCCCCCGGCCGGCACCGACACGGAGCAGGCCGGGCTTGGGCGGGGTGGTGCCCGGCAAGGCGAACAGCCGGTAGTCCGGCGCGGTTTCAGCGGGGCCGGCCAGCACGGCGCCGCGCTCGGTCAGCTGCGTGTTCAGGGGCATGCCCGACAGATGGGCACCCACCACCGCCACCCGCACCGTCGCCGGCTTGCGCAGGCCGGCGATGGCGCGCATGGCGGGCAGGGGCAGGCCGGTCGCGCCCTGCGTCAGGCCGGTAGCGTGGTGGTAACGCTGGCCGAGGTCGGCCAGCTGCCAGTCGCTGCCGCAAGGCCCGATCAGCGTGATGCCGAACGGCAGCCCGTCGGCGCGCACAGCACTGGGCACGGACAGGGCGGCGTAGTCGAGCAGGTTCACGAAGTTGGTGTAAGCGCCCAGCCGGCGGTTGAGCACCACCGGGTCGCGCTGCATCTGCGCAATCGTGTAATGCGTCGGTGCGGTCGGCACCACCAGCACGTCGATGTTGGCCCCCACGCTCCCCACTGCGTGTGGTTCGCTGCCCCTCGGGGGGGCTGGCCTTGCTTGGGGCGGCCCTTCGCTGCGGCCGTCGGCGGAACAAGACCACATCGCGTCGGCCTGCTGGCCCAGGCGCTTTACTTCGGTCTGCACTTCGTACAGGTCCGCCGCGCTGTACTTTCGACCGGCGGCAATGATGCTGCGCACCGGCTCGACCACCTCGGCTTCATGGGCGTCGAAGAAGCTGCGGATGGCGGTGTAACGTTCGGCCACCAGCGCGCTTTCATACAGCAGGGCCGCGACCTGGGCCAGCGGCGCAAAGTCGATGGCCACAGGAATACCACCCAGGGACTGCAGTCGGTCCACAGCCTGCGCGAAGGCCGCTTCGGCGGCACGGTCCCCGTAAAACTCCAGCGTTGCCGGCACGCCGAAGCGGAAGGCCGGCGCAAACGGTTCGCTGGCCAGCACCAGCCGACGCGAATACGGATCGAGCGCGTCATGCGCCATGGCGTTTTCCAGTACCTGGACTGCGGTGGCCACCGTGCGCGCAAAAATGGACACACAGTCCACACTTTGCGCGGCCGGCACCACGCCGCGCGCGCTGATCAGCCCGCGTGAAGGCTTGAGGCCGACGATGTTGTTGAGCCCCGCCGGCACCCGGCCGGAGCCGGCCGTGTCGGTGCCCAGCGAGAAGTCGGCCTGCCCGGTGGCCACCACGTAGGCCGAGCCGGAACTGGAGCCGCCGGATACATAGGCGGGATGGAAGGCATTGGGCACGGCCCCGAAAGGGGAACGCGTGCCGTTCAGCCCGCAGGCGAATTGGTCGAGGTTGGTCTTGCCGAGCAGCGATGCACCAGCATCGAGCAACTTCTGCACAACAAAGGCACTGGCTGGCGGTATGTAGGCAAAAGCCGAACAGCCCGCGGTGGTAGGCAAGCCTGCAGCATCGATGTTGTCCTTGGCAGCAAAGGTCAGCCCCGCCAGCGGCCCGGCCGAGGCAGCCTGCGCACTGGCGGTTGCCGGCGGCGTGGCGCGGCAGATCCAGGCCTGCGGCGCCAGCACCGTGCCGCCCACAGCGGCCGGCGTGTTGTCGGGCGCCGACGCCTCGCCGGTCGGATCAGGGGTTAAAAAAACTTGCACCAATTTAAAGCATCCATACTTGTGTACAAGATGAGATGCAAGAGATGTGCCAAGGGCTGGCGCCGGCTCCGGGCCGCGGGGCGCCTGACCGGTCCGGACCGCATTTGCTACTTAATCAATAGCTGACATGACTGGTCCAGCAAGGGCTGGAAGCGATTTTGATGGTCACCCGCGGCCCGGCCCTTGGGCTGACGTCGCTTGAAGCCCTTTTAGATGCGCCCCAGCACCGATCCGGAAAAACAGCGTGCAGCGGGGCCGGCCCGGCAAGGATGCGTTGTCAGCTCTCCAGCACCAGCCGCGTCACCACCGGCGGCGTCTCGCCCCGGTGAAATGCCAGCTTGCGGTCGCGCAGCGCCACGTCGCCCGCCGTCACGCGGTCAAAGCGGCGCAGGTGTTCGGTCCAGGACTCGTCGGTGATCTGCTCGACGTAACGTCCCGGGTCCGAGATGTCGCGCAACAGCTCCCAGGCCAGCGCGCCCTGGCGCAGGCGGCTGCGCCGGCTTTCCTGCATCAGCGTGCGAAATTCGGGGGCCCGGGCCGGATCGATGCGGTACTCGATCATGGTGCGCACCTGGCCGGTCAGGGGCGGCGCTTCCGCGCTGGGCACCTTGAATTCGCGCGATGGCGTCAGGTCCTCCTCGATGCTGCGGTCGCGCAGCAGCAGCTGCGTGGCGCCCATGGCCACCATCGCTGTCGATGCGGCGATCAGCATGCTGGTCGGGACACTGGTCACGGTCGCGATCTGGCCCCAGACTGCTGCACCCAGCGCGCTGGCGCCCATGATCGCCATCTGGAAAATCGACATGCCGCGCGCACGCACCCAGTCGGGCAGGGCCAGCTGCGCCGACACACTCAGGGTGTTGGCGGTGGTGATCCAGGCCGCGCCGGCCAGGAACATGGCCGGCGCGGCGACGTAGGCATTCGGCGCAAAGGCGATGATGGCCGTGGCGGCCGACTGCAGGCCCATGCCGCCCAGCACCAGGGCATCGCGCGACAAGGTGCGGCGCAGCCGCGGCAGCAAGAAGGCCACCACAAAAATCGCGCCCGAGCCCATGGACGCCAGCAACAGCGTGAAGGTGCCAGCACCGCCGCCGTGCAGGCCACGCGCCACCAGCGGTAGCAGGGCCAGCAAGGCGGTGGAGTGAAAGAAAAACAGCGCCACCCGCAGCAGCACCGCGCGCAGGCGCGCCGACTGGCGCACGAACTGCACACCGACCCGCATGGCACTGATCAGGCGCTCCCGGCCCAGCGGGCTGGGCACATGCTCGCGGCGCCAGCGCATGATCACAAAACCGGAGACCAGCGACAGCACGGCGTTGAGGATGAAAACGTATTCGCTCCCGGCGCCGGCAATCAGCGCCCCCGCCACCAGCGGGCCGATGATGCGCGAGGCGTTCATGGCGATGCCATTGAGCGCCAGTGCCGCCGGCAACTGCGCGCGCGGCACCAGCTCCGGGACAATCGCCGAAAACACCGGCCAGCGCATGGCCAGCCCGACGCCGTTGGCGAAAGTCAGCGCCAGCAGCAGCGGCGCGGTCATGGCGCCCAAAACAATCGTCAGGCACAACACCAGGGCCACGGCGGCCACCCAGAACTGCGTGATGATGAAGTAGCGGCGCCGGTCCAGGATGTCGGCCAGGGCGCCGCTGGGCAGCCCGAGCAGAAAGACCGGCAATGTCGATGCCGACTGCACCAGCGCCACCCAGATCGGCGAGGTGGTCAGCGAGGTCATCAGCCAGGCGGCGGCAACGTCGTTCATCCACATGCAGATGTTGGCGGCCATCCAGGTTCCCCACAACATGCGGAAAACCGGCGAACTCAGGGGCGCCCAGGCCGACAGCGAGGCGGGGTCTTGCCGGATCACGGGAATGTCGCCGGACGGCTCCGGTGGGCTGGGGTGGGGCATGGTGCTAGGGTTTCCTGGATCTTGCGTGGCTGGCGTTTCCTATGGGGAAACGCCCGTCCCGCCGGACACAGGTCTGCCGGGTTTGCAAGACTGCGTTGTTTCAGGGGTTCTGCAGGGTCCAGATGCGGCTGATCTGGGCCGACAGTTCCATCGGGTCAAACGGCTTGTGGATCACGTCGATCGCACCGAGCTCGCGGTACTGTGCCACTTCGACAGCCTGCACCTTGGCGGTCATGAAGATCACCGGCGTGCCGGCCGTGGCAGGCAGCGCCCGCAGCGCCTTGAGCGTGCTCGGGCCGTCCATGCCCGGCATCATGACGTCGAGCAGCAGCAGGTCGGCCTGCACGGTGGGGGCTGCCGCCAGCGCCTCGCTGCCGGACGAGCAGGCAATCACGGTGAAGCCGCCGACAGCCTCCAGGGCCATCTGGGCAACCGCACGGATATCAGGCTCGTCTTCCACATACAGGATTCGGGCGAGGGGTTTGGGCATTCGGGTCCTTGTGGTTAATAACAGGTGGCTCAGTCGCGCTGCGGAGGGCGGCCCGCTTCGGATGCGCAAGTATGAAGTGGAAAACGCAGCCGGGCAACCATCATCCGGCGGGCAGGGCACCCTGCAGCGTGTCGATGGCCCGGGCAATCTCGGAGCGCTGGGTCAGGGTCAGGTCCGGCCCGGCGACCACCGCCTGCGCCACCAGCAGCTCCAGCGCCTTGGCGGCTGTGCCTATTTCCCGATACCCCAGTGTCCCGGCGGTCCCGGCCAGGGTATGGGCCATGCGCTCCAGATCTTTCATCGGTTCGGGGGCGTCCGCGTCTGCGTTGACCACCTGCCACAACGCGCGTATCCCGGCTATTTTTTCGGGCAGGCTGCGCTGGTACTCGAGTCGCTGCTCGGCGAGGAATCGCTGGAACTCCTCTTGCGGCGTGCTCATGCCAGATCCTCTGCGGCGCTCACCGCGATTGCCGCCCCGCGGACGGCAGGTTGGGCTGGGTCAGGGCGGTTTTTCATGCTGCTTCTTTTTATTAAACCACGGCTGCCGGCACAGGGAACCGGCTCAGAGCGGTTGCTTCGGCGGCTCGAACAACGCCGCCACCATGTCGGACTGCGTGATGATGCCCGTCAGCCGCCCGTTATCGGCAATGATCGGAATGTGGTGGTGGCCGGTGCCGCCAAACAGCGGCACCAGGTCCACCAGGTAACGCTGCTCGCTGGCGACCCGCACCTGGCGCGTCATGATCTGGCCCACCACCGGCGGTTTGCCGGACGGACCGATGGCGCCCAGCAGTTTGCGCAGCTTGGCGTCCATGCCCTGGTAACCCTCCAGTTCGGCCGCACGCATGAAGTCGGCCAGCGTGACGATGCCCACAATGCGGAAGTCGGCGTCCACCACCGGCAGGGCCTTGATGCGGCGCTCCCGCAGCAGCGCCCAGGCATGCGCCAGCGGCGTGCTGTGGGTCACCGTCACCAGGTCGCGCGACATGATGTCCGCGCAGCGGATCCCGGCCAGCTTGCGCTGGTAGGCCTGCCATTTCATCTGCTCCAGCAGCGCCTTCAAATCATCGCGGCTGACGTCCAGCACCTGGTTGTATCGGGCGAGTACCGCGTCCAGGTCCGCATCGGCAGCCCGGGCCGGGCTCAGTCCTTCCCTGTGCGCAACAGGCTGCTGCCGGTGGGGGTAGGCCCGCCGCGTGGCATTGTTGTAGGCAATCCCGGCGAGCGCCAGCAGCACGGCGTTGAACAACACCGGAAACAGCGCAAACCAGGGATCGGTGATGCCGCCCAGCACCATCATCAGGGCCGAAGCCCCTCCGGGTGGGTGCAGGCAGCGCAGGGCCAGCATCAGGCCGATGGCGGCGCCGACGGCTACGGCAGCGGCCAGTTCCGGCGGGCCGATCCATCGCGCGCAGGCAATGCCGACCAGCGCCGACAGCGTGTTCCCGCCGACCACCGACCAGGGCTGGGCCAGCGGACTGGCCGGTACACCAAAAACCAGCACCGCACTGGCGCCCATGGGCGCGACCAGCCACAGCAGGCCGGAGGCGTTCGTGCCACCGGCCACATGGCAGGCCAGGCCGGCGACCAGGATGCCGGCAAAGGCCCCCAGGACAATGCGCCAGCGTTCCCACGCGTTGATCCTGGTTCGCGCAGGACGGAACGCTTGCAGCCAGAAAACAGCCGCGGCCAGAGGTGCTTTTTTGCCTGCGTTCGGGCCTGCACTGGAGGAAGAGGGCATTGTCAAGCGGTCAGCTTAACCCATCGGCCGGCGGCGGGCCGCGCCTGGGGCCCGGCAGCAGGCACGGCTGACAACAGAGGGCCAGCCAACGGCCCGTCAACTTTTGCGGGCCCGCTCGTACAGCGGCATCACCCGGGGCAGGGTGCGCTCCATGTCGGCAATCCGCGTGGTGCCGGCCGGGTGGCTGCTCAGCCACTGCGGCGGTGCGCCCTTGTTGGCGGCCGCCATTTTCTGCCAGAGTGTGATGCCGGCGCGCGGGTCAAAGCCGGCGCGCGCGCCGAGTTCCATGCCGACCAGATCGGCCTCCGACTCATCTTCGCGGCCAAAACGCAGGTTGATCAGTTCCACGCCGAGACCGGCGACGGTCTGGCCCAAGTCACCGAGGCCCAGCAGTTGCGACAGCAGGCTGGCACCGATGTTGGTGGCCGCCGACTTGCCCATGCGCTCGCGCGCGTGTTCCCGCAGGGCATGCGCCATTTCGTGGCCCATGATCATGGCCACCTCATCGTCGTTCAGCTTCAGCTGGTCCAGGATGCCGGTGTAAAAAGCGATTTTTCCGCCGGGCATGCAAAACGCATTGACCTGGTTGCTGCCAATCAGGTTGACTTCCCACTGCCAGTCTTTCGCACGCGGGTTCCATGCCACGGCATGCGGAATGATGCGCTGGGCAATGCGGCGCAGGCGCTGCACCTGGGGATGATTGGCAGGGGCCAGCGCCTTCTGGGCCGCCGCCTCCTGCAGCATCTTGCCGTACTGCTGCTGGGAGGCCTGCTCGATCTCCCCCGCTGGTACCAGCTTGGTGAAGCCCGAGTTGCCGCCGACGGCCACTCCATCACGCTGGGCCTGGACCGGCGCCGCGCCCAGCAACAGGGCTGCGGACAAGGCCGCCAGGGTCAGTTTCAACGCAAATGTCATTGCCTTCTCCAGATAAAGGGGCAGGTTCCGGCCGGTCGGGCCAAACGGCCCACAGCGTATTATTCCTGCATGAGTGAGACCTTATCCGACGATCCCCAGGCAAAACGTCAGCCAACGCCGCTTTCTGAAGCTCATCTTTCCGCAATCGCTCCCGCCCGGGCCGCGCGCCCGAGCTGGGGCGAGACCTTGCGCGTCTACCTCGAGGCGCCGACCCTGCGCATGCTGCTGCTGGGTTTTTCCGCCGGACTGCCGCTGTTGCTGGTGTTCGGCACGCTGAGTTTCTGGCTGCGCGAGGCTGGCATTGACCGCACCACCATTGGCTACCTGAGCTGGGTCGGACTGGCGTATGGCTTCAAATGGGTCTGGGCGCCGCTGGTGGACCGCCTGCCGATTCCGCTGCTGACGCGCCTGCTGGGGCGCAGACGCAGCTGGCTGTTGCTGTCGCAGTCCGTCATCATGGCGGCCCTGGTCGGCATGGCGCTGACCGACCCCAAACTCGCCCTGCTGCCGGTGGTCTGGTGCGCGCTGGCGGTGGCCTTTGGCTCGGCGACGCAGGACATTGCGCTCGACGCCTTTCGCATCGAGTCGGCCGACGTACAGCGCCAGGCCGCGCTGGCGGCGGCCTACCAGACCGGCTACCGCATGGCGATGATCTGGGCCGGCGCCGGCGTCCTGTGGATTGCCGCGCGCGCCGAGGTGACCGGTGCGGACGGTGTCATCGGTTACCAGCACGGTGCCTGGCAGATCGCCTATTTCGTGATGGCGGCGTCCATGCTGCTGGGCGTGGTGACGGTGCTGTTTTCGCCCGAACCGGCGCCGCGCGAGCTGCCGCCTGCGCGCAACGCCGCCGAGTGGCTGAAAAGCGCGCTGGTCGAACCCTTTGCCGACTTCCTGCGCCGCTACGGCAAACAGGCGGCGCTGATCCTGATGCTGATTGCCGTCTACCGCATCAGCGACGTGGTGATGGGCATCATGGCCAACCCCTTCTACGTCGACATGGGTTACACCAAGGACGAGGTCGCGGCCGTCACCAAGATCTATGGTGTGATCATGACGCTGGTCGGCGCCTTTGTCGGCGGGGCGCTGGCCATGCGTTTTGGCGTGATGCGCGTGCTGATGCTGGGCGCCGTCCTGAGCGCCGCCAGCAACCTGCTGTTTGCCTGGCTGGGCTCGCGGGGCCACGATGTCAATGCGCTGATTTTCGTCATCTCGGCCGACAACCTGTCCAGCGGCATCGCCTCGGCGGCCTTCATCGCCTACCTCTCCAGCCTGACCAACATCAACTATTCGGCCACGCAGTACGCCTTGTTCAGCTCCATGATGCTGCTGCTGCCGAAGTTTCTGGCTGGTTACTCGGGCACCTACGTGGACGCGTTTGGTTACAGCAGTTTTTTCACGGGCACGGCCTTGCTGGGCGCGCCGGTGCTGCTGCTGGTGTGGCTGGCTTCACGCATGAAAATGCCACCCAACCCTTGATTCACGGTCGCTGTCAGCTACTGATTTCATAGCATCGCAAAAGCCACGCAGGGTCCGGTCGGCCAAGGCGGTTTACCTAACTTTACTGCGGCTTTAACGCGACTTGTTCCGCAGGGCGCACCATGAGGCGGTCATTGACGAAGGAGCCTCCATGAGTGACCGTACCCCCAGCCCTTTCACCACCGACGTGCTGGCGGCCAGCCCGCCAGCGGGCGCCGGTGGCTACACTGATCAGCCCGCAAGCACCCGCGCTGAGAGCCCGCCCATGACACAGCAACTCCTGATGATTGAAGACGACACCCGCCTGGCGACCATGGTGGGGGAATACCTGCGCCAGTCGGGTTATGGGTTCACCCACGCGGTCGACGGCGGCAAGGGCCTGGAAGCGCTGCAAAGCTGCAAGCCCGACCTGGTGATCCTGGACCTGATGCTGCCCGACATGGACGGCCTCGAAGTGTGCCGGCGCATCAAGGGCCTGGGCGGCGACGCTGGCCGCACGGCTGTGCTGATGCTGACCGCCAAGGGCGACCCGATGGACCGCATTGTCGGCCTGGAAATCGGCGCCGACGACTACCTGCCCAAGCCCTTTGAGCCGCGCGAGTTGCTGGCCCGCATCCGCGCCGTGCTGCGCCGTGGCGGCGAGGCCGCCAGCACGGGCGGCAGCCAGCAGACCCTGCGTTTCGGCTCGCTCGAGATCGACCGCGACGCGCGCACCGTGTCAGTCTCCGGCAAGCTCTGCGAACTGACCTCCTACCAGTTCGACCTGCTGGTGGCGCTGGCCGAGCGCGCCGGCCGCGTGCTCTCCAGGGACCAGATCATGGAAGCCGTGCGTGGCCGCGAACTCGAGGCGTTTGACCGCTCGATCGATGTCCACATGGGGCGCATCCGCAGCGCCATCGAGCTCGATGCGAAAGACCCCAAACGCATCCTCACGGTACGCGGTGTGGGCTACGTTTTTGCCAAGCAGCAGGACTAGGGGTTGCGTTCTGCCATGTGGTCCCGTTTTACCTCGCATCTCTATGTGCGCATCTGGCTTGCTGTGGTGGCCAGCGTGGTCATACTCGCTTTCCTCGTGGGGGCCGCCTGGCAGCTCAGCACCGACCCGCCCCAACTGCCGATCCGCGAAGTCCTGGTGCACAACCAGGCCGGCGAGCTCATTGGCAAAGCCCAGACAAGAGCTGACCGCAAGCCGGGCGACGGCATGGAATTTGACTTGGTGACCACGGATGGACAAGTCCTGAATCTCGAGCTGCCCAGACCCAAACGCCCCTCCTCCAGCCGCTCCTCCTGGAGCCGGGCGCCGTTCGGGTTTGGCTGGATGCTGGGCGTGGTCGCGCTGGCCGTCGCATTGGGTGCCTATCCCATCATCCGCCGGCTGACGCAGCGGCTCGAAGGCCTGCAGCGCGGCGTCGAGCGCTGGGGCAGCGGCGACCTGTCGGCCCGCATGGTGGTCCAGGGCAGCGACGAAGTGGCTTTTCTGGCTGAACGTTTCAACCACGCCGCGGAGCGCATCGAGACGCTGATGGAGTCGCAGAAAGCCTTGCTGGCCTCGCACAAATCACTGCTGGCCAACGCCTCGCACGAGTTGCGCTCGCCGCTGGCGCGCATCCGCATGGGCCTGGAGTTGATGGGGGGCGGCGCCGGCTCGACGCAGCGCGCCGAAATCTCGCGCAGCATCAACGAGCTGGACCAGCTGATCGACGAAATCCTGCTGGCCAGCCGGCTCGATACCAAACAGGCCGACGCCGAACCGTTCGAGGTGCTGGACCTGACCGGTCTGGCGGCCGAGGAATGTGCCCGGGTGCAGGCCACACTCGGCACGGCAACCCAGACCGAAAGCCTCACGCTGCAGGGCTCGGCGCGCCTGCTGCGCCGCCTGATCCGCAACCTGCTGGAAAACGCCAGGCGTTACAGCACCGGCGAGGTCAGCCTGGAGCTCGGGCACACCGGCGCGGGTGCGCAGCGGCGTGCCGTGATCCGCGTCAACGACCACGGACCAGGGGTGCCGCCGGACCAGCGTGAACGCATTTTCCAGCCCTTCTATCGCCTGCCGGGCGCCAGCGAGCGCGAAGGCGGCGTGGGGTTGGGCCTGGCGCTGGTCAAATCCATCACCGAGCGCCATGGCGGCAGCGTGCGCTGCGAGGACAGGCCGGGCGGCGGCGCATCTTTTGTGGTCGAGCTGCCGATGCCCGCTGCGGCCTGACGGAACCTTGCCCGGCGCGGTCTGCCTGCGCCCACCCCGGCATCGAAGCCGGCGCTCCCCAAGACCGCCGTACAGACACAGGGATAGGGACAGGGACAGGGACAGGGGTGAAGAAAAACTCATTTTGTAACGCCGTTACACACAAAAAAGCGACATTCCTCCCCCAAATAGGGGATGCCATTAAAACTATCTACCCTGTAAAGTAACGGAGTTGCTGTGACAACATCGACCGCTGAAAACAAAGGCAAAACAAAGGCAGAAGACTCGAAATCGATCAACAGATCATCAGTCTCAACGACGTCCCCCAAAGGACTTGGCAGGGCCACCGCAAGGTGGTCTTTTTTTTTGCCTGAACACACCTGCGGGACCGTTGCTCCCCGCCCGCGTTACCATCGCCAGCTATTTCATTGCAGGAGTTTTTGCGTGAACACCAACCATCCGGCGGCCCCTGTCAGTCAGGGCTTCTCCACCCCGGCCCCGGAGCGCCTGCCCATGCTGCCGGCCGAAGCGATGTCCGCAGCGCAACGTGCTGCGGCCGATGCCCTGATCGCCGGCCCGCGCAAGGCCGTGTTCGGTCCTTTCATTCCCCTGCTGCGCAGTCCGGCGCTGATGTCGCGCGTCGGCCAGGTGGGCGAGTACCTGCGTTTTGACAGCGTGCTGGACGTACGTGTGCGTGAGCTGGCGATGTGCCTGGTCGCGCGCCATGTGTCCAACCAGTTTGAATGGCTGATGCATGCACCGCTGGCGCTCAAGGCCGGCGTGGCGCAGGCCAGCCTGGATGCCATCGCGCAAGGCAGATACCCGCACAGCACGGCCCCCGACGAAGCGGCCATGGTCGACCTCGTGACCGAGCTGCTGCAGCACCACGGCGTCAGCGACAGTTCGTACGCTGCAGCCCTGGCGCTCTTCGGCGAGCAGGGCGTGGTGGAACTGACCACGCTGGTCGGCTATTTCACGATGGTGTGCTGGGTGATGAACGTAGCGCGCACACTGGGGCAGCCCCAGCCGGGCTTCAGCGCCCTGGCGGCCTTTCCGGCCTGAGCGTCAGCGTGACAGTGCCGCGAGCACCCGCGCCGCGCTGATGTCGTTCAGGCAGCGGGTGTGGCCGAGCGGGCATTCGCGCTCGAAGCACGGCGCGCAATCGAGCGGTGGCAGGTAGGCCGCATCGTTCTTCAGCCAGAGCACCGTGGCTTTCGCGTTCAGCGGCGGCGTGTGCAGCGGGCTCGACGAGCCAAAGATGGCGACCTGCGGCACACCAAAGGCCGCCGCCACATGCATCAGGCCCGAGTCGTTGCTGACCACCTGGCGCGCCGCTGCGATGGCGCACAGTGCCTGCACCAGCGTGGTCTTGCCGGCCAGGTTGATACAGGCACCGGGTCGCACCGCGTTGGCCGGCCCGGCGATCTCCTCGCACAGCGCCGCCTCCTTGCCAGAGCCCAGCAACACCACCGGTAAGGTCAGGCGTTGCGCCAGTTCGGAAAAATGCGCGGCCGGCCAGCGCTTGGCCGGCCCGTATTCCGCGCCCGGGGCAAAGACGTCGTAGCCGCCGCGCGCCAGGCCAAGCTCGGCCAGCGCTTGCTCGACCTCGGCCGCCGGCATCTGCAACTGTGGCCGGTCGGTGTCGAGATCGGTGTCCCCGCTGAGCGCCGAATAAAACACCACCATGGGCGGACGCTGGCCCTTGGCCGGATTTTTCAGGCGATGGGTGAGCAGGCCGATGCGCGCTTCACCGAGGTAGCCGACCCGTTTGGGAATGCCGGCCAGCAGGGGCAGCAAGGCGCTTTTCAGCGAGTTGGGCAGCACGTAGGCGGTGTCGAACTGGCCGGCCATCCGCTGCGCCAGCGCACGTCGCGCCTTCAGCTGCAGGCCGCCGTGGGCAAACGGGAATTCAATGACCTCGTGCACCTGCGGCATCGCGCGGTACACCGGCGCCACCCAGGGCAGCGCGCCGACGCTGAGCTGTTCACCGCGCGCGTGCAGGCGCCGCAGCAGCGGTTCGGTCATGACTGCGTCGCCTATCCACTGGGGGGCGACGATCAGCGACCTGCTAGTGGTGGCCACCGACGTGTTCGCCGGCTTTCAGGCGATACAGCGTGCCGCAATACGGGCACTTGGCCTCGCCGGTGCGCGCCACATCGAGGTAGACCTTGGGGTGGCTGTTCCAGACGGCCATCTCGGCCTTGGGGCTGGGGCAGAACACGCCACCTTGCGGGTTCAGGTCCTTGGCGAGCAGTTCAACGGTGAAAGAGGTACTCATGGTCAGACCTTGGCCAGCCAGCCGGCGTATTTGGGGTTGCGGCCGTTGACGATGTCAAAAAACGCGCTCTGGATTTTTTCGGTGATGGGACCGCGCGAGCCGGCGCCGATCTCGATGCGGTCAAGTTCGCGGATCGGCGTGACTTCCGCGGCGGTGCCGGTGAAGAAGGCCTCGTCGGAGATATACACCTCGTCGCGCGTGATGCGTTTCTGGATCAATTCGAGGCCGAGGTCCTTGCAGATGTGCAGGATGGTGTTGCGCGTGATGCCGTTGAGGGCACCGGCCGACAGGTCGGGCGTGTAGACCACACCGCCCTTGATCACGAAGATGTTCTCGCCCGCACCTTCGCTGACAAAGCCCGAGGCGTCGAGCAGCAGGGCTTCGTCGTAACCGTCGTCCAGCGCTTCCATGTTGGCGAGGATGGAGTTGGTGTAGTTGCTGACCGCCTTGGCCTGCGTCATCGTGATGTTGACGTGGTGGCGTGTGTAGCTGGAAGTTTTCACGCGGATGCCGCGCCGCATGCCTTCTTCGCCGAGGTAGGCGCCCCAGGCCCAGGCCGCGACCATCAGGTGGATGGTGTTGCCCTTGGGGCTGACGCCGAGTTTTTCCGAGCCGATCCAGGTCAGCGGCCGCAGGTAACAGCTTTCCAGCTTGTTGTCGCGCACCACGGCCTTTTGCGCTTCCATGACCTCTTCCTGGCTGAAAGGAATTTTCATGCGCAGGATCTTGGCGCTGTTGAACAGGCGCTCGGTGTGTTCCTCGAGCCGGAAGATGGCCGTGCTGCCGTCGGCCGTCTTGTAGGCACGCACGCCTTCGAAGGCGCCGCAGCCGTAATGCAGGGTGTGGCTCAGGACGTGGATTTTGGCGTCACGCCATTCGACCATCTGGCCATCCATCCAGATTTTGCCGTCGCGGTCTTCCATGGAGGGTGCTACTGGGGACATGGTGCTGATCCTGTGATGAATGTCGTGAAAGGGTTCCCGGCATCTGGCCTGCTGCCGGCGGGGCCGGCAAACCTGCCGAAAAACCCGAAACGCTGATTTTACGGGCCGGGCGGCGGGCCCTCGGCGGCCGGCAGCGAATCCGTCACCGGCGGCCTGAAAAGTTCATGCTGCGCCAGCTTGCCGCCGACAAAGGTGCAGGTGACATGCGACTGGCCGCCATCGGTCCAGCGGAACACCTCGGGTTGCGCGTCCTTGTCGGATTGCAGCGCGCCCAGGCTTCGGGTCATGGCCACCACATGCAGCAGCGTCATGCCCGGTTTGAGCTTGGCATTGAGCATGACGGCGCTGTCGACATAACCGATGGGCCGGTTGGCCGCGCGCCTGAGCACCTGCATCATGCGGGTGAAGTGGAGCAGCAGCCACATCATCAGGCCGCCGACCGCAGCCGCCACACCGGCCCAGCCAAACCCGCGGTAAGCCAGCACCACCACGGCGACGCCGGCAATCGGAACAAGAATTTTCTGGAAGTTCATGGCGCTATTTTCGCAGCCACCGGCCGCCTCCCGGCTGCGGGGAGTGCGTACGGGCTTCCGCACGGCCATCGTCACTTGGTATTTTCAAGCAAAATTGGCCTTCAGCCCAGACAGGTTGGGCGCTAATAGCTATCTATTTGATAGCATTTCATTCGCCGCACCATGGCGGATCCCGCTACGCGAGGCTTCGCACCACCTCGATCGCCTGCTCCACACGTTCGACCGCATGGATGGTCAGGCCTTCGATGGGCTTTTTCGGCGCATTGGCCTTGGGCACCACGGCTACGCTGAAGCCCAGCTTGGCCGCTTCCTTGAGCCGCTCCTGGCCACGCGGCGCGGGCCGCACCTCACCGGCCAGCCCGACCTCGCCAAAGGCGATGAAACCCTTGGGCAGCGGCTTGCCGCGCAGGCTGGAGGTGATCGCCAGCAGCACCGACAGATCAGCCGCCGGCTCGCTGATGCGCACGCCGCCGACCGCGTTGACAAACACGTCCTGGTCCATGCAGGCAATGCCGGCGTGGCGGTGCAGCACCGCCAGCAGCATGGCCAGGCGGTCGCGGTCCAGGCCCACCGACAGGCGGCGCGGACTCGGGCCGCCGCTGTCGACCAGCGCCTGGATTTCCACCAGCAGCGGACGCGTGCCCTCCAGCGTCACCAGCACACAGCTGCCCGGCACCGGCTCGCTGTGCTGGCTCAGGAAAATGGCACTGGGATTCGTCACGCCTTTCAGGCCTTTTTCGGTCATGGCAAACACGCCGATCTCGTTGACCGCACCAAAGCGGTTCTTGATCGCGCGCACCAGGCGAAAACTGGAATGCGTGTCGCCCTCGAAATAGAGCACGGTATCCACCATGTGTTCAAGCACACGCGGACCGGCGAGCGCGCCTTCCTTGGTCACATGGCCGACCAGAATGATGCAGACGCCGCTGGACTTGGCGGCACGTGTCAGGTGAGCCGCACATTCGCGCACCTGGGCGACCGAGCCCGGCGCCGACGTGAGCTGCTCGGAATACACGGTCTGGATGGAATCGATCACGGCCACGGCCGGCCGCGTGGCCTCCAGCGTGGCGAGGATTTTCTCGAGCTGGATCTCCGCCAGCACCTTGACCTGCGAGCCGTCCAGCCCGAGCCGGCGCGAACGCAGCGCGACTTGGGCGCCGCTTTCTTCACCAGTGACATACAGGGTGTCGAGTCCGGCGCGCTGCAGCGAATCGAGCGCCTGCAGCAGCAAGGTGGACTTGCCGATGCCCGGGTCGCCGCCGATCAGCACCACGCCGCCTTCGACAATGCCGCCGCCGAGGACGCGGTCCAGTTCCTCGTGGCCGGTCGGGGTGCGCGCCATGTCGGTGGCTTCGATGTCGGCCAGGGTCGCGACTTCCGACGGTTTGGCCAGCGAGGCAAAACGGTTTTTCATCGGCGAGGGGCTCTCCGCGACCGACTCGATCAGCGTGTTCCAGGCGCCGCAATGCGGGCACTTGCCCAGCCATTTGGGGCTGGTGCCGCCGCATTCGGTGCAGGTGTAAATCGTCTTGTCTTTGGCCATGCGGCGATATTACTGTACTTATTCACAGTACGGGTAACTCCCAGCAAGCAGGGGATGGGCAGGAAAGCGTCATTTCATTTAACATGTTAAATAATTTCGCTGCCCTGCATGACTACCCCTTTTACCCACCGCAACCTGCCCCGCCTGCTGTTGCAGGCGCGCGAGTCCGTGATGGCGCATACCCGGCCGCGCCTGCGCGAGCACGCACTGAGCGACCAGCAATGGCGTGTGTTACGGGTGCTCGGCGAACACGGCGTGGTCGAAACCGGCAAGGTTGCGCGCGAGGCTTTCATCCTCGGCCCCAGCCTGACCGGCGTGCTGACCCGCATGGAACGCGACGGCCTGATCCGCCGCGCGCGGGACCCGGCCGACCAGCGCCGTACTGTGGTCGAGGCGACGGACAAAGGCATGCAGCTGGTCGACACCCTGTCGCAGACGATTGAGGCGCACTACGCCTGGATGGAAAAGACCTTGGGCAAACAGAGCCTGGCACAGCTGTACGAACTGCTCGACAAAGTGATTGCACTGGAGCAGCCATGAGCTTCATGCCATCCGGCACGGTTTACGGCACGCTGCTGAACTTCCGCGTGGAGGTCGAGGCGCTGGCACCGCAGATGAACCAGCCGCCCTACAAGGCGCCGCCCCAGGCGCCGGTTCTGTATGTCAAGCCGGCCAACACCTGGAGCGCCAGCGGCGCCAGCATCCCGGTGCCGGCTCGGGTCCCCGAGGTCGAAGTCGGCGCCAGCATCGCCATGGTGATGGCTGAGGCCGGCGCAGTGGCGGGCTACGTGCTGGTGAACGACCTGTCGATTCCGCACGCCAGCTTTTTCCGGCCGCCCGTCAAGTTCAAATGCCTGGACGGCTTTCTCGGCATTGGCGAGCGCCTGGTGCCGGCCAGCGAAGCTGGCAATCCTTCGGGCTTCACTCTGGAAGTACGCATCAATGGCGAGCTCAAACAAACCGTTAACTTCAGCCACCTGGTGCGCGACGCCGCCCGGCTGCTGGCCGATGTCGGCGCCTTCATGACGCTGCGCCCCGGCGACGTGCTGATGCTGGGCTGCGATGCGGGCCGGCCGCTGGCCAAAGTGGGTGACCGCATGGACATCACGGCACCGGGATTCGGGTTGCTGAGCAACACGCTGGTGGCGGAGGCGTCATGAAGCACGCCCGCGTTGTGTACGAAGGCAGGGCACAACACGCCGTCGAGCGCGACGGCCGACTGCTGCTCGATGACGGTCGACTCGTCAGTGAAGATACCGTCACCTGGCTGCCGCCGCTGGCGGCCACGCCGCGTCCGCGCACCATTCTTGCGCTGGGCCTGAATTACGCCGACCACGCGAAAGAACTCGCATTCAAGGCGCCCGAAGAACCGCTGGTGTTCATCAAGGGCGAGGGCACGCTGACCGGCCACCGGCAGTTCACACGCCGGCCGGTCGGTGTGCAGTTCATGCATTACGAGTGTGAACTCACGGTGGTCGTCGGCCGGACGGCCAAAAAGGTCCAACGCGCCGACGCGTACGACTTCATCGCCGGCTACACCATTGCCAACGACTACGCGATCCGCGACTACCTCGAAAACTGGTACCGGCCGAATCTGCGCGTGAAAAACCGCGACGGCTGCACGCCGCTCGGGCCCTGGCTGGTCGATGCGGCAGACATCGCCGACCCGATGGCACTGGCCCTGCAGACCACCGTCAACGGCGAAGTCACGCAGTCCGGCAACACGCGCGACATGATTTTCGACGTGCCGTTTTTAATCGAGTATTTCAGCAACTTCATGACGCTGCAGCCCGGCGACCTGATCCTGACCGGCACACCCGACGGCGTGGTCGATTGCCGGAGCGGCGATGTGGTTGTCACCCGCATCGAGGGCCTGGGCGAACTTTTCAACACGATTGAATGAACATGAAAATAGATCACCTCATCAATGGCAAGACCGTCGCCGGCAGCAGCTATTTCGAAACCGTCAACCCCGCCACACAGGACGTGCTGGCCGAAGTCGCTGCGGGCGGCGAAGCCGAAGTCAACGCCGCCGTCGCCGCCGCGAAAGAGGCCTTCCCGAAGTGGGCCGGCATGCCGGCACCACAACGCGCAAAACTCATCCGCAAGCTCGGCGACCTGATTGCCGCGCAGGTGCCCGAGATCGCGCAGATGGAGACCAACGACTGCGGCCAGGTGATTGCGCAAACCGGCAAGCAGCTGATTCCGCGCGCAGCCGACAATTTCTATTATTTTGCCGAGATGTGCACGCGTGTCGACGGCCACACCTACCCGACCGAAACCCACCTGAACTACACGCTGTACCACCCGACCGGCGTCTGTGCGCTGATCTCGCCGTGGAACGTGCCCTTCATGACGGCCACCTGGAAGGTCGCGCCCTGCCTGGCGTTTGGCAACACCGCGGTGCTGAAGATGAGCGAGCTGTCGCCGATGACGGCGGCGCGTCTCGGAGAACTTGCGCTGGAAGCCGGCATACCACCGGGCGTGCTCAACATCGTGCATGGCACCGGCAAGGAAGCCGGTGAGCCGCTGTGCCGCCACCCCGATGTACGCGCGATCTCTTTCACTGGCTCGACCGCCACCGGCAACCGCATCGTGCAGGCCGCCGGCCTGAAAAAATTCAGCATGGAACTGGGCGGCAAATCACCGTTCGTGATTTTTGAGGACGCGAACCTCGAACGCGCCCTTGATGCTGCGGTGTTCATGATTTTTTCCAACAACGGCGAACGCTGCACCGCCGGCAGCCGCATCCTGGTGCAGCAGTCGATCTACGCCGACTTCACTGCGAGGTTCGTGGAACGCGCCAAACGCATCAAGGTCGGCGATCCACTCGACGAAGCCACCACCATTGGCCCGATGGTTTCACAGGCCCACCTGGCCAAGGTGCGCAGCTACATCGAGTTGGGCCCGAAAGAGGGCGCGACGCTGCTGTGTGGCGGGCTGGGCGCGCCGGACCTGCCGGAGCGCGTGAAAAAAGGCAATTACGTGCTGCCCACGGTGTTTGCCGATGTCGACAACCGCATGCGGATTGCCCAGGAAGAAATCTTCGGCCCGGTCGCCTGCCTGATCCCGTTCAGGGACGAAGCCGACGCGATCCGCCTGGCCAACGACACGCAATATGGCCTGTCGAGTTATGTCTGGACCGAGAACCTCGGCCGCGCCCATCGGGTGGCCGCGGCCGTCGAAGCCGGCATGTGTTTCGTCAACAGCCAGAACGTGCGCGATTTGCGCCAGCCGTTTGGCGGCACCAAGGGTTCGGGGACCGGGCGCGAGGGCGGCACCTGGAGTTACGAGGTGTTCTGTGAACCCAAGAACGTCGCCGTGTCACTGGGAAGTCATCACATCCCGCATTGGGGAGCCTGAACATGGGAACACTGGCTCTCGCCGCCAAAATCACCCACGTGCCTTCGATGTACCTCAGCGAGCTGGACGGCCCGCGCCAGGGCACGCGGCAGGACGCGATTGATGGGCACCGGGAAATTGACCAGCGTTGCCGCGCCCTGGGCGTGGACACCCTCGTGGTGTTCGACACCCACTGGCTGGTCAATGCGAACTACCACATCAACTGCGCGCCGCACTTCAAGGGCCTGTACACCAGCAACGAGCTGCCGCACTTCATCAGCAACATGGGCTTCGAGTTTCCGGGCAACCCGGCACTAGGCCAGTTGCTGGCCAGCGTCTGCAATGCGCACGGCGTGGAAACCCTGGCACACGACGCCACCACCTTGAACCCGGAGTACGGCACGCTGGTGCCCATGCGTTACATGAACGCCGACCAGCACTACCAGGTGGTGTCGGTCTCGGCGCTGTGCCAGGCGCATTACCTGAACGACAGTGCACGCCTGGGCTGGGCCATGCGCCGCGCGATTGAAGACGAGTACGACGGCACGGTGGCCTTTTTTGCCAGCGGCTCGCTGTCGCACCGCTTTGCGCAGAACGGCCTGGCGCCCGACTACGCCTTCAAGGTCTGGAGCCCCTTCCTCGAACACCTCGACCATGAGGTGGTGCGCATGTGGCAGCGCGGCGACTGGAAGGACTTCTGCGCCATGTTGCCCGAGTACGCCGCCAAGGGCCATGGCGAAGGCTTCATGCACGACACCGCCATGCTGCTGGGCGCGCTGGGCTGGTCCGACTACGACGGCCAGGCCGAGGTCATCACGCCCTACTTCGGCGCCTCGGGCACGGGGCAGATCAACGCGGTGTTTCCGGTCACGCCACAAACCGGTGCCGCCATTCCCGCCGCGCAGGCCTCGTCCGCGCACGGCTACCAGGCCGCGAGCCGGCTCTGACCAAACAAGACACCATGCCCCATCTCGTCATCCTCTACACCCCCAACCTCGAGACCACCACCGACATGACGGCGCTGTGCCGCGCGCTGGCCGACACCATGCTCGCCGTGCAGGACGACGAAGGCAAACAGGTCTTCCCCACCGGCGGCACGCGGGTGCTGGCCTACCCGGCCGCGCATTACGCGGTGGCCGACGGGAAGCAGGACTACGCCTTTGTCTACCTGAACCTGCGCATGGCCGCCGGTCGCTCGGACGCTACTAAAAAGAGAGCTGGCGACGCTTTGCTGGCGATGGCTACAGCCCACTTTGGCTCCTTGATGAAGAATCGGCTGATCGGCATCACGCTGCAAGTGGACGAAAGCCCCGGGCAGGTCTACGACGGCAAACACAGCAATCTCCATCCGCTCTTTCAGACCACCTGACCATGCTCAGCCCCGAACTCATCGCCCAGCTGGCCGCTGAACTGGACCACAGCGAGAAGACCCGCATCCAGGTCGAGCATTTTTCAAAACGTTACCCCGGCATGACCGTGGAGGACGGTTACGCCATTTCACGCGCCTGGGTGCAGATGAAGCTCGCCGGAGGGCGCGTGGCCAGGGGCCACAAGATCGGCCTGACCTCGCGCGCGATGCAGATCTCCAGCCAGATTGACGAGCCCGACTACGGCACGCTGCTGGACGACATGTTTTTCGAGCCCGGCGACATCCCGGCGGCCCGCTTCATCGCGCCGCGTGTCGAGGTCGAGCTGGCCTTCATCCTGAAGAAGAAGCTGGAAGGCACACACATCACGATCGACGATGTGCTGGATGCCACCGACTATGTACAACCCGCGATCGAGATCATCGACGCGCGCATCGAGCAGTTCGACCGCCACAGCAAGACCATGCGCAAGGTGCAGGACACCATCAGCGACAACGCCGCCAACGCCGGCATCGTGCTGGGTGGCCGCAAGGTGTCGCCGCAGGACATCGACCTGCCCTGGGTCGGCGCCATCCTGCGCCAGAATGGGGTGGTCGAGGAAACCGGCCTGGCCGCCGGCGTGCAGGGCCACCCGGCGACTGGCGTGGCCTGGTTGGCCATGAAACTCGCCCCTTGGGGCGAAGGCCTGCAAGCTGGCGAGGTGGTGCTGGCCGGCTCCTTCACCCGGCCGGTCGCTGCAAAGGCCGGTGACCGCTTCGACGCCGACTACGGACCCCTCGGTCGTTTTGAATTTCACTTTGTTTAATGTTTAAAGAGACCCCATGCAAACACCCCTGAATCCCTTCAAGCAGGCCCTGGCTGAAAAGCGCGCGCAGATCGGGCTCTGGCTGGGCCTGGCCAGTCCCTACAGCACCGAGATCTGCGCCGGCGCCGGTTTTGACTGGCTGCTGATCGACGGCGAACATGCACCGAACGACATCAACAGCATCCTGGCGCAGCTGCAGGTGATGGCCGGCTACCCCGGCTCGCACCCCATCGCACGCGTGCCCATGGGCCATGGCCATGTCGGCGAAGCGCTGATCAAGCAGTACCTGGACATCGGCGTGCAAACCCTGCTGGTGCCCATGGTCGACACGCCGGCGCAGGCCGCTGCGCTGGTGCGCGCCACGCGTTATCCGCAGTACGACGCGCAGGGCAGGAACATCGGCGGCGTACGCGGCATGGCCGGCGCACGCGCTTCGCGCTGGGGGCGCTACCCGGCCTATGCGCACGAGGCGAATGCGCAGATCTGCCTGCTGGTGCAGGCCGAAACACAAACCGCGCTGGACAATCTCGACGCCATTGCCGCCACCGAAGGCGTGGACGGCGTGTTCATCGGCCCGGCCGACCTGTCGGCCTCGCTGGGCCACGTCGCCAACCCGGGCCACCCGGACGTGCAGGCCGCCATCGAAAAAGCGATAGCCCGCATCCTCAAGGCCGGCAAGGCCGCCGGCATCCTCAGCACCGACGAGACCTTGGCGCGCCAC
The DNA here is from genome assembly GCF_002379085.1 of Polaromonas sp. AET17H-212. Classification (GTDB taxonomy): domain Bacteria; phylum Pseudomonadota; class Gammaproteobacteria; order Burkholderiales; family Burkholderiaceae_C; genus Polaromonas. The sequence goes on along the minus strand of NZ_NBZW01000007.1, from coordinate 113,120 downwards.
CACCTGGACATGGGCGCCACCTTTGTGGCCGTCGGCCTGGACACCAGCCTGCTGGTGCGCCATACCAGTGCGCTGGCCGCGCGTTTCAAGACCGGCGTCGCGGCCCTGCCCGCCAGCAAAACCTATTGACGGGAGACATGCATGAACGCCATTCCTCAAAAATCCGGCATCCATCCCGACGAATGGAAAGCTCGGGTCGAACTGGCCGCCTGCTACCGCGTGTTTGCCATGCTCGGCTGGACCGAGATGATCTACAACCACATCACGGTGCGGCTGCCGGCCAGCGCCAGCGGCGGACAAAAGCAGTTCCTGATCAACCCCTTCGGCCTGCACTACAGCGAGGTCACCGCTTCGAACCTGGTGAAAATCGACCTGCAGGGCCAGGTGCTCGACGGCTCGCCTTACCCGGTCAACCCGGCGGGCTTCACCGTGCATGCGGCCCTGCATGACGGCCTGCCCGACGCCCATTGCGTGATGCACACCCACACCACGGCCGGCATCGCGGTGGCCTGCACGCAGGGCGGCCTGGCGCAGAACAATTTTTATTCGGCGCAGCTGCATGACCTGGTGGCCTACCATGACTTCGAAGGCATCACCATCCATGCCGACGAGGCGCCGCGCCTGCTGAAAAACATCGGCGACAAGCCGGTGGTGATCCTGCGTAACCACGGCCTGCTGGCTTGGGCCAAAACCCTGCCGCTGGCCTTTGTGCGGCTGTGGACCCTGCAGCGCGCCTGCGACATCCAGGTGGCACAGGCGGCGATGGGGCCGGCGATCAGGGTGCCTGAGCCAGTCGCCAGGAAAACCACCCACGACGCCTTCCAGTTCGACGCCCGGTTCGGTGCGGGTCAGGACGTGTTCGATGCACTCGTCAGGCAAGTCGATAAAATCGACATCAGCTATCAAAATTAGAGCATCTTGCGCCCGAATCTAAAGGGCCATAGGCCAAAATGACTTATAAAAACATCCAGAAAACCTGTATTTATGGCGCCGGCGCCATTGGCGGCTGGCTGGGCGCCGGACTCGCGGCGGCGGGCTGCGACGTCAGCGTGGTGGCGCGCGGTGCGACGCTGGAAGCGCTGAACCGCCACGGCCTGCGCGTGGCGAGCGGAACGGACACACGTTCCGCGGCGGTGCGTACCAGCGCCGACCCGGCCGCGCTGGGCGTGCAGGACCTGGTGGTCATTGCGGTGAAGGGGCCGGCGCTGCTCGACGTGGCGCGCCAGATCGCACCGCTGATCGGCCCCGACACCCTCGTCCTGACCGCCATGAACGGCGTGCCCTGGTGGTTCTTCCAGGGTTTTGGCGGCCGCTACGCCGGTACGCAGCTGAAGGCGGTGGACGCCACCGGCGAAATCGCCGCGGCCATCCCGGCGGCGGCCATCATCGGCTGCGTTGTGCATGCGAGCTGTTCGATCGATGCGCCCGGCGTGATTCGCCACCATTTCGGCAACGGCCTCATCATCGGTGAACCCTCGGGCGCGCAGAGCACCCGTGTGCAGGCGCTGGCGGACCTGCTGGTGCGCGCCGGTTTTGCGGCCAGCGTGTCGGCGCAGATCCAGAAAGACGCCTGGTACAAACTCTGGGGCAACATGACGGTCAACCCGATCAGCGCCTTCACCGGCGCCACCACCGACCTGATCCTGGGCGACGCGCTGGTGCGCGACTTCATCTCAAAAATCATGCTCGAAGCCAAAGAGATAGGTGCCCGCATCGGCATCCCGATCGCCCAGCAGCCGGAAGACCGGCATGCCGTCACGCTCAAACTGGGCGCCTTCAAGACCTCCATGCTGCAGGACGTGGAAGCCGGCAAGGCAGTTGAACTCGACGCACTGGTCACGGTGGTGAAGGAGCTGGGCGAACTGACGCAGGTGCCCACCCCCTTCACCGACGCGCTGCTCGGTCTGTCGCGCCTGCATGCCCGCGTGCACGGGCTCTACCCATGAGCAGCCGCCGGGCCCTGAGCGGCACCGCCTTTGCCACCCTGCTGCTGATCGCCCTGATGATGGGCGCCAACCATGTGGCGGCGCGCCTGGCCTTCAACAACGGCGTGGACGTCGCCACGGCGGTGGCTTTCCGCAGCGTGGTCACCGCCCTGGCGGTGGCGGCCTTGCTGGCCATCCAGCGTGTGCCCCTGCGCTTCACCGCGCGTAACAAACGCATTCTGCCGGTCATCGGCCTGCTGATCGCGGTGCAAAGCCTGTGCCTGTATTCGGCCGTCGCACGGCTGCCGGTGGCGCTGGCCCTGCTGGCCTTCAACACCTACCCGATCTGGACGGCGCTGTGGGACTGGGTGCTGTACCGGCGCTCGCCCGAACGCGCCCTGCTGCTGGCCATGCCGGTGATCCTGATCGGGCTGGCGCTGGCGCTCGACGTGCTGGGCGCCGCGTCGGGCCTGGGCGCGGCCGGGCAGTGGGGCCGCATCGGCACCGGCGTGGCCTTTGCGCTGGCGGCGGCGGCCACCTTCGGCGTGGCGCTGGTGCTGACCCAGCACGAGGCCGGCGATGTTGATGGCCGCGTGCGCACCCTGACCACCATGAGCATCGTCGGCCTGTTTGCACTGGCGGGCGTGGCCGTGCAAGGCGGCTTCCAGCTGCCGCAGGCGGCCATCGGCTGGTGGGGCCTGGCGGCGCTGACCTTTCTGTATGGCACGGCCTTCACCATCATGTTCACCGTCCTGCCCAAACTCGGCGTGGTCGGCAACTCGGCCATCATGAATGTGGAGCCGGTGTTTGCGCTGGTGCTGGCCTGGCTGATCCTGGGCCAGGCGATTGCACCGGTGCAGGTGGCCGGCGCCCTGCTGGTGGTCGGTGCGGTGATGGTGCTGGGATTGCGCAAACGCTGAAGGTCAGCTCAGCGGAAAACCCGCTGGATAGTCATTCGACCTGAAACGGCACGCGCGCTGCCACGGCGCACATCAGCTCATAACCGACCGTGCCCGCGGCCGCGGCGATCTCGTCGATCGACAACAAGGCGCCGTTGGACGCGCGTCCCCACAACGTCACGTCCGACCCCATGCCCGCATCGGGCACCGGTGTCAGGTCCACCGTGATCATGTCCATGCTGACGCGGCCCACCATGCGTGTGCGCACGCCCTGAACCAGCACCGGTGTGCCGGTGGTGCAGTGCCGCGGGTAGCCGTCGGCATAACCGCAGGCCACCACGCCGATGCGCAGCGGGCCGTCGGCCGTGAAGCTGGAGCCGTAACCCACCGTGTCGCCCGCCACCAGGTGTTGCAGGCCAATGATTTTCGACGCCAGCGTCAGGGTCGGCAGCAAGCCCCAGTCGGCGGCACTGTGCTCGGGGAAATCGGGCGAGCTGCCATACACCGCGATGCCGGGCCGCACCCAGTCGGACTTCTCGCCGATGGCGATGCCGTGGCGCAAGGTGGCCGCGCTGTTGCTGAGCGTGCGCTCGCCGGGCAGGTCATGCGTGACCGCCTCGAAGACCTGCAGCTGGTGGGTTATCCCGCGCGCGCCGTCGGCGTCGCTGAAATGGGTCATCAGCGAAATTTCCTCCACCTGCGGCAAGGCGTTGAGCCGCGTCCAGGCCGCGCGGTAACGCTCGGGCGTGAAGCCCAGGCGGTTCATGCCCGAGTTCATCTTGAGGAAGACGCGGTGCGGTACCTGGGTCTTGTGGGCCGCCAGCATGTCGATCTGCTCGTCGCAGTGAATGGCGTGCCACAGGCCCAGGCGGGAACACAGTTCGAGGTCGCGCGCGTCAAAACAGCCCTCCAGCAGCAGGATGGGGCCGCGCCAGTCCAGCGCGCGCAGGCGCTGGGCCTCGGCCAGGTCCAGCAGGGCAAAACCGTCGACGCTGCGCAGCGCGTCAAACACGCGCTCGATGCCGTGGCCGTAGGCGTTGGCCTTGACGACCGCCCAGACCCGGGCGTCCGGCGCGGCAGCGCGCGCGCGCGCCAGGTTGTGGCTGAGGGCGGCGGCATGGACAGTGGCAAGAATAGGGCGGGGCATGTCAGGCAACGGCTCGTGGTGGTGGGAAACAGGACGGGGCGAGGGTTAACGCAGGCTTGTCAAGACCTATTTGTCGATTCTGCCATCCTGCCGCGTGCTATAAACCTTGATAGTCAGGAGACATTCACTTATATCGTGCCGCATCAGACTGCCTGATGCATTCGCCACAGTGACCCACACCGTTCAATGAAGCTGAAGCGCGGTTTTTACACCATCATGGCAGCCCAGTTTTTCAGCTCGCTGGCTGATAACGCGCTGTTCGTCGCCGCCGTGGAGCTGCTCAGAACCAGTGGCGCGCCCAAATGGCAGCCGGCTGCGCTGGTGCCCATGTTTGCGCTGTTTTATGTGGTGCTGGCGCCCTTTGTCGGCGCCTTTGCCGATGCGCAGCCCAAGGGCAAGGTCATGTTCATCAGCAATGCCATCAAGGTGGTGGGCTGCCTGATGATGCTGTTCGGCACGCACCCGCTGATGGCCTATGCGATTGTCGGCCTGGGCGCTGCCGCCTACTCTCCGGCCAAATACGGCATCCTGACCGAGTTGCTGCCGGCCTCCCAGCTGGTCAAGGCCAACGGCTGGATCGAGGGGCTGACGATTGCCTCCATCATCCTGGGTGTGCTGCTCGGCGGCCAGCTGGTCGGCCATTCGGTGTCGCATCTGCTGCTGTCGTTCGACTTCCCCGTCATCAGCACCGGCATCGACACGCCGCCCGAAGCGGCCATCTGCGCGCTGATCGTCCTGTATGCGATCGCGGCCTGGTTCAACACGCGGATTCCGCTGACCGGCGTCGAAATGCGCCCGATGCCGCGCAACAAGCTCGAGCTGCTGCCCGACTTCTGGAACTGCAATTCGGCGCTGTGGCGTGACAAACTGGGCCAGATTTCGCTGGCCACCACCACGCTGTTCTGGGGCGTGTCGGGCAACCTGCGTTACATCGTGCTGGCCTGGAGCGCGGCGGCCCTGGGCTACAGCACCACACAGGCGTCGTCGCTGGTGGGCGTGGTCGCCATCGGCACGGCCGCCGGCGCCATCCTCGCGTCGATGCGCATGCGGCTGGAACACGCCACCCTGGTGATGCCACTGGGCATCGCCATGGGCGTGCTGGTGATCCTGATGAATTTCATCACCAACGTCTGGGTGGCCGCACCTTTCCTGATCCTGCTCGGCGGGCTGGGCGGCTTCCTGGTGGTGCCGATGAACGCACTGCTGCAGCACCGCGGCCACAACCTGATGGGCGCCGGCCGCTCCATCGCCGTACAGAACTTCAACGAGCAGGCCTGCATTCTGGCGCTGGGCGCCGGCTACAGCCTGTCCACCGGCATGGGCCTGTCGGCCTTCGGCGCGATCACCGCCTTTGGTGTGGTGGTGGCCGGCTTCATGTGGCTGATCCAGCGCTGGCACAAAAGCAACTGCATCAAGTACAAAGAGCAGGTGGACCACCTGCTGACCATCGCGCGCAGCGACAACTCGCACTGATGCGGCAGACATGGATGGGCGGCGATGCCGCGGCCCCGGGGAGTCAGGCGCCGTGAACCACCGTGGTGTCGCCCTGGCTGCCTCCGCGCTGGTCTTCAACGCCTTTGTCTGGGGCGTGTCGTGGTGGCCGTTTCGCGAGCTGCAGTCGCAGGGCCTGCACCCCCTGTGGTCCACCGCGCTGATCTACTTCTTCTCTCTGGCCTGCGTGGCGCTGGTCTGGCGCGGGGGCTGGCGCGGTTTTGCCCGGCATCCCCAGCTCTGGCTGCTGGCCCTGGCGGCGGGGCTGACCAACGTCGGGTTCAACTGGGCCGTGACCGTCGGCGACGTGGTGCGGGTGGTGCTGCTGTTCTACCTGATGCCGGCGTGGTCGGTGCTGCTGGCCTGGGGCCTGCTGGGGGAACAACCGACCCGCACTTCGCTGCTGCGCCTGGCGCTGGCGATGGCGGGTGTGCTGATCGTGCTGAAGTCGCCGGGCTCACCCTGGCCGGTGCCGCACAGCGCCGCCGACTGGCTGGCCCTGATGGGCGGCCTGAGTTTTGCCGCCACCAACGTGCTGCTGCGCAAGCTGGCGTACACCCCCAGCGAATCACGCATGATGGCCATGTTTGGCGGCGGCGGCGTCATGGCCACCGCCACCGCATTGCTGGGAATGGCCTGGCACATCGTGCCGGCGCCGGTCTGGAGCACCTCGTGGTCCGGTGTGGCGCTGGGCCTGGCCGTGGCCTTCCTGCTCAGCAACATGGCGCTGCAGTATGGCGCGGCGCGCCTGGCGGCCAGCACCACCGCACTGGTGATGCTGACCGAGATCCTGTTTGCCAGCCTGTCGGCGGCCGCGCTGGGCGCAGCGGAATTCAGCCCGCGCACCCTGCTGGGTGGCAGCCTGATCGTGCTGGCCGCCGCGCTGGCAGCACTGGCGCCTGCGCCTGCTCCCCCCAAATAGCTTTCGGATTTTTCGGCAAGCTGCCGTACAGTGGCAGATCAACCAGGAGCGCCCCATGAGCAGCATTTACGACTTCGAAGCGCGGCAGATCAACGGCCAGGACATTGCGCTTTCGCAATTCAAGGGCAAGGTCATGCTGATCGTGAACACGGCCAGCCAATGCGGCTTCACGCCGCAGTTCGGCGGCCTCGAAGAGCTGTACCAGGCCTACACCGGCAAAGGCCTGGTGGTGCTGGGTTTCCCGTGCAACCAGTTCGGCGCCCAGGACCCGGGCGCCGACGGTGAGATTGCCGAGTTCTGCCAGCTCAACTACGGCGTGAGTTTTCCGATGATGGGCAAGATCGACGTCAATGGCCCGGCCGCGCACCCGCTGTACAAGTGGCTGTCGTCGGAAGCACCCGGCCTGCTGGGCAGCAAGGCCATCAAGTGGAACTTCACCAAGTTCCTGGTCGGCAAGGACGGCCAGGTGATCCGGCGTTACGCACCGACCGACAAGCCGGCCGATCTGGCCAAAGACGTGGAAGCCGCGCTGGCTGCCTGATTCATCACAAATCAGGCTTTCGCACTTTAGTCACGGGCGCCATCAGCTATTTATTTGATAGCGCCTCGTCGAGCACTTCGACCCAGTGCCGCACCGGCGTGGCCGTGCCGCTTTGCAGGTGCGTGATGCAGCCGATGTTGGCCGACACAATCACTTCAGGCGCCATCTCGCCCAGATTCGCCAGCTTGCGGTCGCGCAGCTGGAAGGCAATCTCCGGGTTCAGCACCGAGTAGGTGCCGGCGGAACCGCAGCACAGATGGGCCTCGCAGCTGGCGACCTTCACGTCGAAGCCGAGGGCGCCCAGATGTTGCTCAACGCCGCCGCGCAGCTGCTGGCCGTGCTGCAGGGTGCAGGGCGGATGAAACGCGATCTGGCCGGCCTGGGCCGTCACGCGCGCACGCAGCGGCGCCACCAGTTCGGGCAGCAGCTCGCTCAGGTCACGCGTCAGTTCGCTGATGCGCGCCGCCTTGGCCGCATAGGCCGGGTCGTCCTGCAAGTGGTAGCCGTACTCCTTGACCGTGACGCCGCAGCCCGAGGCGTTCATCACAATCGCCTCGGCCCCCGCCTCGACATGCGGCCACCAGGCGTCGATGTTGCGGCGCATCTCGGCCTTGCCGCCGTCCTGGTCGTTCAGGTGAAACTTGACGGCGCCGCAGCAGCCGGCCTTGGCGGCCACCACGGTCTGGATGCCCGCCGCGTCGAGCACACGCGCCGTCGCGGTGTTGATGTTGGGCATCATGGCCGGTTGCACGCAGCCGGCCAGCATCAGCATCTTGCGGGGGTGTTCACGCTGCGGCCAGCGGCCCGCCGGCTGGCGCGCCGGCACCTTGTTTTTCAGCGCCGCGGGCAGCAGGCCACGCACGGCCTGCCCGAGTTTCATGGCCGGCGCAAACAGCGGTGACGGCAGGCCTTCTTTCAGCGCCCAGCGCACGACGTTCTCGGAAGCCGGCCGCGGCACGCGTTCGTCGACCAGCTTGCGGCCGATGTCGACCAGGTGGCCGTACTGCACGCCGCTGGGACAGGTGGTCTCGCAGTTGCGGCAGGTCAGGCAGCGGTCCAGGTGCAGCTGGGTCTTGCGCGTCGGCGCCTGGCCTTCGAGCACCTGCTTGATCAGGTAGATGCGCCCGCGCGGTCCGTCGAGTTCGTCGCCGAGCAGCTGGTAGGTCGGGCAGGTCGCGGTGCAAAAACCGCAGTGCACACATTTGCGCAGAATTGCTTCGGCCGCCTGGCCGTCGGCGGTGTTCTTGAATTCGGGGGCGAGGTGGGTTTGCATCAGAAGTCGGGGTAAAGGCGGCCGCGGTTGAAAATCCCGGCGGGATCGAACTCTTTCTTGAGCTGCCGGTGAATCCGGTCCAGCGGCGGCTTCAAGGGATCAAATCGACCCCCAACCCTTTCAGGACGGGCGCCACCAGCTATAAAAAGCGTAGCGGATCCGCCAACGGCGGCAGCGGCATGGCGCAGGCGCTGGGCCTCGCCGGCGGCGGCCCGCACCCAGCGCTGCGCGCCGTGCCATTCGACCAGCGGCGGCTCGGGCAGGTCCAGCACCGGTGCGGTCTGCGGCACCGACAGGCGCCACAGGTCGCGCTCGCCGCGCTCGAGAAACCAGGGCAGTTGCTGGTCGCGGCACAAGGTCCAGTCGGGTGCGGCCGCGGCCTGGTCCTGGCGTTCGCCGCCCAGTGTTTTGCAGGCGGCCTCGACCGCTGCGATGGCGCCGCGCAAACGCAGGTAGAGGGTGGGTGCGCCGGCGTCGTCGACCCAACAGCTGGCATTGAGCGGCAAGGGCTGCCCGCCCCAGCGGTTCAACTTTGCCAAGGCCTCTGACTGGCTCATTCCGAACTTCAGCGTGGCCTCGGCCGGCGCTACCGGCAACACCTTGAGGCTCAGTTCCGTGAGCAGCCCCAGCGTGCCCATGGCGCCCGCCATCAGTCGGGAGACGTCGTAACCTGCCACGTTTTTCATGACCTGGCCGCCGAAAGTCAGCAACTCGCCCTTGCCATTGAGCAGGGTGGCGCCCAGCACATAGTCGCGCACGGCACCCACGCTGGCGCGCGCCGGGCCGCTCAGGCCGGCGGCGACCATGCCCCCCACCGTGGCGCCCGGCCCGAACCGGGGCGGCTCGAAAGGCAGGCACTGGCCACGTTCGACCAGCAGCGCTTCCAGTTCGGCCAGCGGTGTGCCGGCGCGCACGGTGACCACCAGTTCGGTGGGCTCGTAACTGGTGATGCCCGCCAGCGGCGCGACATCCAGCACCTCGCCCTGCAGCGTCTGGCCGTAGAAGTCCTTGCTGCCACCGCCGCGTATGCGCAGTGGCGTGCCGCTGGCTGCCGCGGCCTGCACCCGGTCGATGATCAATTGAAGCGCTGAGTCCATGGTCCTGATGGTAAGGGGGCGCCGGTCGGCCGGGTTTGATATTTTTGAACGCTGACTGTTCGCTTTTTTGGGGCTCAGCCCGCGTCCGCGAAGAAGTTGACCGGCAGACCGGGCACATCGACGCGCATGGAAAACACGCAGCCGGACTGCGGCAGCGCTTCGAGCTCTGCGGCCGGTCGCCCGTGACGCGCCGTGGTCAGGTACAGCGTCTGCAGGTCGTCGCCGCCAAAACACACCATGGTCGGGCACACCACGGGGGTGGGCATGTCGGCCAGCAGTTCGCCGCCCGGCGACAGCTTGAGTACGCGCCCGCCCTCGTACATGGCCACCCAGTAATTGCCCTCGCTGTCCACCGCTGCGCCGTCGGGCCGGCCACCATAACCCGGCATGCCGGCCTGCCAGCCGGGCGGCTTGGGCGGGAATTGCCGGAACACGCGTTGCCGGGCCAGGGTGTTGGCGGCGGCGTCCCAGTCCCAGGCATGGATGACATGGCCGGTCGTGTCGGCCCAGTACAGGGTCCGGCGGTCGGCGGACCAGGCCAGGCCGTTGCCCACGGTCGCGTCGCCGGCCATGCGCACCAGCGCCGGTGTGTGGCCGGCCCGGCCATCCAGGCAATACAGCGCCGCCTCGCGCGCATCACGCGGCTCGTAAATGGTGCCGGCCCAGAAACGCCCCAGCGGGTCACATTTGCCGTCGTTGAAGCGGGTCGTGCGCGGGTCGTGCGCGGCCCCGGCCAGTTGCGTCAGCGCACCGCCCCAGGTCCGCGCCCGGTAGATGCCGTCGCGCAGCGCGATCACCAGCCCGCCGCTGCGCGCCGGGGCGATGCAGCCGGGCTCCAGGTCGTGCGGCGCGGCCATGGCCCAGCTTTCCACCGTGCCCATGAACACATTGCTGCGCTTGATTTTTTTCCCCGCGATATCCACCCAGTAAAGCAGCTGCTCGGCGGGATGCCAGAACGGCGATTCGCCCAGTTCGCTGGGCTGTGCAACAGGGGTTTGCCAGATCATGAACTACCTTTTCTTTTAAGTCGGCTCGCCAGCAGCCTGGGGTCGCCTTGAGGCGCCATTCAATTCACGCAAGCGCCAGGCGCCGCAGCATCGGCGGTACCGGCATTGATCAGCGGCATCAGCGTGGGTGCCAGCACCTTCAGCAAGTGCACCGGCAGGCTGCTGGTGAAGTCGTAGGCGGCGGCCTGCGCCCCCGGCACGTAGGCGATGAGGGTACCAAAGAAACGTTCATCGATGTTGAACACAAACGTCGCCGAGCGGTTCACCACGCGCGATTTGATGAGGCGGCCCCCTGCGCCGTAAGTGTCGAAGCGCTGATCGCCGGTGCCGGTCTTGCCGCCGACGGCAAGGGTGCGGCCGTCCGGCCGGACAAAGGCCTGCTTCACGCGCCTTGCGGTGCCCTCGTCCACCACCAGCCGGGTCACCGCCAGCGCCGCTTGCGCGACTTCGGGTGCCAGCACGCGTTCCACCTGGCCGGGCTGGTGCTGCAGCAGGGTTTCATAAGGCGTGGCGGCGGCAAAGTGCAGCGACCTGATGCGTGTTGCCGGTTTGTGCTCGCCTGCGTTGACGAGAATTCCCATCAATTCCGCCAGCGCGGCGGGACGGTCGGCCGATGCCCCGAGCGCGGTCGCATAAGACGGCACCAGCGAATCAAAGGGGTAACCCATGCGTGCCCACTGGCGGTGGATTTCCAGGAAGCCTTCACCTTCGAGCAAGCCCAGAATCCGCTGGTCCTGCGCCTGCTTGCGATGGGTGGAAAACAGCCAGGCGTACACGGCCTGCCGCTCGGTGCTGCTGGCCTGCATCACCTGCGTCTGGCTCGCCCCCGGGTGATTGCGCAGATACCCGACCAGCCACAACTCGAGCGGGTGCACGCCCGCCAGATAGCCCCGATCCGCGAGCGACATCTTTTCTGGCGCGTATTGCGCGTAGAGCTTGGCCAGCCGGGGTTCGGCCGGATCGAGGCCGTCCGGCAAGTTGTCCTTCACAAAAGCCGTGAACTGCTCCAGCGAGGCGTCCGGCGCAATCGTCCGGAAGATGGCCGCCAGCCGCGACGCGGTCGGGCGCCGGTTCTGCAGCAGCATCTCTTGCGCCTCCTGCGCGGTCTTGCCCTGGTATTTGACCAGGAAGCGCCGCATGAAAACCTGGCCTTCCCGGTCGGCAAAGCGCGCCAGGTAAGCAGCGCGACGCGGATCGCTTGCATCCTGCAGCAGCCTGGCCGAGGAGCCAGGGGTCAGGAACATGTAGTGGTGCACGATGTCGCGCATCAGCCGGATGAACACCAGGTTGACCGAATTGCGCAGTCCATCGCGCACCGACATCACCTTGCCATCGTCCTCGCGTTTGAAATTGTCGAAGTGGTGCAGCCCGCCGCCGGTAAAAAATCCCTCCCCCGTGCTGGCGGAATAACGCCGCGCCAGCGCCGCATCCAGCATCGGGCTCAACCCCTTGTCCTGCGCCGTCAGAAAGTAATCGGCCGCCCAGCGCGTCAGGACGTCTTTCCGATCGACCTCCAGCGCGCGCAACTGCTCTTTGTCCAGCACCGACAAGCGCCGATGCAAGTTGGCCATGAGGTCGAGGTAGGTCACCAGCGTGCGCAGTTTGGCGGTCGATCCCAGGTCGAGCTTGGTGCCTTCGTTGATGTTCAGCGGCTGGTCGAAGTTGTCGGTTTGCACCCGCAGGTAATTGGTCCCGACGCCGCGCTCGTACAGCGTGAAGCTGTACACCACCTTGGCCGGATCACCCCGCTCCAGCAACTGTTTGCCGTTGAGGCCGGCCGCCTTGGCGTTGGCCGGTTTTCGCAACTCCCGCAACAGGTCGGTCACGGCCGTCTGCACCGGCGCATCCAGCGTGCTGGCGACAGCGAGGTCGAGGCGATCCAGATCGTACAGGCGGCGGCCGCCGAGCAAGCCGGCCAGATGCGTGCGCACCGTGTTGGCCGCCTTCTGCGTGACAAAGGAAACCGGAGCGGCTGGCACCCGGTCGGCACGGCGATGGAGCTTCGCCTTGAGCGCCGCATCGCGCAGTGCGGGCGGGATCACACCGGCACTGCCCAGCAGGCGCAGGTGGCTGTCGGTGAGCTGCTCCAGCTCGGCCTCATCGGCATCGAAATAATACGAAGGGCGGCGCTGGGAAATCAGCAGGCTGAGCAGCTGCTTGTAAAGCAGCGCCTGCTCGCCGATGTCGCTCTCCTGTGCGTCGGCGTCGGCGGTTTTCAGGAGGCGATTGGCTTTGCTGAAATCACCCCCGTACCACGCCCACAAACCATCGCCCAGGCCATGCACCTCGCCGAAGCCGGCCTTGGCCGACAGCGGCATCGTGTTCATGTAGCTCAGCACGATCTGGCGCCGCACCGCACTGGTGTCCTCGCCCTGCTGGTAGGCGCGCAAGGCGGCCGACACCATCTGCCGCAGCTTTTCCCGGACCGATGGCGTGCGCCCCTCGGAAGAGTGGCGGTATTTTTCGATCTGGGTCGCGAGCGTGCTGCCACCGGGAGCGCGGCCCTCGCCGGTGATGGCACTTCTGGCGTTGGTCAGCACCGCATTGGCCAGACGGTCCCACTCCACGGCCGGGTTGCGCTTGGGATAGCGCGGGTCGAGCAGCTGGCGGTTCTCGATGAACAGCAGGCTCTGCACCAGAATCGGTGCGATATCGTCAAAACGTTCGTACACCCGTTTCGGGTAGCGCTCCTGAAACAGGCTGTTGTTGTGGCAATCGAGGATGCTCAGGCCGCTCTGGACCTTTTCAGCATAAGGAGCGAAATAACCGGCGTCGACGATCTTCGCCATGCCCTCCGAGATCCGTGCTTGTTGAACAATCCGGAACTCCCGGGTTTGCAGCTTGTCGAGAAACACCGGCAACTCGGCATAGCCGAGACGCTCGTCATACGGGGCCTCCTGGGGGAAGCGGATGGACGGACTCGGCCCCGCGCCCAGTGTGTAGCTGGCCTTGCTGGCCAGGCCGGCAAAAAAACGCGCCTGGAAGTGCGAAGTGCGCATCTCCTGGACAACCAGCAGCCCCATCACGACGAGCAGTATCAGCACGAACGAGGTCAGTCCGATCTTGAACCAGCGAAAAAATGAAGTCCACCTTTCCCGCATACCCATCATCCCGAATCTTTCTGGTGACCTGCACTGCCGATGCCGTGCAAGCCAGCGTTAGACAGCTGGGCAAGTCAGGCAGAACGGCCACGCTGGCTCTGCCCACCCCCGTGTCATTGAACACGCTCCACCGCAATACTCATGTGCGCACTCATCGATTCGCCCGGTGCCAGCACCCGGATGCCCAGCTCATCGGCCTGGCCCGCGCCAGCCTGCAGCAGGTTGACGGCATTGTTGACATGGCTGACCGGCTCGATCGCCACAAAGTCCCGCTTCGGGTTGGTGAACACCACCAGGCGGCCCAGATTCGACGCGATGCGTGTGTGCATTTTTTCATCACGCAGGTGCACCACGCCGTTCCAGCCGTCAAAGCAGTGGTCCACCTCGAGCGCGGCGCAGTCCACATCGAGCCCGTCCGCCGGCTGGCGATGGGTCGGCAGTTTTTCCTCGTTCATCTCCCAGCGCCCGCTCGCCTCAAACGTGAGGCGGCTGCGGCTGCGCTTGACGACGTAGGGGTGCCAGCCGAGACCGGCCGGCGCCGGCGTGGCCGACTGGTTGGTCATGCTCAGCGTGAGTTCGAGGGTGTTGCCACTGAGGCGGAAAGTCTGCGAGGCGTCAAAGGCAAACGGCCAGGCGGCGTCGGCGCCGTGTTCGAAAGCGAGCATCAGGAGCTGCTCGTCCTGCTCGAGCACCTGCCAGGGCCGCTGCCAGCCCAGGCCATGGATGGCGTGCGGTTCGGGTCCGTTGTTCTGCACCAGCGGATGGCTGGTGCCCTGCCACTTCAGCCTGGCATGCCCGACACGGTTGGAAAACGGCACCAATGGATAACTGCCGGCCAGGCGCACCGACATCAGCTCGCTGGCGGGCGTCGAGCGCAGCACCGGCAGGTCGCCCAGCCAGAGGCCGGCTATGCAGCCCCCCAGGTCGGGCTTGATGTCACAACGCAGGCTGGCGCTGGACAAGGTGATGGGCTCGGTCATGGGCAGGTCTCCTGCCGACATTGTGCACCCGGGGGACAGACAGCCCAGGCAAAAAAAAACCCGCCAGAACCGAAGTTCCTGCGGGCCCAACATCCAAAGGAGACTCTCGCTAGTTATCCCAAATTCATTCGAGCTGCCGTGGCCACCCGGCGGCGGCCACGGCTTGTGCCGGTCAGCGGCTGTAGGCGGTTTCGCCGTGCGACGTGATGTCGAGGCCTTCGCGCTCGTCTTCTTCGCTGACACGCAGGCCGATGGTCAGGTCCACCACCTTGTAGGCGATGAAGGAAACCACACCGGACCAGACAATCGTGACCAACACCGCCTTGAGCTGGATCCAGACCTGGGCAACGATGGAGTAATCCGCCGCCGTCACCATGGTGGCCGTGACCCAGTCCGCCACGTAGCCGGGGCCACCCAGGCTGGGGGAATTGAACACGCCGGTCAGCAGCGCGCCGAGGATACCGCCGATGCCGTGCACGCCGAACACGTCGAGCGAGTCGTCCGCGCCCAGCATTTTCTTCAGGCCATTGACACCCCAGAGGCAGGCAAAACCAGCCACCAGGCCAATGATCAGGCCGCCGCCGATGCCGACATTGCCGGCTGCCGGCGTGATCGCCACCAGGCCAGCGACGGCACCGGAAGCTGCACCCAGCATCGACGCCTTGCCACGCATCAGCGCTTCACCGACACACCAGGCCAGCACCGCGGCTGCCGTGGCACCCAGGGTGTTGATGAAGGCCAGGGCGGCGAAGCCGTTGGCTTCCAGGGCGGAACCGGCGTTGAAACCGAACCAGCCAACCCACAGCAGGGCGGAACCGACCATGGTCAGCGTCAGGCTGTGAGGCGCCATGGATTCCTTGCCGTAACCGATGCGTTTGCCCACCATGTAGGCGCCAACCAGGCCAGCCACGGCGGCGTTGATGTGCACGACGGTACCGCCGGCAAAATCAAGCGCACCCGACTGCCAGATGTAGCCGGCTTTGGCGCTCATCTCGTCAACAACTTCCTTGGCGGTGTAGGCGTCCGGGCCCATCCAGAACCAGACCATGTGGGCCATGGGCGCGTAGCTGAAGGTGAACCAGATGACCATGAACATCAGCACGGCGGAGAACTTCATGCGTTCGGCAAAGGCGCCAACGATCAGCGCGCAGGTGATGCCGGCAAAGGTGGCCTGGAAGGCGGCGAAGATGATTTCAGGAATCACAACACCCTTGCTGAAGGTGGCGGCATTGGCAAAGGTTCCGGCAGCGTTGTCCCAGACACCTTTCATGAACAGCCGGTCGAAGCCGCCGAAGAAGGCATTGCCCTCGGTAAACGCCAGGCTGTAGCCGTAGATGAACCACAACACGACGATCATCGAGAAGGTGACCATGACCTGCATCAGCACCGACAGCATGTTCTTGCTGCGGACCAGGCCGCCGTAGAACAGGGCCAGGCCGGGAATGGTCATCAGGATCACCAGCATGGTCGAGACCATCATCCAGGCGGTATCGCCCTTGTTGGGGACGGCGACAGGCGCGGCTGGCGCAGCGGGTGCGGCAGGTGCAGCAACGGCAGCCGGAGCCGCTGCAGGCGCGGCGGCAGGTGCAGCGGCTGCAGCCGGCGCAGCCGCTTCAGACGCCGCGGGGGCAGCCGCCGGCGCCTGTGCCAGCACGGCAGCGCCGGAAGTCAGCAGGCTCAGTCCCAGAGCCAGGGAGGCAAGTAGTTTTTTCATGTCTATTTCTCTTTTTAGGGTTGAGGCTTAGAGCGCTTCCTTGCCGGTTTCACCGGTGCGGATACGCACGACCTGCTCGAGGTTGTAGACGAAGACCTTGCCGTCGCCGATCTTGCCGGTACGGGCTGCGCCCTCGACGGCTTCGATGACGCGGTCTACCAGCTCGTCGGACACGGCTGCCTCGATCTTGACCTTGGGCAGGAAGTCCACCACGTATTCAGCGCCGCGGTACAGCTCCGTGTGGCCTTTCTGGCGGCCGAAGCCCTTGACCTCGGTCACGGTGATGCCCTGCACACCAATGCCGGACAGCGCCTCGCGCACTTCGTCCAGCTTGAACGGTTTGATAATGGCCGTTACGAGTTTCATGAGTTCTCCTTTGCCTCAGCTTCTAGGCTGTGTTATTTCAGAAACTTTTCTTGACGGACAGCACCAGGCCATCCTTGGCGAGGTCACGGGTGCCCGAACCAGGCAGGGTGTAGGGTGCACCCAGGCCGTTGGTGCCCACCACTGCCAGACTCACCACCAGGCCGTCGATGTCCTTGTTGACGGCCACCGAGTAGTCCGTGTAGGAATTGCCGTTCTTGATTTTTTGCGCGCCGACGTGCGGCACGATGGACCAGCCGGAACCCAGGTCAAAGTTGGCGCTGAGATCGAGGTAGCCGCTGTTCTTGCTGTTGGCCGTGCCAAACAGGTTGGTCGTGGCGTGCGAGTATTTGGCGGTGACAATGCCAAAGGTGAGCGCGCCGTACAGCTCGAAGGTGTTCGGGCTGACCTGACCGGCCGTCTTTTTCATGTTGTTGCCGGCATACCAGTAGTAGAGGCCGCCGACGTCATAACCCACGCTGTCGGACAACGCACCTTTGTAGCCGCCGTAGACGTCGATCTCGACCGGGCCTTTGGTCGTGTTGGGATTGGCGGTGGTGTCTTTCAGCCAGCTGATGGTCGAAGCCCAGGTACCGAGGTAAAAGCCGCTTTTGTGAGCGTAGTCAATGCCGCCATTCAGCGCTGGTTTCTTGCCGGTCTGCGAAATGCCGCGGTAGCGGTAGTCGGTGGTGGCGCCGACGTTGTAGGACAGGGTGTAGTCTGGCGCAGGGGCTGCGGTCTGGGCAAAGGCCGAACCGGCCAGGGCAAGTACCATCACCAGCATTGATTTTTGGGCGGCTGATTTCATCGAGAGCTCCATAAATAGTTAAATAAGGGAATTTGGCGCGTTGAACACTTAGCATGGAGCGTGCCAAATTTTGTAAGCCGAAAGCGCCTTCGTCGTCGCCAGCAAGGGCTGACGCGTTAACTTGAACTGGAATAAATACAAGATGCGCACCGAACAAGTGCATCAATGCCTGATCAATTTTGGTGCATGAGGGAGAAATCGGCAAATGAGCTTATCTTTAGTGCAGAGCCGCGCCTTGCTGGGCATGCAGGCGCACCCGGTCTGCGTCGAAGTGCACCTGGCCAACGGCTTGCCAAGCTTCACGCTCGTGGGCCTGGCGGAAACCGAGGTCAAGGAAGCACGTGAGCGGGTGAGGTCGGCCATCCAGAACACCGGCCTGGAGTTTCCCGGCAACAAACGCATCACCGTGAACCTGGCACCGGCCGACCTGCCCAAGGACTCCGGTCGCTTTGACCTGCCGATTGCGCTGGGCATTCTGGCGGCCAGCGGCCAGATCGACACCGCCAAGCTCGCGGGCTACGAGTTTGCCGGCGAGCTGTCGCTGGGCGGGGAACTGCGCCCCATACGCGGCGCCTTGGCGATGAGCCTGGCCCTGCCGGGCCGGGACGCCGGCCAGCCCCAGCCCCGGCTGGTGCTGCCGGGCGGCAGCGCCGAGGAAGCGGCGCTGGTGCCGGATGCGGAGGTCTACCGGGCCCACCACCTGCTCGACGTGGTCCGGCAATTTCTGCCGGGCGACGTGGTTCCGGAAGACACGGGCGGCTGGGTCCGGCTCCAGCCCAGCGCCCCACAGGACGCCACCCCTTACCCGGACCTGTCCGACGTCAAGGGCCAGGCGGCGGCCAGGCGCGCCCTGGAGATCGCCGCCGCTGGCGGCCACAGCCTGCTGATGGTGGGCGCGCCGGGCTCGGGCAAGTCCATGCTGGCCCAGCGTTTTGCCGGCCTGTTGCCGGCCATGAGCACCGCCGAGGCGCTCGAAAGCGCGGCCGTCGCCTCGCTCGGTGGCCGCTTTACGCTGGACAGCTGGGCGGTCCGGCCCACCGCCGCGCCGCACCATACCGCCAGCGCCGTGGCCCTGGTCGGCGGCGGCTCGCCGCCCCGGCCCGGTGAAATTTCACTGGCGCATCATGGCGTTCTGTTCCTGGATGAACTCCCCGAATTCCCGCGAGCCGCGCTGGAAGCCCTGCGCGAACCGCTGGAGTCCGGCACCATCACGATCTCCCGCGCCGCCCAGCGCGCCGAGTTTCCGGCCCGCTTCCAGCTGATCGCCGCCATGAACCCCTGCCCCTGCGGCTACCTCGGCTCCAGCCTGCGCGCCTGCCGCTGCTCGCCAGACCAAGTCTCGCGTTACCAAGGCAAGCTCAGCGGCCCGCTGTTGGACCGCATTGACCTGCATGTGGAAGTCGGGGCGCTGGCTGCCGAGGAACTGCTGGGCGCCGCACCGGGCGAAAGCACGGCGAGCATCCGGCAGCGGGTGGTGGCGGCGCGTGAACGCGCCACGGCGCGCCAGGGCAGCAGCAACCAGGCGCTGCAGGGCAAGGCCATCGATGCACAGTGCCAGCTCGACGATGCCGCCACGAAATTCCTGAACACGGCGGCTGCGCGCCTGGGCTGGTCAGGACGCAGCATCCACCGCTGCCTGAAAGTGGCACGCACCATCGCCGACCTGGCCGGTGCGCAGGCGGTGCAGCTCACCCATGTGGCCGAGGCGGTGCAATACCGGCGGGCGCTCAAGAGCGCCCACTGAGCCGGATCCCGCTCTTTCTTCGCTTTCTTTAGAGAACCGGCGCCAGCAGGCGCTGCAAGTCCTCGGCCTTTTCGCCGCGGCGTTGGGCCAGGTCCTGCAGCTGGTCGTCGCCGATCTTGCCGACATTGAAGTAGACGCTTTGCGGGTGGCTCAGGTAGAAGCCGCTGACGCTGGCGGCTGGCGTCATGGCCAGGCTTTCAGTCAACGCCATGCCGATATCACCCGCCTGCAGCAGCTCGAACATGTCCTTCTTGACACTGTGGTCCGGGCAGGCCGGGTAGCCGGGCGCCGGGCGTATGCCCTGGTACTTCTCGGCAATCATGTCCTCGGTGCTGAGCATTTCGCCGGCGGCATAGCCCCACAAATCCTCGCGCACCCGTTTGTGCATGGCCTCGGCAAAGGCCTCGGCCAACCGGTCGGCCAGCGACTTGAGCATGATGGACGAGTAGTCATCGTGGTCGTCGTTGAAGTACTTTTCCTTCTTCTCGGCACCCAGACCGGCCGTCACGGCAAACAGGCCGATGTAGTCAGGCAGCATGAAGGTGTTGTGGCCCTCGGCGCCCGCATGGCCGGCGCGCACGGCCTTGACTTCGGCCGGCAAGACCTTGGGCGCGATGAAATCAGCGAGGCAGCGGCTGGGCCGCATCACGCCGTCGAGTGCGGTTTTCTCGGCCTGCTGGCGCAGGCCGTACCAGGTCATGGCCACTTCAGTTCGCGTCTCGTCGGTGTAGATCTCGATGTCGTCGCCAACGCTGTTGGCCGGGTACAGGCCGATGACACCGCTGGCGGTGAGCCAGCGGCCCTCGATCAGGCGCTTGAGCATGCGCTGCGCGTCGGCATACACACGCACGGCCTCGGTCCCCACCACCTCGTCTTTCAGGATGGCCGGAAAAGGGCCGGCCAGGTCCCAGGTCTGGAAGAACGGTCCCCAGTCGATGTAGTTCGCCAGTTCGGCCAGATCGAAATTCTTGAACACGCGGCGGCCGATGAATTTCGGTTTGGGCGGCGTGTAGTGGGCCCAGTCAATCGGCGTTGCATTCGCGCGGGCCCTGGCCAGCGGCCACATCGGCGTCTGTTTCTTGTTGGCGTGCTGGGTGCGTACCTTGTCGTAGTCGGCATTGAGTTCATCGATGTATTTGGCCGCCTGGTCGGAAAGCAGGCTTTGTGCCACGCTGACACTGCGCGACGCGTCGGGCACATACACCACCGGGCCTTCATAATGCGGCGAAATCTTGACGGCCGTGTGGACCCGGGAGGTGGTGGCGCCGCCAATCATCAGCGGGATTTTCTTGATGCGGAAATGGTCGTCCTTCTGCATCTCGCCGGCCACGTACTGCATTTCTTCCAGGCTGGGCGTGATCAGGCCGGACAGGCCGACGATGTCCGCACCCTCGATCTTGGCGCGCGCCAGGATTTCGTGACAGGGCACCATCACGCCCATGTTGACCACGTCGAAGTTGTTGCACTGAAGCACAACCGTAACGATGTTCTTGCCGATGTCGTGTACGTCGCCCTTGACGGTGGCGATGATGATCTTGCCCTTGGTCTTGACGTCGCCGCCAGCCGCTTCCAGCAGCAGCTTCTCGGCCTCGATGTAAGGCAGCAGATGCGCCACCGCCTGCTTCATCACACGCGCGCTTTTCACCACCTGCGGCAGGAACATCTTGCCCTGGCCGAACAGGTCACCGACCACGTTCATGCCGTCCATCAACGGGCCTTCGATCACATGCAGCGGCCGCCCGCCCTCGGCCTTGATCGCCTGCCAGACCTCTTCGGTGTCGGGCACGATGTGTTCGTTCATGCCGTGCACCAGCGCGTGCGACAGGCGCTGCCGCACCGGCAGCGCACGCCACTCATTGCGCTTGCTGTCGTCCTTGGCGCCGCTTTTGGCGCTCTCGGCGACCTCAATCAGGCGCTCGCTGGGGCTCAGGTGTTCTTCGCCGTCCTTGTACACCGGCGTACGGTTCAACACCACGTCTTCCACGCGTTCACGCAAGGTCGGCTCCAGGTCGTCGTAAACGCCGACCATGCCGGCGTTGACGATGCCCATGTCCATGCCGGCCTGGATCGCGTGGTACAGGAACACGGTGTGAATCGCTTCACGCACCGGATCGTTGCCGCGGAAGCTGAAGGACACATTCGACACGCCGCCGGACACCTTGGCGCCGGGCAGGTTCTGTTTGATCCAGCGCGTGGCGTTGATGAAGTCCACCGCGTAGTTGTTGTGCTCCTCGATGCCGGTGGCGATCGCAAAGATGTTGGGGTCGAAGATGATGTCCTCGGGCGGAAAGTCCAGCTCGTCCACCAGCACGCGGTAGGCGCGCTCGCAGATCTCGATCTTGCGTTCGTAGGTATCGGCCTGGCCCTGTTCGTCGAAAGCCATGACCACGGCGGCCGCGCCGTAACGCTTGAGCAGTTTGGCCTGGTATTTGAAGGGCTCCAGCCCCTCCTTCATGGAGATCGAGTTGACGATGCCCTTGCCCTGGATGCAGCGCAGGCCGGCCTCGATCACGCTCCATTTGGAGCTGTCGATCATGATGGGCACACGGGCAATGTCGGGCTCGCTGGCGATCAGGTTCAGGAAACGCACCATGGCGGCCTGGCTGTCGAGCATGGCCTCGTCCATGTTGATGTCAATGATCTGCGCGCCGTTTTCGACCTGCTGGCGGGCCACGACGAGTGCCTGTTCGTACTCGCCGTTGAGGATCATGCGCGCAAAGGCCTTGGAGCCCGTGACGTTGGTACGCTCGCCGATGTTGACGAACAGGCTGCCCGCGCCTATGGCGACCGGCTCCAGGCCGGACAGTTTCATGGGGGGAACTTGGATTTCGGACATTCACTCACCTTGGCTATCGAAGGTGAGCGCCGTTGCAAAGGCAGGCCGCAGGGTCCTGCT
Organism: Polaromonas sp. AET17H-212; assembly: GCF_002379085.1. Classification (GTDB taxonomy): domain Bacteria; phylum Pseudomonadota; class Gammaproteobacteria; order Burkholderiales; family Burkholderiaceae_C; genus Polaromonas. Next base: position 91,212 of record NZ_NBZW01000007.1, on the reverse strand, counting down.
GTCACCCAAGCCTGACGAAACGGGGTTTCGCTGCAACGCTCCTTGGGATGCGGGTATTTTAAACCAAGCCGCCGGTCAGGCTGTCAGCCGGGTCAGCGCTTCCTGGTATTTGGCCGCGGTTTTCTCGACCACGTCCTGCGGCACGCGCGGCGCCGGCGGCGTCTTGTCCCAGGGCTTGCCGTTGACCAGAGCCTGTTCCAGCCAGTCGCGCACGAACTGCTTGTCGTAGCTGGGCGGGTTGGTGCCTGCGGCGAAGGCCTGCTCGTAACCTTCGATCGGCCAGTAGCGCGAGGAATCGGGCGTCAGCACCTCGTCCATCAGGGTCAGCGTGCCGTTGTCGTCGAGGCCGAACTCGAACTTGGTGTCGGCAATGATGATGCCCTTGGTCAGCGCAAAGGCCGCCGCCTCCTTGTAGATGCGGATGCTGAGGTCGCGGATCTGCGCGGCCAGTTCGGGGCCGACGACCTTGACCATCTGCGCGTAGCTGATGTTTTCGTCATGCTCGCCCACCGCCGCCTTGGCCGCCGGCGTGAAAATCGGTTCGGGCAGCTTGCTGGCGTTTTTCAGGCCGGCCGGCAGCGACACGCCGCATACCGACTGGCTCTCCTGGTATTCCTTCCAGCCGCTGCCGGCCAGGTAGCCGCGCACCACGGCCTCGACCGGAATCGGCTTCAGGCGCTTGACCAGCATGGAGCGGCCGGTGACCTGCGGCACTTCGGCGGGTGTCACCACGCTTTCGGGCGCCTCGCCGGTCAGGTGGTTCGGGCAGACATGACCCAGCTTGTCGAACCAGAACAGGGCCATTTGCGTGAGCAACACGCCTTTGCCCGGAATCGGCTCGCCCATGATGACGTCGAAGGCGCTGAGCCGGTCGCTGGCGACCATCAGCAGCCGGTCTTTGCCGACAGCGTAGTTGTCACGAACCTTGCCGCGCGCGAGCAGGGGCAGGGAGGTCAGGGCCGAGGTGTGGAGAGCGGAGGTCATGGGATGCTTGCCAAAAGTAAAAAAGCCCGCCGGTAGCGGCGAGCTTTGAATTATCGCCAGTTCGGCAGGGCGAGGATTTTCCGGGTTACCGCACCACCTGGGCCAGCTCGCCCTTGGCGTATTTGGCGGCCACCACACTCAGGGCTTCGCCCTTGATCTTGCCGGCCTGGCCCTCGCAGCCGAACTCGATGTAACGCTGCTTGCAGATGGCCTTGGCCGCCGCCGTGGCGGGTTTGAGCCACTCGCGCGGATCGAATTTGCTCGGGTTTTCGGCCATGAACTTGCGTACCGCAGCGGTCATGGCCAGGCGGATGTCGGTGTCGATGTTGATCTTGCGCACACCGAACTTGATCGCCTTCTGGATCTCCTCGACCGGCACACCATAGGTTTCCTTCATGTCGCCGCCGTACTGGCGGATGATGGCCAGCAGGTCCTGCGGCACGCTGGACGAACCGTGCATGACGAGGTGGGTGTTGGGGATGCGGCGGTTGATTTCCTTGATGCGTTCGATCGCCAGGATGTCGCCGGTGGGCTTGCGCGTGAACTTGTAGGCGCCGTGGCTGGTGCCGATCGCGATGGCCAGCGCATCGAGCTGGGTGCGTTTGACAAAATCAGCGGCCTGCTCGGGGTCGGTCAGCAGCTGGTCGTGGGTCATCACCGCGTCGGTGCCGTGGCCGTCTTCCTTGTCGCCCTGCATGGTTTCCAGGCTGCCGAGGCAACCGAGTTCGCCTTCGACCGAGACGCCGGTGGCATGCGCCATCTCCACAACCTTGCGCGTCACGTCGATGTTGTAGTCATAGTCGGCAATGGTCTTGCCGTCGGCCATCAGCGAGCCATCCATCATCACCGAGCTGAACCCGAGGTTGATCGCGCCGCGGCAGACATCCGGGCTCTGGCCGTGGTCCTGATGCATCACGACCGGGATGTGCGGGTAGCTCTCGACCGCCGCCTGGATCAGGTGTTTGAGGAAACCTTCGCCGGCATATTTGCGGGCGCCAGCACTGGCCTGCATGATCACGGGCGCATTGACCTCGTCGGCCGCCTGCATGATGGCCTGGACTTGTTCGAGGTTGTTGACGTTGAAAGCTGGAATGCCGTAGGTGTTGACTGCCGCATGGTCCAGCAGCTCGCGCATGGAAACGAGTGCCATAAGAGATATCCCCAGGAAGGTTGAACGGATTCGGTAACTGACCGGTAACTTCTTTCATTTTACCCGCCATGTCGTCCCGCGAAACCCTTGGGCGGCCTCTCGAAGGCCTTCCTGCGTCAGCCTGGAAGGGGCAAAGGCGTAGGACAAGCCCGACGCGGACCGTCGCGCGGGGATTAAGCCTGATTTAAGGCGGACAGGGCTATCGTCGGTCCTTCTTGCACCACCCACCCCAGATGAACGCCTCCCGCAGCCCAGCCGCTTCCAGCCCGTCACGTCTTCTTTTCTTGTCCCTGGCCAGCTTTCTTCTCCTGCTGGCCTGGGATGCTTCGGGACTGGACCTGACCCTGGCGCGCTGGTTTGGGTCCGCCAGCGGTTTTGCCCTCGAAAACCACTGGTTCTGGCGCGACGTGCTGCACGACGATATGCGCCCGCTGCCCTGGTTGCTCGAAGGGGCGCTGCTGCTTGGCATCGCCCGGCCCGTCGGTACCCTGCGGCGGCTGCCCGCCCCGCGCCGCGCCCAGCTGGCCCTGACCACGCTATTGGCGTTGCTGGTGGTGTCCAACATCAAGCTGCACAGCCACAGCAGTTGCCCCTGGAGCCTGCAGGAATTCGGCGGCGTGGCCAGCCATGTTTCACATTGGGCCTGGGGCGTCAGGGACGGCGGTGACGGTGGCTGCTTTCCGGCCGGTCACGCCTCCGCGGGTTTTGCCTTTGTCGGCGGTTTTTTTGCGTTCCGGCATGCCCTGCCGACCACGGCTCGCCGCTGGTTGCTGGGCTCCATGCTGGCCGGCCTGCTGCTGGGACTGGCGCAACAGGTGCGCGGCGCCCACTACATGAGCCACACCTTCTGGACCGCCTGGTTCTGCTGGGCCAGCGCTGCCGGGCTGGACCTCGGCTTCACCTGGCTGGCCCGACTGACTTCACAAAAGCCGAGACACGCTCAAGCACAGGCGCCCGGCCTCTGAGAACCGAGGCCAGGGAGGCCACCAGGGTGACGTGGCTGACGCCGTCAAACAGCGCAGACTCCACATACACGCCACTGCTCTGGAGCCGCCGGGCCAGGGCCACGGTGCTGCGCCGGGAATTGACCACGCTATCGGCGGCGGGCGCCAGCAGCAAGGCCGGCGGCGACGCCGGCGAGGCATGGAACAACGGCTGGCTGTCGACCGGCGTGCGCGGCCAGTCAAAGGCCACCTGGGTCTGGCGATCGCCGATCGGCAGGAAATCGTAGGGACCGGCCAGGCCTATCCATCCCGCCAGGCGCGAGGGCTTCAGCCCCTCGGCGGCCAGCCAGCGCGGATCCAGCGCCACCATGGCCGCGTTGTAGGCACCGGCGCTATGTCCCATCACAAAAATCCGGTCGGGATCGGCGCCATGCGCGGCCCCATGCGCCACCGCCCAGCCCACGGCGCGCGCACTGTCCTGAACAAAAGCCGGGTAGGGGAAGGCGGGGCTCAGGCGGTAGTCGGCGATCACCGCCACAATGCCGCTGGCTGCCAGCGCCTCCCCGACAAAGCGGTAGTCGGCGCGTTCACCCGAAGACCAGCTGCCGCCATAAAAAAACACCACCATTGGCGCCTGGCCGGTGCCGTCAACAGGCTGATAGACGTCCAGCCGCTGGCGCGGGTGGTCGCCATAAGGCAGGCCCTGGGTGCGCCGGTAGGTGTCGGTGGAAACGGTGGCGTTGAGCAGGTCCACTGCCGAGCAGGCAGTGAGCAGCGCGGGCAGCATGGCCAGCAGCGAGCGTCTTGGCAAAGGGATATCCGTGGTGTGCATTGAACCAGGGATACGCAGGCCCGGCGGCCATGGATTCAACCGGCACCGGCTGGGCGGCCGTGCCCGGGCCGGCCGCCCCAAGGACCCGCCCGCTCAGGCCACGCGGCAGATCTTGAGCATGTTGGTGCCGCCAGGGGCACCCATGGGTTCGCCGCAGGTGATGGCATACACGTCCCCGCTTTGCACGATGTCGCGGCGCAGCAGGTGCCCTTCGGCCTGTTCCAGCGCCGTGTCGCGGTCGGCGCTGGTGTCCATCAGCAGCGGGCGCACATTGCGGTAGAGCGCCATCTTGCGCTGCGTCGCCAGACGCGGTGTGAGCGCGTAGATCGGGACACGGATGTCGTGGCGGCTCATCCACAGCGGCGTGGAGCCGCTGTCGGTCAGCGCCACGATGGCCTTGGCGCCCAGATGGTGGGCCGTGAACAGCGCCCCCATGGCGATCGACTGGTCGATGCGTGTGAAGGTCTTGCCGCTGAAGTCGGCGTCCAGCGCCGCGTATTCGGCTTTTTCCGCTTCCAGGCAGATGTTGGCCATTTCCTCGATGGTCTCGAGCGGGTAATTGCCGGCGGCTGTTTCTGCGCTCAGCATCACGGCGTCGGTCCCGTCGAGCACGGCATTGGCCACGTCGCTGACCTCGGCGCGCGTCGGCACCGGGTTGAGGATCATGCTTTCCATCATCTGCGTGGCGGTGATGACGAGTTTGTCCATGGCGCGGGCCATCTTGATCATGCGTTTTTGCAGCGCCGGCACGGCGGCGTTGCCCACCTCAATCGCCAGGTCACCGCGCGCGACCATGATGCCGTCGCTGACCCGCAGGATGTCTTCCAGGTTGGGAATGGCTTCGGCGCGTTCGATCTTGGCAATCAGGCCGGGCTTGTGTTTGTAGGGCGCGGCGGCCACATTGCAGAGCTGGCGCGCCATTTCCATGTCGGTGGCATTCTGCGGGAAACTCACGGCCACATAGTCGGCCTGGAAACTCATGGCGGTCTTGATGTCCTCCATGTCCTTGGCGGTCAAGGCCGGCGCCGTCAGGCCGCCACCCTTTTTGTTGATGCCCTTGTTGTTGGACAGGACACCGCCTACCTTGACGGTGGTCTGCACCTCTTCAGAGCGCACCGCATCCACGGTCAGCACGATCAGGCCATCGTTGAGCAGCAGGATGTCGCCGGCGCACACGTCACGCGGCAATTCCTTGTAGTCCAGCCCCACACCCTTGATATCGCCCAGCTCGGTCCGCGAGGCATCGAGCACGAACTTGGCGCCGGCCTCCAGCAGGACCTTGCCTTCGGCGAATTTGCCGACGCGGATCTTCGGCCCCTGCAGGTCGGCCATGATCGCCACCTCGCGGCCGGCGCGCTGGGCCGCCTCGCGCACCAGACCGGCCCGGTCGATGTGGTCCTGCGCCGTGCCATGGCTGAAATTGAGGCGCACCACGTTGACGCCCGCCCGTATCATTTTTTCAAGCAGCGCCGGATCGCTCGAGGCGGGGCCCAGGGTGGCAACAATTTTGGTGGCGCGGCGTGGCATGGATGTCTCCTGTAATTTACTGACGATTCTCACACGGAACCGGTTACAGGCCGGGTACACCGGGCGCGCCGCGCAGGCCCGGCCGCGATGTGCAACCGGCCAGGTGTAATTTCTATTGCGAATACAGCTATGCTTTTAATAGCAGATGTCGCACCGATTCAGCCTGCCGCCCGCTTCTGCAGAATCTCGAAAGCCGGCAGGGTCTTGCCTTCCAGCACTTCGAGAAAGGCGCCGCCGCCGGTGGAGATGTAGCCCACGTCTTTTTCAATCCCGTATTTGGCAATGGCGGCCAGCGTGTCGCCGCCACCGGCAATGCTGAAGGCGGGGCTGGCGGCAATCGCCTGCGCAATTGCTTTCGTGCCGCCCTCGAAGGCGGCAAATTCGAACACGCCCACCGGGCCGTTCCAGACAATGGTGCCGGCGGCCATCAACTGATCGGCCAGCTTTTTCGCGGTTTGCGGGCCGATGTCCAGGATCAGGTCGTCGTCCGCCACCTCGGTGGCCGCCTTGACGGTGGCGGGCGCGTCGGCACTGAAGCTCTTGGCGGTCACCACGTCGGTCGGCACCGGCACCTCGGCGCCGCGCGCCTTCATGGCCGCCATCACCGCCCGGGCTTCGTCGAGCAATTCGCGCTCGGCCAGGCTTTTGCCGATGGGCAGGCCGTTGGCCAGCATGAAGGTGTTGGCAATCCCGCCCCCGACGATCAGCTGGTCCACCTTGCCGGCCAGCGCCTTCAGGATGGTCAGCTTGGTCGATACCTTGCTGCCGGCCACGATGGCCACCAGCGGGCGCTTCGGGTTGGCCAGGGCCTTGGAGATCGCATCCATTTCGGCCGCCAGCAGCGGACCGGCGCAGGCCACTTTGGCAAACTGGGCGATGCCGTAGGTCGAGGCCTCGGCGCGATGCGCCGTGCCGAAGGCGTCGTGCACAAAAATATCGCAGAGTGCGGCCATCTTGCGGGCCAGCGCCTCGTTGTTCTTTTTCTCACCGGGGTTGACGCGGCAGTTCTCCAGCAGCACAAGCTGGCCGGGCGCCACGTCCACGCCGTCAACCCAGCCGGACTTCAGCGGCACCTCGCGCTGCATCAGTTCGCCCAGACGCTTGGCCACCGGCGCGAGCGAGTCTTCGGGCTTGAACTGCCCTTCGGTCGGCCGGCCCAGATGCGAGGTCACCATCACCGCGGCGCCGGCGTCCAGCGCCAGCTGGATGCAGGGAATCGAGGCGCGGATGCGGGTGTCCTCGGTGATGTGACCACGGTCGTCCTGCGGCACATTCAGGTCGGCGCGAATGAAGACACGCCGGCCCTTGACAAGGCCCTGAGCGCACAGATCGGAGAAGCGGATGAAGTTCATGAAAGCTCGCAGTGAAGGGTTGGGTCAACACGCCCAAGCCTCAAATTGTAGGTGCGCGCCCGCGGCGGCCGTGTGCTACCAAGGCAGCTCCGTTCAAGCCGGGGCCGCGGAACCGGCTGTGCCGGGCCGCAGGCGCAGCGGCCCCCCCGGGGGGCAGGGAGCTACACGCAGTGAGTGACCGTGGGGGCCAGTTTCACCAGCCCAGTCCGATGTGCAGGGGCAGGTAGACCGCCATGCCGGCGATGATGGTGCCCAGCACGCCGCGGCGCCAGACAAACCAGGCCACGCCGGCCAGTGCGGCAAACAGGCGGGCGTCCCGCCAGGTGCCGATAAGCTGCCCCTGCGTCATCACGATCTCGGGAATGATGACGGCCGCCAGGGCCGCGATCGGCGCATAGTGCAGGCCGCGTTGCACCCAGGGCGGCAGGCTCCAGGGCTTGCTGGACATGAAGAAAAACGAGCGCGTGATCACCGTGACCAGCGCCAGTCCAACGATGGTGAGCACGGTCCAGGCATCGGTCATGCCGCCCCCTTCGTCGTGGGCAACGGCGCCGGGGGCGCTGCAGGTTTTTCCAGCATCAGGCAGACCGCCACCGCTGCGGCAATCGCGACCAGGATGTTGAGCTTGAGCGGCAGGGCAAAGGCCGCCACCGCCGCCGCGCCGGCCACCCCGGCGGACACCACACGCAGGCGGCTGCTTGCCAGCGAACACATGACCCCGAGCAAGGCCAGGATGCCGGCGAAACCCAGCCCCCAGGACAGCGGAATCGCATTGGCCAGCGCAATGCCCAGCAGACTGGGCACCACCCAACTGAGCCAGGTCAGGGCGCAGTTTCCGGCCAGGTAGGCCTCCTGGGCACGCAACGCCTCCTTGTCGTCAGGCGGCACCGGATGCGGGTGGCGGTTGGTGAACATCACATAACTGAGATCGGCCGTGAAATAGCCGCTGGCCAGGCGCCGCCAGAGTGGCTGGTGCATGAGGTAAGGCCGCAGATGGGCGCTGAACACGACAAAACGCAGATTGACACAGGCCGCAGTGGCCAGAATCACCCACAGGGGCGCGCCGGCAAGAATCAGCGGAACGGCCGCAAGCTGCGAGCTGCCGGCAAACACGATCACCCCCATCAGCACCGCCTCAAACAGGCTCATCCCCGACTTGACCATGGCCACACCGGTCATCAGGCCCCAGGCGGCCGTGCCGGCGGCGGCGGACGCCATGTCGCGCATGCCCTGGCGAAACTCGGGATGCCGGAACAGCGGGGCCGTCAAGCGCGCTTCTCCGGACTGGCCTGAAAAACCATGCCGGGCTGCAGCGCAAAACCACGGACGAACTCGGCGGCATCCAGCGGCTTGCCACCGGGCTTCTGCAGCCGGGTGGCGCGCAACACGCCGTCACCCGTCGCCACGTCCACGCCGTCCGGGCTGACGGCGAGAATCTGGCCCGGCGCGGCCGCTTCCGGTCGCTGGACACCGGGCACCACCACGGCCTGCCAGAACTTGACCGTGTCGCCGCCCAGGGCACTCGCCGCGCCCGGGAAGGGGTTGAAGGCGCGTATCCGCCGCTCGATCACGGTGGCGCTTTGCCGCCAGTCAATGGCGGCCTCGTGTTTTTCGATTTTGTGCGCGTAGGTGATGCCTTCCCCGGGCTGCGGCACAGGCTGGAGCCCGCCGCAGGCCGCGAGTTCCAGCGCCTCGACCACGAGTCGGGCGCCCAGGGCAGCGAGTTTGTCGTGCAGGGTGCCGGTGGTGTCCCCGGGTGCGATCGGAAGCTTTTCGACCAGCAACATGTCACCGGTGTCCAGCCCGGCATCCATCTGCATCAGCGTGATGCCGGTCTCGCTGTCACCCGCTTCAATGGCACGGTGAATCGGCGCCGCGCCGCGCCAGCGCGGCAGCAGGGAGCCATGAATATTCAGGCAGCCCAGCCGCGGCATGTCCAGCACCCACTGCGGCAGGATCAGGCCATAGGCGGCGACCACCATGACGTCGGCGCGGGCCGCTTGGAGCGCATCGCGCGCGGCAGCGGCGTCTTCGGGGTATTTGCCATCGAGCCGCAGGCTGCGCGGCTGCAGCACCGGGATCTGTTGTTCAAGCGCAAACTGCTTGACGCTGGAGGCCTGCAGCTTCATGCCGCGCCCGGCGGGCCGGTCCGGCTGGGTCAGGACAAGGGGGATTTCAAAACCCGCAGCCTGCAGCTGCGCGAGAGCCACACGGGCGAATTCGGGGGTACCGGCAAATATGACGCGCATCCACGCATTTTCGCCCATGCGCAAGGCGCGTCAGGATCAGCGGACCAATTCGCGTTCTTCGTCTTTTTTCTGCTTGATCATCTTGGTCTTGATGCGGTTGCGCTTGAGCGGCGACAGGTACTCGACAAATACCTTGCCCATCAGGTGGTCCATCTCGTGCTGCACGCACACCGCCAGCAGGCCTTCGGCGCTGTGGGTCTGCGGCTTGCCGTCCAGGTCCAGCGCCCGGACCTTGATGGCGCTGGCGCGTTCCACCCCGTCATACACGCCAGGCACGGACAGGCAGCCTTCGTCATTGACCTGGGTTTCGGGGCTGGACCAGGTGATTTCGGGGTTGATCAGCACCAGCGGCTGGTCCCGGCCCTCACTGACGTCGATCACCACCACTCGTTCGTGAACGTTGACCTGGCTGGCGGCCAGGCCGATGCCCTCGGCGGCATACATGGTTTCCAGCATGTCGCCCACCAAAGTGCGAATGCGCGCGTCCACCGCCGCCACGGGCTTGGCAATGGTGTGCAGACGCGGGTCAGGGTAACGAAGAATGGTCAGTTGGGTCATGGTGGCAGGCAATCAGATGTCGCTATTTTCGCTAATTTTCGCCATTTTTCGGCATCCCGGCTGTCGCGAAATGGCATATTCGTTGCCTAATCAAGGGCTTAAGTACAGAATCGCTAGTGATTTATCAAGATAAAAACGTGGCGTCCGGCCTTGATGCCCAAGGCCGCGCCAGCCCCAAGGGCCTCAAGATGCAACATATTTTTGGTCGGTTCAGTCAGATTTCAATAGCCGCCGCTCTGCTGGCATCCAGCGCCGGCCTGCACGCGCAGAATTTCCCGATCACCGCCGGCCAGAAGGCCACGGCCAGCCAAGTGGCCCAAACCGGCGTGCCACTGAGCGACCTGGCCCCCAATGCCCCCGACGAATACACCGTCAAGCGCGGCGACACCTTGTGGGCCATCTCGGGCATGTTCCTGAAAACCCCGTGGCGCTGGCCCGAGTTGTGGGGCATGAATCTGGATGACATCCGCAATCCGCACCGGATTTACCCCGGTCAGCAGCTTTACCTGGACAAATCCGGCGGACGCGCCACCTTGCGGGCCCGGCGTCCGGGCGGCGGTGACAGCCAGCCCGGCACCGTGCGGGTATCGCCGCGCACGCGTTACGAATCGCTGGCTGATGCCGCCATCCCGACGCTGTCACCCCAGGCGATTGAACCCTTTCTGTCGGAAGCCCTGATCGTCGACGAAGCCGTGTTTTTGACGGCGCCACGCATCGTGGCGGCCCAGGAAGGCCGGGTGTTGCTCAGTCGCGGCGACCGCGCCTATGCCCGTGGCCTCTACAGCAGCAAGGACACAGGCAAGCCACTGAGTACCGCCAAAGGCGAGCCACTGGACTACCGGGTCTTCCGCAATGCCACGCCGCTGAAAGACCCCACCACCGGCGAAATCCTCGGCTACGAGGCACAGTTTCTCGGCAAGGCCGAGCTGGTGCGCGGCGAATCCACCGCCAGCGTGAAGGGCAAGGACGGCAAGCTTGTCGATGAGGTCATCCCGGCCACCATCGACATCCTCATCGCGAAGGAAGAAATGCGCGTTGGTGACCGGCTGGTGCCGGAACCGCCGCGCGAACTGCTGAGTTATGTGCCGCGCGCGCCACAGCTCCCCATTGAAGGCCAGATTGTCTCGATTTACGGCAGCGCCGTGCGTTATGCGGCAGGCAACCAGGTGGTGGTGATCAACCGCGGCATCCGCGACGGACTGGAGCGGGGCCATGTGATGGCCATTTTGCGAAGCGGCGAACGGATCACGGACCGCACGGACTCCGCCAGAACAGTGATCAAGCTGCCCAACGAACGCAACGGCCTGTTGATTGTTTTCCGCACTTTCGAAAAGCTCTCCTACGCGCTGGTCCTTGAGGTCAGCGAAGGCGTGAAAGTGGGCGACCGCTTCGAAAATCCCAACTGAGCGTCAGCGCCAGCTTGTGCAGACCGTCTGCATGAATTGTGTTGCCGCCTCCGCCTGAATGCAGCCCTTCCATGGACGTTGCTGAACTTGGCGCGTGGTTGCGCCTGTCGCTGACCCCGGGCATCGGCAACGCGGGAGCACGCCAGCTGCTGGCCATGTTCGGGTCAGCCCAGGCCATCTTTGAACAGGACGCAGGCACCTTGCAGCAGCTCGGCTCCGACCGCCTGGCCGATGCGCTGCTGACCGAGCCCGCCGCCCTGGCCGACCAGCTGAAGACCACGCTGGCCTGGTTGCAGGGCGCAGACAATCGGCGCGTGGTGACGCTGGGCGATGCCGGCTACCCGCCCGCGCTGCTTCACATCGAAGACCCGCCCTGCATGCTTTATATGCTTGGAGCCCTTGACCCATGGACGCCGACAGCTATCAACGCAGCGCCCTGCCTCGCCATCGTGGGCAGCCGCAACCCCACGCCGCAAGGTGAAAGCAATGCCCGGCAATTTGCCAGGGTGTTCGGCGAAGCCGGTCTCTGTGTGGTGTCGGGGCTGGCACTGGGCGTGGACGGCGCAGCCCACGACGGCGCCCTGCTCGGTGGCGGCACCACCCTGGCCGTGGTCGGCACCGGGCTGGACCGGGTGTATCCGAAGCAGCACCTCGCGCTCGCCCACCGCATTGCCGAGCGCGGCCTGATCATCAGCGAGTTCCCGCTGGGCACACCACCCCTCACCGCCAATTTTCCCAAGCGCAACCGCCTGATCTCCGGCCTGTCGCAGGGCACGCTGGTCGTCGAAGCGGCGCTCAAGTCAGGCTCGCTGATCACCGCGCGCCTGGCCGCGGAACAGGGCAAGGAGGTGTTCGCCATCCCCGGCTCCATCCATTCCCCCCAGTCGCGGGGCTGCCACGCCCTCATCAAACAGGGCGCCAAGCTGGTGGAGTCTGCCCAGGACGTGCTGGAAGAGTTGAACCTGCCCCAGCTTTCGGCCGCCTTGCCTGCAGCCCATGAGGATGTAGATGGACAGCCCGCAGACGACCCGCTGTTTGCGGCGATGGGGTTCGAGCCCGTCAGCCTCGACGCCCTGCAGGCGCGCACCGGGCTGGCAACCGCCGAATTGCAGGCCCAATTGCTGGCGCTTGAACTGGCCGGCGAGGTCGCCCGGCTGCAGGGCGGGCTGTTTCAGCGCATGGCAAGGGTTTGACGCCTGCAGCTACGTTGGGCCAAGGGCTTTCGGCCGCGTACACCGGCCACACCGTTCCCAACTGCGTTATATTGAGTGCATGTTTGAAGTACTGGTGTACGTTTACGAAAATTACTGGCAAGGCGACGCCTGCCCCGAGCTGCACCAGCTGAGCCGCAAACTCACGGCCGTCGGTTTTGAGGCGGACGAGATCCAGGCCGCGCTGGTCTGGCTCAACGGCCTGAACATCGCCGCGCAGAACACCCAGGTCGGCATGCCCGTCGGATCACAGGCGGGTGTGCCCGCTGTGCCGACGACAGCCAGCGCACCGCCCGGCTTCCAGGCCCAGTCAGCAGGCAGCCTGCGTGTCTATTCGGTGGCAGAACAGGACCACCTCGGCGCCCAGGCCTTGGGCTTCGTGAGTTTCCTGGAATCTTCGGGCGTGCTGCCATCCCACATGCGGGAAATCGTGATCGACCGGGCGATGGCCGCGCCGGGAGACCCCCTTGCGCTGGATGACCTCAAGATCATTGTGTTGATGGTGTACTGGAGCTTTGGCGAAGAACCCGATGCCCTGGTCCTGGACGAACTCTGCGACGACGCCGACTTCCGGGTGGCGCATTGAGTAGCAGCGCCCCCACGTTCGCTCACTGCGTGTAGCTCTCTACCCCCCGAGGGGGCGCTGCGCCTGCGGGCCGGCAGAGCCGGACCCGCGGCCCCTGCTGGTAAACACGGCTCCTCACCACGCCGGCGATCAGCCCAGCAGACGCTCCGGATTGGCGTCGAGCTTGGCCAGCGCGTCGCGGGTGGCGCGCACCGTGAGTGCCTCGTCTTCGGTCGGCACGAGCAGGCCGGCCTGCAAATAGGCCGCCAGGCGGCGCGCCTGGATCAGGAAGTTGCGGCCGTCGGTCGACGCAAACAGGTTCAGCTGCTTGCGGTCACTGCGCCAGGCAAACTGCACATGGTTGACCTGGCCGTTGTGGTCCAGCGTGAACCATGCCCCGAGTTGCAACTCCTGTGACCAGGAACGCATGGCGTCGCTTGGCTGGCTGCCGCCGTCGGCAATGACCTCGATCTCCGAGGCGTCGATGCCAATCATCATGACCAGGTTTTCGGTGTCCAGTGGCAGATCACCGACATCCTCGTCCGACAGGTAGTCCTCCAGATTCGCCAGCCGCTTGGACATCTCCTCGATGCGCTCCAGGGAAATGGCATCGGTCTTGGACATGAAGGCGTCCGCCAGCGTGTCGCTGATGATCTTCAGGTGCTGGTCCTGCACCGGCGGGCTCATGCCCAGCATGGACATGCCGGATCGCAGCAGGTGCAACAACTTGGGCAGATCGGCAATGACGCGTGCGCGGTCATTGCGGTTGGGCTTGGCACTGGCCGCCCAGACCAGGTCAGCGGCGGCCTGCTTGAGCGTGATCGTTTCCTCGTGCTGCGGACCATTTTTCATGGCCGCGATGGCCAGCACCTCGGCCCAGATCTTGAAGAGGAATTCACGGATCTCTTCGCGCACCGGCATGTCGTTGAGCATGCTGCGCATCTCGATGGTGTACTGGATGGCCATGGTTTCCTTCTGTTCCATCTGCTGGGCCACGCTCACCACGCGGGCCGTGCTGCCTTGCCCGGACAGGAACTTCGAAAGGAATTTCTGGAACTCGTCGTAGACCAGCTGGAACACCCGCCTGCCGGTTTCCGGGTATTGCTCGATGACCTGCACGATGCGCTTGATTTCAATCTCCAGCGCACCGCCCGAGATCGTCGCGTCAAAACCCAGCACGCAGGAGCCCATGCGATCGATCAGCCGGCGCGCTGGATGCTGCAGGGACCCAAAAAATTCGGGTTCGGAAATCGCCACCCGCAGCACCGGCATCTGCAGCCGGGCAAACCACACCCGCACGGCGGGCGGTATGCGGTCTTCCGCCAGAATGCTCTGGAACATGAGCGCCACGATTTCAATCGTGGCCTTTTCACTGGACGTGCTCGCCGCCTGCTTGAGGTCGCTGGTGCGCTGGCGCAAGGCGCCTGCCGCCTGCTCCACATCGGCGGCACCATACATCTGATCGGGTGCGTCAAGCAGGGTGCCTTCATAGGCATTGCCAGCAGCGGCGCGGGGTTGCACCCTGGCCAGAGCCTGTGCGAGCTGGGGCGAGGGCTGGTTGGCGTGGGTGTGGTCAAAATCAACCGCGTGGTCGGACAACAAGCGCCGGAGATGCCCCATCACCCCCTGCGCCCGCATGCGCGCCCGCGCCAGTGGCGATGTCCCGGTCTGCATGCGGGTCTCGTCAAGGATCGCCTCTCTGGCTGCGGCAGAGTTCGCGGCGCCTCCCTTGCCGTCCGACGAGCTGCCGCCAGCACCAGCGCCGCCACGCCCTGAACCTGAACCTGAACCCGAGATTGAACCAGAGCGGCCGCCACCCGCACCAGCATTTGTGTCACCCCCGCCGATAGCGTATCCACCGGACGAGCCCGCGCCTGGCGCCTGCCCGGCCGGCACATCAGCCCGGGGGCCTGCCGGCTTGGCCTTGGCGCGCAGGGGCGACGGGTTGTTTGCAGAGGGCGTACGTTTGACGAGTGCCCGCAGATCGATGTCCACCATCACGTTTTCTTTGATCAGGAACTCGTTGGCGGCGCGGTAGGCCTCCAGCAGGTGCGCGGTCAACTGCTGCTGGATCAGGTCCTGCGCCGTCAGCCACACCTCGCGCGACAGGGGCGCCAGGGTCCATTGCTCCACCATCTTTTGCGAAAGGACTTCGGGGCGCAGGATGTCTTCCTTGGCGAGTTCGGACCCCCCTTCAAGGCTCTGGATGCGCAGACGCAGGTCGTTGAGTTCCCAGCTGGCGCTGTCGAGCAGGCGCAAGGCCAGACGGGAGGCCAAAATCCTGTTCTCCATCACCTCGTTGCCCATCAGCTCGAACTTGCCGGTATCCACCGCCATGCCGGCCGGCGCGGCCGTCGGGATCAGCGCATTTTTCCAGGCGGCGATGGTGGCGTTGACCCAGATCGCTTCCGAATCCTGAAAGGACAGCCAGGCATCACGGCGATCCTGCATGTCGCGGGCGCTGCCGCTTTGCTCGGTCTGGGACGACAGTTTCTGGCGGATGGCACCCGCCAGCTCGGGCAGGATGCGCGCGGCGTGGCTCACAAAACGTTCGCGCGCCTGCCGGGCAAGAAGAAGGTCTCTTTTGGTGTTTGCGGCCACGACCGTGATGTGTGTTGTTGCGGTTTGCCTAAACCGTCGCCCCGGCATTCGGGTCGTTGGGGTCCTCGTCCTTCTTCCCCGTCGGCTTGACGAGATCCTCGCGCTTGATGCCCAGCCACATCGCTATCGCTGCGGCCACAAACACCGAAGAATAGATGCCAAACAGGATGCCAATCGTGAGGGCCAGCGCGAAATAAAACAGCGTCGGTCCGCCAAAGAGCAGCATCGACAACACCATGATCTGGGTGGAACCGTGCGTGATGATGGTGCGGCTGATGGTCGAGGTGATCGCGTTGTCGATGATCTGCACGGTGTTCATCTTGCGGTAGCGGCGGAAATTTTCACGGATCCGGTCGAAAATCACCACCGATTCATTGACCGAGTAGCCCAGCACGGCCAGCACGGCCGCCAGCACCGAGAGCGAGAACTCCCACTGGAAAAATGCGAAGAAGCCGAGAATGATCACGACGTCATGCAGGTTGGCAATGATGGCCGCCACCGCATACTTCCATTCGAAACGAAAGGCCAGGTAGATCATGATGCCGACCACCACCATGGCCAGCGCCTTCAGGCCATCCTGGGCCAGCTCTTCGCCCACCTGGGGGCCGACAAACTCAGTCCGCCGCAGGGCAATCTGGGGGTCGTCGGCCTTCAGCGCCGTCATCACTTTCTCGCTCTGCTGGGCGGTGGTCACGCCTTTTTGCGCAGGCAAGCGAATCATCACTTCGCGCGCCGTGCCGAAATTCTGCACCTGCACATCGGTAAAGCCCAAGCCCGCCACCGTGCCCCTGACCTTTTCGACATCGGCGGGCTGGGAATAGCTGACCTCCATCACCGTGCCGCCAGTGAACTCCACCGACAGGTGCAGGCCACGCGAAAACAGGAAAAACACGGCCAGCACAAAGGTCGTGAATGAAATCACATTGAAGATCAAGGCATGCCGCATGAACGGGATGTCTTTGTGGATTTTGAAGAATTCCATGGCGGTCTCTGTTCGTTGTTCTTTGGTCTAGTTGGCCGACGCTGTGGGCTTGGAAGACACAGCGGTGCCGCCGGCGGGTCGCCAGACGGTACCAATGGACACCGATTTGAGTTTTTTCTGCCGGCCGTACCAGAGGTTGACCAGCCCGCGCGAGAAGAACACCGCCGAGAACATGCTGGTCAAAATACCGATGACGTGCACCACGGCAAATCCGCGCACGGGTCCGGACCCGAAGGCCAGCAAGGCCAGGCCGGCAATCAGCGTGGTGATGTTCGAGTCCAGGATGGTGGCCCAGGCGCGCTCATAACCGCTGTGGATGGCAGCCTGCGGCGCCACGCCGTTGCGCAGCTCCTCGCGCACCCGCTCGTTGATCAGGACATTGGAGTCAATCGCCATGCCGAGCGCCAGCGCCATGGCCGCCATGCCGGGCAGGGTCAGGGTCGCCTGCAGCATGGACAGCACTGCCACCAGCAAAAGCAGGTTCACCGCCAGGGCCAGACCCGAGAACAGCCCAAACAACATGTAGTAAACGGCCATGAAAGCGACGATCACGAGGAAGCCCCAAGCCACGCTGTGAAAGCCCTTGGCGATGTTTTCAGCGCCCAGGCTGGGGCCGATGGTACGTTCCTCAATGATTTCCATGGGGGCAGCGAGCGAGCCGGCGCGCAGCAGCAGCGCCAGGTCGTTGGCTTCCGTCACGCTCATGGAACCGGAAATCTGGAAGCGGTTGCCGAGTTCACTCTGGATCACCGGCGCCGTCAGCACCTCGCCCTTGCCTTTTTCAAACAGCACAATCGCCATGCGTTTCTTGACGTTTTCGCGGCTCACGTCGCGCATGATGCGCCCGCCCTTGGCATCGACCGTCAGGTCGACCTTGGGCTGCTGGCTTTGCGAGTCAAACCCCGGCTGGGCGTCCGTCAGGCTTTCGCCGGTCAGGATCACCTGTTTCTTGACAATCACCGGCCGGCCGTCGCGTTCCAGGAAGCGCTCGGAGCCAAAAGGAACGGCGCTGGCGCCGCTTTCGGCCGCGCGGCCTTCGGCGCTTTCATCGACCAACCGCATTTCCAGCGTGGCCGTGCGCCCCAGAATATCCTTGGCCTTGGCCGTGTCCTGCACACCGGGCAACTGCACCACGATGCGGTCCAGTCCCTGTTGCTGGATCACCGGCTCGGCCACGCCGAGTTCGTTGATGCGGTTGTGCAGCGTCACCATGTTCTGCTTGAGGGCCTGCTCCTGCACCAGACGCGCCGCCTCGGGCTTGATGCTGGCACTGAGCTTGTACTCGGTTCCGTCGGGCGTATCGACCAGCTGCAGGTCCGCGAACTGGTCCTGGATCAGGCGTTTGGCGGCTTCCAGCGTGGCCGTGTCACGGACCCTGACCTCGATGACCTGGCCGTTGCGGTTGATGCCGCCGTGGCGGACGTTCTTTTCGCGCATCACCAGGCGGATGTCTCCAGCCAGCGACTCGGCTTTTTTGGTCAGTGCCGCCTGCATGTCGACCTGCAGCATGAAATGCACACCGCCGCGCAAGTCCAGGCCGAGGTACATGGGCCGGGCGTTCAGGGCGGTCAGCCAGGCGGGTGAGCGTGACAGCAGATTGAGGGCCACGATGTAAGACGGTGTGGCCGGGTCGGGCAGCAGCGCTTTTTCAATCGCGTCCTTGGCCTTGAGCTGGGTGTCGGTGTCGCCAAAACGTGCCTTGACCGAGGTGACGTCGAAAGTCACCGCCTCCGCAACGATATTGACATCCTTGAGCGCCTGCTCAACGCGCGCGACTGTTGTGCCGTCGATCTTGACGCTGGACCTGGCGGCGGAAACCTGTACCGCAGGCGCCTCGCCAAAAAAATTGGGCAGCGTGTACAGCGCGGCAATCAACAGGGCGACGACGATGACCGCGTACTTCCAGACCGGATAACGATTCATGAGCGTGCTGTTCCTGGGAAACTGAGGGGCTGAAGCAGCCGGCCCATGCCGGCCGGCCGGGAGAAACGACTAGGACTTGATGCTGCCTTTGGGCAGGACCTGGACGATGGCGCTGCGCTGCAGCTGGACCTCGACGCCGGTGGCAAGCTCGAGGCTCAGGTAGGCCTCGCCGAGTTTGGTAACCGTGCCGAGCAGGCCACCGGCGGTGACCACTTCGTCGCCTTTGGCCAATGCGTCAATCATCGCGCGATGCTCTTTCTGCTTTTTCATCTGCGGGCGGATCATCACAAAATACAGCACCACAAACATCAGCACCAGCGGCAGCATGCTGGTGAGCGAAGAGAGCATGCCGCCTTCGGCAGCAGCGGCTGGGGCGGTTTGGGCAAACGCGGAAGATATAAACACGGCAGACTCCACAACAATAAGTAAGGCTCCCACTGGTCACAGCGGGGGCGCGGAAGGCCGATTGTATGCGGCCGGTTGGATGTCAGGACTTGTAACCCTACCGGTTTTCGCCCTTTGCAGGCCGTTGCCGGCCGGCAAATGCGGCCAGCTGGGCTTTTTCAGGTCGGACGCGACCCCCGGCCACGCCCGGCGGGTCCTCAGGCAGCCCGCTGGTGCTCGCTGGAGGCCGGCTGGCGGAATGCCGCCATCGCCGCGCTCCACTGTTGCTGGGCAGCCTCGACATGGCGCGCCTTGACGTGGCCATACCCCTTGATGAGCTCCGGAATACGGGCGATGTCCAGGGCCGCGGCATGGTTGGCCGCATCCAGCGTGCGCAGCACGTCCTCGATGCTGGCCTCGTACTGGGCAATCAGTGCGCGTTCCATCTTGCGCTCTTCGGTGCGTCCGAACGGGTCCAGCGCCGTGCCGCGCAAGCCCTTGAGCCTGGCCAGCAGCTTGAAGCCGGTCAGCATCCAGGGGCCGAATTTCTGCTTCTGCAGTTCGCCCCTGTCGTTTTGCTTCGCAATCATGGGCGGCGCGAGGTGGTAGTTGAGCTTGAAGTCACCTTCAAACATCGCGTCAACCTTCGCGAGAAAGCTGCGGTCGGTGTGCAGGCGCGCAACTTCGTACTCGTCCTTGTAGGCCATCAGCTTGAACAGGGACTTCGCAACGGCTTGTGTGAGCAGCGTTTTTCCCAGCCCCGATTCCGCCTGCTGGACCCGGTTCACGAAACTTGCGTAGCGCTTGGCATAGGCCGCGTTCTGGTAATCCGTCAGAAAGGCCACGCGGCGCGCCACCAGCTCCGGCAGGCCCTGGCGCGGCGCCGGCATGCTGATGACCTGCGCGGAAGCAAACAGCTTTTCCACCGAGGGCAGGTCGTGGGCCGCGCGCCGGCCCCACTCGAAAGCCGTCTTGTTGTTGTCCACCGCGACCGCATTGAGCTCAATGGCACGCATCAGCGACGCGTATTCCAGCGGGATCCAGCCCTTTTGCCAGGCGTAGCCGAGCATCATCGGGTTGGTGTAGATGCTGTCGCCCATCAGCTTGATGGATGCTGCGTCGGCATTGAAGGCACCGACACCGGCCACCCCCACGGCCTTGGCGATCTCCGCGGCGCAGGCCTCGGCCGGGTTCTGCCAGTTCGCGTTGTGCACAAACGCCGCCGTCGGCGTGCTGTGGGAATTGAGCGCCACGTGGGTACGGCCCTCGCGCATGCGCAGCACCGTTTCCTTGCCGGCCGCCACAATCGGGTCGCAGCCGATGATCAGGTCGGCGCCGGCCATGCCGACACGGGTGGTGCGGATATCGTCCTGGCTGGCGCCTATCAGCACATGGCTCCAGGTCGCGCCGCCTTTTTGCGCCAGGCCACCGGCATCCTGCGTGACGATGCCCTTGCCTTCGATGTGCCCGGCCATGCCCAGCAGCTGGCCGATGGTGATGACGCCGGTACCGCCAACGCCGGCCACCACGATGCCCCAGACCGCGCCGTTGACACCTTGTGTCGCTGGAATCTGCGGCTGCGGCAAGGCGCCCATCTCAAACGTTGAAGCCGCCTTGCCCTTGGCCTTCTTCTTGAGTTGTCCGCCCTCGACGGTCACGAAACTCGGGCAGAAGCCCTTGAGGCAGGACATGTCCTTGTTGCAGGTGGACTGGTTGATCTGGCGCTTGCGGCCGAACTCGGTCTCCAGCGGTTCGACGCTCAGGCAGTTGGACTGCACGCTGCAGTCGCCGCAGCCTTCACAGACCAGTTCGTTGATGACCACGCGTTTGGCGGGGTCGATCATCGTGCCGCGCTTGCGGCGCCGGCGCTTCTCCGTCGCGCAGGTCTGGTCGTAAATGATGACCGTGGTGCCCTTGATCTCGCGGAACTGCCGCTGGATGGTGTCGAGCTCGTCGCGGTGGTGCACCGTCACGCCTTCGGCCAGTGCCACACCGTCGTATTTTTCCGGCTCATCGGTGACCACCACGATTTTGGCCGCGCCTTCGGCCCGCATGGACTGGGCAATCTGCACCACCGAGAGGCCTTCCGGTCGCTCGCCGATCTGCTGGCCGCCGGTCATGGCCACCGCGTCGTTGTAGAGAATCTTGTAGGTGATGTTCACGCCGGCGGCAATCGACTGGCGCACCGCCAGCGAGCCGCTGTGAAAATAGGTGCCGTCACCGAGGTTGGCAAAAATATGCTGGTCGGTCGTGAACGGCTGCTGGCCGACCCAGGGCACGCCCTCGCCGCCCATCTGGGTGAAGCCCGACGTGCTGCGGTCCATCCACAGCGCCATGAAGTGGCAGCCGATGCCGGCCATGGCGCGCGAGCCCTCGGGCACCTTGGTCGAGGTGTTGTGCGGACAGCCCGAGCAAAACCAGGGCTGGCGGTCGGCCTTGACTTCCAGCACCTGCAGCGAGCGTTCCTTGGCTTCCAGAATCGCCAGTTGCGCGTCGATGCGCGCCGTCATGTCGCTGTCCAGGCCCAGCTTCCGCACGCGCTGGGCAATCGCGCGGGCGATCAGCGAAGGCGACAGGTCGGCGTTGGCACGCAGCAGGGTGTTGGCCGTCGGGTTCGGCATGGACCATTCGCCGCCGCTGAAGTCACCCTGGACCTCGTTGAACTTGCCGTAGATGTTGGGCCGCACGTCGGCGCGCCAGTTGTAGAGCTCTTCCTTGAGCTGGTACTCGATGACCTGGCGCTTTTCCTCGACCACCAGGATTTCCTGCAGGCCGGTGGCAAATTCGCGCGTGCCCTGCGCTTCCAGCGGCCAGACCACCCCCACCTTGTGCAGGCGGATGCCGAGCTGGCGGCAGGTGGCGTCGTCCAGGCCCAGGTCGATCAGGGCCTGGCGCGTGTCGTTGTAGGCCTTGCCGCTGGCAATGATGCCAAAGCGGTCGTTCGGGCCTTCGATCACGTTGTAATTGAGCCGGTTGGCACGGATGTAGGCCAGCGCGGCATACCACTTGTAGTCGAACAGGCGCGCCTCCTGGTCCAGCGCCGCATCGGGCCAGCGGATGTGCACGCCGCCCGGCGGCATCTGGAAGTCGGTCGGCAGCTTGATCTGCACGCGCTCGGGATCGATCATCGCGGTGGCGCTGGATTCGACAATTTCCTGGATGGTTTTCATGCCGGCCCAGACGCCGGAAAAGCGGCTCATGGCAAACGCGTGCACACCCAGGTCCAGGATTTCCTGCACATTGGTCGGGAAAAACACCGGCAGGCCGCAGGCCTTGAAAATATGGTCGCTCTGGTGCGCGGCGGTGGAGCTTTTCGCCACATGGTCGTCGCCGGCCACGGCAATCACGCCGCCCCAGGGGGTGGTGCCCGCCATGTTGGCGTGTTTGAACACGTCGGAGCAGCGGTCCACGCCCGGGCCCTTGCCGTACCAGATGCCGAACACGCCGTCGTACTTGTTGGTGCCCGGTGGCGAAAAGCCCAGTTGCTGTGTGCCCCACAAGGCCGTGGCAGCGAGCTCTTCATTGACGCCCGGCTGGAACACGATGTTCTGCGCCTTCAGGTAGCTGGAGGCCTTCCACAAGGCTTGGTCGTAGCCGCCCAGCGGCGAGCCGCGGTAACCGCTGATGAAGCCCGCGGTGTTTTTGCCCTGCAGGGCGTCGCGCTGGCGCTGCAGCATGGGCAGCTTGACGAGGGCCTGGACGCCGCTCATGAAGGCCTGTCCGTAATCGAGGCTGTATTTGTCGTCGAGCGTGACCGTCTCGAGGGCTTTGCGAATGTGTTCAGGAAGGGGCGCGTTCATCTTGTCTCCAGTCGTGGGGCTGACACCGCCTTGTGGGCAGAGCGAAAAGGCTTACACCCGGATAGGGTGATGCCTCTATATATGAACAAAGTGTAGGCGCGATGGCCAGATAAGTCTTTGCTTTTTATGCCTTGTTTCACGCACTTCCAGCAAGATTCTTGCTTAAAATTGCCATCCATGGAAACACTTGATAAGTTTGACCTCGCGATCTTGCATGAATTGCAGACCGACGGCCGGTTGAGCAACGCCGAACTCAGCACCCGCGTCGGCCTGAGCGCCGCACCCTGCTGGCGGCGCGTCAGGGCCTTGGAGGAAGGCGGCTTCATCAAGGGTTACCGCGCGGAGATCGACCGCCACAAGATCGGCCTGGGCGTGCTGGCCTTTGTGCGCCTCGATGCCGACCGCAACACGGGCGATGCGACCAGCGCGATGGAGGAAGCCATTCGCAAATTGCCTGAGATCATCGCCTGTCACTACATCAGCGGCACCGGCACCTTCGAGTTGCAGGTGGTGGCCCGGGACCTCGACAGTTTTTCGCGTTTCGCCCTGAAAAGCCTGCTGAACCTGCCCAATGTGAAGGACATGCACACCAGCTTCTCGCTGGGCGAAATCAAGTCCAGCAGCGTGCTGCCTCTGGGCCATTTGTCAGACAAAGCCCCATGACAGCCCGCACCATGCTTATTGGCCGCTCCCACGCCGCTTCGGCCCTGCTTGCAGTGCTTTTTATGGCTCCCGCCCTTATCGCACGCGCGCAAACAGCTCCTGATTTGATAGCAAATCAGGCGCCCTTGCCGATGCGCAATCTGCAAATTGAGGTACGCCAGGTGCGCGACAGCAGCGCGTCCCGGAACACGCTGGGCGCCGCCGGCACGCTGCGGCTGCAGCCTGGCCAGTCTGCGGGCCAGGTCCACCTCGAAGCGCAAAGCGGCCAGCGAACCGGGTCGGACGACGTGGCCCAGCGCTTGCTGGTACTGAACGGCCGCAGCGCCAACATCCTGCTGGGCACCAGCGTGCCTTTGCGGCTGCTGCACAGCTTTGTGCAAAACGGCATCGTGCGTTACGGCAGCGGCACGGTGCTGGTGACCGCGGGCAGCGGCTTTGCGGCCCGGCCGCTCTGGCGCGGCGGCGACAGCGCCGAGCTGGAACTGGCTGCCGTGCAACGCCCACGCAGCGCAACTTCGCCACCCACGGATTCCCGCGTGGTGACGACGCTGGTTGCACCGCTCAACGAGTGGGTGACCGTGGCCCAGTCGGAGGAAGACGGCACCGGCAGCCGTGCCGGCTTGTTCCACAACGCGCAGTCGACAACCCGCTCGACGCTGACGGTGCAGCTGCGGATTTCGGTACGTTAAGGGCCTTCTTTTCCATCCCGCACGCAGCGCGCCACCAGCGGCAGCAGCGGGTAACGCAGCACCGCCTCACGCCCGCCCGAACCCAGGCCAAACTCCGCGCGCATCCGCGTGTTGCTGTACACGGTCTGCGAGGCGCCTTGCCCGCCTGCATCGCGGAAAAGCACGTCGGAGGCGCGCGAACTCTCGATCAGCGCACTGTCATCCACAAACCTCACGCTGAAATCAATGTCATGTTCACAGCGGTAACGCGCGGCCGCTGACCCGGTGCCGCTGACGGCGCAAGCCGAGAGCAAGGCAGCCGCAGCGAGCAGCAAACCGCAGCGGGGGAGAAAGGTGGATGGCAGGTTCATTTGGGCCACAACACCCACAGGCGCAGGGGCTGGTTCACCCGGCTGGCGAGCTCGCCGGCTTGCGGCCCTGTTCCGGCAAAATAGTCGGCCCGCACCGCACCCACAATGGCGCTGCCCGTGTCCTGCGCAATCACGAGTTTTTGCAGGTCCGCCGCCGCGCCGCGCGAGGCCAGCCAGACCGGCGTGCCGTAGGGAATGCTGTCCCGATCCACGGCGATCGAACGGCCGGGCGTCAGCGGCACGCCCTGGGCGCCGCGCGGGCCGTAGGCCGCGTCCATCTCGCTCAGGGCCTCTTCGCGGAAAAAAATGTAACGCGGGTTGCTCCACAGCAGTTGCGACACGCGCTGCGGATTCTGCGCCGCCCAGGCCTTGGTGGATTCGGTCCAGGGCGCGTTCATCCGGCCCTGGCCCTGCTCCACCAGCCACTGGGTGATGCTGCGAAAAGGCTGGTCGTTGGAACCGGCAAACGCCACCCGTACGGTGCGCTGCGCGCCACCGGCGTCGGTGATGGCCAGCCGGCCCGAGCCCTGGATATGCAGCGACATCGCATCAATCGGATCGGCGAGCCAGGCGATCTCCCGCCCGCGGAGCGCGGCCTGCGCCTCGGGCAGCGTCTCGATTTCCTGCCGGGTGTACCAGGGCTTGCGACTGCCCAGACCGGCCGGCGGCTGGTACAGCGGCACCGGGTAAGCGGCGCCGGGTTGACGGCTGGCCCTCAGCACGGGTTCGTAATAACTGGTGAGCAGTCCTTCGGCCGTGCCTTGCAGGGTTTCGACGCGGTAGGGCTGCAGCCGGCCCACCATCCAGGCGCGCTGCTCCGCCCCGGTCGCAATGCTCAGGCGCCGCACTTCGCCACACAGGGGGGCAAACACCGGCCCGGGCCGCTCACAGCTTTTGAGCCAGGCGTTCCAGGCCTCAAACAGCGCGTCGTTTTCAAACCCCGGCAGTTCGCTCCAGGCCACCGGCACCCAGCGGCTCTTGCCGCGCACCATGGCGCCCGCCTCTGCGCCCGACCCGGGACGCGCAGGCACGCTGGCCGCGGCGGGCGTCGAAGGCAGGGGTGCAGGCACGGGCGCCGTCGCGCAGGACACCAGGCCCAGCACGGCGGCGATAATGACAAACGTCGGTGTTATCCGGGAAAAAACAGTCATGGCCTTACTTTTACTCGAAGCCCTGGGGGCCTTGCTCATTCTGGTTTTCATTGTCTGGTGGACGATGTTCTCCGGCCGCAGCAAGGGCGAACTCAAAAGCGATGTTCCGCTTGACGCACCACCGGAAAAGCCCGGGGATCCGCCATAACGCTATAAATTACGGAGCAGATTCGCCAGCTCCACCGCCGACTTTACCTGCATTTTGTCAAAAACCCGGGCCCGGTGCACTTCCACCGTGCGCACGCTGATGTCGAGCTGGTCGGCCACCAGCTTGTTCGGCAGGCCCTCCACCACCAGCGCCATCACGTCGCGCTCCCGCTCGGTCAGGCCTTCCAGGCGCGCGCGCAGGCCGGTGTGCTCGCTGAGCTCGGCCAGTGCCGCTGCCGACTGCATCAGCGCCTGCTCGATGCGGTCCACCAGGGCATTGTCGGAAAAGGGCTTCTCGCAAAAATCGAAAGCGCCCCGCTTGACGGCATCGACCGCGGTCGGCACGTCAGCGTGACCGGTCAGAAAAATCACCGGCAGGGTCGGCAGCAGGCCATACCCGATCAGTTTTTCGAACATGGCCAGCCCGCTCATGCCGCCCATGCGCACGTCGAGCAGGGCGCACGAAGGCGAGCTGACGGTGAACGGCCCCGAGATCCGCTCGTCGAACGCCTCGGCGCTGGCAAACGTTTCGCTGGTCAGGCGCCGCGAACGCAGCAGCCAGGCCAGCGCCTCGCGCACGCTGGCATCGTCATCCACGATGTAGACCGTGGCATTCTGGATGGGTTCCATGGCAACTCCTTCCCGCAGGCGGGATTTCAGGCGGACAGGTCGGCCGCCACGACGGCGGTGACAGAAGCCGGCAATGTAAAGGTGAAAATCGTACCCTGAGGCTGGCCCGCCGCAAACCCGAGAAACCCACCGTGCTGCTCGATCACCGTGCGGCACAGGCTCAGCCCCAGGCCCATGCCTTCGGCCTTGGTCGTGAAGAAGGGCGTGAACAGCTGGCGCGCCACCTCCTCCGAAATGCCTTCCCCATGGTCGATCACGGCAAACTCCACCCAGCGGCTGTGTGCATTGGAGGCGGCCGGCCGCACGCGCAGGATCAGCAGCTTGTCGGTGCGCCGGCTTTTGTCCGGCGACTGCATGGCCTGCATGCCGTTGCGCGCCAGGTTGAGCAGCACCTGCTCGACCATGGTCCGGTCGCACAGCACCGGCTCGCAGCTGTCGTCCACCTGGATCAGCACCCGGACTCCCAGCTTGCGGGCCTGCAGGCTGACCAGCGGCAGCACCGCGTCCAGCAGGGCGCGCGGCGCCACGGGCTCGCGCACCTGGTCCCGGCGACGCACAAAGTCATGCACGCTCTTGATGACCTTGCCGGCGCGTTCGGCCTGTTCGGCGATGCGGCGCATCGCCAGCTGCAGGTCCTGGTGGTCGGGCGGTTGCGGTTCGCCGGCCACAGCGTTTTGCAGCAAATTCAGCGAGCCGGTCGCGTAGCTGGAAATGGCCGCCAGCGGCTGGTTCAGCTCGTGGCTCAGCAGTGAAGCCATCTCGCCGACCGTGGCCAGCCTGGCCGTGGCCTGCAGCCGGTCCTGGCTGGCGCGCGACAATTCCTCGACGCGCCGCTGTTCGCTGACGTCGAGGATGGCGCTCATCCAGCCGGTTTGCTTGCCCACGGCGTTGATCAGCGGCGCCTCGATGATCAGCACCGGAAAACGCGAACCATCCCGGCGCATGAAGACGGACTCGAAGCCTTCCCGCGGCAGGGTCGCACCGACGGCCAGGCGCCGCGCCTGCCGCTGCTCGTACTCCTCGACCTGCTCGGGCGGCCAGTAAGGCGGCGGCGTGCCGTGCTTGAGCAACTCGCCGGCCTCCAGCCCCACCATCTGGCAAAAGGCCGGATTCACATAGGTCACGCGACCCTGCAGGTCCCTGGCGCGCATGCCGGTGACCAGCGAATCCTCCATGGCCTTGCGAAAGGCCAGCGCGTCGGCCAGGTCGTGCTCGACCTTCAGGCGCCGGCGCATGTCGCGCCCGAGCAGCGCCAGCACGGCAACCAGCGCCAGCGACATGGCCGCCACCAGCGCGGTCAGCAGGTTGGGAAACAGGGCCGGCGTGCCGAGCTGGCGCTCCAGCCGCAGAACCATGGTGTTGCCCGGCAAATCGAGCAGCTGCTGCGCGACATAAACACGGTTGCCACGGGCCGGGTTGCCGTACATGGCCAGGCGCGTGCCGTCGGCCTCGGTGAACGCCAGGCCGTGGCCACGCGCGAGTTGCCGGCCCACCAGCTCGGACAAGATCTCCTGCAGCGAATAGGTCGCCAGCAGGTAACCCGCCAGTTGGCCGCCGGCCAGCACCGGCAGGCACATGTCCAGCACCTCCAGCCCGAGCCCGTCGGCCTGCGGCAGGAAGTAGCTGCTCGAATAGGCCGGGCCGCTAAAGCGGCGCGCCGCCGCGCAGGCAAAACTGACGTCGGTCTGCGCGCTGGCGCGCCCGAGGCGCTCAAACACCGAAGGCCGGTACGGCGTTTCCGCATAGGCGACCGGGGCCAGCGCCACATTGCGCCACTCCAGCCGCAACATCTCCCGGTGTTCGTGCAGCAGCGCAGACGCCGGCACACGCCAGGCGGTCGGGTCCGGGCTGCTGGCCTGCAGGGCCTGGATGCCCTGGACGTTGCGCGTCAGTGCGGCGCGAATGTCGGTGGTTGTCTGCACCGCGTCCTGCTCCAGCCGGCTTTGCACCTGGCTGGACTCGTAACGCCCGGCAAGCCAGACCAGGGTGGACAACAGGCCGAGCAGCAGGGCCACCAGCAGCGCCCACAAACCCCAGCGCCGGCTCCAGCGCCGCCGGTCCGAAGACGGTTCGCCGCGGTTGGCCGCTTCGTCGGGCGCGCTCACAACACCCCGTGGTCCAGCGCGGGCAACTGCAGCCGAACCGCCCGCAACCGGTCCGCGCTCACCTCGGCCATGACCACGGCGGGACCCTGGGCCTGCTCACGCAACACGTCTCCCCAGGGATCGACCACCAGGCTCTGGCCCCAGGTGCTGCGTCCGTTGTCATGGTCCCCCCCTTGGGCCGCAGCCACTACATAGGCCAGGTTTTCAATCGCCCGTGCCCGCAGCAGGACTTCCCAGTGCGCCCGGCCGGTGGTCTGCGTGAAGGCGCTGGGCACCAGCAGCAGGTCCGCCTTCATGGCCCGGTACAGCTCGGGAAAGCGCAGGTCGTAACAGACGCTCAGGCCGACCCGGTAACGGTGGCCGTCGACCGAGGGCAGCTCGAAGGTCACCGGCGCTGCGCCGCGTTCAATCACACGCGACTCGTCGTACTGCTCCAGCCCGTTGTCAAAGCGGAACAGGTGAATTTTGTCGTAACGCGCGACGCACTGACCCGTGGGCGCATAGACCAGCGAGCTGTTGCGCACATGCTGGCGGTCGCTGGCGCCCAGCGGCACCGTGCCGCCCACAATCCAGAGCCCGAGTTCGCGCGCGGACCGCGCCAGAAAATCCTGGATCGGGCCCTCGCCGGCGGCCTCCTGCACAGCGAGCTTGTCGGTGTCCTTCAGTCCCATCACGCAAAAATACTCGGGCAACACGGCCAGCTCGGCGCCCTGCGCGGCCGCACGCTCCAGCAACTGCCCGGCCATGGCCAGGTTGGCGGGGACGCTGGTCCCCGAAACCATTTGAAGGGCGGCGACGTGCATGGCTACTTCCTTGCTCCGGTGTCCTCGGCGGGTTTCTCGCCGGGCTTGACCTCGACCGCGGCCTTGCGATCCACCTTGGTGATTTTCGGGTTGGCCCAGGTGCCGTCAATGTGGAATTCCTGGGTCGCCGCCTCGGTCAGCGGGCGCCGCAGGAAATACTGGGCCAGAAAAGACCCCAGGCCAATCGCCGGATTGATGACGGTGGCAATCAGGGACGCGGTGCCGGCGTTGATCTCCGGCACCACCACCACCGTCAGGTCCTGGGTTTCCCTGGCGATGTCGGCTTTGCCTTCCATCAGCACGGCGGCGTTGACACCCTTCATCTGCAGGTTGTTGGTAAACGCCAGGCCCTGGTTGATGGTGACGTCGCCGCGCACGAAGTCAAAGGAAAAACCGTCCGAAAACACGTCGCGGAAATCCAGCGTCAGGCGCCGCGGCAGGGCCTGCAGGCTGAGCACCCCGAGCAGCTTGGCAATGCCCGGTTCGGCCTTGAGAAACTGGCCCGAGGCCACATTCACATTGAACTGCCCGCTCAGGCTCGGGTAATCCAGGCTCAGCGGCGAACCCACCCAGGCGATCTGGCCTTCGAGCTTGCCCTTGCCGCGGCGGATCACATCGCTCATGCCAAAACGCTTGAGCAACTCACCCGAATCGGCAATGTCCAGCCTGAAATTCATCACGCTGCGGCGCCGCTCGGGTTGCAGGCGCGAGCCGCCGGCAGCCACCGGCTGCTGCGCGTTGACGGCCACCCAGTTGCCGGTGGCCGTCAGTGTGGCCTCCGGCACGATGACATTGAGCTTGTTGAGCCGCCACTCGCGCACGCCCCCTTCGCGGGCCACCGTCCCGGCGCCGCGGTTGATGGCTTCAATTTCAACCCGGCCCAGCTTCTTGCCGCGCAGCTCCAGGTCTTCCACCACGATGTCGAGCGCCGGGACGTTGGCAGGCTGCTCGTTGAGGATGGCCTCGACCTCGCTGGCCGTGCTCTGGCCCAGGCTCAGGCGCGACAGGCGCGCATACAGCCGGCCGGCACCCGCGCCCCCGGGCTGGCGAAACTCGACGTAGCCATTGAGTTCGGTCGCGTCGATGTTGGCACGCCAGGTCAGACCGTCCCGCGATCCGCCGAGCACGACGTTGTTGAGTTTTCGCCCGTCGAACACCAACTCCCTGGCACGTATCGCCATGGTGGTCGGCAGATAGCCCAGCACGGCGCTGGCGGGCGTCAGTCGCTCGCCCGGCGCCGCCGGCCCCGGGCTGGCGGCCAGCACTTGCTCCCAGGCATCGATGTCAACACTGGCGAGATTGATGTTGGCAGCCACCCCGGCCTCCGGCACCGGCGCACTTTCGCCGGGCTCCAGGCCGATGGCAATGCCGCCGCGCAACACCCGTGGCTCCGGCCCGCTGATGTCGCGCAGGTACTGCACCGAAGCCAGCCGCCCCACGCTCAGGGACAGCTGGTCCTGCAGGGCCTGCCCGGGGGTCGCACCGCGCACGACCGTGTTGTCAAAACGCACGGGCAGGGCGGCCTCGGCGCTCTTGTTCAAGGGCGCCGGCAGGCTCAAGGCCATTCCCTGCAGGTTGCTGGACACACTGATCTCGGTGGCACCGCGCCGGAACCCGAGACTGGCCGTGTAGGCGGCGCTGCCGCTGGCGCGGCTGCCCAGGCGCGACACCAGGTCCAGTTCTTTGGCCTGACGCAACCCTTCAGCGCTCAGGGTGCCCTGGGCCCGGATGAGCACGGTTGCATCCGGAAATTCCGTGGGCCGCGCCGCGCCGGCCGGCGCTGTGCGTGTGCCCCCCTCCAGGCGGACGTCACCGCCCAGCAGGCGCGCCTGCCCGCCACTGATGGCAAAGCCGCTTTCGGTGAAACTCACCAGCGCCTTCGCACGCGTGAGCTGCGGCGTGTCCGGCGTGAACTGCACATCGTTGCCAGCCAGGCTGACACTGCCCTTCACCCTGGACTTGGCGAGGTCGGCCAGCGGCAGGCTCAGTTCAAGCTTGTAGCCGGCGGCCCCGCTCGCCACGGTTTTGGCCAGCGCCTTGCCGGTGATGTCGCCGAGCGGCGAGGTGTTGACGACCGCCACAGCCTCGGCCAGCGGGCCCTTGATCTCGCCCACCACCTGCACCGTGGCCGCGTGCATGAGGTCCGGAATCCGGGCATCGGCCTTGACCACCTGCAATCCGGGGAAACCGGCGATACGGCCGGTCGCGCCATTGACCTGCATGGAGGCGCGGTCGAACACCAGTTCGCCATCGAGCTCGCTCAGGGCCGGCCAGGCGCTGGCGTCACGCGGCTGTATCGACCGCGGCACATAGGCTAGGGTGGCCTTGGCCACCCTGGCCGACACCCGGAACTCGCCGAGCTTGGGGTTGGCAAAGGGCATGTCATTCAAATTGCCCTTGAGCCGAAATTTCACGTCGCTGAGCGCGCCCTGGGTCACCGCATCACGCACATAGTGGCGCACCGTGTCCGGCAGGATCAGGGGCAGGTAGCGATGCACCCGGCCGCCGTCGCCGCGGCTCAGGCTGCCCTGCAAGTCCAGCACACCGGGAAAGCGGCTGTCCCGGGCAGCGCCGCCGGCAGGCGCCGCCGGGGCGTCGGCGGTGTGCCAGCTGGCCTGCGCGCTGCCTTGGGCATCGGCGTTGGCAAACACCAGGTTGCGCAGCTGCACGTCGATTTTCGGGCCGTTCAGCTTCCATTGGGCATCGGTCGAGAGCTGCTCGAACGGCAGGCGCGGGTCTTCAAAAATGCCGGGCAAATGCAATTCGCCCTTGGTGATCCTGACTTTGGCCTGCCCACCCTGCTGGGTCAGGTCAAACTCCACCGCCGCGCCCCGCACCCCGGGCCGGTTGCCGCCCCCCTGAGCTGCTGCCTGGGCTGCCACTTCAAGCTGCGACACCCGGCCCTTGGCCGCATAGCTGAGCGGCGCATCGAGTGCGCCCTGCCAACGCGCTTCAACCACGTCCACCAGGCCCTTGGGCATCAGCGAGGTCAGCATGGCATGCGCTGCATCGCCCAGCGGCAGCCGGCTGGCAATCAGCGCCAGCGCAGCCAAGTCAAGTTTGTCCGCCCGGAACTCGCCGCGCGCAGCCGTCTTGCCTTCGGCACCGGTGTAGACCAGCGACACATTGCCGCCCGGCCACTGCAAACCATCGCGGGTGCGAAACTGCAGCCCTTCGGTGGCGAACTCGAAGCCGTTGGCAAACTGCCGGCCGCCAAAACGGCCACTCACGGCCTGCAGCGCCAGCGGCTGCAGGGCCTTGCCCAACTGCGCATCCACCTCCAGCAGCGCCACATCGGCCGTGCCGCCGGTGATCTGCCCGTTGCTGACATCGGCCCAGGCCCGCAATGCGCCGTTGCCGGCCCGCAGGTCGATGCCCAGGCTGGCCAGGTCGGCGTAACGCTTGACCTCGGACACATCGACCCGCCCGAACTCGGCATACATCTGTCCGGCCCAGCGGCGCCATTGGCCGGCGCCGCCCGACCACAACGGCTCGCGAAACACACCGCGCAGGCTGAACCGCTCACCCCAGGCGGGCGGCGGGGTCGCATCCAGGCGCATCAGGTGGCGCCGGCCCGGGTTGCGCAAGGTCCAGTCCACCTCGGTCAGGGCCAGCAGCGGGACCTGCCGCAGGTCGTCGGTCCAGCGCACCGTGCCGCCGCGGATGACAAACTCGGTTTGCGAAAAAACCCAGTCGGCGATGGCGCTGCTGTCGTCGTTGGGGTCGCGCGACACATCCAGGCCGGCCACATAAATCTTGCCGTCGGCCGTGCGCCGGATATCGAGCTCGGGCCGGTCGATGTAAAGCTGCTCAAAACCCAGACCCCACAGGGAGGAGGGCGAGACGGCTGCCAGCACACGCGGCAGGCGCAGGGCTTCGCGCCCCTGGGCGTCCAGCAGCGCGACATCGCGCAGCTCAAAGGACGGAATCAGCCCGCCCGGCCGGGCCGTGATCTGGCCGATGCGCACCGGTACACCCAGGGCCTGGCTGGCTGCTGTTTCCAGGCGCGGGCGGAATTCACCGATTCGCGGCACAATCCAGCCGTGCAGCACGGCCCAGGCCGCGCCGAAAAGCACCCAGAAAGCCAGCACCAGGCCCAAGGCCAGGCGGGCAACCAGCGCGGCAATTTTGAGACGTCGAGAGGCAAGCGCCGGCTGGGAGGGTGTCGTTTGATCCATGGACATGAGAATTATGACCTTCAGCGCTTCCGTCCGTTCAATGCAACCCAGGGAAGTCCTGTAATGTCCATGGCATCGATCGACCTTTCGGCCCCGCCCCTGGCGGCATCGGGCTACTCGCGGTTTGTCCAGCGGATACGGCGGCGTTATGCCGACGAGCTGGCCTTGTTGCCTCCCGGCGCACCCGGGCGGGCCGGCATGCAGATCACCTACGACGCCTTGCAGGCACGCGGACTGGACACCGGCGCGGCCCTGCGGGTGCTGCGCCAGCTCGTCATGGAGCGCCTGGTGGTTCTTGATTGTGATGGTGGTGAAGCGCCGCTGCAGGTCATCACCAAGGCCATGACCGAGCTGGCCGAGCTGGCGCTGGACATCGCCATCTGCGAGTCGCGCAAGCCGCTGGACGCGCTGCATGGCGCCCCGCAGGCGCTCGACGTGCCGGGCGTCCCGCCCGGGCAGCGCGCCCAGCTGTGGGTGATCGGCATGGGCAAGCTGGGGGCCCGGGAGCTCAATGTCTCCAGCGACATCGACCTGATCTACGTTTATGACCACGACGGCGAGACCACCGGCCGCGCGGATGGCCGCGGCGTCATTTCCAACCATGAATATTTCGCGCAACAGGTCAAGGCCATCTACAACCTGATTGGCGAGGCCACCGAACACGGTTTTGTGTTCCGGGTCGACCTGGCGCTGCGGCCCAACGGCAACTCGGGCCCGGCCGCCGTGTCGCTGGGGGCGCTCGAAGAATACTTCCAGGTCCAGGGGCGCGAGTGGGAGCGTTTTGCCTGGCTCAAGAGCCGGGTGGTGGCGCCGCTCGAATGTATCCAGAACGGCTCGGCCCAGGCCATGCGCGGGTCCGTTCTGCCTTTTGTGTTCCGGCGCTACCTCGACTACAACGTGTTCGATGCGCTGCGCATCCTGCACCGGCAGATCCGCGAACATGCCGCCAAACGGGCCGCCGGCCACCCCGAGCGCGCCAACGACGTGAAGATGTCGCGCGGCGGCATCCGCGAGATTGAATTCACCGTGCAGCTGCTGCAGGTCGTGCGCGGCGGGCAGTTTCCCGAGCTGCGCACCCGCCCGACGGTCGATGCGCTGCAGCGTGTGGCCAGTGCCGGACTGATGGCGCAGGCCACGGCCGAAGCCTTGATGCGTGCCTACGATTTCCTGCGCCGTGTCGAGCACCGCATCCAGTACCTCGACGACCAGCAGACCCACGTGTTGCCGACGCGCGATGACGACCTGGCCTGGATTGCCCAGACCCTCGGCTACAGCAGTTGCTGCCCGTTCCTGAGCGAGCTCGACACGCACCGGGAACTGGTCGCCCAGGAGTTCGACACGCTGCTGGGCCAGAAAAGCGAGTGCAAGGGCTGCGGCAAGTCGGCCCCGGCCGCACCGCAAAACCTCGACGAGCTGCTGGAAAAACTCGCGGACCAGTGGCCCGATAAATTTCGCGCCCGGCTGGAATTGTGGCGCGAGCACCCGCGCGTGCTGGGGCTGCGCGACGATGCCAGAGCGCGCCTGACGCGTCTGGTGCAGCGCACCGCCCAGTGGCTGCTCGAAGGCAAGGTCGGCGAGGACGCGGCGGTGCGCATCATCGACTGGATTGAGCCGCTGCTGCGCCGGGAGAGTTATCTGGCGCTGCTGGTGGAACGTCCCGCCGTGCATGAGCGCCTGCTGCGCCTGCTGGGCGCGGCCAGGTGGCCGGCGCGTTACCTGCTGCAGCACCCGGGGGTGATCGATGAACTGGCCAGCGACGCCATGCTGCATGAACGTTTTGACGCCGCCGCCTTCATGCAGGAACTGCAGCAGCGGCTGGCCGCCCTGCGCCGCACCGGCGAGGACGACGAGGAAAGCTGCCTGAACCTGTTGCGCCGTGCGCACCATGCCGAGCTGTTTCGCACACTCGCGCGCGACGTCGAAGGTCAACTCACGGTCGAACAGGTCGCCGACGACCTCAGCACGCTGGCCGAAGCCGTGCTCAAGGTCACAACCGACTGGTGCTGGCAACGCCTGAAAAACCGCCACCGCGAGACACCGCAGTTCGCCATCATTGCCTACGGCAAGCTGGGCGGCAAGGAGCTCGGCTACGGCAGCGACCTGGACATCGTGTTCGTCTACGACGACGAGGACGAGCGGGCCTCGGAGGTCTATGCTACTTTTGTGCGCAAGCTGATCAACTGGCTGACCATCAAGACCGGCGAGGGCGACCTGTTCGAGATCGACACCGCCTTGCGGCCCAACGGCAACTCGGGGCTGCTGGTCACGCGTTTCGAGGCCTATGCCAATTACCAGCAGCAACGCGGCAGCAACACCGCCTGGACCTGGGAACACCAGGCCATCACCCGCGCCCGTTTTGTCCAGGGCAGCGACTCCCTGCGCCAGCGTTTTGACGCGGTGCGGCTGGCCGTGATCAGCGCCGCGCGCGACATCCCGGCCCTGCGCCGCGAGATTGTCGCGATGCGCGAGAAAGTGCGTGCCGCCCATCCGATCAAGGGTGAAAAAACCGGGGAAAAATTCGACGTCAAGCACAGCCCCGGCGGCATGGTGGACGCCGAGTTCGTCGTGCAGTTTCTGGTGTTGTCCCAGTCGCGCAGCCACCCGGAACTGGCCGACAACGTCGGCAACATCGCGCTGCTGCAGCGCGCCGAGGCCGCCGGCCTGCTGCCTGCCGGCCAGGGCCAGGCGGCGGCCCGCGCCTACCGCGCGCTGCGCCGGGTGCAGCATCAGGCGCGCCTCAACGAAGAGCCGACCCAGGTGGCGCCGTCGGCGCTGCAGGCCGAACGCGAGGCCATCCTGGCGGTGTGGCACACGGTATTCGAAACCGGCGCGCCGCACGCCGGCACTTGATCTCTGCGGGGGAAACGGACGCTGTGCTGTGCATCTAGATCGTGCTGGTGCTGCTGTTCAAGGACTTCCTGCACCCGGTGACGATTCTGGCGGCGCTACCGCTGTCGCTGGGCGGCGCCTTTGTTGGCCTGCTGATTGCGCAGAAGAGTTTTTCCATGCCCTCGCTGATCGGCCTGATCATGCTGATGGGCATCGCGACCAGAACTCCATCCTGCTGGTCGAATACGCCATCGTGGCGCGCCGCGGCAACGACGGCAGCAACGGCCACCCGGTGGTGGCGCCGATGTCACGCCGTGATGCGCTGCTGGACGCCTGCCACAAGCGCGCCCGGCCCATCATCATGACCACGCTGGCCATGGGCGCCGGCATGATGCCGATCGCCTTCGGCTTCGGTGCGGCCGACCCGAGCTTTCGCTCACCGATGTCGATTGCCGTGATCGGCGGACTGATCACCTCCACGGTGCTGAGCCTGCTGGTGGTGCCGGCGGTGTTCCCCTACATCGACGACATCGAGCGCGGTTTCAGGCGCCTGGCAAACCGGCTGCGCGGCCGCAAGGCCTCGCCCGAGGCTGGTCAGGCGGCGCTGGCGGCGGAGGCGAAGCCGGCGCAGTTGCCGACGCCCTGAGCCGGAGGCCGCCTACGTTCGGATGTGAGTAAAAATGGCCTGCAGCCCTTATTTCACGGGCACAACGAGCTATTGAATCAATAGCATCTTAGGATCAGAGGCCAGATCAGGGGGCCTGGCGGATCTTGCGCACCAGCGCAGTGGTCGAGTAGCCGTCGACAAACGGAATCGCCAGCGCCTGGCCGCCGTAACGCCGGACCACCGCGGTCTCGGCGAGGGTGTCCATGTCGTAGTCGCCGCCCTTGACCAGGATGTCTGGCCTGAGCTCGGTGATGAGCGCCAGCGGGGTGTCCTCGTCAAACCAGGTGACCAGGCTCACCGACTCGAGCGCCGCCATCAGCACGGCGCGGTCTTCCTCGTTGTTGAGCGGGCGGTCCGGGCCCTTGCCGAGGCGCCGGGCCGACGCATCGGTGTTGAGCGCCACCACCAGGCTGGCGCCCAATGCCCGTGCGCGCGCCAGGTAAGTCGCATGGCCGCGGTGCAGCACGTCAAACACACCGTTGGTGAACACCACCGGCCGCGGCAGTGCAGCGACACGCTGCGCCGCCTCCTCGCGGGAAACGATTTTTTGCGTGAACAGGGGAAAAGAAGGGGGAGGGGATGCGCCTTGCATCACGCCACTTTAACGGAAGGCCGTCGCCCCCTCTCGGCCAGCAGGCCGGCGCCCGCCATCAGGCGCCGGTGGCCACCGGTGGTGGTGCGACCGATGCCGCGATTTCCTTGCTCAGTTCCTTGCGGTAGCGGTTGAGCTCCTGCACGGTCTTGAAACTCTGGTTCATCAGCAGGCTCAGGTTGTGCAGGATGCGCTCGACCACCTTGCTTTCCCAGGCGGCGTCGAAATGGATCTGCTTGTCCAGCCAGTGCTCCAGCCACTCGGGGTTGGGCAGGCGCGACTGGATGGTGTCGCGCGGGAACAGGGCCTTGTTCACATGCAGGTTGGTCGGATGCAGGGCCTGCGCCGTGCGCCTGGCGCTGGCCATGAGCACGCCGACCTTGGTGAAGGCGGCCTTGGCGTCGTTGCCGAAGTTGTTGATGGCGCGTTTCATGTAGCGCAGGTAGGCGCCACCGTGGCGCGCCTCGTCCTGGCTGAGCTGGGTGTAGATCTGCTTGATCACGGGTTCGGTGTGCCACTCGCTGGCACGCCGGTACCAGTGGTTGAGCCGGATTTCGCCGCAGAAATGCAGCATCAAGGTCTCCAGCGGCGGGGCCGGCTCGAACTCGAAGCGCACGTCGTGCAGCTCTTTTTCGGTCGGGGCCAGCTCGGGACGGAAGCGCCGCAGGTACTCCATCAGCACCAGCGAGTGTTTCTGCTCTTCAAAAAACCAGATCGACATGAAGGCGGAAAAGTCGCTGTCGTCCTTGTTGTCGCGCAGGAACATCTCGGTGGCCGGCAGCGCCGCCCACTCGGTGATGGCATTCATCTTGATGGTCTGCGCCTGCTCGTCGGTCAGCTTGGACGCGTCGAAACTGGCCCAGGGAATGTCCTTGTCCATGTCCCAGCGGACGGATTCGAGCTGTTTGAAAAGTTCTGGATAAAGCATACACACTCCTTACGCGGCACACACCGCAGTAGATTCAATCTGATTTTAGGGGCTGAATGTGACAGGCTTTTTCGAGCAGGCTTTTCAGCCCTCTTCCATGCAGGGCTCAGGGCATGATGTGATTTGCACGCCTCTTCAACCCTTCTACACCCTTGCGCCGGCCCTGGGTAGCGGCCAACGCCGCCAGAAAGCAGTCACGCCGGCTCAGGGCTGCGTCTGGCGCCAGCGCTGGAGTTCCGGCTCGATGGCGGCAAAGCTGTCCAGCACACGCACGCCCGGCAGGCTGCGGCGTTGCAGCACAGGACAGGCGCCCCCGGTCCAGATCTCGACCGCCGGTGGCAACAGGCCGTGCAGGTCACCCAACCCCCGCGTCACATCCTTGGGGTTGAGGCTGGCGCTGAAACTGAGCACCACGATCTGCGCGCCGTGCGCCGACACCGCCCGGGCGATCTCGGGCACCGGCGTTTGCACGCCCAGTGACAGGCAGTCGCAGCCCTGCAGGGCCAGAAAGGTTTCGGCCATCAGCAGGCCCAGCCCGTGCGACTCCTGCGGAAACGTGGTCAGCAGCACCCGGGGCGACGCGACGCCGGCCACGCCCAGGCTGCTGATGCCTAGGCGCAGCACGGCGGTGACTGACTCGGTGTAGAAATGCTCCTCGAAAACTTCCAGCCGGCCATCCATCCAGGCGTCACCGATCAAGGTGTTGAGGGGCGCCACCAGCGTGCTGACGAAAGACGCCAGGCCCAGCTCCTGCACGGCGGCGGCCAAGGTGTGGCGCAGGCCCAGCGCGTCGTGGCGCTTGACCAGCTCAAAACAGGCCTGGATCTGCGGCGCGAGAACGTCGCCCGCTGGCGGGTCGTCCACCGCCGCCCTAGCGGTCTTGACGGTCTTGCCGCGCTGCCCCTGCGCCCGCGGCTTGTTGCCACCGGTCTGGCGGCCCAGGGCCTGCAGCTCGGCATGCGGCAAACCCACCACCTGCCCGGGCCGGTGCCCGTTGTCCAGCAGGCGCTTGATCAGCCGCAGCTGCTCGAGCTGCTCGCGTGAATACAGGCGCTCGCCGTGGGCGTCGCGGCCGGGCACGGGAAACAGGTAGCGGCGCTCCCAGACGCGCAAGGTGTCCTTGGACAGGCCGGTGTCACGCTCGACCGCGGCAATCGTGAAGCCGGGGGCAGAGGCGTCGGCCGGGCAGGAAATCACCGGACCGGACAGGGAGGGATCGGGGGGCGGCATGCTTGAATCTGGTCGGGCCCCCACTGCGTATTTTTGGCAGTCAGGCGCAGTTTTCCGGTAGTTTGATCCTGTGGCGCACAGACCGCGCCACAAGGCCCTCCATTATTCAACAGCGAGCAAGCTCATGAAGCACCCGTTTCTCAAACCCTGGCTGATGCTGGCACTGCTGGCCGGCATGGCGGCCCTCACACCCGCCCGTGCCGCCACCCCCGGCGCTGCTGCGGCGCCAGAGGCGCCGGCCTGCGCCCTCTTGCTGCAACACAGCTTCTTGCGCCTGCAGGACGAAAAGCCCCAGTCCCTGTGCCAATACAGCGGCAAGGTGCTGGTGGTCGTCAACACCGCCAGCTTCTGCGGTTTCACCCGCCAGTACGCGGGCCTTGAAGCGCTGTCTGCGCGCTACCGGGACCGAGGCCTGGTGGTGCTGGGGTTTCCGTCCAACGACTTTTCCCAGGAAAGCGGCAGCAACAAGGAAATCGCCGATTTTTGCGAAAACACCTTTGGCGTGAAGTTTCCGATGTTCGTCAAATCCGGCGTGTCCGGCAAAACGGCCAACCCGCTGTTCCGGCAACTGGCCGACCAGACCGGCCAGCGTCCGCGCTGGAACTTTCACAAGTACGTCGTGGCCCGCGATGGCCAGCGCGTCACCAGCTTCAACACCGCCACCGACCCCAAAGACCCTGCCTTCCTGAAGGACATCGAAGAGAAGCTTCTAGGCAAATAATTACCAATCGGTAATAATTCAACCAAGTAGTATTTTTTAGAACTTGTCGGAAAAAAACTGCTTTTTCCCCACACCCTATTACGCCCCATTGATTGATGACTTCCGCGACGTTAACGAATTTTTACACCCACCAGTCGACCCAATCAGGGAACTGCGCGCGGGGTCGGGGACTCCTAACCTCATCGGTACTGGCGCGCGGGCGCAGCGCCGACAGTCACTGTTTTTTGTTGCGAAGACTTCCGGCCGCTTGCGGTCCGGTTGCAATCCCGGGGCGGTTCTCCTCCTCCTCCCTCCCTCCCTTGTTCGCATCGGGGCGCTTCGCAACATTTTTATCTTCCGGGCTGTGAGATGAGTTCTCCAGCCCGCCCCAAGGTCGCCATCGTCGGCTCCGGCATTGCCGGACTCGCGGTCGCCCACGCCCTGCAGGGCCAGGCCGAGCTCACCTTGTTCGAGGCCGGCAGTTATTTTGGCGGCCACACCCACACGGTCGACATCACCCTGCCCACGCCGCAAGGCCCGGTCACCCACGGCGTGGATACCGGCTTTCTGGTCTTCAACGAACGCACCTACCCCCACCTGATCCAGCTGTTTGCCGAGCTGGGCGTGGCCACCGCGCGGTCGGACATGTCGTTTTCGGTCAAGATCCCCGGCAGCGGCAAAGGCGGCGCCCTGGAATGGAGCGGCTCCAGCCTGAACACCGTGTTTGCCCAGCGCGGCAATCTCCTGAACTGGAAGTTCTGGCGCATGCTGCGCGACATCATGCGTTTCAATCGCACGGCCACGGCGCTGGCCGAAAGCGGCGCGGAAGCCGCCATGATGCAGCCGCTCGGCGAGTTCCTGCGTGAGGGCCAGTTCTCGGCCGAGTTTCGCGACTGGTATTTCCTGCCCATGCTGGGCTGCATCTGGTCCTGCCCCACCGACCAGATGCTGCAGTTCCCGGTGGCCACCATGATCCGCTTCTGCCACAACCACGGCCTGATCCAGGTCGCCGACCGGCCGCAGTGGTGGACGGTGACCGGCGGCGCCCGCCATTACGTTGAAAAAATTGTGGCCGGCATCGCCGACAAACGCCTGAACACACCGGTGCGCGGCATCGTCCGCGATGCCTTCTCGGCCCATGGCGGTGTGCGCGTGCTGACCGACGGCGCCGACGAACGCTTCGACAAGGTCGTGCTGGCGACCCACTCCGACCAGTCGCTGGCCCTGCTGCACAACGCCAGCAGCGCCGAACGCACGCTGCTGGGTGCCATCAGCTACCAGCCCAACCGCGCCGTGCTGCACACCGATACCTCGGTGCTGCCGGCCAGCAAGCTGGCCTGGGCCGCGTGGAACTACGAACGGGCACAGGACCCGCAGCGCGAGTCGACCCGGGTGTGCCTGCATTACCTGCTGAACCTGCTGCAGCCGCTGCCGTTTGCCCAGCCGGTGGTGGTGTCGCTGAATCCGGCAGCCCCGATCGCACCGGCGCACATCCTGGGTGACTTCGACTATGCCCATCCGGTTTTCGACGCAGCGGCCATCTGCGCGCAGAAAGAGCTGCCCGGGCTGCAGGGCCGGCAACACAGCTATTTCTGCGGCGCCTGGACCGGTTATGGTTTTCATGAAGACGGCCTGAAGTCGGGGCTGGGCGTGGCCCGGCAACTGCTGCAGGACTGCGCTGGAGCCACGCGATGAGCGCCAGCCCGGCACAAGCCCTGATCGGTTTCGGCGAGGTGCGGCATACCCGCCTCAAACCCGCTGTCAACGCTTTCAACTACCCAACCTATTTCCTGATGCTGCCGCTGCGCAGCCTGCACCAGAACGGCGATGGCGCACTGGCGCGCAACCGCCGAGCGGCCCTGAGCTTTTTTGACCGTGACCATGGCGAGGGCGGCGACGACTGCCTGGCCTGGGTCGATGCGCTGCTGGCGCGGGAGGGCATCACCGACGCCACCGGCGAGGTCTGGCTGCACACCTACCCGCGTGTGTTCGGCCACACCTTCAAGCCGGTCAGCTTCTGGTATTGCCACAATGCCGCCGGCGCCTTGCGCGCCATCGTCGTCGAAGTCAACAACACCTTTGGCGAGCGCCACTGCTACCTGCTCGACCACCCGCGTTATGGCCGGGAACTGCAGGCCGTCAAGGTGTTTCACGTCTCGCCGTTCTGCACACTGGACGGCTTCTATCGCTTCCGTTTCATGCGCGTCAGCAACGAAGGGCTTGAGAAGACCGTGGCCCGCATCGATTACGACGACGCATCGGGGCCGCTGCTGCAAACCAGCGTCGCCGGCACGCTGCAGGTCCTGAGCGCGGCGACGCTGCGCAAGGCGCTGTGGCGTTATCCGGCGATGACGCTGGGTGTGGTCGCCCGCATTCACTGGCAAGCCTTCAAGCTCTGGCGCAAACGTGTGCCTTTTGTCAGCAAACCCCCAACTCCCGAAGTATTCGTGACGCGATGAACACTGCCAGCAACTCCCCGACTTCTTCCGCCAACGGCGCTTCATTCGCGCTGCCCAGCGGTGCCCCGGCCGCGGCGCGCACGGCCTTCAAGCTGCTGTCACGCCTCAA
Source organism: Polaromonas sp. AET17H-212 (assembly GCF_002379085.1). Classification (GTDB taxonomy): domain Bacteria; phylum Pseudomonadota; class Gammaproteobacteria; order Burkholderiales; family Burkholderiaceae_C; genus Polaromonas. The sequence continues at coordinate 48,514 of NZ_NBZW01000007.1, read as the reverse complement.
GCATGGCACGCTGACCCTGCAGTTGCCCGACGGCAGCATGCAGCGCTTCGGCTCGGGCGAGGCGCCCACGGCCAGCCTGCGGCTGGTGAACTGGAAGGTCTGCAGCGCCGCGCTGCGTTCGGGCGATATCGGTTTTGCCGAAAGTTTCATCGCCGGCGACTGGACCACACCACACCTGACCGAGCTGCTGCGCGTGCTGATTGTCAACCGCACGGAAGTCGAGGACGTGATCTACGGCACCTGGCTGGGCCGCCTGGCCTACCGCGTCAAGCACCTGCTCAACCGCAACACCAAGGCCAACAGCCAGAAAAACATCCACGCGCACTACGACCTGGGCAATGCCTTTTACGAGTTGTGGCTGGACGGCACGATGAATTATTCGGCGGCGATTTTCGAGACGCCGCAGACTTCGATGAAGGACGCGCAGCATGCCAAGGTCAGGCGCGCGCTGCGCATGGCAGACGTGCGGCCCGGCGACCGCGTGCTGGAAATCGGCTGCGGCTGGGGCGCCCTGGCCGAAATGGCCGCCACCGAATTTGACGCCTCTGTCGTCGGCGTGACGCTGAGCACCGAGCAGCTCGCCTGGGCGCAACAACGCATGGCGCGGGTGGGCGCGGCCGACAAGGCCGATTTGAGGTTGCAGGACTACCGCGACATCGGCGAAACCAGCGGCGATGCGCCGTTTGATGCGATTTGCTCGATTGAAATGGTGGAAGCCGTCGGGCGTGAATACTGGCCCACCTACTTCCAGGCGGTAGCGCGCCTGCTCAAGCCCGGAGGCTACGCCTGCGTGCAGAGCATCGTGATTGCCGACGAGCTGTTTGAACGCTATGTCTCATCGACCGACTTCATCCAGCAGTACATCTTTCCGGGCGGTTGCCTGCCCTGCCCGACCGAGTTCCGCGCCCAGGCGCGCGCCGCGGGGCTGGAAGTGATCGACGAGTTTTCGTTTGGCCAGGACTACGCCCACACGCTCAGGCTGTGGCGCGAACAGTTCATGGCGCAAGAGTCACGGGTGCTCCAGCTCGGGTTTGACAAGAGGTTCATCCGCATATGGGAGTTCTATCTGGCTTACTGCGAGGCGGCCTTCGCCCAGGCCAACACCGACGTGGTGCAGTACACACTGCGCAGGATCTGACGGGCGCGCTGCTGCTGGCGCTGGCGCTGGGCATCGGCGCCGCCGCGCCGGCGGCCGCGCAAACCGGCACCGAAGCCACTGCGGGCAGCGCCAGGCCAGCGGAATTGCTGGAGGCGCTGCCGCAGGGGAAATTGCTCGGCGGCGGCCGTCTGCGCGTTTTCGGTTTTCAGGTTTACGACGCCCGGCTGTGGGCAGCGCCCGGCTTCCGCGTGGACAGCTTTGCCAGCCAGGCGCTGGCGCTGGAGCTCAGCTACCTGCGCGCCTTTGAAGGCCAGGCGATCGCCGAACGTTCGATCACGGAAATGCGCCGCGCCGCGCCGGTCAACGACGATCTCGCGGACCAGTGGCTGGCCGCGCTGCGCAGGGTGCTGCCCGATGTCAAAAAGGGCGACCGCATCATGGGTGTGCACCGGCCCGGGGTGGGGGCGGCTTTCTGGATGAATGGCAAGCCGCTGGGCGAGATCCGCGATGCGGCGTTCGCCCAGCGTTTCTTCGGCATCTGGCTGGCGCCCGGCACCTCGGAGCCCGGCCTGCGCAATGCACTGGTGGCCGGAGCCGGCCCGTGACCCCTGCCGCCGCCCCGGGCGCTTTCGGCACCCGCAACGGCCTGGCCTACGGGATGCTGGGCCTGCCGCTGGCTTTTGTGGCGCTGCCGCTGTACGTGATCCTGCCCAACCACTACGCCCGTGAATTCGGCGTGCCGCTGGCCACCCTGGGCGCGGTGCTGCTGGGTGCACGCCTGTTCGACGCGCTGATCGATCCCCTGCTGGGCCGCCTGAGCGACCGCCTGTTTGCGCGCTCGGCCAGGGCGGTGCTGGGGCTGGGCGCCATCGCCGCGCTGGCGCTGGCGCTGGGCTTCGCGCTGCTGTTTTTTCCGCTGGTGAGCGCGCCGTCGGCGCTGGTGGTCTGGGCCAGCCTGATGCTGATGCTGACCTATGCCGGCTACAGCGCGCTCAGCGTGTCGCACCAGTCCTGGGGCGCGATGCTGGGCGGCGACGAGCGCCAGCGCAGCCGCATCGTCGCCTGGCGCGAGGGCCTGGGCCTGGTCGGCGTGGTGCTCGCGTCGATCACGCCGGTCGTGTTCGGGTTGCCGGCCAGCACCGCGCTGTTTTTTGTGGCCCTGGCGGTTGGCTGGCTGGCCTGGACGCGCGCCGACCGGCCGGTGCCGCAGCAGGCATCCGCGGGCCCCCAGATGGCGACGTCGATCTGGCTGCCGTTTCGCCAGCCGGGCTTTCGCCGCCTGCTCGCGGTCTTCCTGCTCAACGGCACGGCCAGCGCGGTGCCGGCGACCCTGGTGCTGTTTTTCATCCAGGACCGGCTGCAGGCGCCGGCCAGCCAGGAGCCGCTGTTTCTGGGCAGTTATTTCGTGAGCGCGGCCCTCTCCATCCCGCTGTGGCTGGCGCTGGTCAAACGCATCGGGCTGGCGCCCACCTGGCTGCTGGGCATGGTTCTGGCGATTGCCACCTTCGGCTGGGCGACGCAGATCGTGGCCGGGGACACCGCGGGTTTTGTGATCGTCTGCGCGCTGTCCGGCATCGCACTGGGCACCGACCTGGCGCTGCCCGGCGCGCTGCTGGCCGGCGTGATCCAGGCCAACGGCCAGTCGGGCCGGGCCGAAGGCGCTTACTTCGGCTGGTGGAATTTCGCCATCAAGCTCAACCTGGCGCTGGCCGCCGGCCTGGCGCTGCCGCTGCTCAGCCTGTTCGGCTACGCGCCGGGCGCGCGCGACGCGCAGGCGCTCAACGCCCTGCTGGTGGCGTATTGCGTGCTGCCCTGCCTGCTCAAGCTGGCGGCTGCGGCCTGCCTGTATTTTCTTGTCATCAAACACCCGCAAGGGGTCCCACCATGAAGCACTTTCTCCACCGGGGCGCCGCCGCGCTCGCCCTGTCCCTTCCCCTGCTGGTCGGTCTGACGGGCTGCGCCGGCCCGCAGATCAACGACTACGCCGCCGAAAAACCGGTGCTCGACATGCGCCGGTATTTCAACGGCACGGTCGATGCGTACGGCGTGTTCACCGACCGCTCGGGCAAGGTCGTCAAACGTTTCACCGTGGTCATGACCTGCAGCTGGCAGGGCCCGCCGGGCGCGGAGACCGGTGTGCTCGACGAAGCCTTCACCTACTCCGACGGCAGCACGGACCGCCGGGTCTGGACGCTCAAACGCACGCCCGACGGCCGCTACACCGGCACCGCCGCCGATGTGCGGGGGGAAGCCGCCGGCGAGGAAAAGGGCAATGCCTTCCGCTGGGGCTACACGCTCAAGCTGCCGGTCGACGGCCGCGTGATCGAGGTGCAGTTCGACGACTGGATGTACCTGATGAACGACAAGGTGCTGCTGAACAAGGCGGTGATGAGCAAGTTCGGCGTCCGGCTCGGCGAGGTCACGCTGTCCTTCGTGAAGCGCTGACCAGGCTTCGCCACTTCAAGCCAAACAGGACTGCAGCCCTTTATATACCTGCGACAGCAGCTATCATTTTTATAACAAAACAGCCCCATGCCGTACAACCTTCCCCTTCGTGACTGGCGCGGCAAAACCGTGTGGCTGGTCGGCGCCTCCAGCGGCATTGGCCAGGCCACGGCGCATGCGCTGCATGCGGCCGGCGCCAGGGTCGTGGTGTCCGCCCGCAATGGCGCCGCGCTGGAAGCCTTTGCGGCCGCCCATCCCGGCGCGCAAGCCTTGATGCTCGACGCGTCGGATGCGGTTGCCGTGCAAGCCGCGGCGCAATCGCTGCTGGCCCAGGGGCCGCTGGACCTGATGATGTATTGCGCGGGTTACTACCGGGAACAACGCGCCACTGGCTTCGACCTGGCGGACATGCTCAGGCACCAGCAGGTCAACTATGTGGGGGCCCTGTATGTGCTCGACGCGGTCTTGCCGGCGATGCTGCAACGCGGCAGTGGTCACCTCAGCCTGGTCGGCAGCGTGGCCGGCTACCGCGGCCTGCCGCAAAGCCTGGCCTACGGCCCGACCAAGGCGGCGCTGATCAACCTGGCCGAAACCCTGTACCTGGACCTGCAGGCCAGCGGCGTGGGGGTGAGCCTGGTCAACCCGGGTTTTGTCGAAACACCGCTGACCGCCGGCAACCGGTTCAGCATGCCGGCCCTGCTCAGCCCGGCCCAGGCGGCGACGGAGATCCTGGCTGGCTGGGCGCGGGGCCAGTTCGAGATCCACTTTCCGAAACGGTTCACGCTCTGGATGAAAACCTTGCGCGTCCTGCCCTACGCGCTGTATTTTCCGGCGATCCGGAAATTCACCGGTCTGTGAGCACCCCATGACCCCAACCCCACATGCCAAGGTCGCGCCACTGGTGCATTTTTTTGAAACCCTGAGCCCGACCGGCGTTGCGCGCATGGGCGAGTTCTATGCGGCCGACACCTGGTTCAAGGACCCGTTCAACGAGGTGCAGGGCCTGGCGCAGGTGCAGCAGATCTTCAGCCACATGTACGTGGCACTGGACCAGCCGCGTTTTGTGGTGACGGCCCAGGTGGTCGACGGCAGTCAGTGTTTCCTGACCTGGAATTTCGAGTTTTATTTCAGGCGGAGCGGGCCCCAGCCATTGCAGACCATACGCGGCGCCTCGCACATCAGCTTCAACGAGGCCGGCCTGGTGACGCGCCACCGCGACTACTGGGACGCGGCCGAGGAGCTGTATGAAAAGCTGCCGCTGCTGGGCAGCCTGATGCGCTGGCTGAAAAAACGCGCTGGGACGTAGCCCCCACGGTCGTTCACTTCGTGTAACTCCCTGCACCTTGCAGGCCGCCGCTCGCCAGAGGCTTCGCTTCTGGCGCCTGCGGACCGGCAAAGCTGGATCCGCGGCCCCTGCTGGGTTGGAGAGCTGCCGCAGTCGCTCCTGTTTTTATAGCTGACTGCGCCCATCCGTCATGGGCTGGAGCGTGATTTTGCGTAAAAACTCAGGAAGGCAGGGTGTCGACAAAACTCGGCCGCTGCGCCAGCTTGTCATACAGCCGGGTCAGGTTGGGGTGGGGCGTGCGCCAGTCGATCTGCGGAAAACGGAAGTCCAGGTAACCGAGCGCGCAACCGACGGCGATGTCGGACAGGCTCAGGTGGATGCCGCTGCAAAAAGGCTTGTCGCCCAGGCCGGTGCTCATGGCCCGCACGGTCGTGTCGATCTTGTTCATCTGGCGGTCAATCCAGGCCTGGCAACGCTGCTTGTCGTCACGGCCGGCCCAGGTGGCCTCCAGCCGGGCCAGGATGGCCGCGTCGAGCAGGCCGTCGGCCAGTGCTTCCCAGGTCTTCACCTCGGCGCGTTCGCGGCCCTGCACCGGAATCAGCTTGCCGACCGGCGACAGTGTGTCCAGGTATTCAACGATCACACGCGAGTCGAACACGGCTTCTTCCGACCCGTTGGCGCCTTCCATGACCAGACAGGGCACCTTGCCCAGCGGATTGGATTCGGACATGGTCGTGCCCGCAGCCCAGACGTCTTCAATGACGAAGTGGTAGTCGAGCTTTTTTTCGGCCATCACGATGCGCACTTTGCGCACATAAGGGCTGCCGTAGGATCCAATGAGTTTCATAGTCAATCTTTTGTCGTGGGCCCTGGGGCTTGGGGCTTGGGGGTCGGATACCTCGAGCAAAATAGCTTAGCAGGCCCCAGCCGCTTGCATTCTATCGAGTATGCCTCGGCAGGGCCTGCCACGCGGCAAAAACGGGGTAACCCGTCCACCAGGGGCGCCGGGCCACCCGCCTACAATGTCGCCCATGAACCCGTCCACCAGCTTCTCCATCACCGCCCTGTCCCCCCTGGACGGCCGTTACGCCGCCAGACTCGCCCCCCTGCGGCCGCTGATGTCGGAGCTCGGTTACATGCACCGCCGCGTCCAGGTGGAAGTCGCCTGGTTCATCGCGCTGTCGGACGCAGGTTTTGCCGAATTCAAGCCGCTGACCCCCGGTGCACGCACCTACCTGCTCGGACTGGTCAAGCATTTCTCGGGAAACGACGCGGCCGCGATCAAGGAGATAGAAAAAACAACCAACCACGACGTGAAGGCGGTCGAGTACTGGATCAAGTCGAAGTTCGAGGCGCGGCCGGAGCTGCAGGCTGCCGCCGAGTTTGTGCATTTCGCCTGCACCAGCGAAGACATCAACAACACCAGCCATGCGCTGCAGCTCAAAAGCAGCCGCGAGCAGGTCTTGCTGCCGGCCCTGGACAAGGTCATCACGCAATTGCGCGTGATGGCACACCTGCATGCCGACGAGCCCATGCTCAGCCGCACCCACGGCCAGACCGCCAGCCCGACCACCGTCGGCAAGGAAATCGCCAACGTGGTGGCCCGCCTGGAGGTGGCGCGTGAACGGGTGGCCGGCGTGCGGCTGATGGCCAAGATGAACGGCGCGGTCGGCAACTTCAATGCCCACCTCGCGGCCTGGCCCGATTTTGACTGGGAGGCGCTGAGCCGTCGTGTCATCGAGTCGCCCGAGCCGCTGGGCCTGGGCCTGAGTTTTCAGCCCTACAGCATCCAGATCGAGCCGCACGACTACATGGCCGAGCTGTTCGACGCGGTGGCGCGCACCAACACCATCCTGATCGACTTCGCGCGCGATGTCTGGGGTTATGTCAGCGTGGGTTATTTCAAGCAGCGCCTCAAGGACGGTGAGATCGGTTCGAGCACCATGCCGCACAAGGTCAACCCGATTGATTTCGAGAATGCCGAAGGCAACCTCGGCCTGGCCAATGCGCTGCTGCGCCACATGAGCGAGAAACTGCCTGTCAGCCGCTGGCAACGCGACCTCACCGACAGCACCGTGCTGCGCAACATGGGCGTGGCCTTCGGTTATGCCGTGCTGGCCTACAGCTCGATGAGCACCGGACTGGGCAAGCTCGAGCTCAACCGTGAAGCCCTGGCCGACGACCTCGACGCCTCCTGGGAAGTGCTGGCCGAGCCGATCCAGACCGTGATGCGCCGTTACGGCGTGCAGGGCGCTTACGAAAAACTCAAGGAAGTCACGCGCGGCAAAACCGTGACGGCCGCAGCGCTGCACGGCCTGATTCGCTCGCTGGAGATTCCGGACGCGGAAAAAGACCGCCTGCTGGCCATGACGCCGGCCAGTTACACCGGCAAGGCCGCCGAACTGGCCAAACGGATTTAGACAGGCCCCCACGGTCGCTCACTGCGTGTAGCTTCCTGCCCCCCGAGGGGGCCGCTGCGCCTGCGGCCCGGCTAAGCCGGTTCCGCGGCCCCTGCTTGGTTTGAGACACCCGCCCACGTCCGTTCGCGTCCTGAGCCTTCGTTTTCAGGCAGGTTCCGGCATGTCGGCGCCACAGGACCAGCACTGCTCAAAGCCGCCCTCCACCGTTTCGCCGCAGGCGCAGAGCCATCGGCGTTGCGGCAGGTTTTGCAGGCTGTGCAGCAAGGCCTCGGCGCGGGGCTTTTCGTGGTCGTGGGTCAGCCAGACTTCGGGCTGGCACTGGTCTGGCGGCAACTCCCCCGCCACGCTGCCGAGAAAATAGCGCTGCACCGTGGCCGAAAAGCCTGCCTGCTGCAGTACATCGGCCCAGAGCGCCGCGATGGCAATGTTGGGGGCACGGGCAAGTCGGAGCATGCGTCCAGTTTACTCCTGAATTAATAGCTGCCTGCGCCTGCTGTAGAAGGGCTGGAGGCCAAAAAGGCTTCAAATCCGGGGTCAGGCGGACTGCCGCGGCGCGTCCTGCTTGTCCTTCTTTTCCAGCGCACGGTCGGCATAACGGCCAAAACGCCAGGCCGTGTCTTCCTGCGTGATGCGCCGCCAGGTCCCGCGCTTGGCGGCCGGGCTCATTTCGGGCCAGCGCTGCACCTCCTCGAAGGTGCGCCCACAGCCCTTGCACAGTTCGTCACCCTGGCTGGTCGAGCAGATGGCGATGCAGGGCGTGTCGGCGGTCGTGTCGTACCAGGCGCGCCAGGCTGCCATGGCCCGAGGTGGAAAACCGGCCTCGTCGGCCTCCTCCTCGCGGTAGAACACCAGCAGGGCATACACCTCGGCCAGCGCACGCAGCTCGGGCGCGAGCGTGATGCCGTCAGGCGACGGCTTTTTCTCGCGCCAGTAGTTGATGGCCGCTTCAATGTCGGTGATGTGGATGCCAGGCATGCGGATGGGGAATAGGGAGAAAGTGGGCGCCCAACAAGGGCCACAGCGCCGATGACGGTGGCTGCTTCGGGCTGGTTGGTGGATTATCGGCCAAGCGGATGGCCGACGCGGCGCTGCAGGTTTTTTCGGGGCACCCCGCGGGCCTTGGCGAAGTCGATTTGCAAAACGGACGGTTTTGTTGTCCAATACGTTTACGAAGGGGAGTAACTCCCTCGTTTTGCTGCATTACAAGATAAAACATCACAACAGCAAAATCGCTTCGGCAAGTCGTCATTACGAAGCTCACGCTTCCGGCTTGCTGGACATGCAGCGACACTGCATGTCGAGCCAGACCTTCGATTGAAACCTGCACGGGTTTGATCGAGGCGTCCGCAGCAACAAGCTGCTGCATCACTCACTGACCCGTCCAGCTTCAACGAAGCGGAAATCCGCATGTGGATTTCCAAGGTCAAAACTCGGATAGCGAAGTGAGCAGAACATGGAACTTTTTTCCACCCCCTGGTGGTCGGCCCTGCTGGCCATCATCCTGATCGATCTCGTACTGGCCGGCGACAACGCCATCGTGATAGCGCTGGCCGCGCGCAACCTGCCCTCCCATCTGCAAAAAAAGGCCATCGTCTGGGGCACGGTGGGCGCCATTGTTGTCCGTTCGGCGATGACCGTGGGCGTGGTCTGGCTGCTCAAGATCCCCGGCCTGATGCTTGTTGGTGGCCTCGGCCTGCTGTGGATTGCCTACAAGCTGCTGGCCGACCAGGGCGACAAGGAACATGACGGCCCCGTCGCCAACACCTTCTGGGGTGCGATGAAAACCATTGTGGTGGCCGACGCGTTGATGGGTATCGACAATGTGCTGGGCGTGGCGGGCGCGGCTCATGGCGCGTTTGACCTGGTCATCATCGGCCTGCTGATCAGCATCCCGATCGTGGTGTTCGGCAGCACCATGGTGCTCAAGCTGGTGGAGCGCTTCCCGGCCATCATCAATATCGGCGCGGCTGTGCTGGCCTTCACCGCTGCCAAGATGATTGTCAGTGAGCCCCTGCTGGACATCCTTTACGGCGGCCCCGATTCCGCGACCGAGCTCCTGCATACCGCAGCACAGTGGGGCACCTATGCCGTCGCCGTCGCCGGCGTGCTGGGTGCAGGCTGGTGGGTCACCCGCAGGAGCAAATCCCGGCAGGACAACAAACTCGTCACCGAATGAACACCAGAGCACCGCACAGGCCCTGCGGGCTGTGCATCGCAGCCCGAAAGTCCAAATAGCACGTAAAACCAAGGAGAACTTTATGGACACCATGATTGTGTATATCGATGAAGCCGCCTATGCGCTGAAGATGCTGACGCCCATGCTGCAGTCCGCTCCGGCGCGTACGCCGACCCGCTGGATCGTGGTGGGCTGCGCGCCGCGCGTCACCCACCGCGTGAGCAAATGGGTCACCAACAGTGCCCGTGACAGCTGGCGCGGCAAGTGGGCCGAACAGGTCTTCGCAAAAGTCCTCCCGCTGTTGCAAGCGCCTGGCGACGAGGTCATCACCCAGGTAGCACGTGGGCCGCTGTGCAAACTGACGGATTCCCTCCTGACCCAGCACGGCACGGCACGCGTGCTGGATGCGCGCCGGCCCAAATTCGGCCAGGACCTGCCACCTGTCACACGCCAGCAACCTCAGGAGCCGCAGGGCGTCTGGGGCTATGCCGCCGTCGTCGCCGGCGCCAGCATGATGCTGGCTGCGGACTAGGGCCTGTTTACGCAATTTCTGGAAATGCCATCGACGAGGCCTTGAGCGCATCCCTGCGGCCCGCAGTAGCGGGATGGCAGTGGTATTCTTGGGCGCATGAAACTCATCGTCAAATGGCTTTGCAGCGCTGCCGCCTTGCTGGCGGTGGCCTATTTGTATTCCGGTGTGACCGTGAACAGCTTCCCGGCGGCGCTGCTGGCAGCAGCGGTGCTGGGCGCGCTCAACACGGTGGTGCGCCCTTTGCTCGTGTTGCTGACCCTGCCGGTGACGCTGGTGACGCTGGGGCTGTTCCTGTTTGTCATCAACGCCCTGATGTTCTGGGCCGCCGCCGGCCTGCTCAGCGGCCTGCATGTCACCGGGTTTGTCGCCGCCCTGATCGGTTCGCTGATCTACTCGGTGCTGCAGCTAGCGATCGAGTTTCTCCTGGAGCGCCTGCTCCCGAAGTAGCTGGTCGATCTCGCGTGCCCGCGTGTCGATGATGGACGCATCGATGTAGTTGCCGGCCGCCGCGCCGCCGTCACGGCCGCTGCGCATCAGGTCCTGCGCGGCCTTGAAACGGTCGCGGGCCGCAGGGTAGTCCAGCTGGGCCACCCGGCTCTCGGCATCGGCCCGGATCGCGCGCAGCGTCTGCCCCTGCTGGCCCCAGGCCGTCGCCAGCAATTGCCAGGCGATGGCATCTTTCGGATGGGTGGTGACCCAGGTTTGCAGGGCGCCTGAGACCTCCTGCGCCCGACCTGCCGCGAGATCCGCCCGGGCCTGCAGCAACAGCGCCGCCCGGCTGCGCGTGTCGCCCAACTTCGGCAAACCCACCGTGTTGCCGGCAGCCAGCTCGATCTCCAGCACCAGCCACGCCAGCGGATCGGCCAGCAGCGTCTTCGCGGGCACGGCCGACTTGAGCTTGCCTGCCAGGCTGCGCGCCAGGGCGTGGTCGCGCAGCCGGCTCGCCGCCAGGGCGCCGCCATACAGGGCGCCGGCATCGCGCGGTGTCCATGCCGCGTTCGCCGCACCGGCGAGTGACACACGCTGCGCGTCGGCCACCATCGGCCGCAAGCCATCCACGCCCGGGTCGGCCAGCACACGCGCCCGGGCCGCCATCAAAGCGTGCAGCGTGCGCGCACCGCCCGGCTCTTCGCTGGCGCCCTTTGGCGCTGAACTCGCGCCGCCCTCCAGTTGCAGCCGGCCCTTGATCTCGGCGATGCGCTCGGTCGTCAGCGGGTGGCTGCGCAGGTAGGGAAAAGCACCGTTGTCATTGAGCCGCGAGGCCTGCTGCAGCTTGTCGAACATGCTGGCGAAACCCTGCTTTTCGAAGCCAGCGTCGGCCATCACGCCAAAGCCGACCCGGTCGGCTTCGCGCTCCATGTCACGCGAAAAATTGAGTTGGTTCTGCACCGCCAGCGCCTGCCCGCCGGCAATGGCTGCATTGGCGGCGTCCGGGCTTTTGTTGGCGGCCAGGGCGCCGAGAATCATGGCCGCAATCAGCCAGGGCATTTGCTGGCTCTGCTTGCTCATCAACCGCGAAATGTGCCGCTGCGTCACGTGACTCAACTCGTGCGCCAGGACCGAGGCCAGTTCGTCGCGGGTAGCCACGGCGCCTATCAGCCCCAGATGCACACCCAGATAACCCCCCGGCAAGGCGAAGGCATTGATGCTGCGGTCACGGATCTGCATGACGTCCCAGGCAAAGCGCTCGTCCAGTTCGGGGCCCAATTCGCCCCGGGCGCGTGCGGCCGTCATCAGCGGCTGCCAGATGCCCTGCAGGTAGTCGCCCAGCACCGGATCGTCCAGGTAGTCGGGGTCGCGGTAAATGCTGGCGGCAATCCGGTCACCGAGCCGCCGTTCGGCACCGGCGGACAACTCCGAGGTGTCGCCCAGCGCCGGCAACGCGCCGCTGGGCCGGGCGGGTGTCTGGGCCTGCGCCGAACCGGGCAATGCTATGTAAACAATAGCGGCCAGCGCAATAGGAACTAGGGAAAACCGCCTGTTTGGCTTGAAAAATGAAGACGGCATGAAGGGGTACAAACTAGGGAGGTTGAGATCCGGTAAAACTGTCCAATACTTGTCGCAGCCTGGCAGGCCACCCCATCGTTGGGCCGCCTGCCGACCTGTGACTTTCCCAAGCGGGCTTGAATGCGCCTGCACATCTTATGATGACGGATGCTTGTAAAGGTTCTGTAACTGTATGACCACGACTTCACCGCTGACACATTTCGACGCAACAGGGCAGGCGCACATGGTTGATGTGGCCGCCAAACCGGCCACCCACCGGGTGGCGGTGGCGCAAGGCCGCATTACCATGAATGCCGACACACTGGCCATCATCCTGGAAGGCTCGGCTAAAAAAGGCGATGTGCTCGGCATCGCCCGAATCGCCGGCATCATGGCGGCCAAAAAAACCAGCGAGCTGATTCCCCTGTGTCACCCGCTGGCGCTGACCCGCGTGGCGATCGATTTCAGCCCAGATATAAGCAGTGCCAGCATCACTTGCCAAGCGACGGTGGAAACGGTCGGACCGACCGGTGTGGAGATGGAGGCCCTGACTGCGGTGCAGGTGGCACTGCTGACGATTTATGACATGTGCAAGGCCGCCGACCGGGGCATGACCATGACGGATATCCGGCTGCTGGAAAAACACGGCGGCAAGTCGGGAAGTTTTATCGCGACGCCCTAGCCACCTTCAAGTTCAACCTGCGGGCCGGCGAGGCCGTTGGTACGGCGCCATTTTTTGTAGTCTCCGGGAAAAGCGGCGCGATACCGGACAAGGTGCAGCAACGCTTCATCGTCACGCCCCAGCATGACAGCGCTTTCAATCACCTTTTCAATCACCCGAGGCTCGGGCGAGTAATGCAGCAAGGCCGTGGCGGTGTCGAAGGTCCACTGCGCGTTGCCGCGGTTGAGCGCGGTGGTCGTCAACTCCGCAAACCGCACCTGGTTCCGGAAAAGCCAGGATCCCCGAACCTTCTCCAGCGTATCGTCACGGTAAGCCGGGTCGCGCGCCTGCGGCGCCAGGTAGATCTGGCTGATGCGGTGGTAATCCCATGCGGCATAAGCCACCGCTGTCAACAATGCTGCCGCAAGGACAAGCCGAATTGCCGTTCCCGCGCGTGCGTAGGGACGGGAGCCCGCCACTGGCTCTCGCGGCGCTGGCCACAGCATCCAGACGCACAGCCCGAATGCCATCTGGAAGGGGCCGTACCACAGCGGATACTCCAGCATGCTGTGCAACATGATGACGGCCAGCACACCCCAAGCCATCTGCCGGGTCGGATCCGTTTCACGCCAGGGCCGGGCGCGCCAGACGACCCAACCTGCACCACCACACACAGCCAGGGCCAACGGAATGCCCAATTCCACGGCCAAGTGCAGCGGGAGGTTGTGTGCATTGTCCAGGATGTCGCAGAAACGCGCGCCGGGATAAAGCGTCATGTAATGCGCATAGTCCAGCTCACCCCAGCCCCATCCGAGCCAGGGCTTTTGACCGATCAGGTGCAATACGTTGGACCAGAGCGTCAGGCGGCTGGCACACAACTGGTCGCCCCCCTGCAGACGAGCAAACATGCCGTGTGTCGACAAATCAAAACCGGCCAGCCAAGGCAGCGCCAGTGCCGCCAATCCATAGGTCCCGAGGGCCATCAGCAGCACACGTCGAACAGCTGCATGATGCAAGCCACCCCAAACCCCGTATAGCGCCAACAGCAAGCCAAACTGGAGGAGTCCGGTCCGCGAGGAAGAGGCCGCATTGCCCGCCGCCAGCATGCCTGCGACAGCTAACATCAGCCAATGGTGGCGCCCGGCAAAGCGGCCAAGGGTCGCCGCGAGCCAAAGTAGCGCCGCCAAGGAAATACTGGTTAAGGTTGCAAACTGGTTGCGCTGGCGCAAGTTGGCGAACGCCTCGCCAATTGCGGTCTGGTTGATCCATGGCGAAAAGTGATTCGCCATCCCAAAGTACTGGCATAAGCCAATCAGGCTGCTGGCCAGCCCCGCCGCAAGCCAGGCCCATGCCGTGACAGACACCCAACGTCCACACAAACGATCACGTCCGCAACCCCGCACTCCCAAAAGCAGTGATATACAGGTCCATGTGAAAAGCAAGGGCACAACGGCCGGCGCGGGTACCGGGGCAAAGGGGTTGAGCCAAGGGAGCGCGATGAGCAGGAAACGGAAAATCGATGGCATGGAGGTACCGGATAAGGCCACTTGGGCATCAAGCTTGGGTCGCACCGGTATTCTGGTTGCCCATGTTGCGCTGCCTGTTGGCTTGTGGCTATGGATGCAGATGCGGCACAGCGCATTTTCGCCAATCACACCAACACCATGAGCAAACCAAGCAAATTCCGTACGCGATAAAACGAATCAGGGCTTGTCTGCCACCGCAATGCCCGCCAAGGCCGGGTACTGCGCCTGCAGCGTTGCCCAGCCCTCCTTGGCTTCCAGGCAGCGTTGTAGCTCATGAATCCGGCAAATACGCGCCAGAGTTTCACGCGCAACATCGGGCTGGTCATTGAGGCCAGCCGCCAAAGCGTAGCGAAACAGCACTGGTGGGTAACCGAAACGCTGGGAAACCCTGTGCATCCAGCCGAGCTGCTCAGGCCGCATGCCGGTCGTAGCCTCGGTGCGTGCAAATTGCAGGAGGGCTTCGAGTTGCGTGAGCAGGCGTAACTCCGGCGCTGGCGTCACAACACGATCGACACCAATGCGCGCAGACTCCATGCGCAAGGTACGATAATTTTCCTCGGCTTTCAGATACTCCGTCGCCGTCCCCACAAACACGGCGCCAAGCAATGCGGTGACCGCTAGCGCTGTCCAGCGCGACACATGCAGCGATCGGCCGCCTGCGGGCGAATAAGTATCAATGGCGCCCATCGCAAATCCCACCGGAATCAAAAAATAGGCGTACTCCAATGGAAACTCCAACATACCGTGCACAAAGACGCCACTCACAGCTGCCAGCATCCACACCACCCTGGCATCATGGCATGCGCGAATGTGGGCAATAAACCACCAAGCCAGTGCCGCAATGACCAGGACACCTATTGGAATACCGCTCCATAGCAACAGGTCCAGCACCAAATTGTGGCTGTGTTCGAACATTGAACCGACAGCGGGGTGATCCAGGGCCACGCGCTGCTGCGCCGCGCCCACCTGTTGCCACCCATAACCCCACAGTGGCTCGCGGCCAATGGCGTCCAGCATGGACAGCCAGTACGGCAGCCGAACACCGGCCTGCATCTGGTCGCCCATCGAACGCCCCGCCGACAGCAGCAGCGCCTCGCAGATCGCCGGCCAGAGCAGCACCCCTACGGCAAACAGCGCGCCCAGCATCGTTAGCTGCGCTCGGCTAATGCGCAAGCCCGCCCGCGTACGCATCGCAATTGCCCATACAACTAACAACCCGATTTGCAGCCAGCCGGTGCGCGATTGCGTCATCACCATGCCCAGAAGCAAAAAACCGACGGCCAATCCGAAAGCCATGCCATTGACCTGTTGACGCTGATGCAACCAGAGCACGCTGCAAAGGCCCAGAAAGCAAAGCGTGCACAGGTGATTGGCTTGAGCGACGTTGCCGAATGGCCGCCCCCCGGGCGGAAGATCCACGCCGTAAATACCAAGGCTCAGCGCGCCTGTCCACTGCACCAAGGCCAGGCCGACCGACAATACCGCCGCAAAGAGCCAAGCCACGGCAAGTATGTTCACCCCATCGCGGGGGATGACGCGGGTGGCCATCAAACCACCGGCCAGCACAGCTGCCCACCACAGTCCAATATAGAGAATTGCCATCCAAGCATCGCCGGAAAAAAGCAGCTTGCCGGTGGCCAACTGGACCAATATCACGGCGCAGCACAAAACCGCAATGCCCGACAGACGCCATGTCACGCGGCCGCCAGAGACGGCGCCGACCGCCGCAGTCGGCAGGAGCAACAGCAGCCCGGCGATGGCAAGCGCGTCGCCCCAAGCGGAAGACCACGGCGCATAGTGATTGGGCACCAGCCACGCCGCCGCCAACAGCGCATGAAAGAGACTTACTGCAATTGGCACTCGCTGGGATCCCATAAAAAAAGAGCGTGCAAATGCACGCTCTTTGACTGACAGAATGTCCGATTAGAACAAGGTCTTGCAAGAGCCTGGCAGGAACTTGAGCACGGTATTGGCTGTCGTTGTGCCACAGGCCCACTGATTCACTTGCGTCGGCATGGCAGCGACTGTCAGGGCAGCGCCTGCAGCGTCGCGCGGCTCAAGAATGACGACCTGACCATCAATAGCGGCATTGTTGAAGCCCTGCGCTGCCACCGTGACCCGTCCGTTGGCGGTCGTTACAATAGATGCAACATATTTGCTGGTCGAGGAGGCAGACTCACAACCCCAGCCATTAGCGCCCGGCGCTGTTGATGCGGTACCGCTCTGGTAGACCTCGGTGATCGTGGTGCGGCAACCCGATGCTGCCAAGATCACTTCAGACATCTTGGCCTTGTTGGTGTAATCCTGATAAGCAGGCAAAGCCACCGCAGCCAAAATACCAATGATCGCGACAACGATCATCAACTCGATCAGGGTAAAACCCTTTTGCATGGAACGCTTCATAAAAACTCCTTGGTTGAGAAACTAGCGAGACCATTCAGCAGATACCGTGCCAGGCCGAAACCGGAGCTAAAACAGCCACTTTGACCTATCTTCTGGCAACAAAAGTTACTTTTTCCGTCAGCCCTCAAGACATCGCTGACAATTTTGTCACTTGATGCACACTGACCGAACCTGTTTGAGATCGGTCAGCCCCATCAGCACTTTCTCCATCCCGTCCATTTTGAGCGTGCGCATGCCGCTGTTGACGGCCGCCGCAAACAGCTCTGCCACGCGGGCGCGCTCCTGAATCAGCTTTTTCGCGGCGTCATCAGCCACCATCAGCTCATGCAGGCCGATACGGCCCTTGTAGCCGGTCTGGTTGCATTTGTCGCAGCCCACAGCCCGGTAGAGGGTCAGCTGGTCGTCCTTGCCGTACCGCTCCACCCAGTCGTCAAGCAAGGCCTGCGCCTCGCCACCCGGATCCACCTTCCAGGCATCCGTAGTGCGCAGTTCCTCGGCGTACTCCTTGATGAAGTCCTTGATTTCCTGCGCAGCCGGCGGGTAAGCCTCTTTGCAATCGCACAGCTTCTTGGCCAGCCGCTGGGCCAAGATGCCGAGCAGCGCGTCCGCAAAATTGAAGGGGTCCATGCCCATGTCCAGCAGCCGCGTGATGGATTCTGGTGCCGAATTCGTGTGCAAGGTCGAAAAAACCATGTGCCCGGTGAGCGAGGCCTCCACCCCCATGGAGACGGTTTCCTTGTCGCGCGACTCACCGACCATGATGATGTCCGGGTCGGCCCGCAGGAAAGCACGCATCACCAAGGCAAAGTCGATGCCTGCTTTCTTGTTGATCTGGACCTGACGCAAACCCTTCTGCGTGATCTCGACGGGGTCTTCAGCCGTCCAGATTTTCCTGTCTGACGTGTTCAGGAATTTCAGAATGGAATGCAGCGTGGTCGTCTTGCCGGAACCGGTCGGACCGCAAACATAAAACAGGCCATAGGGCTTGGAGACCGTTTTCTCGAGCCGCTCCCGGTTGTGGTCCGTCAGCCCCAGCTTTTCAAGCGGAATGGGTTCACCCGCTGCCAGTATCCGCATGACGACGTCCTCGACACCTCCCGCTGACGGGATGGTGGCCACACGCAGCTCTATGTCGAGCGGTCCGTATTTCTTGAACTTGATTTTCCCGTCCTGCGGCTTGCGCTTTTCGGAAATGTCCAGATCACACATGATCTTGAGCCGCGTGACCATGGCTTGGCGAAACTGGGCCGGCACTTCAATGTAGGGCAGCAAGCTCCCGTCGATGCGAAAACGGATGCCGGTCTTGGCCTTGCCCGGCAGGGGCTCGATGTGGATGTCGGAAGCCTTCTGCTTGTAGGCATCAATGATGACCTTGTTGACAAACTTGACCAGCTCGTTGTCGGCAGCGGCCGACTCCAGCGCGGAATCGTCATTGGCATCGTTTTCGAGCGGCGAGTCCATGTCGGCCAGCAGCTGGTCAATGGAGCCGCCCTCGTTGCCTGCGCCAAAAAGCTGGCTCAGGGTTTCGTCAAACTCGGTCTGGGTGGTCACGCAGTAGGCGAACTTGCCGATTTTCGGAAATACCTGCGGGACCACCCGGGCGCCCCGCACTGCCTCAGGATCAACACACATGAGGGTCAGCCCGTCTGGCGTGTCTTCCAGCGGCATCCAGCCCTGCTGCTCGACAAAATGCCGCTTGAGCAGGCCATGCAGCATTTCCGAACGTATGCGCCCCGCGTTGAAGGCTTCGTAGGGAACACCAAAAAACTTGGCCAACGACGCGCCGATCTGCGCGGGGCGAATGCGGTAATCCGCCATCAGCAGATGTTCGACCGACTGGGCCTCGTCGCGCGCCTTCTGGATGCAGTGGCGCAACTCGTCCTGGCTCAGCACCCCTTCGGCCACCAGACCGTCGTACTTGGTCGCCCTGCGCCGCTGCCCGTCTTCCGCCTTCTGCATGCGCTGGCGAATGGCGATGCCCAGCGTCTTGCACAGCTGCTGCGCACCGTCTTCTTCCAGCTTTGCAAAGGGCTGGTCGCTGCGGTTGTTGATCACCTGCAGGACGCCATAAAACGTGCGGCCATCCATCACCGGCGCAACCAGCATCTGTTTGGTACGGTAGCCGGAGCGTTTGTCCACTTCCTGCAGAAAACTCAGATTGGGATGGATTTTCCTGAGTGCTTCGTCGTCATACACATCGGCGATGTTCACCATGGTTTTTGACAGCGCAACATAGCCCGCAATGCTTTGCGCGCTGATGGGCAGCTTCAGGTCGCGGCTGGTGTTGAGCCCCGTCTTGACTTTGGAGATGATGGACGTGCGGTCTTCATTGACGGCGTAAAGGGTCAGGCGGTCGGCATTGAACAGCTTGCAGATATCCTGGCTGGCCTCCAGCATGATCTGGTCAATATTCTCAGTTTCGTGAATGCGGTTGGTGACCAGTTGCAGCTGACGAAAATAAAGCGCCTCAAAAGTGACCCCCCGCTCCTGCGGGGGAAGCATCTGCGAGTCAAAAAATGCGTCTTCGGGGTCTTGCTGTACCAGGGCATTCATAACTCAAACTCCTGACCCGCGCGCAACCAGCGTATGTCGTGGGTAACGTTGGGACCAAACGGTGCCGTCTGGTCAAAGCGCTGGATCTCGGCCATGATCAAGTCGGTTTCCGCCGGCTTGGTATGGGTGATGTAAATCGGATAGTTCCTGCCTTTGTCGATGCAGTCCAGCTCGCTGGCCAGCGCATGGGGCGACAGATGCAGGCTGCGCCGGGCCAGATCACGTTCGCGGTTGCTGAAGGCCGTCTCGATCACCAGCATGGCGACGTTGAGCTGGTTGATCCGGGCCCACAGCGCGGGGTTGCGCTCGGTGTCGCCGGTGAACACCCAGCACCCGGCGCCGGCGCCGGCGGCCACCGCATACCCCACTGCGGGCACGGTATGAACCGCGGGCAGCACTTCCACATATTTTCCTGCCAACAGCAGTGTCTGGCCGACGGCCAGCGGATGAAAGCTGACAAACGGTGCTTCCGGCGTGGGGATTCTGGAAAAATCCGGCCAGATGGTGTTGTTGAAAATGTGGGCCTTCAGCGCGTCAATCGTGCCCTGCAGCGCATGAATCTGGATCGGGGTCGTCCGCTGTGCCGCAATCGCGTCCACCATCAGCGGCAGGGCCGCCACATGGTCCAGGTGGGAGTGTGTCAGCAGCACGTGGTCGATGCCGCGCATCTCGTCCAGCGTGAGATCGCCAACACCCGTCCCGGCGTCGACCAGCACGTCGTGATCGAGCAGGAAAGAGGTGGTGCGGCAGCCTTTGGCAATCGCTCCCGAGCAGCCCAGTACGCGTACTTTCATGGTCTTTTCTGAATTGAGGCGCCGGCAGGCTGTGTCATTTGGTTCCGAAGTTGGTTGCCCCGTCCCATGCGGGATCAAATGGAAGCAACCTCATGGAGGCTACACGCTCTGCATACAGCCGGTAAAGGTACTTTTGCGCATTCATGCGCTGTAAGTGGAGCAAATGCACATCGCAGTCGTCCCAGGCCTGGTCGCGGTAGGCCCTGAGCGCCAATGCCCACTCCCGCAGTTCGCTGCCCACCTGCTTGTCGAGCTGGCCGGGAAGCGCCACCGGGCAGAAAATGGCCACCGCCTGGTCCTTGCCCTTGACCCGGACCTTGTCGAGTTCCTGCCAGGTAAACCCGGTGGCCAGTTCGCGGGTAGACGCACTGACCACGGTGTCGACGCCATAAATCTTGGACAGCCCTTCCAGGCGGGATCCCAGGTTGACGGCGTCGCCAATGACGGTGTAACTGCGGCGAATATCCGAGCCCATGTCGCCCACACACATGCTGCCGGTGTTCAGCCCGATGCCGATGCCAATTTCCGGCAAGCCCTTGCTGCGATGCTCTTCATTGAGCTGGCGCATGGCCTGCACCATCTCCAGCGAGGTCTTGACCGCCAGCGCGGCGTGCTCAGGCGTCTCGACGGGTGCACCCCAGAAAGCCATCACGCAGTCACCCATGTACTTGTCGATGGTGCCGCGGTTGCTGCGGATCAGGTCCGTGAGCCGGCTGAAGACGCTGTTGAGCAGGGCCTGCAGCTGCGTCGGCTCCATGGTTTCGGACATCCGGGTGAAACCGCGCATGTCGCAGAACATCACCGTGAGCTCCTTGGCTGATGCCTTCATGCTGTAGCTGTCGGGGTCCTTGACCATTTCATCGACCAGCTCGGGCGGCACATAGGTGCCAAACAGGTTGGCCAGTTCCCGCTTGGAACGGCTTTCCACAAAATAGCCATAACTCATGTTCAGTGCAAACGCCGTGAGCGCCATGACCAGCGCGGTAGCCAGAGGCAAGACCAGGCCATAGGTGGAATAAAGCCAGAAATTCAGCCCCACCAGTGCCGCGGTCACCGCGGCACTGGTCGCCACCGCACGCGGGGCGGACAGCAGCGGCAAGACCAGGGCCAGCGTCAGCCCCGACAGCACAAGAATCACCACCTCAAAACCAACCGCATAGTCCGGTTTGACCAAGACCTTGCCGTCGAGAAACCCCGAAATCACGTTGGCATGGGTCTCAACGCCGGGATAGGTTTCCCCGACCGGGGTGACCCTCAGGTCCAGCAAGCCAGGCGCCGTGGTGCCGAGCAAGACAATCTTGTCCTTCAGCTGGCCCGGCGGCATCTTTCCGGCCAGCACATCGGACGCGGAGACATACCGGTAAGAGCCACCGCTCGCACCACCAGGCCCGCGAAAAGGCACCAGGGTCGCCACCCGGTCATCCACCGGAATGGCGAGCGCTTTACCGCCCTGCTTGAGCAAAATGCTTTCCAGCCCCTGATAGTTGCGGGTCAGGGATTTTTCCTGCGGAAATCCAGGCGCAACGCCGGGCTGGCCCACCAGCATGCGAAACATCGCCAGGGACAGCGACTCGTAGTACTGGCCTTTGTATTCAACCAGCAGGGGAATCGATCGAACGACCCCGTCGCCTTCCGTGATGGAGTTGAAAAATCCTGCCAGGGGCGCCGCCTTGGCGATGGTATCGATGTTGGCACCGAAGCCGTTCCAGCGGGTGAACCGGATGGGCCGCCCCTGGAGGGCCTCCCGCGCCATGACGGGAGCGGGCAAAACACCGTTGACGCGGCCGTCCCGGTCGCTGGTGAAGTAATACCCCAGCACGACGGGTTTGTTCTCCAGCGATTTTGCAAAGACAGCGTCGTAATCAAGGCTGGCCTGCATCTGGCCGAGCTTGTCGGTAAAGGCGGGCTGGTCCTTCAATTCGTTGCGGGCCAGTTGCTGCAGCCTTTTCAGGCCGGAGCTGTCGTCAGCCTCCGCAAAAACCACATCGAATCCCAGCAGGGCGGCCTGCTGCCGCCCCAGCAACTCGTCCACGAGCGTGGCCAGCTTGTGGCGGCCCCATGGCCAGCGGCCAGCTTCCGCCAGGCTTTTTTCATCGATGTCCACGATGACAATGCGCTCGTCCAGCGTCCTGGGCATGGTGGCCCGAAGACGGGCGTCATAAAGAATGTCATCCAACCGCTGCAGGACATCCAGGCGTAACGCGCCGCTGGCATGGAGCAAGGCAAAAACCAGCGGAATCAGCGTGACGGCAATGCGAGGCCAATGCCGGGAAAAAAGTCGCATAAAGCCTCGCGAAGAGCCGCGATTGGAGGTGGTTTTCCGCCCGAACGCGGGGAAACGGCCTGGTCAGCGCTGGACAAATTGCATTTGCGTGCCCGCCAACTCAAGTACATCGCCGTTTTTCAGCGGCACGGGCTCAACGCCAATCTGCGTTCCGTTCAGCGTGGGTTTGTTGTCCCCCTCCACATGCGCCACGACAAAGCCATGTGGCCGCTTGGTGATGGCCGCCACCGCCACCCCGGGCTTGCCGATCGTAGTGACCACCTTGACCAAGGCGACTTCCCGGCCAGCGGCGGCGCCAGACATGACCTTGATGGCCGCGCTGGTGGCCGCTCCATCGGCGGGTGCAGACGCCGCCGGGGCCGCCGCTGACCCCGCTGGCGCGACCAGCCCGGCCGAGCCCGCCTTGATGATCATCGTTTTTTCAAAGCCCGCACTCGTGGCCTCATTGACATACTTGATCTTGTATTTGCCGATTTCGACGGTGTCGCCGTTGTTGAGCTGCTGCTTCTTGACAGCCTTGCCGTTGAGATACGTGCCATTGGTGCTGTTCAGGTCCTCAACAAAAACTTCGTTGCCGGACATCTGCAGAACGGCGTGCTCCCCACTGACGGCCAGGTTGTCAATGACGATGTCGTTGTAAGGACGGCGCCCGAGGGACGTGCGGTCCTTGGTCAACTGAACCTCTTTGATCACAACGCCGTCAATAGAGACGATCATTTTCGGCATGGCCGACTCCTGTCTATTTTTTACTAAGTCACTCAATCGGACTATTTCCCCAGCATTCTGGACAGCAGGCCGCGTTTGACCGAGACCTCCTTGGCTTGCGCCAGCAATACGGAAATATTATCCCGACCGCCGCTGTCGTTGGCCGCAGCAACAAGCTGCCGGGCGCTCTGCTCCAGCGACTTCGATCCCGATAGAATAGCCGCAATCGCCTCGTCACTGATCATGTCGGACAGGCCATCGGAGCACATCAGGTAAATATCACCCAGCTCCACACGGTGTTCGTTGACTTCCAGCAACACCGCGTCCTCCACCCCCAGAGCCCGCGTCACCAGATTTTTGTTCACCGAAGTCAGCGCCTGCTCCGGCGTGATCAGCCCCGCGTCGATCTGCTCCTGTAGCAGGGAGTGGTCCTTGGTGATCTGCTCCAGCTGGCCGCCCCGCCAGCGGTAACAGCGCGAATCGCCAATGTGGCCCAGTACCAAGCGAGTGTTCTGGAACACACCGACTACCAGCGTGGTGCCCATGCCCGAGTACTGCGGGTTGGAGTTGGCCGCGTTGAAAATCGAATGATTGGCGTTTTCGACACAGATCTCCATCGCCCGGCGCACTTCCTTGCCGTTCGCATGCTTACCGGCCTGCGCCAGCCAGCGCCCCAATTCGGACTTGATAAAGGCCGTCGCCATGCCGCTGGCGATTTCCCCCGCGTTGTAGCCCCCCATGCCGTCAGCCAGAATGCAAAGACGGGTCGGGGCATCAAACGTGACGGAGTCTTCGTTGTTGTCCCGGGTTAAACCGGGGTCTGTCTGGGTGCAAATCTCGTAGATCATTGTATTTTTGTTATGGCTTCAAACCTGTAGCATCAATGCCGGCCAGAGAATCGGGCAGGAGGCGGCCGCAATTGTCCGTGCAAACGCAGGATTGTCGTCGGCCGTGAACACTGCGGGGCTCACCTCGGCCATGGGGTCGCCGCGGAAAGGCAAGACGCCCGCCAGCATCTGGAACAGCATCCCGCCCAGCGGATACAGGTCCGAGCGTCCATCATCCTTCTTGCCGGCAACCGGCTCGGGCGACATGAAACTCGGGGTGCCGAGCACCAGACCGGTTTTTGTCTTGCTGGAGTCGGTGCTGCGCGCAATGCCGAAGCCGGTCGCGCCGTGCAGCGCCAACACGGCCAGCACCACCAGCACGCCCACAAACCAGTCGGCTCGCCAGAATTGTCCGCGCTTGTTTGATGATGTGACCACGTCGGTCCCGCCTTTTGTCCTGGTTCGCCAGACCGTGCGCCGGCCGCGCCAGCTTCTGTTTTTTGCGCATTTGTGACTCGGCCAGCGTTACAAGCCGGTTACAAATCTACCGCCTGTGGACATTAACAGACACCAAGAACGCGGACAAGGGACTTTTGCACACGGCCAGAGCCTTGTGTTGCAAATTGGTGCCGCTGCAGCCGAAGCTGCGTGCCTGAAGCCCAGCGGGTGGCCGGGACTCAGGCCGCGGCGGAAGGAGCGGGACGGTTCAGGCCTGCGACGCAGAGCTCCGGGCGCGCCGTTTTTGCATGTAAGTGCCCAAAGCCACCACCAGGGCGGCGCCAAGAATTCCGCCGATTGTCACGGTCTGTTCGCCAATTACGCCGAATTGGGTGACGACGGCCGGGTCCGTCAGCAGCATTTCGCCTGCCAGGAATCCCAACAGGGCAGCGCCAATGGTGATGATGATGGGAAAACGCTCCATGACCTTGGTCAGCAACGTGGCGCCAAAAATGATCAGCGGAATACTCACCAGCAGACCCATGACGAGCAGCGGCAGATTGCCTTTGGCCGCCGCAGCCACAGCCAGCACGTTGTCCAGACTCATCACCAGGTCGGCGATCAGGATCGTGCGAATGGCCGAAGCCATGCCGCTGATCTGCTTGTCATCGCCTTCGCCCTCGTCGTCCCCGTTGAGCAAGTCCACGCCGATATACACCAGCAGGATGGCCCCGATGATCTTCAGGTAGGGCAGTGTGAGGAGCTGGATCGCGACGATGGTCAGAACGATCCGCATCACGATGGCGGCAGCGCTGCCCCAGAAAATGGCCTTGTTCCGCTGCGCGGGCTGCAGCGTTCTGGCGGCCATGGCAATCACCACGGCGTTATCGCCAGACAGCACGATGTTTGCCAGCAGGATGGAGCCGAAAGCGCTCCAGAAGATGGGGGACGAGAGATCCATTCCTAAAATCATGACTAGCTCCTGTTGTTATGTAGTAAAAAAAGCGCTTATGAGAGCGCTTTTTTGATTTTTGGAGAGTCTAAGCCGCAACGCGGCCACAATGATTGGTAAAACTGCTTACAGGCTTGACCGCAGTCAAGTTTTCCAAATCAACTGTGGAATTTGCGCCTTAGAGCAGCGCTTTGAGCAACTTGGCCATTTCGGACGGATTGCGCGTGATGGTAAAGCCGCATTCTTCCATGATGGCCAGTTTGGCGTCCGCCGTGTCGGCGCCGCCCGAGATCAGCGCGCCGGCATGGCCCATGCGCTTGCCGGCAGGCGCGGTCACGCCGGCGATGAAACCGACGATCGGCTTTTTCATGTTGGCCTTGCACCAGATGGCCGCTTCAGCCTCGTCCGGTCCGCCGATTTCGCCGATCATGATGACGGCATCGGTGTCCGGGTCGTCGTTGAAGGCGCGCATCACGTCGATGTGTTTCAAGCCGTTGATCGGGTCGCCGCCAATGCCGACGGCGCTGGACTGGCCCAGGCCGATTTCGGTCAGTTGGGCCACGGCTTCGTAGGTCAGCGTGCCGGAGCGGCTGACCACGCCGATGCGGCCCTTGCGGTGGATGTGGCCGGGCATGATGCCGATCTTGATCTCTTCGGGTGTGATCAGGCCGGGGCAGTTGGGGCCCAGCAGCAGGGTTTTCTTGCCGCCCGCCGCTTCCTTGGCCTTCATGCGGTTGCGCACTTCCAGCATGTCGCGCACGGGGATGCCTTCGGTGATGCAGATCGCCAGGTCGAGGTTGGCTTCCACGGCTTCCCAGATCGCTGCAGCAGCGCCGGCGGGTGGCACATAAATCACCGACACCGTGGCGCCGGTGGCCTTGGCGGCCTCGGTCACATTGGCAAAAATCGGGATGCCTTCGAAGTCTTCGCCGGCTTTCTTCGGGTTCACGCCAGCGACAAAGCACTCTTTGCCATTGGCATAGTCGCGGCACATGCGCGTGTGGAACTGACCGGTCTTGCCGGTGATGCCCTGCGTGATGACTTTGGTGTTTTTGTTGATGTAGATCGACATGTTGGTTCTCCTGGCTTACTTGACGGCGGCCACGATTTTGGTCGCAGCTTCAGCCATGGTGTCTGCGGCAATGATGGGCAGACCGGAGTCCGCCAGCATTTTCTTGCCCAGGTCTTCGTTGGTGCCCTTCATGCGCACCACCAGCGGAACCGAGAGGTTCACGACCTTGCAGGCGGTGATCACACCGTCGGCAATCGTGTCGCACTTCATGATGCCGCCGAAGATGTTGACCAGGATGCCTTTGACATCGGGGTTCTTCAGCATGATCTTGAAGGCTTCGGTGACTTTTTCGGCCGTGGCGCCACCGCCGACGTCCAGGAAGTTGGCCGGCTCGCCGCCGAACAGCTTGATGGTGTCCATGGTCGCCATGGCCAGGCCGGCGCCGTTGACCAGGCAGCCGATGTTGCCGTCCAGGGAGATGTAGGCGAGGTCGAACTTGGACGCCTCGACTTCGGCCGGGTCTTCCTCGTCCAGATCGCGCAGGGCCACGATTTCCGGGTGGCGAAACAGCGCGTTCGGGTCAAAGTTGAACTTGGCGTCCAGCGCGATGAGCTTGTTCTTGCTGTCGCGGTTCAGCGGATTGATTTCCACCAGCGATGCGTCGGTGTCCATGTAGCACTTGTAGAGCTTCTGGAACACATCCACGGCCTGGGCGGTGGACTCTGCCGGCAGCCCGATGCCGTTGGCGATCTTCGTGGCCTGCGCATCGCTCAGCCCGGTCAGCGGGTCAATGTATTCGGTGATGATTTTTTCGGGGGTGGCGTGCGCCACTTCCTCAATGTCCATGCCGCCTTCGCTCGAGGCGATGAAGGCCACCTTCTGGGTGGCACGGTCGGTCACGATGGAGACGTAGTATTCCTTCTGGATGTCGGCGCCGTCTTCGATGTACAGGCGGCGAACCTTCTGGCCTGCCGGGCCAGTCTGGTGCGTGACCAGTTGCATGCCGAGGATCTCGCTGGCGAGTTTTTTCACGTCTTCGATGCTGCGCGCCAGCTTGACGCCGCCGCCCTTGCCACGTCCGCCGGCGTGGATCTGGGCCTTCACCACCCAGACCGGTCCGCCCAGTTTCTGGGCGGCTTCGACGGCCTCTTGAACGGTGAACGCAGGAATGCCGCGTGGAGTGGGGACACCAAAGTTGCGCAAGATTTCCTTGCCTTGGTACTCGTGAATTTTCATGAAATTACTTCCAGGAGTCGGTAAAAAGGGGCGTTCACCGAAGTGATGTCAATCTGCCACATTTGCGCAGAATTCACAAAAATGTAACGCCTTCGGTCACTGCACGCAGCAGCGCAGAACTGTATCATGTTGCGATGCACAATTCTTGTGCGCGGCTTACACCGCTCTTGTCAGTACTCTCCACAGGAAAAGCCACATGGCCAAGGTCTTTATCGACGGCGAAGCAGGAACCACGGGTTTGCAGATCCGGGAACTCCTGCAGGCCATGCCCGCCATCGAGCTGGTCAGCATCGCGCCCGAGTTGCGCAAGGATGCCGCCGCC
The DNA here is from genome assembly GCF_002379085.1 of Polaromonas sp. AET17H-212. GTDB lineage: Bacteria > Pseudomonadota > Gammaproteobacteria > Burkholderiales > Burkholderiaceae_C > Polaromonas. The sequence goes on along the minus strand of NZ_NBZW01000007.1, from coordinate 20,858 downwards.
AAGCGCGCGCTGATGGGCACGGTCGATCTGGTGGTGCTGTGCCTGCACGATGACGCCGCACGTGAATCGGTGGCCATGATCGACGAGCTGGCGCGCAGCAGCGGCAAAAAAGGGCCGAAGATCATCGACGCCTCGACGGCGCACCGCACGGCCCCGGGCTGGGTTTTTGGTTTTCCCGAACTCGCCGCCGGCCAGCGCGAAGCCGTGGCCCAGGCCGACCGCGTGGCCAACCCCGGCTGTTATTCGACCGGCGCGATCGCCCTGATTCGACCGCTGATTGATGCCGGCCTGCTGCCCCGGGACTACCCGCTGGCACTGCCCGCAGTCAGCGGCTACTCCGGTGGTGGCCGCGCCATGATTGAAGACTACGAAGCCGGCAAGGCACCACCGTACCAGATCTACGGCCTGAACCTCAAGCACAAACACCTGCCGGAAATCATGAAATACACCGGCTTGAGCCGGCGCCCGGTGTTCACACCTTCGGTCGGCAACTTCAAGCAGGGCATGCTGGTGCAACTGCCGCTGCACCTGGACCTGCTGCCTGGCCAGCCGACGGCGGCGCAGCTGCAGGACGCGCTGGCGCGCCACTACGCGGGCAGCCAATGGGTCACGGTCGAGCCGGTGGGTGACAGCACGTCGATCGACGCGCTCGCGCTGAACGACACCAACAAGATGGAATTGCGGGTGTTCGGCAACGAGGAATTCCGCCATGCCGTGCTGATTGCACGGCTGGACAACCTGGGCAAGGGCGCTTCCGGCGCGGCCGTGCAAAACCTCGAGCTGATGCTGAAGCTCTAGCCCCCACGGTCGCTCACTCCGTGTTGCTCCCTGCCCCCCGAGGGGGCCGCTGCCTGCGGCCGGCAAAGCCGGTTCCGCGGCCCCTGCTGGCATGGGTGAAGGCTAGTTTGCTACTTCGCGCGCTCAATCGTCCTCGGCCTGCGAGACCACCCGGCGAATCGCCTCTGCACCAAAGCCGCGTGCCGCCAGAAAACGCATCTGTTTGCCGCGCGCCGCGGCATCGGCCGCCGGCTCGCCGAACTTCCTGCGCCAGACCTCGCGGGCGCGTTCGACCTCGCTGGCTTTCAGGCTGCTCACGGCTTCGGCCACCGCCTCGGCCGCCAGCCCCTTGCCCTGAAGCTCATGGCGGATGCGCGCAGCGCCAAAACGCGCGGCGCGCCGGTTGATGACCGATTCCACCACGCGCGCCTCGCTGATGAAGTCCTTGGCCTGCAGGTCGTCCAGCACCTGCGCCAGCTGCTCGGGCGATTCGGCATGGGCAGCCAGCTTGCGCTCCAGCTCGGTGCGCGAGTGTTCGCGCTGTGCAAGACAGCGCAAGGCCCGGCCTTTGAGGGACAGGCCGAAACCCGGCGCCGCGGGGATTTTGTCCGATATCATGCCAAAACTCCGCCCTGGGTCACTGCTGTTTTGATAGCTGCTTGCGCTTTACAGACAAGGGCTGGAGCCTGATTTGGCATCCAAGCTGACCTGCCCGCCCCGTCGGCTCAGGCGGCAGCGACTTTGGGTGCTTTTTCAGCCTTGTCCGCTTTTTCGGCCTTCTCCGCCTTGTCCGGCTTGTTGCCGACCGCCTCCTGGATCAAGGGAATGCCCAGCGACTCGCGCACCTTGTTTTCGATTTCCATCGCCAGCTCCGGGTTTTCTTTCAGGAACTCGCGCGAGTTGTCGCGGCCCTGGCCGATTTTTTCGCCGTTGAAGGCATACCAGGCACCGGCTTTCTCGACAATGTGGCCGGCCACGCCGAGGTCCAGCACCTCGCCGAGGCGGCTGATGCCCTCGCCGTAGAGGATGTCGAACTCGGCCATCTTGAACGGCGAGGCGACCTTGTTCTTGACCACCTTGACGCGGGTTTCGTTGCCGACGACTTCCTCGCCCTTCTTGATCGAACCGATGCGGCGGATGTCCAGGCGCACCGAGGCGTAGAACTTCAGCGCATTGCCGCCGGTGGTGGTTTCGGGGCTGCCGAACATCACGCCGATCTTCATGCGGATCTGGTTGATGAAGATGACCATGCAGTTGGCCTTCTTGATGTGGGCCGTCAGCTTGCGCAGCGCCTGGCTCATCAGCCGGGCCTGCAGGCCGGGCAGGGAGTCGCCCATTTCGCCTTCAAGTTCGGCCTTGGGTGTCAGCGCCGCCACCGAGTCGACCACGATCAGGTCGACCGCGCCGGAGCGGGTCAGGGAATCAACAATTTCCAGGGCCTGCTCGCCGGTGTCGGGCTGGGAAATCAGCAGCTCCTGCAGGTTCACGCCAAGTTTTTGCGCGTACTGGATGTCCAGCGCATGTTCGGCATCGACAAAGGCGCAGGTGCCGCCGAGTTTTTGCATTTCGGCAATCACCTGCAGGGTCAGCGTGGTTTTGCCGGACGATTCCGGGCCGTAGATTTCCACGACACGGCCGCGTGGCAGGCCGCCGACGCCGAGCGCAATGTCCAGGCCCAGCGAGCCGGTGGACACCACCTGGATGTCCTCGATCACCTCGCCGGCGCCCAGTTTCATGATGGTGCCTTTGCCGAACTGCTTCTCGATCTGGGCCAGGGCGGCTTGCAGGGCCTTGGCTTTTTCGGTGTTCAGGGCGGGGTTGGTCTTGTTCGGCAGGTCCATGGAAAAACTCCTTGAATGTCAGTGAGGGAAAACTTTGGGCTTCGGGTGCCAGCTCTGCTTTTAATTACAGTACTGGGTGCATGACCAGTACTTTATGGCCGTCATATAAATAAGTAAACCCTGTTTTTAGTCAGTTTGCCTGATCAATTAAGCCTATCATTTCCACATGGCTTCCAGTCCCATTCCCGCACCCGCCAGCGCCCCCGCTGACGAGGAAAACTGGCGCCTCACCCACCTGGGCCGCCTGCTGGGCCACGCCCTGCGGCGCTTCGACGAACGCGTGCTGGTGCTGATGGCGCGCAACGTGGACGTGCCGCTGGCGCTGTCGAATCTGGCGGCGCGCGCGCAGGTGGGTGCGGCCCACATCCACATCACACGCCACCTGGCGGTCGGCGGTTCGCGCCTGACCGACCTGGCGCACAGCGCCGGCATGAGCAAGCAGGCCATGGGCGACCTGGTGGACCAGTGCGAGGCCTGGGGCCTGGTCATCCGCGAGCCCGACCCGCACGACAAACGCGCCCGCACCGTGGTGTTCACCGCCGCCGGCCTGCTCTGGCTGCAGGCCTTTCGCGACGCCGTGGCGCAGGCCGAAGCCGAGTTCCGCCAGGCCGTGGGCACCGATGTCGCCACCGTGGTGGCACTGGGCCTGGAAGCCTATGCCGGCGCTTGACATCTGTCAGCAAACCCCAGCCGATAAAAGCCTAAAATTTGAAAAACAGGCCGAAGAGCCATGTTCTACCCTGTACGTTCCGCCGGACCGCGCCAGGGACCCCTTCAGGAGACAAACATGCGTATTTTGATTGCCGAAGACGACCAGGTGCTGGCCGACGGTTTGCTGCGCACGCTGCGGGCTTCCGGCGCGGCCGCCGACCATGTGGCCAGCGGCACCGAAGCCGATGCCGCGCTGATGACCAACACCGAGTTCGACCTCTTGATCCTGGACCTGGGCCTGCCGCGCATGCACGGGCTCGAAGTGCTCAAGCGCCTGCGCGCACGCGGCTCGGCCATGCCGGTGCTGATCCTCACCGCCGCCGACAGCGTCGAGGAGCGCGTCAAGGGGCTGGACTACGGCGCCGACGACTACATGGCCAAGCCCTTCTCGCTGCAGGAGCTCGAAGCGCGGGTGCGCGCGCTGATCCGGCGCGGCATGGGCGGCGCCAGCAGCACCATCAAGCATGGACCGCTGGTGTACGACCAGGCCGGACGCGTGGCGACGATTGACGGCCAGATGCTGGAACTGTCGGCACGCGAACTCGGCCTGCTGGAGGTGCTGCTGCAGCGCGCCGGCCGCCTCGTCAGCAAGGACCAGCTGGTCGAGCGCCTGTGCGAGTGGGGCGAGGAGGTCAGCAACAACGCGATCGAGGTCTACATCCACCGGCTGCGCAAGAAGATCGAAAAGGGCCCGGTGCGGATTGCGACGGTGCGCGGGCTGGGTTATTGCCTGGAAAAGATACCAGGCTAGTGAATACGGCCCCCACGCTTTTCAGTGCGTGTAATGCGCTGCCCCCCGGGGGGGCGCTGCGCCTGCGGCCCGGCAAAGCCGGTTCCGCGGCCCCTGCTGGCCGTGTTTGGGGAGCGTGGAGGCAAACCGTCCCGTGGCTTTAAGGCTTTTCCAGCGCGAACGGCGCAGCCTGTTCGGCGAGATCCTTGACTGGATGCTCACGCCGCTGCTGCTGCTGTGGCCGATCAGCCTGGCGCTGACCTGGCTGGTGGCGCAGAACATTGCCGGCAAGCCGTTTGACCGCGCGCTCGAGTACAACGTGCAGGCGCTGGCCAAGCTGATCGTGGTCAAGAACCTGCAGGTGCAGTTCAACCTGACCGCGCCGGCGCGCGAAATCCTGCGTGCCGACGACACCGACCTGGTGTTCTACCAGGTGCTGGGCGCGCGCGGTGAATACATCAGCGGCGAGCACGACCTGCCCCTGCCTTCGGACGAGGAGATGACCTTTGACGGCGAAGTCCGGCTGCGCGAGGACACCATGCAGGGGCAGGACGTGCGTGTGGCCTACACGTGGATCAAGACCGACGTGCCGGGCGGCCACCCGGTCCTGGTGCAGGTGGCCGAGACACTGGAAAAACGCAAGACGCTGGCCACCGAGATCGTCAAGGGCGTGATGGTGCCGCAGTTCGTCACGCTGCCGCTGGCCGTGCTGCTGGTCTGGCTGGCGCTGGTGCGCGGCATCAAGCCGCTGGACCAGCTGGAAAAACGCATACGCGCACGCAAGTCCGACGACATGAGCCCGCTCGACGAAAGCATCGTGCCCGAAGAAGTCGCGCCGCTGGTGTCGTCCATCAACGACCTGCTGGGCCGGCTCAAGGTGCTGCTGAGCACACAAAAACGCTTCCTGGCCGATGCCGCCCATCAGCTCAAGACCCCGCTGGCCGGACTGCGCATGCAGGCCGACCTGGCGCAGCGCGAGACCGATGCCGACGAACTGAAAAAATCCCTCAAGCAGATCGGCCGCGCCAGCATCCGCGCCACCCACACCGTGAACCAGCTGCTGGCCCTGGCCCGCGCCGAAACCACCGGCCGCAGCCTGGCCAAGCAGCGGCTGGACCTGGTGCACGTTCTGGCCGAGGCGATCCAGGACTCGGTGCCGCGGGCGCTGGAAAAGCACATCGACCTCGGCTACGAAGGCCCGCCGGCCGGCGAGACCGCCAACAGGCTGGAGGCCAATCCCACGCTGCTCAAGGAGCTGGTGCGCAACCTGCTCGACAACGCGCTCAACTACACACCCGAGGGCGGGCAGGTCACGGTGCGGCTGCTGACCGACCGCTTCAGCGGCGTGGTGGTGCTGCAGGTCGAGGACTCGGGCCCGGGCATCCCGGCCGCCGAGCGCGAGCTGGTGCTGCAGCCGTTTTACCGCGCGCTCGGCACCAATGTCGACGGCTCGGGGCTGGGGCTGGCCATCGTGGAGGAAATCGCCAAGCAGCATGGCGCCACGGTCGCGGTCGATGACGCCCTGCCCGGACACACGCCCCCGGGGACACGCATCACCGTCCGGTTCATGGGGTTTGCCGACCTGCCGCGGGAATAAAAGCCGGCGCGTCACTACACTGGGCACTGCCCCCGAACCGACGACCCGCAACTGGATCCGCGATGCGCAAAACGACAGCCATGAACAGCCAGCGCCACATGCGCACCCGGCTCAAAATCGGCCTCTCGGCCTGCTTTTCCCACGCCGACCCGACGCGTTCGCTGTTCACCGGCAAAACCCTGCAGTACGTAGAGCAGACGGTCGCCCACTGGATCATGTCCTCGGGCGCGATGGTGGTCATGGTGCCCTGCCCAACCGGCGCCACGCAGCGCGGCGATGCGGGTTTCGACGACTACGCCCAGTGGCTCGACGGCCTGGTGCTGCACGGCGGCGCCGATGTCTGGCCCGGCAGCTATGGCGAAGAGCCGCTCGAAGAACGCTGGTCCGGCGACCGCGTGCGCGACGACTACGACAAGTCCATGGTGGCCTCTTTCGAAAAAGCCGGCAAGCCGGTCTTCGGCATCTGTCGCGGCTTGCAGCTGCTCAACGTGGCCTTCGGTGGCACGCTGTACCAGGACATCGCCACCCAGGTGCCCGAATCCTTCCTGCATCGCGACGCGGTGATTTACGACCAGAACTTCCACAGCGTGGAGATCGTGCAGGGCACGCAGCTGTCGCGCCTGTACCCCGGCGTGGAACGCGCACGTGTCAACAGCATTCACCACCAGGGCATCAAGGACCTGGCGCCCGAGTTCGAGGCCGAGGCCTTCAGCGTGCCCGACGGCATGGTGGAAGCCATACGCCGCAAGGACAAGTCAAAAAGCTACATCGCGGCGCTGCAGTGGCACCCCGAGTTCCACCAGCCGGGCTCGGACACAATTGACGATGCGGCGGTGCTGGAAGACTTTCTTTCCGCGGTGGCGGCGGCGAAGAAGCAGGTCACGGCCTGATTCTCCGCAGGGTCCAGACAGAAACGGCCTTATCCCCAATAGGGATGTGCCTCAATAGCTATTGAATTCATAGCACGCGAATCCTTCCGGCGCGCTGGCTGGACTGTTCAAGCGGGTTCTTCGGTTGTGTTTTGCGGTGAGCCTGCTGGCCGGGGCGAGACCCGGCCAGCAGGAACAGGCGAACCACCGAACGCCTCGCCAGCCGGACCGGAGCGCTTACTCCGCCGTCAAATGCTTGCCAACAATCCCCGCCAACTCAAACATCGTCACCTGCGGCTTGCCGAACACGGCCAGCAGCTTGGCATCGGCGTTGATGGCGCGTTTGTTCGCCGCGTCCTGCAGGCCCTCGGCCTTGATGTAGTCCCACAGCTTCTTGATGACCTGGGTGCGGGCCACCGGCTCGGCGCCTATCACCGCCGCCAGTGCATCGCTGGGTTTCAGGCCGCTGCCGGGCTTGGCCACGCGTGGCACTTTCGGTTTGGCGGTTTTGGCAGCCGGCGCTTTTTTGGCCGCAACTTTCTTGGCCGCCACCTTCTTGACGGCGGGTCCGGCCGCTTTTTTGGCGGCCACGGTTTTGCCGAACGGCGTTTTCACCGTGCCGGTGCGCGGCGGGCCGGCGGTTTTGCGCGGCGGGAACTTGGATGGCGCAAACTCGAAGTTCACCTTGCCGGCTTCGGCATCCCAGGCCAGCATGGCCTTGAACGGCCGGCGCGTGCGCATGGAGACGAACTTGTCGAGCAGGTCGGTCTTGCCGGTGGTGAGCAGCTTGACCATCTGCTCGCGCTCGACCGGCTGCTGCAGGATCATCTGGCCGGTCTTGAAGTCGCAGCTCGGCGTTGGCTGCGCGTTAGTCGGCACCGACTTTTCACACACATAGTTCTTGCCGTGCTCGAACACGCCGGCGCCGCACTTGGGGCAGGCCCCCAGCGACTGCTGGCCTGAAAAATCGACAATCTCGCCGGTTTCGCCGGCCTTGTCGTCACCGAAATCAAACTCGAGCTTGTAGTTCTTCGTCTCTTCGTCGAACTTGATGACCATCTCGGCGGTGAACGGCCAGCCGGCCTTGGAGCGGAAGCCGTCCAGCGGGCCGATGCGCTTGTCGCGCAGGAACTGCTCGACCTCGGCCACCTCGAAGGTGCGCCCGGCCGGCGTCTTGCCGAACGAGAAGCCGCAGCCGTCGTCGCCTTTCTTGCCCACACAGGTGTAGCGCCGGTAGTTTTCCTTGATCACGCCGCCGCAGTTGGGGCAGGGCGCAGTCAGCGTGGCGTAATCGCCGGGAATCGTGTCCTTGTCGTAACCCTTGGCCTTGTCGACCAGGTTTTTGGTCATGGCGGCAATTTCGGCCATGAAGGTCTCGCGGCTCAGCTTGCCGTGTTCCATCTGCGCGAGTTTGTATTCCCACTCGCCGGTCAGGTCGGCGCGCGAAAGTTCTTCCACGCCCAGGCCGCGCAGCAGCGTCATAAGCTGAAAGGCCTTGGCCGTCGGGATCAGTTCGCGGCCTTCGCGCAGCATGTATTTCTCGTTGATCAGGCCCTCGATGGTGGCCGCGCGCGTGGCCGGCGTGCCCAAGCCTTTTTCCTGCATGGCTTCACGCAGCTCGTCGTCGTCAATCGTCTTGCCGGCGCCTTCCATCGCGCCCAGCAGGGTCGCTTCCGTGTAACGGGCGGGCGGACGGGTCTTCAGGCCCTTGGCCTCGACCACCTCAGCGCGCACCATCTCGCCGGGTTTGACCGGCACCAGGCTCTGGCCCTTGTCGCCTTCCTTGGCATCGGCCACTTCATCGGCCGCTTCCTTGCCGTAAATTGCCAGCCAGCCGGGCTTGACCAGCACCTTGCCCTCGGTCTTGAAGCTGTGGCCCACCGCCTGAGAAATCCGCGTGGTCACCAGGTACTCGGCGCTCGGGAAAAACACCGCCATGAAGCGGCGCACCACCAGGTCGTACAGTTTCTGCTCGGCGTCGCTCAGGCCGCTGGGTGCCTGCAGCGTGGGGATGATCGCAAAGTGATCACTCACCTTGCTGTTGTCAAAAATGCGCTTGCTCGGCTTGATGTAGTTGCCCTTGAGCGCCGTGGCCGCGTGCGGGGCCAGGTGTTTCATGGAACTGGCCGCCAGCATTTCAAAGGTCTGCTTGACCACCGGCACGTAGTCTTCCGGCAGCGCGCGCGAATCGGTACGCGGGTAGGTCAGCGCCTTGTGGCGTTCGTACAGGCTTTGCGCAATCGACAGCGTGGTCTTGGCGGAAAAGCCGAATTTGCCGTTGGCCTCGCGCTGCAGCGAAGTCAGGTCAAACAGCAGCCCCGCGGCCTGCGTGGTCGGCTTGCTTTCCTCCGTCACGGTCGCGGCCTTGCCGCGCACGGCGTCGGCAATCGCCAGCGCCTCGCGCTCGGACCAGACGCGGTCGGCTTTCAGCTCGGCATCGGGCTCGGCGTTGTCGGCATTCGCCGCGGCCTTCTTCCACTTCGGGTCAAACCACTTGGCCGGGTACTCGCCGGCTTCGGCCAGAAAACTCGCGTGGATTTCCCAGTAGTCCCGGGAGACGAACTTGCGGATTTTTTCCTCACGCTCGACCACCACCGACAAGGTCGGCGTCTGGACACGCCCCACGGTCGTCAGAAAGAAGCCGCCGTCCCTCGAATTGAAGGCCGTCATGGCGCGCGTGCCGTTGATGCCGACCATCCAGTCGGCCTCCGAGCGGCAACGCGCCGCGTCGGCCAGCGGCAGCATCTGCGCATCGGTGCGCAGGCTGTCAAAACCTTCGCGGATCGCGGCCGGCGTCATGGACTGCAGCCACAGCCGCTTCACCGGGTGCGCGCTCTTGGCGTACTGCTGGATCAGGCGGAAGATCAGCTCGCCCTCGCGGCCCGCGTCACAGGCGTTGACAAGGGCGCCCACGTCCTTGCGCTTGGTCAGCTTGACGATGGCATTGAGCCGCGTCTTGGTCTTGTCCATCGGCTTCAGGTCGAAGTAGGGCGGGATCACCGGCAGGTTGGCAAAACTCCACTTGCCGCGCTTGACGTCAAACTCCTCCGGCGCCTGGATTTCCACCAGGTGGCCGACAGCCGAGGTGACCAGCCAGTCGTCGCTCTCAAAGTACTCATCGTGCTTTTCAAACTTGCCCGCGGTCGGCGTCATGGCCCGCACAATGTCCTGTGCGACCGAGGGTTTTTCTGCAATCACCAGCGTTTTCATAAGTACTTCTTCAAACCTTCTACATCTGCGGGGAACATTTCCCCGGCTTCGGCAAACAGCACTTTTCCGCGCTTGCCACTGACTTTCACAACCACCACCACCGGCAGACCATCCGGTTTGGGCAGCACTTTGGCCACGTCGGGGGTCAGCATCCCGGCGGGAAAGCTGTAGCCCCGGGCCTTCATATAGTTGACCGCCGCAGCGGCCTCCTTATCAATCGACAGCGCCAGAACCTCCAGGCCCCGCGCCTTCTGCGCCCGCCATAAAGCCTCGATGTGGGGCGACTGCACCGCACAAAAAGGGCACCAGCTGGCCCACCAGTACACCACAAGCACCTTTCCCTGCACCTGCTCGGGCGTCCAGGGGCGTCCGTCCAGCAGGCTCAGGGCCGGCAAGGCCAGGGTGCTGCCGACCTCGGGCAGGGGGCTGTCCGAGCCCCTGGCCCGCGCGGGCAGCCCCCAGCCCGCGGCGGCCAGCGCGGCGACGGATCCGAGGGCCTTGCGGCGGTTCAACATGGCTTGTTCCTTGAGTGCTTCAGTACAATAGCGGCTTCGCGCGTACGCACGCGCGCACCCGCATGTGCGCGCACATGCATGAATTAACCATACCAAAAAAATACGCCGTGTCAAAAACTCAGGTCTCTGCCCCCCTGTCCAGCCCGCCCGCCAGGCCCGCGCCTGACGCCGGCCGCCGGATTCAAACCCGCGTGTCCAACGTCCATGGCAAGGGGGTGTTTGCCGTGCAGGACCTCGCCGAAGGCGAGACGCTGATCGAATACGTGGGCGAAGTGGTCACCTGGAAAGAAGCCCTGCGCCGCCACCCGCACGACCCGAAGGACCCGAACCACACCTTCTACTTTCACATCGACGAAAAACATGTGATCGACGCCAAGTACGGCGGCAACTCCTCGCGCTGGATCAACCACAGCTGCAACCCCAACTGCGAGGCTGACGAGCAGGACGGCCGGGTCTTCATCAAGGCGCTGCGCAACATCAAGGCCGGCGACGAGCTGTTTTACGACTACGGCCTGATCATCGACGCGCCCTACACCAAGAAGCTGCTGGCCGAGTACCCCTGCTGGTGCGGCGCCAAAAACTGCCGCGGCACGCTGCTGGCCCCCAAAGACGACAAGCCGGGCAAAAAAGAGAAAAAGAAAAAGCCGGAAAAAGCCTCTGGCGCCGACAAGCCCGTGAAGGGCAAGCAGCTCAAGAAAGAGCTCAACAAGGAACTCAAAAAAGTCCTGAAAAAGGCCGGCAAGACCGGTCAAGCCGGCAAACCGGCCAACGACAAAAAACCCTGACCGGTCCGGGCGGACCCGACCCGCCATCCCTGCCTCCCCGCGTTGCCGGAACAAGCCGGAGGCATGGCTCCCGGATCGAGCCCGGGAAGACAGAAACATCCCACACCCCCCCATGAGCACGCCGCCCACTCCCCCCATCCGCTGGCCCGCCGAGGCCATCTGGGAGGCCGTGGCGCCGGTGCTGCCCGGCTTCACGGTCGAGGTGCTGCCGCAGATCGATTCGACCAACACCGAGCTGATGCGGCGCTTTCGGGCCGCCGGACCGGACGCGTGCGGGCCCGTGCTGCTGGTGGCCGAGCAGCAAACCGCCGGCCGCGGCCGCATGGGCCGCAGCTGGCAAAGCAGCGTTGGCGACAGCCTGACCTTTTCACTGGGCCTGCCGCTGCAGCCGGCCGACTGGTCGGGCCTGTCGCTGGCGGTCGGCATCAGCATTGCCGAAAGCCTGGAACCCGGCAACCCCGCCGCACCCGCCATCCGCCTCAAGTGGCCCAACGACCTGTGGCTGGGCGATGCCAGCGGCGAAGCCAAGCTGGCCGGCATCCTGGTCGAAACCGCCAGCTGGGGCGAGCAGCGTTATGTGGTCATCGGCGTCGGCATCAATGTGCGACCGATGGCGCAGCCGCTGGCCCCTGCGGGCGCCGGCCAGCCGGCCGCCCTGGCGCCCGGCGCCCTGCAGACGCTGCTGCCCGGCATCGACGTGGCGCAAACGCTGCTGCGCGTGGCGGCGCCGCTGGTGCAGGCGGTGCAGGCCTTCGGCCTGTTTGGTTTTGCGCCGTTTCAGGCCCGCTTTGCAGCGCGTGACGCGCTGGCCGGGCGCGCCGTGCAGCTGTCCGACGGCACCCAGGGCGTGGCCCACGGGGTCGGTGAAAACGGCGCGCTGCTGGTGCATACTGCGGCTGGCATGAAAGAAATCACCAGTTCCGAAGTCAGCGTCCGGCCCGTGACGCCCCCCACCGCAGGCAACGCGCGCCCATGCTGAGGCTGCTGGTGTTGCTGCTGGCGCTGGCCAACGTCGCCTACTTCGCCTGGTCCCAAGGCGCGCTGGCACCGCTGGGCATGGCGCCCAGCGTGCAGACCGAACCCCAGCGCCTGGCCACGCAGATCCGGCCCGAAGCGATCCGCCTGCTGACGGCCGACGAAGCCCGGCAGCTGGAAAACAGCGGCAGCGCCGCCCGCCCAGCCAATGGCGCCAGCGCCACGGCCGAAGCCGCCGCCGAATGCCTGCAGGCCGGCCTGTTCAACGAGCAACAAACCACGGCGCTGCGGGCCAGCCTGGAAAAAGCGCTGCCCGCCGGCAGCTGGCAGCTCGAAAGCAGCACCGAGCCGGCGCGCTGGATTGTCTACATGGGCAAATACTCCAGCGAGGAAGCGCTGGCCAAAAAACGCAACGAGTTGCGCCAGCGCGGCGTGGCCTTCCGCGCGGTCAACAACGAAGCGCTGGCCCCCGGGCTGGCCCTGGCCAGCTTTGCGCTGCAGGCCGACGCCGACCAGGAGCTCGCGCGGGTGGCCAGCAAGGGCGTGCGCACCGCCCGCGTGGTGCAGGAGCGCGCCGAGGCACGCGGCCAGCTCCTCAAGCTCGCCGCGGTGGATGCCGCGCTGCGCGCACAGCTCGATGCCCTCAAGCCGCAGCTCGAAGGCAAGCCGCTGCGGCCCTGTCTTTGAAGCGCCGCGCGCCCGGTTCGCTACACATTCAATAGCTGCTCACGCCCGGTTTACCTGGGCTGGTAGCCAATCCGTCTTCAAAACCCGCCGACTCAGCCGGCCTCCGCACGCACCGGCCGCTTGAACAGCTTGTGCACCAGCGCGCGCATCCACTGGTGCGCCGGGTCCTTGTCGGTGCTGCTGTGCCAGACCAGGCGGACCTCGTAGGCCGGCACGCCGGGGATGCCCCAGACCCGGCAGTCGTAACGCTGGCGCAGGTTGCGCGCATACATTTCCGGCACGATGGACAGCAGGTCCGAGCTCAGCGCGAGCTCGGGCAGCGCGCCAAAATGGCGCGCCCGCAGCACGATGCGGTCTTCCAGCTTCATGCGCGCCAGCATCTGCTCGACGCTGCCGTGAAAGGTCGCCGTCGGCGCCGCCACCACAAACGAGGCCTCGGCCAGTTGCTGCGGGGTCAAGGCGCGGCCGCTGCGGCCGGAGGCGGGCCGCCACTGCGGCGCGGCGATCGCCACATAACGCTCGCGAAACAGCAGCTCGGTGCGTATGCCGCGGTGGCGCGGCTGCAGGATGCCGATGGCCAGGTCGATCTCGCGCGCCTCCAGCGCGGCCGCCACGTCGCTGGAGGCCACCGAGATATTGGACAGCCGCGCGCCCGGCGCCTGGCTGCGCATGGCGCCGGCCAGTTCCGGCAGGAACAGCATTTCGCCCAGATCAGACAGCGACAGCCGCCAGTGCATGTCGCTGCTGGCCGGATCGAACTCCTCGTGGCCGGTGACCAGCGTCTCCAGCGCCAGCAGCTGCGCCAGCACCGCGGGCGCCAGCTGCTCGCACAGGCGCGTCGGCTTCAGGCCGGACGGCGCGCGCACAAACAGCTCGTCTTCAAAAAAGTCGCGCAGCCTGGCCAGCGCATTGCTGGTGGCCGGCTGCGACAGCGCCAGGGTCTTGCCGGCCAGCGTCACCGAGCCGGTGCGGTGAATGGCCGCCAGCACGCGCAGCAGGTTGAGGTCGAGTTGGCGGAAATTCATCGCCGCGCCTTTCGCGAAAGAGTCTCTGCAGGGTTCTCAGGGTTGTCCCGAATTATTGATCAAACAGATGTGCTCCATTCATACAATCCATTTGCATGATGCCTTCAAGCTGCGTAAATTGCGCTGCAAACGGAAGGCGATTGATGCAGCAAGCACCTATTTTTCAGGCCCTGGACGCCGTTGCGGCCAACGGGACGGCGCATGGCTGAACGTTCGTTTGCCGCCGAGGTGGAAAAACTGCGCCTGGGCGCGGGGGAAGAGTTTCGCGGCGAGGGCATCCTGGCCGTCACCAAGGCGCTGCTGCAGTCGGGCGTGTCCTATGTCGCTGGCTACCAGGGCGCACCGATTTCGCACCTGATGGACGTGCTGACCGACGCCAACGACATCCTGCAGGAGCTCGGCGTGCGTTTCGAGCACAGCGCCTCCGAAGCCACCGCCACCGCCACACTGGCCGCGTCCGTCAACTACCCGCTGCGCGGCGCCGTGACCTTCAAGTCCACCGTCGGCACCAACGTGGCCTCCGACGCGCTGGCGAATCTCGCCTCGGGCGGTGTGACCGGCGGCGCGCTGTTGATCGTCGGCGAGGACTACGGCGAGGGCTCGAGCATCATGCAGGAGCGCTCGCACGCCTTTGCCATGAAGTCGCAGGTCTGGCTGATGGACCCGCGCCCCAACCTCGAAAGCATTGTGCAGGCCGTGGAAATGGGCTTTGAACTCTCCGAGGCCAGCCGCACGCCGGTGATGCTGGAGCTGCGCATACGCGCCTGCCATGTGCACGGACGTTTTCCCACCAAGGACAACAAGCGCTCGGCCTTCACGCTGAAGGACGCGATGGAAAACCCGCAGCGCGACGCCAGCCGCATCGTGCTGCCGCCGGCCAGCTACGCGCAGGAACAGGAAAAAATCACCGAACGCTGGCCGGCTGCGGTGAAGTTCATCCAGCAGCACCAGCTCAACGAGTTTTTTGCCGAAGATGCCAAAGACTTCGGCATCGTCATGCAGGGCGGGCTGTACAACAGCGTGCTGCGCTCGCTCGAGCTGCTGGGCCTGGCCGACGCCTTCGGGCAGTCGCAGGTGCCGCTGTATGTGCTGAACCTGACCTACCCGCTGATCGACGACGAGTTCAAGCGTTTTTGCGCCGGCAAACGCGGCATCTTGCTGGTCGAGGAAGGCCAGCCCGACTTCATCGAGCAAAACGTCAACACCATCCTGCGCCGGGCCGACATCCAGACCCGCGTACACGGCAAGGACGTGTTGCCCATGGCCGGCGAATACACCGGCGGCGTGGTGCTCAAGGGCCTGGCCCGCTTCATCACCCTCTACGCGCCCGAGCTGCTGGCAGGCCGGGAGCTGCCGCTGGCGGCGCGGCCCGCGGCCACCGGCCTGGCGGTCCTTAGCGGCAACCCCAAGGCCTTTGCGATCCAGGCGGCCGCCGCCGAAGTGCAGGCCCGGCCGCCCTCGTTTTGCACCGGCTGCCCCGAGCGCCCCATCTTCACCGCGATGAAGCTGCTCGAGCGCGAGCTCGGCCAGCACCATGTGAGCTGCGACATCGGCTGCCACCTGTTTTCCATCCTGCCGCCCTTCAACATCGGCGCCACCACCATGGGTTACGGCCTGGGCTGGGCCGGCGCCTCGGCCTTCAACACCAGCGAAACCTCCAAACGCACGATCGCCATGATGGGCGACGGCGGCTTCTGGCACAACGGCCTGACCAGCGGCGTCGGCAACGCGGTGTTCAACCAGACCGACAACGTGCTGCTGGTGGTGGACAACGGCTACTCGGCCGCCACCGGCGGGCAGGACGTGCTCTCGTCCAAGGCCGTCAACCCGCTGCGCAGCACCAACAACCCGATCGAGAAAGCCGTGCGCGGCGTCGGCGTCAAGTGGGCCAAAACGGTGACCAACACCTACAGCCTGGCGCAGATGCGCGACACCCTGCGCGAGGCGCTGACCACGAAAGAAAAAGGCCCCAAGGTCATCATTGCGCAAAGCGAATGCATGCTGAACCGCCAGCGCCGCGTCAAGCCGCAGATCCGCAAGATGATTGCCGGCGGCGAGCGTGTGGTGCGCGAACGTTTCGGCATCGATCCAGACACCTGTACCGGCGACCACTCCTGCATCCGGCTCTCGGGCTGCCCCTCGCTGACCATCAAGCCCAACCCCGACCCGCTGCGGCGCGACCCGATCGCCACGGTGATCGACAGCTGCGTCGGCTGCGGCCTGTGCGGCGAAGTGGCGCACGCCGCGGTGTTGTGCCCCTCGTTTTACCGTGCCGAAATCATCAACAACCCGACCGCCTGGGACGGCTTCAAGCTCAAGCTGCGCACGGCGGTGATCGGCTGGCTGCAAAACCGCATCGAACGCCGGCTCGAAGGGATTGCGGCATGAGTCCACCAATGAACAGTGAGCGGGCCATCACCATTGCCATTCTTGCCATGGGCGGCGAAGGCGGTGGCGTGCTGGCCGACTGGCTGGTCGACCTGGCCGAGCAGAACAGCTACTTCGCGCAAACCACCTCGGTGCCCGGCGTGGCGCAGCGCACCGGCGCCACCGTGTATTACCTCGAGATGTTCCCCGAGGCCGCCGTGCCTGCCGGCCGCAGGCCGGTGATGGCGCTGAGTCCGGTGCCCGGCGAGGTCGACATCGTGATTGCCTCGGAACTGATGGAAGCCGGCCGCGCGCTGCAGCGCGGCCTGGTCACGGCCAACCGCACCACCTTTGTGGCCTCGACACACCGCGTGTATTCCATGACCGAACGCACCGCCATGGGCGACGGCCGCGTCAGTTCGGACAAGCTGCTCGAAGGCGGGCGCGCCGCGGCCCGGCATTTCATCAGCGCCGACTTTGCCCAGCTGGCCGAAGACACCGGCAGCCTGATCAGCCCCACGCTGTATGGCGCGCTGGCCGCCACCGCCCGCCTGCCCTTTACCCGCGAACAGTTTGAGGCCACCATCACGCGCGGCGGCGTCGGCGTGACATCCAGCCTGAAGGCTTTTGCCGCGGGTTTTGCCGTCGCGCAGCAAACGCTGGCACCGCCTGCCGCCGCAGCGGCCGTGCCAGCCGCCGCGCCCATGCCGCCGGTCGGCGCGCGGCTCGCGGCACTGGCGCAGCGTATTGCGCAGAACTTTCCGGCCAGCAGCCACGCGACGCTGGCCGCCGGCATTGTGCGTGCGGCCGACTACCAGGATGTGGCCTACGCCGCGACCTACCTGGACCGTCTGCAACCGCTGCTGGCCCGCCTGCCGGCCGACCCTGCGCTGGCCGCCGAGCTGCTCGACGAAAGCGCGCGCCACCTGGCGCTGTGGATGTCCTACGAAGACACCGTGCGTGTCGCCGACCTGAAAACCCGGCGCTCGCGTTTTGCACGCGTCGGCGGCGAAGTCAAATTGAGCCACACGCAGCACCTGGGCATCAACGAGTTTCTGCATCCACGCGTCGAGGAAATTGCCGACACGCTGCCGGCCGGCCTCGGCCGCTGGCTGCTGGCCACGCCCTGGGCACGCGCCTGTATCGAGCCCTTCACGCGCAAGGGCCGCATCGTGCAGACCAGCTCAATCCGCGGCTACCTGCTGCTGTACACGATTGCCGCGCTGCGCCCGCTGCGCCCGCGCTCGCTGCGTTTCCAGGTCGAGCAGCAGCGCATCAGCGGCTGGCTGGCCAGCATAGCAAGCCTGGCGCCCACCCATCCGGCGCTGGCGCTGGAAGTGGCGCGCTCGCAGCGGCTGGTCAAGGGTTATGGCGACACCCATGAACGCGGCTGGCGCAGCTACCAGCGCGTGATGGCCAAGCTGCCGCAACTCCAGAGCCTGCCGCAGGGCGCCCAGACATTGCAGGCCCTGAGCCAGGCCGCGCTGGCCGACGACAGCGGCAAGGCGCTGGAACAGATGCTGGCCACGGTGTAGGCCGTCAGCGTGAGAGAGTGGTAGTCGCCCGCATTGACGGGTGTTTGTGCAGAGCGGATCATCGATAACAAACCAACAGGAGACAGCCCCCATGAAAGTCAGCTTTTCAACCACCCTCAGGACGGTTTCGGCCGTGCTGGTCGCCGCCAGCTTCTCGGGCGGCGTCGCCGCGCAGGAAGTCACGCTGCGCCTCGTCAGTGCGTTTGCCGAAAACGGCATTTACGTGCAGCGCCTGCAGCCCTGGATCACCAAGGTCAACGCCGAAGGCAAGGGCGTGTTGCAGATCAACTTCCTCGGCGGCCCGAAGGCCATCCCGACCTTCGAGGCCGGCAATGCGGTGAAAACCGGTGTGGTCGACATGGCGCTGAACACCGGCGCGTTCTACACCAACGTCATGCCCGAGGCCGACTTCCTCAAGCTCACGCAGATCCCCGTGGCCGAGCAGCGCAAGAACGGCGCCTTCGACGCGATCAACAAGGTCTGGAACGAGAAGGGCAACATGCAGTACCTGGCGCGCATGGTCGAGAACCAGCCCTTTCACATCTACACCAACAAGAAAGTCGACAAGCCCGACCTGAGCGGGCAAAAGATCCGCATCACCCCGGTGTACCGCGACTTCTTCCAGTCGCTCAATGCCGCCGTCATCACCACACCACCGGGTGAGGTCTACACCGCGCTTGAACGCGGCGTGGTCGACGGTTACGGCTGGCCGATCGGCGGCATTTTCGACTTGAACTGGCACGAAAAAACCAAGTTCCGCATCGACCCGGGTTTCTATGACGCCGAAGTCTCGCTGATCATGAACCTGCCGGCCTACAAAAAGCTCACCGACACGCAGCGCAACTACCTGCAAAAGCAGCTGCTCGCGCTCGAAGCCGAAAACACCTTCTGGGCCCGTTACACCAACGTGGAAACCGCGCGCCAGCAGACCGCCGGCATCCAGACCATCACGTTTGATGCCGCTACGTCCAAGGCCTTCCGCCAGAAGGCCTACGACATCGGCTGGGCCGGTGCCGCCAAACAAAGCCCGGACATTGCCGCCCGCTTCAAGGCGCTGTTTTCCAAATGAGGGGCCAGCCGCAGCCGGCGCCTGGCCGCCTCACCCGCCGGTGCCCGGGCTGCGGTGGTTTGATTCATGGTTGACCGTCTGTCGACCCACTACGGCAGGGCGCTCAGCGCGCTGGCCCTGCTCGGCTGCGCCATCCTGATGGCCATGATGCTGATCATCGTGGCCGATGTGGCGCTGCGCAATGTGCCCATTCCCGGGTTGCCGCAAGGCCTGGCCTGGAGCAATGAAATCTCCGAGCTCATGCTTTACCTGATCACCATGTGTGTGGCGCCCTGGCTGCTGCGCCAGGGCCAGCACATCCGGGTCGACATCCTGCTGCAGGCGCTGCCGCCCCAGCTGGCCTGGACGCTCGAATGGGTCGGCGACCTGATCGGCTTCGCCTGCTGCGTGGTGATCGCCTGGTATGGCACGCAGGCCGCCTGGTCAAGCTACACCTCGGGCGCCGTCAACATCAAGACCCTGGTCACCCCCGAGTGGTGGGCGCTGGCGCCGCTGCCACTGGTTTTTGTTCTTCTTGGAATTGAAATGATTTTTCGCATGATCCGGCTGCAACGCGGCCCGCGCGGTCCGCGCCACGACGCCGTGGGTTCGGCATGATCCATTCGCACGGCCACCCGAAGAATGGATCGCTCCCGCCTGGCGGGAAGGCGCGCAGCGCCAGGGTGCTGTCATGAGCGGCTGGGGCCTGGCCGCCTGGCTGATGCTGGGTGGCTCCACCGTGCTGCTGTTCATCGGCATGCCGGTGGCGCTGACCTTCATCACCATCAACATCATTGGCGCCTGGCTGTACATGGGCGGCGAACCCGGGTTGATGCAGCTGGCGCGCAGCAGCGTGACGTCGGTCACGGCTTTTTCACTGACGCCGATTCCGCTGTTTGTGCTGATGGGCGAGATCCTGTTCCACACCGGGCTGGCGCTCAAGGTCATTGAAGGCGTGGAGCGCCTGATCAAACGTGTGCCCGGCCGTCTCGCCGTGGTGGCCGTGGTGGCCGGCACGGTGTTCTCGGCGATTTCGGGCTCGACGATCGCCACCACCGCCATGCTCGGCTCGCTGATGCTGCCCATCATGCTGGCGCGCGGCTACCACCCGACGCTTGCCACCGGCCCTATCATGGCCATCGGTGCGGTCGATATGCTGATTCCGCCCTCGGCCCTGACCGTGCTGCTGGGTTCGCTGTCGGGCATCTCGATTTCCAAGCTGCTCATCGGCGGCGTCATTCCGGGCGTGATTCTCTCGGTGGCCTTTGTGCTGTGGATCATCATCCGCGTCAGCATCAGCCCCAAGCTCGCGCCGGCCGACAAGGACGACGTGGTGCAACACCGCGGCTGGGCCCGCTGGAGCCTGTTTTTTGCCTATGTGCTGCCCACGCTGTCGATCTTCGGCGTGGTGGTGGGCGCGCTGGCCGCCGGCTGGGCCACCCCGACCGAATGCGCGGCGCTGGGCGCCTTTGCCACCATGCTGCTGGCCCTGTGTTACCGCGCCCTGACCTGGGACGCGGTGCTCAAGGCGCTCAAGGGGACGGCCGGCATCTCGGGCATGATCCTGTTCATCATCCTGGGCGCCACGACTTTCGCGCAGATCCTGTCGTTCTCGGGCGCCAGCAGCGGCCTGGTGCAGTTCATCACCGGCCAGGGCCTGTCAACCAACATGATTGTGGTCGGCATGATGCTGATGCTGATTTTCCTCGGCATCTTTGTCGACCAGGTCAGCATGATGATGATCACGCTGCCCATCTTCATGCCCATCGTGCAGGCGCTCGGCATCGACCCGATCTGGTTCGGCGTGATGTTCCTGATCTGCATGCAGCTGGGCCTGCTGCTGCCGCCGCACGGCCTGCTCTTGATGACCATGCGCGGCGTGGCGCCACCCTCGGTCACCATGGGCCACATCTTCACCGCGGTCGTGCCCTATGTGGTGATGAGCCTGATCCTGCTCGCGGCGGTGTTCTGGGTGCCGGCGATTGCCACCTGGCTGCCCAAGCTGATCGGGTAGTTCGCCTAATTGCTATTGTTTTTGGGGCTTAGGAAGCAAAGTTCACAGTCAAGTGAGCTAAGTTCCTATGGTGGTTCAGAAAAACCGGTATTTCAGGCGTTCCAAACTCAGTGAAGCAAAGCTGCGTCAAATCCTGCGCTACTTTGCGATGGATTTGACGGCGACGGACTGC
>NZ_NBZW01000060.1 GCF_002379085.1 Polaromonas sp. AET17H-212 | reverse complement strand
TCCAGCCTGTCCCCGACCGGTCGGCGCTGGCCCTCCCCCCGCCGGCCAGCGCCGCCCCCTACAGCGCCGCCGTCGCCGCGCGCTTCCCGGCGCCTTCCGTCATCTACAACACGCCCGGCCTGCAGGAAGGACGCAGCAGCTTCACCTCGAATGCGGAAATCCAGACCTGGCTGCGTGAGCTCAGCACAGCGGCCTCGCGCTCACCGGGCCTGAAAGCCGCCGTGCTGCCGATTGGCCAGTCGCAACGCGGCGAGACCCTGGAAGCCCTGGTGCTGACACGTGCCGACGGCACGGATGCCGCCGCCATCACGGCCTCGGGCCGCCCCACCGTCATGCTGGTCGGCCAGCAACACGGCGACGAACCCGCCGGCACCGAAGCCTTGCTGGTCGTGGCCCGCGAACTCACGCAAGGCCTGCTGCGACCGGTGCTCGAGCGCGTCAACGTCATCATCGTGCCGCGCGCCAACCCCGATGGCTCGGTGGCCGGGCAACGGGTCACCGCAGGCGGCCTGGACATGAACCGCGACCACCTGCTGCTCAATACGCCGGAAGCCCAGGCCCTGGCCCGGCTCGCCCGCGACTACCACCCGACGGTCGTGGTCGATGCCCACGAATACACCGTGGTGGGCCGTTTTCTGCAGAAATTCGGCACGGTGCAGAAGTACGACGCGCTGCTGCAGTACGCGACCACCGCCAACATCCCCGAGTTTTTGACCAAAGCTTCCGAAGAGTGGTACCGCCGCCCGCTGGTGGCCGCCCTCAAGGGGCAGGGACTCAGCACCGAGTGGTACTACACCACGTCGACGGACCTGGCGGACAAGACCATCTCCATGGGCGGCACGCAGCCCGACACCGGCCGCAACGTCAGCGGCCTGAAAAACGCGGTCAGCCTGCTGATCGAAACCCGTGGCGTGGGCATCGGCCGGCTGCACATCCAGCGCCGCGTGCACACCCATGTCACCGCGATCTCCAGCGTGCTCGCCAGCACCGCCCAGCGGGCCAGCGAACTGGGCCAGTTGCAGCCCTATGTCGAGAAAGAGATGGGCGCCCTGGCCTGCAAGGAAGAGGCGGTGGTCGAAGCCGGTCCCACCCTCACCCAGCAGGAAATCGTCATGCTGGACCCGGTCACCGGCGCCGACAAGACCCTCAAGGTCGAGTGGAAATCGGCACTCACGCTGCGCAAGCTCAAGTCCCGCGTGCGCCCTTGCGGCTACTGGCTGTCGGCGGCTTCCCGAACGGCCGTGGAGCGGCTGCGCCTGCATGGCGTGCAGGTGTTGCGTGTGGCCGAGCCGGCGTCCATGCTGGGCGACCTGTACCGCGAGACGGCGAGCTCGGCCGGGGTCCGGCAGGACGTGCGCGGCAGCATTGCCGATGCCGGGCAGATCGTCAGGGCCGAAGTGGCGCTGGTACGCGGCGTGATCGATGCACCCTCCGGCAGTTACTACGTGCCCTTGAACCAGCCGCTGGCCAACCTCGTGATTGCGGCGCTGGAACCGGACACGCAAAGCAGCTACTTTGCGAACCGGCTGCTTGACGGCCTGTCCAGCACCGCCCGCGTCATGTCCGAGCCCACGCTCCGGACCGAAGAACTGCCCTGAACCGCCGCCCGGGGCGCCGGGCCACGCGCTTTGTGCGAACTGGCCTACAGACAGCGTCCCGCTGGCGTGCATAAATGGTGAATTCACAGCCCAAGGATTCACCATGAAAACATTTGCACTCCACCCCAAGATGCTGACCCTGACCGGCGTGTTCTATCCCACAGGTTATGCCTTCATCATGTTTCCCGAGGGTGACCAGGCCGAGCAGGCGGCACGTGAACTGGAAGCAAGCGGCTTCGACGGCGAAGCCATCATGCTGCTGGAGCCAGACACCATCCTGCGCGAGATCGGCCGGGTCGATGGCGAGTCTGATGTGGTCTTGCCTTCGGTCGGCACCGAAGGTGCCACAGTCCAGAAATACGTCGCCCTGGCCCGAGAAGGTCAGCACGCCCTGATGGTGCACGCCCCCTCCGAGAAGGAGACGGAACGGGTGATGACCGTGGTGAGAAAGCAGCCTTTTTCCTACGCGCAGAAATACCACATGCTGGCGATGGAAGACCTGGAGTGAGGCCGCCGTCCTTAAAAGCTATCAAATAGATAGCTATAGGCGCTTGCAAACAAAGGGCCAAGGCCCGTTTTTACTTAGAAATCGCCACTGCCACCGTGCGCCAGGCTCTCGAACTTGGTGATGCGGTTGATGAAGGCCAGCTTGACCGTGCCGGTCGGGCCATTCCGCTGCTTGCTGATGATGACCTCGGCCACACCCGGCTCCTTGCAGGCATCCTTGGTGTAGTACTCGTCGCGGTAGATGAACATGATGATGTCGGCGTCCTGCTCGATCGCGCCGGACTCGCGCAAATCGCTCATCATGGGGCGTTTGTCGGTGCGCGACTCGACGCCTCGGCTCAGCTGTGACAACGCAATCACCGGGCACTGCAGCTCCTTGGCCAGCATCTTCAGGCCACGCGAGATCTCGCCGACGGCCGTGGCACGGTTTTCCTCGGCCATGCCGCTGGACACGCTCATGAGTTGCAGGTAATCGACCACGATCAGGCCGAGCTTGCCGCACTGCCGGGCCAGGCGCCTGGCATTGGCGCGTAGCTCGCTGACAGTCAGGCCTGGCGTTTCGTCGATGTGCAGCGAGATATTGCGCAGCTTCTCGATGGCTTCGGTCAGGCGCGGCCACTCCTCGTCGGTCAGCGCGCCGGTGCGCAGATGGGTCTGGTCGATGCGGCCGATCGAGCCGACGATACGCACCGCCAGCTGGGACGCCCCCATCTCCATCGAAAACACCGCCACCGGCAGGCCTTCGTTGAGCGCCACGTGTTCGGCAATGTTGATGGCCAGCGCGGTTTTGCCCATGGACGGCCGCGCCGC
>NZ_NBZW01000059.1 GCF_002379085.1 Polaromonas sp. AET17H-212 | reverse complement strand
TCGGGCGGCAGCACGCCGTCCGAGACCTCACCAAACACGTTTGATGTGCTGATTGTTGGCAGCGGCCTGGCAGGGCTCAGCACGGCGCTGAAGCTGGTTGAAGGAGGCGCTGCGGACTCCACCCCGCTTCGCGTCGCCGTACTGACCAAAGGCAAGCTGGCCGATGGCGCCAGCGGGTGGGCCCAGGGCGGCATTGCGGCCGTGCTGGCGCAAGGCGAGGAAGGCGACAGCTTTGCAGCCCACATCGCAGATACGCAGGTGGCGGGCGCCTGGCTGTCCGACGAAGCCGCCACAACGCAGGTGGTGGAAGGCGCGCCGGCGGCGATTGCCTGGCTGCAGGCCCACGGTGTGGCTTTCACGCAGGAGCCCGGTGCCGAACAGGCGTTGCACCTCACGCGCGAAGGCGGGCACAGCCACAGGCGCATCGTGCATGCGACCGATGCCACAGGTGCTGTCGTACAGGAAAGCCTGATTGCCGCAGTACGCGCGCATCCGGCGATCGACGTGTTTGAACAAACCACGCTGGTTGACCTGATCATCCAGAACGACAGCGCCACCGGTCGTCCGCGCTGCGTCGGCCTGTACGCACTGGACAGCCGCGACGACGGCACAGGAAGCAGCAGCAGCAGCATCGTCCGCACCTTTGCGGCGCGCCACACCCTGCTGGCCACCGGCGGCGCCGGCAAGGTTTACCTCTACACCAGCAACCCCGACACCGCCACCGGCGACGGCATCGCCGCCGCCTGGCGCGCCGGCTGCCGCATCGGCAACATGGAGTTCATCCAGTTCCACCCGACCTGCCTGTATCACCCCGAGGCCAAGTCCTTTTTGATCAGCGAAGCGGTCCGCGGCGAAGGCGGCATCCTGCGCCTGCCGGATTCGGTCGGCGGCGCGCGCTTCATGCCCGTCCACGACGAACGGGCCGAGCTGGCGCCGCGCGACGTGGTGGCCCGTGCGATCGATTTCGAGATGAAAAAACACGGCGTCGACTGTGTTTTTCTGGACATCTCCCACAAGGGTGAGGCTTTTGTGCGCGAACACTTTCCGACCATCCACGCACGCTGCCTGTCGCTCGGCATCGACATCGCGCGCCAGCCGATTCCCGTGGTGCCGGCTGCCCACTACACCTGCGGCGGCGTGCTGACCGACCTGGCCGGACGCACCGACATCGCGAACCTTTACGCCGCCGGTGAAACCGCCTGCACCGGCCTGCATGGCGCCAACCGGCTGGCCAGCAACTCGCTGGTGGAGTGTGTGGTGTTTGCGCAGGAAGTCGCAAATGTTATTAAATCGGAAGCTGCCAACGCCAGCCACATAAGGGCTGAAGGCCAAAATGATTCACAGGCTTTGCTCCCGGCCTGGGACGAGAGCCAGGTGACCGATGCCGACGAGCAGGTGGTGATTGCCCACAACTGGGACGAGCTGCGCCGGCTGATGTGGAATTACGTGGGCATCGTACGCACCAACAAGCGGCTGGAACGCGCCGCGCACCGCATTGCGCTGCTGCAGTCAGAGATTGACGAGTTTTACGCCCACTTCCGCGTCACGCGGGATTTGCTGGAACTGCGCAACCTGGTGCAGGTGGCCGAGCTGATCGTGCGTTCGGCGCAGTCACGCCACGAAAGCCGCGGCCTGCACTTCAGCCGCGACTATCCGCAAACCGACGCGGTGGCCGTGCCCACCGTGCTGGTGCCGTCCAAAGCCTGAACCCCGCGCTGTCATCCGCGGTGCGGGTCCAGGTCTGCGTCCAGCCAGCCGCGCAGGCTGTTCACAAAGGCCAGCGCCTGCACCCGCGGCAGGTCGTCCAGGCGCACCACGCCGGCACTGAGCTGGCCGGTATCAGGCCGCGCCGATGCGCGGCACCAGCCCACTCACCGGCTGCCCGACGCGCTGCGCCGCGGTGAACGCCAGCATGCGGTCTATCGGCAGGCGGGCCCGCACGCCCAGGGCGGGGTCCACATGCACCTCCGGGCTCAAGGCCTGCAACACCTGCGCCAGGCCAGCCAGCCCGTTCATCGCCATCCAGGGGCAGTGCGCGCAGCTTTTGCAGGTGGCGCTGTCGCCGGCCGTTGGTGCTTCGATAAACACCTTGCCGGGGTTCAGCGTGCGCAGCTTGTGCATCATGCCGTTGTCGGTGGCAACGATGAATTCATGGGCATCCATCTCGCGGGCCGCCTTGAGGATGCCCGAGGTCGAACCCACCGCGTCGGCCAGCGCGACCACATCCGCCGGCGACTCCGGATGCACCAGCACTTTGGCCTTCGGATGTTCCCTTTTCAGCGCCTCGAGTTCAAAGGCCTTGAACTCGTCATGCACGATGCAGCTGCCGTTCCACATCAGCATGTCGGCGCCGGTTTCATGCTGGATATAGGCGCCCAGGTGCCTGTCGGGTGCCCACAGAATTTTCTGGCCCTGCTCCTTCAATGCCCTGACGATGTCCAACGCGCAACTCGAGGTCACCAGCCAGTCGGCACGCGCCTTCACGGCAGCGCTGGTGTTCGCATAGACCACCACCGTGCGGTCCGGATGGGCATCGCAGAAGGCGCTGAATTCGTCCACCGGGCAACCGAGATCCAGCGAACAGGTGGCTTCGAGGTCGGGCATCAGCACGCGTTTTTCGGGTGAGAGGATTTTTGCGGTCTCACCCATGAAACGCACGCCCGACACCACCAGCGTGGTTGCCGGGTGGTCGCGCCCGAAACGTGCCATCTCCAGCGAGTCGCTGACCAGCCCGCCGGTTTCCTCGGCCAGGTCCTGCAGGTCCGGGTGCACGTAGTAGTGCGACACCATGACAGCATTTCGCTCCTTCAGCAGGCGGCGAATCCGGTCCTTGAGCGCGGCGCGCTCGTCCTGCGCCGGCTCCACCGGCACCCGCGCCCAGGCATGGCGCGTCGGGCAGGAGGGTTGCTCATAGTCAATGCGCACCAGGGACCGGGCAGGGCTTGCGGCGTCACTCATGGCAGGCCTCATAGCTGCGTAAACCGCATGGAAAAATCAATCGCCTTGATGTCTTTGGTCAGGGCCCCGATGGAAATGCGGTCCACCCCGGTGGCGGCAATGCCGGCAACCGTGTCCAGCCCGACGCCGCCCGACACTTCCAGAATCGCCCGGCCCGCGGTGATGCGCACCGCCTCGCGGAGCTGCACCAGGTCCATGTTGTCGAGCAAAATCATTTGGGCGCCGGCGGCGAGGGCTTCTTCCAGCTGGGCCAGGGTCTCGACCTCGATCTCGACAAAAGTCGCCCGGGCAGCCACTTCGGCAGCACGCTGCAAAACAGCCGTGACGCCACCGGCGGCCGCGATGTGGTTTTCCTTGATCAGCACCGCGTCGTACAGGCCGATGCGGTGGTTGCTGCCGCCACCGCAGCGCACCGCGTATTTTTGCGCCAGCCGCAAACCGGGCAGGGTCTTGCGGGTGTCCACGATGCGCGCGTGGTTGCCTGCCACCGCCTCCACAGCCCGCACATAGGCCGCGGTTTGCGTGGCTACCGCGCTGAGCAGCTGCAGGAAATTAAGCAAGGTGCGCTCGCCGCTGAGCAGCCCGCGCGAATTTCCCCGGATTTCCAGAATGACCTGGTTGGCGTTGCAGGCCTGGCCATCACGCACATGCCAGACAAGTTCGGCCTGCGGATCCAGCCGCTGCAATGTCGCCTCCACCCAGGGCTGACCGCAAATCACCGCGGCTTCACGCGCCAGCACGCGGGCCTGGCTGCGTTGCCCCGGGTCCACGAGGCCGGCTGTCAGGTCGCCAGTTCCGAGGTCTTCGTCCAGCGCCCGGCCGGCATCGGCACGCGCAAGCAGCGCCATGCTGGCATCGGAAAAATCAAACCAGTCATTCATTTTTTTCGTCGTTTCACGCCAATGTTGGCGGCAAGCATAACGGCTTCGCGAAGA
>NZ_NBZW01000058.1 GCF_002379085.1 Polaromonas sp. AET17H-212 | reverse complement strand
CCTTGAACTCGGGGCTGTGTTTGCGGCGACGCGGAGCGCGAACGCCAGTTTCATTGGAGATAGTGTGCACGTGTCCACCTAAAGTTAAGTGGACACGAGGCTCCTATAAAGCTTGATCGGCTTCAAGATGCCACGGCCAGACGCTTACGCCGCAGTGGACAAAACCCCAGCGCTGGTTCGCGCTCGTGCGCTACATCGTCGAGCGCATATTGGCCATCGCACCTGAACCCCAATCTCGGGCAGACCGCCTTGGGGAATACGTAGCCGAGGAAAATAAGATCAAGAGAGTGGATCCATGATCAAAGTGTGGTCTCGGTGCCGAGAATGTTCGTGATCTGACTTGAGAGTACCCCACCGTTGCCATGGCAAAGCGCGACCTCGGCACCCTTCACCTGCCGTTCGCCACACTCGCCGCGCAATTGGCGCACCGCTTCTACCAGAGTGAACATGCCGTACATGCCAGGGTGGACACAGGAAAGGCCGCCGCCATTGGTGTTAACCGGCAGACTTCCGCCAGGAGCAATAGCGCCACTCGCCACGAAAGGACCGCCTTCGCCCTTCTTGCAAAAACCCAGGTCTTCCAGGAACAGGATGGGGTTGATGGTGAAGGCGTCGTACAACTCGATCACATCCACATCCGAAGGCTTCATCCCGGCCATCGCGAATGCCCTCTGGCCGGAATCCTTTGCCGCGCTCTCGGTGAGATCCGGCATGGCAACGATATTCATATGAGAGGTCGCGGCGGCCGCGCCCAGCAGATACACCGGCTTCTTGGGGAAGTCCTTGGCCCGCTTGGCCGAGACCATGACCAGCGCCGCGCCACCGTCTGTCACTAGGCAGCAATCGCGTACCGTCAAGGGACTGGACACCATGCGGGCATTGAGCACATCTTCCACCGTCAGGGGCCCCTTCATGAATGCTTCCGGATTCATGTTGGCCCACTGGCGCGCCGCCACGGCAACGGCCGCCATCTGCTCTCTGGTTGTGCCGTACTGGTGCATATGACGGGAAGCCGCCAGTGCGTACGAAGTGGCCGGAAAGATCGGGTTGTAAGGAGCCTCAAAGGCAAACGGCCGAACTGACGAGACGAGCTTGCCGCTGCTGGAGCGCTGATTACTGCCGTAGAAAATCAATGCCGTCTCGCACAGGCCTTCCTTGATCGCTATGGCGGCCGAGAGCGTATATGAAAGGAAGGTCGAACCGCCAGAGCGGTTGTTATCGGTGATCTTCGGGTGAATACCCATGATTTCCGCGAGTAACAAGGCCGATAGTGGATTGCAGTCACCAGGCAGAGACCCATAAACGGCATCGACGTCCATGGTGGTCAGTCCTGCTTCGGCCAGCGCCTTATAGCTGGCCTCGACGGCGATGTCTTCCGAGGTACGGCCCGGCGCCTCGCCGAGACCGGCTAGAGACGCGCCTACGATAGCGGCTGCGCCGCGTATGCTGCTGGTCATGATTTTTTCTTATCTTCCTCTGCGGATTCGAAAACGACGAAGGGCCCTTTGTCGCTGCTTTCGATCCTGGTCTTAACCGACATGCCGATTTTTATTTGGTCGTTGCTAACGCCATCCACCCTTGCCATCATGCGCGGACCCTCCGCCAGATCCACCAAGACCACGTTGTAGGGCCCACCCTTCTCCTCCTGACGGTTCACGACGCTGACCGCGTACACGGTACCGCGCCCCACAGCCGGCACCCATTGCAATTGGGTGCTGCCGCAATGAGTGCAGGTGATGCGGGGATAAAATATATATTTACCACAATCGTCGCAGCATTGAATCCGGAAATCGCCGCTTTCCAGATACTCGTGATAAATTCTGCTCGGGCCTGGCCCGGTGAATGCGGTCTCAATCGTCGTGCTCATGAAGTTCATCCTTCTAATATTGTTGGTGAAACATCGCCTCTTTCCAGCCACCAAGAAATGAAAATCGGCCATGTCCAGGACATGGGTGGTTCGGCTTAGATTCAATGGAAGAAGACAATTCGGTGCGAAGCTGCTTATTGCTGGATATCCGCGCGTCCGTTGCTGAGCACCACGAGATCTCGTTCCAGCACTTTGGCGCGCAAGGAAACCACTCCCGCGCTTTTCCACATTTCCACGCGGATGGTCTCGCCTGGATAAATCGGGGACGAGAAACGCACCTGCAGGCCGGTCAAGCGACTGGCGTCGTAACCGCAGAAGGACTTGATGACCGCATGGCCGACGATGCCATAGGTGCATAACCCATGCAGAATCGGCACCGGGAAACCGGCCGCCTTGGCTACTGCGGGATCGCTATGCAGCGGGTTATAGTCGCCGCTTAATCGGTAGATCAGTGCTTGGCGGGGCATGGTGGCGATATCGCAGACAACATCCGGCGCCCCCTCGGGCATCTGGTGCAAGGCCGGTGCCTGTGTCACTGGGCCGCCGAATCCGCCATCGGCGCGGGCGAAGATAGATCCCATCGTTGTGGCTAGATGGTCGCCATTGGCTTTGTCGTACAGCTTGCGCTCCACATACACCACGGCACCCTTGCCTTCCCCTTTGTCAATGATCCTGTCGATGCGGTTATGACCCACGACTGTGGCTTCAGCGGGAAGGGGTTTGTGAACAGCAAGCGATTGTTCACCGTGGACTACCTTGAGGTAGTTGATGCCGACCTCTGGATCCTCACGCATCCAGGAGCCCGGCGAGCCCAGAACCACGGCCATGGTGGGCAAGGCCTTGAGGCTTTTTTCGTAGACGTACTGAAGCTGGTTTTCATCGACAGGGTCGGCGCCGAAGCCAAGCCCCAATGCGTACAGTATCGTGTCGCGCTTGGTGTACGTTTGCTCCGCATCCAGAAACTTCCGCGCCATCAATTTGTCATAGTTGATTGCCATGCCCATTCTCGCTCAGTAATAGATTGTTCAATGTCAAATGCCGTCACCGGAATCGGACATTTCAAAACGGCGTTCGAGACGGCCGTGATTGGCCAGCCGTTCCATCAGTGAATTGACAGGCCACCATCGGCACCGACGACCTGCCCGGTGACGTAGCTCGCGCCCTGCGATGCGAGAAACACGAACACTGGCGCTATCTCAGCAGGTTCCGCCCAGCGGCCCAGCGGTACCCGAGCCAGGTACCCGTCCTTGAAGCGGGCATCGGTCCGAATGACCTCGGTCATCGGTGTGGCAGCACCCGGCGCGACCGCGTTCACCACAATGTTGTACTGGGCCAGTTCCTTGGCGGCGGACTTGGTAAAGCCCAGCAGGCCGGCCTTGGCGGAGCCATAGTTGATCTGACCGATGGTACCCACGATACCGGCGGTGGAGACAACATTGATAATCCGGCCTTCGCGACGATCCCTCATGTCGTTCACTACGGCTTGTAGGCAGTTGAAACTGCCGGTCAAATGCACGCCAATGACATCGTCCCACTGATCCTGGGTCATCTTGTGCAGCATCGCGGTGCGGATGACCCCGGCATTGTTCACCAGAATGTCCACTGGACCGAACTTGGCTTTGACCTGCGCGACCATTTGATTCACTTGCGCCCGATCAGCGACGTTACATTTCACCGCCATGGCTTGGCCGCCTTGTTTGCGGATATCTTCGGCCACCGCTTCGGCCGTCCCCATGTCCATGTCGACCACCACGACCTTCGCGGCTTGGGCGGCATACGCCAATTGCGTTTTTCTTCATGATGGCCTTGTAATCCGCAAGGAGTGCTTCGCCGGGCAAGCCGCGCTTGTTGGCCTCTTTCACCCAGTCCTCCCATGCCTGCTTGGCGGGGGCGATGAATTTGGCTTTTTCCTCGGGTGCCAAGGTGATGACCTCACCCTTGCCCTTGGCTTTGAAGTACGCGCTCATTTTTTCCATGGCATCCGGAACGCTGCGCTCATACGTTTCCGCCATCATGGTCAACAGGGCCGGATTCAACTCCTCTTCAAACAGCGTCTTCAGATCCGCAGGCAGCTTCTCAAAGAACACCTTGTTCATGATCATGTTGATGACAACCGTGGGCGAGTTGATTAGGGTGACGTAGGGAGCCACCTCGAAATACTTCCAACCCACTGCGGACCCCAAACTGTAATGCATCGCGCCAAGGGTGCCGCGCTCCAACGCGGTATACGCCTCTTCCGGCTGCATCGGCGTCGCTACTGCACCCCAGGCCTGGGCGATCGGCACCCAAGCCTTGCCCGCAGCCCGCAGCCTCACGCCTTTCATGTCATCGAACTTGCGGATCGGCTTGCTGCTGAATAGCACGTAAGGATCCGTAACTGCCATCCCCATGTTCTTGACACCAAGCTTGTCGAACACATCCTTCCCATGCTTTTCGACGAACTCCGTCATCACCTTCGCGCCCACGGCTGCTCCAGGCAAGGCGAAAGGCAATTCGCCGACGAGAAGTTTGAAATAGGCCGTATCGTAATA
>NZ_NBZW01000057.1 GCF_002379085.1 Polaromonas sp. AET17H-212 | reverse complement strand
CCGTCTTTCGTCGCCAGTGCAACAAATTCCTGTTTCAGACTCATGGTGTCTTGTGCTTTCCAAGGCATGGTGACCCTCCGGCAAATTCGCCGGAAAGTGTCAACCATGTCCCCGCACACCTGTCACCTATGTCCCCGGTCTATACAGCGAAGCAAAAGAAAGTTACTTGCCGCCGGGCAACCCCCGGCCAGCAGGCGCCGGCATAAGCACTGACTGCGGAAAGAATCCGCAAGCCTTCAGGCCCCTGGCAAGGTGAAGTAGATCGTCGCGCCCTGCTCCGGCTCGGCCTCGGCCCAGACCCGCCCGCCATGCCGCATGACGATACGTTGCACCGTGCTCAGCCCGGCGCCAATGCCGGGGAAATCCGAACTCACATGCATGCGCTGGAAAATGCCGAACAGTTTTTCGGCATGGGCCATGTCGAAACCCGCGCCGTTGTCCTTGAAAAAATAAACCGTCTCGCCGTCCGGCCCGGCCTGGCGGCCGACAGCAATCGCAGCGTGTGCTTTTTTCGAGGTGAATTTCCAGGCGTTGCCGGCCAGGTGATCGACCAGCTGCCTGAGCATCGCCGGGTCACCCTGTGCCACCAGCGCCGGCTGCACCGTGATGTGGGCCGCCCGCCCGGGGTCGGCCTCCTGCAGCCCGGCAAACGCGGCCTCGGCCAGCGCGCCCAGGTCCACCGTCTGCGGCGCCAGCGGTGCACGCAGCAGGCGCGAGACGGCCAGCAGCGCGGCGATCAGCTCGTTGATGTTGCCCACGCCCAGGCGGATGCGCTGCAGGTAGTGCGTGCTGCGTTCCGCATTGCCCTTGGCCACGGCGCCTTCCAGCAGCCGGCTGAAGCCGTCGATGGTGCTCAGCGGCGCGCGCAGGTCGTGCGAGACCGAGTAGGAAAAATTCTCCAGCTCCTGGTTGGCAGCCACCACTTGGGCGCTGCGCTGGTTCAGCTGATCCTCCAGATGGGCCGTGATGCGCAGGATTTCCTGCTCGGCCGCGGCGCGGTCACTGCCATCACGCAGCTGCTGCAGCAAGGCCGAAACGGCGGGGACGGCGCTGACGGCGACGGGTTCGGGGGGCTGGGTCATGACAAGCCTTGCGCTGGGGCGGTCGCTGCATTCGTGCAACGAGTGCAGGTTGTTGAAAGTGAGAAGGTCATCGGTGTCCCTGAATAACAGCGGGTGAATGGGCCACTATGCATGGTGCCGGGCCCGGGCGTCAAGCAGCGGCCCCATGAAGGCGGCAGGAGGCCGGCTCAGGGCGCACCGTCGTCCGGCGCCCTGCCGGCACGGCGCGTGGCAGGCGGGGTGCACTCGTCCGGGTTGGCGACCCGCAGCCACCCGAGGGCCAGCGCCGCGGGAATGGCGAGGTACCAAGACGGGTTGCCGGTGAACCAGGCGCCCGCCATGCCGGCGGCGGCACCTGCCGACAGGCACACAACAAACCAGGCCAGGCGGTTTCGGAGGCTGCGGGGCCTTGGTGCAGCGGACATGGGTCAGGCCTTTCTTGCCGCAACGCGCATCAACTCGCGGCGGCCCGCTGCAGCCGGTCCCGCACGCCGTCCCAGGCCGGATCGGCCGGCAGGTGTTCAATCCAGATCAGCTTGACGCCCTGGGCGTCGAAGTCGCGCAGCACGGCGAACAGCTGCTGCGCGGTGGCGGCGGCATCGTCGGGCATGCGGCGGTACAGCACCTGCGCCGACGGGATGCGCACGATGCTGCGGGCGTACACGGCGATGTGTGCAGCCTGCGCGCCGAGCAGGTCGAGTGCGGTCTGGATCGCGCCGGCGTCCATCAGGCGCACCCGGGCGTTGGGCGCGTAGTGCGACGCCAGCGTGCCGGACGCGCGCGGTGCCGCATCCAGTGCGGCATCTCCAAGCGCGGCTTCTTGCTGCTGCCATTCGTCCTGGTCAAGCACCGGCTCGCCGCAGGCGGCTTCGAGCTGCGCGCGGGTCAGCAGGCCGGGGCGCAGCAGCACCGGTCGGCCGCGCGTGCAGTCGACGATGCTGGACTCGATGCCGACCGCGCAGGGCCCGCCGTCGAGCACCAGCAGCGCATCGCCGAATTCTTCAGCGACGTGCCGGGCGGTGGTCGGGCTGACGCGGCCAAAGCGGTTGGCGCTGGGGCCGGCCACCCCGGTGGCGCAGGCCTGCAGAAAGGCCAGCGCCACCGGGTGCGCGGGACAGCGCAGGCCGATGGAGTCCTGCCCGCCGGCGGCGGCGGCGGCCACGCCCGGCTGGCGCGGCAGGATCAAGGTCAGCGGTCCGGGCCAGAAGGCCTGCATCAGGCGTGCGGCAAACGGCGGCACGCTGCTGGCATAGTCCGTCACCTGTGCGGCCTGCGCCACATGGACGATCAACGGATGATCGCTGGGCCGGCCCTTGGCGGCGAAGATGCCGGCCACGGCGCTGTCACTGGACGCATCGGCGCCCAGGCCATACACCGTCTCTGTGGGAAAACCAACCAGGCCACCGGACCGGATCACACGCGCGGCCTCAAGAATAGCCGCCGGGTCGGTGCCGTCGCGGATCATTGCAGGGCATCCAGGCCGGGCAGCCCCAGCAGCTGCGCGGCCTGGCGCGCAACCACCCGGACACCGGCCACGTCGGCGCCGGTGACGGTGAGGTGGCCCATCTTGCGGCCGGCGCGTGCTTCGAGCTTGCCGTACAGGTGCAAATGCGTGCCCGGCAAGGCCAGCACGGCCTGCCAGTCGGGTGTCTGCGGCTGGCCCGCGGCGTCAAACCACACATCACCCAGCAGATTGAGCATGATGGCCGGTGAATGCTGGCGCGGCTGCGGCAGCGGCAGGCCGGCCATGGCGTGGACCTGCAGGTCGAACTGCGAGACATCGCAGGCGTCCATCGTGTAGTGGCCGCTGTTGTGCGGCCGCGGCGCCATTTCGTTGACCACCAGCGCACCGTCGGCGCTGCCGTCGTCGATGACAAAAAACTCCACACACAACACACCCACGTAAGCAATGTGGTTTGCTATGGATTCAGTAGCTGCTCGCGCCCGTGTTGCAAGAGCTGAAGGCATATTTCCTTCATAAGCCGCGGTGACGGCGAGGATGCCGTCGATGTGCAGGTTGTACTGCGGCGCAAAACCGGTGATGGCGCCGTCCCAGCCGCGCGCGACGATGACCGAACATTCGGCCTTCAGCGGCAACAGTTTTTCCAGCACGCAGGGCACCTGCTTGAGTTCAACCCAGGCGGCGGCGAGTTCGGCGGTATTCCTCACGCGCACCTGGCCCTTGCCGTCGTAACCCATGCGCGCCGTTTTCAGGATGCCGGGCAGCAGGTCGGCCGGCACGGCGGCGAGCTGCGCCGGCGTTTCGATCACGGCATAAGGCGCGCAGGTCACCCCGGCCAGGCCGGCGCTGGCCGTGAAATGGGCTTTTTCCTCGATGCGGTTTTGCGCAATGGCCACGGCCGCCGGGCCGGGCGCCACCGGCCGGGTCGCGGCCAGGGTTTGCAGCGCGCCAGCCGGGACATTTTCAAATTCGGTGGTGATGGCGGCACACAGCGAGGCCAGCTGCGCCAGGCCGGCGGCATCGCTGTAGCCGGTGGCGATGTGGTGGTGGCTGACGCGGCCGGCCGGGCTGGCCGGATCGGGGTCGAGCACCGCGGTGAAATAACCGAGGCGCTGTGCCGCATGCACAAACATGCGGCCGAGCTGGCCGCCACCCATCACGCCCAGGGTCGCGGGCTGGCCCGCGGCGTCGACAGCGCCCGGGAAAATCGGTGCCTGGCTCATGCGGGCGGCAAGGTCATGGCGCGCGCGGCGGCGGTCTGTTCGGCACGGAAGGCCTGCAGCTTGTCGGCCAGGGTTTTGTCGTGCAGGGCCAGCATGGCCACCGCAAACAGGGCGGCGTTGGCGGCCCCGGCGTTGCCGATGGCAAAGGTCGCGACCGGCACGCCCTTGGGCATCTGCACGATGCTGTGCAGCGAATCGACGCCCTGCAGGTGGTTGCTGGCGACCGGCACGCCAAGAATCGGCACCGCGGTTTTGGCGGCCAGCATGCCCGGCAGGTGCGCGGCACCGCCGGCGCCGGCAATGATGGCGTGCAGGCCGCGCCCGCCGGCCTGTTCGGCATAGGCAAACAGCTCGTCGGGCATGCGGTGGGCCGAGACCACACGCGCTTCGTGCGCCACGCCGAATTGCTGGAGAATCTGCACGGCATGCTGCATGGTGGTCCAGTCGCTGCTGGAGCCCATCACCACACCCACGAGGGGCGGCTTCTGATCTTGCGTTGTTGTCATGTGTTGCCTTCCGGGCCTGCTGTGCGGTCCATCGTTCGCTGCCAGCGCTGATTTTACGGGCTGGTGGGCCGCCGGGCCGGCCGCCGCATGCTATCGTGCCAGCGCGGCACCGCTGTGCCTGTTGAAAACACCTTCACCCACCCCTATGTGTCCAGCACCATGATCGACGTCACCATTGCCAATTTCGAAGAGGAAGTCGTTGCGGCCTCCATGACCACCCCCGTTCTGATTGATTTCTGGGCGCCCTGGTGCGGGCCCTGCAAATCACTCGGCCCGATCCTGGAGAAGGTCGAGATCGCCTACGGCGGCCGCTTCAAGCTGGTCAAGATCGACTCCGACCAGGAGCAGCAACTCGGCGCCGCCTTCGGCATACGCAGCATCCCGACCTGCATCCTGATGATGAACGGCCAGCCGGTCGACGGATTTGCCGGTGCGTTGCCCGAGGGCAAGGTCAAGGAGTTTCTCGACAAACACCTGCCGCCAGGCGAGGAGTTGCCCCCCGCCGAGGAAGAAATCGCCGAGCCGGAAGACGCCAGCCCGGCCGCCCTGCTGGAAAAGCTGCAGGCGGCCGTGGCGACCGACCCGGCCAACGACAACGCCCGCTTTGACTACATCCGACTGCTGCTGCAGCACGGCCAGGTTGACCACGCCAAGGCCGCTTTTGCACCGGTGGCCAGCAAGGCGCCGACCGTGCGCAAGTTCGAGGCCCTGCAGCACTGGTTCAACGCTATCGAATCAGGAGCTGCTCACGCCGATCTGGCAGGGGCCCAGGCCGGATTTGATGCAAAACTTGCAGCGAACAAGCGGGATTTCGACAGCCGTTACGCGCTGGCGCAGCTGCACATGAGCCAGCAGCGCTGGGTGCCGGCGATGGACGAGTTGCTGGAAATTTTGATGCGCGACAAGTCCTGGAACGAGGAACTGGCACGCAAGACCTTTGTATCCATCCTCGAAATCATCGAGCCACCCAAGGTCAAGGTCGCCGACGGCCAGATTCCGCCGGATGATCCGACCGTGGCCACCTACCGGCGGCGGTTGAGCAGTGTGGTGCTGAGCTGACTTCTTGGCGGCATCACGCTGCGCCTGCGGTCCGCATTGGACAGTAGGCACAACTCCCCACTCCCACCCCTAGCCCCTCCCTCGCCCCGCTGGGCGATGGAGGGGGACTTCATTTGGCTATGTGTGCTGCGATCGCGTGCAAACACCACTGGCGCTTGAGTCCGACCTGACGCGCTTTGCGCGTCAGGTCTCCCCGCATCCGTACCCGTACCCGTACCCGTACCCGAATTTGTTCCCCAACCCGTCGGGCTGGGCCGAGGAGCGCAGCCGAAAGCGGATCAGGGCGAGCGATTGTCTGAGCGAAGCGAGTTTGAGCTCGACCCCGCTTTCGGCGAGCACCGCAGGTTGCCCGGAGCGAAGCGGAGGGACCCGGACCATCGGGTCGCCTTTTCTTTGGTGACTTTCTTTTGGCGACGTGTATAGACCGGGGACATAGGTGACAGGTGTGCGGGGACATGGTTGACACTTTCCGGCGAATTTGCCGGAGGGTCACCATGCCTTGGAAAGCACAAGACACCATGAGTCTGAAACAGGAATTTGTTGCACTGGC
>NZ_NBZW01000056.1 GCF_002379085.1 Polaromonas sp. AET17H-212 | reverse complement strand
CTCCACGAGGCGCCAATCCTCACCCAGTCCGATCACCTCTTCCTGAGACTGCTCTGCCGACTGCTCCATGGGATGCCTCCAACTTTGCTGATGCAACAGCCGAAGGATATCTCAAAAGTAAATCTTTAAGTTAGCGCTTATGGGATCAAATCCGGGATGACAAGCCAGAGAAGAAATCGCTATCAATTCAATAGCTGGTTGCGCTCATCCAATAAGGGCAGCGACCATAAATAGCTTAGACAAGTAGCGTCACCAAAAGCGGCGAGCACCTACTGCACATGGCATTCCCGCCGCAGCAGCGCCACAGCGTCATTGAGCGCGTGGACCGCATCGCTTTGCAGCGTGGGCTGCGCCTCTTCCACAAACGCTTCCCACAAGCTGGCGTAAGCCTCCTGGTGCTGCGCCGGAGCATGGTCCAGCAGGTACTGCAGGGCCAGTGCCGGATGGAAACCTGATTTCCAGATCTTGCGCACCAGGGTCGCGGCGCCTTTTTCGGTCAGCATGGTTTTGGGGGGGGCGCCGGCGGCCACACACAGCAGCAGGGTCAGCAGCGAACCATCGTCGCTGTTGCCGCCGGTGACCTTGTTCCATGCGGCCGACGCCTGGCGGTCATGGTGGTCAACTTCGGCCAAAGCGTCCTCGACCCAGAAATACCGGCCCATGAAGGCGGGGCTGCGGTCGAACAGCTGGCGCACCGGCAGGGCCGGATCGAGAATTCTCGGTGCATCGGCGATCACGGACTGCCGCACGACCTCCAGCACGCCATGCAGATGGGCCGGCAGTTTTTTCGGTACGGCGACAGGCAACGCTTTGGGCGCAGCCCCCTGCTTCTTGCGCAGGGCGACGACCATCTTCTCGAACGCGACCCAGTCGGGCATCTCGATGCGGCCCATCGCCAGCGCCAGCAAGGCGGTGCGGATCACCGCTTCGGCGTCCTTGCCCGCCTCGTCCAGCTCATCGGCATCCATGCCGAGTTCGCCGGCCAGCCAGACGGCCGCATCCACCACCTGCGCCACCTGGCTGCGCCTGGCGAGTTCGGCCTGATAGTCGGCCAGGCTGCGCAGCGACCATTTGGCCAGCAGCGGAATATGCTCGTCGCGAAAACCGCCGCGTTCGTTCATGCCGAAGTGGCTGTTTTGCGGCATGGCGATCAGGGCCTTGAGCATGTCCGAGCCGCCCTTGGAGCGCGACAGCAGGGAAAAATCGCGCAGTTGCCCGGCCGCCTGCCGCAGATCGCCACCGCTCGTGCTTTCCAGGTACAGGCTGACCAGGTTGACCATGCGGTCGCGGGCTTTCTCAAGCTCGGGGCGCAAGAATTCGTTGCCGAAATAACGCGCAATCTGCACCATGCCCTTGGGCCCCTCGACACGCATGGCGTCGATTTTTTCCGGACCGAGGATGCCGTGCTGCACGCCGTATTGCAGCGCCTTTTCGAAAAACGGACGCGCGTCGTACAGTGAGACGGCGGAGGGCGAAGGCGTGGACACGGTGTTTGCTTCGGTCAGGAGAGGATGAGGTTCAGATCGCCGATTCCTCGTCGGACTCGCGCGCCGTCGGCGTGGCCTTGCCACGGTCGGTGTCGCCCGTCTCAACCTTGCCGTCGTCCTCGGCGTCCTCCTCGTCTTCTTCCTCGGAAGCGGCCGCCTGGTGGGCGCTGCCCTTGGCGCGCAACACCATCAGCATCTCGATGAACAGGTCCGGCAGTTCGTAACGCAGGATCCACGCCAGCTGCATCCAGTCCTGGTCGGCAATTTCATCCTGCTGGACACGCGGCTTTTCGTACGCCGAGGCCAGCAAGGCCGCCTGCGACAGCATCTTGCCGTATTCGTCGGCCGCCTCGAAGCTGCCGCTGCGGGCAAAACCCTCGACACGGCTCCACTGGTCGGAAAAATAGTCGGCCAGCGCCTCGCTGCCGCCGTCCAGGTCGCCGATCGCATTGAGAAAGTCCAGCGGGTCAGCATCGTCCCGGAAGATGACCGCGTTGACCATGCCGCGCAGGTGGGTGCGGGTCAGGTCCTTGTAGAGTTTTTCGATCACCACGGCGCGGGCGAACTGCGCGGGCGACACCAGCAGGCTGACCACCGACTCCTTCGAATGGTCATATTCGCGGATGACGGCCAGGATGTCCTTGGGCGGCAACTGCTCCAGCACCACCATCAGTGCGGCATCCCCTTCTGTGTCGGCGAGTCCGACCAGGGCCGACTCGGCGCCCACGATGTCGCCGGCCGCAATCAGGGCCTGGGTTTTTTCGATCAGGGCGAGGTGGTTCGTCATCTTCAAGGCTTCACATTCCATGTCATGGTGGATTCCATCAGTCTTTCTGGTCGAAGCCCTGCTGGACCAGCCAGTCGGCACCTGCTTCCTGGCGTGCACGCGCATCGCTGCCGCGCCCGCCCTCGCCATCGTCCTCAAAGATCACCAGGTTGTCGTCGCCATCCTGGTCGCTGTCTTCGTCTTCGTCTTCGTCTTCGTCTTCTTCTTCGTCGCCGCCCAGGGCGAGCCCCGACGTGGCGACCGGCAGGCCCGCCATGTATTCCAGGCCCGCCGTCAAGGTCAGGAAGCGGTCGCCGCCCGGTGCCTCGAGAACGATCTGGGCCAGGTCCCGGGCCCAGGGCGCCAGCTCACAGCTGCCCGCCAGGCTGCTCCAGGCCGGAAACACATCGGCGTCATGGGTCAGCAGGTGATCCATGGCGACCCGACCGGTGAAATCAAAACCCTGATGGAACACCACCGCCACCATCTCGGGGCTGAGCTCCATCATCTGGAGCAAAAAGCCGATTTCCTGGCGTTTGCCGGCCAGGCGCTGGTGCAGCACGTCGCGCCCCTCGGAGTCGAAGCGCAGATCCTCCATTTCGGACTGGTAGGCCGAACGCAGGTCGAGGAAATAGGGGGAGATGCTCATGCCGCCGAGTTTTTCATTGTTCAGTTCCATGGGTCAGCGGGGCTCCGGGGAGAGCAACGGGTCGAAATAGTTTTGCCAGATCTCGGTCGCACTGGCCAGCGGGCTGTCGAGCAGGTTGCGGCGGCGGTTGTCGTCGTATGCCTGGCGCTTGTCCGCGTCCGACAGCACTTCATACGCTTCCTGCACCGCCCGAAAACGCGCCGGTGCCTGCGGATCGGCATTTTTGTCGGGGTGCCAGAACGACGCCTTCTGGCGAAAGGCTTTTTTGACGTCGGCCAGCGTGGCAGCGCTGTCCAGCCCGAGGGCGGTGTAGTGGTCTGTCATTCGGGTGGTGGCCGGGTCCGGGAGGCGCTGGCTTTGGACTGCCACGGCATGCGCAAAGGCTCACAGGAGCTGGTGGGAACGCGCAGGGCGCAACCAGCGATTATGCACCGATCCGGCAAAACCCGTGTCGCAGCCGGATTTCGGCGGCCAGCCCCGAACAGGCGGCGCGCCGGTAAAAGATGCCCAACTGCCCGGCTTATTGCGCTGGCTGCTCTGGCTTGGGCGTCAATTCGGCCAGCTGGCGCCTGAGGTTTTTTTCCTCCTGGAAGCGCGCGGTCGCGTCGCGGGCAACCGCCATGGAGCCCAGCATCTGTCCGGCCGGGTTTTTGACCATCGCAAAACTCATGTCCACATAAATCGGCTCACCGCTCTTGTGCAGGGACCGTGTGATCATGGAGGTCCGGCCGGGCAGCGTGCCGCCGCGGACAATCGCCTTGTTGAAGCCATCCCAGTGGGCCTTGCGCATCCGCTCCGGAATGATCAGGTCCAGGCTCTGGCCGATGGATTCAGCCGCCGTGAAGCCGAAGACGGTTTCCGCACCGGGGTTCCACAGTCGAATGATGCCGTCCAGGTCCGCAAAAATCAGCGCTTCCGGCATGGATCGCAGGATATCTTCAGAGAGGTTTTCCACTTTGATGCTTTCAGTAGTTGAGATTGCTCACCTTCGCGGTCAGTCCTGCCTGCGAATATAACGCGCCAATGGGCAGGGCATGGTTTTCGGCCTTATGAAACGTCAGTCCCTACGCTTCGCGCAGCATCAGGCCCACTCGGACAAGCGCCCCTCCACCAGCCTGAAACGCCGGCCGCAACGCGCTGCCAGCGTCTCGTCATGGGTCACCATCACAAAGGCCGTGCCGTGCTCACGGGCGAGTTGCAGCATCAGCTCGAACACGCCGTCGGCGGTGGTCCGGTCCAGGTTGCCGGTGGGTTCGTCGGCCAGCACGCAGGCCGGCCGCGTGACCAGCGCGCGCGCAATCGCCACGCGCTGGCGCTCGCCGCCCGAGAGTTCCGCGGGACGGTGGTGGATGCGGTCTTTCAGGCCCACACTGGCCAGCATGGCGGTGGCGGTTTGCGCCGCTGTTTGGCGGTCCTCGCGCCGTATCCACAAGGGCATGGCGACGTTGTCAAGGGCGCTGAACTCGGGCAGCAGGTGGTGGAACTGGTACACAAAACCCAGGTGCCGGTTGCGCAGCTCGCCCTGCTCGGCAGCCGATAGCGAGGACATCAGTTGCCCCTTGAGCTCGACGCTCCCGCTGGTGGGTGCGTCCAGCCCGCCCATCAGGTGCAGCAAGGTGCTTTTGCCGGAACCGGAGGCGCCGACGATGGCCAGCGTTTCACCGGCCAACACCTGCAGGTCCACGCCGTGCAACACGGTCAGGTCGATCGGGCCTTCGTGGAAGCGTTTGGTCAGGCCCTGGGCTTTAAGAACAACTTCACTCATAGCGGAGGGCCTCTGCAGGGTTCACGCGGCTGGCGCGCCAGCTCGGATAGATGGTGGCCAGGAAAGCCAGCACCAGCGCGATCACGGCGATCGGCATGATGTCGGCGTATTGCGGGTCGCTGGGCATGCGGCTGATCAGGTAGATGTCCTTGGGCAGGAAGCTGGCGTTGAGCAGGCGCTCCAGCGCGGGCACGATCACATCGATGTTGAGCGCCACCCCCAGCCCCAGCAGCAGGCCGGACAGCGTGCCGATCACACCGACCATCGCGCCCTGCACCATGAAGATGCCCATGATGCTTTTCGGGCTGGCGCCCAGGGTACGCAGGATGGCGATGTCGGCGCGTTTGTCGGTCACCGTCATCACCAGGGTGCTGACCAGGTTGAAGGCGGCCACGGCCACAATCAGCGTCAGGATGATGAACATCATGCGTTTTTCCAGCTGCACGGCGGCAAACCAGGTCTTGTTCTGCCGCGTCCAGTCGCGGATCAGCAAATCGCCGCTGAGGCTGCGCGACAACTGGGCCGCCACTTCGCGCGCCTGGTGCAGGTCCTTGAGCTTGACGCGTATGCCGGTCGGGCCTTCGAGGCGGAAAATTTTCGCGGCGTCGTCCTGGTGCAGCATGACCAGCGCCGAGTCGTACTCAAAGTGGCCGGAGTCAAACGCCCCCACCACCGTCATCTGTTTCAGGCGCGGCACCACGCCGGCCGGGGTCACCTGGCCGCTGGGCGCAATCAGCGTCACCTGATCGCCCTCACGCACGCCCAGCGAACGCGCCAGCTCGCTGCCCAGCACCACGCCGAACTCGCCGGACACCAGCTTGGGCAAGGCCGTGTCCTTGAGGTCAACGGCCAGGTCAGTGACTTGCCCCTCCAGCGCCGGGTCGATGCCGCGCACAATCGCGCCCTTCATGTCCTCGCCGCGCGCCAGCAAGGCCTGCGCGGCAATAAAACTGGCAGCGCCAACGACGTTGGGGTTCTGCCGGATCTCGGCCAGGGTTTTCTGCACATCGGGCAGGGCGGCGCCATTGGGTGCAAACACCTCGATGTGCGAGATCACGCCCAGCATGCGGTCGCGCACCTCTTTCTGGAAACCGTTCATCACGCTGAGCACGATGATCAGCGCCGCCACGCCCAGCGCAATGCCCAGCATGGAGACGCCCGAGATGAAGGAAATAAACCCGTTGCGCCGCGTGGCGCGGCCTGCGCGCGTGTAGCGCCAGCCCAGAATCAGTTCGTAGGGGATTTGCATGAGGCGATTGTGGCATCAGCCCGAGACCCTGCGTATAACGCAGGGAGTTACGCATAGGGTCCCGCCATCCCGGACAATAAGCGGATGCCCGCCTC
>NZ_NBZW01000055.1 GCF_002379085.1 Polaromonas sp. AET17H-212 | reverse complement strand
AGGGCAAGCAGGTGCATAGGGGTGATCGTCTGCTTTGGGAAGAACTCGCGGATCTGCATGAACAAGTACCCCTCGGGCAGGTTCATATCCATGGCCGGGAACAATGCGCCGCCGCCGTCGAAATGCAGCTTGCTCGCTGGCATGAGGAGTGAGACGATAGTCTGGCCCGGGTCGTCGCGGCTGTAGTCAAATGTGTAGGTTGATGCGTGCGCGAGCCGACCGCTGGGCGTACCGTTCACCTCAACATCGAGAAGACGAATACGCTCAGGCAGCATTGTCATCATCCTCATCAGCGAACCGGCGCTGCATTTCCTC
Source organism: Polaromonas sp. AET17H-212 (assembly GCF_002379085.1). GTDB lineage: Bacteria > Pseudomonadota > Gammaproteobacteria > Burkholderiales > Burkholderiaceae_C > Polaromonas. The sequence goes on along the minus strand of NZ_NBZW01000055.1, from coordinate 7,580 downwards.
GAGGGTTGGCATGCCCGCTCTCTCCAGAGTCAGGCAAAGGCCCATTGCGCGCAGAATGTCGAAGAGTGAGGAGACTGTGACGTCCTCTCCGCGCTCAAGTTTGTGGAGCACGGTTCGACTGCGCCCAGCCTTGTTGGCCACGGCAACCGCCGAGAGTTTGTTTTTCTCACGGTAGCTGGCAATGGCTTTGCCGAGGTCTTCGGGTATTCTTAATTTGTCCAACATCGTGAACGATTATCCTATAAATTAGATAATAGTGCACGATAGTGAACATTTAACAGCCCTACTGCAGGCAGGTCCCGCACGGTCTCGAGCACCTTCGCACCATCCTCCGGAATGACTTCTCGCGGCCTACGTCCACCCAGGAAGGACGACGTGCTCTCGAACCAAGCTGCGAGATGCATTGGATCCGTGGCAGCGAATGTAGAGATCACATCCTTTATTACGGACGGCGGCCGCCAGTCGAGCCCGAAAGCGTAAAGCGAGTATCGATCCTTCCCGGCGTACTCAATTGCGAAGAAAAAAGCCCCGGAATTGCTCCCGGGCCTTTTTTTACCTTCGAATCCTACCTTAACGTAACGAGGCTCAGACCTGGACCGGCTGGCGCAGCCGCTTCAAAAGCGACCAGTTCCTCATCATTTAGCCACGTGCCTGTCGTTTTCAGGGCTGCGAGCCGACGTTTGTCTTCCGGGAAATTTACCTCGTTGTTCGGTCCGAATTTCATCTTCTCGGTGGCCAACGCATAAACGCCTCCCATACCGTCTGTGTTTTCGATTTCGTGCCGGACCTTCGCTAGTTCGCAGATCGCATTAAATTCAGCCGGCGTGCGCGGGCGCCACGGCGCCCAGTTCATGCGCTGAAAGGCCTGCCATTCCTGGTCCGACATCCGAATTCGACCATCAACCAACATCATCTCGCTCTCCTGATTCCTCCACTGCGGAGGACTGAATATCAGATTACCACCAGTGATTGCACTGTCAATGAGGGCCGACTCCAATCTGTTGTGCACGCGCGAAAGCCGCCATAAAATCACCTTGTTTTCGCATATTTGCGACTTCGCGCACAGACAAACCGTTTCGTGCGCATTAACCAACCCACTGGGGATCATCCCAGCGGGGCATGGTCCTCTTTTTTTTGGAGGACCCATGCAAATCACAATGAAATCGTCATCCTGCGCGCCCACGAACTGGGTATCGCAACTGATGAACTTCGGCATCAATGCCACGAGGCGCCCGTCAGTATTCGGGCGTACTGCGCATGTCTTCAAACTCCAGGGGGAGGCTGTTGAACTGCTGCAGGATCCGCTACAGACCGTTAGTTCGGTAGTTGAAACGCTGACCCAGACCCAAAAGCGCATCGTGGATGCGCTGATCGCGTGCGATGTGGTCGTGAATGCTCCACAAGTTCCGAAACGCAAAGTGCGGGGCTACTGTGGGCATTGAAAGTGGCCTGCATTTTGGCTTCCAAGAGCAGATCAGCACTGGCCTCACGGCCAGTGCATCCCCTATGTTGACCTACCGGAATTGTGAAATTGATTGGAAAAGCGCGCATCCGAAAGGACTGCGCGCTTTTTTTTTGGCTATTCGCCAGGTGAGAGGGCGGCGTGTTGCACGTCGCGAGGCTTGAACATGATGACAACCTGAACCTCACTGGCACCAACGCGAGTGCCCGTCACATACTCGGCCCAGCCCTTTTCGACGGAACGGGCCACCAGGCCGTCGAGCTCGTCTGTGGTGTCGCTTTCAAACTCCAGAAAGCGATGCGGCTTGCCCCGGAAGTTCGCTTCGACAATTCCATGTACTTTCCAGGCCATGGCACGCCCTCACCGCCATTTGATTCGGAGGTGCGCAGCGAATGTGGTCCAGCACGCCGCGCAGCGCCACCGGCCTGCTGATGTCTCGACCCCGCCGGTTTCGGGCCTGGTTGCCTTGCATGGGCCGGAACACAGGCGATATCGACCCGAATTCAGGTCAAAGGTGCCCGGCAGATCCGCTGGCGCACGGCGCGCGGCCGCCGTAGAGGCAATGGAAGGTGTTGGCATGGATGGAGAAGAGGTAACGCGGTGGAGGAGGGGGGGGAGAGAAAAATTGGACGAAAAAAAACGGAGGTCCCTTTGAGGACCCCCGTCTCCTGTGTAAATGCAGATTTCGACACTAGCCTGAAGCTACCGCGAGTTCGAGACCAGAGGCTTGCGCCCTTGCTTTCGCACGCTGGTAGAGCGGCGTTTGACTCACCGGAGAGTTCCGCATGGCACGGAGCCACACGAGGTCACCCTTCGATACACCTGCATTCGCAGACGCCGAGACGCCGCGAGATTGATTCACACCTGTTGCAATCATGGAACTCTCCTATCTGGAATCTGGGCAAGTCGCCCTTTTTGAACTCTTGTTGAAAAGCGCAAAAAGGAGGACTCGCCCAGCCCGCAAGGAGCGTCATGACTGCCGATTTCTCGGCACGGCGTTTTGGAGAGTCCCTCAAGGTGTGAACCTAAAGATGACCAAAGCGTCGAGAAGCCGTTGCCAAACACCGTGGTGTTCAGCTGCAAATCCATCGGGTTAGCGATGTCGGAAAGTCAGCAAGCTGAAAATTCTAAGTAAGGCGTACACAAGGCACGCGAGTGATGCAAGCATCAAACAAGCTTTTAGTTTACGCGAACTGTGGGCGATTGCAAAGGATCAGGCCCATTGGCGCGAAGCTCTTGACGTTCAACGGGCCAATACCCGCGCGTTGAAGCAAATGCTTATGAGCAAGGCGCACGGTGTCCCATCTCATGCGCGGCCGGCCGCCATCGTTTGCGGCGGTAACGGCCGCATGGCAAAATTCCACTGCTTTCGCAACCTTGCGAATCCGCGTGCAGAAACCTTTTCTAGCACGTCTTCAAAAACCCACGGGAATTCAAGTCCCGAGGGACATGGATTTCCACCATCACCAGGAAATTCATGCATATCCACCTCACCGTGCCCATCACGGTTCACACAGCGAAAAAGCGCAAGCTCGAGCTGCTGCCGGTCATTCAGGACATCCCGTGCCCAAGCGACGATGCCAGTCTGTTGGGTCGTTTCCTGAAGCCGGGCGGAATTCAGGTTCCGCTCCTGACAGGACAAAGCGCGCTCATTCAGAGCTACATGCTCCGGAACAAGACCGAAGCGCTCAGCGAAGACGGCATCGTTGCCTTCACTTTGCAGGGCGACGTGCTCGTTGAATGCCTCCCCGAAGTGGGAATGACTCCAACCGAAGCCTAACTGGGCCAGGGCATCGCCCCGGCTCAAGCGGATAAGCGCCTTGCGTGCAAACTCGAGAGCAGCCTCGCTGTTTGGAGCAACGGAGATGCCGACCTGTTTGCCGCCGGCGATGATTTTGAAAACTTGGTTCACGTTCTATCTTTCTGTAGAGAGACGGGAACCGACCCTGACGGGAGGTCCCCGTCAAGGTAAGGTAAGGCTGGTTCTGGACCAACGTACTGGCAAAAGCCAAGTGGTCAAAGTTTAACCACCGGGCGTTGCCCGTCAATCGATTGGGATCAGTTCTCCCACGCCGGCAGGAGGTGGGCATCGCTGTACCCATCGAAGCCCATAAACCTGCGACGGGCACCCTCTACGTACTGCAGCATCCGCTCCGAGGCCAACCATCGGCGCCCGATCAGCTCAGCGGCCAGAGGGCCGGTGAACCAGCCAGCGAAGTTGTCGGCCACCGTGTCGCCGGGGCGAGTGAGATATTCGATCAGGAACTTGGCCAGCGCCAGCGGAAAGGTCGCACCGTGCACTGGCAACCCCTGTTCCTTTGCGAATCTGCGCACCTCAGTCTGGCTGTGGCAACGGCCACCGAACTGCAGGACGTTCCGTGGAATTCTCCCTTCTGTCGGCGCCCCAAATGAGCCTGGATAGATCTTGTTCGCACCGTCACCATAGACGCCAGTTCGATTCTCGCCGCCCTTGGCGATCAACTTGAGGTGGCGTTCTGTGTGCGGCTGCAGCACGCGCTGATTTGAAGAGAACATCCTTGAGGGGTCATTGGAAAAAATGAAAATAGGCTCATAGCCGGTGTTTAGCATCACCCGCTTCCTGCTGGCCCAGGCGATCGGCCCGGGGGCCTTCGAGGCGTTGGCCCAGATCAGGGAATCAACCTTCCAGAGCCCGAGCCTTTCGTGCATCGCGATCACGACTCTCTCCGGCGTCAGCGAGCGAGCGGGAAGTCCCTTTACGAAAACATCTTGGGTTATGTTCAGAGCGATCGTCCCGCCAGACACGAGGTTTTTGACAATGGGCTCCATGGCGTTGCAGATGAAATCCACATACTCGCTCTCGGGCACTCCACCGTATGCTCTCGGGCGGTCAATGCAATAGGGCGGGGAGGTCAGGCAACAGTGAATGGGTTCATTGAAACCCGTGAACACGTCCGCGCAGTCCCCCCCAGAGCGCAAGCCCGAGCTTTGTAGAAAAGCCAAGAAGGACGGTACGCCGTGGCGCCGGCGTCAGCTCGCCACGGGCTTTCGCAGTGGAACGCCATACCCCGCGCTCGCCCGGCACCTTTTCGAGAAGCCCGAGTGCGCGGAGGCCAATTTGGGCCCAGCGGATTTTTCTGGTGACCGGGTTGTGCAGGGCTTGATCCTTCCCGATTCGCACCCTCTCAAGCAGGGCGCCCTCGGGGATCACCTTGGCAGTACAAAGTGACTCGTATAGTTCGTGATTTCGGAGTGGTTCGCCTCTGCTGTACGCGGTCATCACCGGCTTGAAGAGATCTTGCTGCAGGTTCATTTCAGTTGTTCTGGCCCTGTCGGCTCGGGCATTAGCTGTGGTTGGAAACAACCATCCAGACTAAGGTAGCCCACTGTTCGCCTGCGTCAAGCCCGACGGTGCAAGCCTTCCCCTCGACATCGGTCAAGTGTCGTGTCTCGATCTACAGGACTTGCGCTTGGGCACACCTGGGCGTGGCGACCCGCCCAAATGAAGCCAGCTGCGAGTCGCGCCTATGCCGATAGTGAGGCCAGTTTTTCGGCCGCTTCTGTCTTGCTCATTCGCCGTAGGGCTGCAATTGCCGGCATGTGAGAGGCCCGAGGCCGGGTCTTGGCCTCTTCCCATTTGTAAACCGACTGATTGGAGACGCCCAGCAAGACGCCCAAATCCGCTGCAGAGAGACCGAGGCGCTTGCGCTGGGCAGCGAACCCCTTGGCGCTGTACCGATGGACCGCTGGTCCATCATCAGCATCATCATCGGCGGGCGGTACGCTCGTCGGGCCGCGTTTTGCCAAGCCCTTCACGAGCTTTTCTAGTTCGAGAACGCGGCGCTTTAACGCTGCGACTTCGGTCCGGTGCTGTGAGGATGCCTTCTTCAGTTGTGAGTTTTGGGCGCGGGCTTCTTTCCGGGCAACCCGTGTGATTTCGCTTTTTAGAACAACTGCAAAATTCGTCATGACAAGGTGGCGTCGGCATTACTGCCTATGCATCAGTGAAGGACTGGCCATTGTAGGATGCCGCTCTGCCAGTTTCAGCCCGGTCTATTCGCAAGCTAGGCGTTGTGCCAGCACCGCCTATTCTTACTGTGTCATAAAATATGGCATGATATGAGCATCATTGATCCTGACTGGAGGCGTGATGGACATATCCAAGGAATACGAGCACTACATGACTCACTTGGCTGAAGGACTGGGTCATGCTGACCGACACTCAGGATTGAGCGGTTATTGCACCGGCCTGATGCTCCCCTTGTCCCGCAAGAGCGTGGAGCCGATGGCCGCGCGCGTTGACCCGCTGCACGCCAGCGCCCGCCACCAGTCCCTGCATCATTTTGTCGCCAAGGCCCAATGGAGCGACCCAGAACTGCTGCGGCGCGTGGCGCAGTGGGTGGTGCCAGTGATGGACTTCAGCGCTGGCGGCTGGTGGATCATCGATGACACCGGCTTTCCCAAGAAGGGTACCCATTCGGTGGGTGTGACCCGTCAATACTGCGGCGTACTGGGCAAACAGGACAACTGCCAAGTGGCTGTCAGCATCTCGTTGGCCTGCGAAGAGGGCAGCCTGCCGGTGGCCTGGCAACTGTACTTGCCTCACAACTGGGCCGAAGACGCTGTTCGCAGAAAGAAGGCGGGGATTCCCGAAGACATTGAGTTTGCGACCAAGCCTCAAATTGCCCTGCAACAGTTGCGCGACCTACTCGGTGACGGCGCACCCAGGCACTGCGTGCTGGCCGACGCTGGCTACGGCATCGACTACGCGTTTCGTCAGGGCCTGACCGATCTGGGCCTGGACTACGTGGTCGGTATCACCTCTGCTGTCGTGGTCTGGCCCCCGGGTGTGGAGCCGCTGCCGCCCAAACCCTACAGCGGCATGGGCCGCCCGCCGGTGGTGCCACGGCGAACCGCCAAACGCCAGCCCGTGAACGTCAAGACCTTGGCGCAGGGCTTGCCCGACAGTGCATTCCAGAACATCAGCTGGCGCGAGGGCACCAATGAGCGCCTGACGGGCCGCTTTGCCGCGCTGAGGGTACGCTGCGCTGGGAGCAATGTGGGCAAGGCGCGTCTTTTACCCCGGCAATGGCTGCTCATCGAGTGGCCCGCAGGTCAGGCTGAGCCTGAAAAATACTATCTATCCACACTGCCGGAGACAGCCGCATTGAACGATCTGGTGCGCGCCGCCCATATGCGCTGGCGCATCGAGCGCGATTACCAGGACTTGAAGCAGGATCTGGGGCTGGGTCACTATGAGGGACGGGGCTGGCGGGGATTTCACCACCACGCCAGTCTGAGCATTGCAGCGTACGGCTTCCTGATGGCACAGAGACTGAAGGCTGGCAGCGATGCCAGCGGTAAAAAAAACTTCATCGACCGCCAAGTGCCTGCCGTTCCCAAAGATTATGTCCCTCGGGGCAGCCCAGCGCGCGCAACGTCACGTGGCAAACTCCATCACAACGTTGCGCCTCCAACTGGGCGTCGCACTCGCAAGCGTCCTGGGGCACTGTCCGCACTGCAACTCGATAAATCTGCGTTTACGTTTGTGACACAGTAAGACTATGAGAGATCAATCAAAAGATCGGCGGCTTCGCTGATGCGCATGTTCGAATAGGCGCTCACAGTCGCGGGGTCAGAGGCCATTGTCATTGCCTTCTTCGGCACCCGCATCCCTATTTCCTTCATCGCCTTGAGCTCTTTTACCAGCGCCTCGGAAAAATCTCGCTGAAGGGTTGCTGCGGCGGCGGCCGCGTCGGTGGATTCATTTGTTTGGGTAGTCATGCCCCCAAGATATTCCACAAACAAATTTGCGCAAGGGGCACTTCGCGCTTCCTGAGTCAACCTACACCTCGCCGCTCGACTGTTCTTCAACATGGCTAAATGAGCCCATCCCCTCTACAGGGACTTCCAGTTAAGTCAAGAACGGTTTTTCTACCTCACGCATGCCGACACTTGAAATCTAACCAGTTGACGTTTGCTCGATAGCGACACCAAGCAAGGACTACAGGGACTTCCAGTTAAGTCAAGAACGGTTTTTCTACCTCACGCATGCCGACACTTGAAATCTAACCAGTTGACGTTTGCTCGATAGCGACACCAAGCAAGGACTACAGGGACTTCCAGTTAAGTCAAGAAC
>NZ_NBZW01000054.1 GCF_002379085.1 Polaromonas sp. AET17H-212 | reverse complement strand
CCCACGGCTGCTCCAGGCAAGGCGAAAGGCAATTCGCCGACGAGAAGTTTGAAATAGGCCGTATCGTAATAATAGGCTGGGACTGCATATCCCACGTGATAAACGCCGCCTTTGACATCGTCCAGCACGGCCCTGGAACTCCCCAATACGCCACCAGGATAGAGATTCACCTTGACGCGGCCCTTGGTCTTTTTTTCCACCAGTTTCTTCCAGGGTTCAAAGGCGCCGACTGCGGCGGGTGCCGAGCTGGCAACCCAGTAACCGAATTCCAGTTGGATCGGCTCTTGGGCATGGATTGCCGGAGCTGCGCCGAGCGACAAAACTGATGCAACTGTCAGTGTCTTTATAAACTTAAGCATAACTACTGTCTCCTATTAATATGAAAAATTAGGCTGGCAAACCAAGAACCGCTTTTGCCAGGATGTTGCGCTGGATCTCGCTACTCCCACCGTAGATAGTGGCCGGACGAGACGTGAAATACAGGTTGGCCGGGTGCAGCCGAGCGCGTTCGCCCAGAACCAATGTGTCATCGATAGTGGCTGTTTCAGCGCAAGTCTCGACGATCAAGTCGGTGACGCGCTGAAAGGTTTCCGTGATCCAGACCTTTAGCATCGATACCTCTGCACCGAGTTCCTTACCGCGGCGCAAGACATCGGCAAACCGTACGAAGGCGACGCTCAGATCCTCGATGTCCAGCTGTAACTCGACAAACTTGGCACGGAACACGGGTTCGTCGAACAGGCCGCGCGACCGCGCATATTCGCGCAGCAGCTTCAACGGATACTTCGCCAAGCGTGGGTTACCAAGCATGATACGTTCCGAGCCAAGCAGCGATTTCGCCATAGTCCAACCTTCGTTGATGTTGCCGACGAGGTTCTCCTTCGGCACCTTGACGTTTTCGAAGAAGACTTCGCAGAAATCGGCATTGCCGGTGAGATTGGTGATGCGCCGCACGGTGATGCCGGGGGAATCCATGTCTGCGAGAAGGAAGCTGATCCCCTTTTGCTTCTTTGTTGTCTTGTCAGTGCGCACTAGCAGGAATATCTTGTCGGCTTCGTACGCAAAAGAAGTCCATGTCTTCTGGCCGTTAACGACGAAGTGCTTGCCTTCGAGCACCGCAGTCATGCGCAACCCGGCAAGATCGGACCCAGCCCCAGGTTCCGAATAACCCTGGCACCAGCGGGTTTCTCCCGACAGAATCTTCGGCAGGTAGGTTCGCTTCTGTTCTTCGGTCCCATAGCGAATGAGAAGCGGCCCAAGCATGACGACCCCGAAATTTGGAACAATATTCATCCCGACCCGGTCGAACTCTTCCTGCAACTGCACTTGTTCGTACGCCGATAACCCCATGCCGCCATGCTCCTTCGGCCAGCCGGGAGCAGCCCAGCCCATTTCATAGAGCTTGCGATGCCACGTTTCGGTCTTGGATGCATTCAAGCGATCCGGCGGGAAACGGAATTCCTGCGGAAAGTTCTCTTCAATCCATTGACGCTTCGATGCCATTGCGCCATCCTCTGCCCCGCCGCTATCGCATCCTTCACCTTCTTCCGCCGCGAGCTTGCTGTAGCGGCGACGATGTTCGTCCGCACTGCCTAGCCATGCCGCGAGAACCATCGCCTTCTTCAGGAACAGGCCTATGTTGCATTCGTCCGTGTAGCCGATGCCACCGTGCAGTTGGACACAACCCTTGACCACTTTCAGCGCCGCATCCGAGCAGCGTGCCTTGGCCTGGCTGGCTGCCACAGCTCGTTGTACCGGATCAACTGTGGTGTCAAATAGCGCAGCGTTCTGGAGCAGGACCGAACGCGAAAGTTCAGTCAGGATGAGCAAATCCACCGCACGATGCTGCAGTGCCTGGAAGCTGCCGACCGGGCGGCCGAATTGCTCGCGTATCTTGATGTATTCGACCGAGATTTCCAGCGCGCGGGTCATCACACCCACCAACTCTGCGCTCGCCGCGATTCGGCCTTCATCGATCACACGTTCCAGCACCGCTGCGCCCACGCTTTCCGATGCAACCGTGTGATCGGATTCGACGTTCACGTTGTCAAGCCGCAGCTCGCTCCAAAACCCGCCGTCAACGCGCAGCTTCGACTGCACCGAGAGGCCAGGTGTGCCTTTGTCAATCAGGTACAGAGCGGTGCCTTTCTGCGTCTTCGCTGAAACAATGAACGCATCGGCAGCATCGCCCACCGGCACGAAACATTTAGCGCCATTCAGGACTGTTTTGCCGTCTTTCTGTGTCGCGACGACTGCGACCGGCTCCAGCCGCTGGCTGGCTGCCTGTTCCTGCCACGCGAGCGCTGACGTAAATTCGCCGGACGCGAGTCGTGGCAGTACGCGTGACTTCAACGGTTCGTTGTCGCCGTACAGGATTGCGCCGCCAGCAACCAGCGCAACCGCCGTCAGAGGCTCGGGCGCAAGCCCGCGCCCCATCTGCTCCAGCAGCAGCACGGTCTGTGAAAACGATGTGTCGCTACCGTCGAACTTCTCGGGCAGGCGCAACCCGAGCCAGCCGAGGGAGGCCATCTCGCGCCATACGTCAGTGCTGTATCCCGGTGCCTGTCCGCGCTGGGCACGGACGCGATGGTAATCAGAATCCTTGGCATAAAACGATGCGGCGCTGTCACGGATCATCTGCTGTTCTTCCGTGAACGCGTCTATGCGCGCACTCAAATCAATCATTTCTTTCTCCCCTTATTCGTACACTCAAATTCGAAACACAATATCCCAAGCAGGGTGTTATCGACGATACCGCTCAAATCCATTCGCGCGACGCCCCTTCCTATCGCCCGTTGTAGACCGGCTTGCGTTTTTCTGCAAAGGCTTTTCTGGCCTCCGCGTTGTCCTCGGTCTTGCGCGCCAAGCTCTGGCATTCATTCTCTAGCAGAATCTGATCACGCAGACTGTTGTTCTTCGCGTCTCTCATCAGGCGCTTGATCAGGGAATAGGTCGTTGTCGGGCCGACGGCAAGCTTGTTGACAATCGCACTGGCTTCTTGCATCAGCTTGTCGTCATCCACGCATTTCCAGATGAGCCCCCAATCGGCGGCTGTCTCCGCGGCAAGCTTCTCTCCAAGGAGCATGAGCCCGGTAGCACGTGCGCTCCCGACTGCCTGGGTGACAAGCCAGCTTGCGCCCGTGTCGGGCACGAGTCCTAGATTCACAAAGGCCTGGACGAAGTAGGCGGAGCGGGCCGCCAATACGATGTCGCAACTGAGGGCGAGACTCACCCCCGCACCGGCGCATACGCCGTTGACTGCAGCAACGGTGGGAATCCTGAGGTCTTTGAGCAACTGGTACGTAGGCGCAAAGTAGTCGCGTAACAGCTCATCCGGATCGTCGGGATTCAGCCCGGGCCTGGGCGCAGTCAAATCGACGCCCGAGGAGAAGCCACGCCCCGTTCCTGTAATCAGGAGCGCCCGGACCTCATGCGACGCGATCACCTGCTTCAGACTCGCATGGAAATCGATGAGTGACCGCATGCTGAGCGCGTTCAGCGTCTCCGGACAGTTAAGCGTGATGCAGGCTATGTTGTCCTTGATCTCCAGTTGGAGCGTCTCGCCGTTCATGGTATCTTTCCTAATTCTTTGGTCCATCAAGCGAGTGAAATCCGTATCGAGACAGCACCGCTAACTATGCTGTGTGACGATGAGCGCGTCGACGGCGATGATGCGTTCACCTGAACAGATCAGAGGATTCACATCCAGTTCTGAAATACGCTCCTTCTGATCGGCGACCAGTTCCGACAGCCTGCACACGATGTTGGCGAGATTGTCCAGATTCACCGGTTCCGAGCCGCGAAAGCCGGCCAGCACCGCTTTTCCTTTCAGGCGACCCAGCATTGCCAAGGCTTCGTCGTGATTGACTGGAGCCAGGTCGAGCACCGTGTCTTTCAGCAGTTCGACCAGAATTCCGCCCAAGCCGACAACGATCAAGGGACCAAACAGCGGATCCACCTTCGCACCCACCATGATTTCAGTGCCGGCCGGGATCATCGGCTGCACCAGCACGCCGTTGATCTTCGGCGGTGGCGATACCCCTTTGGCGTTGGCCATGACTGCCTCATAGGCACTCCTTACCTCAGCCTCAGTCTTCAGGTTGAGTCGGATAACACCGGCTTCAGTTTTGTGAGGGAGATCGGGCGACTCGACCTTCATTGCCACCGGATAGCCCATGCCGTTGGCGGCGGTGACCGCGTCATCGGCGGACTGAACGAGCTCTTCGTCGACCACCGGTATCCCGTAGGCACTTAATACTTTTTTAGCTTCGCGCTCAGTGAGAATATTGTTTTCCGCACTGTCGAGCAGTTTGGCTGCGGTCTGCGCGGCTTCAGTTCCGGAAGCTCGTGCCAGCTTGCGCGGCTGCGCGCGCATCCACTGCTCTCGTTCGTTCCATGCAGCGAGCGTGGCAAAGCACCGATCCATCGAGCGGAACATCGCAACGTGCGGATCGAGCTCAGTTTCGATCGCACCGGGACCCTCCATCCATTCGGTAAGCCAGACAGCGCACGCGATTTTGTTGTAACGCTTGGCCGACTCGCTGAAAATCTTGAGGCGTGCCGTCGCTATCGCATAGGCAAGAGGTTGAGGAACGACCAGCGCACCAAAAGTATCGTCGCTCATGAGCGCATCGACACAGGCATGCAGACTTTCCGGGGATCCGAGCACCTGTGCCGTCACGTCGCATGGGTTTTTGGGCGAGCCAAATTCTGGGACAACCCTCTCAAGCACCTCGCGAGTTTTTGCAACCGGTTGTGGCAGTTGCACGTTGTAGAGTTCCGCCTTGTCAGCCGCCATGATGCACGCACCGCCCGAAGTCGCAACCACAGCGACGCCAGGCGCCTTGGGCCGCGATGCCTTGCCAAAGAAGGCGGCGGTTTCAATGAGGGCTTCAAAGTTATCGACAACGATAATACCGACGCGCTTGAAGGCAGCGCGATACGCCGCATTGGAACCCGCGAGCGAGCCAGTATGGGACATGGCGGCGGCGGCACCTTGTTCTCCCGTTGCCATCTTATAGATGATCACCGGCTTGTTCGCGACATGGGCAATTTCTGCCGCCTCAATGATACGACTCGGGTTGGACATGCCTTCGAACACGCAAGCAATGACCTTGCAATTCGGGTCATCGGCAAGATAGCTGATCTCATCCGCCACGTCAACGTCGCAGGCGTTACCGCATGCGAGTACGTGGCTGAAGGATATGCCGTGTTCGATTGCCTGTGACAAGGCGAAGCCAAGCGCACCCGACTGGCTGACCAGTCCGATTGCGTCGGGGCGCGATGTAGGCAGGCTGGCATCGGGTACAGCCGCAAAGGTGGCATGAAAGCCGTTTTTGTAATTCAATGCGCCGATGCAATTCGGGCCGAGGATGCGCACGCCGGACTCGCGGGAAATCTGAACCAGTCTCGCCTGCTGCTTCTCACGGTCTGATTTTCCGGTTTCGCTATAGCCCGAAGAGTAAATGATGATCCCACCGACGCGGCGTTCGGCGCACTCCACCACGATCGGCTCCACGGCTTCTCGCGGGACGGCAATAATGACGCAATCGGGCGTCTCGGGCAATGCCTTGATCGATGGATAGCACTGCCTCTCCCCGATCCGGTCGTACTTGGCATTGACAGGGTAGATAGGGCCGGCAAATTTTGCCTGCTCCAGGATGGCAAGCGTTCTCGAGCCAAACGCACCTGCAGTCGGTGACACGCCGACAACCGCAACGCTTTTTGGGGCGAACATACGGTCAAGTTCCGCGTGGCGATAGACTCTGCGATGATTCGAGCTCATGAGGATTGGTTCTCCAAGATTTGACGTCGCTGCTACATGGATGAGAATGCGCGATCCATATACCAACATCTATGGATGATCTGCTTGCAGGTCAGTCCATCAAGCGAGGTAACAGTAGCGCAATATCCGGAAACGCGATCAGCAACCCGATCAATACGATGATCGGCAGCATGAACAGCAACGCTCCTCTGTAAATACTGCCCATCGACAGACCCGGATTAACTCCCTTCAGGACAAAGCATCCCATCCCGACCGGCGGACTTATCAAGGCCATCTCGATCATCACCACGACAATAACGCCGAACCAGATCATGTCAAAACCCAATGCCTTCAATGTTGGCAAAAAGATCGGAATCGTAATCACCACCATCGCGAGGGCGTCCATGATGGCGCCCAGGAACACGTACATCAGTAAAATTATTAGTAGCACGGCAACGGGACTCATGTTCAATGTACTAATAAAATCCGCCAGGTTGGCCGGCAAGCGGGTGATCGCCAAGAAGTAGTTGAGGATGAATGCGCCCAGAATGATGGCGAACAGGAATGCAGTCACCTTCACCGTGTTGTTCAGACTCTGGAACAGGTTGCCCCAGGTCATCCGGCCACGTATCCATGCGATGATCAGCGCACCCAAAGCCCCTGCGCCGGCCGCTTCCGTCGGACTGAATAAGCCGACATACATGCCGCCGATGACGACAACGAAGAGGATGGCAATCCACAATATGGAGCGCAGCCCGAAAATCCGGTCCCGCCATGAGCTGCGCTCCATCGCCGGCCCCATGCTGGGACGTACCAGCACCGCGCCATAGATCGTTAGCATATACAACACGGTAAGCAGGATTCCCGGCAGAATTCCGGCAATCAGCAGTTTACCGATCGACTCTTCGGTCAGTATGCCGTAGATAATGAACGCGGTGCTGGGCGGGATCAGAATACCCAAGGTACCCCCCGCTACGATCGCGCCGCTACCCAAGACGTCTGAATACCCGGCCTTCTGCATTTCCTTGGAAGCAACAATGCCGATGGTCGCGGTGCTGGCGATGCTGGAACCGCAGGCGGCTGCAAAAATCGCGGATGCTCCGACCGTGGCCAGTGCCAACCCTCCTCGGATATGCCCCATCCACTTGCGGAATACCGCGAACAAATCGTCGCTGATCCCGGACAGGAAAATCAACTCGCTCATCAGTACGAACATGGGAATAGTGGTCAGAGTGTAGTGATAGCTACGATTCCACACGATCGTGTTCAGCAAAGTGCTCATCGGAACCCAGCCTCGCAGGTACCAGGCGCCAATGATGCCCGGCACAGCCATGGCAATAGCGATGGGCACCCGCAGGAACATCAGCAGAAACATGAGACCGATGCCGAGCAATCCAACTATTTCAACGGATAGGTGACTCATGCGTGCCCCCCTGAAGCAACGGAAACACGGCCTTCACGGGCATTCTGCAGGATGGTTGGAATACGCAGAATCGCTTGCAAGCCCCACAACCAAAAACCGAAGCCGATGATGAACTTGAACGGTGAAAGCGGAATCGACAAATAGTCAGTGGACAATGGGTTTGTCGTAGCATACTCAACGGCCACTTCCAGGGTGACCCAGCCAATTACCCCGCAGGCCAAAAAAATCAGTGCTACGCCCAACATATCTGCGGCAGCCTGCCAGCGCGCAGACAATTGATCCACCAGCAATCCGACGGTGATATGGCCCTGCACCTTTTCGGTGTAAGCCAGTCCCAGCATCACCATGGTCCCCATGGTGAGTTCAATCAGCTCAACTTCGGCAGGAAGCGCGAGCCCTAAAAGCCGTGCCGCCACCGCGTAGGCGATCAACAACATCATGAATTGCGTTTTTCTTCATGATGGCCTTGTAATCCGCAAGGAGTGCTTCGCCGGGCAAGCCGCGCTTGTTGGCCTCTTTCACCCAGTCCTCCCATGCCTGCTTGGCGGGGGCGATGAATTTGGCTTTTTCCTCGGGTGCCAAGGTGATGATCTCACCCTTGCCCTTGGCTTTGAAGTACGCGCTCATTTTTTCCAGGGCAGCCGGAGCACCGCGCTCATACACTTCCGCGACCATGGTCGCCAGGGCAGGATTCAACTCTTCGTCGAACATTTTCTTCAAGTCCGCCGGCAGCTTCTCAAAGAACGTCTTGTTCATGATCATGTTGACAACCACCGTGGGCGAGTTGATTTTGGTGACGTAGGAGGCCACCTCAAAATACTTCCAACCCAATGCGCCGGCCGGGGTGTAATGCATCGCGCCAAGGGTGCCGCGCTCCAACGCGGTATACGCCTCTTCCGGCTGCATCGGCGTCGCTACTGCACCCCAGGCCTGGGCGATCGGCACCCAAGCCTTGCCCGCAGCCCGCAGCCTCACGCCTTTCATGTCATCGAACGTGCGGATCGGCTTGCTGCTGAATATCACGTAAGGATCCGAAACTACAATCCCCATGTTCTTGACACCAAGCTTGTCGAACACATCCTTCCCATGCTTTTCGACGAACTCCGTCATCACCTTCGCGCCCACGGCTGCTCCAGGCAAGGCGAAAGGCAATTCGCCGACGAGAAGTTTGAAATAGGCCGTATCGTAATA
>NZ_NBZW01000053.1 GCF_002379085.1 Polaromonas sp. AET17H-212 | reverse complement strand
CGTACGCATACCTGAAGGACATCCTCGAGCGGCTGCCCACGCAGCCGGCCAGTCGCGTCCAAGAGCTGCTGCCGCATCGCTGGCAGGCCCCTCTCTCCACTACTTGACCCTGTCGGCCGTCGTCAAGACGGGATCACCGCGCGCTTACGATAAGACAGCATCGACGGGAAATATTGGCGGATCGCACGCAGAAACTCTCTTTCCTGATTGCTTGCGCACAAGTTCCGTCGAAAGTCGAACCCATCGGAAGCGGACCAGGTGCGAATGGAATATGTACTAACGATCGAAACGCGCTTCATCTGTGAAGCCTCTTGGGAAGGAGTGGACACAGGTTGTCGACCAATCGCGTCAGGAATTTGAGTCGCTATCTCAATACCAATCGGCAAAGGTTTCGCCGGCAAGCCAGTAGTCATCGCTAGCGTCTTCAGCGCGTCATCAATGTTCTGATTGATCATGACTCTTAGATCGTTCTCAACTAGCAGCAAGCTTCCGTTCATCGTAAGCCGCCATAGCGTGACCAGCGTTTTGGCAGTGACACTGCCCTTTTCGAAGCCACTACGCAACGCCGACGGAAGAGCAACTTGTGTGAGGGGTATCGCGGCGGGCTCAAATGCTACGGTGAGCACGTACTGCTCATATGCCGCCAGGAAGCCATCAAGATCATCAACCTCCAGTCGTCTTCTCATATGCTTGATCGCAGCACTTACTCGAATTGGTTTCACAAAGAACTGCACTTATGTTCGATAGTGGGCCTTCAATCTGTAGAAGGTTGATCGCCGGAATTGAGAGGAGCGATCACGGCCCGTTATAAATTTATGTGAATTAATGTTTATGTGATTGAGAGCATATTCGAAGTGACTCCTTCTGTGAAGCAATACACCTTTTCAAGTCTCTTGAAATTAGGTAATGACAAGCATTTCGGCGTACCTCGAAAGGGCATGAATCGCTATGGATACTCATGAACCTCTGTGGCTACGTGCGCAATTTTTGCGTTTTCGCCACAAAAGCGCGAAGCGCAAGTGCGCCGTCAGTATCGGGATGGCCTGTTGAATGCGATTTTTTGGGGTCCGGTTCAGGACGCTTCGGATGAGGCGCCCAAGTGTCCCCAGTTGCATCCAATCGAGACCCCCTGAGGTAACGAGCCTATTCCCGGTCAATTCTTCGGGAGAATGGCTGGTTAAAACAGTTTGGGGTTCAATATCTGTGAGGCGAGTTAATGCCCCTTAGCCCATCAAATGGCCGTTACTTGGTCTCGCCAGAGGACCTTACCTGTTCGAAGAACTCAAAAATCGAGAGGTTGAATGCACCGGCGATGACCTCAAGTGCATTGAGTGTTGGGTTGGCTTGACCCCGTTCAAGTCGGCTAAGGTAGGTTTGATAGAAGCCGCAGCGCTCACCAAAAACAACTTGGCTCATCCCGCTCTCAACACGGAGCTTGCGCACTGTCGTTCCCACTCTTAAGGCCAAGGTTTTCTTCACCTTGGTGAATATCTAGTCAATGCTCTAATTCGCATAAACACTAATTCATATATTTCGAGGGCATTGAAAGCGCTGATAACGAAAGCAGCTGCGCCATATCTCGGTAAAACGAAGACTGTTCGACGCGGACGCAGTCTGGTACCTTCACCCTAGCGGGATATCAGATATTCACCCGAGTCGGTAGGTGGCCTCGTGAACGCTCTTAGGTTTGATTTGGAACTGCTTGAGGACCCTGGCCCGCGACGGTATCAATCAGCGGTCCTCCGGTTGCCATGGCCACGACTGCGCCCAGCGCGGTCTAATGTTCCGAAAGCGTGTTCCCCAGTTGCCTGATGGTGTCAGATTGCTTGAGCAACTGATTCCGAAACTGCCTCAGGAACTGGGCGGCAAGATCGTCACGAGTGCTGAACGACTACAGGTTGAAGGTGATGATGAACGGGCCAGAGAGTTCGGTGTCAAGGTTTGGAGTGATGGAGAATCTGGTCCTTCTTGACCCGTCTGTTTTTTCAGTCAGACCGAGCCCGTGTCGTTGGCGCGAACTTCAATTGCTAGGCCTGCCTCCATCAAGGCGTCAAAGGGCAAGGCATCTCCCACCATGACTTCGTCGGCCACCATATTTTTGTAGTCATCGGCCAGCGCATCTCTTGCCGCTCCCTCAGGAACAAGCTTTAACTGCCCATTCGTGGCGGAAAAGTAATCGATGATCTCGCCAGCGACGTTCTTCTCACTGAAAAAATACGTCTTATGCTCGGCGACGGCCTGCGCCACGGCCCGGTCCGTCACTGACCTCTCGTAATACCCACTGCGTGCAATTGCCGCCAAGTCATGCCAATGTCGCGCATACCGTTCGCCGCGTATGCGCCCTTGGGCGCAGTACACGTGGGCCGCGGTGGCTTTCTCCCAAAATGTCCGCGCCACGCTCATCACCATCGGTGATGCTTCCGGAAATTGGATGCCATCAATCTGGCCTGCCATGTCGCAGGTCACCGGAAGGATGCCATGCGGTTCGCCGGTTGCTCGTCCTCCAAATTCCAGCAAAACGACTGGGGCCACATATCCGGTGCCCTGGTTGATCGGTGGATAGCTCAAAAGAAGCTTGTCTCTCTCCTCGCCACCGATCTTCAAGGTCGCTTTCAGCCCGTCCCGCTCCAATGCCGCCGCGAGGATGGGCTTCACCGATTCGGCAATCCACCCCGGAAGCCGATCACGCACGGCCTTTGTCCACTTGCTTGCCTGGCTCCGGCTTGTGGGCAGGTAGCCGTCATTGCCCGTCAAGTCGCCGATCAGCTTGCGGATGTCATAGGTGAGGTCGATGTCCTCTGAAAATCTCTCAATGATCTTGTAGGCCTTGGACAAGGAGGTGCCGCCTTTGAAGGTCAGGTCGGCGGCCAAGGGCGAGTCGAATAGGGCGCCCAACGCCCACACCACCCATACGTCCTTTTCTAGCAGATGGGTGGGCCGGCCGGTCGTTTGGCGAACCTGCTCCAGCACTTCGCGCTGGTCATCTGGGCTCAACGCAACGAAGCGTTCAGCCACGGACGGCTTCCTCACCAATTGCCCGCGCCATCCATGAAGGCAACCCTGCGCGCGCGCCGGCCAGTGCTTGCCATTCCGAAGAGGGCAGCGTGCGCCGCAAGGTGGCCAGCGACTCGTTGACATGAGACGGACCCATCCAAGCCAAGGCCCGCACGGCGGCGCCGGCCGAGCCTCCCAAGGCCAGCATCCAGCGTGGGGCATGGTTGACGGCAACTTCGGAGCGCCCCAGCCGCAGTTTGCGAGAAGGGCCGGAGGTCAGGTAGACCTCCCGGATCGGAACTTGGCGGGTGAGGCCGAGCGCGTTCGCCGCACTCGCACCATGCGGAGTCACGGTTTCCCCGGTACGGGTCGACAACGCCTGCACGACCTTTTCCGGCGAGGGCGCACGGGTGCCGAACCGGGTGGTCACCGGAGTCACATAAGTACCACGCGCAACGCGCAGCAGGCGCCCCTCTTTGGTCAAGCGTGAAAGTGCCTGATCCACAGCAGCCCGGGTCCCCAAATGCAGAAATTCCTTGGGCGACAGGACGCCACCCTCAGGCAGAGACTGAGCGTGCAACAGGATGGTTTCAGGCAGCTTGGACATAGTGGTACTTTCAGATATCAGAATTTTAGCTGAGTTTCTGACATTTAGCATGATCCGTCTCGACGGCATGCAACCCAAAGAGGTTGACGACTGAAGAAATTTGCACCAAAATGACATTGACGAAATTAAGGATCTGCACAAAATGTCTCTGCCATTGCCCTCCACCTTCAATTCCGGCCTTACCTCGGCCCGCCTTCAATTGGTTGCGCAGTGGCTGCTGGAAGAGCTGTACGCCACGGAGGATGACCTCGTCCGATCTACGGACAATGGATACAGCCGAGGTTGCACGACATTCATGCGCCAGAAAAATCGGATCATCGCGGAAGCTTTCTCTGGACGGCATTCCTGGCTGGCACTGACCAACAGCAGCAACGCGCTGGTTTTCACGGTATCAGGCGTACCCTGCCGGTTTAGCAACGACGATCCTGCGAACCCGTCCAAAGATGCAGTCCTCACAGCCAACCGTTATCAGTTTGACTTTATGGAGTTCACCACGCCTGGCGAGCCCGGCCGGTTCTGCTTCATCATCGACCGCGGCCATGACGAGTCTGCCGAGCCGCGCGTCGAATTCCTGGGCTTCGCACCCAGTGGGGAAGTGGCATGCCGCTGGGAATCAGACAACTTCCGCATCCTTCGAGTCGAATCCCAGGAATCGCTCGCTCCCACAGTGCATGTGGCTAAACCCCAAGTCGCACCCAAGCGCCGCGACGAAGGCGACGCTACCTCCGAAGCCGCGCAATGAGCGAGTTTGTTGGAACCAACCTTCGACTCATCCGCCTCTTTCACGATCTGTCACTTACAGAACTGGGAGAGCAGGTCGGCGTATCCAAACAATTTCTCAGTCGGGTCGAGACCGGTGCGGAAGTCGTATCCGCCGCTCTAGAAGCTGCGTTGGCCGAGTCCTTGGCGGTGCTGCCTGACTTTTTCTATCACATCGACCCCAATCCCATCGTTGATGAGCAGTGCCACTTCAGACGGCAACTCACGACAAAGGTCGCGCTGCGCCAAGTGGGGCGAGCCCGTGGCGAGATTCTGAAACGCCTGGTGGGTGTGCTGGACGAGCACGTCGAGCTGCCACGCTACCAAGTGGGCGAAGCCGATCCCGAAACCCCCGAAATGATCGAGCATGCGGCCGAACGATTTCGGTCGCTGTTCGGACTGGGTCTCGGACCGTTGAGTAACGTTACGCGCATCGCAGAAAATGCCGGTGCCGTGGTACTGAAGGTACATGGCCTCGCGCCTGAAATCGACGCTGTCTCCTTCGCTACTAAACGCCCCGTAATCGCGCTTAACGGTGATGGTCGATCCGCTTGCCGTGAGCGCTTCGGAATAGCGCATGAACTGGGCCATTTCTCACTGCACATCGGTGTGCTGACCGGCGACCGCCTGACGGAGGCCCAGGCCAACCGCTTCGCCAGTGCACTGTTGCTGCCTCGCAGCACGTTCACCACGGAATGTCGAGTCGCCTTGCGCGGCACGCGGCTGAACTGGACCGGCCTCTCCGAACTCAAGCTGCGCTGGGGGGTATCCAAGGCCGCCATCATCTTTAGGGGGCGGCAACTAGGGGTGTTCTCGGATGACCAGGCGCGGTCTGGCTACGTAGGCCTCAATCGCCATGGCGAGGCCGTTAAGGAATCGGAAGACCATCTCATGGTCAACGAAGAACCCGAAGTCATCGCCGAGAGCTTGAAGGTCATGCGAGAACACTTTGGCGTGCCGCAATCCGCAGTGGCCAGAGAGATGCGCGTGCAGCCCAAATTGCTGCAGGTGCTTCTTGAACCATCACAAGCCCAGGCAACCGGCAACGTCGTGAACTGGACCGGTTCGCCGTTAAAGGCTGAGCGCGCCACCGAGTCAACTGACTTTGTTGAAGGCAAGCCAGGAGCTACTGTGCTGACTTGGCCGAATGCCCGTCCACGCTGAGCATGTACGAGTCCACGTCACCGAAGCGTCAGCAGACGCTCAAGTTGGCGATCGATAGTGAGACTGGTGAGTCTTATAGCTTCGGAGGCATTGCTGGAATTACCGGAAGCCGAATTCACCGGTCTCCGGAGGGAAGCTATGGCCGCGCGGTTGGAGCGTCGCCGCGGCGGCACCGCGATGCGATTCCAATGCGCCATCTGCCGTGGACCTCTGTATTTGTCCCGGCACATTCGAGGGTGGCAGAACCGATGGTTTGCACACGATGGCCCGGCCGAGCACTGTCCTTGGTACGAAGGTAAGGGCAATATTTAGGATGGCGTGGAGCTGCTAGAGCGGCCTGCCGTAGCGGTTCGCTATGGCAAGGGCAAGGGATTGCCCGTCACGTTGACCAACGCCTTCATGTCAGGGAAACGAAGTTCGATGTCTACAACGGTGACTTCAAGTCGCTCAAGCAGCGCATCACTATCATCATCAGCGCTGGTTGTAATAGTTGTGACCGTGTTCTTGGCCGTCGCTAGACCAACGGTTCAGAAGTTCGTTGGCCACCTCTTCGGCAGCTGATGTATCTTCCGGTAACATAAGCTGCCAGATGGAGGTCACATGGCAACGACAGTACAGGAATACGCGGCGGAAATTGACGTGAAGCAGCTCGTGCACTTCACGCGCGAGAGCAGCCTTGATTCCATTCTGCAGCGGGGTCTGATCACTCGAGACACCCTCACCCTGGAGGGATTCGCAGCTTTCAACGACAACGTGCGTGCAGACTACACACACGCGGTTTGCGTGTCGATTGGATTCCCGAACTACAAGATGTGGTTCGGGATCAAGAAGGACAACCCGGATGTCGATTGGGTGATCTTAGTCATTGCACCCACCGCTTTGTGGGAACTCCCTTGCGCGTTCTGTTCAGCGAATGCTGCGCTTGGGGCCGTTGCAGCCATTCCCATCGCGCAGCGTCAAACGCTGCAAGCCTTCCAGGGCATGTACGCAGACGTGCCAGGCAAGGAGCGGGTGAAGTTGGGCATCCCTGGCTACTGGCCCACGAACCCGCAGGCTGAGGTTTTGATGCTCCAGGGCGTTCCGAGGAACTATATTCGAGGCGTGATCGCCTTAAACAACACTCAGGAACAACGACTCCGAGCGAAGTACCCAGGTCTACAGGTCTGGATGCATGCTGGCTACTTCCGGTATCGCAAGGACTTCGCATTCTGGAAGGCTGGTGTCTGACGTGGCGACCCGTCCGGTCTTCACGCCATCCACAAGCGGCAAGCTGCTCGTGTGGACTCACCACGTTGATTTTGAGTGGTTCCCTGGCATGGCGAAGGTACAGGCGCAGAAGTCCATTGCGTCTTTGCATCAGAACGCGATGCGGCAGATCGGTGTTGACAAGGTACTTGAGATTTCGAGCAAGTCACTAGACGAGCTTGGTGTTGCCCTCAGTGCCTTCAATCTCATGATCCGAACGCCGAAGGGGCGCGAATACAGCCTTGAATGCGCGTATCAGTCGGCCAAGGTATTTGAACGTGGCGGGCCGTTCCTTGACCTACGCGAAATGCGTTCAATCGACGCAAAACGTGACCCGCGGTTGCTCCAACATGGGCGGCTTACCAAGTTCACGATTTACGGATGCGATTGGGACCTTCAGCCGCGCACTGCGTTCTATGACTGGCTTTATATCAATGCTCTGCACAAGCATCCAGAGTTGGCAAAGCAGGTGCTGGAGTACCGCGCATTTTCAGACATTGCATTCAATCCGGAGCGGTCGATTAACTGTCAAGCGTATGCTGCTGCGCTGTACGTGTCTCTGCATCATCGAGAGTTGCTGACCTCAGAGGTCTTACGGGACAAAGAGGCATACCTGTCTGTCATATCGACTGGCGCTGTGAGCAACGCTCATGAAAACAGCGAGCTTCAGGTCCGCTTAGATGGAGTCGGTTGAATAAGCGGTGGGACTCTCTGACAAGGCACCTGCGTAAGGTAGGCGGTGGTCGTATGCGCAGCCAGCTAGATTCGTTGGAGGTTCGATCGCGCGTGAGCGATGCCACGTTGATCTGCCGAAGAGCTGTCGGTCATCTACGACTGCTTCTGGCCTAAACCGGGCATAGAAATCGTCAATTTGAACGCGCGATACCCGACGTTCGTAACGTCGGGCAACTGCGGCGCGTCCGCGGGCGCTGCCAGCTGGCAACCAAGCGGAGGACGACGCTACCCGACTCATCCCGACTATCTTCGATCGCGAGGTGGCCGCCCGCTCTCTCCGCGCTGGTGTAGACCGTAATCTCAGCGGCAGGCGGTGGCACGCTAAGCCTGTGAACGTTTGACTCTTCGGGTACCTCTGCTGGCGACAAATTCAGACGAGGATGACCCTTGGATGTACCGCGTGGTCATCGCGGAACGGATTGCCGCGGCCGGTGGTCCGAAGCCGCCCTTCCGGCGGCGTCGGCGCGCTGCCGCCCACCATCGCGCCAGTCGACGAGTTCTCGCGGATTCGCGATCGAATTTTGACGCGCATGGTCGAAGTGCCGTAAGCGCGCGGTGATCCCGTCTTGACGACGGCCGACAGGGTCAAGTAGTGGAGAGAGGGGCCTGCCAGCGATGCGGCAGCAGCTCTTGGACGCGACTGGCCGGCTGCGTGGGCAGCCGCTCGAGGATGTCCTTCAGGTATGCGTAC
>NZ_NBZW01000052.1 GCF_002379085.1 Polaromonas sp. AET17H-212 | reverse complement strand
TTGATCCCATAAGCGCTAACTTAAAGATTTACTTTTGAGATATCCTTCGGCTGTTGCATCAGCAAAGTTGGAGGCATCCCATGGAGCAGTCGGCAGAGCAGTCTCAGGAAGAGGTGATCGGACTGGGTGAGGATTGGCGCCTCGTGGAGGCGCTACTGCCAGATCGATGGATGGAGATGGCGCGGGAGCTGGGCGCCTTCCAGCGAGCCCGTGGCATCGCCGATGCGCGGGCGCTGCTGCAAGTCATGCTGATCCACCTGGGCGAGGGCTGCGGGCTTCGCGAGACGGCCGCACGGGCGTCGCTGGCGGGCATTGCCCAGGTCAGCGACGTGGCCCTGCTCAAGAGGCTGCGGTCCTGCGGTCCGTGGTTCGAGTGGCTGGCCCAGGCGCTGCGTGCGGCGCCCGAACTACGCGACGCGCAGTCCGACGCTGGCGCGCAAGGGCTGCTGGGCGGGCGCCAGCTGCGTGTCGTCGATGGCAGCGTCGTGCGCGAGCCTGGTGTGACCGGATCACAGTGGCGGCTGCACTACGCCATAGGACTGCCGGGCCTGCAGTGCCAGGAAGTCCACCTCGGCCCTAGCGACGAGGGTGAAACCCTCAAGCGCTTCCAGGTGCACGCGGGCGACATCTTCGTGGCCGACCGCGGTTATGCGCACCCGGGTGGAATCGCCCACGTCAGGCGCCATGGCGGCGATGTGATCGTGCGCATGAACCTGGTGACCTTGCCGCTGGCGCACCCCGCCACGGGCCAGCCGCTGGACGTGCTGCAGCAGGTGCGAGGGCTGCAGGTGGGGCAGGCGGGTAGCTGGCCGGCCATCCTGAAGGTCAAGGCCGAGCGCGGCGGTCAGCGCTCGCAGGAGATCGCGGGAAGGCTGTGCGCGGTGCGCAAGAGCGCTGCGGCGGCGGCGCTGGGTCGCGAGCGGGTGCGCCGCGAGAGCATGCGCGGGCGCACGCAAGTGCAGCCCCAGACGTTGGAGGCGGCCGGCTACGTGCTGGTCTTCACCACGCTGGCGCCCAGCGTGCAGGCCGCTCAGGTGATGGCGCTGTATCGGCTGCGCTGGCAGATCGAGCTGGAGTTCAAGCGGCTGAAGTCGCTGATCCAGCTGGGGCACCTGAAAAAGCACGATGCGCGGGCGGCGCGAAGTTGGCTGCAGGGAAAGCTGCTGGTGGCCCTGTTGATTGCCCGCCTGATCGCTCACGCCGAGCGCGTTTCCCCCTGGGGGTACGAGATTGCGTGGTTCGCTGCGCCCCCGAGAGCGCTGTCCGTGGCGTGAGACCTCGCTCATGCTCGGACTGCTGTGCCGCTGCGTTGCGCCCAATCTGCGGCTTGCCGATGCAATTGGCCAGTGGCAGGCTTTGCGCTATCGGCTGGCCGAGCCACCTCGCAAGAGGGTGCTGCAGCGACAAAAAGGACGTGAGCTTCTAAGTTAGCGCTTATGGGATTTGATCCGGGATCCATGCTCGACGACCACCACCGTTCGGGCTGAGCCCGTCGAAGCCTTTGCAAGCTTGCGCTTCAGCGGGGCTTCCAACAAGCCGGGGGTTGCCCGGCGGCAAGTAACTTTCTTTTGCGTCGCCAAAAGAAAGTTACCAAAGAAAAGGCGACCCGATGGTCTGGGTCCCTCCGCTTCGCTACGGGCAACCTGCGGTGCTCGCCGAAAGCGGGGTCGAGCTCGAACTCGCTACGCTCAGACAACCGCTCGCCCTGATCCGCTTTCGGCTGCGCTCCTCGGCCCAGCCCGACGGGTGGGGGAACAAATGCGGATGCGGGGAGACATGACGCGCGAAGCGCGTCATGTCGGACTCAACAGACTGTCATGTTTGCACGCGAGCGCAGCACACGCGGCCACATGAAGCTCCCCGCCATCGCCCAGCGGGGCGAGGGAGGGGCGGGGGGAGGGAGTGGGGAGTTGGCCCTACTGTCAGAAGCGAACCCGAGGCGGAGCGTGATGCCGGGGTAACAGCGTCAAAGAATCCGGTTGAACCACAGCAGTGACAAGCCCGCCGACAGCAGTGCCAGCACCGACGCCACCAGCGCCAGCAAGCCGGAGATTTCGGTTTCCTTTTTCTCCACGGTCAGACGCGAACTCAAGGTCTTGTAGACCTTCCTCAGGTCCGCCGCGGTGCCGGCATAGAAGTATTCGGCCTGGGTCTTGTTGGCAATGGCCTTGAGGGTTTCCTCGTCGAGCCTGACGCGCATGGACCAGCCTTCAAACCCAATGGTCTCGCCGTCGACCGTGCCCACCCCCACGGTGTAGACGCGTACGCCGCGGTCGGCCGCCATCTTGGCGGCTTCCAGGGAGTCCACCCCCGTGGTGCGCTGGCCGTCGGTCAGCAGGATGATGGCCGCCGAGGTGTAGGAACCGGGGGCCACCGGCGTGAACTCCTTCTTCGGCTCTTTCGGCGCCTGGTCAATCGCGATGCCGCTGTTGCGGTTGCGGCCGTAGGTCAGCGACGCCAGGTCGATGCCGGCATCCGGAAACAACTCGGCCAGCGAAACGACGATGGCGTTGCCGATGGCCGTGGCGCGTTGCAGCTGGAACTTGTCGATGGCCGTTACCAGGTCTTCCCGGCTGAGCGTGGGTTGCTGCACCACCGAGGCGGTGCCTGCAAACGCGACAATGCCGACCTTCACGCTGCGCGGCAGGTCGGCCAGGAAGGCCTTGGCGGCGTTTTGCGAGGCGACCAGGCGGTTCGGCTGCACGTCGGTGGCGCGCATGCTCCCCGACACGTCCATCGCCAGGATGATGGTTTCCTGCTGCGAGGGCAGGGTGATCACGGCGAAGGGGCGCGCAGCAGCCAGCAGCATGGCGGCGATCGCCAGCAGGAAAAGTAGTGGCGGGATGTGCCGCCGCAAGCTCTGGCCGCTGCCCATGGCTTCCCGCACGATGGACAGGCTGGCATACCGCAGTGCCATTTTCTTTTTGCGGCGCAGCAGCCACACATAAACCACCACCAGCAGGGGAAGGGCCAGCATCAGCCATAAGAAATGGGGCCAGAGAAAAGTCATGGGCGGTGTCATGGGGTCGTCTCCTTGCGGCTCAGGCAGCCGCCTTCAGGTGGCCGGGCAGCTTGCCGCGGCCGCCTCCGCCGGCAGCGCCCGAGACCTGGCCGCGGCGCTTGCGCAGTTCGGTGAACCGCATGATGGCGTCGACCAAGTCGCCGTCGGTGGACAACTCCAGCGTGTCCACGCCGGCCTGCGCCAGCGCCCGGCGCAAGTCGGCTTCACGTTGGGCGGCAATGCGCGCAAAGCGCTGGCGAAAACCCGCGTCGTGGGTGTCCACCAGCAACTGCTCACCGGTTTCCGCGTCGCGTATCGGGATCAGTCCAAGGTCGGGCAGTTCAAGTTCTAGTGGGTCCAGCAGGCGTACCGCCACCACCTCGTGGCGCTGCGCCAGCTGACCCAGCGCTTTTTCCCAGCCGGGTTCACTGATGAAGTCGGACACCACAAACACCGTGGAACGCCGGCGCAGCAGCTGGGCGGCCGAGCTCAAGAGTTCGTCGAGGCGCGTGGTGACCACGCCGGTGGTTGCGGGACGGGTCTGCAGCCTGTGCAGCAGTTGCAGCACATGCGCGCGCCCGCCGCGCGGCGTCAGCACGGTGTCCACACCGGCGCCGTACAGCATGGCGCCCACACGGTTGCCGTGGCGCGTCAGCACGCGCGCCAGCACCGCGACGAATTCGCTGGAGACCTGGCTTTTGCGCTGGTCGCCCGAACCAAAATCGACCGAGGGGCTCAGGTCCAGCAAAAACCAGCTGGCCATTTCGCGGTCTTCGGTGAACACACGCACATGCGGCGACTGCAGGCGCGCGGTCACGTTCCAGTCGATGTGGCGCACGTCGTCGTGGTGCTGGTACTCGCGCAGGTCGGCCAGGTCCATGCCGGTGCCGCGCATCAAGGTGCGGTAGTCCCCCTGCAGCAGGCCGTCGAGCCGGCGCAGCACGGTCCACTCAAGCCGGCGCAACACGTGCTCGGCACCGCCAGCGCTGCCAGTCTGCACCCGGGCCACCGCTGCTTGGACGGAAGCTTCGGCGGGTTCGGGTTGGACGGATTTGCGGAACCAATTTTTCATGACCAGTCACCACCTCGTGTAGGGCAGCCGGCGAGGGGCCCTCTGCTTCAAGCAGGGGCCGCGGAACCGGCTTTGCCGGGCCGCAGGCGCAGTGGCCCCCCCGGGGGGCAGGGAGCTACACGCAGTGAGCGACCGTGGGGGCAACATTTTTACGCCACCAGTTTTTCATGTTCAAGCGGACGCGCAGGCGCCGGAACTTTGGCCATGATTCTGGCGATCACGGTGTCCGCACTCAGGCCCTCGGACAGCGCTTCGTAGGACAGCACCAGCCGGTGCCGCAACACATCCGGCACCAGGTCCGTCATGTCTTCGGGCAGGACATAGCTGCGCCCGCGCAGCATGGCCAAGGCGCGCGCGCCTTCGGTCAGGTTGATGGTGGCGCGCGGGCTGGCGCCGAAGGTGATGAATCGGGCCAGGTCTTTCAGGCCGTTTTTTTCCGGGGTGCGGGTGGCCGATACCAGCCGCACGGCGTACTGGATCAGCGAAGGGTCCACATAGACGCGCCGGCATTCGCGCTGCAGTTCGGCCAGCTGCGCGGTGGTGGCGACACTGGACACGGCCACGGCCGGACCGATCACGCGCTCGACGATCACGAACTCCTCCTCGTCGGTCGGGTAGTCCACCAGCACCTTCATCATGAAACGGTCCACCTGCGCTTCTGGCAGCGGGTAGGTGCCTTCGGTTTCGATCGGGTTTTGCGTGGCCATCACCAGAAAGGGCTCGGGCACGCGGTGGGTAACGCCTGCAATCGTGACCTGGCGCTCCTGCATGACCTCCAGCAGGGCGCTCTGCACCTTGGCCGGCGCACGGTTGATCTCGTCGGCCAGCAGCAGGTTGGTGAACACCGGGCCCAGCGAGGTGCTGAAGTCGCCGTTTTTCTGGTTGTAGATGCGCGTGCCGACCAGGTCCGCCGGCACCAGGTCGGGTGTGAACTGGATGCGTTTGAAATTGCCCTGGATGGTGCTGGCCAGGGTCTTGACGGTCAGGGTCTTGGCCAAGCCCGGCACACCTTCAACCAGCAGGTGGCCCTGCGCCAGGATGGCCACCATCACACGTTCGAGAAAACGGTCCTGGCCGACGACCACCCGTTTGACCTCGTAGAGGATCTGTTCCATCAGTTGCGCGGTGTGGGGGTCCTGCGAGGGGGCGGGTGTTTGCATGGGGAGGTCCTTCAGAAAGGCGGCAAGCCGACGGCGGCAGCGGCATTTTCAATCGGCACGGCAAAGGCGATGCCGACAAAACTGCGCTGCTGGTTGGGGTTGAGGATGGCGGTGACGATGCCGACCACCTCGCCGTCCATGGTGACCAGCGGGCCGCCGGAGTTGCCGGGGTTGGCGGCCGCGTCGAACTGGATCAGGTTGCTCATTTCCTGCTTGCCTTCGGGCGAGCGGAAGGTGCGCTTGAGGCCGGAGATCACGCCCGCCGATGCCGACGGCCCGATGCCGAAGGGGTAGCCCACGGCCAGCACATGGTCACCGGACGCCAGGTCGCCAGTGGAACGCATGGTCGCCGCAATCATGTCGTCGGGGATCTTGTGCGCCTGCAGCACCGCCAGGTCGTTTTCGGGCTGGGCGCCGATGATGTGCGCGGTCGATTCCAGTCCGTCGGAAAATACCACCTTGATGGTCTGCGCCCCCTGCACCACATGCAGGTTGGTCAGGATGATGCCTTTGTCCACAATCACCACGCCGGTGCCGACGCCGTACTCCTGGTCTTCCTTGCCGTTCTTGCTCTTGCCGTAGCCGGTGACGCGCACCACCGAGGGGCGAATGGCTTCATAGGCCTTGGCGACGGCCGAAGGCAACTGGGCAGTTTCCAGCGTTTTCAGGACGGCGGCATTGATGTCGGCTTGTGTCAGCTTGCGTGGCTGCGGCCGCAGCGCCAGCGACAGGCTGAGGGCCAGCAACAGCGCCATCACGGCCAGCGCGGTCCACAGCAGGCGCGGGCTGGACAGCGAAAAAAAACGTGTTGCCGGAGCAGACTCAGCGGCTGGCCCGGCTTGCGCCTGCTGCCCTGGCGCCTCCGCGGGCGGGGGGCTGCTGGAGCTGCTGTAGAGGGCTGGCCTGCGCATCCGTGTCACCTGTGAAAAGGGTTTTCCGGGGATTTCGAGACTGACAAATACACGGTATCACGTCTGGCGCAACCCTGCATATTCTTCAGGCATCCGTGGGGTCATCGCAGCTGGCGGGCGATCAGGCATCATGGAAAGATGCCCCGCTGGATAGATACCCATTGCCACCTCGATGCCGCCGAATTCGACAGGGACCGCTCCGCCGTGCGGGCGCGGGCGGCCGTCGCCGGCGTGGCGCATTGCGTTTTGCCGGCGGTCGGGGTGGCTGACTTTGCGGCCGTACGCACGCTGGCGCACGATTTTGGGGACAGTTATGCGCTGGGCATTCACCCGCTGTTTGTCGGCCAGGCGCAGGAGAGTGACCTGGCCCTGCTCGACGCCGAACTCGCCCTGCGAAAAGCCGACACCCGGCTGGTTGCAGTGGGCGAAATCGGCCTCGATTATTTTGTGCCGGCCCTGACACAAAGCCCTTTGCGCGAGCGCCAGGAGCATTTTTACCGCGAGCAGCTCCTGCTGGCGCGCAAACACGGCCTGCCGGTGATCCTGCATGTGCGCCGCTCCGCCGACAGACTGCTCAAGCACCTGCGCGAACTCGCGCCGCAGGACGGCTGGCGCGGCATTGCCCACGCTTTCAACGGCAGCCGGCAACAGGCCGACGAATTTCTCAAACTGGGCCTCAAGCTCGGTTTTGGCGGGGCCGTCACTTTTGAGCCGGCGCGGCAGCTCAGGCGCCTGGCGGCCGAATTGCCGCTGGAGGCGCTGGTGCTGGAAACCGATTCGCCGGATATTCCGCCGCACTGGCTGTACGCCACGGCGCAGCAGCGCGGCGGGGGCCAGGCCCAGGGGCGCAACGAGCCGGCCGAGTTGCCGCGTATTGCCGCCGTGGTGGCGGAACTGCGTGGCATAACACTCGACGCCCTGGCGCTGGCCACGACGGCCAACGCCAGCGCGGCGCTGCCCCGGTTGCGGGCCCTGACCACATGGTGAGCGCATGCTGACCGGTCTGGCGCCGCTGGTCAGCCGCCGCACCCGCGTACTCATCCTCGGCAGTTTTCCCGGCGTGGCATCCCTGGCGGCGCAGCAGTACTACGGCCACCCGCAAAACCAGTTCTGGAAAATTCTGCAAGCGATTTGGCACTCCAGCCCAATAGCATCGGGCGCAGACAGCTATCAAAGTCGTAGCGAATGGCTGCTCGACAGGCAACTGGGCGTCTGGGACGTGTATGCCTCCTGCGAACGCGAGGGCAGCCTGGACAGCCGCATCCGCCAGCCGGTGGTTAACGATTTCGCGCAGATGCTGCAACAGTGCCCGGCGCTGGAAGCCATCGTCCACAACGGTGGCGAGAGTTTCAAACATGCCCGGTACACCGCGCTGCTGGGCTTGCCTGTTTATAAGTTACCGTCCACCAGTCCGGCCAACGCCTCCTGGTCGTTTGAGCGCAAACTCGCTGCCTGGCGCGACGTATTTGAAAAACACAGATTGACCGATTGACCCGATGGCCCGCAAAGAAACCAGCATCAACATCAACAAGCTTCCACAGGCAGAACTGCCCGAGGTGAATTTTTCCGATTACGGCGACGTCCGCTACCTGCATCTGGGCACGCAGTGGGTGCAGGGGTCCATGCTGCTGGACAAACCGTTCGACATCGAACTGGAGTATGTCCAGCGCATGATGGTCTGGCTGTTGTTCACCGAGCCAGGCACGGTGGCGGCGCGCCACGCGATGCAGCTGGGCCTGGGGTCGGCAGCGCTGACCAAGTTCTGCTACAAGAAACTGAAGATGAAAACCACGGCCATCGAGCTCAACCCGCAGGTGCTGGCCGCCTGCCGGCTGTGGTTCAAGCTGCCCGCCGATGACCTGCGCCTGAAGGTCATCCTGGCCGACGCTGCGCAGGAGATCCGCAAGCCGGCGCACCACGGCACCGTGGACGCGCTGCAGGTGGACCTGTACGACCACGAAGCGGCGGCGCCGGTGCTCGACAGCGTGGACTTCTACGCGGATTGCCGCGAACTGCTCAGCGAGGACGGCGTCATGACGGTCAACCTGTTCGGGCGCGACTCCAGCTACATCAGCTCGCTGGAAAAAATCGCCGAGGTCTTCGGCCCCGAATCCGTCTGGGCCTTCAAGCCGACGCGCGAGGGCAACACCGTCGTGGCGGCGCAACGTGAGCCGACCCGGCCCGAGCGGGGGGAGCTGTCGCAACGGGCCGAGGTGATCGAGTCCCGCTTCGGCCTGCCGGCCAAAAAGTGGCTGAGGCTGTTCAAACCCGTTTTTTGAGCGTTCCCCGAGAAGTTCTCCGTCGCGCGGGGGTGATCAGTTAAAGTGCCTGCATGCGTGCTGCCGTGCCTTCCAAACACCCCCCTGAATCCACCCCCCGGTCCGCCGC
>NZ_NBZW01000051.1 GCF_002379085.1 Polaromonas sp. AET17H-212 | reverse complement strand
GCGTGGGGGTGGCAGAGGCGGTCATGGGGCAATGAAAAACGGCATCACCGGGATGCCGCCTTGGGTTGGAGGAACTGCTCCGATTTTATTCGACTGGCCCGCCGGTCGCCCCAAACCGGTCAGGCGGGCTCGGCTTGCCTGGCCGCGGCAATGCAGGCCTGCAGCAGCGGTGTGTCACCCAGTTGGTTGGCCAGGATCAGGATCAACCGGGCATTGAGCAGCTCGGACTGCTCGCGGCTCAGGCCCTGGTGGGCGTCGAGCAGGCATTCGTAAAACGCGTCCGCGTCCTGGAAGTTGGGGGCGGTCTTGATGGCGACTTCGGTTTTCATGGGAGGTCTTTCCGGATTCAGCGCAGGCCGAGGGTTTTTTCGACAGCGGCGATCAAGTGGCCATCCACCGCCTCACCGGTGGCGGCCAGGTAGCCGTCGGGCCGCAGCAGGGCCCAGGCGTGGCCGAACACATGGCAGGCGCCCTGCAAATGGCCGGTGCCCCGGGCGTTGGTGTCGCGCACCTGCTCGCGTGCCTGGGCGCGCTCGTCCGGACCCAGCACCTGCACGCTGCGCACCGGGGCGTGCTGGGCGAGCTGCCGCAGGCGCTGCAGCCCGGCAGCCGGCAGTTCGCCGAACACCAGCACCAGCAGGTCGCCGTCGGCCCACTGCAGCAGGTCGTTGACGACACCTGGTGAACCGTTGGCCCAGCGGAAGGCGACGTTCTGCACCGACTGCCCGCCGGTGCTTTCGCAGATGGGCGAACGTGTGTAGGTATTGGCCACCGCCATGCGGCCGGTGTTGACCAGGGCGCGCGCAAACGGGTACTGCCGGGCCAGGCTGATGGCAGCCGTGCGAAAGCAGCGCTCCATGCCGTCGGCCGGCCGCAGGAAGCGTGCGGTGCGGTTGGTCACCTGCACGTTCTGCTGGGCGGCTTCGAGCCGCTCCGCGTTGTAGCTGTCCAGCAAGGCCGGGCTGGCACGGCCGCGCAGCACGGCGGCCAGCTTCCAGGCCAGGTTGTCGGCATCGGCCACGCCGGTGTTGCCGCCGCGTGCGCCGAAGGGGCTGACTATTTTGGCGGTGTCGCCCATGAAAAACACGCGGCCCACGCGCAGCTTGTCCAGGCAGCGGCTGCGGTAGGCGTAGGGGCCCACCCAGACGATCTCGACCTCGACGTCTTTGCCGAACTGGCGCTGCAGGCGCTCGCGCACCACGTCTTCGCGGCTCACGGCGTCGGGATCGGCATTGGGTGCCATCTGGTAGTCGATGCGCCAGACATCGTCGGCCATCAGGTGCTGCCAGACCGCGCGGTTGTCGTTGAACGGTGCCTCGATCCAGGTGTGGCGCTCGACCGGCGGATGTTTGGAAAAGCGCACGTCGGCGATGCACCAGCGGTCATCGCCGCGTTTGTTCTGCATGGTGGCGCCGATCCAGTCGTGGAAGGGCGTGTGGGAACCGGAAGCATCGATCACGTGGTCGGCCTCGATCTGGTAGCTGCCGGCCGGCGTTTCCACCGTCAGCGTGGCGAACTCGGCGTTCTGCGTGAAGGCGGTGACACGCGACTTCCAGCGCAGGTCCACATGGCCGAGTTCGTAGATGCGTTCGACCAGGTAACCCTCGATGTAAAACTGCTGGATGTTGATGAAAGGTGGCTGGGTCGAGAGGTTGAAGTTGCTCTGCTGGCGCAGGTCGAAGGAATAGACCTCGTCGTTGCCTGCGAAGGTGCGGCCCACGCTCCACTGCACGCCCTTGGCGGCAATACGCTCGTAGATGCCGAGGCGGTGGAAGACCTCCAGTGATTTCTGCGTGTAGCAGATGCCGCGCGAAGACGCGCCCTTGACGCCCACGGTGTTGTCTTCGTCCAGCAACACGGCCTCGACGCCGTAACGTGCCAATGCACAGGCCAGGCTCAGGCCGGTGATGCCGCCGCCGACGATGACGATGGGATGGCGCTTGAGCTGCTTCGCGCCGAGTTCGGGTGGGGCCACGAAAGGGTATTCAGGCAGGGTGTAACCCGTGCCCTGGGTGAATTCATAACCGTTGGTGAACGCCGTCCCGGCGTAGGCAGGTGGTGTCTCCAGCATGGCGTGTCGCGCTCCCGGCATTGATTTGTTATCAGTATTTTTCGGGCCTGGCCCTTGTCGGGAGGGCGCAGGCAGCTATCAGAATAATAGTAAACGGAGAGCCTCAGGCGGCGGTTTTGCCACTGAACTCCGGCCTGTCGTTTTGCTGCGGCTTGAGGGCTTCGGCCGCCTGGCCGGCGGCCTTGTCCTTGCGCCACTGCTGCTTGCGTGCCGTCCATTCCGCCAGGCGGGCGTGGGCGGTCTTGCTTTCCTCCAGCATCTGGAACTCGTCGGCCAGCTGCGCCGTCAGCTCCAGGCGCACGCCGTTGGGGTCGAAGAAATAAATGCTCTTGAAGATGTGG
This sequence comes from Polaromonas sp. AET17H-212, assembly GCF_002379085.1. Taxonomy (GTDB): domain Bacteria; phylum Pseudomonadota; class Gammaproteobacteria; order Burkholderiales; family Burkholderiaceae_C; genus Polaromonas. The sequence continues at coordinate 9,275 of NZ_NBZW01000051.1, read as the reverse complement.
TGGTCGGTCACGCCCAGCACTTCGATGCCATCGGCTTCGAGGCGCGCTTTCATCGCCTCCAGGTCGGCCACGGTGTCGACGCGAAACGAGATGTGGTTGACCCACAGCGGCGTGTTGGGTGAGGGCAGGGCCGCCTCGTCATTGCCCAGGTCGAAAAATGCGATGAAGGAGCCGTCCTGCAGGCGGAAGAAGAAGTGGGTGTAGGGGCAGTACTCGCCGGTGCTCGGAACGTAGTCGCTCTGGATGATGTGGTACAGCGGCAGGCCGAGGATGTCCTCGTAAAAATGCCGGGTTTCTTCAGCGTCTTTGGCGCGGTAGGCGTAGTGGTGCAGCTGCTGCACCGCGGCAGGCGGCGGCAGCGGCGAGGTGGCGGGGCGCAGGGAGGGGGCGGTCATCTGGGCAGCCATGGCGATCTCCGGATTGGGTGGTGCGGGTGTTGATGGACCTCGGGTAAGCAAGGTTTCAAATTCACCTATTCATAATGCGTTTACTATAACGTAACTATTTTGGCCTGCCAAGTGCAGATCTGTCCGTGGTGCTGCGAAGTTGTTGAGAATAGTTACCAATTGCAGTGGGCCCATAGCTTTTTCCTTTTTTACAAATTGATCCGGGCAATTAGACGCCGCACCTCAATGGGGCTATCGTGTTTCCGTCCTTGACGATGGCGTTCAAGGCAAGGACCATTTTTACCAACCACGAAGGAGATTTCCATGGCTGCTCTCAAAGGCTCCAGAACGGAAGAAAACCTGAAAGCCGCATTTGCCGGTGAATCGCAGGCCAACCGCCGTTATCTTTATTTCGCAAACAAGGCTGACGTTGAAGGCCAGCCTGACGTCGCAGCGCTGTTCCGCTCCACCGCGGAAGGCGAAACCGGCCACGCGCACGGTCACCTCGAATGGCTCGAACAGTGCGGCGACCCGGCCACCGGCATGCCTTTCGGCGGCACGCGCGAGAACCTCGCCTCGGCCGTGGCCGGCGAGACCCACGAGTACACCGACATGTACCCCGGCATGGCCAAGACCGCACGTGACGAAGGTCACGACGAGGTGGCGGACTGGTTCGAGACGCTGGCCAAGGCCGAGCGTTCGCACGCGAACCGCTACACAAAAGCACTCGCCGAACTCGTTGATTGATCGGCACCTCGCTACGCCGTCGAGGCGTAGCGGCTTAGGGAAGAGTTCTTGCCCGAACTCTTTCGTAAACCACCCACCAAAGGGGGTTCTGGAAATTCGATTACCGGGATGCAGGGCAAGGCGCACGGAGCGCAGGACACCGGAACGTACTCAGGTACGTGAGGATTCCGAGCACCGCGCAACGCAGCCATGCGCCCGGCAATCGGATTTACAGAGGCCCCGATAAAGAGACAACATCATGGCTACAGAAGGCAATCTGCAGGCACCCACGCGTCACCCGATCGACTGGAAAAACCCGGACTATTACAACGAGGCCGCGACCTTCCACGAGATGGAGCGCATCTTCGACATCTGCCATGGCTGCCGCCGCTGTGTGAGTTTGTGCGGGGCCTTCCCCACGCTGTTTGACCTGGTCGACGGGAGCAAGACCGGCGAGGTCGATGGGGTGGACAGGAATGACTACATGAAAGTGGTCGACCAGTGCTACCTGTGCGACCTCTGCTACATGACCAAGTGCCCCTATGTCCCGCCGCACGAATGGAACGTGGATTTTCCGCACACCATGCTGCGCGCCAAGGCGATCAAGTTCAAGAAGGGCGGCGTGGGCATGGGTGAAAAATTCCTGGCGTCCACCGATGTGCACGGCCAGTTTGCCGGCATTCCCATCGTGGTGCAGGTGGCCAACGCGGTCAATAAAACCAGGCCGGCGCGCGCAGTGATGGAAAAAGTGCTGGGCGTCGATAAAAACGCCTGGCTGCCCGAGCTGGCGACGAAAAAATTCCGTTCCGGCGCGCCCGAGTCGCCGCCGTATCCGGTGAAAGACGGCGCCAAGACGCCGGGCAAGGTGGTGATTTTTTCAACCTGCTACATCAACTACAACGAGCCCGGCATCGGCCACGACCTGCTCAAGGTGCTGGACCACAACGAAGTGCCCTACGTGCTGGTGGAAAAGGAAAAATGCTGCGGCATGCCCAAGCTGGAGCTCGGCGACCTCGATTCGGTCAACGAAAGCAAGGAAGCCAACATCCCGGTGCTGGCCAATTACGCGAAGGACGGCTTTGCCATCCTGAGCGCCGTGCCGAGCTGCACCCTGATGTTCAAGCAGGAAATCCCGCTGATGTACCCGGACGACGCCGACGTGCAGCTGGTCAAGGAACACATGTGGGACCCGTTCGAGTACCTGATGGCACGCAAGCGCGACGGCCTGCTCAAGACCGAGTTTCCGGTGCCGCTGGGCAAGATCAGCTACCAGATCCCCTGCCATGGCCGGGTGCAGAACATCGGCAAGAAAACCGAGGAAATGCTCAAGATGGTGCCGGGCACCAGCGTGCACACGCATGAGCGCTGTTCGGGCCACGCCGGCACCTTCGGCGTGAAGGTGCCGTACCACCAGCAGGCCATGAAAATCGGCAAGCCGTTGTTCAAGGCCATGGCCAGCCACAAGGACGGCGGCCTGCCCGACGTGATCAGCAGCGACTGCCCGCTGGGCGGCCACCACATTGCGCAGGGTTTTGACGTCAACCAGCTCGGCGCACCGCCGCAAAAACACCCGCTGACCCTGGTCCGCACGGCCTACGGACTCAAGTAGCCAGCAAGGAGCCCTTATGCAAGTCACCGGAAAAATCACCCGCGACAGCCTCATGACGCTGGAGGCCTACAGCAAGTACCGCAAGGCCAACAAGGCCGCCGTCATGGCGCACCGCCGCTTGCGCAGCGTGCGGCTGGGCGAACACATCAATGTGCAGTTCGAAAGCGAGACCAGCATCCGTTACCAGATTCAGGAAATGCTGCGCATCGAGAAAATCTTCGAGGAAGAAGGCATTGAGCAGGAGATCGAGGCCTATGCGCCCCTGATGCCCGACGGCAGCAACTGGAAGGCCACCGTGATGCTGGAGTACCCCGACGTCAACGAGCGCAAGCGCGAGCTGGCCCGGCTGATCGGCGTGGAAGACCGCCTGTTTGTCGAAGTCGAAGGCCACCCGCGGGTGTACGCGATTGCCGACGAGGACATGGCCAGGGAAAACGACGAAAAAACCTCGGCCGTGCATTTTGTGCGTTTTGAGCTCAGCCCGGCCATGTGCGCCGCGGTCAAGGCCGGCGCCGGCGTCAAGCTGGGTTGCGACCACACCAACTACCCGGCGCATGTGACGATTCCTGCCGAAACGCTGGCGTCGCTGGCCAGCGACCTGCGCTGAGCCGGGCTTTTGGGGCGCCGCGGCGCCCGGACGCGGCTGGCTGTCGTAAAGTCGGGACTGGCTTTACTTCACCCCCAGGGACCATGCTGTTTTTACTCTCGCCGGCGAAATCGCTGGATTTCGCCACGCCGCCGCAGGTCGCCACGCACACGCCGCCGCTGTTCGTCCGCCAGTCCACCGAGCTGATCAAGGTGCTCAGGGAGAAAACCCCGGCGCAGGTCAGTGAACTGATGTCGCTGTCGGACACGCTGGCCGGCCTCAATGTGGCGCGTTACCAGGCCTGGTCGCCGAAGTCCAGCGTCAAGAATGCCAAGCAGGCGGTGCTGGCCTTCAACGGCGACGTCTACGAGGGGCTGGACGCCAAAAGCCTCCCGGCCGCGGACCTCGACTGGGCGCAGGCGCACCTGTGCATCCTCAGCGGCCTGTACGGCGTGCTGCGCCCGCTGGACCTGATGCAGCCCTACCGGCTGGAGATGGGCACGCGGCTGGCCACGGCGCGGGGCAGCAACCTCTACCAGTTCTGGGGCCAGCAGATCGCCGACTACCTCAATGCGCGTGCGGCCGCCGACACCTCGCCGGTCATCGTCAACCTGGCCAGCGAGGAGTATTTCAAGGCGGTGGACCGCCGCGCCCTCAAGCCGCGCGTGGTCAACTGCGTCTTCGAGGAATTCAAGGGCGGCAAGTACAAGATCATCAGCTTCCATGCCAAACGCGCGCGTGGCCTGATGGTGCGCTACGCGATCGACAGGAAGCTCGCCACCGTCAAGAAGCTCGAAGGCTTCGACGCCGAAGGTTACCGTTTTGCGCCGGCCGTGTCCGGGCCCGACCGGCTGGTGTTTCGCCGCCAGCAGGCCGGCTGAGTCCTGCGCCCAGCATGCGCGACTACGAGGTCCAGCCCCAGCATGTGACGCCCGAGGTGCAGGCCTGGGTGCGTGCCCAGGCCGCTCTGGGCCACACGGCGCCCACCATCCTGAAGGCCCTGCGCAAGGCGGGCTGGCTGGCGGACGTGGCACGCGAAGTCCTTGCCGCGACCTTGCAGACGCCGTCCGGCGTGCCAGTGCCGCGGCCGGCCATCGGCGCGGCGCTGCGGCTGGACGCCGGCGACCGGCAGGTCGATGTGCTGATGCAGATGAGCCAGCCGCACATCGTGGTGTTCGGCAACCTGCTCAGTGACGAGGAATGTGATGCGCTGATGCAGGCCGCCAGGCCGCGTCTGTCGCGTTCGCTGACGGTGGCGGTCAAGACCGGCGGCGAGGAACTGAATGACGACCGCACCAGCCGCGGCATGTTTTTCACGCGCGGCGAAAACGAGCTGGTCAACCGCATCGAGGCGCGTATCGCGCGGCTGCTGGACTGGCCGCTGGAAAACGGCGAAGGCCTGCAGGTGCTGCAGTACCTGCCGGGCGCCGAGTACAAGCCGCACCATGATTATTTCGATCCCGCCGAGCCCGGCACGGCGTCCATCCTGGCGCGCGGCGGCCAGCGGGTGGGCACGCTGATTCTTTACCTGGGCGAGCCCGAAGCCGGCGGCGCCACGGTGTTCCCCGACATCGGGCTGGAAGTGATGCCGCAGCGCGGCCATGCGGTTTTTTTCAGTTACGACCAGCCGCATGCCTCCACGCTGACCTTGCATGGCGGTGCGCCGGTCCTGGCCGGCGAAAAATGGGTGGCCACCAAATGGCTGCGTGAACGGGAGTTCACCTAAAATCGTTCTTTCAGTCAAATTACCATCAAGCGCCCGTCAGTCGGGCGTAGGCAGCTATGAAATTAAGAGCAAACGGCATTGACATCGAAGTCGAGGATGCGGGCCCCGGCAGCGGCGCACAGCCGCGCCCGGCGGTGCTGCTGATCATGGGCCTGGGCATGCAGCTGGTGGCCTGGCCGCCGGTCATGGTGCAGGCGCTGATCGACGCGGGTTACCGCGTGATCCGCCTGGACAACCGCGACATCGGCCTGTCGCAGAAGTTCGACCACCTGGGCCAACCCAACCTGGTGTGGGCAAGCATCAGGTACAAGCTGGGCCTGGCGGTCAAGGCGCCTTATGCGCTGCACGACATGGCGGCCGATGCGCTGGCCGTGCTGGACGCGCTGGGCGTGCAGAAGGCGCACGTGGTGGGCGTCAGCATGGGCGGCATGATCGCCCAGCGTGTGGCGCTGGCAGCGCCCGAACGTGTGCTGAGCCTGACCAGCATCATGAGCTCCAGCGGTGCGCGTGGCCTGCCGCAGGCCGCGCCGCACGTCATGCGTGTGCTGCTCAGCCGCCCCGCAGGCAAGGACCTTGCCTCGGTGACGGACCACTACGTCAGGCTTTTCAAGGCGATCGGCAGTCCGGGGTTTCCGGTGGACGACGCCGAGCTGCGCGAACACATCACGGCTGCCGCGCGGCGCAGCTTTCATCCGGCAGGGGTGTTGCGCCAGATGATGGCCATCGTGGCCGACCAGCGCCGCGCAAGCGAACTGGCAGGCCTGCGTGTGCCGACCCTGGTGGTGCACGGCAAGGCCGACCCGCTGGTGCCGTTTGCCTGCGGCGAGGACACCGCGCGGCGCATCCGGGGCGCCCGCCTGGTCGGCATCGAGGGCATGGGCCACGACCTGCCCAAAGGGGTGGTCGAACGCCTGCTTGAACCGTTGATTCCCCATCTCAAGGCTGCGGAGGCCGCATCATGAACACGCCCGACCAATCCCAACTGGGCAAGCCGACGCCCTACATCGACCAGTACGACGCTTCGCTGCTGTTTCCCATTCCGCGCGCGGTCAAGCGCGAGGAACTGGGCCTGGGCGAGAACCCGCCTTTTTTTGGAGCCGACATGTGGACCGTGTTCGAGCTGAGCTGGCTGAACCTGCGCGGCAAGCCGCAGGTGGCGCTGGCCCACATCACCGTGCCCTGCGAGTCGCCGAACATCGTTGAAAGCAAGTCCTTCAAGCTCTACCTCAACAGCTTCAACAACACGCGTTTTGCGGATGCACGCGAGGTGCGCGAGCGCATCCGCGCCGACCTCAATGCAGCGGTGGGGGCCGGCGTGGGTGTCAAGACGCTGGGGCCGGAGCTGTTCGACCAGGAACCCGTGCACGAGCTCGACGGCCTGAACCTGGACCGGCTCGATGTGGAGTGCCGGCACTACACACCGGCGCCCGAGCTGCTGTTTGCCGACCATGAAGAGCCACCGGTCACCGAGACCCTGGTGTCCAACCTGCTCAAGAGCAACTGCCTGGTGACCGGCCAGCCCGACTGGGGCAGCGTGCAGATCAGTTATTCCGGCGCACCGATCGACCAGGAAGGCCTGCTGCAGTACATCGTGAGTTTTCGCAACCACAACGAGTTCCACGAGCAGTGCGTGGAGCGCATTTTCATGGACATCTGGACGCGCTGCCGGCCGCTCAAGCTGTCGGTCTACGCGCGGTACACGCGGCGCGGCGGGCTGGACATCAACCCGTTCCGCACGAGTTACCCGCAGGCGCTGCCGCCGAATATCCGGACGGCGCGACAGTAACTTTGTTGCTATCTAAATAATAGCTGCCTGCGGCCGTCGAATATGGGCTAGAGCCCGATTTCCTTGAAACTCTGGAGCGGTGACAGGCCCGCGAACTGGCCCGCGCGTTTTTCCTTCATGGCCGTCACCGCTTCGCGCACATGCTGGTTGCTCCAGATCGCGCCCTGCAGCCAGCCCATTTGCTTGAGTGCGTCGTCCACCGAATGGTCACGCGTGTAATGGATCGCCTGCTTGGTGCCCCAGATGGCGACCGGCGGTTTGCTGGCAATTTCCTTCGCGCACAACAGCGCACCGGCCAGCAGGGCGTCGGCTGAATCGAAGACCTCGTTGACGAGGCCGTAGCCCAGCGCCCTGGCTGCGCTGAGGCGGCGCCCGGTGTAGGCCAGCTCCTTGACCACGGCCAGCGGCACCAGCTTGGGCAGGCGCTGCAGCGTGCCGACGTCGGCGACCATGCCGATGTTGATTTCCTGGATGCAGAAAAAGGCGTCGGCCGTTGCGTAACGCAGGCAGCAGGCCGTCACCATGTCGACCGCGCCGCCTATGCAGCCGCCCTGGATGGCGGCGATCACCGGGATGCGCAGGGTCTCGAGTTTGGTGAAGGTGGCCTGCATGTCGGTCAGCATGTCGAAGATGGCGGCGCGGCCTTCGGGGCTCTGGTCGTCCATCGCAATGGCGCCGCTGAAGGTCTCCAGCGCCATGCCGGCGCTGAAATGTTTGCCGGTGCTGGAGATCACCAGCACCCTCGCATCGCCGGCCTTGTGGATCTCGGTCAGCACCGCATCGAGCTCGCGCCAGAAGGTCGGCTGCATGGTGTTCATCGCCTCGGGGCGATTCAGCACCAGGTGGGCGATGTGGTCGGTGGTCGAAAGGGTGAAGCAGGTCAGTGGGTTCATGCCTGCCAATGTAAATCAGTGCGCCGGTTCCAGCCAGTCACACCTGAGACGGCCCCGGGCATGGGCGCGGGCGCGCCAGCGAACATACAGCTGCGGTGCCGCCATGCCCAGCAGGCACAGCGGACAGGCCAGGGGAACGTCCAGCACCAGGGCTGGCAGCCAGCCGACCCAGCCCATGAGCCACAGCGACAACACGGCGTCCCACACCTGGTATTCCAGCGGACGGGTGTCCTTGTGCGCCAGATGCCATTGCTTGATGCGCTGCAACTCCAGCAAGGTGAGGGCGGGCTGCTGCGCGGATGTCGTGGGGTAAGCCATAAAGCCTCCTGCAAAGTGCAGAGGCTTCAATGTAAGTTTCATGAAAGCTTGTGTCAACACCCCGGTCTGCGGCGGCCCGCCCCTAGATCCGGCGCCGGCGCGGCACCACGCTCAGCTGCATCGTGGCTTTGGCGGGAGTGGCGCTCACGCTGGCTGGCTGCGACGCGATGTCGATCAGCTGATCGGCGTGCCAGACCTTGACTTGCGCGGGGCCGTCGGGAATCTGCTCCACATTGGCGATGCCATCGGCACCGGTCAGGACCGTCCACGGCGACTCGCTGACATAGACATGGCCGCGCATGGAGCCGTGGATGTGGCAGCCCAGCAGCACGGCGCCGGCCTTTTCGAACACGGCCTCGGCCGACTTGCCGGGCTTGCCGTCGGCCTTGCCGTCCAGGCGCAACTCGAAGCCGCTGCCGGCGGCGGCGTTGAATTGCGCAAACCCGGCAGCCGAGCCGCGCACATGGTGCTCCCAAGGGTCGTTGTTGATGAATTTCGCCTTGGCCCCCACCCCCACCACACTGACGGCCGGAATGAAGCGCATCTTTTCCTGGTTGACGGTCACCTGCAGCGGCAATGGCGTCTTGGGCTCGCCCTTGTTGGCCGGCAGGACCACCACCACCGCATCGGCCACGGGTTTGCCTTCCTTGTCCAGGACCAGCACTTGCAGGTTGCCGGCGGCGGCCCAGCCCGGGAGGGCGGCCAGTGCGAGGGTGAGCAGGGTTGTTTTCATGGCAGCGGGTCCTTGGGGTGTCGGTGCGGTCGTTCAGCGCACGGTGATGGTGTCGCGGTGCATGGGGGCCAGCAGGGCGAGCATCTGGTTCTGGCTGCGAAAGGGAATGCCCCGGGCGTCCATGCTTTGCTGCAGCACCTCGACCAGCGCGTGGAAGTCAGACTTCCTGATGTCCAGGTTGGCGTGTGAACTTTTCATGTCGGCGCCCTTGTAGACGCAGGGGCCGCCGGCCAGGGCGCACAGCTGGTCCACCAGCTGCTCCTTGACGCGCTGCTGGTTGGCCGGCTTGAAGTGCGGGCCGGTGCGCGGGTCAGCGAGCAGGCGCACCATGAAGTCGTCCATCAGCGTGACCAGCCCGGCCTTTTCGCCGAAGGCCTTGTAGAGCTGGTCGCCCTGCGGGGCGGTTTGGGCGAACGACGTGCCGGCCGCCAGGAGGCTGGCGGCTGCGAGGGCGAGAGAGATCAGTGTCTTGTTCATGGCAGTTCCTTGTAAACAGGTGGGCGGGTGGGGTG
>NZ_NBZW01000006.1 GCF_002379085.1 Polaromonas sp. AET17H-212 | reverse complement strand
CAGTGCAACAAATTCCTGTTTCAGACTCATGGTGTCTTGTGCTTTCCAAGGCATGGTGACCCTCCGGCAAATTCGCCGGAAAGTGTCAACCATGTCCCCGCACACCTGTCACCTATGTCCCCGGTCTATACACTTCGCCAAAAGAAAGTACCCAAAGAAAAGGCGACCCGATGGTCTGGGTCCCTCCGCTTCGCTCCGGGCAACCTGCGGTGCTCGCCAAAAGCGGGGTCGAGTTCGAACTCGCTTCGCTCAGACAATCGCTCGCCCTGATCCGCTTTCGGCTGCGCTCCTCGGCCCAGCCCGACGGGTGGGGGAACAAATGCGGGTGCGGGGAGACATGACGCGCGCAGCGCGTCATGTCGGGGGGCACGCGACCGTCGTGTATTTGCACGCGGTTGCAGCACACGTTGCCAAATGAAGTCCCCCTCCATCGCCCAGCGGGGCGAGGGCAGGGGTTAGGGGTGGGAGTGGGGAGTTGCGCCTACTGTCCAGGGCAGACAACCGACGCAGCGTGATGCTGGGGATGCTATTGATTTAATAGCTTGTGGCGCCCGCCAAACAAGGGCCAAGTGCCGATTCGATCAAAGACTCAGGCAGAAGTCGCCCGAATCGCCGACTTCGGCCGGAACGCCTTGCACACCGCATCGTCGGTTTCCAGGTAAGGCCCGCCAATCAGGTCGACGCAATACGGCACGGCGGCAAAAATGCCGGCGACTGCCTGCGAACCGTCGGCATTTTTCAGGCCTTCGAGTGTTTCGGCAATCGCCTTGGGCTGGCCGGGCAGGTTCAGGATCAGGCTCCGGTCGCGGATCACGGCGACCTGGCGCGACAGGATGGCGGTGGGCACGAACTTCAGGCTGATCTGGCGCATCTGCTCGCCAAAACCCGGCATTTCCTTGTGGCCGACCGCCAGCGTTGCTTCGGGCGTCACGTCGCGCAGCGCCGGGCCGGTGCCGCCGGTGGTCAGCACCAGCGAACAGCCGGCATCGACCAGCTCGATCAGGGTGGCGCTGATCTGCGCCTGCTCATCGGGAATCAGGCGCTCGGCAAACTCGATCGGGTTGCGCAGCGCGCGGCCCAGCCAGTCTTTCAGCGCGGGCAGGCCCTTGTCTTCGTAGACGCCGCTGGAGGCCCGGTCGCTGACCGAGACGATGCCGATTTTCACTGCATCGTGGGCCATGGTCAGGGGGCCTCCGGCGCCAGCGTCTGCCGCACCAGTTGGAAGATCTCGCGGTAGGACTTGCCGTGGCGCGGCGCTTCGCCGGGCTTTTCGGGCTTGGCGTCCTTGCGGGCCTGGCGCACCAGGGCGCGCAGCTGCTGCGCGTCGGTGTCCGGGTGTTCGTTGAGCCAGTCGCCCAGCGCATCGTCGGAGGCGATCAGCTTGTCGCGCCACTGCTCGGCCAGGTGCAGCGCCAGCGTGAGCTGCGCCGAGCCGTTTTTCTGCTCGTCAATCGCCGCGCGAATCGGTTCGGGGTCCAGCGGGCGCATCAGCTTGCCGATGAACTGCATCTGCCGCCGCTTGCCCTCGAAATTGGTGATTTTCCGGGCCTGGGCGATGGCGTCGAGCAGTTTTTCGGGCAGGTCCAGCCGCGCCATCAGGTCGGCACGCAGGGTGAGCAGGGCTTCGCCGAGGGCCTGTTTTTCGTCGGCTTCGGCTTTGAGCTGGGTCTTGCTGGGCGGGCCAACCTCTTCCAGCGCAATTTCTTCGGGTTTCACGAAGCGGCCGTGGGACCAGTAGCCCTTGATAGCCTTAGGAGTCTTGTTGTTCATAGCAGTCAGTATCATAGCTACCCATATGACCCTCAAGACTTCCAAGACATCCTCCGGCGCCAAACAGGCGGCCCGGCCTTCTTCCCAACCGGAAAAGGGCTTCAGTTACCACCGCGATTTTTTCGAGGAACTGGTGGACAGCGCGCTTGCGCACGCCAAAAAAATCGGTGCCACCGATGCTGCCGCCGAGGCTTCCGAAGGTTGCGGCCTGAGTGTCAGCGTGCGCAAGGGTGAACTTGAGAACGTCGAGCGCAACCGCGACAAGTCGCTGGGCGTCACGGTGTACGTGGGCCAGAAACGCGGCAACGCCTCGACCAGCGATTTTTCCAAGGCAGCGATCGAGCAGACCGTCAAGGCGGCCTATGACATTGCGCGTTTCACCGCCGAAGACAAGACCTCCGGCCTGCCGGCCGACCGCGACATCGCACGTGTGCACCCCGAGCTGGACCTGTTCCACCCCTGGGCCATCGACTCGGAAGGCGCGGCCCGCCTGGCGCTGCAATGCGAGGCGGCCGCCTTGGCCACCAGCAAGCGCATCACCAACAGCGAAGGCGCGGGTGTGTCGGCCCAGCAAAGCCATTTTTTCAGCGCGCACACGCGCGGTTTCCGCGGCGGGTACGCCAGCTCGCGCCACAGCATCTCCGTCGCGCCGATCGCGGGCAAGGGCAGCCAGATGCAGCGTGATGCCTGGTACAGCTCCATGCGCGACGCCAGCGAACTGGCCAGCCCCGAGGCGGTCGGCCGCTACGCCGCCGAACGCGCGCTGGCGCGCCTGAACAGCCGCAAGATCAAGACCGTGCAGTGCCCGGTGCTGTTCGAGTCGCCGCTGGCCGCCGGCCTGCTGGGCGGCTTTGTGCAGGCCGTTAGCGGCGGCGCGTTGTACCGCAAAAGCACCTTCCTGTTGAACAGCCTCGGCAAACCGGCATTTCCGGCGCACATCGACATCAGCGAAGACCCGCACCTGCGCAAGGGCAAGGGCAGCGCGCCGTTTGACGAAGAGGGCGTGAAAACGCGCGCACGCCAGGTGGTCGAGGCCGGCATTGTGCGCGGCTACTTTTTAAGCACCTACTCGGCACGCAAGCTCGGCATGCGCACCACCGGCAATGCCGGCGGCTCGCACAACCTGGTGCTGAGCAGCCGCCAGACCAAAGCCGGCGACGACCTCGACGCCATGCTGAAAAAGCTGGGCACCGGCCTGTTTGTGACCGAGCTGATGGGCCAGGGCGTGAACTACGTGACCGGCGACTATTCGCGCGGCGCCTCGGGTTTCTGGGTCGAGAAAGGACAGATTGCCTTTCCGGTGGAAGAAATCACGATTGCAGGCAACCTCAAGGACATGCTGATGGGCATCCAGGCCGTGGGTGCCGATGTCTACAACTACGGTGCCAAGAGCGTTGGCTCCATCCTCATCAACCGGATGAAGATTGCCGGATCTTAAGCCCCCACGTTCGCTCGCTTCGCGTAGCTCCCGAGGCCTTGCAGGCCGCGGCTCGCGAGACGCTTCGCCTCTGTCGCCTGTCCAAACCTGCTCAAGCAGGTTTGGAGCCGCAGGCTCCAGCCCCTCGGGGGCCGCTGCGCCTGCGGACTGGCAGAGCCAGATCCGCGGCCCCTGCTTGATTGAAGAGGGCTGTCGCGAACTGTCGCTGTTCTTAGCCAGCCAGAGCCGCTTTGACCGCCGCTGAGACCTGCCCCATGTCGGCCTTGCCAGCGAGTTTGGCTTTCACCGCACCCATGACCTTGCCCATGTCGCCGGGGCCGCTGGCACCCAGTTCGGTAACGATGGCCTTGACCTCGGCAGCAACCTCCTCGGCGCTCAGGCGCGCGGGCAGGTAGGCCTGCAGCACCACCAGTTCGGCGGCTTCCTTGTCGGCCAGGTCCTTGCGCTCGGCCTTCTGGAAGGCCTCGATCGAGTCCTTGCGCTGCTTGATCAGCTTGTCGACGATAGCGACCACGGCGGCATCGTCGAGCACCACGCGCTCGTCCACCTCTTTTTGCTTGAGCGCCGCCAGCAGCAGGCGGATGGTGCCCAGGCGCTCGCTGTCCTTGGCGCGCATGGCGGTTTTCATGTCTTCGGTGATCTGGTCTTTGAGGGACATGGGTTTCTCCAACGGTAAAAAAGTAAAAAGCCCGCTGGAGCGTCCTTCAGCGGGCTTGGTGAGGTGCCGGAAGGCGTGTACTGGCTTAGTACAGCTTCTTGGGCAACTGCATGGAGCGGATGCGTTTGTAGTTGCGCTTGACGGCAGCAGCTTTTTTACGCTTGCGCTCGGCGGTGGGCTTTTCGTAGAACTCGCGCGCGCGCAGGTCGGTCAGCAGACCGAGTTTTTCGATGGTGCGCTTGAAACGGCGCAGAGCCACGTCGAAGGGCTCATTGTCTTTTACACGAATAGTCGTCATTGATGAAGTGATCCAAAATTTTGCGTCCTTAGTGATCTGATCAGAATCAGGCCAGACGCGGGTTTGCTAGCAAAGCCTTAGATTATAGCGGGATTTCAAGGCAAGTCCTTGAAACACCGACGGGCGGCGCACCCGTCCGGGTCAGTTTTTTGCCACTGCCCCCGAATTTTCCGCCAGAGCCATCGCGCAGGCGTGGGCACTCGCCCAGGCCCACTGGAAATTGTAACCACCGAGCCAGCCGGTGACGTCGACGATTTCGCCGATGAAATACAGGCCCGGCTGCTTCGACTCCATGGTTTGGGATGACAGATCCCGGGTGTCGACGCCGCCCAGCGTCACTTCGGCTTTTTTGTAGCCTTCGGTGCCGGTTGGTGTCAGTTGCCAGTCGCTCAGCCGCTCGGCCAGCGTCGTCAGGGCCTTGTCGGTGGCCTCACTGACGGGTTTTTGCCAGGCCGGGTCGCGGCTGGCCCAGGCATCGGCCAGACGGGCGGGCACCAGCGCCGCCAACTCGTTGGCGATCAGCTTTTTCGAGCTGGCCTTGGCGCGCAGCAGCAGGGTGGGCAGGTCCACGCCGGGCGCGAGGTTGATGCGCACCGGCTGGCCTTCGCGCCAGAAGCTGGAGATCTGCAGCACCGCCGGCCCGCTCAGGCCGCGGTGGGTGAAGAGCAGGTCTTCGGCAAAGACCACGGCTTTTTTGCGTTGTTTCGGGGTGGCATCCGGCGGTCCGGTTTCGATCCGCACCGGCAGGGCCAAGCCGGCCAGCTGGGCATACGGTGCCCAGGCCTCGCCGTCGAAGGTCAGCGGCACCAGCGCGGCGCGCGGCTCAACCAGGCGCAGGCCGAACTGTTTCGCGATGCGGTAACCAAAATCGGTGGCCCCGATTTTGGGGATGGACAGGCCGCCGGTGGCGATCACCACCTGCGGTGCCTCGATGCGGCCGCGGTCGCTCTCGATCTGGTAGCTGCCTGCGCCCGGCTGCTCAGGGCCGGTGATGCTTTTGATGCTGCAAGGCTGCCAGCGCGTGACGCCGCCGGCATCACACTCGGCCAGCAGCATGTTGATCACGTCCTCGGCCGAACGGTCGCAAAACAGCTGGCCCTTGTGTTTTTCATGAAACGGGATGCCGTGGCGCTGCAGCAGGGCCATGAACTCCTGCGGCGTGTAGCGCGACAGGGCCGAGCGGCAAAAATGCGGGTTCTCGCTGAGGAAGTTGGCCGGTGTGGTGTCGCGATTGGTGAAGTTGCAGCGGCCGCCGCCCGAGATGCGGATTTTTTCGGCGACTTTCTCGCTGTGGTCCACCAGCAGCACCTTGAGGCCGCGCTGGCCGGCGATGCCGGCGCAGAACAGCCCGGCTGCCCCGGCGCCCACCACCACCACGTCAAATTTATGGGTCAAATCGGCCTCCAGCCCAATAGGTACGGGCGAGAGTAGCCATGAAATATATAGCAACCTGGCCCGACCGGGACTCAGGAGTGTAGCCGGGCCTCCCCGGCGCCCGTGACGTTCAGGCGGCGCGGAACTGCGCCGGAGCGCTCTGCGGAAATTCGCCCGCCGCCGCCACGCCGCTGATCACATCGCCGACGACGATGACCGACGGGCTGGCCAGGCCGGACGCGCCGATCGCATCGGCCAGCTGGCCCAAGGTGGTGGTGATGTGGCGCTGCGTCGGCAGCGAGGCGTTCTGGATCACGGCCACCGGCGTGGTCGCCGGCAGGCCGGTCAGCAGTTCGTCCTGGATGCGCCCGGCGCCGCTGACGCCCATGTAGATCACCAGCGTGAGTTTGGCCTTGTGCGCCGTGTCAGCCAGCGCGCGCCAGTCCGTGCCCACGTCGCCCGGCTTGGCGTGGCCGGTGACGAACACCACGCCGTGCGCATGCTGGCGATGCGTCAGCGGCACACCCAACGAGGTCACCGCGGCCAGGCCGGCGGTGATACCGTTGACGACTTGGACGGCGATGCCGGCGGCCTGCAGATGTTCAACCTCTTCGCCGCCGCGGCCGAAGATGAAGGGGTCGCCGCCCTTGAGCCGCACCACGTTTTCGCCTTCCTTCACCGCCATGACCATGAGTTTTTCAATGAACTCCTGCGGCGTCGATTTGCAGCCGCCGCGTTTGCCCACATGCACGATGCGTGCACTGGGCTTGGCATAAGCCAGGATCTCGTCGCTGACCAGGTCATCGACCAGCAGCACGGTGGCGGCCTGAATCGCCTTGAGCGCCTTGAGCGTCAGCAGTTCCGGGTCGCCCGGACCCGCGCCGACCAGGGTGCACCGGCCGTTGGAAGAGAGCTTGTGTTTGCTGCTGGTCATAGTTGCAATGTCAGTTGCAAGATATGTTCCACCTGTCGGGCAATCGATGCCGGTACGGCAGCGGAGCCCGACATCACCGCGCGGATATAGGCGGCGGTGCTGTCACTGTCGATGGCGGCGGGCAGGTCCGGCACGCTCGCCAGGGTGCCGGGCTGCGCTTCCTGCAGCAGGGTGCGCCGGCCTGCGATGAAGGCCTGCATCTGCGGCGTGCGGCGCGCATCGGCGACGACCTCGCCTTCGGTACCGCGCAGCAGCAGGGCGTTGGCTTCAATCAGCTCGAAGGTCTGGCCCATGGAGATCGCGTACTCGGGGTGGGTGTAGCTGCTGACCACCAGCGCCTTGCCCTGGCAGGGGTTCATGATCTTGACCAGGCTGTGCGCCGGGTTGCGCAGGCCGACGGCACGCCGCACATCGAGCAGGCGTTTCAGGCCCGAGCACAGCAGCTCGGTGGCGGCAAAAACGACTTCGCCGTCTGCTATGGTCTTGATAGCTGTCAGCGCATGTATGTCAAGGGCGGAGAGCACTTCTGATGCAAAGATGCGGCTCGATTCGGTGGCCGTGCCGTGCACCAGCACCGGCAGGCCGTGGCGCGCCAGCAGCAGCGCCAGCAAGGGCGTCAGCACCGGCAGCTTGCGCGCGCCGTTGTAACTCGGCAGCACCACCACGGGTCGGTTGCTTGCCGGAAAACGCCGCATGCGCTGGTAAGTGGCGTCCAGGAAACCCGCCATCTCTTCGGGTGTTTCGCCCTTGATGCGCATGGCCAGGCAGAAGCCGCCTATCTCCAGGTCGGTCACCGTGCCGTCAAGCACCTGGCCGAACAGGTCGGCTGCCTGCTCACGCGTGAGCGGCCGTGCGCCGTCTTTGCCGCGGCCTATGACCTTGATGTACTGAGCGATGGACATGCGTGATTGTCGGCGAAGGCAGATAACTTTCCGTTATGAGCTTAAGCCGGTGTTCTTCAGGCGAGTACCTTGATCGGGATCACGGGCCGGCCGCCGCTGGCGGCCGCGGGCCGGGCTTGGCCGGCGGTCCGGATGAGGCGCTTGATCTCGGGTACGCAGGAGCCGCAGTTGGTGCCGCATTTGAGCTTGTCCTGCAGCGCCTGCAGCCGTTCGTCGTCGCTGGCCAGGTAGCCGGCGCCGCCGACCGCGTGGGTGATGTCCGTCAGGCAGGCGCCGATCTCGGCATCGGTGACGCTGAAACAGGTGCACACCGGTTTGCCGCGCGCCTGCAGGGCCACCGGTGCCTTGGCACCCGGCAGCAGCAACAGCCGGCCATAACTCTGCGCCGGCAGTTCGTCCTGCAGCAGGGTCTTGATCCAGGCTTGCGCGCTGACATCCCCGGCGAGGACAAAGCCGGCCAGCTCGGCGTCTTCGCCCCTGTGCACCAACCGCGCCGTGCGGTGTTGGCCTTTTTTCCTGTCCACGTAGCGCAGGGCATCAGCGCCGCCCAGGCCGAGAATGCTTTCGATTTTTTGCAGCAGGCCTTCGGGCGGCGCTTCAAAACCGGCAGCGCGAAACAGCACGCCTGTGCGCTGGCGGCCGGCTTCTCCCAGCGGCACCTCGTTGGAGAAAGGCACGCAGCTGCTGAAGGCAAAACTCGCCATCAGCGGTTTGAGCTGCTCGCGCGCCGCCAGCGCCTGGTCTTGCGGCAGCCAGGCCATGGCCAGCAGCGACCAGGGCAGCTCGGCCTTGAGGATCTTGACGGCCACGTGTTTGAGTTCGGGCTGTTTGGAACTCGGGCAGTAGGCGGAAGTGGTCAGCGCGTTGACACCGGCCAGCGGTTCGCCGCTGCTGGACAGGCCGCTCAGGTACTCCCCGCCCCAGTGCATGGCCATGAAGGCCTGGCTGACCGCCACTTCGGGTGAAGCCTGCAGCGGCACCACGATGGAGCCGCGTTTGGACGTCACGTAGACCAGGTCGCCGTCTTTGAGCAGGCGGCGCGCCATGTCCTGCGCATTCATCTGGAGGGCCGGCTCGGCCACATGGCCGAACAGGCGGCCCAGCGTGCCGGTGCGGCTCATGCCGTGCCACTGGTCGCGCAGCCGGCCGGTGGTCAGCGAGAAGGGGTAACGCGATTCGCGCGGCTCGGCCGCCGGCTTGTACACCGTGTTCACGAAACGCGCCTTGCCGTCGTCGGTCGGGAAGATGCCGTCTTCGTAAAGCCGCACCTTGCCGGTGTTTTCACCTTCCTTGAGTGGCCACTGCTGCGGCGCGGTGTCCAGCATGGCGTAACTCATGCCGGTGATGTCGAGGTCACGCCCGCGCGTGGATTCGCGGTGTTCGTTCCAGATGCCCTCCACGGCGGCGGCCTCGTCGCCGGCGGACCAGGGAAACAGCGTGCTGATTTTTTGCACCGGCAGCAGTTTTTCAAGCCGCTGCGCAAAAACCACGGCAATCGACCAGTCGTGCCGCGTTTCACCCGGCGCGGCCACCGCCGGACGCACGCGGCTGATGCGGCGCTCGCTGTTGGTCACGGTGCCGGTTTTTTCGCCCCAGGTGGTGGCCGGCAGCAGCAGGTCGGCGTAGTCGCAGGTGGCCGGCGTGGCAAAGGCTTCCTGCACGATGACCAGCTCTGCACGCTGCAACGCCCGGCGCACGGTGGCCTGGTCGGGCATGGACTGCGCCGGGTTGGTGCAGGCGATCCACAGCGCCTTGATC
The DNA here is from genome assembly GCF_002379085.1 of Polaromonas sp. AET17H-212. Taxonomy (GTDB): domain Bacteria; phylum Pseudomonadota; class Gammaproteobacteria; order Burkholderiales; family Burkholderiaceae_C; genus Polaromonas. Next base: position 150,400 of record NZ_NBZW01000006.1, on the reverse strand, counting down.
TCGCCGTCGGCCGCGGCCTGGAACATTTCCACGGCGGTCTTGCCGGGCTGGTCAGGCACCGAAGGGATGCCCCAGAGTGTGGCGACTTCGGCGCGGTGCTGCGGGTTGGCCAGGTCGCGGTGGGCGCTGAGCAGGTTCGCCAGGCCGCCGACCTCACGCCCCCCCATGGCATTGGGCTGACCGGTCAGTGAAAACGGCCCGGCGCCAGGCTTGCCGATCTGCGCGGTGGCCAGGTGCAGGTTGATCAGTGCCGCGTTCTTGGCAGTGCCACTGCTCGACTGGTTCAGGCCCTGGCAGTACAGGCTCAGGGTAGAGGCCGAGGTGGCGAACAGTTTCGCGGCGGTGAACAGATCGTCTTTCGTGATGCCGCAGGTCTGCGACACCAGGTCGGGCGTGTAGTCGCGCACCGTGGTTTTCAGCGCGTCGAAGCCGCCCGTGTGTTCGGCGATGTAAGCCGCTTGTGTCCAGCCTTCCCACAGCATGATGTGCAGCATGCCGTTGAACAGCGCGACGTCGGTGCCGGGCTGGATGGGCAGGTAGAGGTCGGCGATGCCCGCGGTGTCGGTGCGGCGCGGGTCGCAGAAGATGATTTTCATGGCCGGGTTGGCGGCCTTGGCGTCCTCGATGCGGCGGAACAGGATGGGGTGCGCGTAGGCGGTGTTGCTGCCGACGATGAAGATGCACTGCGCATGGTTGACGTCGTCGTAACAGCTGGGCGGCGCGTCGGCGCCCAGGGTCTGCTTGTAGCCCGCCACCGCGCTGCTCATGCACAGGCGCGAGTTGGTGTCGATGTTGTTGGTGCCGATCAGGCCCTTGGCGAGCTTGTTGAAGACGTAATAGTCCTCGGTCAGCAACTGGCCGGAGATGTAGAAGCCGACCGCGTCCGGCCCGTGTTCGCGGATGATGCGCGCGAAACCTTCGCTGGCCACATCCAGCGCGCTGTCCCAGCTGATGCGCTGCGGCGCGGCGCCGCGCTGCTCGCGCTGCATCGGGTGCAGCAACCGGGTCTGGCGCGTGACGATGTTCGAGGCCGTCAGGTGCAGGGTCGAGCCCTTGGTGCAGAGTCGCCCGAAATTGGCCGGGTGATCGGGGTCGCCGCGCACACCCGTGATCTCGTCGCCCTGGGACTCGATGATCACACCACATCCCACCCCACAGTAAGGGCAGGTGGATCTGGTTTCCTTGGGCATCACGCGGTCTGCGGAGCCTGCACGTCAAAGGTCTCGTCGCCCAGTGCGCCTGTGGATGCACAGGGGCCGGCGCGCGGCGGTACCAGGTCCAGGGCCAGCGTGGCCAGCTCGATCGGGTCCAGCAGCACCTGGCCGGCCTCTACCTTGCAGGCAAATTTCGGCGTGCAGCCTTCATCGGCGCCCTGGGCGCAGCCGTCGGCCAGGCCGATGGTCCAGTTGTGCAGCGGGCAGGCCACGCTGGTACCGAACACGATGCCCTGCGACAGCGGGCCGCCCTTGTGCGGGCAGCGATCCAGCAACGCAAACACCTGGTCGTCGGCGTTGCGGAAAACTGCGACGTCGATGCCGCGCTCCCGCGCCACGCGGCGCGCGCCCAGCACAGGGATGTCGGTCACCAGACAGATTTTTTTCCATTCGCTCATGAGGGGCCCTTTATTTCTAGCCGAGAACGCGGGCGTACATGCCGGTGACCCGGTCCATGACCTGAAGCAGGTTTTCGCTGCTCACAAAAACATCGGCGGCGGCCTTGAGGCTCGTCACGCGGGCCTTCAGCGCGTTGTCGAAGAAGAGCCACTGGTTGTCGGCCAGGACCAGCTCCTGCCTGATCTCGGCGGTGGCCTCCGGCGCATTGCGCAGCAGTTCCAGCGCCGGCACAAACTCTTCGCGCGCCTTGCTGATTTCCCGCAGGCTCAGTGCGCTTTCCACGTTCCAGCTGTTGGCCAGGTAGAACTGCGCCATGCGCTGTGACAACATGCGCTGCCGGCCTGCGACGTTCACCAGCTTGGCACCCGGCTTGCCGGCCTGCTGCTCGAACAGTCCTGTGCCTTTGTGTGCCAGGGCCAGCACCTTGCCGGCCTGGTCGAGCACCGACTTGGCTCGGTCCTGCAACGGCACGGCGCCGACCAGCAGGCTTTTGTAGTCCGACCAGGCCGATTCCAGCAAGACGTAGGTATCGCGGGTTTCGCCGGCCGGTGCAAACGTCTTGAGTTCGACCAGTTGCCGGTCGAACAGGGCCATGGACTGGTCCAGTACACGGCGGGCAGTTTCAGCCTGGATGCCCTGGCCCAGGCCGAACCAGGCCTTGCTCATGCGCTGCGACAGCATGCGCTGGCGTCCAGCCTTGTTGATGGCGTCGCCGAGTCCGGCAACCTGGGCGTGGACGGGGACCACGGCAGCCAGGGCGAAGCCGCAGAAAACGCGGCGCTGAAGGGAGTAGGTCATCGGTGTTTTCATCCTGAACATCGCGGGCTTCAAGCGGGAAGTGCGGAAAACTGCCGCGTATCAACGGCCGCTTCCTTCAGGTCGAACCACGGATCGGGTTCGCCATCGAGCGCAAACTGCAGCCGCTCCCACAGGGCCTTGCGACCTTCATGGTCGTCGAGAATTTTTTTCTTCACGTAGTCGAGGCCGACGCGGTTGACGTAGTGCACCGTGCGCTCGAGGTACCAGCCCTCCTGGCGGTAGAGCTCGCAGAAGGCGCCGGTGTATTCCAGCACCTCGGCAGCTGTTTTCAGCTTCGTGAAAAAGTGCGCCACCTCGGTCTTGATGCCGCCGTTGCCGGCGATGTACATCTCCCAGCCGGAATCGACACCGATGATGCCGACGTCCTTGATGCCCGACTCGGCGCAGTTGCGCGGGCAGCCGCTGACCGCGAACTTGACCTTGTGCGGCGCGTACATGCGCCACATGGCGCGCTCCAGGTCCTTGCCCATCTGCGTGCTGTCCTGCGTACCCATGCGGCACCACTCGCTGCCGACACAGGTCTTCACCGTGCGCAGCGCCTTGGCGTAGGCGTGGCCGGACGGCATGCCGATGTCTTTCCAGACGTTCTGCAGGTCTTCCTTTTTCACACCCAGCAGATCGATGCGCTGGCCGCCGGTGACCTTGACGGTCGGGATCTTGTACTTGTCCACCGCATCGGCGATGCGGCGCAGCTCGCTGGCCGTGGTTTCGCCGCCCCACATGCGCGGGATCACGCTGTAGGTGCCGTCCTTCTGGATGTTGGCATGGCTGCGTTCGTTGATGTAGCGGCTTTGCGGGTCGTCTTTCGCTTCCTTGGGCCAGGTGCTGATCAGGTAGTAGTTGACGGCCGGCCGGCAGGACGCGCAGCCGTTCGGCGTGCGCCATTCCATGAACTGGTAGACCTCCGCAATGCTCAGTAGCTTGTTGGCGCGGATCGCGTCGCGCACCGCCTGGTGGCCATGGTCGGTGCAGCCGCACATCGCCTTGAGCTTGGGCGTGGCCGAGTAGTCGCCGCCGGCGGTGGCCATCAGGATCTGCTCGACCAGGCCGGTGCAGGAACCGCAGGACGCGCTGGCCTTGGTGTGTTTGCGCACCTCGTCGAGCGTGAACAGGCCTTTTTCCTTGATGGCCTTGCAGATCGTGCCCTTGGTCACGCCGTTGCAGCCGCAGACTTCGGCTTCATCGGGCATGGCCGCGGCCTTGTTGTGCCCTTCGTGGCCGGCATCGCCGATGTTGGACTCGCCGAACATCAGCCGGTCGCGGATGTCGCCGACACTGCGGCCGTCGCGCAGCAGCTTGAAGTAATACGAGCCGTCCACGGTGTCGCCGTAGAGGCAGGCGCCAATCAGCTTGTCGTCCCGGATGACCAGCTTTTTGTACACGCCGCCGAAGGGGTCGCTCATGACAATTTCTTCCGTGCCTTCGCCGCCCATGAATTCGCCGGCCGAGAACAGGTCGATGCCGGTCACTTTCAGTTTGGTCGATGTCAGCGAACCGGTGTAGCGGCCGATGCCGAACTGCGCCAGGTGGTTGGCCGCCACCTTGGCCTGCTCGAACAGCGGCGCCACCAGGCCGTAGGCGATGCCACGGTGCGCCGCGCATTCGCCCACGCTGTAGATGCGGGCGTCGGTGACCGTCTGCATGGTGTCGTTGACCACAATGCCCTTGTTGCAATGCAGGCGCATGGTTTCGGCCAGCTGCGTGTTCGGGCGTATGCCGACCGCCATGACCACCAGGTCCGTGGCCACTTCCGTGCCGTCCTTGAATTTGATGGCGGTGACACGGCCGTCCGGTCCACCCACCAGTTCCTGGGTCTGCGCTCCCATCAGGAAGGTCAGTCCGCGCTCTTCCAGCGATTTCTGCAGCAGCTTGCCGGCCACGCTGTCGAGCTGGCGCTCCATCAGCGTCGGCATCACATGCACCACGCTGACAGCCATGCCGCGCAGCATCAGGCCGTTGGCCGCTTCCAGGCCGAGCAGGCCGCCACCGATGACCACGGCTTTTTTGTATTTTTCCGACGCTGCAATCATTTCGTTGGTGTCGGCGATGTCGCGGTAGGCGATCACGCCCTGCAGGTCCTTGCCGGGCACCGGCAGGATGAAGGGGTTGGAGCCGGTGCACATCAGCAGGCGGTCGTACTCTTCTTCGGTGCCGTCTTCGGCGCGCACGATGCGTTTGATGCGGTCCACCTCGACAACCTTCTTGCCGGCGTGCAGGGTGATGTGGTTGTCCTTGTACCAGTCCCAGCTGTTGAGGACGATTTCGTCGAGTGTCTGTTCGCCGGCCAGCACGGGGGACAGCAGGATGCGGTTGTAGTTGGGGTGCGGCTCGGCGCCGAACACCGTGATGTCATACAGCTCGGGCGCGACCTTGAGCAGTTCCTCGATGGTACGGACGCCCGCCATGCCGTTGCCGACCATGACCAGTTTTGATTTTTTCATCGTGCCACTCCAGTGGGGGCCGGTGCCGTCGGCGCAAGCGCCAAAGCCATGCCGGCTTGCGAAAAAGGGGAGGTAAAAACCATGATGCTCTCTCCTGCAGAACAGGGACCCGGCTGTGGCCGGCATGAGGTACACCAATACGCACGTCGTTATGCGCAGAACCCGCAGTGTGCTGGTTGCGGGTGGACGCGTCGTTGCGCCCGTGAAGGCTTACGCAAAAGTTGTGCCATGCGCTGGCGTCAGTGACGGGCCTGAGGGCGTGGCCGTGGCGCGCCCGGGAGGGCCGGCCGGTTCTGCCCCGTGCGCGGCATGTCTGTCTGACACAGCGCTGGTTGCCAGATTTGCCCGGACTGCTCGCCACCCGCACCAAAGGCGGGCATGCACAGGGCTTGTCATGGTGCAGGGCCTGTCCGCGTCGCGCTCCTTGTACCCGTTCGCGGGAAGCTGACTGAAGAGAGGTCCTGACGCTTAAAGCGCGATGCCCAGCACTTCGGTGCCGTCCATGACACCGCTGCGGCCCGGCAGGGAAAAGCGCTTGCGCCGGCCTGTTTTCACGGTGCCGGCGACCTCGCGCAGCAAGCTGGCGCTCGCCGCAATCTTCCAGCCGGCCGAGGTCGCCTGTTTCTGCAGCTGCAGGGTGGTGCTGACGCTGTCGCCGACCGGCAGGACCTGCGCGCTGCCCCACAGCGGGTCCTCCAGTTTGGCCAGCGTCACGGGGCCGCTGTTCAGGCCCACGCAGATTTCAAAACGCGGCAGCGAGCGCCCGGCAAAATGGCTGAGCAAAAAGCCCTGCACCCGCTGGGCGGCGTCGATCAGGCCCAGGGCCGCCCGGGTGGCACGCAGGCCATGGTTGACGGTGTCGGTGTCCGTGCTGTCCACAAACACGGCCAGCAGGCCTTCGCCGACAAACTGCATGTGGAAGACGCCGAAGAGATAAAGGGTGTCGCCCGCATTTTTGTAGAACTCGCGCACGACCTCGCTGAGTTCCGTGCTGGAGAGTTTTTCAGCCAGCGCCGGGAAATTAACCACGTCGACAAAAAGCACGCTGGCGCTGGAAAACCGCCGGTCCGTGACCAGCGCCTGTGCCGAGGGCCATTTGTCGGCGAGTTCGGCCAGCATCCGTTTTTCGTAGAGGCGGCCCAGCTTTTTTTCCTGTTCCTTCAGTGCTTCACCGACCGCCGCACCGACGGCCTGCTGCTGGACGGACTGGCGCATCAGCTGCTTGTTGAGCTGGGCGGCGGTTGCTTCGAGCAGCTCCCCGAAAACCAGGGGTTTGGTCAGGTAGTCGTCGGCGCCGCTGGTCATGCCGGTGCGGACATGTGCGCGTTCCTGCAGCGAGGTCAGCAGGATGACGGGCGTGGCCTGGATGGCGGGGTCGGTGCGCAGCGCCTGCAGCATGGCAAAACCGTCCATCACCGGCATGTTGACATCACTGACGACCAGGTCTGGCGCATTGCTCCGCACCAGCGCCAGCCCGGAGGCGCCGTTGTCCGCCTCCGCCACCTCATAGCCTTCAAGGCGCAGGGCGGTAGCGATCAGGGTACGGATCGCCTCGTCGTCATCGATGACCACAATCAGGGCCATCTCTTCATTCCATCAAAGCAAGCGTCATGGCGGGAAGCTTACCAGCGCGGTCGGCCTGCCGTGCCGCCTGTACCTGGTCGGGTGGCTGCGTGCCGCCGGGACGCCGCGTCCGGCAGGCCCGGCCTGTCGGCGGCACGCCACCCGGGTCAGCGACGGGTTTTGATGGTGTTCGGAAGCGTGGTCATGCTGCGCTGCAAAAACTGATCCAGGGAGATCAGGAGCACCATGGCGAACGCGGCAATGATGACCAGGCTCGGCAGGTTGAATGAACTGATGTAGCCAAAACCCTGAGGAATGGCTGTACGGTTTGGCGTGGTGCAGACAAACTCCGCAGCCGCCATGCCGGTGTAATGCATGGCACACACCGCGACCGCCATCACCAGTGCCGCGCCGGCCCGACGCGCGAGACTGTCGGAGTTGAAGGCCAGCCACAACGCGGCGGTGGCCGCGACCACGGCAATGACCAGCGAGATCGCCACCATCCCGTAGTTCCACTGGATGTAGCCGCCGAATTTCATGCCGTACATGCCCAGGTAGTGCATGAAAGCCACGCTGGTCCCGAGCAGCGCACCGGCACCCAGCATGCGCGGCAGGCTGTCCGGCGCCTTGGCGACAAAACCCAGTGCCAGTGAGGCGGCCAGGACGGCCACCGCCAGCGAAACGCCGGTTTCGATCATCGAAAAGCTGCTTGCCACATCGAGATCGAGCGCCAGCATGCCGACGAAATGCATGGCCCAGACACCAACGCCGCCCAGTGCCACGCCGGCTGCCAGGGTGTTGATGGTGCGGTGGGCGGAGTTCTGCTGGATGCGCGTGGCGGCCGTCAGCGCGACAAAGGCGCCGGTTACCGAAATCAGGAACGAGAGGGCGACCAGGGTCCACTGGTAGTTGGTTAAGACTTGAGTGTTCATTTAAATACCAAGTAGTTACATCAAAGACTGAAATGTAATACTTATTACGGTTTGTTGCATTGGCCGTCAATAAACCCTCATGGGATGAGGGCTCAGAAAGCGACCAGCGCTGGCCCTGGCCGATGGCCATGGCGAGTAGGGATGGTGCGGAGGGCTGGGGGAGCTCGGACGGCAAGCGAAAGCCCGCGTGCGGCTGCGGTCCCAGGCTGCACGGGGCCAGAAGTTCGTGGCGCCTGCAAAACGGGGGTGAAGTTACCCTCGAGATCGAGGCGGTCGGGCGTCAGACAGGCACACGGCCCGACCGGCGAGGGGCACCACCTTCGCCAAGCCGGCCTGGCCCGTCCGGGCTGCCGCGGTGTCAGTTACGGCCCGGGGTGGTGTGCCCTGTCGGCCGGCGGTTACGCGGCTTTTTCGACGTGGCCCTGGCGGGTGTAGAGGAAATCGATCACTGCCTTGCGGTAATGCAGGTACTGCGAACTCTCGGCGAGGGCGACCCGGTCGCGCGGGCGCGGCAGCTCGACGTGCAGCACTTCGCCGATGGTGGCCGAGGGACCGTTGGTCATCATCACGATGCGGTCGGACAGCAGCACGGCTTCATCGACATCGTGCGTGACCATGACCACGGTGCTCTGGGTGGTCGCGACGATCTGCAGCAGCTCGTCCTGCAGCTTGGCGCGGGTCAGGGCGTCGAGGGCGCCAAACGGCTCGTCCAGCAGCAGCACCTTGGGCTCCATGCACAGTGCGCGGGCAATACCGACCCGCTGCTTCATGCCGCCCGAGATTTCACCGGGGCGTTTTTGCGCTGCCGCGGTGAGACCGACCATGGCCAGCGCCGCGTCGGTGCGGGCCTTGAGTTGCGCCTTGTTCTCCTTGGCTGCAAACACCCGCTCCACCGCGAGGTAGACATTTTCAAAGCAGGTGAGCCAGGGCAGCAGCGAGTGGTTCTGGAACACCACGGCGCGCTCGGGACCCGGACCGGAGATTTCGCGGTTGGCGCAGAGCAGCGTGCCCTGCGTTGGCGTGGTCAGGCCGGCCACCAGGTTGAGCAGCGTGGACTTGCCGCAGCCCGAATGGCCGATCAGCGCGACGAATTCCCCTTTCGCGACCGTCAGGTTGATGTTCTGCAGCGCGCGGAACGGGCCTTTTTTGGTCTTGAAGGTCTGCTCGACGCCCTGGATCTCGATGTATTTGGTGGTCAATGAACTCATGATGCGTCCTTGGTTGGCAGGCCGGCGGCCTAACTTTTCACTTCTTCAAACGTGAAGGCCGTGGCGACCTTGATCAGCACAAATTCCAGTACCAGCCCGACGATGCCAATCACGAAAATCGCGATGATGATGTTCTTGACGTTGAGGTTGTTCCACTCGTCCCAGACCCAGAAGCCGATGCCGACGCCGCCGGTCAGCATTTCGGCCGCGACGATGACCAGCCAGGCGGTGCCGACGGCCAGGCGCACCCCGGTCAGCATGTAGGGCAGCACGGCGGGGAACAGGATCTTGGTGACAATCTTCCATTCGCTGAGGTTGAGCACACGCGCCACGTTCATGTAGTCCTGCGGCACGCGCTGCACGCCGACGGCGGTGTTGATGATCATGGGCCAGATCGAGCAGATGAAGATGGTCCAGATGGCGGCCGGATCGGCGCCCTTGAACACCAGCAGGCCGATCGGCAGCCAGGCCAGCGGGGACACCGGACGCAGCAGGCTGATCAAGGGGTTGAACATGCGGCTCAGGAAGTTGAAGCGGCCGATCATGAAACCCACCGGGATGCCCACGACGGCCGCCAGGCCGAAGCCCATGGCCACACGCTTGAGCGAGGACAGCACGTTCCAGCCCACGCCCTGGTCGTTCGGCCCCTTGCTGTAGAACGGGTCCTTGAAAATCTCGATGGCCTGGATGAAGGTGTCTTTCGGCGAGGGGATGCTGGCGCCGGTGCCCATGGACACCAGTTCCCAGACCAGCAGCAGCAAACCCAGGCCCAGCAGCGGCGGCAGAATGCCCAGCCAGAGCACGGAGGCGTCCCGCGGTGGTTTCGCTGGCGCGGCGGCTGGCACGGTAGTTTTCATGTTGTTTTGGGCTGTAGCGCCCGTGTTATGGGTGCCGTCAGCTATTAAATGTGTAGCTGACGGATCCCTGGGTTTGTCGCCGCTGCGGGCTGCCGGCGTGGCAGCTTCAAGCGGGCTGTGGAATACGGCACTGACCATGGCGTGACCTCCTGGCTTTGGATTCAATGGGTGCTTCAGGCGGCGCGACTAGGCGCGAATCTTGAAGCTGTCCGCGTACTTTTTCGGGTCCTTGCCGTCCCAGACCGTGCCGTCCATCAGCTTGTGGCTGCGCATCACGTCCTTGGGCACGCTGACCTTGGCGGCAGCGGCGGCGTCCTTGTAGATGTCGATCTGGTTGATCTGTTTGGCCAGGCCCAGGTAGTCGGGGTGGTCCTTGATCAGGCCCCAGCGCTTGTGCTGCGTCAGGAACCACATGCCGTCGGACAGGTAGGGGAAGTTGACCGCGCCGTCGTTGAAGAACTTCATGTAGTTCGGGTCGTCCCAGGTCTTGCCCATGCCGTTCTGGTAACGCCCCAGGATGCGCTGGTTGATCGCGTCGACGCTGGTGTTGACATAGCTTTTTTCGGCGATGGTTTCAGCCATCTTGTTCTTGTTGGACAGGCTGGCGTCTATCCATTTGCCGGCTTCGATGATGGCGGCGGTGACGGCGCGCGCCGTGTTGGGGTACTTCCTGGCGAAGTCGGCCGTCGTTCCCAGCACCTTTTCAGGGTGGTCTTTCCAGATGTCCTGGGTGGTTGTGGCGGTCACGCCGATGCCGTCGATGATGGCGCGGTGGTTCCAGGGCTCGCCCACGCAGAAACCGTCCATGTTGCCGATGCGCATGTTGGCCACCATCTGCGGTGGCGGCACGGTGATGACCTTGGCGTCCTTCATCGGGTTGATGCCGTTGGCGGCCAGCCAGTAGTACAGCCACATCGCATGGGTGCCGGTGGGAAAGGTCTGCGCGAAGGTGTATTCGCGCTTGTCGGAAGCCATCAATTTGGCCAGGCCGGCGCCGTCCACGGCGCCCTTGTCGGCGATTTTCTTGGAGAGGGTGATGGCCTGGCCGTTGTGGTTCAGGTTCATCAGCACGGCCATGTCTTTCTTGGGGCCGGCAGTTCCCATGTGCACGCCGTAAATCAGGCCATAAAGCACATGGGCAAAGTCGAGCTCGCCGTTGACCAGCTTGTCGCGCACCCCGGGCCAGCTGGCTTCCTTGCTGGGAATGATGGTGACGCCGTGTTTCTTGTCAAAACCCATGACGGAAGCCATGACCACGCTGGCGCAGTCGGTCAGCGGAATGAAGCCGATCTTGACTTCCTTCTTCTCGGGCGCATCGGAGCCGGCCGCCCAGGCGCCGGGGTTGCCGATGCCGAAGGTGGCGGCGCCGCCCAGTGCACCGGCTTTGCGGATGAAGTCGCGGCGTGTCGGCTTGCCTGGAGCGGGGGAGGTTTGCGTCATGTGGAACTCCTTGAGTGACAAAACAGAAGACTGAAAAAAAGAAGCGCAGAAGGTCAAAAAAAGCGGAAAAACAAAACGGCGCCCATTTCGTGCCTGCACAAGCAGGCTGGAAATGGACGCCGTTGTCCTGTGAAGCCATGGATGACTTTGAAACGGACCGCCGTTGGCCCATTCATGCCTTCAACTAAGCAGCAACCGTGCCAGATGATTTTGATGGGGGGAATGGGCTGGTGTTTGCCTCTGAAAAACGGCTTGACGCCGCGGCGCCGGGAGCGCAAGACACGCTCAGCCGGGTTGCGCCATGATGGTGCGGATGCCCTCAGGCGGCACAGGCCTTGTGCTGAATCAGGGCGTTCCGGTGGCCAGGTAGTCCGCCATGGCCAGCACGGCTTCGGCCACGTCGGTCAGGCGCCGGTTCTGGTTCATGGCGGTTTGCCGGAGCATCTTGTAGGCCTCTTCTTCACTGAGCTTGCGGTGCGCCATCAGGAGGCCCTTGGCACGCTCGACGACTTTTCGCTCGTTGAGCGAAGCCCGTGCGGTTTCGAGTTCGTCGCTCATGGCCTGCAGCCGGCTCGCCTGGTCCTGGACCAGCTCGAGGATGGAGCGGTCCAGGTGCGGACCGTAGGAAGTGGCCGCGGGACCGGCCTGGCCCGTCCCGACGGGCAGGTTGCCGCCCTGCGCCGTGAGCGCGGCGAGGATCATCTGGTGGTCGCGCAGTTCGGCACGGGCCTGCACGATCTTCTGTTCGCACAGCTGCAGCAGTTCGGCCGCCAGCTGGTCCTCGACGGCTTTCATGGCGTCGATGCGGTGGGTGCAGCAGTCGAACCAGGTCTGGCTCAGGTTGGGGTCGAGGGCGCCGGCCGCCACCGAGCAGGCGATGCGGCGCAGGCGTTCAAGCTCTGCCAGCGTGGCGGGGCTCTGGCTGGTTTGCCACAGTTCGCGCAGCGCCGGTGTCGAGAAGTCGCTGAACACCTGCACGCAGCGTTCCTGCGACTGGATCAGGTGCAGCCATTGCTGCTGGCGCTGGCTGTCGGTCTGGCCCGACGCGAAGGTGGCCGCGCCGAAAGCCCTTTCCTGACCGGCAAACTCCTTGCCCTGCATGAAGTTGAACATGGCCACCAGCAGCCGCGAAATCTCGGGGTTGGTGGCACTGTCGGCCGCTTCAAAGACCACGGCCAGCAGGCCGGCGATCAGCTTGACGAATGCGGTGGTGACCTCGGCCGCGGCCACGTCCTGCGCGCCGATGCGGGCCCGCAGGGCGGGCAGGGCGTCGAGCTCATGCAGGACAAAGGCAATGCGGCTGAACAGCCGCGCGCCGTTGTTCAGGTGGCCGGCATCGGTGTCCAGGTGGTCGAAGCTGGCGCGCAACTCGTCCTCGACCTGCCGGCAATCGAGCACCTGGCGCGGCAACTGCGCGGCGAACCGGGCGCCCTGCGAGCCCAGAAAAACATTGGAAATGCCGCGTTCCTTCTGCAGTGCGTGGACCAGCCGCCCGATCACGTTGACCAATGCGCTGGTGCGGGTGAGTTGCTCGAGGTCGTTGATTTCGCAGCGCCTGGCGGCAATCAGAAAGCTCAATCCGGATTTCATCGTTTCAGTCAAAGGAAGGAAGGTCAGTTATTGTCCAGCAACATTCATGCCCCGGGCCGTTTTCGACCCGGATCCGGGGCGAACGGCACACCGCGCTTTACACTGGGTGCCATGCTTGTACTGGGAATTGAATCGAGTTGTGACGAAACCGGCGTGGCGCTTGTCGACGCCGCGGGCCAGGGCGTGCCGGCATTGCTGGCGCACGCGCTGCACAGCCAGATCGACATGCACCAGGCTTACGGCGGCGTGGTGCCCGAACTGGCCAGTCGCGACCACATCCGGCGGGTGCTGCCGCTGATCAGCGAGGTGCTGGGCCAGGCGCAGCGTTCGCTGGCCGACGTGGACGTGGTGGCCTACACGCGCGGCCCGGGCCTGGCCGGCGCGCTGCTGGTGGGCGCCGGCGTGGCCTGTTCACTGGCGGCCGCGCTGGGCAAGCCGGTGATGGGCGTGCATCACCTCGAGGGGCATTTGCTCTCGCCTTTTTTGAGCGCCGACCCGCCACAGTTTTCCTTCGTGGCGCTGCTGGTGTCGGGCGGCCACACCCAGCTGATGCGGGTGGACCGGGTGGGCAGCTACGAGCTGCTGGGCGAAACCATTGACGATGCCGCCGGTGAGGCCTTTGACAAATCGGCCAAGTTGCTGGGCCTGCCTTACCCCGGCGGGCCGCACCTGGCCAGGCTGGCGCTGGGCGGCGACGCCCAGGCCTTCAAGCTGCCCCGGCCGCTGCTGCACAGCGGCGACCTCGATTTTTCATTTTCCGGCCTGAAAACCGCGGTGCTGACGCAGGCCAAAAAACTCGGCGAGCCCATGGGCGAGCAGGCCCGGGCCGACCTGGCGGCCTCGACGCAGGCGGCCATTGTGGAAGTGCTGGTCAAAAAATCGCTGAAAGCGCTGGAGCAGACCGGCTTGACCCGGCTGGTGGTGGCCGGTGGCGTGGGGGCCAATGCCTTGCTGCGTGAACAGCTCAACGCGGCCTGCAGCAAAAAGGGGATTCGGGTGCATTACCCGGAAATGCATTTGTGCACCGACAACGGTGCCATGATCGCGCTGGCGGCCGGCATGCGGCTGCAGGCTGGCCTGGAAAACCTGCAGCGCGGCTACACCTTTGACGTGAAGCCGCGCTGGGGGCTGGCGGAAATCACCGCCTGACATGGTTTGGCGGCGGCGCAGAGAACTACACACAGTGAGCGACCGTGGCGGCCAGGTTTTTCCGCCGGGCCGCCCCAAGGAAAAACGCGCCCCCTCGGGGGGCAGAGAGCTACACGCAGTGAGCGAAAGTGGGGGCCAGTTCTACTGGATCGTCAGCTGGGCCACATTGCTGACCGGGACTTTTTTGCCCAGCGTCAAGGTCAACACGCCGTTTTCCAGTTTCGCGGTGCTGGCCGCCGCGTCGATTTCGACCGGAAAGCGGTAAGCCGCCTTGACCTTGCGTGCGGCATCGGCCTTGCTGGCAATACGCACCACATCACCTTCGATGCCGATGTCCAGCTGGTCCCTGGCCAAGCCCGGAACGTCCAGTTGCAGTGAATAGGCCTTGTCACCGTCTTCCACCGACGCCGATTGGGCGGGGCGGCTGTCGGACAGGGCGCCCAAGGTGTCGCTCAGGAATTTGTCGAGGGCGCCGTTGCTGACCAGCGAGGAGGCGGGACGCTGAAGGCTGCGTGCAGGACGGCCGGCAAGTGAATAAAACATGAGGACTCCAGTTGGGTTGGGCGGGAAATTTTTCCCCTTACACTTCGCGGCTCCCAATCGTGATCGCCGCACACACAGCAGGTAAGCGTGCCAAGGCGTATTTCAAGGAAATTCCAGAATGTATTTTTTCAGTCATCAACTCTTGAAACGTGCCGCACTGGCCCTAGGCGCGAGCGCCTGTCTGTGGTCGGCCAGTGCCTTTGCACAGCAGCCCGCGGCGGCGCCCGCCCCGGTCCGCGTGGCGCTGATCGAGAGCCTGTCCGGGCCGTTTGCCAATACCGGCGAAGCCGTGTTCCGCAACCTGGTGTGGGCGGCGGAGCGCGTCAATGCACGCGGCGGCCTCAAGCTGCCGGGCGGCAATCGCCCGCTGGTGTTCGAGCGCTACGACAGCAAGGGCCAGAACGAGGAGGCCCTGTCGGCCCTGCGCTCCGCCCTGGATGACGGGATCACGCTGGTGACCCAGGGCAATTCGTCGTCGACGGCCGCGGTGCTGATTGATGCGATCAACAAACACAATGAGCGTCAGCCGACCCAGCGCGCGCTGTACCTGAATTATTCCGCGGTGGATCCGGTGCTGACCAATGAAAAATGCAGCTACTGGCACTTCCGCTTCGATGCCCACGCCGACATGCGCATGGCCGCGCTGATGGATGTGCTCAAGGAAGACAAGGCGGTCAAGAGCATCTACCTGATCGGGCAGGACTACAGCTTTGGCCAGGCCGTGCTGCGCGAAGCCCGCCGGCAGCTGGGAGCCCAGCGCCCCGATGTGCAGATCGTCGGCGACGAGTTGCACCCGATGGGCCGCGTCAAGGACTTTCTGCCCTATGCCGCCAAGATCAAGGCCAGCGGCGCGCAGGCCGTGCTCACCGGAAATTGGGGGAACGATCTGACCTTGCTGGTCAAGGCCGCGCGGGATGTGGGTTTTGAAGGCAGCTTCTACACGTTTTACGGCAATGCACTGGGCGTGCCCGCCGCGCTGGGGGATGCCGGCGTCGGCAAGGTCATCGCTGTGGCCGACTGGTTTCCCAATGAACCGGGTGTCCAGTCCGAAGCGTTTTACCAGTCCTTCCGCCAGCGTTTTCCGAAACCCCAGGACGACTATGTGCACATGCGCATGCAACTGATGGTTGAAGCCCTGGCACAGAGCATCGAAAAAGCCCGCACGGTGGAGTCCGGCGCCGTCGCCGCGCAGCTGGAAAAGGCGACGGTGCTGTTGGCCGGCCACAAGGGTGTGATGCGCGGCGCCGACCACCAGTTCCAGCAGCCGCTGCTGGTGGCGGTGATGGACAAGCAGGGGGCACCCGGCGTCAGGTTCGATGTGGAGGGCTCGGGTTATGGTTTTCGCGTGATCAAGACCATTGATGCCGCGCGCTCCAGCCAGCCGCACAACTGCAAGATGCAGCGGCCCTGAGCCGCACGCCAACGCACCCTCCGCTGAAAGACCCGCATGAGACAAGCCGTTTTAGACCTCGAAGAATCGATGATCCGCCAGGTGGCCAATGCCGGCATGGGGCGCAGCGATGTGCTCAAGTTCTGGTTTGGTGAAAGTGACGAGGTCACGCCCGCCTTCATCCGCGATGCCGCCATCGCCTCGCTGCAGCAGGGCGAGACTTTCTACGCGCACAACCTGGGCCTGCCGGAGCTGCGCGAAGCGATTGCGCGTTACGCCACGGGCTTGCGCTGCGCCGGCGCGGCGGCGATTGAGGCGGACCGTATTGCTGTTACCTCCGGCGGCGTGAACGCCCTGATGCTGGCGATGCAGGCGCTGGTGGATGCCGGCGATGAGGTGGTGGCGGTGACGCCGGTCTGGCCCAACCTGACCGCGCAGCCGCTGATCATGGGCGCGAAGCTGCGCTGCGTGAGCCTGCGGCCGGTGGCCGGCCAGTGGCAACTCGACATGGACGAGTTGCTGGCGGCCATCACGCCCCGGACCCGGCTGTTGATCGTCAACGCACCGAACAACCCGACCGGCTGGACCCTGAGCCGCGCCGAGCAGGAAACCCTGCTCGCGCACTGCCGCCGCACCGGCACCTGGATTCTGGCCGACGAGGTGTACGAGCGGCTTTATTTCGAGCCCACGGAAAATGGCTGCGCGCCGAGCTTCCTCGATATCGCGGCCCCGGACGACCGGCTGGTGGTCGTGCACAGCTTTTCCAAGAGCTTTTTGATGACCGGCTGGCGCCTGGGCTGGCTGGTGATGCCGCCTGGCATGACGCCGCACATGGGCAAGCTGGTGGAGTTCAACACCTCGTGCGCCCCGGTGTTCGTCCAGCGGGCCGCCGTGGTGGCGCTGGCAAGAACCGACGACGTGACGCCGCAGCTGGTGGCGCACCTGAAAACCTGCCGCGACACGCTGGTGCCGCTGCTGCAGGCGTTGCCGGGCGTGGAAGTGGCCCCGGCCCGGGGCGGCATGTATGCCTTTTTCAGGCTGTCGGACCAGGCGCGCTTCGGCGATTCGCTGGCCACTGCCAAACGCCTGGTGCTGGAGGCCGGCCTCGGGCTGGCCCCCGGCAATGCCTTCATGGTCAACCCGGCGCCCGAGGCCCAGGGCTGGCTGCGCTGGTGTTTTGCGAGCCGGGACGTCGCCAGGCTGGGGCAGGGCGTGGAGCGCCTGGCCCGCTGGCTGCCGGGCGCCTGAGCCGGCCCGGCGACTGGGCTATAATCCAAGGCTCTGCGCAAAAGCGTGCTTTTTCATTCTGATGAAGCGGTGCGTTGCAGAACACGGCGGCCACGGTCAACTCCCACGTCGGGAACACTGTACCGCTCGCAAGTAATTTCCAAGGAAAACCCATGATCGCGAAATCCATCAAGGCCGACATCGTTCAGGCCAACGCACGCGCCGCTGGCGACACCGGCAGCCCGGAAGTTCAAGTGGCCCTGCTGACCGGCCGCATCAATGAACTGATGCCCCATTTCAAGACCCACGCCAAGGATCACCACGGTCGCCGTGGCCTGTTGCGCATGGTGAGCCGCCGCCGCAAGCTGCTGGATTACCTGAAGTCCAAGGACGCAGCCCGTTATGTTGCGTTGATCGCCAAGCTTGGCCTGCGCAAATAAGCGCTAAAACGACTGCAAAGCGCCTGAGTTAGTTCACTAGCTCAGGCGTTTTTTACTTCAAAATGTACAAAATTCCAGGAATGCCGCAGGCATAACTGGCTTACTTCGGAGCAAGGCAAAAAGAGCACGCGCTGTGTCATTCCACAAGAAAAATCCTGGGCACAGGTGTTTTGTGGAATGGCATCGTGTTCGATTTGTCCCCGCTCCGGGCTTCAGGTGCAGCCTCATGCACCCAGTCAAGTGGAGAAAAAAACATGAGCATTTTCAACAAAGTCAGCAAGACTTTCCAATGGGGTCAGCACAAGGTCACGATGGAAACCGGCGAAGTCGCACGCCAGTCCGGCGGCGCCGTGTTGCTGGATATGGATGGCACCGTGGTGCTGGCCACCGTGGTTGCCAAAACCGAGGCCAAGCCCGGCCAGGACTTCTTTCCCCTGACGGTCGACTACCTGGAAAAAACCTACGCCGCCGGCCGCATTCCCGGCAGCTTCTTCAAGCGCGAAGGCCGTCCCAGCGAGTTTGAAACGCTGACCTCGCGCCTGATCGACCGCCCGATCCGCCCGCTGTTCCCCGAAGGCTTCTTCAACGAAGTGCAGGTCGTGATCCATGTGCTGTCGCTCAATCCTGAAATCGAAGGCGACATTCCCGCGCTGATCGCATCGAGCGCCGCGCTGGCCATTTCCGGCATTCCTTTCAATGGCCCGATAGGCGCGGCCCGCGTGGCCTACGTCGACGGCCAGTACGTGCTGAACCCCGGCAAGACCCAGCTGAAAGATTCGAAAATGGATCTGGTTGTGGCCGGCACCGAAGCCGCCGTGCTGATGGTCGAGTCCGAAGCCCAGCAGCTGTCCGAAGAAATCATGCTCGGCGCCATCGTGTTTGGCCATGAGCAGGGCAACATCGCGATCAACGCCATCCACGAACTCGTTCGTGATGCCGGCAAGCCGGTCTGGGACTGGCGTGCGCCTGCCAAGGACGAGGTGCTGATCGCCAAGGTGGTCGCGCTGGCCGAAGAAAAGCTCGTCAAGGCTTACCAGATCCGCAACAAGCAGGCCCGCACCCACGCCACGCGCGAAGTGACGACCTGGACCAAGATGGGCCTGAAGGCCGAAGGCGTCGAATTCGACGGTGTTGCCGTCGAAGGCATGCTGTTCGACATCGAAGCCAAGATCGTGCGCAGCCAGATCCTGGCCGGCGACCCGCGTATCGACGGCCGCGAC
Organism: Polaromonas sp. AET17H-212; assembly: GCF_002379085.1. GTDB lineage: Bacteria > Pseudomonadota > Gammaproteobacteria > Burkholderiales > Burkholderiaceae_C > Polaromonas. The sequence continues at coordinate 131,968 of NZ_NBZW01000006.1, read as the reverse complement.
ACGCGCACCGTGCGCCCCATCGAAATCCGCAACAGCGTGCTGCCCCGTACCCACGGTTCGGCCCTGTTCACGCGCGGCGAGACCCAGGCGCTGGTGATCACCACGCTGGGCACCGAGCGCGACGCACAGCGCATCGACGCCTTGTCGGGCGACTACGAAGACCGCTTCATGCTGCACTACAACATGCCTCCGTTCGCCACCGGCGAAACCGGCCGTGTGGGCAGCCCGAAACGCCGCGAAATCGGCCACGGCCGCCTCGCCAAGCGCGCGCTGATCGCCGTGCTGCCGACCAAGGAAGAGTTCCCGTACACCATGCGTGTCGTCAGCGAGATCACCGAGTCCAACGGCTCCTCGTCGATGGCCTCCGTCTGCGGCGGCTGCCTGTCGCTGATGGACGCCGGCGTGCCGATGAAGGCCCACGTGGCCGGCATCGCCATGGGCCTGATCAAGGAAGACAACCGCTTTGCCGTGCTGACCGACATCCTGGGTGACGAAGATCACCTGGGCGACATGGACTTCAAGGTGGCCGGTACCACCGCCGGCATCACCGCGCTGCAGATGGATATCAAGATCCAGGGCATCACGAAAGAAATCATGCAGGTCGCGCTGGCCCAGGCCAAGGAAGCCCGCATGCACATCCTCGGCAAGATGCAGGAAGCCATGGGCGAAGCCAAGGCCGAGGTCTCTGACTTCGCACCGCGCCTGTATGTCATGAAGATCAACCCCGAGAAAATCCGTGACGTGATCGGAAAGGGCGGCGCCGTCATTCGTGCGCTGACCGAAGAAACCGGCACGCAGATCAACATCGAGGAAGACGGCACCATCACGATCGCGTCGAACGACAGCGCCAAGGCCGACGAAGCCAAACGCCGCATCGCCGAGATCACCGCCGAAGTTGAAATCGGCAAGGTCTACGAAGGCGCGATCACCAAGATCCTGGACTTCGGCGCCCTCGTCAACCTGCTGCCCGGCAAGGACGGCCTGCTGCACATCAGCCAGATCGCCCACGAACGTGTCGAGCGCGTCACCGACTACCTGAGCGAAGGCCAGATCGTCAAGGTCAAGGTCCTGGAGACCGACGAAAAAGGCCGCGTCAAGCTGTCCATGAAGGCGCTGCTCGACCGTCCGGCCCAAGGCCAGGACCAGGGCTGATCTGCTATTTTATTTGTAGCTGCTCGCGCCCGCCAGTCGGGGGCTGCGGCCACAAATGACTGGAAAATTCAATGAAAGCCGTTGAAATCACCTCCTATGGTCCGCCCGACGTCCTGCGTCTGGGCGAGCGGCCGGCGCCGGTTGCCGGCGAAGGCGAGTTGCTGATCCGCGTCAGTGCCAGCGGGGTGAACCGCCCCGATGTCCTGCAGCGCACCGGCAACTACCCGGTGCCGCCCGGGGCGTCGGATATTCCCGGGCTGGAAGTGGCTGGCGTGGTGGTTGGCGGCGACGCCGCGGCCATGGCGCAAGCCGGCCTGAACGTGGGCGACCGTGTCTGCGCGCTGGTGGCGGGCGGCGGTTACGCCGAACTGTGTGTGGCGCCAGTGGGCCAGTGCCTGCCGGTGCCGGCGGGCCTCAGCGATATCGAGGCAGCCTCGCTGCCCGAAACATTTTTTACCGTCTGGAGCAATGTCTTTGACCGGGTGCGCCTGCAAAAGGGCGAAACCCTGTTGATCCAGGGCGGCTCCAGCGGCATCGGCGTGACGGCCATCCAGATGGCCAAGGCGCTGGGCGCCACGGTGCTGGTCACGGCCGGCAGCGACGACAAGTGCGCCGCCTGCCTGGCCTTGGGCGCCGACCACGCGATCAACTACAAGACCAGCGACTTTGCCGAAGAGGTCAAGAAGCGCACGGCAGGCCAGGGCGTCAATGTCATTCTCGACATGGTCGCCGGCAGCTACGTGGCGCGTGAAGTCGAGTGCCTTGCCGAAGACGGCCGCCTGGTGATCATTGCCGTGCAGGGCGGCATCAAGGCCGAGTTCAATGCCGGCCTGGTGCTGCGCAAGCGCCTGACCGTCACCGGTTCGACCCTGCGGCCGCGTTCGATCGAGTTCAAGGCCGCGATCGCCGCAGCGCTGCGGGACAAGGTCTGGCCGCTGCTGGCCAGCGGCGCGATCAAACCCGTGATTCACAGCACGTTTGCGGCGGCCGACGCGGCCAAAGCCCATGCGCTGATGGAGTCGAACCAGCACATCGGAAAAATTGTTTTGACCTGGCAGGCACCGGCAACATGAAAAAACTGATTGCGGGAAACTGGAAAATGAACGGCAGCCTGGCTGCCAATGAAGCCTTGCTGCAGGCCCTGGCGGCCGGTTTGCCGGCGCGGCCGGGCTGTGCGGTGGCTGTGTGTGTTCCGGCGCCGTATCTGGCACAGTTCCAGGCGCTGGCCCAGGCCTTGCCGGCGCTGGCTGCCGTTGACCTGGGTGCGCAGGACGTCTCGGCCAAGGCTTCCGGGGCCTACACCGGTGAAGTCAGCGCGTCCATGCTGAAGGACTTCGGCTGCCGTTACGCCATCGTCGGCCACTCGGAGCGCCGCCAGTACCACTTCGAGACCGATGCGCTGGTCGCCGAGAAGGCGCAGCAGGCGCTGGCACTGGGCATCACGCCGATTGTCTGTGTCGGCGAGACGCTGGCAGAACGCGAAGCAGGGCAGACGGAAAGTGTTGTCAAACGCCAGCTGGCGGCCGTGATCCATGCCAATGGCCACTGCATCAGCGAAATCGTCGTGGCCTATGAACCGGTCTGGGCGATCGGCACCGGCAGGACCGCGACACCCGAGCAGGCGCAAGCCGTGCACGCGGTGCTCAGGGCCCAGCTCAAGGCGGCGACGGACCAGTCCGCGCGCGTGAAAATTCTGTATGGCGGAAGCATGAATGCGGCCAATGCCGCAACGCTGCTGAGCCAGCCCGACATCGACGGCGGCCTGATCGGCGGCGCGTCGCTCAAAGCCCCCGATTTTTTGACGATTATTGCTGCAGCCGCCGTCTGACGGGCGGAGCACGCTATTCAATTAGGAGTAAACATGAACGTTTTGTTAACCATTGTTCTGGCGGTCCAGATGATCACCGCGCTGGGCATGATCGGCCTGATCCTTGTGCAGCACGGCAAGGGCGCCGACATGGGGGCGGCTTTTGGCAGCGGCGGTTCCGGCAGCCTGTTTGGCGCCAGCGGCAGTGCCAACTTCCTGTCGCGCACGACGGCTGTCCTGGCGGCCGTGTTTTTTGTCTGTACCCTGGCGCTGGCCTACTTCGGCAACGCGCGTCCACAGACCGGCACCAGCGTGCTGGAAGGTGCGGCCACCATGGCGCCAGCGCCGGTCGCTCCCGGTGCCGGCCAGATCCCCGGCACGGCCACCCCCGCACCCACAGCCGGTGCGGTTGCCGTGCCGCCTGCGCCGGCAGCTTCTGGTGCAGGCCAGATCCCGACGAAATAGCGCCACAAAGGTGCCGTTCTGCTCAGGGAACGGTGCAAATTCAGGGTAAACTCTGAGACTGCCCGGAAAGCCAAAAGCCGCAAGGTTCCTCATGCAATCCGGACAGCTAAAAACCGCGGACGTGGTGAAATTGGTAGACACGCTATCTTGAGGGGGTAGTGGCGAAAGCTGTGCGAGTTCGAGTCTCGCCGTCCGCACCACCTACAGGCACTGGCCAGCACTGCGCAGGCAGGGCCCAGGCCTTGAACAGCAAACTGGCATCCAGCACAAGCGGCTTGCAGAAGTTGAATCGACGATGAACCTCGACCAATACCTCCCCGTCCTGTTGTTTATCCTGGTGGGCGTGGCTGTCGGCGTGGTGCCCCAGCTGCTGGGTCGTCTGCTCGGTCCGAACAAGCCGGACAGCGAAAAAAATTCCCCCTATGAGTGCGGCTTCGAGGCGTTTGAAGATGCCCGCATGAAGTTCGATGTGCGTTATTACCTCGTCGCCATCCTGTTCATTCTTTTCGACCTAGAAATCGCTTTCCTGTTTCCGTGGGCCGTGGCGCTCAAGGAAATCGGTCCGGTGGGCTTCTGGTCCATGATGATTTTCCTCGGCATTCTGGTCGTCGGCTTTGCTTACGAGTGGAAAAAAGGCGCCCTGGACTGGGAATAGCTCACCAAGACTCAGCGGTTGCACGCGCAGCCGCCACAAAGGGACGGGTATGTCACTAGAAGGTGTTTTCAACGAAGGCTTCATGACCACGAGTTACGACTCGGTGGTCAACTGGGCCAAGACCGGGTCGCTCTGGCCCATGACCTTCGGCCTGGCCTGCTGCGCCGTCGAGATGATGCACGCCGGCGCCGCGCGTTACGACATCGACCGCTTCGGCATGTTGTTCCGGCCCAGCCCGCGCCAGTCCGACCTGATGATCGTCGCCGGCACGCTGTGCAACAAGATGGGTCCGGCCTTGCGCAAGGTGTATGACCAGATGTCCGAGCCGCGCTGGGTGCTGTCCATGGGGTCCTGCGCCAACGGTGGCGGTTATTACCACTACAGTTATTCGGTCGTTCGCGGCTGCGACCGCATCGTGCCGGTCGATGTGTACGTGCCGGGTTGTCCGCCGACGGCCGAAGCACTGCTGTACGGCATCATCCAGCTGCAGCAGAAAATCCGCCGCACCAACACCATTGCGAGGGCTTGATGGGTCCTCTGCATCCTGCTACTGCTGAACAACTCGCAACGACTGTTGCTGCCGCCCTCGGTGAAAAAGCCAGACGCGTGAGCGTTGCGTTTGGTGAGCTGACGGTCGTCGTGGCTGCGCCCGATTACCTCGCCGCTGCGCTGATCCTGCGCGACACCCCGGGCTGCCAGTTCGAGCAACTGATCGACCTGTGCGGCATCGACTACTCCGAATACGCCGACGGCCGTTACGACGGCCGTCGTTTTTGTGTGGCCTCCCACCTGCTGTCGGTCAGCCTGAATCAGCGTGTGCGGCTCAAGGTCTTCTGCGGCGACGACGATTTCCCGGTCGTGGCCTCTATCACCGAGGTGTGGAATTCGGCCAACTGGTTCGAGCGCGAGGCGTTCGACCTGTTCGGCATCATCTTTGAAGGCCACAACGACCTGCGCCGCATCCTGACCGACTACGGCTTCATCGGCCATCCTTTCCGCAAGGACTTCCCGACCACGGGTCATGTCGAGATGCGTTACGACCCCGAGCAGAAACGCGTGATCTACCAGCCGGTGACGATCGAGCCGCGAGAAACCACCCCGCGCGTGATCCGTGAAGACAACTACGGCGGACTGCAGTAAGCAGCGAGGCAAGAGATACCCCATGGCTGAAATCAAAAACTACACGCTCAATTTCGGGCCGCAGCACCCTGCCGCCCACGGTGTGCTGCGTCTCGTTCTCGAACTCGACGGCGAGGTGATCCAGCGCGCCGACCCGCACATCGGCCTGCTGCACCGCGCCACCGAAAAACTCGCCGAGAGCAAGACCTACATCCAGTCGCTGCCCTACATGGACCGCCTCGACTACGTGTCGATGATGTCCAACGAGCATGCCTACTGCCTGGCCATTGAAAAGCTCATTGGCGTGGACGTGCCGGTGCGCGCGCAATACATCCGCGTGATGTTCTCCGAGATCACGCGCCTGCTCAACCACCTGCTCTGGCTCGGTGCGCACGGTTTCGACTGCGGCGCGATGAACATCCTGATTTACTGCTTCCGTGAGCGCGAGGCGCTGTTCGACATGTACGAGGCCGTCTCCGGTGCGCGCATGCATGCGGCCTATTTCCGGCCGGGCGGCGTTTACCGCGACCTGCCCGAGACCATGTCCCAGTACAAGGTCAGCAAGATCAAGAACGCCAAGGCGATCGAGGCGCTCAACGAAAACCGCCAGGGCTCCCTGCTGGACTTCATCGACGACTTCGCCAACAAGTTTCCGGGCTATGTGGACGAGTACGAAACCCTGCTGACCGACAACCGCATCTGGAAACAGCGCACGGTCGGCATCGGCGTGGTGTCGCCCGAGCGCGCGCTGAACCTCGGCTTCACCGGCCCCATGCTCAGGGGCTCCGGTTTTGCCTGGGACCTGCGCAAGCAGCAGCCCTATGACGTGTATGCCCAGATGGACTTCGACGTCCCGGTCGGCAAGACCGGCGACTGTTATGACCGCTACCTGGTCCGCATCGAGGAGATGCGCCAGTCCAACCGCATCATCAAGCAGTGTGTGGACTGGCTGCGCGTGAACCCCGGCCCGGTGATCACCAGCAACCACAAGGTGGCCGCCCCCGACCGCGAATCCATGAAGTCCAACATGGAAGAGCTGATCCACCATTTCAAGCTCTTCACCGAGGGCTTCCATGTGCCCGAAGGCGAGGCGTATGCCGCCGTGGAACACCCCAAGGGCGAGTTCGGCATCTACATCGTCAGCGACGGGGCCAACAAGCCGTATCGCCTGAAGATCCGTCCGCCCGGTTTTCCGCACCTGGCGGCCATGGACGAAATGTCGCGTGGCCACATGATTGCCGATGCGGTCGCCGTCATCGGCACGATGGACATTGTGTTTGGCGAAATTGACCGCTGAAAATCTATGACTTCTGAATCCAACCCAACGCGCACGCCTGCGCTGTCAGCACAGGCCCTGGACCGTTTTTCCCGCGAGGTCGCCAAGTACCCGGCCGACCAGAAGCAGTCAGCCGTCATGGCCTGCCTGGCCATCGTGCAGGAAGAGCAGGGCTACGTGAGCGCCGAGAGCGAGAAGCTGGTCGCCGCCTACCTCGGCATGGCGCCGATTGCCGTGCACGAGGTCACGACCTTCTACAACATGTACAACCAGCAGCCGGTGGGCAAGTACAAGATCAACGTCTGTACCAACCTGCCGTGCCAGCTGCGCGAGGGCACTAAGGCGCTGGCCTATCTGGAGCACAAGCTGGGCGTGACCATGGGCGGCACGACCGCCGACGGCCTGTTCACCCTGCAGCAGTCCGAGTGCCTGGGCGCCTGCGCCGACTCGCCGGTCATGCTGGTCAACGACCTGCACATGTGCAGCTTCATGAGCAACGACAAGCTCGACCAGCTGATCGATGGCCTTAAATCCGCCGAGGCAAAGTAACCATGTCTGCTTCCAGCATCCTTTCCCAGTTTGAGGCCACCGGCGTTCAGACCTCGTTCCATGGCCGCCATATCGACCCGCAAATCATGGCGGGCCTCGATGGCAGCAACTGGCGCCTGAAAGACTACGAAGCGCGCGGCGGCTACCGGGCCCTGCGCAGGATCCTCGGCCAGGATGGCGGCGAAGGCCTGACGCAGGACCAGGTGATTGCCGAGGTCAAGGGCAGCGGCCTGCGCGGGCGTGGCGGCGCGGGTTTTCCGACCGGCCTGAAGTGGAGCTTCATGCCGCGCCAGTTTCCGGGCCAGAAATACCTGGTCTGCAACTCGGACGAAGGCGAGCCGGGCACCGCCAAAGACCGCGACATCATGCAGTACAACCCGCACATCGTCATCGAAGGCATGGCGATCGCCGCCTACGCGATGGGCATCAATGTGGGCTACAACTACATCCACGGCGAAATCTTCACCACTTACAAGCGGTTTGAAGAGGCGCTGGAAGAAGCGCGCGCCGCGGGCCTGCTGGGCGACAACATCCTCGGCAGCAGCTACAGTTTCCAGTTGCATGCGGCCCACGGTTTCGGCGCCTACATCTGCGGCGAGGAAACCGCCTTGCTCGAATCGCTGGAGGGCAAAAAAGGCCAGCCGCGTTTCAAGCCGCCGTTTCCCGCGAGTTTCGGCCTGTACGGCAAGCCGACCACCATCAACAACACGGAAACTTTCGCCGCCGTGCCCTGGATCATCCGCAACGGCGGCCAGGCCTACCTGGACTGCGGCAAGCCCAACAACGGCGGCACCAAGATTTTCACCATCAGCGGCGACGTCGAGCGCCCGGGCAACTACGAAATCCCGATGGGCACGCCGTTTGCCAAACTGCTGGAGCTCGCGGGCGGCATGCGCGGCGGACGCAAGCTCAAGGCGGTGATTCCCGGCGGCTCGTCCATGCCGGTGCTGCCGGCCGACATCATGATGGCCACCGACATGGACTACGACTCGATCGCCAAGGCCGGCTCCATGCTCGGCTCCGGTGCGGTGATCGTGATGGACGAGACCCGCTGCATGGTCAAGAGCCTGCTGCGCCTGTCCTACTTCTACATGCACGAAAGCTGCGGCCAGTGCACGCCTTGCCGCGAAGGCACGGGCTGGCTCTGGCGCATGGTGGACCGGATTGAACACGGCCATGGCCGCGAGAGCGACCTGGACATGCTCAATTCGATTTCCGACAACATCCAGGGCCGCACCATCTGCGCGCTCGGCGACGCCGCAGCCATGCCGGTGCGCGCCATGATCAAGCACTTCCGCGCCGAGTTCGAGCACCACATCACCCACAAGACCTGCCTGGTCCCGGTTTACGCATAACAGCGCCTCCCTCAAAGCAATATCACCATGGTTGAAATCCAACTCGACGGTCAGACAGTGGAAGTGCTCGAAGGCAGCACGGTGATGCATGCGGCCGAAAAAGCCGGTACCTACATTCCGCACTTCTGCTACCACAAGAAGCTCAGCATCGCGGCCAACTGCCGCATGTGCCTGGTCGATGTGGAAAAGGCGCCCAAGCCGATGCCGGCCTGCGCCACGCCCGTGACGCAGGGCATGATCGTGCACACCAAGAGCGACAAAGCCATCAAGGCCCAGAAGGGCGTGATGGAGTTCCTGCTGATCAACCACCCGCTCGATTGCCCGATCTGCGACCAGGGCGGCGAGTGCCAGCTGCAGGACCTGGCGGTCGGCTACGGCAGCAGCGGTTCGCGCTACGAGGAAGAAAAACGCGTGGTTTTCCACAAGGATGTCGGCCCGCTGATCTCGATGGAAGAGATGAGCCGCTGCATCCACTGCACGCGCTGCGTGCGTTTTGGCCAGGAAGTTGCCGGCGTGATGGAGCTGGGCATGTCGCACCGCGGGGAACACGCCGAGATCGAGACCTTTGTCGGCATGTCGGTGGACTCCGAGCTGTCGGGCAACATGATCGACCTCTGCCCGGTGGGCGCGCTGACCAGCAAACCTTTCCGCTACAGCGCCCGCACCTGGGAGTTGTCGCGCCGCAAGTCGGTCAGCCCGCACGACTCGACCGGTGCCAACCTGATTGTCCAGGTCAAGAACAACCGGGTGATGCGTGTCGTGCCGCTCGAAAACGAAGACGTCAACGAATGCTGGCTTGCCGACCGCGACCGTTTCTCCTACGAAGCCCTGAACAGCGACGAGCGCCTGACCACCCCCATGCTCAAGCAGGGCGGACAGTGGAAGGCCGTGGACTGGCAGACCGCGCTTGAATATGTCGCCAACGGGCTCAAGCAGATCAAGGCCGACCACGGTGCCGACAGCGTGGGCACGCTGGCCAGCCCGCACAGCACGCTCGAAGAGCTGTTCCTCGCCGCCTCGCTGATGCGCGGCCTGGGCAGCGACAACATCGACTACCGCCTGCGCCATGCTGAATTTGCGCCGTCAACCTCCGTGCGCTGGCTGGGCACCCCGATCGCGTCACTGACCAATCTGCAGCGTGTGCTGGTGGTGGGCTCCAACCTGCGCAAGGACCACCCGCTGTTTGCCCAGCGAATTCGGCAGTCTGTCCGCAAGGGTGGTGCGCTGAGTGCTATCACTTCTGTAGCGGAGCTGGCCTCGGCCGACGCCTGGGCGATGCCGGTGGCCAACGCCGTCCTGGCCGAGCCGGGCGCTTGGGCGCAGGCCCTGGCCGATGTGGCCGCAGCGATTGCGGCGGACAAGGGTATTGCGGCGCCGGCCGCCGGCCAGGCCACGGACGTCGCCAAGGCAGTGGCCAAGTCCCTGCAGGGCGGGGAGCGCAAGGCCATCCTGCTGGGCAATGCCGCCGCGCACCATGCCAACGCCGCCAGCCTGCTGGCCCTCGCCAACTGGATCGGCGAGCAGACCGGCGCGACCGTCGGTTACCTCACGGAAGCGGCCAACACCGTCGGCGCACAGCTCGCTGGTGCGCTCCCGGCGGGCAAGGGCCTGGATGCCGGCCAGATGCTGGCGGGCAAGCTCAAGGCCGTCATTCTGCTCAACAACGAGCCCGAGTTCGATTCGGCGGCCGGGGCTTCGGCCAAGGCCGCACTGAACAGCGCGCACATGGTGGTGACCCTGAGCCCCTTCAAGGCGAACATGGATTTCAGCGACGTGTTGCTGCCGATTGCACCGTTCACCGAAACCCCCGGCACCTTTGTCAACGCCGAAGGCCGCGTGCAGAGCTTTCATGCCGTGGTCAAGCCACTCGGTGAAACACGCCCCGCCTGGAAGGTGCTGCGCGTGCTGGCCAACCTGCTCGGCCTGCCGGGCTTTGATTTCGAGTCCGCGCAGGATGTGCTCGGGCAGATTCCCGGTGCCGACGGTGCGATGGTGCCGGCGCAGCGGCTTGGCAATACAACGCAGGCGGCGGTCCAACTGACGGCGGCCGGCGCGGCGCCTGCCGTGGCCAGCATTTACCAGCTCGACAGCCTGGTCAGGCGCGCCACCTCGCTGCAGCTGACGGCCGATGCGCGGCAGGCCGCGCACGTAGAAGGAGCCACCGCATGATTGACGCGATTTTCGGCTTCGGCCAGGGGTTGATGGGCGGCATCTGGCCCGGCACGGTCTGGCCGGTGCTCTGGGCCCTGATCAAGATTGTCGTGGTGCTGCTGCCGCTGATGGGCTGTGTGGCCTACCTCACGCTGTGGGAGCGCAAGGCGATCGGTTTTACCCAGATCCGCCTGGGCCCGAACCGTGTCGGCCCCTTTGGCCTGTTGCAGCCGATTGCCGACGCACTCAAGCTGCTGACCAAGGAAATCATCATTCCGACGGCGGCCAGCAAGGGCCTGTTTGTGCTTGGCCCCATCATGACCATCATGCCGGCGCTGGCGGCCTGGGCGGTCGTGCCTTTCGGGCCCGATGTGGCGCTGGCCAACATCAACGCCGGCCTGCTGTTCCTGATGGCCATCACCTCGCTCGAGGTGTACGGCGTCATCATCGCCGGCTGGGCGTCGAACTCCAAATACGCTTTCCTGGGCGCCATGCGGGCGTCGGCGCAGATGGTCAGCTACGAAATCGCCATGGGTTTTTGCCTGGTGGTGGTGCTGATGGTCTCGGCCAGCCTGAACATGACCGACATCGTGATGGGCCAGTCCATCGGCATGGCGGCCAGCAAAGGCCTGAACTTCCTGTCCTGGAACTGGCTGCCGCTGCTGCCGATTTTTGTGGTGTTTTTCATTGCCGGCCTGGCCGAAACCAACCGCCACCCGTTTGACGTGGTCGAGGGCGAGTCGGAAATCGTGGCCGGCCACATGGTCGAGTACTCGGGCATGGCCTTCGCCATGTTCTTCCTAGCCGAATACGCCAACATGATTCTGGTGTCCATCCTGACCGTGATCCTGTTCCTCGGCGGCTGGTTGTCGCCGATCGACAGTGCGCTTTTCAACTGGGTGCCGGGCTGGATCTGGCTGGGCCTGAAGACCTTTGTGGTGGTCACCCTGTTCCTGTGGGTGCGCGCCACCTTCCCGCGCTTCCGTTATGACCAGATCATGCGTCTGGGCTGGAAGATTTTCATTCCTGTGACCCTGGTCTGGCTGGTGGTCATCGGGGCCTGGATGCAGACCCCGTACAGCCTCTGGAAATGAATATGAGCCCCCACGTTCGCTCACTTAGCCTAGCTCTCAGGAAATCATCATGAGTGCAGTTGCCTCTGTCAAAGACTTCATATCCAGCTTCATGCTGACCGAGCTGTTCAAGGGCATGGCCCTGACCGGCAAGTACATGTTCAAGCGCAAGATCACGATCCAGTTTCCGGAAGAAAAGACGCCGCTGAGTCCGCGTTTTCGCGGCCTGCATGCGCTGCGCCGTTATGAAAACGGCGAAGAGCGCTGCATTGCCTGCAAGCTGTGCGAGGCCGTCTGCCCGGCGATGGCCATCACGATCGAATCGGATGTGCGCGAAGACGGCAGCCGCCGCACCTCGCGTTACGACATCGACCTGACCAAGTGCATCTTCTGCGGCTTCTGCGAGGAAAGCTGCCCGGTGGACTCCATCGTCGAGACCCACATCTTCGAATACCACGGCGAAAAACGCGGTGACCTGTATTTCACCAAGGACATGCTGCTGGCTGTCGGTGACCGTTACGAAAAAGAAATCGCTGCCAGCCGCGCCGCGGATGCCAAGTACCGCTGACACCACTCCCCGGTCGTTGGCTCAAGAAAGATTCGCAGAACATGGACGCTAAAACAGGTCTCTTTTATCTCTTCGCCCTGGTGCTGCTGTTTGCCGCATTCCGGGTGATCACGGCGCGCAATCCCGTGCATGCCGCCCTGTACCTGGTGCTGGCCTTCTTCCAGGCGTCGGCCCTGTGGATTCTGCTCAAGGCCGAATTCCTGGCCATCACGCTGGTGCTGGTGTATGTCGGCGCCGTGATGGTGCTGTTCCTCTTTGTCGTGATGATGCTGGACATCAACATGGAAGGGGTGCGCAAGGGTTTCTGGAAACACTTTCCGCTGGCTGCCAGCGTCGGCGCGCTGATTGCACTGGAAATGTCTGCCGTGCTGATGGGCGGTTTCCGCCTGAGCGAGGCGCCCAAGTCGGCCGTGGTGGCAGGGCAGGCCGCCGCGCAGTATTCGAACACCAAAGAGATCGGCAAGTTGCTGTATTCCGAGTACCTGTATCCGCTCGAAATCGCGGCAGTGATTCTGCTGGTGGCCATCATTGCTGCCATTGCGCTGACCCTGCGCGCGCGCAAGGATTCCAAAAGCACCAACCCGGCCGACCAGATCCGCGTCAAGCGCGGCGATCGCGTCAGCCTGGTCAAGATCAAGGCGACACAGGCGGCCCCTGTGGTTGTCGCACCGGAGGAAAAAGCATGATGCTCACGCTGGGACACTTCCTGACACTGGGCGCGATGCTGTTTGCGCTGTCGGTCATCGGCATTTTCCTGAACCGGAAAAACCTGATCATCATCCTGATGGCGATCGAGCTCATGCTGCTGGCCGTCAACATGAACTTCGTGGCTTTCTCGTACTACCTCAACGACTTGGCCGGCCAGGTGTTCGTGTTTTTCATCCTGACCGTCGCAGCCGCCGAATCGGCCATCGGCCTGGCCATTCTCGTTTTGCTGTTCCGCAACAAGGCCAGCATCAACGTGGACGAACTCAACACGCTCAAGGGTTAACAACAACATGAGTCAGACCCTCTCCGCCGCCACCCTGCTGGCCGTTCCCCTGGCACCCCTGGCAGGCTCGCTGCTGGCCGGTATTTTCGGCACCACCTTCGGTGGCAACTGGATAGGCCGCCGCCTGTCGCACACGCTGACCATCGTCGGCGTGCTGGTGGCCTTCATCATCTCGGCCATGACACTCAAGAGTGTCGCCATCGACGGTGCGCGTTTCAATGAAACGCTTTACACCTGGATGGTCGTGGGTGGCCTGAAGATGGAAATCGGCTTCCTCGTGGACGGCCTGACCGCCATGATGATGTGTGTCGTGACCTTTGTCTCGCTGATGGTGCACATCTACACCATCGGCTACATGGAAGAAGACGAAGGCTACAACCGCTTTTTTGCCTACATCTCGCTGTTCACCTTCTCCATGCTGATGCTGGTGATGAGCAACAACCTGCTGCAACTGTTCTTCGGCTGGGAGGCCGTGGGCCTGGTGTCCTACCTGCTGATCGGGTTCTGGTTCAACAAGCCGACCGCCATCTTCGCCAACATGAAGGCTTTCCTGGTCAACCGGGTCGGTGATTTCGGTTTCATCCTCGGCATTGGCCTGCTCGCGGCCTACGCCGGCTCGCTCAACTACTCCGAGGTGTTCGCCAAGTCGGGCGACATCGCCAAGCTCGGCTTCCCCGGCACCGACTGGATGCTGATCACCGTGATCTGCATCTGCCTGTTCATCGGTGCCATGGGCAAGTCGGCCCAGTTCCCGCTGCATGTCTGGCTGCCAGACTCCATGGAAGGCCCGACGCCCATTTCCGCACTGATCCACGCCGCTACCATGGTCACGGCCGGCATCTTCATGGTGGCCCGCATGTCGCCGCTGTTCGAACTCAGCGACACCGCGCTGAGCTTCATCATGGTGATCGGCGCCATCACGGCCCTGTTCATGGGTTTCCTGGGCATCATCCAGAACGACATCAAGCGCGTCGTGGCCTATTCCACGCTGTCCCAGCTGGGCTACATGACGGTGGCGCTCGGCGCCTCGGCCTACTCGGTCGCCGTTTTTCACCTGATGACCCACGCCTTCTTCAAGGCGCTGCTGTTCCTGGCGGCGGGTTCCGTCATCATGGGGGTGCACCACAACCAGGACATCCGCTGGATGGGCGGGCTGCGCAAGTACATGCCCATCACCTGGATCACGGCGCTGCTCGGTTCCCTGGCGCTGATCGGCACCCCGCTGTTTGCCGGGTTCTATTCGAAAGACAGCATCATCGAAGCGGTGCATTTCAGCAACCTGCCGGGCGCCGGCTTTGCGCACTTCGCGGTGCTTGCCGGTGTGTTTGTGACGGCCTTTTATTCCTTCCGCATGTATTTCCTGGTGTTCCACGGCAAGGAGCGTTTTGACCAGAACCCCGATGCGCACCACGACGACCACCATGGCCATGATGCGCACCATGGCGCCCATGTGCCGCACGAGTCGCCCTGGGTGGTGACCGCGCCGCTGGTCCTGCTGGCCATTCCCTCGGTGGTGATCGGTTTCATGAGCATCGACGCCATGCTGTTCGGCGACTTCCTGAAAGACGCCATCATCGTCAACGCGGCCAAACACCCGGCCATGGCCGAACTGGCAAAAATGTTCCACGGTCCGGCCCAGATGGCCCTGCACGGCCTCACGACCGCGCCGTTCTGGCTGGCACTTGCGGGCGTCGCCTCAGCTTATTACATGTACATGGTCAACCCGGCCCTGCCGGCGGCCATCAAGCGCCGCGTCGAACCCCTCTACACGCTGCTCGAGAACAAGTACTACATGGACTGGTTCAACGAGAACGTTCTCGCACGCGGTGCGCGCGGCCTGGGCATCGGCCTGTGGAAGGGCGGCGACGAGAAGCTGATCGACGGCGCGCTGGTCAACGGCTCCTGGAAGCTGGTTGGCTGGGTGTCGGGTGTGGTGCGCAAGGTGCAGACCGGCTACATCTACCACTACGCGCTGGCCATGATCGTCGGTATTTTCATTCTGGTCAGTTATTTCTCGACCTGGCCGATGATCAAAGAACTGCTCAGCAAATAAGCGACAAGAGGAATAATAAAAATGGGATTGTTGAGCCTTGCCATCTGGACGCCGATCTTTTTCGGCGTCATCCTGCTGGCCCTCGGACGTGACGACCAGGCGCGCAGCGTGCGCTGGATCGCACTGGTCGGTGCCATCGTCAGTTTCCTTGTGACGCTTCCTCTTTACGGCGGTTTTGAAGTCGGCACGTCGGCCATGCAGTTTGTCGAGAAGGCCCCGTGGATCGCGCGTTTCAATGTCAATTACCACCTCGGCGTGGACGGCATCTCGCTGTGGTTTGTGTTGCTGACGGCCTTCATCAACGTGGTCGTCATCATCGCAAGCTGGGAGTCGATCACCAGCCGCGTCAACCAGTACATGGCCGCCTTCCTGATCCTCAGCGGCCTGATGATCGGTGTCTTCGCGGCGCTCGACGGCATGCTGTTTTATGTGTTCTTCGAAGCCACGCTGATCCCGATGTACCTGATCATCGGCGTCTGGGGCGGGCCGAGAAAAATCTACGCGGCCTTCAAGTTCTTCCTGTACACGCTGCTCGGCTCACTGCTGATGCTGATCGCGCTGATTTTCCTGTACGTCAAGTCGGGCGGCAGTTTTGACCTGGCCGTCTGGTACAAGCTGCCCCTGGGCGCCACCGCGCAGACGCTGCTGTTCTTCGCCTTCCTGGCCGCGTTCGCCGTGAAGGTGCCGATGTGGCCGGTTCACACATGGCTGCCCGACGTGCACGTCGAGGCGCCCACCGGCGGCTCGGCCGTGCTGGCCGCCATCATGCTCAAGCTCGGCGCCTACGGCTTTCTGCGGTTTTCGCTGCCGATTGCGCCCGACGCCGCGCGCGAATGGGCCGGGCTCATGATTGCCCTGTCGCTGATCGCCGTGATTTACGTTGGCCTGGTGGCCATGGTCCAACGGGACATGAAGAAGCTGGTGGCCTATTCGTCGGTGGCGCACATGGGTTTTGTCACCCTGGGCTTTTTCATCTTCAACGACATCGGCGTGTCCGGCGGCATTGTGCAGATGATTGCGCACGGTTTTGTCTCGGCCGCCATGTTCCTGTGCATCGGCGTGTTGTACGACCGCGTGCATTCGCGCGAGATCGCCAGTTACGGCGGCGTGGTCAACACCATGCCCAAGTTCACGGCCTTTGCGCTGCTGTTTGCGATGGCCAATTGCGGCCTGCCGGCCACCGCCGGATTTGTCGGCGAGTGGATGGTCATCCTGGGCGCGGTCAAGTTCAACTTCTGGATTGGCGCGGCCGCCGCGTCGGCGCTGATTTTCGGCGCGGCCTACACGCTGTGGATGTTCAAGCGCGTCTACCTCGGACCGGTCGCCAACGACGATGTCAAGGGCCTGGCCGACATCAACAGCCGTGAGTTCCTGATGCTGGCCCTGCTGGCCATTGCCGTGTTGTTCATGGGTGTCTATCCCAAGCCCTTCACCGATGTGATGGACAGTTCGGTCATCGACCTGCTGAAACACGTCGCGGCCTCCAAACTGCAATAAGCAACCATTTCAAAGAATCCAGATGATTGACAAACTCAGTTGGCTATCGGTGTACCCGGAAATCGTGCTCCTGGTCATGGCCTGCGTGATCGCGCTGGTCGACCTCGGCGTGAAAAGTCCGCAGCGCACCCTGACTTATGTGCTGACCCTGCTGACGCTGGCTGCCGTGGCGGCACTGGAGGCGGTGTACGCCGTCAAGGGCAACACGTTCTACGGCTTCGGCAACATGGTTGTGAGCGACCCCATGGGCAACTGGCTCAAGTGTTTCGCCTCGATTGCGATGATGGTCACCTTGGTGTACGGGCGCGGGTATGCGGCAGACCGCGACATGCTGCGCGGCGGCGAGCTGTTCACGCTGGGCATGTTTGCGCTGCTGGGCATCTTCGTGATGATCTCCGGCAACAACTTCCTGGTGCTCTACATGGGCCTGGAACTGATGACGCTGTCCAGCTACGCCCTGGTGGCGCTGCGCCGTGACAACGCAACGGCCACCGAAGCTGCGATGAAATACTTTGTGCTCAGCGCCATGGCCTCGGGTTTCCTGCTGTACGGCCTGTCCATGATGTACGGTGCCACCGGCTCGCTGGACGTCAACGAGGTGTACCGGGCCATTGCCAGCCGCCAGGTGAACCACCAGGTGCTGGTGTTCGGCCTGGTGTTCATCGTGGCCGGCCTGGCCTTCAAGCTGGGCGCCGTGCCGTTTCACATGTGGCTGCCCGACGTTTACCAGGGCGCGCCCACGGCGATCACGCTGCTGATCGGTGCGGCGCCGCAGTTTGCCGCCTTTGCCATCTGCATCCGCCTGCTGGTGCAGGGCCTGCTGCCGCTGGCCATCGACTGGCAGCAGATGCTGGCGCTGATGGCCATCGGTTCGCTGCTGGTGGGCAATCTGGCGGCGGTGGCGCAGACCAACCTCAAGCGCATGCTGGCGTTCTCCACCATCTCGCAAATGGGCTTCCTGCTGCTGGCGCTGCTGGCCGCGGTGGTTCCCGGCAGGCCGCTCAATGCCGAGTACGCCTACGGCGCGGCCATGTTCTACGCCATCACCTATGTGCTGACCACACTCGCGGTGTTCGGCATCATCCTGCTGCTGGCGCGTGCTGGCCACGAGTCCGAGGAAATCACCGACCTGGCCGGCCTGAACCAGCGCAGCCCGCTGTTTGCCGGCATCATGGCCATCAGCATGTTCTCGCTGGCCGGCGTGCCGCCTGTGGTTGGCTTCTACGCCAAGCTCGGCGTGTTGCAGGCCCTGCTGTCCTCGCAGCAGACCAGCTACCTCGTGCTGGCGGTTTTTGCGGTGCTGATGTCGCTGGTCGGCGCCTTCTATTACCTGCGTATCGTCAAGGTGATGTATTTTGACGCGCCCAACGTCGGCATGCCCACGGCCATCCTGGCCCCGGCCGATGCCCGCGTGGTGCTGTCCATCAACGGTGCGCTGGTGCTGCTGCTGGGTGTCATGCCCGGCGGCCTGATGACGCTGTGCCAGCAGGCGATCGCCAGCGTTGTGAAGTCCCTCGGCGCATGAACCAGACTGTCTCGATATGGTTGGTGGTGGCGCTGGCCCTGCTGGCCGCCAACCTGCCGTTCATCAGCAACCGCGTGCTGCTGGTGTACCGGCTGAAGAGCCCCAAGAATCTGGCGGTGCGTGTTGCCGAAATGGTGTTCTGGTACGTCGTGGTGGGCGGTATCGCCCTGCTGCTGGAGCAGCGCGCCGGCCAGATCGCGCCGCAGGGCTGGGAGTTCTATGCGATCACGGCCACGCTGTTCATCACCTTCGCCTTTCCGGGCTTTGTGTTTCGTTACCTGTTCAAACATCGTTGAGCGCGGTCCCCGCCCGGTCCTCCGCCATGCCTGAGCATCCCGCAGAACCCCCTGGTCCGGCCGACAGCCATCTGATCGAGCACAAGGTCGACAGCCAGGAACTGCTGCACGGCCACTTCCTCCACGCTTTCCGCGACACGGTCCGCCTGCCGGACGGGCGCGAAGTCTCACGCGAATATGTGCGTCATCCCGGGGCGGTCATGGTCATTGCCCAGCTCGGCGACGGCCGCCTGGTGCTGGAGCGGCAATACCGCTACCCGGTCCAGGCCGTGATGCTGGAGTTTCCGGCCGGCAAGCTCGATGCCGGCGAGCAAGCGCTGGCCTGTGCGCAGCGCGAGCTGCGCGAGGAAACCGGTTACAGCGCGGCGTCCTGGGCCCATGCCGGTGTCATGCACCCGGTGATTTCCTACTCGACCGAGTTCATCGATATCTGGTTTGCCAGGGACCTGACCCTCGGGGAGCGCAAGCTCGACGCGGGCGAGTTTCTCGACGTGTTCACGGCCACGCCGGCCGAGTTGCTGCAGTGGTGCCGCGACGGCCGTGTCACCGACGGCAAGACGCTGACGGGCGCGCTGTGGCTGCAAAACGTCCTGTCGGGCGCATGGTCGCTGGACTGGCAGACCGGCGCTTCCCGCGCCGGGGCCTGATAATCAGCGCATGAAAGTCCTCAACCTCCAGTGTTCGCACCAGCACGCCTTTGAAGGCTGGTTTGCGTCGGAAGATGACTTTCAGGGCCAGCTGGCCCGCGGCCTGGTGACCTGCCCGCTGTGCGCCGACCCGGCCGTGCGGAAAATGCCGAGCGCGCCCCGGCTCAATCTGGGCGCCACGGGCGCGGAGCCGGCAGTGGCTTCATCTTCGCGTGAACTGTCCGTGCCTGCGGCCGCGCCGGCCGGCAGCCCGGTGCATGAGGTGATGGCTGCCGCCGGCAGCCCGGCCGTGCAGGCCGAGTTCCTGAAGGCCTTGCGCCACGTGATGGCCAACACCGAGGACGTGGGCGAACGCTTCGCCGACGAGGCCCGTGCCATGCATTACGGCGACGCCGAGCAGCGCAGCATCCGCGGGCAGGCCAGCCGCGCCGAAGCGGTCGAGCTGCTGGAAGAGGGCATCGAGGTGATGCCGCTGCCTCTACCGGCCTTGGTCAAGGAAACGCTTCAGTAAGCAGCCACGAGCTCCCGGTCGCAGTCAAGCAGGGGCCGCGGGACTGGCTTTGCCAGACCGCAGGCGCAGCGGCCCCCTCGGGGGGCAGGGAGCTACACGCAGTGAGCGACCGTGGGGGTCACATGCTTCAGGGGTACAAACCGCGCAGTTCGCGCGTGTGCAGAATGCGTTTGCAGGCCACGATGAAGGTCGCGGTGCGCAGGCTGACCTTGTGGTCCTGGGACACCTGCCAGACGCCGGCAAAGGCTTCCTTCATGATGCGCACCAGGCGGGCGTTGATTTCGGCCTCGTCCCAGAAGAAGCTGGAAAAGTCCTGCACCCATTCAAAGTAGCTGACGGTCACGCCGCCGGCATTGGCTATCACGTCGGGCAACACCAGCACATTGCGTTCCTGCAGGATGTCGTCGGCTTCGGGGGTGGTCGGCCCGTTCGCGCCTTCAATGATCATGCGCGCCTTGATGCGACCGGCGTTGTCCCTGGTGATCTGCTGTTCCAATGCGGCGGGGATCAGGATTTCACAGTCGACATCCCAGAACTTGTCGTCGGCGATGACTTCGGCCTGCGCAAAGCCGGCCACGCTGCCGGTCGCCGCCACATGCCTGAGCAGCGAGGGCACATCCAGCCCGGCTTCGCGGTAAATCGTGCCGCCATGGTCCTGCACGGCCACAATGCGTGCGCCGGCTTCGGCAAACAGCTTGCCGGCCACGCCGCCCACATTGCCAAAACCCTGCACCGCCACGCGGGCGGTCGCGATGTCCAGGTCGATGTGTTTGGCCGCTTCGGCGCCGACGGTGAACACGCCGCGGCCGGTGGCTTCGCGCCGACCCAGCGAGCCGCCCAGGTCCACCGGCTTGCCGGTGACCACGCCGGTCGAGGTCGAGCCGGTGTTCATCGAGTAGGTGTCCATCATCCACGCCATGATCTGCTCATTGGTGTTGACGTCGGGCGCGGGGATGTCCTTGTTCGGGCCGATGATGATGCCGATCTCGCTGGTGTAGCGACGTGTCATGCGTTCGAGCTCGCCGCGCGAGAGTTTCTTCGGGTCCACGCGGATGCCGCCCTTGGCGCCGCCGTAGGGCACGTTCACCGCGGCGTTCTTGATCGACATCCAGGCCGACAGCGCCATCACTTCCGACAAGGTCACATCCTGGTGAAAACGCACGCCGCCCTTGCCCGGACCGCGCGAGACGTTGTGCTGCACGCGGTAGCCTTCAAAGTGCGCCACCGTGCCGTCGTCCATGTGGATGGGCACGTCGACAATCAGGATGCGCTTGGGCCGCTTGAGTGTTTCCGCCCAGCGCGCCAGGCTGCCCAGGTGCGGAATCACGCGGTCGACCTGCTGCAGGTAATTGCCCCAGGGGCCGAGCTTGTCGGCCTGCAGGTAGGAGGGCAGGGGGTGCAAAAGCGCGGGGGCGCCGGCGGGGCTGGAAGCTTGCGACATCAAAAACTCCTGGTGGAAGATGAATGCGCCGAGCTTAGGCTCGCCGTGTCCAACTGTCCAAGGCCGGGTTTATGGGTTGTTATGCATGAAACGCATAACCATGGTTTGGGGTTGAAAAACCATGCTCCCGCAGCCTGCTCCGCCGGCGCCGTGCCCCGCGGAAACGCCTGGCCTCAGGCGTTGAACTGCAGCGCGGCCAGCCGCGCATAAATGCCGCCGCGGCTCACCAGTTCGGCGTGGGTGCCTTGCTCCACTAGGCGGCCGTGGTCCAGCACCAGGATGCGGTCGGCCTTCTGCACGGTGGCCAGGCGGTGCGCCACCACCAGCGTGGTGCGGCCCTGCATGGCCGACTCCAGCGCCGCCTGCACCATGCGTTCGCTTTCGGCATCCAGGGCGCTGGTGGCTTCGTCCAGCAGCAGCAGCGGCGGGTTCTTGAGCATGGCGCGTGCAATCGCAACACGCTGGCGCTGCCCGCCCGACAGGCGCACGCCGCGTTCGCCCAGAAAGGTGTCATACGCTTCCGGCAGCGCCATGATGAACTCATGCGCAAAGGCCGCCTGCGCCGCCGCCCGGACTTCGTCGTCACTCGCGCCAGGCCTGCCGTAGCGGATGTTTTCCAGTGCGCTGGTCGAGAAAATCACCGCGTCCTGCGGCACGATGCCGATGCGCTGGCGCAGGTCGTGCAGCGCCATGTCGGCGGTGCGCACGCCGTCAAGCTCGATATGTCCCGAGGCCGGGTCGTAAAAACGCAGCAGCAGCTGGAACACCGTGCTTTTGCCGGCGCCGCTGGGCCCCACGATGGCCACGGTTTCGCCGGGCGCCACGTTCAGGGAGAAGTCGCTCAGCGCGGCCTGCGCTGGACGCGACGGGTAGTGGAAGGTCACTGCTTCGAATTTAATAGCGCTTCCCGCCCGTACCACGGGGGGCGGGACCGGATTTGATGGGGATGTCACGGGGGAGCGGGTTTCCAGCAGCTCCATCAGCCGTTCGGTGGCGCCGGCGGCGCGCAGCAGGTCGCCATACACCTCGCCCAGCACTGCGGTGGCGCTGGCCAGGATGATCACGTACACCACCGTCTGGCCCAGATGGCCCGCCGTGATGTCGCCGCGCATCACCGCCTGCGTGCCCTGGTACAGGCCCCACAGCAGCGCCGCCGAGGTGGCGATGATGATGAAGGCCACCAGCACCGAGCGCGCCCGGGTCCGGCGGATCGCCGTGTTGAAGGCATTGGTGGTCGATTCGTCGAAACGCGCGGCCTCGCGCGCTTCGGCGGTGTAGCTTTGCACCACGGGAATGGCATTGAGCACCTCGGCCGCAATCGCGCTGGAGTCGGCCACGCGGTCCTGGCTGGCGCGCGAGAGCTTGCGCACGCGCCGGCCAAACCACGCCGAGGGCACGACGATCAGCACCAGCCCGCCCAGCACCTGCACCATCAGGTAGGGGTTGGTCACCACCAGCATGCCCAGCGCGCCAACGCCCATCACGGCATTGCGCAGGCCCATGCTGAGCGACGAGCCCACCACCGTCTGCACCAGTGTCGTGTCGCCGGTCAGGCGCGAGAGCACCTCGCCGGTCTGCGTGGTTTCAAAAAACTCGGGGCTTTGCCGCACCACATGCGCGTAGACCGCGTTGCGCAGGTCGGCCGTCACGCGCTCGCCGAGCCAGCTCACCATGTAAAAGCGCCCGGCTGAAAACAGGCCCAGCGCCGCCGCCACCGCAAACAGCTCGAAGAAGTGGGTGCGCAGCGCCATCAGCTGCGCGCCCTTGTCGCCCGCGCCCAGGCCGCCGTCGATCAGGCCACGCAGCGCCAGCGGAAACACCAGCGTGGCCACCGCCGCCATCACCAGAAAGAAGATGGCCACGCCGATGCGGCCGCGGTAAGGGCGCAGAAAGGGCACGAGGCCGGAGAGGGAACGCGGCGAGCCCTTGGGCGCGTCGGAGCGAGAGGAAGTAGCCATGACGGGAGTTTAGTCGGCACGGCCGGGCGGGCTCAGGCGAGAGGCCCCGAAGGCCTTTCGGGGCTTGTCATAGATCAAGCGCGCTGCCGGGGTGTGGCCCACAATGGACACGGCAGTTTCACCGGGCGCAGCGTCCGGGTTGCCAGGCTGCAGGGGCGGCGGCACCAGGCCGCGCAACACATAAAGGATCAACATATGCTGAAAAACAAGGTCGCCCTGGTCACCGGCGCGTCGTCGGGCATTGGCCGCGCCATTGCGCTGGTCTGGGCGCGCGAGGGCGCCCGGGTGGTGGTGTCGGACGTCAACGAACAGGCCGGCGAGGAAACCGCATCGCTGGTGCGGGCGCTGGGCGGCGACGCCATGTTTGTGGCGGCCGACGTTGGCAAACCGCAGGACGGCGAGGCCCTGGTGGCGCGCACCATGGCCTTGCACGGCCGGCTCGACATCGCCTGCAACAACGCCGGCATAGGCGGCCCGCAAGCCCCCACGGCCGACTACCCGCTCGACGGCTGGGCCCAGGTCATCAACATCAACCTGTCGGGCGTGTTTTATGGCATGAAGTACCAGATTGCCGCCATGCTCAAAAACGGCGGTGGCGCCATCGTCAACGTCGCCTCCATCCTCGGCGCCGTCGGTTTTGCCGGCGCCCCGGCCTACACCGCCGCCAAACACGGCGTGGTGGGGCTGACAAAAGCGGCCGCGCTGGAATACAGCGCCCACGGCGTGCGTGTCAACGCCGTGGGTCCCGGCTTCATCCACACCCCCATGATCAGCGGGATGGAAGAAGACCCCGCCATCAACGCCATGCTGGTCGGCGCCCACCCGATCGGCCGGCTGGGCCGCGCGGAAGAAGTGGCCGAACTGGTGGCCTGGCTGTCCTCGGACAAGGCTTCGTTTGTGACCGGGTCCTATTACCCGGTGGACGGCGGCTATCTGGCACGCTGAGGCTGACCGCGATTTGCTATTTATTTGATAGCTGCTTGCGCATGCCGCTCAAGGGGCGGAGGTCTGAAAGGCTTGCAAACCCGGTGTGGCACCGCTACGCCCCTGACAGCCGCCGTGCCGGTTGCGCCGCGCCACCCGGCAGGTTGGCGCTGACCAGTGCCGCGGCCAGCGTGACCAGCCACGAGTAATACACCCACACCAGGAAAGCCAGCAAAGGCGCGAAGGCGCCGTAGATCGTGCGGTAGGTGGGCACGTTGGCAAGGTAAATCGCAAAGCCGTGTTTGCCCACTTCAAACGCGATGCCGGCGAGCAGGCCGCCCGCGATCGCATCGCGCCACCGCACCACGGTGTGCGGCACGAAGCGAAACAGACAGGCGAAGCCGGCCACGCTCAGCACCACCGGCCCCAGGTTCAGGGCATGCGGCAGCCAGGCAGGCCGCGTGCCCACCAGTCCGCTGGAGGCTGCCAGAAGATAGGACGCGGCCCACAAGCTCGCGCCGATGATCACCGGGCCGGTGAGCAGCATGCCAGCGTACAGGGCCAGCCGGCGCAGCACCGTGCGCGGCTTCTTCACTCGCCAGATCCGGTTGAGCGTGTTCTCCACGCTCAGGAGCAGGCCCAGGGCCGACACCAGCAAAACCGCAAAGCCCACCTGCGTGAGCCCGCTGGCGTTGCCCGCGAACTGCGCCAGGTGCTTGAGCACCGTCCTGGCGATGTCGGCCGGTAGCAGGCCGCGCAGCAGGTGCTCGCGAATCGCTTCCCCGGCCGCGCGCAGGAACGGGGTCCGCGCGAACACGGCAAAACTCACCGCCAGCAGCGGCACCATGGACACCACCATCGTGAACGTGAGGCCGCCCGCTGCCTGGGCGAGGCGTTCTTCCCGGTCGCGCCGGAAGATGCGGCTGATGAGGTTGCCCTGGTGTCGGCTTGCAGTGGTCATGGCAGCAATATAGCCACGTCCTTCCCGTTTGGACCCGGCGTGTGGGGAAATGTGGAAGCTGGCAGGCTGAAACGCAGCATCCGCACGACAAAGTCCGGCGTCCGGCCCCGTTGTCCGGCGGCCGGACAGGCGGAGTCCACCGGGACCGGATCTGGGCTGAATCCGTTCCCGGCCTGGGGCGACACGTTCTTGTGGGGACCCAGAAAGCCTGTAGCCTGTCTTCCGCCGCCCCTGGAGCCCGTCATGTCGGGGGGACAGGCGGACGAAACGGCACAATTCCTTACACTGATTGGGCCCAACGGCCCTGGTCTCCAGCGCGTCGACTGACCACAATGAAATCGCCCCCTTGAAAGGGCGTCTTCATGACCCATCCATCTTCTACCGCAGCCACCACCTTCGACCGCATTTGCCGGGTTGGGCCACTCGTTGTGCTTGCCCGGCGCCACGAACTGAAATGCACCGAGCGTGAGCTGCGAGCGGCCGTGGACAGCGTCGGCAGTGAGCCAAGCCGGGTTCGCCTATCTCCAGCGAGCTCTTCTGAAGAAAATTTACCTGGCCCTGCGACGCCTCGAACCGAAGGCGCGCCAGTGAGCGTCTGCTTGATACGGCCAGAAAAATGACACCCCTGGATCCTGAAGATTTCCGGAAAAAACTCCCGGGCATGAACCGGGTCGACGCGGTGCTGGCGATCGTCGAGATGGCCCGCATAGGTGGGGCAGTCTCGCCGCAAGATGCGGTTTCCCATGTTGCGACCATGATCGACCGCCTGGACAAGGCGAGCCTGTCCTACGAAGACGATGTCAGGTTGTTGCTCGGTATCGGCGCGACGATCTGGACGCTGGAGCACAGCTGCTGTGCTTCTTCCGGCCAGACGCGGTAGTCGCGTGGGTACACGCAGACCCCAAACAGGGTCCCATGGCGGTCCGGGCGTGGCCCGGTTTTGCAAAAAATCCAGCCACCACAATCTACTTCCTAAGCCGGGAAATTGTGGTGCCGACCCGGGGTGCCGGCATGGCGCACTGGCGTGAAGCCCTGTTTGCCATCATGTCCCGCAACGCAGGCAGCGTGGCCGCCTTCTTCCGGCTGCCCAACAACTGCGTGATTGAACTGGGGACGCGGGTGCAGATCTGAGCCCGCGCCGGAAACCGGGGCGGCTCGCTGCTTGTGTCGGGACTGTTACTGACACTGACGCTCTTCCCGTGGCCCGGCGGCCTTCCTGCCGTGGGCCAGTCTTTGGAGGTTGACAAACAATCTAACAAACGTTAGATTGATGGCATGAGACAAATCAAGGACCATCTTTACGAGCAGGTCGCCCGCATCGGCAAGGCCGTCGCCAGTCCCAAGCGCCTGGAGCTGGTCGAGTTGCTTTGCCAGGGCGAGAAGACCGTCGAAGTGCTCGCGGCACAGGCGGAAATCAGCGTCAAGCTGGCCAGCGCCCACCTCAAGCAGCTGCGCATGGCGCGACTCGTCGATACGCGCAAGGAAGGCAAGTACGTCCTGTACCGCCTGGCCAGCACCAGTGTGGCTGACCTCTGGGTGAACTTGCGCGCCGAAGCCGAGGAGCGGCTGGTCGAATTGCAGGTTGCGTTGGCCTCCATCGTCGAGCACGGCGATGAACTCGAGGGCATCGACCGGGCGGCAATCCTGAAGAAAGCCAAGGCCGGGGAGGTCCTGGTCCTGGACGTACGGCCGGAAGAAGAATTCGCCAGCGCCCATTTGCCCCACGCCCGCTCGCTGCCCGTGGACGAGCTCAGGAAGCGGCTGAAAGAGCTTCCCAAGGATGTTCCCGTCGTTGCCTACTGCCGCGGCCCGTTTTGCCTGATGGCCAGGGACGCCGTCGAGTTGCTGCGCAGACGGGGCTACCGCGCCTTTCACCTGACCGACGGCGTGGCCGAATGGCGCGCCCGTGGCCTGCCCCTCGAACAGGCAACCTGAGGCACGACATGAACACACTGCTCATCCTGAATGACGCTCCCTACGGCAGCGAGCGCACCTACAACGGGGCGCGCCTGGCCGGTGCGCTGGCCCGGCAGCCAGGCAACGAGGTCCGGGTTTTCCTGATTGGTGACGCCGCAGCCGCCGCGCACCGCCTCCAGAAGGTGCCCACCGGCTTTTACAACCTTGAAGTGATGCTCGGTTCGGTGGTGAGCCACGCGGGTGTGATCGGCGCCTGCGGCACCTGCATGGATGCACGCGGCATCAGCATCGAAGACCTCATCCCGGGCGCGCACCGCAGCACCCTGGACGAGCTCACCCAATGGACGGTCTGGGCCGACAAGGTCCTGGTGTTCTGATTCAGGAGGCAAACATGTTCTTCAAACAACGACCGGCGGAGAACGCCACCCTGTCCTATTTTTTTGGCTGCGCGGGCCTGGCAAAAGCCGTGGCCGTTGACGTGGTGGCCGGCGACGAGGACTGGTTCCTGGCCGAGGCCGAGAAGGCGGGCGTCAGGATCGCCCACGTCATCGACACCCATGTGCATGCCGACCACTACTCGGGTGGCCCGGCACTGGCCAGGCGGGCCGGCGCGCCGTATTACCTGCACGAGAGCAACCAGGGGCGGGTCTTGTTCGAATTCGCGCCAGTCGCGGACGGCCAGCGGCTCGAGGCTGGCAACGTGGTGGTTGACGTGCTGCACACGCCCGGGCACACGCCAGACAGCATCTGCCTGCTGGTGCGCGACATGCGCCGGGGCGATGAGCCCTGGTTCGTCATCACCGGTGACACCCTGTTTGTTGGCGCGGTAGGGCGCCCCGACCTGGCGGGCCGCGAACGGGAGATGGCGGGCCAGCTGCACGATACCTTGCATGGCAAGCTGCTGAGCCTGCCCGCCGGCCTCGAAATCTATCCCGGCCACCAGGCCGGCAGCGCCTGCGGTGCGGGCCTGTCCGGCAAACCCGCATCGACCCTTGGCTTCGAGAAACGTTTCAACCCCATGCTCGCCATGGCGCGTGAGGACTTCGTGGATGCGCTCACGGCCGAAATTCCGCCGCAGCCGCAGGACATGGCCCGCATCGTGGCGGCCAACCTGCGTGGAACGGCGCCGGAGCCGGCGCACGCCTGAGCTGCATGCAGATGGAATACGGCATCCGCGCCAATCTCAGCCAGGTCCTGCAGCAACTGCTGCAGGTGCTGCTCGTCGGCATGACCATCGGGATGATGCGCAACGTGGTTCCGGCGCTGGCCGAAACCGAGTTCGGCGTGCCGCGCGGCTCCTTCATGCTGCTGGCGGCCTTCGTTGTCGCCTTCGGTTTCGTCAAGGGCGCCATGAACTTTGCCGCCGGCCGCCTGGCTGAACGCCTGGGCCGCCGGCGCGTGCTGTTGCTGGGCTGGCTGGTGGCGCTGCCGATTCCGCTGATCGTCTACTTCGCCACGTCGTGGAGCTGGATTGTCCTGGCAACCATCCTGCTGGGCATCAACCAGGGGCTGACCTGGTCGATGACACAGACGGCCAAGCTCGACCTCACGCGGGCCGACCAGCGCGGACTGGTCATCGGACTCAACGAGTTTGCCGGTTATGTGGGTGTCGCCATCGCCGGCGTGGTGACGGGTTATGCCGCCTCGCTGCTGGGCCCGCGCGAAGGCTTGTTGTGGTTTGGTGCGGCCGTCATCGGCCTGGCCACGCTGCTGGCCTGGCTGGGCGTGAAGGAGACGCTGCCCTGGGCGCATGCCGAGGTCAAGCGCCACGCTGCGGCCCCTGCGGCGCATGCCTTGCGGCCGCGCTACCCGACCGGCATCAGCGAGCGGCCGACCACGCGGGAAATGTTTGCCCTCATGAGCTGGGGCGACCGCCGCATGGCCGCGCTGTGCCAGGCGGGCATGGTCGAGAAGTTTGTCGATGCGCTGGTCTGGGCCTTCTGGCCGGTGTATCTGCACCAGCAAGGCGTGAGCCTGCCCGGCATCGGCTGGATCGTCGGTGTTTACGGCTTCACCTGGGGTGGGGCGCAGTTCTTCACTGGCAAGTTGTCCGATCGCGTCGGCCGGCACCGCCTGAACGTCTGGGGCATGTGGCTGTGTGGCGCCGGTGTCGCGCTGTTGCCGCTGGGCCATGGCTCGGCCTGGTGGAGCGCCGCGGCCGCCATCGCCGGCCTGGGCATGGCCATGCTGTACCCCAACCTCAGCGCGGCGGTGGCCGACATCGCCCACCCCAACTGGCGCGCGTCGGCTATCGGCATCTATCGCTTCTGGCGCGACCTCGGTTACGGCATTGGCGCCCTGGGTCTGGGCGCGGCCGCAGCCCTGGGCGGACGCATCGAGACCGCCTTCTGGTTCGTCGCCGTGGCGATGCTGCTGTCCGGTGCTGTGCTCCATCACTGGGGTGAAGAAACCCACCCCCGGCTCAGCCCCGCGCACTGACGCATCGACGCATTGCATTGACGCCTTGATTCCCCCCAGCTTTTGGAAAACCCGGAGACCATCCATGACATTGACGTACCTCGCCCTCTGTTCGCGCCGCCTGGCCGCATCCGCTGCCCTGAGCGTGTTCGCAGTGCTGCCGGTCGTCGCGCATGCCCAGCTCGACAAGGCCGCAACTGAGGCGCTGGAGACCTACTTCGAATTTTCCGACTACAACAGCGGCACCATCGCCGCCGAACAGATTCCGGCCGAGGACTACAAGCGGTTTTACGTTCTGGACGTGCGCGACGCGGGCCAGTTCGCGAAAGAGCACATTCCGGGGGCAAGCAACATCGAATGGCGCAAGGTCTTTGCCGAGCGCGCCAAGCTGCCCAGGGACAAGACCATCCTGGCGTACTGCAACACCGGTTCGTTTTCAGGCCAGGTGGCAATGGCACTGCGAATGGCCGGCTATGAAAACGTGCGCATCCTGCATGGCGGTTATGGCGAATGGAAAGCGCGCGGCGGGATGGATGCCCATGCCCGCGCCAGCAAAGACCGCAAGTGAATTCGCCCACCTGGAGCGCTTCCAGCCAATTCCCGCGACCCTGAGTCCAATGCCGCCGCAGCGCCCGTCAGCCCAAGCTGCCGGCGCTTGAAGGGGAGTCGGATTGCTATGTATGTGATAGCTACTGGCGCAGGTGCAATAAGGGCTGCAGGCATAAAACATGCATGGACTTCGCCCCGCCGTGGTGGGGCGGTGAGGCGGGCCTGCGAAGCCGCGCGCGTTCTGCCGCACGGCTCGGCCCGCTTCCCCTACGATAGGGGCTGGCGTCACGCGCACCGGCCGCCCCGGTGCGGCCGCCGCAACCTGGGCCCACAGCGATGTACCGTATGCCGGTTGGTCAAGAAACCCATGTCTTCAGCGACCTCGCCACGCTGATGGCGTGTGCCTCGCCGCTGCGCAGTGGCGACGTGCTGGCCGGGCTGGCGGCCACCTCGGCCGAGCAGCGGGTGGCGGCGCAGTTTGCACTGGCCGACGTGCCGCTGAAAGACTTTCTCCGCCACGCCCTCGTGCCCTATGAAACCGACGAGGTCACCCGGCTCATCATCGACAGCCACGAAAGCGCCGCCTTTGCGCCCGTAGCGCACCTCACCGTGGGCGGCCTGCGCGACTGGCTGCTGGCCGACAGCACCGACACCGCCGTCTTGAGCGCCCTGGCGCCCGGCCTGACGCCCGAGATGGTGGCCGCCGTCAGCAAACTCATGCGCCTGCAGGATTTGATGATCGTCGCCGCCAAATGCAGCGTGGTCACGCGTTTTCGCAACACCGTCGGCCTGCCCGGGCGCTTTTCGGTGCGGCTGCAGCCGAACCACCCGACCGATGACGTGCGCGGCATTGCGGCCAGCATCCTCGACGGCCTGCTGCTGGGCGCCGGCGACGCGATGATAGGCATCAACCCCGCCACCGACAGCCCCGACAGCGCCCACGCGCTGCTGTGCCTGCTTGACGAAGTGCGCAGCAAGCTCGCCATCCCCACGCAAAGCTGTGTGCTCGCGCATGTCACCACCACGCTGGACCTGATCGCCCGCGGCACGCCGGTGGACCTGGTGTTCCAGTCCATCGCCGGGAGCGAGGGCGCCAACCGCAGCTTCGGCATCAACCTGGCGCTGCTGCAGGAGGCGCACGACGCCGCCCAGTCGCTGGGGCGCGGCACGGTCGGCAGCAACCTCATGTATTTTGAAACCGGGCAGGGCAGCGCGCTGTCGGCCGGGCAGCACCACGGCCTGGACCAGCAGACCATGGAGGCGCGCGCCTATGCCGTGGCGCGCCACTTCAAGCCCTTCCTCGTGAACACCGTGGTCGGCTTCATCGGCCCCGAATACCTGTACGACGGCAAACAGATCACGCGCGCCGCGCTGGAAGACCAGTTCTGCGGCAAGCTGCTGGGCCTGCCCATGGGCTGCGACGTTTGTTACACCAACCACGCCGAGGCTGACCAGGACGACATGGATGCGCTGCTGGCGCTGCTGGTGGCCTCGGGCGTCAACTTCGTTATGGGGGTGCCCGGCGCCGACGACATCATGCTGGGTTACCAGAGCACCTCTTTCCACGACGCGCTGGCCATGCGCGATTTTCTGGGCAAGCGGCCCGCACCCGAGTTCGAGTTATGGCTGGCCGCGCAGGGCCTGGTGGACGGCCAGGGCCGCGTGCGGCCGGGCGCCGTGCCGCTGCCGTTTCGGCAACTGCTGGGCAACAGCACCAAGCCATGAACGACACGCAGCAGCTCTCGGCCGAAGTGGATGCGCCTGCCGGCATGGCCGAGCTGTGGGCGGCGCTGCGCCCGCTGACCGCCGCGCGCATCGGCCTGCCGCGCAGCGGCGCCTCGCTGGGCACCCCCGCACTGCTGGACTTTCGCCTGGCCCACGCCCGGGCGCGGGATGCCGTCGGCGCCGCGCTGGATGCCAGTGCCTTGTTGGCCGGCCTGTCGCTTCTGATGGGCCAGCCCGTGCTGGTCTGCCGCAGCGCCGCCGCCGACCGGCGCACCTACCTGATGCGGCCCGACCTGGGGCGCCAGCTCGATGCCGATGCGCTGGCGCTGCTGCAAGCCAGCGGCTCGCGCGGCGGCCTGGCCGTGGTGCTGGCCGACGGCCTGTCGGCCCAGGCCACGCAGCGCCATGCCCTGCCGGTGCTCGAAGCGTTGCTGCCGCTGTTGCAGGCGCAGGGCTGGGCGCTGGCGCCAGTGGTGGTGCTGCACCACGGCCGCGTCGCCGCCGGCGATGTGGTGGCGCGCAGCCTGCAGGCCGAGGCGGTGCTGGTGCTGATCGGCGAGCGGCCGGGCCTGTCGTCACCCGACAGCTTGGGCGCCTACATCACCTGGGCGCCCGGCGCAGCCACCAGCGACGCCGACCGCAACTGCGTCTCCAACATCCGGCCCCAGGGCCTGGCCCCGCAGGCCGCAGCGGCCAAGATCGCCTGGCTGCTGAACCAGATGCGTGTTCAACAACGCTCGGGCTTGGCGCTGAAAGACCAGATGAGCCAGCCGGTGCAGGTGCCGGCGGGGTAGGGCGCGTCGTCAATGACGACAAGCGCGCGACCCGACCGCCGGTCAAACGAATGTCAAGAGGTGCCTCATGCATGAACTGGAACTGAGCAAAGCCTTTACCCTGATGGAGCCAGGGCCTGTTGTCCTGGTGACGACGCATGATGGGCGGAAGGACAACATCATGACGATCTCCTGGACCATGGTGATGGATTTCACGCCGGTATTTGCCATCACCACGGGGGAATGGAATCACTCTTACGCGGCGTTGCGAAAAAACAGGGAGTGCGTCATTGCCATTCCCACGGTGGACATGCTGGACAAGGTGGTTGGCATCGGGACGTGTTCCGGGAAAGACACCGACAAGTTCGGCAAATTCAAGCTCACACCGGTGCCGGGCAAGGTCGTCAAGTCGCCCCTGATCAAGGAGTGCCTCGCCAACATCGAGTGCAAGGTCATCGACATCGTCAAAAAACACAACATTGTTGTTCTAGAGGCAGTGGCCGCCTGGATCGATACCACGCGCAAGGAGAAGCGCACGGTTCATGCTGTCGGCGACGGCACCTTCATTGTTGATGGGCGCAAGATGGACCGCAGGAAGATGATGGCCTCCAAGCTCCCCTACGGTGTTTAGCGTTTATTGGTCAGCGGCGGGGAAGTCCTGGGAGCCACAACGAAACCGGCGGAGTAGGGCTGGTGGGACATTGTCCACGGCGCGTGGAACGGCGCTATATATTTGATAGCTAGTTGCGCCCGCCAAAAAAAGGCTGGCGGCCTAAGTCATTCAGTTCCATCTTCTGCAGTTGTTAGTCGATTCGGTAGCTATCGAGAATATGTAATTATTGCTAGTTAGCTGCCTAAGAGAGCCGTTTCCGCTATCGGCCACTAGCTGCCAGTGACCAAGGTCAGCTTTTGGACACCCTACCAACATGCGTCCGCGAGGTGCTCGTTGCTGCCTGGAACTTGCCAAGGACCTGCTTGGCCGCGCCGGTCCGCTGCGGTCGGCATGCGCGGTCAGATATGCCGGCGTTGACGCTCCTATGTCAAGCAGAAGAGGCAGAATCCTTTAGATCAGCCAGGATGAGTAGGTACAGCTCACGAACGATGAGCGCTTTCGGCACCGGTGGATCTCTTTCTTCGACAGCCCTTCACTTGTGCCCCTTGCGATCACGGCCTGACGCTGGACACCAGGCGCCCCTCGCGGAGCAGCTGCTCGACGGCGTCGGCCTGGCGCTGATCGCGACGGCGCTTGATCTGCTCGCGCGTATCCAGCTTGGCCAGCCACCGCTTGAAGTCCACGAAGATGCCGGGGTCCACCGTGCGCATCCGCGCCATGGAGCCATCGCCGCCGATGACCACCTGTTCGTAGGGCGGTGAGTTCAGGAATTCCTGGGAGTTTTCTGCTGGCACCGGGAGGACGTCTCCTTCCTTGCCGGATATGGAATCTGCCACTTTGTCGTCTGGCCCTTCGCCTCAGGAAGTCGACGGCGAAGCCCTCGGCATTCACAGCCGATTCCTTCTGATCCTCCATGCGCTCGAACGAAGTGTCGACGAGCTGCAGCAGCTGGAGCATGGTCAGCCCGGCGGCGTCCAGGTTGGCCACCAGCCTGATGCGCTGCTGCACATCCCAGAGCAGGTCCACATCCCGAGTCGCCGTGCTCTCCGCATCGAATGCCACGCCTGCGGCGACTTCGTAGGCATAGAGCGCGTGCGTGCCGATCACGCGGTAGTAGCCGCCCAGACCTTTGTTCTCGAGTTCGTTGAGGATCTGGATGACGATGGTAGGAACCCGGGCGGTCCCCATCGACACGTTGCGGCCTCGCGCGACTCGCAAGTCTTTGGTGGACAGCTCGAGCGCCTGCTTGGCTGCGAGCTGGTCCGCCAAGTATTTGTTGTGCAGGGCGACCCGCTCGTCGGTTTGATCGCCGAGCGAGTGTTCTCGGCCGTCGCTCTGCGTTTTGATCAGCTGCAGGATGCCGTCGCGTTCCTGCCAGCTCATCTCCGCCGAGTAGCGGCTTTGCAGCGTCTGGACCGCGGCGGCGTGCCGGTCGAAGGCCGCCGCCGACGCGGCGAGCTGCTGAATTGCATCGTCTTCAAGGAGGGCATACGTCAAAACATAGTCTCCATTGGGTTTCGAGTAGCCGGCGGCGGATCGTTCCTGATCGCTGGCCGGCCGCGCTTCAGACGCGATCGGGGGCGACCTCGCCGGCCGCGGCGAGGGCAAGGACTTCGTTGTTCAGGGCTTCGCTGGCGGCGTCGTCAAGCTTGGTGGCCACCATCGAGGATTCGAGCAATCCCTCCACGAGCCGGATTTGCTGCTCTGTCTGCTCGCTGTCCGCGCACGTGCCCCTGCGCAGTTGACGCGCGTGTTCCCAGCTCACAAAGACCTTCGGATCGAGGGTGCGCATCACGGCCATTTTCCCGGTCTTGCCAACGACCACCTGCTCATAGGTGGGCGCGCGCCCGAGCAGCTTGACCCAGGCGTCGGTATGCGTCGCATGCTGCGACGCAGCCGCCTTGACCCGGAAGAGCATCACCTTCCGCGCCTTCGCTGCGGTCAGGCCGTCCTCAGGGGACTTCCTGGTCTTGGCGCTTGCCTTCGTCTTGGCGGCGGCCTTGGGCATTGAAGGCGCGAAGCGGACGTTCAAATCCCACCACAGGGAATGAGGCACCGCGCTTGCCTCGACCTCCGCGACTGCCCTCAGGGAATGCTTCAGCTGCCGCAGCAGATCGGCCGGCCCGTCCTTCGGGGATTGGATGAGAACGCGCAGCGCGTCGGGATGGCTCGCCAGCAGCTTCCCCTTTTGGCCCTCCAGCTTGACCCCGGACGATTGACTGTAGGCGTAGAGCGCCGGCCAGCCCAGGATGACGCTCTTGTCGGCGAGTCCGTGCTGCTCAAGTTGCGTAAGGACCTCGATAACCTCCGTGGGCACCGCGCCGGCGTGGACGGCCTTGTTCATGCGCTGGTTGGTCTCGACGTTTTCCTTCAGGATCTCGAGGCGTGCCTTCAGGCGGTGTTTCGTCGCCTGGAAGTCGGCGCGCTCCGCCTCGGTAGCCGGCGACCTCTTGCCCTTGCGGTGGATGACGCCGCGCACTTTGTGTAGCAGGTACTCGTAGGCGCCCGCCTTCTTGAAAAACAGGCTCCCCTCGAAGGCCTCTAGTTCGCGCCGCACGCGCACGAACTCCCGAAACAAGCGTGTCGAGTCGATGGCCTGTCGGGCGGCAAGGTCTGTGATTCTTGGCAGTTCCACTTGTTCCTACTCCTTATACTCCTGAAAAATAGGGGTAAATTCAATTAAATCAACGGCTTGAAATGAATTTCAAAGACATTCTAAGGCGGCGCGACGCTCAGGATTGCTCAGATTTGCTCCAATTTTACAGATTTTCTTAGAATGGGTGCAATCAGGGTCTAGTGACGCCCGGAAATCCCGACGATCCGGGGCAAACGTGCGGATCCGCGCCACGGTGTGAATGGCACCCGCGCCACATCAGCGCGAGCGGCGGCTACAGGGGAGCAATTCGAGCATTGGCTGAGCCCGCAATGGGCCCAAAGCCGCCGGTCAGCGGATCCCGCTTGAGCGCCCGCAATGCAGCGATAGCAGACATAGCCAACCGAACGTAGCCAACTATCGATAAGTACACATTGCCGTCAGCCAGCCAATCACCGCGCCATCACAACCTCAACGCCGCCGCATACCCCGTCATCTCCAGATACCCGCGCCCCACACGTTTGCCGTTGCTGTCAATCAACTCGCTCAGACCCTCCCAGTAAATCGCGCCGGTGGACTGGCGGCTGTCGAGCTCCTGGTTGTCGATGACGGCGCGCACGGTGTAGATGTCGGCCGGGGTGCGCACCAGCCACTCGACCGGGTAGCTGGCCTGGCTCAGCGGGCTTTTCCAGCGGCGCACGGGTTTGAAAATTACCTCGCCTTTGCTGAAGGGGTAAACATCGCCTTGGGAGGAGCGAAACGAACCGCCGTCCCACAAGGTGTTGCCGGCCTTGTCGCGCAGGCGGAAGGCGGTGAGGGCGCTGCCGTCGTCGAGGTTCATGCCTATCCAGTCCCAGCCGGTGGCGTCGGGGTGCAGGATCTCTTCGCTCCACTCGTGGTCCAGCCAGGCCTTGCCGCTCACGTCGAAGTTTTGGCCCTTGATCTGCAGGCTGCCGCTGGTGGCCAGTTGCGGCAGGCTGTAGTAGTAGCTGGCCTGCTTTTCTTCGGGCCCCTTGCGCGACAGGCCCTGCTGGCCTTGCAGCAGCACGGGCTGCGTTTCGGTGAACTGCAGGTTCAGCGCAAAGTCGGTGGCGGGCAGGCGGGCGCTGTGGGTGCGCCCCTGGCTTTGCAGCGACCAGTCGCGCAGCTTCAGGGCCATGCCCTGCGTGCTGGCGCTGGCAATGTCAAACCCTTCGCGCGCAATGCGCTGGTCGTGCCAGAGTTTGTTGCCCGCCACATCGGTAACGGCAGCATGCGCGAAGATCAGTTGTTTGGCGGCAAACTTTGACGCCATGCCCTGCGTGCCGTCCACGCGCGAGCGGAAAAACGTGAGCTGGAAACCAAACTGGCGTGTCCCCGAGTTTGCATGGCCGGTGATGTACCACCACTCGGTGCGAAAGTCGGGGTGGGCACCAAAGTCGCGCGGAAACTGCAGCACCCTGGCGGGCAGCGTAAAGGCCGGGCCGGCACCGGCCGCCATGCCCGCCGCCAGTGCCTGCAACAGGCGGCGGCGCACCGGGCTGTGCGCAAGTGGGGCAGGTGTGGCGAGGGGGCGCATCAAATCATTCTCGCAGCAAGCACGGCCGGCGTGCCGGACAACTCCGGGTTGCGAGGCCCGGGTGTAAGGTCTATCCTTGAAGCGTTGATGAAACCCTTTCCTTTGACCTTCCCTTTGACTCTCTGCAGGAGATGCACCCATGTACAAGCAAATTTTGTTGGCGTATGACGGCTCCAAGGCGGGGCAGAAGGCGCTGCTGGACTGCCAGGAGATTGCGCAGTGGAGCCAGGCCTCGCTGACCCTGATGGCCGTGACGCCGCTCTACATGGACCTGATCGGCGTGGAAGGCGGCGTGTACGACAGAAGCCTGGCCGAACACGAGAAGGAAAAGTACACCGCCATTCTGGGCGAGGGCTTGCGCCAGCTGGCCGGGGCGGGCCACCAGGCCAAAGGCGAGGTGGTGGTTGGCGAAACCGTTGACGAAATCACCAAGTACGCGAAAAAGATCAATGCCGACCTGATCGTCGTGGGTCACAAACATCTGGATGGCTGGGCGGCGCGCTGGTGGCGTGGTTCGGTGTCCAAGTCGCTGATCGAACACGCGCCTTGCAGCGTGCTGGTGGTCATCACGCACTGAGAGGCTCAGCCTCTGAGCCCCGGGCTCGGGGCCGGCCCGGTCAGCCGCAGCAGCCGCGCTGTTCTTGTATCGGCGGGCATTTGACCGAGCCGTAAGAGCAAAACACGCAGCAATCGCCCGTCTTGGGCCGCAGCAAGGCCTTGCAGGCCGCGCACTCATAAAAAAACTGGCACGCGTCGGTCGGCATGGTTTCCGTTGCCGCATGGCCGCACATCGGACAGGCCAGCAGTGACTCAAGAATGACGCCGCTCATGGCTGCGTTTTGACGGTGGACGGGTAGCCGGCATTCCCGGTCGCTTTGGCCAGCGCGGGAGCCGAGGTTTTGGTGTCATCAAAAGTGACCACGGCCTGGCGTTTTTCATAACTTACCTGGGTGCCGGTCACGCCCTTGACTTTTGACAGGGCTTGTTTGACGGTGAGGGGACAGGTAGAGCAGGTCATGCCGGGCACGTCCAGCGTCACGGTCTGGATGGCCGCTTGTGCCTGCGCCGCGAGCAGCGGCAGAGCCAGCAAGGTGGCGTGGAGGGTCAATTTTTTGGGCAGCATGGTCAATCCTCGATGGGTCGTGTGGGTCAATAAAAAAGCGGCGCGATGTAGGGATAGGAAAACGCGATAACGACCAGGCCGGCCACCGCCCAAAACACCGCCTTGTAGCCCGTTCTTGCGGCGGGCAGGGCGCAGATGTCCCCTGGCTTGCAGTCGGCCTCGGGCCGGTAAATGCGCCGGCCGGCCAACAACAGGGCAAGCAGGGCGGCGCCGATGAAATAGGGCCGGTAGGGCTCCAGGCTGGCCAGGTTGCCGAGCCAGGCGCCGCCCAGGCCGACCGATACCAGCACCAGCGGACCCAGGCAGCACGCCGAGGCCAGAATCGCCGCCAGGCCGCCCGCGGCAAGCGTGGCTTTTGTGTTTGTGTCCGTGGTCATAAAAATTGCATTTTTCAGATGAGGTCGAATGTAAACTCTGTACTTATGTACGGAGTCAAGCCCCCAGACCAGACATTGACAATCGGCCGCTTGGCCAGTGCGGCCGGCGTGAACCTGGAGACGGTCCGGTTTTACCAGCGCAGCGGCCTGATCCATGAACCGCAACGACCACTGAGTGGCTACCGGACCTACGGCAGCGGGGATGTGCAGCGCATCCGTTTTATCAAGCGGGCCCAGACCCTGGGCTTCACGCTCGAAGAAATCGCCACGCTTCTGCAGCTCGACAAAGCGACGGCCTGCTCCGAAACCCGCCAGTTGGCGTCGCGCAAGCTGGGCATGGTGCAGGCCAAGCTGGAGGACCTGCTGAAGATGCAATCGGCTCTTGTCGAAATGATCCATCAATGTGACACGCCACAGGCCGATGGCCGTTGCCCGATCATCACGGCGCTGGCCGGGGACTGAGAGGCTGAGAGTCTTTTGTTCATACCCGCCTATCACGCCAAAACGCACCCACTCGTCGTTGCAAATGCGCGCCATGGCCCGAGCCATGGCTGTGCTTTGTGCCTCGATTGGGCACGTTTTGACGCGCTACTCGGGCACGACCAAAAAACTCTCAGCCTCTGACTGGGTTCTTCAGGCCGGCGCGGAACAGACCCGGGGCGCCGGGGTGACTTGCCGGCCGTCCTTGACGGTCAGCACGACGGCCCCTACCGTCCCCGCGTCTGGTGCGGCAGCACGGTGTGCCGCTTGCTGCCATGCTGGCGCGTCGGCGCATGCACGGGGGGCTGCTTGCCGGCGCGCAGCCGCTGCACGGGTTTGGCTGGCGCAACGTCGGCATCCGGGGCCGGCGCGCCGGGAAACAGGTTGCCGAGTTGCGCGCCCAGCGCACGCCAGCTTGGCAGCAGCCAGATCACCAGCAGACAGACAAGGGCCAGAACAATGGCCGCCAAGACGATGTTCATGATGCAGCACCTCCCGAAAAAACGCCTGGAAACACACGCTTCATGCTACGCCGGTTGACGGCCTTGTGCACTGGGATTTTGGAGTGGTTTGCCGACGCGGGGCTGAGCCCGCGCACCCGCATCGAACTCAACCACAACGAGACCATGAAAAGCCTGCTGGCCGCGGATGACGGTGCGGCGGTGTTGCCGCTGGCGCATGTCGGCGAGCAGTTGCACCAGAGGGTGCAGGTGGTTCCGCTCAAGCCGCCGGAAGCAGTGGCCGGCGCCACGCGCAACCTGCTGCCGACGCTGGCGCAGTTCCGCCAGGCTTGACGGGGCTCAGTGAGTGGGTGCGGTCTGGAAAACAACTTCGCCGCTGGGCACGTGCACCACGCGGACCTCCTGGCAGGTCGGGTCGGCCAGGCTTTTGACGGCCACGGCCACGGCCAGCGAGCGGTCTGTATAGAGTTGACTGAGGGCGGTGGGCGGGAGCAAACTGCCACGCAGCGCGTTCCTGCTTTCAATGCGGTATTGAGCGGGAGTCATGGTGAATGTGCCTTCCTGAGGTTTTGCGACCATCGTAGGTTTACCTTGCGACGGCGTCATGACAATCCTCAAAATTCCACGTCTCAGTGAGGGGCAGTTGGTAAGCAAATGAAAGGGGAGTAGCGCGCCATTTCGGCAGATAGCCTTGCCGCCAACTTTTGCGGCCAGTCCCGAAAAACCCTGCCGCCTGTGTCGCCCTGTGTCGCCATGGGGTGGCAGGTGATGGGGTTCAGGCGCTACCAGTCTTCCTTGACGGCCAGCACCGCGTCCCTGCCTGCGGCTGCACGGCCGGCCAGCCAGGCGGTGACGGTGCCGGCCAGGATGACCGCCGCGCACAGGCCCAAGAGCCGCGCCCAGGGCAGGGCCAGGTCCATGGTCCAGTGAAAGCTTTGCGGGTTGACCACATGCACCAGCACCAGCGACACGGCCAGCCCCAGGCCCAGCCCGGCCAAGGCGCCGGCCAGCGTCCAGGCGGCGCCTTCGCCGGCCACCAGCGTGAGGATTTGCCGGCGCGTGAGCCCCAGGTGGGCCAGCAGGCCAAACTCCTTGCGCCGCGCCAGCACCTGCGCGCTGAAGCTGGCCGCCACGCCGAACAGGCCGATCGCAATGGCCACGGCCTGCAGCCAGTAGGTCACGGCAAAGCTGCGGTCGAAAATGCGCAGCGAGGTGGCGCGGATCTGGCCGCTGGACGCAAACTCGATCAGCTCGCCCGAGCCCGCCTGCGCCTGCGCCAGCGCACGCACGGCCTGCTGCAGCTGCGCGTCACCCGCGCCGGGCGCGCGCCACAAGGCCAGGTCGTTCACGCGCCGGTCGCCGGTGAGGGCTTCGAAGTCGCGCCTGTCCATGGCAATGGCGCCGAACTGGCGCGCATAGTCACGCCAGACACCGGCCACGTAGAACTTCGGGTGTGCCTGGGGTGCTCCTGAATTCATAGCTGCTTGCGACCGCGCATCAAGGGTCAGAGCCTCAAAATATCCTGAAATTCGGGTGAACACGGTGCCCGGGCGGGCGCCGTACAGGTCAACCATGGGTTCACTCACATAAATCGCCACGTGACCGGCCGGCACCGGCAGCGGGCTGCCCACCAGCGGCAGGCTGCCGGCCGGGTCCTGCAGGTCGCGGGCAATCAGCGCCACCGCGGGCTGGTCGGGGTCCAGCAGCAGGGCGGTCACGCGCAGCGTGCTCAGGCGCGCCACGCCCGGCAGCTGCGCGAGCGCCTGCACAAAGGTCGGCGAGAAAAACACGGTGTCGCTGGCTGCGCTGGTGCTGGCAGTGCGCACATACAGGTCGGCCGGCAACACCACGTCCAGCCAGTGGGTGACCGAGTCACGAAAACTCGCCACCATCACCGTCAGCGCCACGGCCAGGCTCAGCGAGGCGACCACGCCGCTGACGGCGACCGCTGCGCTGCCGCGCACACGGCGCGCCCGTTCCACCGCCAGCAGCGGCAGCAGGCGGCGCGACACATGCGGGGCGATGCGGTCGTACAGCAGGGCGATCAGCCAGGGCAGCGCACTGATGCCGCCGACCAGCAACAGCCCGACCGACAGGTAGGCGCCGAGCGCGATGCCAAAGACCGGTGGCGTCAAGGCCAGCAAGCCGGCGGCGGCCATCAGCAGCAGGCTGAGCCGGTAGGGCGTGCCGCCGGCCGGTGGTGCACCCAGGCCTTTGAGGGTTTGCGCCGGCGGCAGCTTTTGCGCGGCGCGCGCCGGCCACCAGCCGCCCACCAGCGCCGCGGCCACACCCAGCAGGCCGTACACCGCGGCCGCGCCGGCATTCCACTGCAGGGCCGGGGCCACGCCGGAAAAGTAGCCGCCGCCCAGGTCGCCGCCCAGCACCCGCAGCGCCAGCGCGGCCAGCGCCGTGCCCAGCGCGATGCCGGCGACGCTGCCGACCGTGCCCAGCAGCGCCGACTCCCAGAGCACCAGGCGCAGGCGTTCGCGGCCGGTCAGGCCCAGCACGCCGAGCAGGGCAAACTGCTGCGCACGTTTGGCCACGCTCAGCGACAACACCGAAAACACCAGGAAGGCGCCGGTGAACAGCGCCACCAGCGCCAGCACCGTCAGGTTGACCCGGTAGGCGCGTGACAGGTTGCTCACGCGCTGCGCGTCGTCCCCCGGCTCGGTGGCCGTGATGCCGGCCGGCAGTTGCAGCGAACTGATGAAGGCGGCACGGTCGGCGCCGGCCTGCAGGCGGATGTCGATGCGCGAGAGCTGGCCGAGCCGGCCGAACAGTTCCTGCGCGGCGCCGATGTCCATCACCGCCAGCGCGGCACCGCCGGCGCTGACGCTGCCGGCCACCCGGGCGTCCAGCAGCTGCAGGCCGCTTTGCAGCTGCAGCCGTTCGCCGGGCAGGCTTTGCCGCGCTGCCGCATTGAGAAAAACCGCGCCGGGGGCCAGCAGGGCCAGGCGTTCGGCCCCGGCCGCGGGCACCGGCATCAGCGCCGGGGCCAGTGCGGCGACCACCAGCGCATCGACACCGACCACGCGCAAGGCCACACGCTGGCCGCCCGGAGCGACGGCGTAGGTGCTGAACTCCAGCACCGGGCTGGCCAGCGTCACCTGCGGGTGCTTGGCCACCCGCGCATAGACCGCTTCGTCAAAGCCGCCGCGCACCGCGCGCAGCTCCAGGTCTGGCTGGCCGTTGACCGAACGCACGGCCTGGGAAAACTCGGCCAGC
Source organism: Polaromonas sp. AET17H-212 (assembly GCF_002379085.1). GTDB lineage: Bacteria > Pseudomonadota > Gammaproteobacteria > Burkholderiales > Burkholderiaceae_C > Polaromonas. The sequence continues at coordinate 89,182 of NZ_NBZW01000006.1, read as the reverse complement.
GCCGAGGCATTGATCAGTTGCACCGAAAACGCCAGCGCCACCCCCAGCATGACAGCCACCACGGCCGCCGCATTGCGCCACTTGTGGTGCAGCAGCTCCTGCCAGGAAAAGGTGGAAAGAAGGGCGAGCATGCGGTGGATTGTGCCCCCCAGTCTGCCAACGGTGATTAAGCTATGGTCTTTCCCAGCCATTGAATGAAAGCCCCCTCGCCATGCAGCTTCCCACCTACGACGATGTTGTTGCCGCCGCCGCGCGGATAGCAGGCCATGCGCACCACACGCCGGTGCTGCGCTCGGCCACCGCCGATGCGCGCTGGGGCGTGCAGTTTTTCTTCAAGTGCGAGAACTTCCAGCGCATGGGTGCCTTCAAGTTCCGCGGGGCCTTCAATGCGCTGTCGCGGTTTGACGCCGCGCAGCGGCGCGCCGGGGCCATCGCGTTTTCCTCGGGCAACCACGCGCAGGCGGTCGCGCTGTCGGCACGGCTGCTGGGCATGCCGGCGCTGATCGTGATGCCGCGAGACGCGCCTTCGACCAAGCTGGCGGCCACACGCGGCTACGGCGCCGAGGTGGTGCTGTACGACCGCTTCACCGAAGACCGCGAGGCGCTGACCCTGCGGCTGGCGGCGGAGCGCGGCATGACGCTGATCCCGCCCTACGACCACCCCGATGTGATCGCCGGCCAGGGCACGGCCGCGAAAGAATTGATCGAGGAGACCGGCCCGCTGGACCGCCTGTACGTGTGCACCGGCGGCGGCGGGCTGACCAGCGGCTCGGCGCTGGCCGCCCGCGCGCTGGCGCCGCAGTGCAAGGTGTACGGCGTCGAGCCCGAAGCCGGCAACGACGCGCAGCAGTCGCTGCGTGCCGGGCGCATCGTGCATATTCCGGTGCCGCAGACCATCGCCGACGGCGCGCAGACCCAGCACCTGGGCGAGTACACCTTCGGCATCATCCGCCGCGATGTGGACGACATCCTCACCGTCAGTGATGCGCAACTGGTGGAAGCGATGCGTTTTTTTGCAGAGCGCATGAAGATGGTGGTGGAGCCGACCGGCTGCCTGGCGTTTGCCGGCGCCTGCACGGACGCGCAGGCGATCCGGGGCGCCCGGGTCGGCGTGATCGTGAGCGGCGGCAATGTGGATCTGGCGCGTTACGCCGACCTGCTGGCCGTGCGCTGAGGCAGCCGCCCCGTCCGCCCCCGCCCTGGCCCGGGATCGGGCTGGTTTGTGGGGCTGCATTGACAAATCGCAAGTTTCTTTTTCGGCACCTGCCCACAATGGAAACATCTGCCATTCACGGGGGACGACGATGCAGGTTCCAGTCCATATCCAGTTTCGCGGCATGCCGCCTTCCGAGGCGCTGGAGGCCAGTGCCCGCGAACATGCCGACAAGCTGGAGACGTTTGCGCCGGACATCATGAGTTGTCGGGTGACCATCGAGCTGTCGCAAAAACACCAGCACCAGGGGCGGCCTTACAGCGTGCATATTGACCTCACGCTGCCCGGCCATGAACTCGTGGCAAACCGGGACCAGGATGGGGATGTGTATGTTGCCTTGCGGGATGCCTTCGACAACATGAAGCGCCAGATCGAAGAGGTGGTGCGCCAGCGCAGGGGCGATGAAAAGCAGCATGCCGTGCCCTTGCACGGCGAGGTCGTGCGCCTCGATGGTGAAGGCGGCTTCGGCTTCATCCGCACCCCTGATGGCAACGAGTATTACTTCAGCCGCGACAACGTGGCCGGCACACCTTTTGAACACATGGAGACCGGCAGCGCCGTGCAGTTTCTTCCAGAGGCCGGCGACGAGGGCCTGCAGGCCAGGCGCGTGAGCCTGGGCAAACACGGCATGGGTTGAGCGGCCAATATGAATGGACAGGAATTGACAGAAATTGACAACATGTGACACGTCTGGGCCATCGGGAGAAAAACATGGGCGAACGTCTGACGACAGGAGAAATTTGCACACGCAGTGTGACCATCGCTTTCCGGACAACCTCCGTCGATGGCGCGGCGCGCCTGATGCGGGACAACCATGTCGGCTGCCTCGTGGTGGTCGATGAGGTGGACGGCCGGCGCATCGTGGTGGGTGTGCTCACCGACCGTGACATCGTGACCGCCGTGGTCGCGCCGGGAATCGATGCCACGACCTTGACCGTTGACGACGTGATGACCACCGATCTGGTCACCGCGCGCGAGGACGACTCGCTGATTGACCTGATGCGCAGCATGCGCCGCAAGGGGGTGCGCCGCGTTCCGGTGGTGGGCGGGCAGGACGAACTGATCGGTGTGGTGACACTCGACGATGTGCTCGGCGTCCTGTCCGAGGAGTTGAGCCTGCTGGTGGGCACGGTCGACAGCGAAGGCAAACGCGAACGCAAGATGCGGCAATAGGCAACAGGCCCAGACCCGTCACCACCTGAGTTGCCAGCTACCGTCGGCCTGCAGTTCCACCCCGGTGCCCGATTCCCGGCCGCCGGATTCCAGCAGCGATTGCAGGTGATGCCGCGCCGCGGCGTCGGCATGCCTGAGCTGCAGTCGGCGCAACTGCATGGGCACGATGTCCAACCGCTGCAGCGCACCACTCGCGCGTGACAGCTGCGCAAAATACAGGCACACGGCGCTGGCATCAAAACCATTTTCGAACGAGATGCCTTCATAGTCGTTGATGAGGTCGCCGCAGCCATACAGAATGAGCCGCCCGCGGTAAACCTCGGCAGGCCGTGGATGGTGCGACGAGTGGCCGTGGACCACATCGGCCGCGCCCAGGTCGATCAGGCGCCGCGCAAAGCGGCGGTGCAGCCGGGGCACCTCGGCGCCCCAGTTGCCGCCCCAGTGCAACGAGACCACCACCAGGTCCCCGGCCCGGCGCTGCTGCGCCACCTGTGCGGCGACCTGCTGCGCGCTGGCCTCGTCCCACGCGGGCAGCAGGGCGACGCCGACGCTGTCCGCGGCGTTGCCCGGTTTGGCGGCCCAGTCCGACGGCACGCCGCTGTCTGGCGCCGCCCAGGCATACACCAGCAGGCGCGCGTCTTCACCAACAGGCCAGGCGGCGGGTGTGCAGGCGGCCTCCAGGTGGCTGCCGGCGCCTGCGGTGCGGATGCCGGCCTGCTGCAGGGTGTGCAGGGTCTGGATCAGTCCCTCCCTTCCCCAGTCCAGCACATGGTTGTTGGCCAGCACGCAGCCGTCGATGCGCGCGGCCGTGAGGCAGCCGATGTTGGCCGGATGCATGCGGTAGTGAATGCCCTTGCGGGGCCAGGGCTTGCTGGCCGTCGTGATCGCCGTCTCCAGATTGATGATGCGCAGCGCGGGCTGGCGCCGTTCGATCTCGGCCAGGGCGTCGCCCCAGATGTAGTCCGGCGCGACGGGGGCCGGTACCGGCCCGTTGGCACGTTCGGCCAGCCGCACGTAGTCGCGTGCATCGTGCACCCAGCTCTCGTACAGCACCGGCGCAACGGCGTGCGCCTGGATCTGGTCGATGCCGCGCCCGGTCATCACGTCGCCGGCGAGCCAGAGGGTGAGCAGGTCCTGGCTGGCAGCCATGCCTCAACCCTTGACACACACCAGCGGCTCCAGCCGCGCCACCTTGCGCGCCAGGCCGGCCGCATCGGCTGCATCGACGACCGCGCGCACGTCCTTGTAGGCGTCGGGTGCCTCTTCGGCCACGCCGCGCATGGAGGGGCTGCGCACCAGGATGCCGCGGCGGGCGAGGTCGTCGACCACGGTGCGGCCGTCCCAGGTCCTGAGCGCCTGGTTCCGGCTCATGGCCCGCCCGGCGCCATGGCAGGCGGACGAAAACGCCAGGGACTCCGAGGCCGTGGTGCCCGCCAGCACGTAGGAGCCCGTGCCCATCGAGCCGCCAATCAGCACCGGCTGGCCCGAGGCACGCAAGGCCTGCGGCAGTTCGGGGTGGCCGGGGCCCCAGGCCCGCGTCGCGCCCTTGCGGTGCACATACAGTTCGCGCTGGTGGCCATCGACCTTGTGCGTCTCCAGCTTGCAGGTGTTGTGCGACACGTCGTACAACACCGGCAGGCGGGCCGAAGGCAGCAGGTCGGCGAACACGTCGCGCACCAGCTGGGTCAGGATCTGCCGGTTGGCCAGCGCACAGTTGATGGCGGCGCGCATCGCGCCCAGGTATTCCTGGCCCAGGTCGGAATGCAGGGGCGCGCAGGCCAGTTCGCGGTCGGGCAGCACCAAGCCGTGGCTGGGGGCCGCCACGACCATGCGGCGCAGGAACTCGGTGCCGATCTGGTGGCCGAGCCCGCGCGAGCCGCAGTGGATCATCAGCACCACGTCGCCGAGCGCCAGGCCGTAGGCTGTTGCAATGGCCTCGTCGTACACCGCGGTCACCTCCTGCACTTCCAGGTAGTGGTTGCCGCTGCCCAGCGTGCCCATCTCCTCGCGCTGGCGCTTCTTGGCCTGCTCCGAAACAAACTTGGGTTTGGCGTGCAGCATCTGGCCGTGCTCCTCGACGCGTTCCAGGTCGGCGCTGGTGCCCCAGCCACGCCCGACTGCCCATTTCGCGCCGCCGCTGAGCATGGCGTCCATCTGCGTGCTGCCCAGCCGGATCGCCCCGGTGCTGCCGACACCGGCCGGGATGCGCTCGAACAGCGTGTCGGCGAGCTTGTTTTGCACCGCCAGGATGTGTTCGCGGCGCAGCCCGGTGTGCAGGCAGCGCACGCCGCAGGAGACGTCAAAACCGACGCCGCCGGCCGACACCACGCCGCCGGCATCGGCGTCAAACGCCGCGACGCCGCCTATCGGGAAGCCGTAACCCCAGTGGGCGTCGGGCATCACGTACGAGGCGCCCACAATGCCCGGCAGCATGACCACGTTGACCGCCTGCTCCCAGACCTTGTGGTCCATGGCGCGCACCAGTTCTTCGCTGGCATAGATCAGGGCCGGCACACGCATCTTTCCCTGCGCCGGGATTTCCCAGGCACAGGGCGCGTGTTGTTTTAAAAGCTTCAGGTCCATGGCTTTGAAAATGCCTAGACATCCACCACGGTTTGCGCCAGCCAGCCGCCGTCAGAAGGGGCCACCCGCAAGGCGGTGTAGGTCGCGCCCTTGATCTCGACCGCCGGCTGGTGGCGCTGCACCGACGCCGGCTCGCCGGTGGCTTGTGCCTCCAGGCGGGTACCGTCCAGCGCCACATGGAAGTGGCCAAACAGCATGCGGCGCACCGCCATCTCGTAAATGAGTGCATTGAGCCACTCGACCAGCAGCAGCTCGTCGTCCGGCGCCGTGCAACGGATCTGCACGGTCGTGACCGGGACAACGCGGGGCGGGTCGGTGATCACGGCCGTCAGCGCCAGCGCCGCCTGCTCGAAGGCGGCGGCCTTGGTCGCGCCCAGGCCGCGCACGCCGATGTCGGCGCCGTGCTCGAAGTGTTCCCAATGGCTGTCCATGGTGGCTGTGGCAAAGGAAGGCGGGGTGTGCTCTGGCCTTCATTTATGCGCCTGGGCATCGAAGGCGGGTTTGACCATCCGCAAAGGGGGTGCGATTCGCAGTGCGATGTTTGCCGCCCTGTCCACAGCGCCCGGTAAAAAAACTGCCGGCTTGACCTTTGTCAACGCAGGCTGCGCGGCCTCTTCAACAATGGCTGCTTGATCGGTACAACCTGCGGCCGCCTGTGGCGCGCCGGCACCCGGGGAGGGAACTGGGCCATGCTGCTTTTTTCGCTGGACTCCGACGCCACCTTTGCGCACGCCTTGGCGGCCGCCCTGGCCGTGCCGCTGGCGCCGCACGAAGACCGCAGCTTCGACGACGGCGAGCACAAGCTCCGGCCCTTGGGGGACCCGCGCGGCCGGGATGCCTACGTGATCCACAGCCTGCATGGCGGACCGGCGGACAGTCCGCACGACAAGCTCTGCCATCTGCTGCTGTTCATGGCCACCCTGCGCGAACATGGCGCGGCGCGGGTGACGGCGGTGGTGCCCTACCTGGCCTATGCCCGCAAGGACCGGCAGACCAAGCCGTTTGACCCGGTCACCCTGCGTTATGTCGCCCAGCTGTTCGAGGCGGTCGGCACGGCGCAGCTGATCGTGCTTGAAGCGCACAACGTGGCGGCCTTCCAGAACGCCTTTCGCTGCACCACCGTGCATCTGGAAGCGCACCGGGTGTTTGATGCCCTGGTACCCAAACTGGTCGGTGAAGGGCCGCTGGCCGTGGCCTCGCCGGACCCCGGCGGGGTGAAGCGGGCACAGCTGTGGCGCGAGTCGCTGGAGCATGCCCTGCAGCGGCATGTCGGCTTTGCGATGGTGGACAAGCGCCGCAGCGCCGGCGTGGTCAGCAGCGACAACCTGGTGGCCGGTGATGTGAACGGCAACACCGTGCTGCTGCTCGATGATCTGGTGGCCAGCGGCGACACCATGCGGCGTGCGGCCGTGGCCTTGCGCCTTGCGGGCGCGCGCGAGGTCCTGGCGTTTGCAGCGCACGGCCTTTTCACAGGCCAGGCGGGCGAGGTGCTGGGGGATGACAGCATCGCCAGCATCATCGTGACCGACAGCGTGCCGGCCTTTCGCCTGCCGGCCACGGCCGCGGCACTTGGCAAGCTGCTGGTGGCGTCCGCCGCGCCGCTGTTTGCACGGGCCATCAGCACGACCCATGCGGCATGGCAGCGCTGACGGGCGCAATGCCGGCCGGCCCGGCGAGCGCGTCCAGCGCGGCCATGGCGCAGGCGATGTAGCGGCTGGCGCGCGGCGGCCACTGCTCGGGCAGGCGTGGCACCGGGTCGAGCAGATGCGCCATCGCCAGGCGGGCGCGCACCAGAGCGCGGTAGGCGGTGTACAGCTGCAACAGTGCCGGAGGCGGGTCGTCCCCCAGGGCGGCGGCGCAGCCCGAGGCGAGGCGCTGGGCGATCCACGGTGCGCCCGCCACCTCGCACTCCATGCCGAGGTAGGCCAGTTCATCAAAAGGATCGGCCTGGCGCAGCTGCGGGTTGAACTCCAGGCAGTCGATAACCACCGGGGGCTGGAGCAGGCAGACGTGCTCGGGGCGCAGGTCGCCGTGCCCGTCGAGCACGCGCTGGCCGCTCGCGCGCTCGCGCAGCAGGCCGGCCCCCTGCGCCAGGGCCAGGTCCAGCCGGTCGATGGCCAGCGCGGCATCGGGCAGGTGGAACTGCGGGCGCAGCAGGACTTCCCGGTTGGCGGCCTGTTCGTACTGGAAGCGGGCCAGGTAGTCGTCCGGGCTCAATGTCGCGGCGGGTACGCTGCGGTAGAACGCGCCCAGCACGGCGACCAGCGCGTCGATGTCCCCAGGCGCCACACGTCCTTGCGCGATCAGCTGATCCAGCATTCGGTCTTTGGGTAGGCGCCGCATGCAGACCAGCCAGTCAACGGTGTTTTCGGGACTGTTGGCCAGCGCCTGCGGCCGCAGTTCGAAGGTGCCGTCATGCCACTGCAGCGCCATCAGTCCCAGGTAAACGCCGGGGGCCAGGCGCCGGTTCAGCCTGACTTCTTCGCGGCAATAAAACTCGCGAGCCTTCAGTGTGGTGAAGTCGAGGAAGGGAAAACGCACCGGTTTTTTGAGCTTGTAAACCCGGTCGCCGACCAGGAACACCCAGGACATGTGGGTTTCGATGCATTGCGGGCGCTGCGCTGCATCGCCGTAGGCCTCGGACCGTTGCAGGAAAGTCAGCTTGTCCGCAAGGTCAGGCATCAATGCAAACCCCTGAAACTGACCCGCCAGCCTTTTCAGGGGCTGGCGGCTGTGGTGAGGACCCCGGGTCAGTGTGTCGGGCTGACTCGTCTGGGGACGTCCTCATCCGTCCCGGTGTAGCACACCGGAACTCGGATCGATGACTCGACCCCCCCAGCTCCGTACCCCACTGGCTTTGCTGAGCAAAACCTGCAAGATACGTTTTCACTATAGTGTCCGGCGCGCCACCTGTCCTTGAGAAATGTCAAATCGATTTCAAAAAAAGGCTCCGCAGGGGGGACAGACAGCGGCGTTCACCGGCCCCGGTCAGGCCGAGCGCCAGAAACGCAGCGGCACGCAGGTCTGCAGCCGGTGCACGGCCTGCGCCATCAGTGCCGGGTGCAGCTCGTGGCCGATGCTCGAAGCGATGTCGCAGGTGGCATCGGCGCCCAGCGCCATCAGCGCGGCGTAGGCCTGCCGGGCCAGTTGTGCCGGCACCACGGTGTCGAGCTGGCCGTGCAGCAGATGGATGGTGGTGAGGCTGGGGGCCTTGTCGGGCCAGGCCGCATAAGGCCCCGAAAAGGCCAGCACGCGGCCGACCAGCCCGTCGTGCTGGTCGCTGAGCGCCAGCGCCATGGTGGCGCCCTGCGAAAAACCGGCCAGCGCGGTGTCGGACTGCAGGATGCCGAAGCGCTCCTGCTGCTCGCGGATGAAACGGGCCAGCGCCGGCACGGCCTGGGCCACCCGTTCGGCCCGGTTCGCATCGGTCAGCTCGAAGGCCGGAAACCAGTGGCGCTCGGTCTTGCCGAGGTGGATGGTTTCGACGCCTTCCGGCATCACGATGGCGGCCTCGGCAAAAGACTCACCGAGCCGGGTGGCCAGGTCCAGCATGTCCACCGCCGAACCGCCGGCGCCATGTAGCAGCACAAACAGCTGGCGCGGCGGGGTGGCGGGCAGGAGTTCCAGGGTTTCGAGCGGAGCGGCGTTCATGGGGCGGGCGGGTGGTTGCTGATGCACAGGTGGGGCCGGGTGCGTGGTTGACAAGCTGCTGTCTGCAGGGCCGCGCCCTCTCAGCCGGTGATGCCTTCGCTGCTCAGGTGCAGCACGCGGTCGGCGCGCGCGGCCGCGGTTTCCGAGTGGGTGACCAGCACCAGTGCGGCGCCGTGTTCACGGGTTTGCGCCACCAGCGCGTCCATGACTTTGGCGGCGGTCGTGGGGTCGAGGTTGCCGGTCGGTTCGTCGGCCAGCAGCAGGCGGGGGTGGTGGATCAGGGCGCGCGCGATTGCCACGCGCTGCAGCTGCCCGCCCGAGAGCTGTTGCGGCAGGCGCTCGCCCAGGCCCGCCAGGCCGACGGCGGCCAGCATGGCCTGCACCCGTGCATCGTCGTGCTGGCCGAGCAGCAACAGGGGCAGGGCGACGTTTTGCGCCACGTCCAGGTGCGGCAACACATGAAAGGCCTGGAAAACGAAGCCGACTTTTTCACGGCGCAGCAGGGCGCGCTGGTCGTCGCCGAGCGTGCCCAGGTCCACACCATCGAGCGACACCGAACCCGCGTCCCAGCTGTCCAGCCCGGCCATGCAGTTGAGCAGCGTCGATTTGCCAACACCCGACTCGCCGACGATGGCGACAAACTCGCCGGGCGCGACCTGCAGCGAGACGTTGTTGAACACCACGACGTCGCCGTAGTGTTTGCTGAGGTTCTGGACGATGAGGCTCATAAGGCTTGGTTCACCAGAGCCTGCACCTGCTGCACCGCATCCGGTGTGTCACAGGCGACCACCTGCCGCTGGGGCATGGAGCGCAGCCAGGTGATCTGGCGTTTGGCGAGCTGGCGCGTGGCGGCAATGCCCCGCTCGCGCAGTTCGCCCATGGGGACGGCGCCATCAAGAGCTTCCCAGGCCTGGCGGTAACCGACGCAGCGCATGGACGGCAGGTCGGGGTGCAGGTCGCCACGCGACCGCAGGGCCCGCACCTCGTCCAGAAAACCGGCCGCCAGCATGGCGTCAAAGCGCTGGGCGATGCGTTCGTGCAGCCAGGCGCGGTCTTGCGGTTCAAGGGAAATCAGGGTTCCAGCCCTTGTAGGTATTGCGCCGCCAGCTACTTTTTCGATAGCAATTTTTTTCTGGAACGACGACAGCGGTAGCCCCGTCAGGCGGAACACCTCGAGCGCGCGGGAAATGCGCTGCGAGTCGTTGGGTGCCAGCCGCGCGGCTGTCACGGCATCCACCGCGGCCAGCTCCGCGTGCAGCGCGGGCCAGCCTTTTTCGCCAGCCTCGGCCAGCAGGGTGGCGCGAATTGCCGGGTCGGCCTTGGGCATGTCGTCGAGCCCGTCGGACAGGGCCTTGAAATACAGCATGGTGCCGCCCACCAGCAGCGGCAGCTTGCCGCGCGCCCTGATGTCGTCGATCAGGCGCGTGGCATCGGCGACGAACTCGGCCGCGCTGTAGGCCTGCAACGGGTCGCGGATGTTGATCAGGTGGTGCGGAACAAAGGCGAGTTCGGCCGGTGTCGGCTTGGCCGTACCGATGTCCATGCCGCGGTAGACCAGCGCCGAATCGACGCTGATGATTTCCACCGGGTGGCGCTCGGCAATGGCAAAGGCCGCGGCGGTTTTCCCCGACGCGGTGGGTCCCGCCAGTCCGATCCAGCGTGAAGCCGTCATGAATGCGCGGGCGTGGCCAGCGCCGTCGGCTCGCCATGGCGCTGTACCAGCGTCCAGGAAATCACTGCAATGCAGACGCTCCAGAACAACACGCCGTAGGCCAGCGGATACACCGTGCCGTCCAGGTGGCTGCCGAGCCAGCCGCCCATGGCAAAGGCCGCCAGCATCATCAGAAAGCCGTTGAGCGCCGAGGCCGCGCCCGCCGCGCCCGGAAACGGACCGACGGCGCCGCTCTGGCTGCAGGGCTGGTGCACGCCGTGCGCAAAGATGAAGAGGTAGTAAGGCAGCAGCAGGGCCCAGACGTTGTGGACACCGGCCCAGGCCAGCGCGCTGATCAGCAGGCCGCCGCTGAGGGTGAGCCCGCCGGCCATGGCCACCGAACGGCGCACACCAAAGCGCGGCAGCAGCCGGCGGCACCAGAAGGTGCCCAGCACATAAATCAAGGCCATCGAAAACATCACCAGGCCGTACTGTGTTTTGGACAGACCCAGCACCTTGATGAAAACAAAGGACGAGGCGGCGAGAAAGGTGAACAGCCCGCCGTACGACGCCGTGGACAGCGCCGAGAACGCGACAAAGGTCGGGTTGCGCACAATCGCCCACCAGGTGCGCACCAGGGTGGCCGGCTCCAGCGCGCGCGGGTTTTTGTGGACAATGCTTTCCTCGAAACGCAGGGCAATCATGGCAAGCGCCGCCGCGCCGAACACGGCCAGCGCCAGCAGCGCCACGCGCCAGTTGAAAACGTCGGACAACAGACCGCCCAGCGGCGCACTCAGGCAGGCGATCACGCCGAGTCCGCTCAGGCCCCGGGACATGGCGCGTGCACCGGCCAGCGGCGTGTAAAGGTCGCGCACGATGGCGCGCGCGCACATGACGGCCGCCCCCATGGCCGCGCCCTGCACGATGCGCCAGCCGATCAGCAGCGCCATCGACGGCGCCAGCGCGGCGCCTATGGCCGCCAGCACGTAGGCGCCCAGGCCCCACAGCAGGATCGGCCGGCGCCCGAACCGGTCCGACAGCGGACCCCAGAAAAGCTGCGACACGCCGAAGGCCAGCAGCAGCCCGGTGAGCGTGAGCTGGGCTTGCGCCATGGGTGCGGCAAAACCCTCGGTCAGCGCCGGCAGCGCCGGCAAATAAAGGTCGGTGGTGATGGGCTGGATGCCGAGCAGCAGGGACAGCACCAGCACAATCAGCGCGGGCGACATGGCTGGTGATTCGGCGGCCACCGCGGGGGCAATGGAGGCAGGAGCAGGGGGTGTGGCGGACATTGATCTGAGCGTATCAGATAGCCGCACGCCGGGTGGCGGCGCGGGGTTCGGAGTGTGTGTGCTGGCGCCGGCCTATTTCAGGCTGAACAGCTGCGCCAGCGCCTGGCGGTACTGCGCCTGGCCGACGGAGTTGGTGTTGTGGTGCGAGCCGCCCTCGACCAGCATGAACAGCTTGGGCTGCGCGGCGGCCTCGAACAGCTTGCGCCCGAGGTCGGGCAGGATCAGCCGGTCCTCGCCGCCGTGCACCACCAGCAGCGGCGAGCCGATCTTGCCGACCTTGCGCGCGGCCTCAAAGCGCTGGGTGATCAGCAGCGACACCGGCATCCAGCCCCATTTGGAGGTGCTGACCACGTCGGCCATCGAGCTGAAGGTGCCTTCGACAATCGTGCCGCTTTCGTCGTTGACCTCGGTGGCGAGGTGGATGGCAATCGGGCCGCCCAGCGAGTGGCCAAAGACATAACGGGGCCGGTCCGGGTATTTTCTGGCGAGCCAGTCCCAGGCGGCGCGGGCATCTTCATAGGCGGACGCTTCCGAGGGCAGGGCCTGGGTGCTTTTGCCGAAGCCGCGGTAGTCCACGCCCAGCACCGAAAAGCCCAGCTCCTGCATGCGGCGCATGCGCGGGGCCGAGCCGGTCACGTTGTAACGCGCGCCGTGCAGGTACAGAAGAATGGGGCCGCCGGACTGCTCGGCAGGCAGCCACAGCCCGTGCAGGGTGGCCTGTTCGTCACCGGTGGCTTTGGCCTTGAAACCGATCCAGACGTCGTCCATGCCTTCGGCCGCGGCGAGGCCGCCGCTCCAGCTGCGGTCGCTGGGCTGGAAGATCCAGGCGCGCTGCCGCTCATCGAGCGTGCTGCAGCCGGCGAGAACGGCAATGCCAAGGGACAGGGCGGTGGCGGCGAGCAGGGTCCAGCGTTTCATAAGCATGACTGAGTGGCCAGAGAGGCAAAAAGTTCGCGTTGTCAGGAATTTTCCCCGGCATGCAGGTTTCCCGCCATGTCTGGGGTGTGAAGCTCCGGCAAAGCCGCCAGCCTGCGGGCTAAGCCCCTGCAACAGCGCTTCATTCATCAAACCGTCACTTGCATGCACCATAGTGGGACCTTTATTCACGGAGACCCCCATGTATTCATTGCGCATCCTGGCGGCCGGTCTGGCCGTTGCCGGCCTCTTGGGCCTGGCAGCCTGTGCCGGCGGTACGAGCGCTGCACCGGGCCGTTATCCCACCCTGGACGGCCAGGCGCCGCTGGTCATCGGGCACCGCGGCGCCAGCGGCTATCTGCCGGAACACACGCTGGAATCGTACAAGCGCGCCATCGAGCTGGGCGCCGACTTCATCGAGCCCGATGTGGTGGCCACCAAGGACGGTGAACTCGTGGTGCGGCACGAGCCCAACATCACGGCCACCACCGACGTGTCGATGCGGCCGGAGTTTGCCGGCCGCAAGACCACCCGGCAGGTCGATGGGGTGGCGGAAACCGGCTGGTTCACCACCGACCTGACGCTGGCCGAGCTCAAGACCCTGCGTACCCGGCAGCCCATGGCGGAGCGTGACCAATCGCACAACGGGAAGTACACCATTCCGACCCTGCGCGAGGTGCTGGCGCTGGCGCGTAGCGACGGCGCACGCGCCGGCCGCACGGTCGGTGTCTACCCCGAGACCAAACACCCGACTTACCACGTGAACGCCGGGCTGGCGCTGGAAGACCGCTTGCTCGCGCTGCTGGCCGAGTACGGCTACACGGCCAAGGACTCGCCGGTCATCGTGCAGTCGTTTGAAGTGGCCAACCTCAAGTACCTGCGCAGCAAGACCGCGCTGCGCCTGGTGCAGCTGATCGATGGCGATGGTGTGGATGCCCAGGGCCAGGTCACGCTCAAGCCGCCGTTCGACAAGCCTTACGACTTTGCCCTTGCCAGGGACAGCCGCACCTTTGCCGACCTGCTGACGCCCGTTGGCCTGAAGGAGATCAAAACCTACGCCGACGGCATCGGCCCCTGGAAGGCTTACCTGCTGCCGGCGCGGCAGGTGGACGCCAATGGCGACGGCAAGCCCGACGACCTCAACGGCGACGGCGTGATCGACGAGCGCGATCGCGTGCTGCTGCCGCCCACGCCGGTGGTCCGGGACGCACATGCCGCCGGCCTGTTCGTGCACCCGTTCACCTTCCGCAGCGAGGCCAAACGCCTGGTGTCCGACTACCGCGGTGATGCTTCCGCGGAGTACAAAAAGTTTTTCGAGATGGGCGTGGACGGCGTGTTCAGCGACTTCCCGGACACGGCCGTGAAGGCGCGGGCGCGCTGAGGCTCAGCGCCCGCGCAGGAACAGGTTGTCCAGTTCCCGGACCGTGATCTGCCGCCAGGTCGGGCGGCCGTGGTTGCACTGGTCGGAGCGTTCGGTGGCTTCCATCTGGCGCAGCAGGCCGTTCATTTCATCGATGGTGAGTTTGCGGTTGGCGCGCACCGCCCCGTGGCAGGCCATGGTCGAGAGCAATTCGTTTTGTGCGCGCTGGATCACCGTGCTGGCGTCGTGCTGCGCCAGCTCGGCCAGCACGCTGCGGGCCAGTTCCACCGCATCGCCCTGGGCCAGGCTGGTCGGCACGGCGCGCACCGCCAGGGTACGTGGCGAAAAAGGCGTGATTTCCAGGCCCAGCGCTTTCAGGGTGTCGGTATGCGCCTCGGCGGCGGCGACTTCCTGCGGCGTGGCGGCAAAAGTGGCCGGAATCAGCAAGGGCTGGCTGGCAATGCTGGCGCTGTCCAGCTGGCTTTTCAGCCGCTCGTAGACGATGCGTTCGTGGGCCGCATGCATGTCCACAATCACCAAGCCCTGGATGTTTTCGGCCAGGATGTAAATCCCCTGCAGCTGGGCGACGGCGCGGCCCAGCGGCCAGTCGCCGGGCGGCAGGTCGGTGTTTTCCGTGCCCGCATTTTCTGTTCGTGCTGAGCCCGTCGAAGGGCTGTCCGGCGAGGCAGGCCGCGTCTCAGTGGCCATTCCACCCTGCGTGTCGTGCGGCCTGACGGGCCACATCGCCTCAAAGTCGGAGACATGCGGGTTCTGCCGGTAAGGCGGGTTTGCTCCGAAATTGATAGCTGGTTGCGCCCAGGGGGAAAGGGCTGTAGGTTGATTTGATTCAAAGTTTGGTGCAGGCGTGCCGCTGGCCGCGGCCAACGCCGCCGCAGCCGCCCGCGGCGCTGCCAGGGCGTTTTCGACCGCGTGCCGCACCGCCTGGTGCACTTCGCGGCTGTCACGAAAACGCACCTCGATCTTGGTCGGGTGCACATTGACGTCCACCCGCGTCGGGTCCATGGTGACGTAGAGCGCGTAGACCGGCTGGCGGTGGCCGTGCAACACGTCCTCGTAGGCGCTGCGTGCGGCATGGGTCATCACCTTGTCGCGCACATAACGGCCGTTGACGTAGGCAAACTGCTGGTCGGCACGCGACCGTGCCGCGTCCGGAATGCCGGCGCGGCCGGTCACGCGCAGGGCGCCGGCGCTGTAGTCGACCGCCACGCTCTGCTCCAGCAGTTCGCTGCCCAGCACATCGGCCAGGCGCTGGTCGTGGGCGCTCTCGCCGCTGCAGGCGCGCCACTGTTCGACGAGTTTGCCTTCGTGCCAGATCGCAAAACCCACATCGGGCCGAACCAGCGCGTGGCGGCGCACGGCTTCAATGCAGTGCGCCAGCTCGGTGGCGTCGGTTTTCAGGAACTTGCGGCGTGCCGGCGTGGCATAAAACAGCTCGCGCACCTCCACCGTGGTGCCGCGCGCGCGCGCGGCCGGTGTCAGTTCGCCGGAGCGGCCATCGAGCTGCCAGGCGTGCCCCGCGTCGCCGCTGGCCGAGGCCTCGGCACTGCGCGACAGCAGGCTCATGTCGGCGATCGAGTTGATGGCGGCCAGCGCCTCGCCGCGAAAACCCATGGTGCCCACGGATTCGAGGTCCTGCAGTGAGGCGATCTTGCTGGTGGCGTGGCGGCGCAGCGCAATCGCCAGTTCCTCGCGCGGGATGCCCAGGCCGTCGTCCTCGACCGAAATCAGCCGCACGCCGCCGGCCAGCAGCCGCACCGTGACCTGCCGCGCGCCGGCGTCCAGCGCGTTGTCGACCAGTTCCCGCACCACCGACGCCGGACGTTCCACCACCTCGCCGGCCGCGATCTGGCTGATCAACTCGTCGGGCAGTTCGCGGATGGGGCGGCGGGGGGAGGGGGTCGGGATGGCGTTCACGCAGCCATTTTAGGGCGCGCAGCGATCTTTCGGAATTGGCCAAGACCAGCCATAGCCGGCTTCCCTCTGAAGCAATCGGTCAACGATGCTTTTGAAAAGAGCCTCGCTTCAACGCGGCGGGCTCCAGGGGTGGGGAACGATCGATTCTTAAGCTACCCGCCCGCATGGGCGATGACGCACCCGCAACAAAGATCGGGCTCGGGGCGCTCGATCTTCAAGTTGCTGACGGCGTCGCGGTGGCTTACATCCAAATACGCCTGCACCTAATTGCCCGCTGGCAGCACCACCCGTTGTTTTCGATCACCAGACAAGTCTTTCCAACGTGGTGTTCATGGCTGTTGTTCAGATATGCCCCAGCGCTCGCAGGATTTTTTCGGGCGTGACCGGTTGTGACCAGACTTCGGCTCTCAAAGGCCGCAGCGCGTCATTGATGGCGTTGACCACGGCCCCGGGCGCACCGGCGGTGCCGGCCTCGCCGGCGCCTTTGGCGCCCAGCATGGAACTGCGTGTGGGCGTCTCGATGTGGGCCACAACGATGTCTGGCATTTCTGCGGCCATGGGCACCAGGTAGTCGGCCATGCTGCCGTTTTTCATCAGGCCCGCATCGTCGTACAGGCACTCTTCGAACAGCGCGCCGCCAATGCCCTGCACGATGGCACCGCGAATCTGCTCGTCCACCAGCATCGGGTTGATCACGCGGCCACAGTCCTCCACCGCCCAGTGTTTGAGCAGCTTGACAAAACCGGTCTCGGTATCGACCTCGACGTACGAGGCCTGCACACCGTTGGTGAAGATGAAGGGGTAGTCGCGCTGCGCGTAGTGACGCGTCACCATCAGCTCAGGCGTGAAGCCGGCCGGCAGGGTGTCGGGCCGGTAGTAGGCCACCCGGCCCAGCTCGTGCAGGGGCAGCAAGGCTTCGCCGGTGGCCACATCGATGACCACGCCGTCGAGCAACGCGAGGCTTTGCACCTCGCGCTTCAGGATGGCCTCGGCCACTTTGAGGATGTTGGCGCGCAGGGCCAGCCCGGCCTGCAGCACGGCCTCGCCGCCGATGCCCGCGCCGCGTGAGGCCCAGGTGCCGCCGCCATAGGGCACGGTTTCAGTGTCGCCGGTGACCAGCCGCACCTGGCTCATGGGCACGCCCACGGCGTCGGCCGCAATCTGGGCGAAGATGGCCTCGCTGCCCTGGCCCTGTTCGCCCACGCTGACCATCACGGCCACGCCGCCGCCGGGCTCGAGCCGCGCCGTGGCGCCGTCCTGCGCCGAGATGCGGGCCCCGCCCACGCCGTAAAAAGCCGCGCCGGGGTTGGTGAGCTCGATCAGGGTGGCAAAACCGATACCGCGGTAAATGCCCTTGGCGCGCAGGGCCTGCTGTTCCGCCAGCAGAGCGGGGTAGTCCATCAGGGCCTCCATCTTGCGCAGGCAGGCCTGGTGCGACAGCACTTCGAGCTTGATGCCCGACGCCCCGGTGGCGGGGTAGGCGTCGTCAGGGATGACGTTGCGCTTTCGCAGCTCCAGCGGGTCCATGCCGAGTTTGGCAGCGGCCAGATCGACCAGCCCTTCAGTTACGGCGCAGGCAATCGGGTGGCCGACGCCGCGGTACTGGCAGGTCGGGGTCTTGTTGAGAAAAACCACCTTGAGCGTGGCGCGGTAGGCCTTGTGTTTGTAGGGGCCGCCGGTCAGGTTGACGACCTGGTTGCCCTCGATGCCGCTGGTGCGCGGGAACATCGAAAACGGGCCAATGCCGGTGACGTCGTCGATCTCGAAGGCCAGAATCTCACCGTCCTTGCTGACGGCAATGCGCCCCTTGATGCGGTGCTCGCGCGCGTGGATGTCGCTCACGAAGGATTCGAGCCGGTCGGCCACGAACTTGACCGGACGCTTGAGCAGGATGGACATGGCCACCGTCGCAAAGTCGTCGGGGTAGGCGTGCACCTTGATGCCAAACGAGCCGCCCACGTCCTTGCAAATCACGCGCACCGATGATTCGGGCAGATCGAACTGGCGCGCGTACAGGTCCTGCATCATGTGCGGCGCCTGCTGCGAATGGTAGACCGTGAGCTGGCCCGAGGCCGGGTTGTAGTCGGCAATCTGGCAGCGCGGCTCCAGTGTCACGCCGGTGTGGCGACCAAAGTCGAAGGTGGCCTCGGCCACCACGTCGGCGCGGGCAAAGGCTTCATCCACGCCGCCGGTGTCCAGGCTGCGACTGAAGCACAGGTTGTCGCCGAGTTCTGGGTGGATCACCGGCGTGTCGGGGTCCAGGGCCGTGTTCATGTCAAGCGCCGCCGGCAAGGCTTCCCACTCGACCTGCACATACTGCAGGGCGTCCTCGGCCTCGGCGCGGGTCTTGGCCACGACCGCCACGACGGGCTCGCCCTGCCAGCAGGCACGGTCAATCGCCATCGGGTATTGCGGCGCCGACTTGATGCCGGCCAGGTGGGTGAGGGTGGCGACCCACGGCTTGCAGATGGTGGCCAGGTCTTTGCCGTCGTAGACAGCCAGCACGCCCGGCATCATGCGGGCAAAGTCGCGCTCGATGTGCCGGATGCGGGCATGCGCCACCGGCGAGCGCCAGAACACCACATGCGCCATGCGCGGCAGTTCGATGTCGTCCACATACTGGCCGCGCCCTTGGGTCAGGCGTTCGATGTTGGGGCGCGGGATGGCCTGGCCGATGTGGCGTGCATCCTGCAGTGGCGCTGCGAGGGGCGCTGCGACAGGGTCTGCCGGCGGGCTGTGCGGCGCCTCGGCTCTGGCGGCCGCAACGGCCAGCGCCAGCCGCAGCTCGCGGCTTTCGGGTGCGTTCATGCTGCTGCTCCTTCACGCTGCGCCGTCTTGCGACTGGCCAGCACATCGCAAATCGCATCGACAATGGCCTGGTAGCCGGTGCAGCGGCAGTAGTTGCCCGAGATCCATTCCCGCACCTGTTCGCGGTTGGCATCGGGATTCTTTTCAAGCAGTTCGTGGGCGGCCATCAGCATGCCCGAGGTGCAAAAGCCGCATTGCAGCGCGTTGTGCCGTACAAAGGCCTGCTGCAGTTCACGGATGGCACCGCTGTCACTCAAGCCCTCGATGGTGTTGACAGACCGGCCGTCGGCCTGCACGGCCAGCACCAGACAGCCGCGAACGACCTGGCCATCGAGCTGCACGGTGCAGGCGCCGCAGACGCCATGTTCACAGCCCAGATGCGAGCCTTTGAGTCCGAGACCCTCGCGCAGGAAATCGACCAGGTGGGTTCGGGGCTGCACATGGTGCTGGCTGCACGTGCCGTTGATCGTGATGCTGACGGCGCGGGCGTCGGTCGCCAGATCATCCGGGGCTTGTTCCTGGTCAGTCATGGTCTTCCTTGTGGGGTGGTCTGTCAGACGATGTTCGAATTTTCTGCAAGCTGGCGCGGCCTGCCCAGCGTGTTCAGTGCACGCTTGAGCATGACGCCGGCCAGATGCTGCTTGGCCGCAGCGCTGTGCGTCAGATCGGCTTCGGCATGCAGCTCGGAGCGCAGGGTTTGCAGCGCCTGGGCGAGCAGGGCATCCGACAGGCACTGCCCCTGCAGGATCTGTTCCGTGGCGCTGGAGCGCAGGGGCATGTTGCCAACGCCTATCCAGGCGAGGCGAACCTGGTCAAGCTCACCGTCGTTCCATTGGGCTGAAGCGGCCAGGCCCACAACGGCATAGTCGCCATGGCGGCGGGCCAACTCGTGAAAGGCGAAACGCTGGGAGGGTGTCGCCACAGGGATTTCGCAGGCTACGATGAGTTCGTTGGCGGCCAGCTCGGTGGTGTACAGGCCGGTGAAAAAATCGCGCGCGGCAATGCGCCGTTCGCCCTGCAGACTGCGGGCGATCACCATGCCATCGAGTGCCAACAGGCAGGCTGGCCATTCGGCGGCCGGGTCGCCGTAGGCAATGGAGCCGCCAAAGGTGCCCAGATTCCGAATGGCACGGTGCGCTATATGGGGGGCGGCCAGGCTCAGCAGTGGCGCATGCTGCGCCACCAGTACGGAGGACTCGATTTCGCTGTGGGTCACCATCGCACCAATGCGCAACCCGTTGCCGGTCACGCTGAGTCCCTTGAGTTCCTGGACCGACTGCATGTCGATCAACAGGGATGGCTCGGACAGGCGCATGTTCAATGTGGCCAGCAGGGTCTGGCCGCCGGCCAGCAGGCGGGCTTCGTCGCCGTGCTTTTCAAGCAGGGAGAGCACGTCGGCCAGTCGTCTGGGCCGGGCGTAGGAAAACGGGGGAGCTTTCATGTCGAGGTACCTTTGACGGTTGATCTTCCCGGAATGTTTTCAACGCAGCCAGTGCGCACCCATCCACACACCGATGGTGGTGGCAGCCACGCCCGCTACAAACCACAGGAGCCGCGGCTTCTCCTTGTCGAGCCAGCTCTCGCCCTGGGAGCTCTGTGCGGCGCTTGCGGCCCGCGCCACAACAGGAAAATGAGTCGGGGCAGCCGTCGTTGCCTCCGCCCCCGCGGACTCTGCTACGGCAATCGGACGTTCTCCGGTTGCCACGCCTGCGATTTGCGCCTTGAAGGCCGCGAAAAACCGGTCCGCCATCTGCCGGGCCGAGGCGTCCATCAGCCGTCCGCCAATCTGGCCGAGTTTGCCCGCCACCGAAGCCTGCGCCGTGTAGTCCAGGCGCGTGTCCTCAGCGATGGCATTCAAGGTGATGACTGAACTGCCGCGGGCAAAACCCGCGCTGCCGCCCGATCCTTCGAAGTTCAGGGTGCAGCCGAGCAGAGGGCGTACATCGGTCAATAACACCTTGCCGACGAAGTTGGCGCGGACCGGACCGAGCTTCAGTAAAACCCGGGCATGCATTTCCTGGGGGGAAATCTGGCGAACCTCCTCGCAGCCGGGAATACACAGTCTCAGGATTTCCGGATCGTTGAGCGCTTGCCAGACCTGCTGGGGTGCTGCGGGAATGGTCACGCTGCCTTGGAGTTCCATGTCGGTACCTTGATGAATCTGTTTGGTGCGGCTTGGGGTTTGTCCCAATTTGACGCTTATTGACCAACCGTTAAATTAGGGTCAACTATCAACCAGCCGTTCGATGTCAACCATCCGGAAAAACCCTGCAGGTCCCGCAACGGGCCGCACCAGTGCGCCGCGGCGACGGCTTTTGCCGTCCGAACGCGAACGCATGATCGTGGATGGTTCGGTCCGGTTTTTTTCGGAGCACGGGCTCGATGGCCAGCTACGAGATCTGGCCCGCGGGCTGGGGATCACGCATACCTTGCTGTACCACTATTTCCCGACGAAGCAGGCCCTGATCGAGCGTGTTTATTCCGATTTGTTCGAAGGCCGCTGGCGCACCGAATGGGAAACCATGCTGGACGACAAATCCCTGGATGTCGAGACCAAGTTCACCCGCTTCTATGTGGAATATGCCAGGGTGATCCTGGAGCGTGACTGGGTTCGTGTGTTCATTTTTTCGGGCTTGAGTGACCGATACATCACCGAGCGTTATTTCTCGATGCTGGGGGAGAAACTGTTCCCCCGACTGGTGCGCGAGAGTCGCCGGTACCGGGGGTTGAACCATCGCGGCAAGCCGACCGCGCGAGAGCTTGAATTGCTGATGGGGTTGCATGGCGGCATTTTTTACATGGGCATGCGTCGCTGGGTCTATGGCCATGCTGCTGAAGGCGGCGACACCGCGGCCTTTGATGAGAGCTTCATTCACGATCGTGTGCGGGGTTATTTGCTGTCGCTCGATGAGGTGATGGGGACCACCCGTACGGTAGTCAAGGCGCCTGTGTCGAACGCCGATGTGCCAGTCTCCAGGAAAAAACCGCTGGCAGGTTCCAGCAGCCGCGCCGGTTCCCCATCTGAATTAGCCAAGGAAATTCTGTCATGACCTATTCACTGAATCATTTCTCGATCCGTACGACTGACCTTGATGCGACGCGTGTGTTCTATGAGTCCGTTCTGGGGTTGACGGTGGGGCCGCGCCCGCCGTTTCCGTTCCCTGGCCTGTGGCTCTACAACGGCGATCACGCCAATGTGGCCAATGCAATGGTGCATGTCATTGGCATTGACAAAAACGATCCCGAAGGATTGAAGCGTTACCTGGGTGACCGGGATGTTTCCTCGCTGCACGGCACGGGTGCCGTGGATCACATTGCGCTCATGACAACGGGGCTGGAGGCGATGCTGGCACATCTGAAGCGTTTGGGGGTGGCCTGTCGTGAGCGTACGGTTCCTGCCATTGGGTTGCACCAGCTGTTTCTGGACGATCCCTGTGGACTCGTGGTTGAGCTCAACTACCCGGCCGACGAGAAGACCCGTCTGGATGCCAGGGTCGCCGGGGCAAAGGACTGATGGCCCGCATCCTCATCATCGGCGGATCACTGGGTGGCTTGATGGCCGCCAACATGCTGTGTCGCGCCGGTCATGAGGTCCGTGTGCTTGAAAAGGCGGCGAATTCGCTGGACGGTCGCGGTGCGGGTATTGTTACGCACCGCCCCTTGGTGGCGGCACTGACGCGCTGTGGCATACCGCCTGATGCCCCACTGGGGGTTGCGATTGATCAACGCGTGGTGCTGGACCGCGAGGGCCGTATCGTCACCCGGGGCACCGTGCCGCAGGTCCTGACCTCCTGGAGTCGTCTCTACGCCTTGTTGCTGGCGGCATTTCCTTCGGATTGTTATATGCAGGGCGCATCCGTCAGGCAGGTTCGCCAAAACTTGCAGGGTGTGACGGCGCTTTGCGACGATGGTCGCAGCTTTGATGCCGATGTGGTCGTAGCGTCAGACGGTATTCGTTCTGCGGTGCGCAACGAGCTGGCGCCTGACGTGGAGGTGAAGTACGCGGGTTACGTGGCCTGGCGTGGCGTTTGCGATGAATCGGTGCTGTCGCAACTGACGCTGGATAGCGTGTTCGAGACCTTTGGTTTTGGCTTGCCGCCTGGCGAGCAATTGATTGGCTACCCGGTCGCTGGTGCCGGCAATTCGGTGCAGCGTGGGCAACGCCGCTACAACTTTGTCTGGTACCGTCCCGCCCCGGACGATGGCACCCTGCAATCCCTCATGACGGATGCCGACGGGCATCATCATCCGCTGGGTCTCCCGCCCAACAAGGTGTCATGGCGGCATGTGGCGGCTGCCAGGCAGGCCGCGCGTGAGCAGCTGGCCCCTCAATTCGCAGAGATGCTGGAAAAAACGGCCCAACCCTTTTTGCAGCCGATTTACGACTGCAGCAGTCAGCGCATTGCGTTTGATCGCGTTGCCCTGATGGGAGATGCGGCCTTTGTCGCGCGTCCTCATGTAGGCATGGGCGTGACCAAGGCGGCGCAGGATGCGATGGCGCTGACGGACTGCATCACGGCCCACGGTGCCACGGCCCGCGCCTTGCTGGCTTTCGAGCAGCTCCGCTTGCAGCCCGGACAAGAGGCCGTGGGACGCGCCCGCCGGCTGGGGGCTTACATGCAGGCCCACGCCAGTTCAGGAACGGGCGAGAACCAGCTGGTCCGCGACGCCCATGACGTGATGATGGAGACAGCGATTGACTTGTCAGTCACGCCTGAGGCCCCAGCCCGGGCCTCTGATGCAGTGCACGCCTAGCCCCAATAATTTCCCCTCGCCCCTAAAAAACTACCGGAGACAACCATGACATTGAATAGAACTCCCCTCAACCCAGGTCGCCGTTCGCTCATCGTCGGAGGCGCCGCTGTAGCTGTAGCCCCGGCTTGGCTCGGCATGGCCCGCGCGCAGACCACCCCTATCAAGATAGGTTTTCCCGTGCCGCTGACAGGTGCCTTTTCGGCCGAGGCGCAGGATCAGGTGCGTGCGGCGGAAATCGCCGTCAAGGAGTTCAACGAGAGTGGCGGCTTCAACGGACGCAAGGCCGAATTGCTGGTGCGTGACGACAAGCTCAATCCGGGCGAGGCGGCGACCCGTACGCTCGAACTGATCGAGAAAGACAAGGTGGATTTTGTCGTTGGTTCGTTGTCGGCAGCAACCCAGTTGTCGATCAACGCGGTTTGCCGTGACCGCAAGATCATCTTCAACTCCATCAGCCAGTCCGATGCCATCAATGAGGCGAAGGACTGGAGCATGTACACCTTCCATGAGGCGCTCAACCCCCATCTGACCGCCGGTGCAGTGGCCCGTTACGCCTTCCCGAAGTTCGGCAAGAAGGTGGTTTACCTGACGGCCGACTATGCCTACGGCCACGAAATGGTGCGCGGCTTCCAGCGTGCCGGCCAGGCGATGGGCGCACAAACGCTGGCTGATATCCGCCATCCAATAGGTGCGGCTGACTACTCGGCCTTCCTGCCGCGTATCCAGTCGCTCAAGCCGGACATTCTGGTGCTCTGCAATTTCGGTCGCGACCTGGTGAACTCGGCCAAGCAGGCCACCGATTTCGGTATCAAGGCAAATACCAAAATCATCGCGCCTGTCCTGCTCTACACCTCCCGTCAGGCCGGCGGCGCTGAAGCCTTCGAAGGCATCCTCGGCGGCACGTCCTACTACTGGGGCATGGAAGACAAGATCCCGGCGGCCAAGGCGTTCAACGACAAGTTCCGCAAAGCCTACGGTGGCTCAGTGCCGTCCGACTACGGTGCACTGGGTTATGCCGGTGTGCGCAGCGTGCTGCAAGCGGTGCGTGAGGCCAAGTCCACCGAGTCGGTCAAGGTCAGCATCGCGCTGCGCCAGCTGCGCTACAACTGGTACAAGGGCGAGCAGTTCTACCGCAAGTGTGATCACCAGTCGGTGCAGTCGGTGGTGATTGTGGAGTCCAAGTCCAAAAACATGAAAGACAAATACGACGTCTTCAATGTGCTGGCCATCGAGGCAGCAGACGAGAAAAACCTGCGCTCGTGTGATGAGCTGGGCCACAAGGTCACCACCTGAACGATCCTCGCAAGTCCGTGACTCATGGCGCGCAGCGCGCGCCATGAGTGTCTTTGACCAACCCTGAAGAGTCCGCATGTTTGATATCACACCGCAACTGTTTGCGCTTCAGTTGATGACCGGCATTGCCCTGGGCGCTGTTTATGCATTGCTGGCGATCGGCCTGTCGCTGATTTTTGGCATGCTGACTGTGGTGAATTTCGCCCATGGTGCCTTCTTCATGGTCGGGGCGTTTCTCGGGGTTTACAGCCTTGGTTTGACCGGAAATTTCTGGTTTAGCCTGTTGCTGGTGCCGCTGGCGACCGGGGCCATCGGGCTGGTGTGCGAACGGTTTCTGGTGCGGCCTCTGTATGGCCGGGGCATCGACTACCCCTTGTTGCTGACCTTCGGTCTGTCCTATGTGCTGATTGATCTGATGCGCTTTACTTTTGGCATTGAAGGCTTGCCCACGTCGACGCCGGCCGAGCTCCGGGGGTCGGTGTTTCTGGGTTTTGGGCACTTCCCGCTCTACCGCCTGTTCCTTATTGCCGCGACCGCCGTGATCGTGCTGGGCTTGTGGTTGTTCATCGAGAAGACGCGCTACGGCCTGATCATCCGCGCGGGTTCGCGGGACGCTGAGATCGTGAAGGTGCTGGGCATCGATATTGCGAAGGTCTGGTGGCTGGTGTTTGGCATCGGCACCGCGATCGCGGGCCTGTCGGGCCTGCTGGCCGCCCCGACGCGAGCAGTCAACCCGGAAATGGGGATACCTATTCTGGCGGAATCGTTTGTCGTGACGGTGGTGGGCGGCATGGGCTCATTGCCTGGTGCCGTGGTGGCGGGCCTGCTGGTGGGGGTGGTGTTTGCCATGACCTCGCTGGTGGCCCCCGAATACGCCGAGCTGTCGATTTTCGTCCTGATGGCCTTGGTGCTTCTGATCCGCCCGCAAGGGTTTTTCGGCAAGGCCGGATTGATGAGCTGACGGAACGTCATAACAAACGCCATGAAAAATACTGTCATTGCTTCCATTGTCTTTGCGCGGCAACATCGTGTTGCCACGGCACTTGCCTTTTTGCTGGTTTTTCCGTTTCTGATGCCCTACGACGCCCTGTCCGTCAATATCCTGATCTTCGGCCTGTATGCCGTGGGCTTCAATTTGCTGTTTGGCTATACCGGCATGCTGTCGTTTGGACATGCCGCGTTTTTGGGCGTCGGGTCCTACCTGGCGGGCATTTCGGTGGTGCATGCGGGGTGGCCTTGGTGGGCTGCCATTGTGGTGGGGGTTGCCGCATCATGCCTGGCCGGGCTGGTCATCGGCTTCCTGGCCATCCGGACGCGGGGCATCTATTTCTCGATGGTGACGCTGGCGCTGGCTCAAATTGTTTACTACGTTTTCTACAAGGCCGAGAGGTGGACCGGCGGAGAAAATGGGCTGCGTGGTGTCAAGGTGGAAGCTATCAACCTGCCGGGCATCAGCATTGACTTTCTGAACCCGCTCAACAAGTACTACGTGATCCTGGTGTTTGTGGCGCTGGCCCTGTGGTTCGTGTCGCGCCTGCTCAATTCGCCGTTTGGCGCCGTAATTGAAGCGATTCGCGAAAATGAAAAGCGCGCAGCCGCGTGTGGCTATGACGTGGCGCGCGCAAAGTTGCTGGTGTTTGTGCTGTCGGCGGGCATCTGTGGCCTGGCGGGTGCATTGCGGGCACTGCATCTGTCGATTGTTCCGATTGATTCGCTGCATTACCTGCAATCGGGTCAGGCGGTCATGATGGCGTTGTTGGGGGGCATGGGCACGTTTTTTGGTCCCTTCGTTGGTGCCGCTGTCTTTCTTTATCTGGAGGACGTGGTGACCAACCTGACGCGTTACTGGATGGGCGTGGTTGGTGCGATATTTATGGTGTTCGTGCTGTTTTTCCCCAAGGGCATATGGGGCACGCTGCTGCATCAAATTGAGCGATGGCAACGTCGCCAGGGTGGATCTGTATGACCGGCGCACCCATTCTCGAAGCGAAAGCAGTGTCGCGTTACTTTGGCAAGTTTCAGGCACTCAACAATATCAGCGTGGCATTTCGTCCCGGCGAGCTGACCGCCATCATCGGCCCGAACGGGGCTGGCAAAAGCACCTTCTTCAATGTGATCAGCGGGGGCATCCCGTCCAGCGCGGGCCAGGTGCTGTTTGAGGGCCGCGACATCACCGGGCTGGCTCCCCATGACTTTGCCCGCCTCGGCATTGCCAAGAGTTTCCAGATTACCAATGTCTTCAAGCAGCTCAGCGGTCACGAGAATGTGCGCGTGGCGCTACAGATGCGTACCACGCGTTTCCAGATCCTGAGACCGCGCGAGGATTATGTGACATTGATAGAACAAGCCGATGCGCTGCTGGAGAGAGTGGGCCTGACGGACAGTCGCAACAAGCTGGCCGGCGATCTGGCGCATGGCCAGCAGCGTTCGCTGGAAGTGGCCATGGCGCTGGCGTGCGACCCCAGGCTGCTGCTGATGGATGAGCCCACTGCAGGCATGTCGCCGCAGGAAACGACGGTCATGATGGATTTGATTCTCCAACTGTCGGCGGAGCGCACGGTGATTCTGGTGGAGCACAAGATGAAGATGGTGATGGGGCTGTGCAAGCGGCTCATCGTTCTGCACCACGGGGAGCTGCTGGCGGATGGCAGCCCTGAGGAAATTCGCACCAACGCGGAAGTCAAACGTGTCTATCTGGGTCAGAACTGAAGGGCCATCATGCTGAAAGTTGAACAACTCAATGCCTGGTACGACCACAGCCACGTGATCCAGGGCCTGAGTTTTGAAGTCAAACGCGGAGAGATTGTCACTCTGATGGGACGCAACGGCGCTGGCAAGACCAGCACCCTGCGTACCATCATGGGCCTGCTGGACAAATGCAGTGGCGCGGTGACGTTTGATGGCGTAAGTCTTTTGGGTTTGCCACCCCATGAACGCTTTCACCACGGCTTGGCGTATGTGCCGGAGGAGCGCCGCATCGTCCCCGGCCTGACGGTGCTGGAGAACCTGCAGCTCGGTCTGCTGGCCAGTTCCCGGCGTGGCGAAATGGATGCCATGATTGATGAAATTGCGCAAACCTTTCCCCGCCTCAAGGAACGGTTGCATCAGGACGGCACCTCGCTGTCGGGCGGCGAACAGCAGATGCTGGCTATCGCGCGCGCCATGATGGCTCGGCCCCGCATGATTCTGCTGGACGAGCCCTCGGAGGGCATCATGCCCTTGCTGGTGCATGAAATGTTTCAGCTGTTTTCCCGCATGAAGCAGCAGGGCACCACTATCTTGCTGGTGGAGCAGAACGTGGAGAGGGCCCTCTCCATTTCAGACCGCGCCTACATCCTCGACCAGGGGCAGATCGTGCATCAGGGTGATGCCGCTGAATTGCTGGCCAACGCAGAAATTCAGGAGAAGTACTGCGCCGTATGAACCTGTGGCGCGAAGGGTGCTTTCAGGGCAGTGATAATCACCCCCATGGAACTTCTCGCTTTTCTGATGGACTTCATCCTGCATGTGGACAAACACCTGGAGGCCTTTACACAAAGCTACGGCACCTGGGTTTATGCCCTGTTGTTCGTGATCATTTTTGTGGAAACCGGCGTGGTGGTCATGCCTTTCCTGCCCGGCGATTCCCTGTTGTTCGTGGTGGGCGCCCTTTGCGGGGTCGGTCTGCTCAGCCTGCCGGTGGCCATCGCCGTGATGCTGGTGGCAGCTATCCTGGGCGACCAGTGCAACTATTCGATAGGCCGGCACTTCGGGCCCAAGGTGTTTCAGTGGGAGCAGTCGCGGTTTTTCAACAAACGCGCGTTCAACCAGGCGCACGAGTTTTACGAGCGTTATGGCGGCATCACCATCATCATTGCGCGCTTCATGCCTTTCATTCGCACGTTTGCGCCTTTTGTGGCGGGCGTGGCCGAGATGAGCCGCAGCAAATTCACCGCCTACAACGTGGTGGGCGCGCTGATCTGGGTGGTGGGCCTGTGCTCGGCCGGTTATTTCTTCGGCAACCTGCCCTGGGTGCAGGCCAACCTGAGCAAGATCATCTGGGCCATGATCCTGATTCCCGGGCTGTTTGTGTTGTACGGCGCCTGGAAAGCCAGCCGGTCCGCCCGGCAACCGGCGCACTGACGGGTTTTTTACCCGCTGTATTGACCCAGGGCAGGGCGGGCGCGTCTGCGCGGTGCACACTGCCCCGGGGAACTCCCCCGTTTCCAACAAGCTGCCCATGACTGTCACCGCGATCGATTTTTCCACCGTCCGCACCCTCCCCGAGCTGCTGGCTTTTCGGGTGGCCCGCAGCTCGCAGGCCGAGGCCTACCGCGAATTTGATGCCGGCGCCGGCCGCTGGGTCGCGACCAGCTGGGCGCAGGCCAGTGAACGGTTTGCCCAATGGCGCCAGGCGCTGGCGGCCATGGACTTGCCGAAACACGCCAGCATTGCCATCCTGCTTCCCAACGGGCTGGATGCCGTCAGCCTCGACCAGGCGGCCCTGGCGCTGGGCCATGTGCCCGTGCCGCTGCATGCGCTGGACAACCCGGGCAGCATTGCCTACATCTTGGCGGACTGCGAGGCGGCGCTGCTCATGGTCTCGACTCTCGCCCAGTGGCGCAGCATCGAGGGGCTCGGTGTGGCCATGCCGGCACTCAGGCGCGTGGTGGTCACCGGCGAGACCGTGGCGCCGATTCCTTCTGGCGCGGCCGTGCCCGTGTGTTCGCTGGCCGACTGGCTGACGGCCGGGCAGGGCACGGATGGCGCTGTGGTGCCGCCGTCCGGCGACGACCTGGCCGCCATCGTCTATACCTCGGGCACCACCGGCAAACCCAAGGGGGTGATGCTCACGCACCGCAACGTGGTGGCCAATGTGCAGGCCATCCTGGCGCGCGTGGTGCCCACGCCGGACGATGTGTTCCTCTCGTTTTTGCCGTTGTCCCACACCTTCGAACGCACCGCGGGCTACTACCTGCCGATGGCATCCGGAAGCTGCGTGGTTTATGCGCGTTCGGTGCCCTTGCTGGCCGAGGACCTGAAAACCGTGCGCCCCACGGTGCTGATCTCGGTACCCCGTATCTACGAGCGGGTGTTTGCCAAACTGCAGGAAACACTGGCCACCTCACCATTGAAGACCCGCCTGTTCGAAGCCACCCAAGCCGTGGGCTGGCGGCGTTTTTGCCGGTCGCAGGGCCTGCCGCTCGCCCCGGGCGAGGGGAGTAGCTGGGCCTGGCTGGACCCGCTGGTGTGGCCCTTGCTGGATCGCCTGGTGGCGCGCACCCTGCGTGCGCAGTTTGGCGGGCGTGTGCGGGTGGCCGTCAGCGGCGGTGCGCCGCTGTCGCACGCGGTGGCCCGCTGCTTTCTGGGGCTGGGACTGCCCCTGCTGCAGGGTTACGGCATGACGGAAACCTCGCCGGTGGTGGCGGCCAACGGCGTGGAAGACAACGACCCGGCCACCGTGGGCCGGGCCTTGCCGGGGGTGGAGGTGCGCCTGGGCGAGAACCGCGAGCTGCAGGTGCGTGGCCCGTCAGTGATGCGGGGCTACTGGAAACGGCCCGAAGACACGGCGCGGGTGCTGACGCCCGACGGCTGGCTGGCCACCGGCGACCAGGCGGACATCACGGACGGGCGCATCCGCATCATGGGCCGCATCAAGGAAATCATCGTCACCTCGACCGGCGAAAAAGTGCCGCCGGGCGACCTGGAACTGGCCATCGCGGTCGATCCCCTGTTCGCACAGGTGTTTGTGGTCGGTGAGAACCAGCCTTTCATCGCCTGCGTGGCGGTGGTGAACCCGGCGGAATGGCGCCGACTGGCCGAGGCGCTCGGGGTCGACCCGGATGACGCGGCCAGCCTGAACCTGCCAGCGGTGCGCCGGGCCGCGCTCAAGCGCATGGCGGCCCAGACCGCGAATTTCGCGCGTTATGCCATGCCGCGCGCCGTGCTGCTGACCAGCGAGCCGTGGACGGTCGAAAACGCGCTGATGACCCCGACGCTCAAGCTCAAACGCAACAACCTGATGAAGCGTTTTGCGCAGGAGATCGAGGCCATGTACCGCCCCGAAGCGCGGATCAGCGACCACCCTTGAGAAACAGGTCGCGGTCGGGGGCAAAGTTGGCATGCAGAGGCAGCATGGCACCGCCCAGTGCGCGAGCATCGGAGCCAATGCTGCCGGCCATCACCTGGGCGGGCCAGAGGCCCTCCCAGTTGTAGCGGCCCAGTGCTGCGCCCGTGGCTTCAATCAGGCGCTGCAGCAGGGGGCGGCAAAAGGACCCATCCATCACCACGGCGTCGAAATCCAGCAGAGCCGTTGCGCTGACCACGCTGTGGGCCAGTGCATTGGCGGCGCTGGCCACCCAGGCCTGGGTGTCGGACTCGAACGGCGGCTGCATGGCGCGTTCGTCGTAGGCTGCAGCCGGGTCAAGCCCGCGCGCCTTGAAACACTGCTCCAGTTCCCAGAGAGAGGCCTGGCTGATCAGCTGGGGCGGCGCGTCGGGCGCCTGGGCCACCTGCAATGGCAGCGATGCCACGGCGCCGGCGTTGTTGTGGATGCCGGCGTGGAGTTGTGAATTGATGACCAGGCCGCCGCCAACAAAGGTGTCGACAAACAGGTAGAGAAAGCTCTTGAGGTCGCGCCCGCGGCCTGACACCAGTTCGGCCACGCAGGCCGCCGAGGTGTCTTTGGCAAAACTCACGGGCAGGTCGGTCATGGCCTGCACCTCCGCGCTGAGGTCGATGCGGTTCCACCGGTCCGACTGCTGCGCCGACAGCCCCAGCATCCGGTGCCAGCCACCGAGCTGGAAGGGCGCGGCCACCCCCACGCCTACCAGTCGCGGAGCCAGTGCACCGAGTTGCTCACGCAGGGTGAGCAGATTCTGGCCGATCACGGGGAGCAGCGTGTCGGCATCGGGGAAGGCATAGGCCAGCGACAGGCGCTGGCGGACCTGCCCGGTGAAGTCGACCAGCAGCCAGTCGGTGCTGCGCCGGCCAATCTTGATACCCACGGAAAAAGCACCGTCGGGGTTCAGCGCCAGCGGCACCGAGGGCTGGCCAATGCGCCCGCGCACGCGGTCGTGCCGGATCAACAGGCCGTCTTCTTCAAGCCGGGTAGTGATCAGCCCGATCGTCTGTGCGGTCAGACCGGTCAGGCGGGCCAGTTCGGCCTTGGGCACGCTGCCGTGCAGGCGGATCGCTTGCAGCACCACGCGTTCATTGAACTGGCGCATGCCCACGTGGTTGGAGCCGCGCTGGCGCAGCCACACGGGAGTGGCTGTTTCGGATTCGGCGGGAGTGGCGGCGGTGGCAGGGGACTCGGTCATGGACGCAGATTTTCGCCGATGACCCCTTTGCGCAGGATGAAGTTGCCAAAAGGCTGCAATTCACCTGTCACCACAATGGCATAGGCCTGGCGTACCCGTTCATAAAACGCATGGCGCTCAACAGCCTCGGCCTGCTGGTGCGGCAGCCAGCCCGGGGCCAGCAGTGCCAGTACCTCGCGCTGCAGATCCGAACGGTAGGGTGCCTCGGTACCACTGACCTGCATGTAGGCCACCGGATGATCCACGTCTTCGGCCAGGGGCAGCAGCGAAGCCACAGCCCGCGCTGTCCGCGCCATGCCGTGGCCAGGCAGGCGCAGCACGGGTTTGCCCGCACCCACACTCATGGCTGTGAAGTTGGCGTCGGCCAGCAGCAGCGCGTCGTCATGGCCCATCTCGGCCAGCAGTTTGAGCAGGTCGGGCGTGAGCAGGGGGTCAATGCCTTTAAGCATGGGTGGGTCTCGTGCGTTCCGCAGTGACAAGCGTGGGGGTTTCCTCTTTACCAGCCGGGGCCGCGGAACCGGCTTCGCCGGGCCGCAGGCGCAGCGCCCCCGAGGGGCTGGAGTCTGCGGCTCCAAACCTGCTTGAGCAGGTTTGGACAGACGACAGAAGCGAGGCCTCTGGCGAGCGGCGGCCTGCAAGGCCTCGCGCAGTACACGCAGTGACAAGCGTGGGGGCCAATAAGTCAAGCAAGCGCGGACTCCGGCAGTTCTTCGGCCGTCTTGGCGCCCGTCATCACGGCCACGGTGTCGCTCATGCTGATGGTCCGGGGGTTGACGACCGCCACACGGCGGCCCAGGCGCTGGATGTGAATGCGGTCGGCGATTTCAAACACATGCGGCATGTTGTGGCTGATCAAAATGACGGGCAGGCCCTTGTCGCGCACCCGGCGAATCAGCTCCAGCACCATGTTTCCCTCTTTCACGCCCAGTGCGGCCGTGGGCTCGTCCATGATCACCACATGCTGTGCAAAGGCAGCGGCGCGTGCCACGGCCACGCACTGGCGCTGGCCGCCGGAGAGTGTTTCCACGGCCTGCGTCATCGAACGAATCCCGACCTTGAGCTCCTGCATGCGGGCAATGGCCTGTTCCAGCATCTTTTTCTTGTCGAGCAGGCGCAGCCACCGGCCCAGGGGGCCGGGCTTGATGAGTTCGCGGCCCAGGAACAGGTTCTCCGCAATGCTCATGGCAGGGGCTACGGCCAGGTCCTGGTAGACGGTTTCGATCCCGGCGCGGCGCGCATCGATGGGTGACTTGAAGCGCATCGGCTTGCCGTCAAGCAGCAGCTCGCCTTCGTCGGGCACGGTGGCGCCCGACAAAGCTTTGATCAGCGAGGATTTGCCGGCGCCGTTGTCACCGATCACGGCCAGGATTTCACCGGCGCGCAACTCGAAGTCGGTACCGTCCAGCGCAGTGACCTGGCCGTAGCGCTTGACCAGTCCTTTGGCCTGCATGACCAAAGGTGCGGGAGTGTGGAGAGGCGTTGGGGTGTTCATCAGCGAGGCCCTTTGCGCGACATCTGGTCGGCCGCGACTGCCAGAATCACCAGAATGCCGGTAATCAGTGTCTGGTAGACGGAGGCAACGCCCATCAGCGTCAGGCCGTTGCGGAACACGCCCACAATCACCGCGCCGACGAGTGTGCCCAGGATGATGCCACGACCTCCAAACAGACTGGTGCCGCCCAGCACCACGGCGGTGATGGCATCCAGGTTTTCGGTTTGCCCGGCATTCGGGTCGCCGACGCCGGTGCGCGCCACCGACAGGAGCGCGGCAATGCCGTAAAAAAGACCGGCCAGCGCATAGACGGCCACCAGCACGCGATCGACCCGGATGCCGGTCAGCCGAGCGGCTTCGGCGTTGTTGCCCACGGCATACAGGTGTCGGCCCGGCGCGGTGTCCCGCAAGACAAACCACGCCAGCAGGTACAGCCCGATCATGGCGACGGTTCCCAGGCTGACTTCGGTGCTGCCCAGGTTGAAGGTGTTGCCCAGCGTGGTCAATTCCGTCGGGAGGTTGGAAACGATCTGCGCGTTGGAGTAGATCTGGGTGAGCGCAAATGCGATGTTCAGCGTACCCAGCGTCACGATGAAAGGAGGCAATTTGATGCGGGTGACCAGCAAGCCATTGACGAGGCCGAAGCCGGTCGTGACCGCCAGGCCGCAGGCGATGGCCAGGTAGGGGTTGATGCCGTAATTCACGGCGAACTTGGTCATCACCATGCCGCCCAGTGCCATCACCATGCCGCAGGACAGGTCGATGCCGGCCGTCAGGATGATCAGGGTCTGACCAATGGCCAGCACGCCGACAACCATCACCTGCTGCAGCACCAGCGACAGGTTTTCACCGGTCAGAAAGCGGTCTGACTGGGTGGTGAAAAAGATGCAGGTGGCCAGCAGGGCCAGCCAGGGGCCGAGGGCCCCCCAGGGGATGTGGCGCGAAGACAGGTTCATCGGGAAGAGCCCAGGATGAAAAAAATGATTTTGTCATCCCGCACCGGGTCCGGTCCGGGACGACAGCCGGCAAGCATCTGGCCGATCACTTCGCACCCCAGCAAAGGTCCATGCCCGTCTTGATGTCTTTGCTGTCTACACCCGGGAGGGCTTTGGCCGAGATCAGGGTCACGCCGGTGTCGGTGTAACCCGAAGCTTTTTTGCCGCCCTTGGCGTAACTGACGCCCGCCGCCACGCCCAGTGCCGCCATGGTCAGGGGGTATTGCTGCGACGTCGCGGTGATGACGCCGGCCGCGGCATCCTTGATACCCTGGCAACCGCCATCGACCGAGAGAATGGTCACGCCTTTTTCCTTGCCGGCCTTTTTCAAGGCGTTGAACGCACCCGCGGCAGCGGGTTCGTTGATGGTGTAGACCACATTGATGTCGGGATTTTTCTGCAGGCAGTTTTCCATGGCCGTCTGGCTCTTGGCCCGGTCACCAAAACCATCGGCCATGCAGACCACGGCGGGGTCTTTGGACAGCTCGTTGGATGTCGCGTCTGCCGCGGGCAAGCCGAAACCCTTCATGAATCCGTTGTGACGCTGCGCCCCCACCGGGTGACCAGGAAACAGGTCAAGCGTTGCAATCCTGGCGGGTTTGCCGGCCATGGCCGCCTTGGCATACTGGCCAATCAAGACCCCGGCTTTGTAGTTGTCGGTAGCGAACAGGGCATCAGCGCCCTCAAAAGGGCTGTCCAGTGCAATCACCTGCACGCCTTTGGCCTGGAGCTTTTTGACGGTAGGGCTGATGGCGTCGCCGCTGGCGGTGATCAGAATGGTCTTGGCGCCGCCGGCAGCCATGTTTTCCAGGGCGGTGATCTGGGCCGCGGTATCGCCGTCGGATTTGCCGGAGGCGGTCAGCAGTTTGGCGCCGAGTTTTTTGGCCTCGGCTTCAGCGCCTTCCTTCATTTTCACGAAGAAGGGATTGGTGTCGGTTTTGGTAATCAGGCCGATCACAGGCTCGCCCGCCGCAAAGGCCGATGTGGCGACCAGCGCGAAGCTGGACAGTGCCAAGAGGGTGGTGGTCTTTTTCATCAAATGGTCTCCTTGTTGAATCGACATTCCAGGCCCGGCAGGCGCTGGGTTCGCGGGAAAGTACCCATGAGTGATGGGCGCTGGTGAACTATAGTGGCGCTTGAATTATTAAATCAAGTTGTTTTAGTTATGGATTACCCTGAGATCATGGAAAACCCTGAGCAGGTGGTGCAGGTTGCAACCGCTGGTGAAGCGCTGATTGACCTGATTGTTCAATCGGACGGACGTTATGAACCTTGCCCGGGGGGTGCTGTTTTCAATCTGTCGCGCGCGCTGGCACGGCAGGGCGTCAACACCCTGTACCTCAACCCACTGTCGCGCGATCGCTTTGGCCGCCGGCTGGCCGCCGCGCTGATCGCTGATGGTGTGCGGCTGGCCTGTCCACAGCCCGTGGCACAAAGCACTTCACTGGCCGTGGTGGGACTGGATGACGCAGGCCATCCCGACTACGTTTTTTACCGGCAGGATGTGGCGGACCGTGCGGTCACGGCGGACAGCCTGATCCAGTCGTGCCATCGCGTTCCCGCGCTGGAGATGGTGTACACCGGCGCCCTGGCCCTCGCGCCCGGGGATGCCGGTCGCTATTTGCCATGGCTGCGCGCCCAGCATCAGGCCGGCAGCGTGGTGGTGGTGGATGCCAACCTGCGGCCGTCGGTCATGCCGGACCTGCAGGCCTACAGGCGCAACGTGCACGCCGCGCTGCAGCAGGCAGACGTGGTCAAGGTCAGCGATGAAGACCTGGAAAACCTGGAGATACCTGGTGCCGATGTGTTTGCGCGGGCGCAGCACCTGCTGCAGGCGAGCGGTGCCGGTTTGCTGGTGCTGACCCTGGGGCGGCAGGGGGCCTGTCTGTTGACGCGCGATGGCCGGCAGTGGCGCGCCCGCGAACCCCGACCATTGGCGGTGATGGATACCGTGGGCGCAGGCGACTGTTTCCTTGCCGGCTTCATGGCCGCCTTGCTCGCGCGTAAAAGCGGTGTGACCGGGACTGGCGCCCTGCTGGCGCTGTCGGACGATGCCGCGGGGCGCAACTTGCTGGTCCGTGCGGTGGCCAGTGCCAGCTTGTGTGTCATGCGGCGCGGCTGTGTGCCTCCGACAGGGGCGGAAGTGCAGGCCAGGGTTGAACAGGCGCCCTGCGTGGTTGACTGACGGCCGCGGACGGTGCCGCACTGAAAAACCCGGGAAGAAGTCAGAGATAGTTCAGAGATAGTAAGTGAGCGTATTATCTGTCCGAAATCCTGTGCGCCGGTGCGCTGCAGGGCCCGGAGACATTCAGATGAACGCACCTCAAACCCTGTCACGCTGGAGCGGACCCGGCTCCAGCCGCGTGCCCTTCTGGGCTTACACCGACGCGCAGCTTTACCAGCGCGAGCTCGAGAAGATTTTTTACGGCCCGCACTGGTGTTACGTCGGGCTCGAAGTCGAGATCCCGAACCTCGGCGATTTCAAGCTCAGTCATGTG
Organism: Polaromonas sp. AET17H-212; assembly: GCF_002379085.1. Classification (GTDB taxonomy): domain Bacteria; phylum Pseudomonadota; class Gammaproteobacteria; order Burkholderiales; family Burkholderiaceae_C; genus Polaromonas. Next base: position 52,270 of record NZ_NBZW01000006.1, on the reverse strand, counting down.
GGCGAACGCCAGGTCGTGATGGTGCGCGACCGCGTGGCCCCCAAGGACCGCGGCACCGACCACGGCATCCGCGTGGTGGAAAACCGCTGCGCCCACCGTGGCGTGCGTTTCTGCCAGAACGGGCAGGGCAATGCCCGCAGTTTTGTCTGCCCCTACCACCAGTGGACTTACAAGCTCAACGGCGACCTCGCCGGACTGCCCTTCAAGGATGGTGTCAAGGAGGGCGACTGCATCAATGGCGGCATGCCCGAAGGTTTTGAGCTGAAAGACCACGGCCTGACCAAGCTTCGCGTGGCGGTGCTGCACGGCCTGGTGTTTGCGACCTTCAGCGAGGCGACCGAGCCGCTGCAAGATTACCTGGGCCCCAAGGTGATGCCCTGGCTGGACCGCATCTTTAAGGGCCGGCAACTCACCTTGCTGGGCTACAACCGCCAGCGCATCCCGGGCAACTGGAAGCTGATGATGGAAAACATCAAGGACCCTTACCACCCCGGTTTGCTGCACACCTGGTTTGTCACCTTCGGCCTCTGGCGCGCTGACCAGAAAAGCCGCATGGTGATGGACGAACACGGCCGCCACGCGGTGATGATCTCGCGGCGCAACGAGGGCGGGCAGAACGCCGCCGTGACCGAAGGCGTGACCTCCTTCAAGGCCAGCATGGCGCTGCACGACGACCGCCTGCTCGACGTGGTGCCGGAAGCCTGGTGGAAGGTCGATGATCCCGCCAATCCTGGCACCGACATCACGCCGACCGTGACCATGATCACGCTGTTTCCCAGCCTTATCATCCAGCAGCAGGTCAACTCGCTGAGCACACGCCACATCGTGCCGCGCGGCGAGGGCGAGTTTGATTTTGTCTGGACACATTTCGGTTTTGCCGACGACACGCCCGAGATGACGCGGCGCCGCCTGCGCCAGGCCAACCTGTTCGGGCCGGCCGGTTTTGTCAGTGCCGACGACGGCGAGGTCATCGAGTTCAGCCAGGACGGTTTCCGCCAGGGCGGGGAAGGGCGTTCGACCCTGTGCGAACTGGGCGGTACCGGCACCGAAGCGACCGAACACATGGTGACCGAGACGCTGATCCGCAGCATGTATGCCTACTGGAAGAAAGTGATGACGGAGGCGACGCCATGAGCAGTGTGACGCTGGAACGGCTGGGGCTTCAGTTCGAGATCGACCAGCTCAACGCGGCTTATGCGGCCGTGCTGGACGAGAAACGTTTCGATGTCTGGCCGGAGTTTTTTCTCGAGGACGGACGCTACACCGTGCAGGCGCGCGAGAATTTCGACCGCGGCCTGCCGCTGGCGCTGATGGACCTGGAAAGCCGCGGCATGATGAAAGACCGCGTCTATGGCATCACGCAGACGATTTACCACGGGCCCTACTACATGCGGCATGTCGTCGCCGCGGCGCAGGTCTTGTCGGTTGATGGCGATGTCATCACGGCGCAGGCGAACTACGCGGTGTTCCGCACCCGGCCGGCGGGTGTCAGCGAGGTCTACAACGTGGGGCGTTATGTCGACGAGATCGTGCGGACTGGCGAGGGCCTGAAGTTCAGGCGCCGTCTGTGTGTGTATGACAGCGAGATGATTCTCAACTCGCTGATTTATCCGGTTTGATTTGCCAGCGGCACCTTGCCGCTTGGTTTCAAGCCTGTCGAAGCCGCCTTTCCCTCCTGCGCTGGGGTTTGCCAGCAAGCCGGGGGTTGCCCGGCGGCAACTCACTTTTCTTTTGCGACGCTGTATAGACCGGGGACATAGGTGACAGGTGTGCGGGGACATGGTTGACACTTTCCGGAGAATTTGCCGGAGGGTCACCATGCCTTGGAAAGCACAAGACACCATGAGTCTGAAACAGGAATTTGTTGCACTGGCGACGAAAGACGGCGCCAACCGTCGCGAGCTGTGCCGGCGCTCCTCGGCCCAGCCCTACGGGTGGGGGAAGAAAACGGGAGCGGATGCAGATACGGGGAGACCTGACGCGCGAAGCGCGTCAGGTCGGATTCAGCAGACCGTCATGTTTGCACGCGGGCGCAGCACACGCGGCCAAATGAAGTCCCCCTCCATCGCCCTGCGGGGCGAGGGCAGGGGATAGGGGTGGGAGTGGGGAGTTACGCCTACTGTCAGTAACGGACCACAGCCGCAGCGTGATGCCAGATCTCTGCTCAGTGGCTATCTGAACCGTCTTAGCGCTTCTGGTCCTGGCGTTTGCCGATTTCATTGCCGATCACTGCGCCGGCCGCCGCGCCACCCACGGTGCCCAGTGTGCCGCCACCCAGCGCATTGCCGGCTGCGCCGCCGATGACAGCGCCGGTCGCCGTGCCAATCTGCGCATTCGTCGGGTTGGTTCCGCAGCCGGCCAGGGTGATCAGCGACGCTGCTGCGGCTATCCATAGCTTTTTCATGATGTCCACCTTTCGCATGTTGATGCAGGCACTCCACATGCGTGCATGGGGGTTTACTGTTGCCTGTTTCTCCACTTTAGGTTCGACGTCTTTTTGCCTCTGTAGGAGAGGGACCAACCTGCCTGTCGGCCTGCTGCGGAACCCGTTGGCTTACAGCGGACGGTTGCGCGCCAGTGGCGGGTTTTTGGCAAAGTAGCTGCCGATGCCGCGCATCAACGCGTCTGCCAGTTGCACCTGGTAGGCCTCGCTGCGCAGCTTGGCCTCTTCGTCGGGGTTGCTGATGAAGGCGGTTTCCACCAGCACGCTGGGAATGTCGGGCGCCTTCAGCACGGCAAAACCGGCCTGCTCGACACGCGGCTTGTGCAGCTTGCCAACGCTGCCGATCTCGCCGAGCATGGCGCCGCCGAGCTTGAGGCTGTCGTTGATCTGCGCGGTCGTGCTCATGTCGAACAGGGCGCGTTGCACCTGCGCGTCCTTGACCTTCACGTTGACGCCGCCCACCAGGTCGGCGGAGTTTTCCTTGTCAGCCATCCAGCGCGCCGAGCTGCTGGTCGCGCCTTTTTCGCTGAGCGCAAACACGCTGGCCCCCTGCGGCCTGGGCGTGAAGAAGGCATCGGCATGGATGCTGATGAACAGGTCGGCCTGTACGCGGCGGGCCTTTTGCACACGCACGTGCAGAGGCACAAAAAAGTCGGCATCCCGCGTGAGGAAGGCGCGCATGTTCGGGATCTTGTTGATGCGCTCGCGCAGGCGCAGGGCGATCTGCAGCACCACGTCTTTCTCGCGCGTGCCGCCGGGGCCGATGGCGCCCGGGTCTTCGCCGCCGTGGCCGGGGTCCAGCGCCACGATGATGAGGCGGTCGGTCTTGTTGCGGCCGGCCGCACCCGCATCCGCGCCGTCGGACGGCGCCTGGGCGACGGGCGGGTTGGCGCTGGTCGCCCGGTCCTTGTCCGCACCCGCTGTCGGCGCTGCGGAGGGGGGCGCCGGCTTGCCGGCCGCGGGACGGGGCGTTTGCCGCGCCAGCAGGTCGCCGATGGCATCGGACGCGGCACCCTGATCCGGCTTGTCCTTGAGCCGCTCGGCAATCAGGGCTTCCAGCGGGTCCAGCACCTGGGTCGGGTACAGGTCGAACACCAGCCGGTGCTGGTAAGCCGCCACCGGCGGCAAGGTGAACACCTGCGGCAGCATGTGCTGCTTGAGGTCGATGACCAGGCGCACCACGCCCGGTGCGTTTTGCCCGACACGGATGCCGGAGATGTTCGGGTCGTCGGGCTTGACCTTGGCCACCAACTCGCGCAGCGCCGGGATCAGGTCGATGCCTTCGATGTCCACCGCCAGGCGCGGCGGCTCGGCAATGAAGTAGGTCTTGGTTTTCAAGCCCGTGTCGGACTCGATGGTGACGCGGCTGTAGTCCTTGGCCGGCCAGACCCGCACCGCCAGAATCGTCGCGCCGCGGGCGATCTGCTGCATGCCCAGCAGCAGGACCAGGCTGCCCATCTGCAGCGCGCTGCGCCGGCTGAGGGTGGAGGAGGGTTTACTGGTCATGGCAGCAGCGCCGCGCCGGCGTCCGTGTGGGCGGTGAGCGTGACGGCGCGCGTCTCGCTGGCCAGCATCTCGATGTGAATGTCCAGATCCGCCGGCGGCAGGTGGCTACCGGCTTTTTCAGGCCACTCGACGAGTTTCAGTCCGGGGCTGGCGAAGATGTCGCGAAAACCGGCTTCTTCCCACTCATCGGGATCGTTGAAGCGGAAAAAATCAAAATGCCAGATGGCCAGCATGCCGTCCGCTGCGGCCGGGTCGGCCACGCTGTAGGGTTCCACCACCGCATAGGTCGGGCTTTTGACGCGGCCGGTCACGCCCAGGGCCTTGAGCAGATGCCGGGCCAGCGTGGTTTTGCCAGCCCCCAGGTCACCATGCAGCTGGATCAGCGCGTTGGCGCCGGTGGCACTGGCGCGCAGTTTCCCGGCCAGGGCTTCGGCAAAGGCCTGGGTCTGGGCCTCGCTGTCCCAGGCCATCCTTTTTACAATGTGTCGGTGATCTTCAATAGCCATCAATTCGTTTCTCAAATTCAGACATGGGCGCGCGAGCTTGGATTTTCGCAAATTGGCATTGCGGGTGTGGACCTGTCATCGGCGGAACCGGGGCTCTCGGCTTGGCTGGCGGCGGGCTTTCATGGTGACATGAATTACATGGCGGCGCACGGCCTCAAGCGGGCGCGGCCGGCAGAACTCGTGCCCGGCACGGTCAGCGTGATCACCGCGCGCATGGATTACCTGCCGGCAGCCACGCCCACGCAGCCGGGCCAGTGGCAGGCGGCGGAGCTGGCGCGCCTGCAGCGGCCCGGTGAAGCCATCGTGTCGGTGTATGCACGGGGACGCGATTATCACAAGATCATGCGGGCGCGCCTGCAAAAACTCAGCGAGCGCATCGAGGCCGAGGTGCACGCGCTGGGCCACCGCGTGTTCACCGACTCGGCGCCAGTGCTCGAGGCCGAACTGGCTGCGCGCAGCGGCCAGGGCTGGCGCGGCAAACACACGCTGCTGCTCAACCGCGAGGCCGGCTCCATGTTTTTTCTCGGCGAGATCTATGTCGATCTGGCCCTGCCGCCCAGCGAACCCGTGACGGAGCATTGCGGCAGCTGCAGCGCCTGCATCAGCATCTGCCCGACGCAGGCCATTGTGGCGCCGCACAAGCTTGATGCACGGCGTTGCATCTCTTACCTGACGATTGAACATGCGGGCCCGATTCCGCTGGAGTTGCGGCCGCTGATCGCCAACCGCATCTACGGCTGCGACGATTGCCAGCTGGTCTGCCCCTGGAACAAGTTTGCGCAGCGCAGTGCCTTGCCCGACTTCGACGAGCGCCAGGGCCTGACTGGCCAGCAGCTGACGACGCTGTTTGCCTGGACCGAAGAAGAGTTCCTGCGCTACACCGAAGGCAGCGCCATCCGCCGTATCGGCCATGAGCGCTGGCTGCGCAATATCGCCGTGGCGCTCGGCAATGCCCTGCGCGCCGGTGCGGACGACCGCCTGCGCAGCGCCTTGCTGGCGCGGCGCGAACATGGCAGCGAGGTGGTCAGGGAACATGTGGCATGGGCGCTGGATCAGGCGCCTCTCCGTGAGTTGTCCATAAAATAGGCATCCGGCCCTTGACGGGCGGGCGCATTCAGCTATTTATTTTGTAGCAGTATAGGCGCGGCCAAGCCACGCAGTCCAGCCCCGCCGGCAAAACCCCGCCAGCGGCGGTCCTTATAATCCCGCTGTGTCCAACACCCCGTCCTGTCGCCCGCTGTGGGCCCGCTTCGCCGCGTGGCTGGGGTTTCTGGCCGTCTTCTCGGCGCTGCTGGCGCCCGTGTCCATGCTGGCCGAGGACGTGCGTACCGGCAAGCTGGGGGGGCTGTGCACCGTGGCCAGCGGCGCATCGGCTACGGCCGCCGGGGACCTGTCGGGCGGTGACGAATCTTCACCGGCTGCTGCGCATTGCGACCTCTGCGGCTCGACCGGTCCTGGTTTGCCGCCGCCGTACCAGGCCGGCGCGTTCCCTGCGCCCATCCCCGCGATGGTTGCCGTCTTTCAGGATGCCGTCCGCTCGGCGTCGTCGCCGGGGCTGCCCTTCAGCCGCGGCCCGCCTGCACTTTGAACTGAAACGCCTCTGAGGAGGTTTCCTGCGTGTGGGCCTGACCGCCCGCGCGCTTGTGTTCATTTCAATCTGTGGTTCCCATGAAATTTTTATCAACTATCAAAACGGTAGCGCTGTGCGCAGGCATGGCGGGCGCTGCACCTGTTTTCTCCCATATTTCCCTGGCCGAGGGGCAGGCCCCGGCCGGTAGCAACTACAGGGCGGTGTTCGGTGTCAGCCACGGTTGCGCGGGCTCGGCCACCACTGGGCTGGAGGTGCGTTTGCCGCCGGGCTTTCAGGGCGCCCGGCCCATGCCCAAGGCCGGCTGGACCGTGGCAACCCGGGTCGACAAGCTGGCAGCACCCTACATCAGCCATGGCAAAACCGTGACCGATGACGTGACGCTGGTCAGCTGGCGTGCGGCCAACCGGGAAGCGGCGCTGGCCGATGCCCATTACGACGAGTTTGTGCTGCGCGGCAAGTTGCCCGCCCAGACGGGCCCGCTCTGGTTCAAGGTACTGCAGACCTGCGAGTCAGGCCGCAACGACTGGTCAGAACTGCCGGCCACCGGCACCTCAACCCAGGGCCTGACATCACCAGCCGTCCTGCTGGATGTGCGGCCTGATGGGGCCGGACAGCAGCACCACTGACCTCTTTTTTTCGACGCATCCTCATTTTTTTTAACGAAAGCGATTCATGAAAACAAAAGTTATTGCCGCCCTGTGGGCACTTTCCGCCGGCCTGGTGTACGCCCAGACTGTGGACGTGAAGGACGCCTGGGTGCGGGCCGCCGTGCCCGGCCAGTCGGGCACCGGCGCCTTCATGAGCCTCACGGCCAGAGACGGCGCGAAGCTGGTGGGCGTGTCGTCCCCGGTGGCCGGTGTGGCGGAAGTCCATGAGATGAAGATGGACAACGACGTCATGCGCATGCGCGCCGTCCCTGCGCTGGACTTGCCCGCCGGCAAAACCGTGGCGCTCAAGCCCGGCGGTTACCACGTGATGCTGATGGCGCTGAAACAGGCCCTGCCTCCGGGCGGCACGGTGCCGCTCACGCTGACACTGCGGGACGCCAAAGGGCAGGAAAGCAAGGTGGAACTGAAGCTGCCGGTGGCCGCCGCGGCGCCGGGTGCGGCCATGCCGGCATCGGGCAAGCCCGCTGCCATGGACCACAAGCACTGATTATTTGGCTTTGCCGCCCAGGCGGCGGTAGACGGTGGCGCGGCTGATGCCGAGTGCCCGGGCCGCTTTCATGACGTTGCCGCGGGCTTCGTTGACCGCCTTGCGGATCAGCGCTGTTTCGACGTCCTTGAGCGGAATGGCCGGCGCCGGCGCCGGTGCCGCCCGGCCGCTGAACCACCCCGGTGCGGCCGCGCGGCCCCGCAACAGCGGCAGCGCGTGCAGGCGCAGTCCCGACCACAGGGGCACCTCCATGGCTTGGGGGCTGCCCGCGGCGTCGCTCCGGGCGGCATCAAACAGCATCTCGTAGGGCAGGGCAAACAGCTCGCTGCAATGGACAGCCGCCGGGCTGCCGGCCTGCAGCGCCGGCACCATCTGCCGCGCCGCCGGGTTGGCGCCGCTGACCCAGCCGTCCGGGTCCAGGCTGACCAGCCCATCGCTGTCTTCTCCCAGGCTGTGGCTGGACCAGTTCAGCCGGATCAGCAGATCGTGCGGCCGGCTCTGGATCAGGGCGTTTTCGATGCTGCGCGCCGACTGCACCACCAGGTGTTTGAGCTCGGGGCGCTCGACCGCGTCCACACCGGTCAGGTCCAGCATGCCGGCGCAGCGGCCGTCCGGTCCGAACAGCGGCGCGCCGGCGCAGCTGTAGGCCGAGTTGGCGTTGAAAAAATGCTCGCCGCGGTGCAGCCAGACCGGTTGCAGCTCGGTCAGCGCCGCGCCAATGGCGGTGGTGCCCACACTTTGTTCGGACAGGTCCACGCCGATGCGCGTGATCAGGTCGGCGCGCCGGTCGCGCCGGTCGATGGCGCCGTTGACGTCAACCACCACGCCCTGCGCGTTGGTCAGGATGGCGAAGTAGCGCGTGCTGGCAATCGCCGCGCCCAGCTTTTCGAGCACCGGGCGTGCCGCCTGCACCAGCACGTGGTTGGCTTCCTCGGTGCGGCGCAGCGCCTGCGGCGACAGGACGTCAAAACTGACTTCCTGTTCGGGCCTTTTGCCGCTGGCCAGGCAGCGCTGCCAGGAGCGTTCTATCCACGATTCGGCGAGCAGGCCGGGCAGGCTCCGGCCGTCCCGCAGCACGGCCTGGCGCGCTTGCGCGATCTGCTGCAGGCGCTGTTCGGAGGAGGTCGGCAGGACGGTCAGCATGGGTGGTCAATGCCCGTGAAAGGCGGCTGTCTGCGGGAGGATGCCCGCGGTGGCTGCAGCGTAGCAGACCTCGTGGCTACGCGCTGGCGGCCGGTCACCAACTGTTTCATTTTGAGAATTTAACCGGGCTTTGGCAAGCTCCTAGGGTTTAACCTAGGCCCCCGTAGGGTCGCCAATTCAACAATGACTGTTGTTTCGTCCGTCGCCAAACCCGTCAACAAAAACAGCCCACTGGAGACAAGCCCATGCAAGTTCAATTCAAAGTCAACGGAAAAGCCAAAAGCGTTGAAACCCCGCCCAACACCCTGCTGGTGCAGGTGCTGCGCGAGCAGCTCAAGATGACCGGCACCCATGTCGGCTGCGACACCGCCCAGTGCGGCGCCTGCACGGTCATCATGAACGGCCGCGCCGTGAAGTCCTGCAACATCCTGGCCGCCCAGGCCGAGGGCAGCGAGATCACCACCATCGAAGGCCTGGCGGCCGCCGACGGCACCATGCACCCGATGCAGGCGGCTTTCAAGGAATGCCACGGCCTGCAATGCGGCTTCTGCACCACCGGCATGGTCATGAGCGCGGTGGACCTGTGCAAGCACCATCCCAAGGCCAGCGAGGGCGAAATCCGCGAACTGCTTGAGGGCAACATCTGCCGCTGCACCGGTTACCAGAACATCGTCAAGGCGGTGCAGCAGGGCGCTGCCGCCATGGCGACCTGAACCGCTGCGCTGACCCTTTTTTCCGGTGCCGCCATCGGGCGAGCCGCTGACAACACAGGCAACCCTGGCAACCGGTTTTTTTCAAATTTTCAGGAGTACACACATGGGTGCATCCGACTTCGTCAACCTGCCAAACATTGGCACGTCCGTCCGCCGCAAGGAGGACTACCGCTTTCTCACTGGTGGTGGGCAATACACCGATGACATCACGCTGGCCAACCAGAGCTACGCGGTGTTCGTGCGTTCCCCGCACGCCCACGCCAAGATCAACAGCATCAACACCGCCGCCGCCAAGGCCGCGCCCGGTGTGCTGGACGTGTTTGTCGGCGAGGACGTGGCGGCCGACAAGATCAACGGCCTGCCTTGCGGCTGGCTGATCACCAGCACCGACGGCAACCCGATGAAGGAGCCGCCGCACCCCATCCTGGCCCAGGGCAAGGTGCGTTATGTGGGTGACCACGTCGCCATGGTGGTGGCCGAAACGCTGGAGCAGGCGAAAAACGCCGCCGAGCTGGTCGAGGTCGATTACGACGTGCTGAGCGCCGTGGTCCGTGTCACCGACGCGGCCAAGGCCACCGCCCTGCATGAGGCCGCTCCCGACAACCATTGCTACAAATGGGCGATCGGCGACAAGGGCCAGGTGGACGCGGTTTTCGCCACGGCCGCCCATGTCACCAAGCTGGACCTGACCAACAACCGGCTGATCCCCAACGCCATGGAGCCGCGCGCCGTGATCGGCTCCTACAGCCGCGCGACCGATGAATACGTGCTCTATGTCTCCAACCAGAACCCGCACGTCGAGCGCCTGCTGCTGACGGCGTTTGTGATGGGCCTGCCCGAGCACAAGGTGCGTGTGATTGCGCCCGACGTGGGCGGTGGTTTCGGCTCCAAGATCTATTTGTACGCGGAAGACGTGTGCCTGACCTGGGCGTCCAAAAAGCTCAACCGCAACATCAAGTGGACGGCTGACCGCAGCGAGGCTTTCGTCAGCGACGCCCATGGCCGCGACCATTCCAGCCATGCCGAGATGGCGATGGACAAGGACGGCAAGTTTCTGGCGATGCGGGTGCACACCGACGCCAACATGGGCGCCTACCTCTCGACTTTTGCGCCGGCCGTGCCGACCATCCTCTATGCCACCTTGCTGGCCGGCCAGTACACCTGCCCGCAGATTTATGTCGAGGTCGATGCCTGGTTCACCAACACCGCGCCGGTGGATGCCTACCGCGGCGCCGGCCGCCCTGAAGCGACCTATCTGCTGGAGCGCCTGGTCACGCGCTGCGGCTGGGAGCTGGGCCTGGCGCAGGACGAAATCCGCCGCCTCAACTTTGTGAAAGACTTTCCCTACCAGACACCGGTGGCGCTGCAGTACGACGTGGGCGACTTCCACGCCTTGCTCAAGCGCGGCAACGAGCTGGCAGACGTGGCAGGTTTTGCGCAGCGCAAGACCGCATCGGCCGCCAAGGGCCTGCTGCGCGGCATGGGTTACTCCTGCTACATCGAGGCCTGCGGCCTGGCACCCAGCAACATTGCCGGTGCGCTCGGGGCGCGCGCCGGTCTGTTCGAGTGCGGCGAAGTGCGTGTGCACCCGACCGGCAGCGTGACGGTGTTCACCGGTTCCCACAGCCACGGCCAGGGCCACGAGACTACCTTTGCACAGGTGGTAGCCGCACGGCTCGGCATTTCGGTCGATGCGGTGGACATTGTTCACGGAGACACGGGGCGCGTGCCTTTTGGCATGGGCACTTACGGCTCGCGCTCCATGTCGGTCGGCGGCACGGCCATCATGAAGGCGCTCGACAAGATCGAAACCAAGGCCAAGAAGATCGCCGCGCACCTGATGGAGGCCAGCGATGCCGACGTGGAGTTTGCCAACGGCGAGTTCACCATCAAGGGCACCGACAAGAAGGTGACCTTCGGCCAGGTGGCGCTGACCGCCTACGTGCCGCACAACTACCCGCTCGACAAGCTCGAACCCGGCCTGAACGAAACCGCGTTTTACGACCCGACCAACTTCACCTTCCCGGCCGGCACCTACATCTGCGAGGTCGAGGTCGATCCGGCCACCGGTCAGGTGCGCGTGGACCGCTTCACCGCTGTGGACGATTTCGGCAACATCATCAACCCGATGATTGTCGAAGGCCAGGTGCACGGCGGTCTGGTACAGGGCATTGGCCAGGCGCTGCTCGAAAACTGCGTGTACGACCCTGAATCAGGCCAGTTGTTGACCGGCTCGTTCATGGACTACACCATGCCGCGTGCCGACGACATGCCCAACTTCACGCTCGACACGCTGTGCACACCCTGCAGCCACAACCCGCTGGGCGCCAAGGGCTGCGGCGAGGCCGGTGCCATCGGCTCGCCGCCGGCGGTGATCAATGCGGTGCTCGACGCCCTCAAGCCGCTCGGCGTGACAGACTTCGACATGCCCGCTTCACCTGGCCGCGTCTGGGAAGCCATCCAGTCTGCAAAGAAATAAACAGCTATCCAAGGAGAAAACCACCATGTATCCCTTCACCCTGGAACGTCCCACCTCCCTGGCTGCCGCCGCGCAGCTCACGGCCGACGGCGCCAAAGCCCTGGCCGGCGGCCAGACCCTGCTGGCCTCGATGAAACTGCGCCTGTCCAGCCCGGACCAGCTGGTTGACTTGAGCGGCATCAAGGAGCTGACCAGCATCAAACGCGAAGGCCATGCGTTTGTGATCGGCGCCATGACGCGCCACGCCGACGTGGCGACCAACGCCGAACTGAAGGCAGCGCTGCCGGCGCTGGCCGGGCTGGCCGCCAACATTGGCGACCGGCAGGTCCGCGCCATGGGCACGCTGGGCGGCTCGGTCGCCAATAACGACCCGTCGGCCTGCTACCCGAGTGCGGTGCTGGCGCTGGGCGCGACCATTCACACGACCACCCGCAAGATTGCGGCCGACGACTTTTTCCTCGGCATGTTTGCCACAGCGCTGGAAGAGGGCGAGCTGATCACGGCGATCAGCTTTCCGATTCCCAAACGTGCGGCCTACATGAAGTTCAAGCAGCCGGCCTCGCGTTTTGCGCTGGTCGGCGTGTTTGTGGCGCAGTTTGACGCGGGCGTGCGTGTGGCCGTCACCGGCGCCTCCAGCGGCGTGTTCCGCCACGCGGGGCTGGAAGCGGCTCTGAGCAAGAGCTTCACGCCCGAAGCGGCCGCGGCGGTGAAGATTGACGCGACAGACCTCAATAGCGACATCCACGCGACGGCGGCCTACCGCGCCAACCTGATCAGCGTGCAGACCCAGCGGGGCGTGGCGAGGGCGCTGGCCTGACAGTGCCCAACCGTTCGGGCGGGGCCTACCCCAGGCCCGGTCTGAACGGTTTGAAGCCTTCGATGCCTTTTAGGCCTTCCGCCCTTGATGGACGGGCGCAAGCAGCTATTGAATAGATAGCAACAGGTACACTGACCCGATGACACCTTTTCCCACGATTGATGCACTGGCCCAGGCGCTGCAGGGCGCCGGCTACTTTGCCGACCGGCGGCTGGCGACGGCGGTGTTTCTCGCGCTCAAGCTGCAGCGCCCGCTGCTGCTCGAAGGCGAGCCCGGCGTCGGCAAGACCGAGCTGGCCAAGGCGCTGGCGCTCGCGCTGCAGCGCCAGCTGATCCGCCTGCAGTGTTACGACGGGCTGGAGCAGCGCGAAGCCCTCTACGAATGGAACTACGCGGCCCAGCTGCTGCACATGCGTGCCGTCGAAGGCCATGGCGATGCGGCCGATGTCGAACGCGAGGTCTACCAGGACCGCTACCTGATCCGCCGGCCGCTGCTGCAGGCGCTGCAGACCCCGGCGCCGGGTGCCGTGCTGCTGATCGACGAGGTGGACCGCGCCGACGAGCCGTTTGAAGCCTTTCTGCTCGAATACCTTGGCGAGTACCAGGTCAGCATTCCGGAAATCGGCACGGTGCGCGCGCAGGTGACGCCGGTGACCATCCTGACCAGCAACCGCACGCGTGAACTCAATGACGCGGTCAAGCGGCGCTGCCTCTACCACTGGCTCGATTACCCCGACCGCGACCGCGAACTGGCGATCATCCGCGCCCAGGTGCCGGAGGCGGGCGAACAGCTGTCGGCCCAGGTGGCGGGGTTTGTGGACCGGCTGCGCCGCTCGCCGTTTGGCAACGCCTTCCAGCGCGCGCCCGGCATCGCCGAAAGTGTCGAATGGGCGAAAGCGCTGGTGGCGCTGGACACGCTGGTGGTGGACCCGGAAGTGGTGGCCGACACGGCGGGCATTTTGTTCAAGCAGCGGGAAGATGTCGCTGCCTTGACGCATGAGCTGGCCGTCGAATTGCTGAAGCCTGAAGAGGCGGCCGCCGAGTGAAGCGGGCGAGGTAGTTCATGTTGTTGGGTGACGCACGCAGCGGCAAACTCGCCGACAACATCGCCGGTTTCGGCCGCGCCCTGCGCCGCGCGGGTGTCAAGGTGGACAGCCAGCGCATTGCCCTCGCCAAGGAAGCCGCGCTCGCCGTCGGCATCAGCGAAAGGGAAGACCTGAGCGCCGCCTTCGAAGCCGTGATGGTCAGCCGCGAGCAGGACCGGCTGGTCTTCCGTGAGTTGTTCGACGTGTATTTCCAGGACCCGAAAGTCGCCAACAAGCTGCTCGCGCAACTGCTGCCCAGCGCCGAGGGCAAGGCCGAACCCAGCAAGCGCCGCCCGCGGGTGCGCGAGGCGCTGGCGCCGCAAAAGGCGTTTGGCCAGCAGGCCAAACCCAGTACCGAAGACCAGAAGGTCGAGTTCGACGCCGCCATGACCGCCAGCGACATCGAGCGCCTGCAGCATGCCGACTTCAACGCGTTGTCGGCCACCGAGTACCGGCTGGTCGAGCGCCTGGCGCGCGACATCAAGCTGCCGCTGCCCATGTTTGCCTCGCGGCGCAGCCGGCCGGCCACCAGTGGCGCGCGCATGCACTGGCCCGGTGTGATGCACCAGGCCGCACGCACCGGCGGCGAGCTGATGCAGCTGCCGCGGCTGCAGCGGCGCGAGCAGGCCCTGCCGCTGCTGGTGCTGGTCGACGTGTCGGGGTCGATGGAGCGTTATGCGCGCCTGCTGCTGGCCTTTTTGCATGCCGCCACCCGGCGCCACCCGCACCGCGACGTGTTTGCCTTCGGCATGCACCTGACCGATCTGACGCCGGCCTTCCGCCAGGCCGACACCGACGAGATGCTGGCCCACGCCAGCCTGGCGATTGAAGACTTTGCCGGCGGCACCCAGCTCGGGGCGTCGCTGGCCACCTTGCGCGAGCACCATGCGCGCCGCCTGGTCGGGCGGCGTACCATTGTGCTGGTCATCACCGACGGGCTGGACACCGGCGAGCCGGCCGACCTGGCCCGCGAACTGGCCTGGCTGCGCCGGCGCAGCCGCCGCCTGTTGTGGCTTAACCCCTTGCTGCGCTTTGACGGCTACGCGCCGCTGGCGCGCGGCGCGGCGGTGCTGCATGCCCATGCACACGGCATGCTGGCGGTTCACAATCTGGCCAAGCTCGAGGAACTGGCCGCCAGCCTGGCGGCTCTGATGAGAAAGTAAATCCCCGTTTGGGCTGGGCCTGTCGAACCTTCCGACAGGTGCAAGGGACCTATACCAAACAGATAACAAGCTGGATAGCCAAAGAAAAGAAAAGGAAAAAAACATGGACATGCAAGGAAGCCGCCAACTGGCCGTGACACAACAACAAGCCTGGGACGCGCTGAACGACCCGGCCGTGCTCAAGGCCTGCATCCCCGGTTGCGACAAGGTGGAGCCCACCAGCGAGAACCAGTACGCCATCGGCATGGCGCTGAAGATCGGCCCGGTCTCGGCCAGGTTTACCGGCAAGATCACGCTCACCGACATCAACCCGCCGGCCAGCTACAAGCTGTCGTTCGACGGGCAGGGCGGCGTGGCCGGTTTCGGCAAGGGCAGTGCCGCAGTCACGCTGGTGCCCAATGCCGACGGCTGCGAACTCTCCTACACCGTGCATGCCTCGGTCGGCGGCAAGGTGGCCCAGCTCGGCCAACGCCTGATCGACGGTGCGGCCAAGTCCATGGCCGAAGATTTTTTCAAGCGCTTCGACGAGGAAATGCAGCGCCAGCACCCCGAAAGTTATGCCGCCAAAATGGTCATGGGTGATGTCACGACGGAGCCGGCTGGCCCGGCCATCCCGGTGTGGGTATGGATTGTGGGGGCCGCGGTGCTGATCGCCGGCGCGGTCTGGCTCGCACGTTAGGCGCCCGGGTCCGAAAGATCAGAAAGGTCAGAAAGGAGAACGGCCATGGAAAACCTCGATGTGATGGTTCTGCGCACCCTGCGCGACTGGCGCACGGCGGGCAAGCGCGCCTTGCTGGCCACCGTGGTGCGCACCTGGGGCTCGTCGCCGCGTCCGGTCGGCTCCATCATGGCGCTGTGTGAAGACGGCGCCGTGGTCGGCTCGGTGTCCGGCGGCTGTATTGAAGACGACCTGATTTATCGCCACACCCAGGCCTATGCGTCGGCGCCTGCGCAGGGCGGCGGCCATACCATTCCCTCGGGGCCGCCGACCTTTGTCAAATACGGCGTCACCGCCGACGAAGCCCACCGCTTTGGCCTGCCCTGCGGCGGCACGCTGGAACTGCTGCTGGAATACGACCCCGACGCCGAGACGCTGGCGCAGCTGGTGCAGGCGCTCGAGGCCGGGCAGCTGATGCAGCGCACGGTGCGCCTGACCGACGGCGCGGTCACCCTCGCTACGGCCAGGGCCCCGGCCGAACTCAGCGTCTCGTCGGTCGAACTGGTCAACACCTTCGGGCCCGAGTACCGCATGCTGCTCATCGGCGCGGGCCAGCTCACCGAATACCTCGCGACCATGGCCCTGTTCAGCGGCTTTTCCGTCACCGTGTGCGACCCGCGCGAGGAATACCGCAGTGCCTGGTCGGTTGCCGGCGCGAAAGTGCTCAGCGACATGCCGGACGACGTGGTGGTCGCCTTCAAACCCGACCGGCGCAGCTGCGTGATCGCGCTCACCCATGACCCCAAGCTCGACGACCTGGCGCTGCTCGAAGCGCTGGCCACCGACGCGTTTTACGTCGGCGCCATCGGCTCCCGGCGCAACAACGAGGCGCGCCACCAGCGCATGGCCGAACACTTCGGCCTCAACGAAGCCACGCTGGCGCGCCTGCGCGGCCCCATCGGCATCTACATCGGCAGCAAGACGCCGCCCGAAATCGCCGTCAGCGTGATGGCCGAGGTGCTGGCCGTGAAAAACGGCGTGGTCTTGCCGCGCGACATGGAAGTGGCGCAGGCCAAGAACGAACGTGCGGTGCTGGCGAATGAGCCGGGCGATCTGGTGTGCGGGGTGGCGCGGAGTTCTTGAGGGGGGTCAGTCCGATTGAGTGGCTGCAAGGCGGCGAATGCAGCCGGTCGTCGAACTCAAATGAAAAACCATTTTCGGCAAAAAAAGCGGCATTCGTGCAGCATCAGCGACCGTTGGCAACAAACTGAAAGCGGAGTTCGGCAAATTCACCTCAATAGCGACAAGATTCGCATCGCGGTCGTCCACGAGTCCGTGTCTGAATGTCGACAATGGGCGCTGAAGCTCTCTTTCAGCCTCGTCCAACGATGGTCGCTTGTCGGCCACAAGCTGAGATGCTCGGCAAAGCAATCATTTGACACCAGACTTGCCGCCATCAAGTTCCTCGTCATAGTTAAGCTTGCGCATTGCAATTGACGCCTCGGCAGATCGGGTTTCAGAAGCGATTTGCCGATCAAGTTCGTGAATCTGCTTAGTTGCGAATATCCGGACGTTTTCGTGTGGGTCGGTAAGCCATGGCTCGAGCAACGCTTTTCGCTCAGCGTGTAGCTCCGCAAAGCCGAATTCCCCGGACACGACACCCGTCGCCTGCAACACGGATCGGGCCTCGCATAGCAATCGGCTCTCAGGACCCAGGGCGACGACAGTCGCGCGCACGAGCCCGTAGATGCAAGGCTTCCCCTCGAACGCAGATAGAACGCCGAGCGCGAACGCCAGATCCTGTTCGTTGCCGCCCGCGATCAACGCCGCAAGTCGCGTCTCCAATCCGTTCGACAGATCCGGAAACACCGAGGCGAGCAACCTTCCACCGTCATAGGTGAAGTGTTGGGGGCTAGCGTCAAACCAGGTTCGCGCGCCGACCAGCATGAGGTCAGGAACGACGGCAAGCGGTGCCTGAAGCTCGTGCACAGCGAACGGTACTGCGTCGTAATGCGGTGGCACGGCATCCGTTCGCGCAAATGCCAGCCGCTTCCCGATGAAGGTCACAACACTTGCGGGCCAACGCTTGGCGATGGCGGCAGTGATGTGTTCGGCGTCATATTCGAGTTCGGGATAGGACACCAGTGCGTTTAGCACGATGCTCGCCTGTTCTTCGTCGAGCCCCTGGATGATCGGGTTATTAAGCCAGGAGAACCACGGCATCCGAACCCAGCTGAAGTCCCCGGCCTTTGCGAGGTATCGGAGCGCTGGAAGGAATACTGCCTCAATCAGAGTACCGGGATGAGTGGCGAACTGATTGACGGCAGCGATCAGTACATTGCGCGTCGCAAGTCTGTCACTGTGTTGGAGCGCACTGGCAAGGGCACGACGAAGCAGGGCTTCATCGAATGGATCCGCAAATCGTAGATACCAGGCGATTTTGCCGATATGCTTGCCCGCACCAAGCCACGCGTCGACCCGGGCGAGCGCTTGTGCATGTTCAGTGCTCCGCATTAGCCCGGCGAGCATTGGGGGCAGGAAGTTCTCGAGCGGTCCTTCGAGCCGGTCGATATAGCTGAAGACGATAGCCGGTTGCGCCTCTGCCAGTTGATCGAGGAAGTTGCCAAATACCGGAAAGGTGGCAGCGTCATTGGACTCGGTCCGTGCATATCGGCTGATCCTGTCGAACCAGACATCCGCGTTGGTTTCATTGACTGAGGCTAGCAGCGCATCGACCCGCTCAGTCCTATAAGATTGGGTCTGCTCATAGCTAAAATCTTCGTCCTCCCAAGCGGGCGGATACACCGAATTGAAGCCGACCAATATCTTGTAAATCTCGAAATCGGGATCGGCATTGACGACGTCGCGGAATGCGAGCGCAGCAGCTAGTACCCGCGGACACGCTGCGACCAATTCCGGATCCTCACGCATGCTCTGAGGCAGTTCTGCATATCTCCAGTAGCCACGATGGATCCAGTCCTCGGTCGTTTGTCGCAAATCAAGACCCAACGTCGACACGATCTCAGTCTGGAATTCCATAATGGTCCGCGTGTCGTCCATCACCAGTCGCGCGAGCGCATTACTGTATCCGGCGCTAAATGGGAGGCGCGTCGCGGCTTGAAGCGCCAGCAGGATGGCGCGGCGCTCTTCGTCACTCACGGCCAGCGCGAACTGGCGCTTCAGCAGGGCGATCGCCTTTGTGCGGACGTCGCGAAGCGCGTCGGAGGCAACCACCGCTCCACGATGGAATGTCACGGCAATGGAACTGTTTGTTGTGCCGCTAATCTCCGTGCCCAGCATCTCCCCAAGCATCGCGCTCAGCAGTGGAGACAAAACACGGCGTTCGTCGTCACCAAGCATCTCGATGCGTTCAACCAAAATTACCTGTGCGGCAGGGCCGTGCTGCTGCCAGACATGCAGTTGATGCTTAGCAAGCGCCATGCCCAGCTCAATCAGCGGTTTTTGTTCATCCTCTCCCCCTGCTGCCCAGCCGTAAAGCCTGCAAAGCGCGTCGAACGTGGCCGCAATGTTGAGGTAGCGATATCGCGCGAAGATGTCCGCGATAGCCTTGACAACGTCACTGTAGGTTTTTGCTGGCAACGTGCCATAAGGTGTCTCGATCACGACAGGCGGTGTTACCCGCGCGCGATCCGCAGCCTCGACCAGCCGGGCGAAGATCTCGGGATAGACCGTTTGCAAATCGTCATAGAGCGGAAGGACGTTCTCGGCGAATGTCTCTAGCGCTGCGACGCGAACATTGTTATCCGCCGCGTCAACGATCGCTTCCAATGCATCACCGTCAAATAGCGCTTTACCTTCAATGAGCCGCTGGAAGTCGCTGGCAATTTTTTGAAACTCATAGCCCGCAGGCAATAGATATTTGCGTGCAACCTTTTGCAACCGGCTCTTGATGCCGTCAAACTCCTTGCCGCCGAAGTCGACGAGAGTTGGTGCTTTGTAGATAGTGTCGTGCGCCATCTCAGCCCAGGCATGATTCAGAATGGTCTGGATCTGGATCTCACACCGCATACCAGAGAAGTGGGCATATTCGGGTAGAGCAATCCGCTCAGGCCGAAGTCTAACGAGATAGTGGTTGGAGATGTAGAGTTCGGCCGCATCTTCGACCACGTGGCCGGGATGGTGTATCTTGGCCTCGAGAACCTCAAAATTTTGGTCGATGATGCCGGAGTTGATGAACCGCGTGACGTCGCCATTGGTATAAAAGATGATGCGGCAGCCAGCGAGATCCTTAATGTCGTTTTCAAGCGCCGTCGTTGTTGCGATCCCACGCTGCTCGAGTTTCTTCAGTAACGAAGCCGGTTGCTTCGCTCGCTCCGTAACCTGCTGGAGCCGGTAACCTCTCTCCGCACCGATTGCTGCAGTCAAGATCGTCGCAATTGTCTCTGCGAGAGCAGCGTACGCCTCTCTCGCCTCACGCTCATAGCATTGGAAGTCCATTTGTTCTCCACCCGTTCTCGTCTCATCATCTTAGCCCTGAGGTCGCTTCGCTACTCCGAACGCAGTTAACGCCCGGGCGATGCGCTGCTGATATGCACTGCGACTTAACTCGACTGAAGCATGGCCTCGCTTCAGCAATCGCACGAACGGCTTAGGTTCTAACCGTCACTGGCGAACGCTGGTTGGCATCCCGATAGACTTCGCAACTGGGTGGTTTCTGTTGGCCCAGATTCGCCAATCACGCGGGATTACTGAATAGTTGGCATGGCTGCTTTGCTGACATTCAAGTTGAAATCGTTAGGTGGCGGCTTGAGCCCATAGCGATCAATCGGACTACTCATCCGAATGACCGCTTCCAGTCTGATACCAACCACGCACCAGGCCCGCCTGTTGCTCAACACTCGGTATCGGCCGCTCTTTGAGATGAAATAGGCCTCCAGCCCTTATGCAGTAAGCGCAAGCAGCTATAAAAAAAAGATCGAATCAGCTGGTTCAGTCTGACCGATATCGCAGGTGTGAGTGCGGCCCGCACCCCGGCGACCACCCCCGAAGTTACCCCCACACCCTGTTGCCCAGGCTGTGGATAAGGGCCTGAACAACTCGAGAATGCCGCGCCAGTGCTGGTGATGCCGGGCATGCTCAAGAAACAGGCAGGTGCAAGGGTGAGCCATCGGCGGCCAGTGTCTCGCCCTTGCGCTCGACGATCAGGCCGTAGGCGTGCGGCTGGCGGTGCAGGTCGAAGTTGAAGGTGGTGCGTTTGTAGACGGCGCAGAAATCCAGGTCGCAGCGGGCGATGGCCATTTCGTCGTCCTTGGTCAGGCAGCGCGCCACCACTTCGCCGGACGGGGTGACGATGCAGCTGCCGCCTATGCTGTCCACGCCTTCTTCCACACCGGCCTTGGCCACGCCCACCACCCAGGTGCCATTCTGGTAGGCGCCGGCCTGCAGGGACAGCTGGTTCTGGAACAGCGACAGGTCGTCATGCGCCGGCGCCGGCGCGTTGTGCACGGGCGTGTTGTAGCCGATCAGCACCATTTCCACACCTTGCAGGCCCATCACGCGGTAGGTCTCAGCCCAGCGCCTGTCGTTGCACAGGGCCATGCCCATGATGCCGCCGAAGGCCTGCGTCACGCCCCAGCCGGGGCCGGGGGTGAAGTAGCGCTTTTCCAGATGCTGGAAGCGCCGCCACGGTTCGTGCTCCTTGTGGCCCGGCAGGTGCACCTTGCGGTACTTCGCGACGATGGTTCCGCTGCGGTCCACCAGGATGGAGGTGTTGTAGCGCACCGCGCCGGTGGCCTCTTGCGCCAGCTCGGCATAACCCAGGTAAAAGCCCACACCGAGTTCGCGCGACAGGTCGAACAGCGGCTGCGTGGCGGCGTTGGGCATGGATTGCTCGAAGAAGCTGTTGATCTCGGCCTCGTCCTCGATGTACCAGCGCGGGAAAAAGGTGGTCAGCGCCAGTTCGGGAAAAACGATGAGCTGCGCGCTCACGGCGTGGGCCTGGCGCATGAGGTCACACAGGCGGGCCACCACCTGGGTGCGGGAGTCGGCGCGCTGGATGGGGCCGAGCTGGCCGAGGGCAACGTTGAGATAGCGTGGCATGGCGTAGTGGGGTGGAAGTTGGGGGGAAGTTGAATGAGGAAGCTGGATCAGACAGGGCGGTTGGCCAGCGCCAGCACCACCTGCAGCAGCAGCTGTGCGCCGCGTTGCAGGTCGGCAGGTTCGGTGTGTTCGCGCACGTTGTGGCTCAGGCCGCCCACGCTGGGCACAAAAATCATGGCGCTGGGGCAGACACGGGCCAGCATCTGCGCGTCGTGCCCTGCGCCGCTGGGCATGCGCTGGTGGCTGCAACCCAGTGCCTGCGCGTGCTGCTCCACCAGGTTGACCACCGCGGCGTCAAAGTCCACCGGCTCAAAACGGGCCAGGGCGCGCGAGCTGATGCGCACGCCTTCGGCCTGCGCCGCTTGCTGTACATAGGCGTGCAGGTCGGCTTCGGCCTGCGCCAGCGCGGCGCTGTCGGTGTTGCGCAGATCCACGGTGAACACGGCTTTTTGCGCGATGACGTTGACCAGGTTCGGGCTGAGCCGCAGCGCGCCCACGGTGGCCAGTTGCCGGCCGCCCATGCGTGCGCTGAGTTCACGCACAAACACCGCCACTTGCGCCGCCACCAGCGCGGCGTCGTGGCGCAGGGCCATGGGCGTGGTGCCGGCGTGGTTGGACTGGCCTTCCACCGTGAACTCGGTCCACGAGATGCCTTGCACGCCTTCGACCACGCCGACCTGCAGGCCCATCTGCTCCAGCACCGGGCCTTGTTCGATGTGCAGTTCCACAAAGCTGTCCACCCGCGGCGCGCCCACCGGGGCTGTGCCCTGGTAGCCGATGCGCTGCAGCTCGGCCTGCACCGACACACCCTCGGCATCGCAGGTGGCCAGCGCCTCCTGCAGCGGCTGGCCACCGACATAGACCAGGCTGCCCATCATGTCGGGCTGGAAGCGTGCGCCTTCTTCGTTGGTGAACACGGCCACGGCCAGCGGGCGGCGGGTTGGCAGGCCCGCCTCGCGCAGCGTGGCCACCACTTCCAGACCGGCCAGCACGCCGTAGTTGCCGTCATACAGGCCGCCGGTGCGCACGGTGTCGATGTGCGAACCCATCATCACCGGGGGCCCCTCCCCGGTGCCGGGGAAAGTGCCGACGATGTTGCCAATCGCGTCCACCTCGACGCGCATGCCCAGTTCGCGCATGCGCGCCGCCGTCCAGTCGCGGCCCTGGCGGTCGGCATCGGTCAAGGCCAGGCGGTTGACGCCACCACCGGGCAGCGCGCCGATCTGACCCAGCGCCTGCAGGCTTTCCAGCAGACGCTGGCCGTTGATCTGGGGGGCGGTCATGCGGCCGCTCCGTCCTGCAACACCTGGGCGGCGCTGCGGCCCACCAGTTGCTGGTACAGGGCAGGGTCGGTGTCTCCCTCGCTGCCGAATAGCAACACGCGGCTGTCCGGCCCCAGGCCCAGCGCTGTGCGGGCGGCGGGGTCTTGCGCCGTGAGCAGGGCGGCGGCCAGGCCCGCCACGGCGGACTCGCCGGCCACGATGACCGGATTGGCCCCGTCGGGATTGGCCAGCAGGCGCATGGCATCCACGGCGGCCGGGTCGGGAATCGTGCAAAACGCATTGGCGCCGGTGGCCAGGAAGTCCCAGGCCAGCAAGGAGACCTCGCCACAGGCCAGGCCGGCCATCAAGGTGTCCAGATCGCCCTTGACCGCGACCACGGCGCCGGCGCGCGCGCTTTGCAGCAGGCAGTCGGCACGCTCGGGCTCCACCACCACCAACACCGGGCGCTGCGCGCTGTCACGCTCCCAGAAATACGCACACACCGCTGCCGCAAAACCACCCACCCCCGCCTGCACAAAGACGTGGGTGGGCCACTGCGGCAGGGCGCTGACGGCCTCGTGCACCATGAGCTGGTAGCCCTGCATCACGTCACGCGGAATGTCCATGTAGCCGGGATACGAGGTGTCGGAGATCACGAACCAGCCCTTGGCCCTGGCATCGCGGTCGGCCTGCTGCACCGCCTCATCGTAATTGCCGCTGGTGCGCACCACCTGCGCGCCATAGCGGGCAATCGCCTCCTTGCGCCCCTCGCTGACGGTGGCGTGGATGTAGATGACACAGCGGCAGCCCAGCATCTGCGCCCCCCAGGCGACCGAGCGGCCGTGGTTGCCGTCGGTGGCGCAGGTGACGGTGATGTCGGCACAGGCCTGGCGCAGCGCGGGCTCGCTCTGCAACTGCGCGTGGCTGACGCTGCGGCCCAGGCGCTGGCCCAGTTCGCGGCACAGCAGGCGGGCCACGGCGTAGGCCCCGCCCAGCGCCTTGAAGCTGCCCAGACCGAAACGCGAACCTTCGTCCTTGTAGTGAAGGCTGGCCACGCCGGCGCTGCGGGCGAGGCCGGACAGGGAACACAAAGGCGTGACCGCGTAGCCGGGCCAGGAGGTGATGACGGCACTGGCTTGCTCCAGGGCCGCCGCGCTGAGCAGCGTGCTGCGGTGCGCACCATAGGGCTCACCGGGTTCAAAGCGGGGATTGGGCAGCAGGGTGAAAGGGTGTTGAGCTAAAGCGGTCATGAGGTGGAAGGGTTCAGAGAGGAGATTCAAGGTCGGCCAGTTGCGCATGGACTTGTTCGATGGCGGCCATGCGGGCGCGGGCCTTTTTGGGCAGCTGGGCCAGCGTGGCGGTGGCCAGGTAGTTGATGAGGCTGATGGCGCTCACGTAGGAGTCAAAAATCGGCTCGTCCTGCGGCGGGCAGATGAACAGGGCCTGCGCCCGCGCCGCCAGCGCCGACACGCGGGCATCGCTCACCAGCACCAGTGCGGCGCCGGCATCACAGGTTATGCCCACCACCTGGGACAGGCGGCGGGTGCGGCGGCGAAAGTCCATGGCCAGCAGCACGTCGTTCGGCTGGATTTCGGCCAGCAGTTCGGCGTCTTCACCGGTGCCTTCATTGAGCAGATGGACCTCGGCGCGCAACTGCGACAGCAAGGCCTGCGCATAGAAGGCGGCCATGTAGCCGTTGCGGTAACCCACCACCCAGACGCGGCGCGCACCTGCCAGCAGTCTGGCCGCCTGCTGCACGCTGGAATCGGTCACGCTGTCGGCGAGGGCCTGCAACTGCCGGGCGTCGTGTGCCAGGTGTTGTTGCAGCGGGCTGGCGCTGGTGCCTTGCTGCGCCATGCGGTGCAGCGGCGAGGGCTGGGGTGTGCCATTGCGCTGGTGCTGCCGGAAGGCCTGGAAGTCGGCAAAGCCCAGGCGTTTGAAGAAACGCGCCGTGCTGGCCTTGGAGACACCGGCCAGCGCCGCCAGCTCGGTGGCGCTGTAAGCGAGCAGGTCCTTCTCGTGGGCCAGCACCACGTCGGCCAGTTTGCGGTCCACCAGGGACAGCGCCGAGTAGTGCGCCTGAATCCGTTCGCGCAGGGAGATGGCTTTGGCCTTGGTCATGGCAGGACGGCTGAAAGGTTTTGGTGCGGATACGTCCAAAAGAGAGCGCGTGCACCAGTGTGAAACATATTTTTCATGGATTTATTGTGAAGAAACACATATTTCATATTGTCCGCCATCTGTTTGCAAGGGCAATGCCATGCAAAGCAGGTGGCACACATTTTGCGGAAGAGGTGAGGTCTCCCATCACCTTTACAGGAACCCTTCCATGAAATTCAAAGCACTCTCCACCCTGGCTGGCCTGGTTGCCAGCGCCGTCCTGACCGTGGCCACGCCGGCCCACGCGGCCGATGAATCACTCTCGGCCGTGTTGGCCAAGAAGTCGATTGCCCTGGGCGTTGCCTCCGACTTTCCGCCTTACGGCTACATGGGCCCGGACTTCAAACTCACCGGCGTGGACGTGGCCACGGCGCAGCTGATTGCCGACAAGCTGGGCGTGAAGGCCGAGTTTGTGCCGGTGAGCACACCCAACCGCATTCCCTATCTGCAGACCAAAAAGATTGACCTGATCGTCTCGGCCCTGGGCAAGAACCCCGAGCGCGAGAAGGTGATCGACTTCACCGTGGCCTACGCCCCGTTCTTCCAGGCCGTGTTCGGCCCCAAGGCGCTGAGCATCAAGAGTTTTGACGACCTGGCCGGCAAGAGCATTGCCGTCACCCGCGGCACTATCCAGGACGACGTGCTGCAAAAGGTGGCCCCGCCCACGCTGAAGATTCAGCGCTTCGAGGACGATGCCACCACCGTGGCCGCCTTCATCTCGCAGCAAACCCAGTTGCTGGCCACCGGCGCCGCCGTGGCCGCCGCTGCCGTGCAGAAGAACCCACAGGTGCAGGCCGAATACAAGCTGCTGCTGAAAGACTCGCCCAACTTCATCGGCGTGCGCAAGGGTGAAACCGCGCTGCTGAACAAGGTCAACGAAATCCTGCGCGCCGCCAAGGCCGATGGCACGCTGGAGAAGTATTCGCAAAAATGGCTGGGCCGCGGCACTGGCGTGTTGCCCGACTGAGCCGCCCCACACGCCCACACAAGCCCCTTCATGCACACCACGACCCTGAAGCGCCATGATTGAATTCAACTTTGCCGTGGTTCTGGCCCAGTGGCCCATGCTGCTGCGCGGGCTGGGCCTGACGGTGGTACTCACCGCCGTTTCGGCGGTGCTGGGTGTCGTGGTGGGCACGGCGTGTGCCTGGGCCCGGCTGCATGGCGGCCCGGTGTTGAAGCGGGCGGTGGGGGCCTATGTGGAGCTGATGCGCAACACGCCCTTCATCATCCAGCTGTTTTTTATCTTCTTTGGCCTGCCTTCGCTGGGTGTGCGCCTGTCGGTGGAAATGGCAAGCGT
This sequence comes from Polaromonas sp. AET17H-212, assembly GCF_002379085.1. Taxonomy (GTDB): domain Bacteria; phylum Pseudomonadota; class Gammaproteobacteria; order Burkholderiales; family Burkholderiaceae_C; genus Polaromonas. Next base: position 26,230 of record NZ_NBZW01000006.1, on the reverse strand, counting down.
GCTGGCCATGGTGTTGAACCTGGGCGCCTATGCCTGCGAGATCGTGCGCGCCGGCCTGCAGACCACGCCCAAGGGCCAACTGGAAGCCGCCATGAGCCTGGCACTGACGCCCTGGCAGGTCTTTTCACGCGTGGTGCTGCCGCCGGCACTGGCGCGCATCTGGCCGGCGCTGGTGAGCCAGATCATCATTGTGATGCTGGGGTCGGCGGTCTGCGGCCAGATCTCGGCGGAAGAACTTTCGCAGGCGGCCAACCTCATCTCCAGCCGCACCTTCCGCAGTTTCGAGTCTTACATCATCGTCACCGTGCTCTATCTGCTGCTGGCGATTGGCGTGCGGCAGCTGCTGTACTGGGTGGGGCCGCGCTTCATCTTTTCCAGTCGCTAACGGGAGCCACCATGGTTCAGTTTTCGCTCTGGGACATCTTCACCTTTCTGCTGGGCGCCGTGCGCTGGACGGTGGCGCTCTCGCTGATCGCCTTCGTCGGTGGCGGGCTGGTCGGCTTGGGCCTGCTCTTGCTCCGGTTTGCCAGGGTGCGCGGCGCGGCCACGGCGGTGGCCTGGTATGTGCAGATCTTTCAGGGCACGCCGCTGCTGATGCAACTGTTTCTGGTGTACTTTGGCCTGGCCCTGCTGGGCATGGACACCTCGCCGCTGGTGTCGGCAGCGATTTGCCTGACCCTGTATGCGAGCGCCTACCTGACCGAAATCTGGCGCGGGTGTGTCAACGCCATTCCGAAAGGCCAGTGGGAAGCCTCCACCACCCTGGCGCTGAACTTCACGCAGCAGATGCGCCACGTGATTTTGCCGCAGGCGCTGCGCGTGGCCATTGCGCCCACGGTGGGCTTTCTGGTGCAGATCATCAAGGGTACGGCGCTGGCCTCGGTCATCGGGTTCGTCGAGCTGACCAAGGCCGGCCAGATGATCTCCAACGCCACCTACCAACCCTTTCTGGCCTACACCTTTGTCGGCCTTTTGTACTTTGCCCTGTGCTACCCGCTGTCGTGGTGGAGCCAGCGGCTGGAAAACCGCCGTCTGGCCTGATTTATGACTCATTCAACGACTCCCCCCTTTGCGCTGGTTGACATCCGTGGCCTGCACAAAAGTTTTGGCCCCACCGAAGTGCTCAAGGGCATTGACCTGCAGGTCGGCCGCAAGGAAGTGGTCTGCATCATCGGCAAGAGCGGCTCGGGCAAGAGCACCTTGCTGCGCTGTATCAACGGCCTGGAAACCTTCGAGCGCGGCAGCCTGGCCGTGGACGGCCAGGCCCTGCAGCACGGCGACACCAACGCCATGCGCGAACTGCGCCAGCAGGTCGGCATGATTTTTCAAAGCTTCAACCTTTTCCCCCACCTGAGCGCCGGGCGCAATGTGATGCTGGCGCCGACGCTGGTCAAGGGCCTGGCCAGGGAAGAAGCGCGCACGCGTGCCCAGACGCTGCTGGAGCGCGTGGGACTGGGCAGCCTGTTTGAGCGCATGCCCGATCAACTCTCGGGCGGTCAGCAGCAGCGCGTGGCCATTGCCCGTGCGCTGGCCATGGACCCCACGGTGTTGTTGTGCGACGAGATCACCTCCGCCCTGGACCCGGAGCTGGTCGGCGAGGTGCTGCAGGTGGTGGAGATGCTGGCCAACGAGGGCATGACGCTGATCCTGGTCACCCACGAAATGGCCTTTGCCCGCAAGGTGAGCGATCGCGTGGTGTTCATGCACCAGGGGCTGATTCACGAGGCGGGCACACCCGACGAAATTTTCAATCGCCCCCAGACCCCCGAGCTGCGGCAGTTTTTGTCGGTCTTGGGCGACTGATCGCGGAAAGCTTCGGTGGGAGGGGCCGGTGCTGCGCGAAACTCAGCACAGGGACGCTGGTTTTTATAAGAAAAGGGCCTCTAGCCCATATTTTGCAAGCGCAAGCAGCTATCAAAACAGGAGCGTTTCGGCTGGTTCAACCGTGATCGGTAGAGCAAGTCGGGAGGCGGCTCTGCATCACCGAGCACCCTCGAGTTACCCCCACGCCCTGTTGCTTAGGCTGTGGATAAGGGCCTGAACAACTCGCGAATGCCGCGCCAGTGCTGGTTCTGCCGGGCATGCCCAAGAAACAGGCAGAGGCGGTGCCGGGGTCCGGATGCCGCGCAGGCTGCTAGTCCTTCAGGTCCGGCACCAGGGCCGCCAGTTTTTCGAAATCGAGTTCCAGGCTGTCCGGTTGCAGCAGCGACTGCATCTGCCTTCTGATGGGCTCGGCCAGGGCATCGGCTGCGGCGGAGGGTGCGCGTCCCTGCGCCCGCAGCAGAAACACCTCGCGAACGATGCCGGGTGCGGCGAGCGGCTTGATGGCAATCTGGCTGCTGGTGAAGTGCGACAGCGTCAGGCTGGGCACCAGGCTGATGCCGACCCCGCTTTCCACCAGGCCCCGCACCGCCTCCAGCCGTTCGACCTCCAGCACGGTGTTGGGTTTGTGCGGCCGCAGGGCCGCGTCGATCTGGTGGCGCAGGCGGGTGGTCGTCGTGAAGTGGATGAACGGATGCTGAACCAGCTCTTCAATCGTGATGGCCGCCTTGCCGGCGAGCACGTGGTCTTTCCTGCAGACGACGTAGAAGCGGTCCAGGCACAGCAGTTCCTTGTGGATGTCGGCGTCTTTCGCGTCGATGGTGGACAGGGCCAGGTCCACCTTGCCTTCCCGCACCAGGTCCACGCAGGGCTGGGGCAGGGCATCGACCACCTCGATGTCGATGGCCGGGTGTTTGCGCCGGTAGTCGGCCACCACCACCGGCAGGAAACGCGCGCACAGCGAGGGGATGCCGGCCACCGCCACGCGGTCCACGATGCTGAGGTCGCGGCAGACGCTGCCCATGACATCGTCGAAGTGCGACACTACCTCGCGCGCGGCGCGTTCAAAGCGCCGGCCGGCGGCGGTCAGGTCGACCTTGCGCGTGTCGCGGTCAAACAGCCTGGCGGCCAGCGTGTCTTCCAGCGAGCGGATCAGGGAACTGAAGGCGGGCTGGGACAGATGCATCTGCTCGGCGGCGCGTGTGAAGCTGCGCAGGTCAGCCAGTGCCAGGAAAGCACGCAGTTGACGTGTGGACAGGTTCATCCGTGCGGATGATACCCAAGGATGCCGCGGGCCAGCCCCGAGGCGCCGGCCCGCCGGGCCGATTGATTCGGTTTTCCTTTGAGTCCCATCCAGAATTTCGAATTCACAGACAAGCCGGCTTGCGCCATAGTCCATCTTGCGTGACCTGGTCATGCCCCGCTTCAACATCGCGTTCCCTGTGAAAGCCCCTTCATGAAAACCATCCGCATCGGCGCCGGCGCCGGTTATTCGGGCGACCGCATTCCCCCCGCCGTGGAGCTGGCGGAAAAGGGAGACCTCGACTACCTGGTGTTCGAATGCCTGGCCGAGCGCACCATCGCCCTGGCCCAGCTGGAGCGCAGCAAGGACGCGCGTCTGGGCTTCGACCCCCTGCTGCGCGACCGCATGGAGGCGGTGCTGCTGGCCTGCGCCGGCCGGGGCGTGAAGATCATCACCAACATGGGGGCCGCCAACCCGCAAGCGGCCGGGCAGGAAGTCATCCGCATCGCGCGCGAGCTCGGGCTGGACCGCCTGAAGGTGGCGGTGGTGCAGGGCGACGACGTGTTGACCAGCCTCCATGATCAAAACCTGACCCTGCTGGAAAGCGGCGCACCGCTGCAGTCGCTGGGCAGCGCCGTGTTGTCGGCCAATGCCTATCTCGGCGCCGAGGCCCTGGTGCGGGCGCTGCGGCTGGGCGCGGATGTGGTCATCACCGGGCGTGTCGCCGACCCGGCCCTGTTTGTGGCGCCGCTCATCCATGAGTTCGACTGGTCCATGTCGGACTGGCAGAAGATGGGCCAGGGCACGGTGGTGGGCCATCTGCTGGAATGTGCCGGGCAGGTCACCGGCGGGTATTTTGCCGACCCCGGTTACCGCGATGTGCCCGACCTGGCCAGGCTGGGTTTTCCGCTGGCGGAAGTGTCGGCCGACGGGAGCGCCGTCATCACCAAGGTGGCAGGTTCGGGCGGCTGCGTCACCACCGCCACCTGCACGGCGCAGCTGCTGTATGAAATCGAGAACCCCGCGAGCTACCTGCAGCCCGACGTGGTGGCGGACTTTTCCCATGTCACGCTGACCCAGGTCGGCCCCGACCGCGTGTGCGTTGAAGGCGCCCAGGGCCATCAGCGCCCGGCGACGCTGAAGGTGACCGTGGGTTACCGCGACGGCTTCATCGGGGAGGGGCAGATTTCCTACGCTGGCCCGGGCGCCGAAGCGCGGGGCCGGCTGGCGCTGGACGTCCTGAAGCAGCGCCTGGAAGCCTCGGACATCGAGGCGCTCGACAGCCGTTATGAACTCATCGGGGTCAACGCCATGCATGGCGAGACCCTGTCCGCGGGCCACACGCCTTATGAAGTCCGGGCCCGTGTGGCCTGGCGTGTGGCCACCCTGAAAGAGGCGGAGCGGGTGGCCAACGAGGTCGAAGCCATGTACCTCAACGGGCCGGCCGGTGGCGGCGGTGTCACCAAGTCGGTCCGCGAGGTGATCGCCGCGGCGTCCACCCTGGTGCCGCGCGACCTGGTTCAGACGTCAATCACCATGCTGGAGCTTTGAAAATGTTATTGCGCGACATTGCCCACACCCGTACCGGCGACAAGGGCAACCGGTCCATCATTTCCGTCATTGCCTACGACCTCAAGGACTTCCCGGCGATCGAGCGCGCCGTCACCGCGGAACGGGTGCGTGCGTATTACGCCGACACCGTCAAGGGTGAGGTCGAGCGTTACGTGGTGCCGCATCTGGGCGCCCTGAACTTCGTGCTGCACGACGCGCTGGGCGGGGGGGTGACCCGGTCCCTGGCGCTGGACGCCCATGGCAAATGCCTGAGCTCGGCCATTCTCGGCATGGCTATCGAATAAGCTAGCGTATTCCACAATTTTTTAAACAGGAGACATCAACATGAAGTGCAAGTCGATTCTTTTCGCGGCTGCGGCCAGTTTTTCGCTGGCCGCGTTCGGCCAGGCGTATCCGAACAAGCCGATCAAGGCCATCGTGCCCTTTGCCGCGGGCAGCGCCACCGACCAGATCGGGCGCGCGTTCGCGGCCAAGATGTCGGAAACGCTGGGGCAGACCATCGTGGTCGAGAACAAGGCCGGCGTCAACGGCATGCTGGGCGCCGATGCGGTCGCCAAGGCGGCGCCGGACGGCTACACCATCCTGATCGGAACCAACAGCACCAACGCTGCGCTCAAGAGCCTGATGAGAAAGCTTCCCTACGACCAGGACACGGCCTTTGCGCCGCTCGGCTACATGGGTTCGGTGCCGCTGATCGTGGCCGTCAACAACGACGTGCCGGCCAAAAACCTGCGCGAATTTGTGGACCTCGCCAAGGCCAAGCCGGGCCATGTCACCTTTGCCAGCGCCAGCACCTCGCAGCTGGTGTCGTCCGAAATGATGGCCGGCATGGCGGGCATCCAGATGACCAACGTGCCCTACAAAAGCGGTCCTGCGGCCATGACCGACCTGATTGGCGGCCAGGTGATGATGTTCACCGCCGACTTCGCCGTCATGCTGCCGCAGGTCAAGGGCGGCAAGGTCCGCGGCCTGGCGGTGACGTCAACCAAACGTTCACCTGCGGTGCCGGAACTGCCGACGGTCAACGAGGCCCTGGGCCTGAAGGACTATGAGCTGATCGCCTACTTCGCGATGTTTGCACCGGCCGGCACGCCGCCCGACATCATTGCCAAACTGAACCAGGCCATCAATGCCGCGGCGCAGAGCAAGGACCTGCAGGAAAAATTCGCACCGATCGGCTTCCTGGTCGAGCCCGGAACGCCTGAAGCCCTGGCCCAGCGCAGCAAGCTGGAAACGGCCAAGTGGGCCAAGGCGATCCGCGACGCGAAGATCGAGCCGCAATAAGCCCTGGCCACCGGCCGCCCGCGGGACGACCGGGCTTTCCCGACCGGTCTGCGCCCGCGCCGGCCCTACCTGGCCGCGTTTTCGCTGCGCGCATAAAACGACTTCTTCGCCACTTCGACGACGAAGACATAGGCCAGCGTCAAGACTATCAGGGCCAGCACCAGCGGGGCCGGCAGCGGCACAAAGCCGAAGATGGCGCTGAAGGGCAGATACGGCAGCACCAGCGCGATGGCGATCACGACGAGGGTGCTGCCCAGCAGCAGGTGGCCCGGCCGGCTGCGGTAGAAGGGGCGGCGGGTGCGCACCACCAGCGCGACCACCAGCTCGGTCAGCAGCGACTCCAGAAACCAGCCGGTCCGGAACTCTTCGGGCGCCGACTTGAACACCCACAGCAGGACTGCAAACGTCAGCAGGTCGAACGCCGAGCTGATCAGCCCGAAGCGCACCATGTAGTTGCGGATGAACACCGTGTCCCAGCGGCGTGGCCTGTCCACCCATTCCTTGTCCACCCGGTCGCTGGCAATGGCTGCACCGGGAATGTCGGACAGAAAATTGTTCAGCAGGATTTGCGAGGCCAGCAGCGGCAGGAAGGGCAGGAACAGGGAGGCCACGGCCATGCTGGCCATGTTGCCGAAATTGGCGCTGATCGTGGTCAGGATGTACTTGAGCGTGTTGGCGAAGGTCCGGCGGCCCTCGTCGATGCCCAGGCGCAGGATGCCGAGGTCCTGGCGCAGCAGGATGAAGTCCGCGGCGTCCTTGGCCACATCCACCGCCGTGTCCACCGAGATGCCGACGTCGGCCGCGTGCAGCGCCAGTGCGTCGTTGATGCCGTCGCCCATGTAACCGACCACATGGCCGGTCTTCTGCAGGGCCAGGATGATGCGCTCCTTCTGGTTCGGGTCCACCTCCGCGAACACGGTGGTGGCGCGGACTGCATGCATCAGGGCCTCGTCGCCCATGTCATTGAGTTCGCGGCCGGTCAGGGTGCTCACGGCAGGCAGCCCGACCGCTTCGGCGATGTGCCGCGCCACCTTGCGGTTGTCGCCGGTGATGATCTTGAGCTGCACACCGCGCTGCGCCAGGTCCAGCAAGGTCTGCCGCGCGTCGGCCTTGGGCGGGTCCATGAACAGCAGGAACCCGGCGAAGCACAGCCCCTGTTCCTCGCTGCGGCCATAGGGCCCGCTGCGTGCGGGCACCTGGCGCGAGGCGACGCCGAGCACGCGGTAACCCTGCGTACTCCAGGCCTCGTAAAGCGCATCAATGCGCGCGCGCATGGCGGCGTCGAGCGGTGCATCCTCAACGCCTACGCTCGTGCACATGGCGAGGACCTTGTCGAGCGCGCCCTTGGTGATCAGGGTGCGCTCACCGCTGGCGTCGGCGGCCACCACGGACAGGCACTTGCGCACGAAGTCATAGGGGATTTCGTCCACCTTCTGCAGCGCCCGGAAGTCAACGCCAGCCTGGTGTGCGGCGGCCAGCACGGCGTCGTCGAGGGGGTTGACCAGCCCGGACTGGAACTGCGCATTGATGGCGGCCAGCCGCAGCACCGCTGGGCTCGGCTGGCCGGCGCTATCGACCGCGCCGTCGAGCGCCACCACGCCCGCCGTCAGGGTGCCGGTCTTGTCGGTGCACAACACGTCCATGCTGCCGAGGTTCTCGATGGCATTGAGCCGGCGCACGATCACGCCCAGGCTGGCCATGCGCTTGGCGCCATGTGACAGCGTGATGCTGACGATGGCCGGCAACAGCTCCGGTGCCAGGCCCACCGCCAGCGCCAGGGCAAACAGCAGCGAGGCGACGGCCGGCCTGTCCATGAAGATGTTGATGGCCAGCACCGCGACGACCATCACCAGCATGATGTGCGTGAGCAGGTAGCCGAAGCGCTGGATGCCGCGTTCGAACTCGGTCATGGGCGGGCGCAGGGCGAGCTTGCCCGCGATCTGGCCGAACACGGTGGCCTGGCCGGTCTGCGCGATCAGCACGCGCGCCGTGCCGCTGCCCACACTGGTGCCCATGAACACGCAATTGCCGCGCTCGGCCAGGCCGGCATGGCTGGCGGCGGTGCCGGGCTTTTTCTCGACCGGAAAGGTTTCGCCGGTGAGCACCGCCTGGTTGACAAAGAAGTCCCTGGCCTCCAGCACCACGCCATCGGCCGGAATCAGGCTGCCGGCGTTCAGCAGCACGATGTCGCCGCGCACCACCCGGTACGAAGGCAGGTTTTTGGCTTGCCCGTCCCGCAGGACCAGCGAGTGGATGGTGATGCGGGAGCGCAGCTTCTCGATCGCGTTGCCGGCAATGTATTCCTGGGCGAAGCCAAGCAGGGTGCTGCCGACCACCACCACCAGCACCATGCCCGCATCCATCCACTCCGCGGCGAGCAGGGAGATGAACGAGGCCACGATCAGGATCAGCACCAGCGGACTTTTGAACTGGTTTGCCAGCAGTCCGAGCGCACTGGCCTTTTTCAGCGCCTTGAGCGCATGCGGCCGCTCGCGTTTCAGGCGGGCGCCAGCTTCGCGGCGGGACAGTCCGTTGGCGTCGGCGCCAAGTTGCGCCATCAGTTGTTCCGCAGGCAGGCTCCAGTAAGCCTCGGCGAGGGCCGGTTCGCCGGCAGCGGGCGCCGGTTTTTTCTGGAACAGCCTGGAAAGGAAATGCATGGGCGTGACCCCTGAATGCGTTTTCGCGGGACACGCCAGCATGACAGAAAAGCCGGGGCTTGCCCACGGGGCCGGCGCGTCGGGCTGCCAGCTGACGCGCCGCGCCGGGCGTCCGGCGTGGCGCCTCCCGCAGGTCCGGTTTGCGGCGCGGGCTGATGCGGCCGAAACTGGGTGTCACCCGTCGATTCTGATAAAAAAAGCCTTCCAGCCCTTATTCAATGGGCGCGGTAAGCTATCAAAAACAGAGCAGTCTTGATGCCGAGCCCGGTCATGAGCAGCGAGCCCAGCACATGCAGCGCGGCCGTGCCCAGCGCCAGGCCGTAACGCTCTTCCAGCAGGAAGGTGACGACTTCGGCGGAAAAGGAGGAAAACGTGGTGAGCCCGCCCAGAAAGCCGGTCACCAGCATCAGGCGCCAGACCGGGTCGAGCTGCGGCAGGGACTGGAAAATGGCCAGGCAGATGCCAATCAGGTAGCCGCCAATCAGGTTGGCGGCCAGCGTGCCCCAGGGAATGAGGCCGCCCGGCGTGAGCCACAGCGCCAGGCCCCAGCGGGCCAGTGCGCCCACAGAGGCGCCGATGCAGATGGCAAAGACCGGGTAGAACATGGCCATGGGTTTCGTGGGTTGAGCGGGGCTGGCGCTAGCGGCTCATCTGCTCTGGCAGCCAGGTGACGATGCCGGGAAACACATACACCAGCGCCACCGCCGCGCACATCAGGAAGAACATCGGCAGGGTGACCTTGGCGATCCAGGGCAGCTCGCGGCCGGTCATGCCCTGCAGCACAAACAGGTTGAAGCCGACCGGCGGTGTGATCTGCGCCATCTCGACCACCAGCACGATGAAGATGCCGAACCAGATCGGGTCGATGCCGGCTTTCTGGATGGTCGGCATCAGCACACCCATGGTCAGCACGACCATGGAGATGCCGTCGAGAAAGCAGCCGAGCACGATGAAGAAGAAGGTCAGCGCCAGGATCAGCTGGCCCTGGCTCAGGCCCAGCGAGGCAATCCATTCGGCCAGGTGGCGCGGCAGGCCGATGTAGCCCATGGACAGCGTCAGAAAGGCCGCACCGGCCAGGATCAGCGCGATCATGCAGTACAGCCGCGTGGCGCCCATCAGGGCCTCGCGGAAGGTGGACCAGCTCATGGATCCCTGCAGCGCGGAGATGACCAGGGCCCCCACCACGCCGATGGCCGCCGCCTCGGTGGCCGTGGCAATGCCGGAGTAGATGGAGCCGAGCACGGCGGCAATCAGCAGCACCACGGGAATCAGTGCGCGTGAGGCCGAGAGCTTTTGCAGAAAAGTCGTTTTGGCGTCGGCCGGAGGGATCTGGCCAGGATTGCGCAGGGCCCAGACCACGATGTAACCCGAAAACAGCAAGGCCAGCATGAGGCCGGGAAGCACCCCCGCAATGAACAGCTTGGCAATCGACACCTCGGCCGAAACGCCATAGACGATCATGATGATGGATGGCGGAATCAGCAGGCCCAGCGTGCTGGCGCCGGCCAGCGTGCCGACAATCATGTGTTCGGGGTAGCCGCGGCGCTTGAGTTCGGGCAAGGTCATCTTGCCGATGGTGGCGCAGGTCGCCGCGCTCGAGCCCGACACCGCTGCAAAAATCGTGCAGCCCACCACGTTGGTGTGCAGCAGCCGGCCCGGCAGGGCCTGCATCCAGGGCGCCAGGCCCTTGAACATGTCCTGCGACAGCCGGGTGCGAAACAGGATTTCGCCCATCCAGATGAACAGGGGCAGGGCCGTCAGCGTCCAGCTCGACGCCGACCCCCAGATGGTCACCGCCATGGCGTCGCCGGCCACGCGCGAGGTGAACAGCTGCATGCCTATCCAGGCCACGCCCGACAGCGTCAGGCCAATCCAGACGCCGGTGCCCAGGATGAAAAAGAGGGAGAGCACCAGCAGGGCCATGATGGTCAGGTCGTTCATGGGGTCCTTATTCGTTGCGCAGCGCTTCGCTGCTGGTGATGCTTATCCGGCGGCCCTGGATCTCGAGCACCAGCTCGTCGATGAAGGCCACCACCAGGATGACCGCGCCAAAAGCCATGGCCAGTTGCGGAATCCACAGCGGCGTGGCGTCACTGCCGGTGGAGATGTCGTTGAACACGCGCGACTGCCAGGCCAGCTTGCAGCTGTAGGCGGCAAACAGCAGGGCCAGCAGCGTGGCCAGGCCCAGGGCCCAGAGTTCCAGCGCTTTTTTCCAGCGGCCGCGCAGGGCGTTGACCAGCAGGGTGACGCGGATGTGCTCGCCGCGTTTGAGGGTGTGCGCCAGCGCGAGGAAGCCGCTGGCGGCCATCAGGTAGCCGGCGTAGGCATCGGTGCCCGGTACATGGAAATGCAACTGCCGGCTGACGACGGACAGCAGCACCATGACCAGCAGGCCCACCAAAAAAAGCGCCGCCAGGGCGGCGGCGCTGTCGTAAATGCCGTCAAGCAGCTTGCGCATGTTGGCGGTTTACTTGCGGTAGGCGTCAACGATGGCCTGGCCTTCAGGTCCGGCTTTGTCCAGCCATTCCTTGAGCATCACGTCGCCGACTTTTTTCAGGTCGGCCTTGAGCGCGGGAGATGGCGGCAGCACCTGCATGCCGTTGGCCTTGAGGGTTTCCAGCGTCTTGGTGTTGACGGCCTGGCTGGCTGCCCAGCCGCGTGTTTCAGCGTCCGCCGCTGCCTTGAGCACCGCCTGCTTGGTGGGGCCGTCGAGGGCGTCGAAAGCCGCCTTGTTGACGATCACCGCATTCTTGGGCAGCCAGGCCTGGGTGTCGTAGTAATACTTGAGGTGTTCATACAGCTTGCTGTCCACGCCGGTGGCACCGGAAGTCATGGTGGACTCGACCACGCCGGTCGCCAGTGCCTGGGAGAACTCGGCGGCCTGCACCGTCACGGGCTGGGCACCCACCAGTTCGGCGATACGCGCGGTGGCGGGGCTGTAGGCGCGCCACTTGATGCCCTTCAGGTCGGCTGCCGAGGCCAGCGGCTTTTTGGAGTAGATGCCCTGCGGTGGCCAGGCCACCGCATACAGCAACTGGATCCCCTGCTCGCCCAGCTTCTTTTGCAGCGCCGGCTTCTGGGCCTGGTAGAGCTTCATGGCGCTGGGGTAGCCTTCGGCCAGGAAAGGCAGGCCGTCCGTGCCGAAGATGGCCCACTCGTTCTGGAAGTTGGCCAGCAGAATTTCACCAGCCTGGGCCTGGCCGCCCTGAACAGCGCGCTTGATTTCGGGCGCCTTGAACAGCGAGGCGTTGGCATGCACCGTGATCTTGAGCTTGCCGCCGCTGGCCTTGTCCACGTCGTTGGCGAACTGCACCAGGTTTTCACTGTGGAAGTTGGTCGCCGGGTAGCCCGCGGGCAGGTCCCACTTGGTCTGGGCAAACGAGACGCCGGTGGCAAGGGCCAGGCTGGTGGCAAGGGTCAAGAGGCGAAGCTTCATGGTGACTCCATTGGTTGTATTGATGGGACGGACTTTACGCGGCTAAAGACGGAATGATGATGGGTGTTTCCCCTAAGTGTCAACAATTCGTTGATAAATTGTCATTCATCTGCCTACAATCTGCAGCATGCAACATCAATGCCAACAGGAGTGGTGCCATGTCAAAAAAGCCGCTGGATAAGGCTGCGGGCCCGGAGCGCTCGCCCATCGTTTCTTCTGCGCACCTGGTATCGCCACACAGCTCGGAGATGAGTGAGTTTGAATTCGGGTTGATCGTGGCCGGTAACGCCTTTCACCGGTGGATCGTGCACTGCATGAGTGCGGCCGGCCTCAAGGACCTGACGCCGCTTGATGTTTTGGTGCTCCACCATGTGACGCACCGAGCGCGAGACAAGCGGCTGGCGGACATCTGTTTCATCATGAACGTCGAAGACACGCACCTGATCAACTATTCGCTCAAGAAACTGCTCAACCTCGGGGTGGTGGAGTCCAGCAAAAACGGCAAGGAGGTCACCTATGCATCGACGGAAGCAGGTCGTGCCCATGTGCAGCGCTACCGTGAAATCCGTGAGTCCTGCCTGATTGATGCGATGAATGCAGATGACGGATTGAACCGCGATATTGGCGAGCTGGCGCGTCTGCTGCGCGTGCTCTCCGGCATGTATGACCAGGCTGCGCGGGCTGCAGCCTCCCTTTAAGAAACCATCAAGGCAACGAACATGGCAATGGCAACCGCAACCGCAACCGCAATGGAAAAGAAGCGCTGGCAGTTCTGGATAGACCGCGGCGGCACATTCACCGACATCGTGGCCAAGCAGCCCGACGGGTCGCTGGTCACGCACAAGCTGCTGTCCGAGAACCCCGAGCAATACCGCGACGCTGCCGTGGCCGGCATTCGGCACCTGCTGGGCCTGAAGGCCGGCGAGCCGATTCGCGCCGACCTGGTCGACTGCGTGAAGATGGGCACCACCGTGGCCACCAATGCCCTGCTCGAACGCAAGGGCGAGCCGACCCTGCTGGTGACCACGCGCGGCTTTCGTGACGCGCTGCGCATTGCCTACCAGAACCGCCCGCGGCTGTTCGACCGCCATATCGTGCTGCCCGAGCTGCTTTACAGCGCCGTGGTGGAAGCCCAGGAACGCATCGGTGCCCAGGGTGAGGTGCTGCAGGCACTCGACGAAGCGCTATTAAAACAGGAGCTGGCGGCGCAATACCAGAAAGGGTTGCGCAGTGTTGCGATTGTCTTCATGCACGGCTACCGCTACACCGACCATGAAAAGGCAGCCAGCCGCATTGCCCGCGAGCTCGGCTTCACGCAGGTCAGCTCCTCGCACGAGACCAGCCCGATGATGAAGTTCGTCAGCCGCGGCGACACCACGGTGGTCGATGCCTACCTCTCGCCCATCCTGCGCCGTTATGTGGAGCAAGTCGCCGGCGAGATGCCGGGCGTGAAACTGTTTTTCATGCAGTCGTCCGGCGGTCTGACCGATGCCCATGTGTTCCAGGGCAAGGACGCGATCCTGAGCGGCCCGGCCGGCGGCATCGTCGGTATGGCGCGCACCGCCGCGATTGCCGGCATCGATAAAGTCATCGGTTTCGACATGGGCGGCACCTCCACCGACGTGTCGCACTACGCCGGTGAGTTCGAGCGCGAGTTTGAAACCCAGGTCGCCGGCGTGCGCATGCGTGCGCCCATGATGAGCATCCACACGGTGGCGGCCGGCGGCGGTTCCATCCTCAAGTTCGACGGTGAACGTTTTCGTGTCGGGCCGCAGAGCGCCGGCGCCAATCCCGGGCCGGCCAGCTACCGCCGCGGCGGACCGCTGGCCGTCACCGATGCCAATGTGATGCTGGGAAAAGTCCAGCCGCGTTATTTTCCCAAGGTGTTCGGCCCGAAGGCGGACGAGGCGCTGAGTGATGAAGTGGTGCAGGAGAAGTTCAAGGGACTGGCCGTGCAGACCGGCCGCAGCGTTGAGGTCGTGGCCGAGGGTTTCATCAACATCGCGGTGCAGCAGATGGCCAACGCCATCAAGAAAATATCGGTTGCACGCGGTTATGACGTAACGCGTTACACCTTGCAGTGTTTCGGTGGTGCCGGCGGCCAGCACGCCTGCCTGGTCGCCGATGCGCTGGGCATGACGCGGGTGTTCGTGCATCCGCTGGCCGGTGTGCTGAGCGCCTACGGCATGGGCCTGGCCGACCAGAACGTGATTCGCGAGCAGGCGGTGGAGCTCAAGCTGTCGCCGTCGGCCTTGCTGGACGTGGCGGACAAGCTCGACGCGCTGGCGGCCACCGCGCGGGCCGAACTGCAGCGCCAGCAGGTCAGCACGGGCGCCATCACCATGCACCGCCGCGTGCATGTGCGTTACGAGGGCAGCGATTCGGCGCTGGTGGTTCCCTTCGGCAGGCTGGACCAGATCGAGGCCAGTTTTGAAGCCGCCTATCGCCAGCGTTTTGCCTTCCTGATGCAGGGCAAGGGCCTGGTGGTGGAGGCCGTGTCGGTCGAGGCGGTGGTGGCTGGCGACGCGCCGGTCGAGCCGCGGCACCTCACGCATGAACCGCGCGAGGTGCCGCGCCGCGAAACCGTGCGCATGTATTCGGGCGGCCAGTGGCACGACGCGGCCCTGGTGGTGCGGGAAGACCTGCAGCCCGGCGACATCATTTCCGGCCCGGCCATCATTGCCGAGAAAAACGCCACCACCGTGGTCGAGCCCGGCTGGGAAGCCGCGCTCACGGCACTCGATCATCTGGTGCTGGACCGGCGGGCCGAGCGTGCGATCAAGTTTGCAGCCGGCACGACGGTGGACCCGGTGCTGCTGGAGGTGTTCAACAACCTGTTCATGAACATCGCCGAGCAGATGGGCCTGCAGCTGCAGAACACCGCCTACTCGGTCAACATCAAGGAGCGGCTGGACTTCAGCTGTGCGCTGTTCGACACCGAAGGCAACCTGATTGCCAATGCACCGCACATGCCGGTGCACCTGGGCTCCATGGGCGAGAGCATCAAGACGGTGATCCGCGAGAACGCCGGAAAGATGCAGTCGGGTGATGTCTATGTGCTCAACGACCCCTACCACGGCGGCACGCATTTGCCCGACATCACGGTGATCACGCCGGTCTACCTCGGCAGCGCGGACTTGCCGACCTTTTATGTCGGCTCGCGGGGTCACCATGCGGACATCGGCGGCACCACGCCGGGCTCCATGCCGCCGTTTTCCACGCGCATCGAGGAAGAGGGCGTGCAGATCAACAACGTCAAGCTGGTCGAACGCGGTGTGCTGCGCGAGGTCGAGATGGTGGCACTGCTGAAAAGCGGCCAATACCCTTCGAGGAACCCGCAGCAGAACATGGCCGACCTGAAGGCGCAGATCGCTGCCAATGAAAAAGGCGTGCAGGAACTGCGCAAGATGGTGGACACCTTCAGCCTGGAGGTGGTGCTGGCCTACATGCGCCATGTGCAGGACAACGCCGAAGAGTCGGTGCGCCGCGTGATCACCAAGCTGAAAGACGGCGCTTTCACGCTGCCGCTGGACAACGGTGCGCAGATCCAGGTGGCGATCCGGGTGGACACGAAAAACCGCAGCGCCGAGATTGACTTCACCGGCACCTCGCCCCAGCAGGGCAACAACTTCAATGCACCGACGGCGGTGTGCATGGCGGCGGTGCTGTATGTGTTCCGCACGCTGGTGGACGACGACATCCCGCTCAACGCGGGTTGCCTGAAGCCGCTGAAGGTCATCATTCCGGCCGGCTCCATGCTGAACCCGAACCCGCCGGCCTCGGTGGTGGCGGGCAACGTGGAGACCTCCACCTGCATCACCAATGCGCTGTACGGCGCACTCGGTGTGATGGCGGCCAGCCAGTGCACCATGAACAACTTCACCTTCGGCAACGAACGGCACCAGTATTACGAAACCATTTCGGGCGGCAGCGGTGCCGGCGAGGGCTTCGACGGCACCTCGGTTGTGCAGACGCACATGACCAATTCGCGCCTGACCGACCCCGAGGTGCTGGAGTTCCGCTTCCCGGTGCGGCTGGAAAGTTACGAGATCCGCCAGGGTTCGGGCGGCGCCGGGCGCTGGACGGGCGGCAGCGGCGGCGTGCGGCGCGTGCGTTTCCTCGAAGCCATGACTGCGAGCATTCTGTCGAATGGCCGCAAACACGGCGCGTTTGGCATGGCCGGGGGGGAGCCGGGCCAGATCGGCCGCAATGTCGTGGTGCGCGCCAACGGGCCGATCGAGGCGCTGGACCACATCGGCCAGGCCGAGATGTTGCCCGGTGACATCTTTGAGATCCACACGCCGGGGGGCGGCGGCTTCGGCAAGCCGTGAGGCTCTGCCCCGTTCGATGATGTGTGGTAAAAAATGCTTGCAGCCCCTATTGCACGGGCGCAAGCAGCTATCAATTCAGGAGTCATCGACATGGATGGGGCATTCCCGGACAACTACCGCTTTCTGGCCCGCTACAACCGCTGGATGAACCAGCGTCTTTATGACGCATGTGAGGCGCTCAGCGACGAGGAACGCAAGCGCCAGCGCGGCGCGTTTTTCGGCTCCATCCACCACACGCTGACACACCTGGTGCTGGCCGACAAGATGTGGCTGCACCGCTTTGCCTCGCAGGAAACCCGATTCGCCGCGCTGCCCACGGCCGCGCTGGCCCTGCCTGAAGGCTCGGACTACACCAGCGACCTGCACCCCGACTGGCAGGATCTGCGGCAAACCCGCGCTGCACTGGACGAGGTGATTGAGCGCTGGCTGGCGGAGATGACGCCGGACTTCCTGACCAGCACCATGACTTACGCCAACACCAAGGGCGTGCCGCGCGCCCACCCGGCCTGGCAGGCGATGACGCATTTTTTCAACCACCAGACGCACCACCGCGGGCAGGCGACCACGCTGCTGATGCAGGCTGGGGTGGATGTGGGGGTGACGGACCTGATTGCGCTGGTGTAAGCAGGGGCTCCTGCTATTCTTCCGGCGGCTGCCGTCGCTGCCTGTGCTTTCTTGGCCCCCCGGCGTGGCGCTGGCCCGCTCCGGAGTTCCTTCACTTCGTGGCAAGTCCCCCTCAAATTGCCCGCGTCAAATACACCGCTTCGCGCCCGACAATCGGCTCCCGGGTTGGCATGAACACCGTGCAGCCGTCGCACGGTGAACGCACTTCTTCAGCGCTGCCGTCGGTGGCGATCAGCTCGCCCTTGTGGAAGGTTTCAAAACCGAGCAGGGGCTTGACGAAGCGGAACTCGCTGGTCAGCACCATGCGGGTTTGCAGCAGCTCAAAGCGGCGTTGCGCGGGCAGCGCGGACGGCGCCGGGGTGTGTTCGATCAGGCCAAAATGCGCCAAAAAATCCAGCGTCACCTGGGTCGCCACATCGGCCGCGCTTTGGGCAAAGTGCTGGCCGCATTCAACCACCAGCGCCGCGCCGGCGTTGCTGCCCTGTTGGCCATGGCGGCCGTGCTGGATCAGGGGTGTGCCCGAGCCCAAACCGTCCGGCATCACGAGGTGGACGGAAGGCCTGCCTATGGCTTGCGCGACGGCGGCGTTGCGCTCGAAGGCGGGGTAGACCCAGAAGGGCTCAACGGCGTGCGAGGTCGAGTGAATGTCCAGGATGTGGTCGGCCGCTGCAATCACCGGGCGCAACTCGCGTGCGCGGCGCAGCTCCGGGCTGTCTTCGGGGCCGTCCAGCCACTCGTCCGACCAGACGCGATTCAGGTTGTGAACGACCTGGCGGTTGTCGTAGGGCTGGTCGGGGTTGAAGGCGTTGTAGGCCTCGATATGCGCAAAGCTGACGGTGAGCGTGCCGATCAGCGGCCTGATGCCGGCATCCAGCAGGTGGGTGGCCGCGACCATGCCGCAGATCTCGTTGCCGTGGGTCAGCGCGTTGACCAGCAGGTGCGGGCCTGGCCGGCCCGAGGCGAAGCGGTGAACGTAGTCGACACCGGTGTTGCCCGCCCGGTAGGCAGACAGGTCGCGCGGCAGCACTTCGAGGGGCAGTTCAGTGGTCAATGGAGTCCTTGGGGCGTGGAGGTTGGCGGCGCTTTGCGTCGATGGATGCTACATAAATAATAGCTGAATATCGCGTATGGACTGAGGCGACAGGGCGGTTTTTCATCAAGATGGCGTGTTGCGCAGGCCCGGTGCGGCCAGGCGCTGCAGCGTTTCGGCGGCGACCGCCGGGTGCGCCACGGCATGTGGGCCAACACCTGGGGGCAGGGCGACGGCGAGCAGCAGGTCGTCCCGTGGCCTGACGCCCATCAGCAGCAGCCGGCCGGGCCGCAAACGCTGGCGCTGCTGCCCGGCGCGCCGTCAAACGGCAGGCTGGTGCCGCAGCCTTCAAAAATGCCGTAGTGCATGTCGAAGTTGCCGATGAAGCTGAAGTGCGGTGCCAGCCGCGTGCCCTGCAGCATGTGCCAGGTGTTGCCGCAGACCGGGAAGACCTTGCCGGTCTGGATGTCGTGGTGTTTGTCGAGCACAAAGCGGCCGGCCTGGCCGGGGATGCTGCCCTGGTAAATCACGGCCTGGCCGTAGTCCTCGCAGGCCGACTCCAGCGCGGCCAGCTTGAAGAGCCGCCAGGTGGCCGAATAAAAACGCAGGTTGCCGGTGCGCGCCGCGAGCTGCGGGTCGGTGATGTCCAGCGGCCGGTCGTCCACCAGGCGCGGGTCGGCAAAGCCGTGGTCCTGCGCGAGGCGTTCGAAGTCTTTCCAGTACAGCGCGCCGCCCAGGCATTCGCCATACAGCACCGGGTCGTTTTTCACCGCGGCCGGCACGCGGCGGTCCGCGTACACGTCGGAAAAGTAGAACTCGCCACCGGGTTTGAGCAGGCGCTGCACACCGGCGAGCACCGCGTCCTTGTCGGGCGAGAGGTTGACCACGCAGTTGGAGACGATCACGTCGAAGCTGCCGGGCGCCAGGCCCAGCTCGTCCAGCCGCTCGATGTAGCCGTGCAGAAACGCCACATTGCTGTAGCCGAACAGTGCCGCATGGTGGTCCTGGTGCGCGCGTGCCACGGCCAGCTGTTCATCGGTCATGTCCACGCCGACCACGGAGCCGGTGGGTCCGACCAGCTGCGCCAGCGCATAGACATCGCGGCCCGAGCCGCAGCCGAGGTCCAGCACGCGGCAGCCTTCGAGCAGCGGCGGGCAGACCAGGCCGCAGCCGTAATAACGCGACAACACCTCGGGGTGGATGCGTGCCAGCAGCGGCTTGAGCCACGCCGGCATGCTGCTGGCGTCGCAGCAGGCGCTGGTCTTGAGATCTGCCGTGCCCTGCAGCTGGCGGCCGTAGTAGTCGGTGACGATGTCGTAGGTGTGGCTGTCGTTGCCGTTGTAATTGCTCATGGGCGTTCTTCCGGAAATGAGTTTGCTATTGAATCAGGAGCTGCTGGCGCTTGTACCGATTGGGCTGGAGGCCGATTTTGTTTGATGTTTCGGGGCCACAAGCCGGCCGGCAGGTGGGCCAGGTCCGCCGCTTCGTCGATGTCGTGCAGCATCGGCCCCTGCCACACGCGCAGGCCCAGCGCGGCCAGGCGCTGCAGTGTTTCGGCGGCGACCGCCGGGGTGCTCCACGCCATGTGTCTGAAGATGGCGGGACAGGGGGCCTGCAGGCCGATCAGCACGTAACCGCCGTCGGCCACCGGCAGCAACACGGCGTCGTGTTGCGTCAGTTGCCGGGCCGCCTCGCGCAGGTACGCGCTGCCAAGCGCCGGGCAGTCGGTGCCGATCAGCAGCACCGGACCCGGGTGCAGGCTGAGGGCGCGCTGCATCGCGCGGTCCATGCGTTCACCGAGGTCGCCTTCGCCCTGCGCCGTGCAGTCCACACCGGCAGGCAGAACCACGCCGCGCCAGGCCGGGTCACCGGGCGCCGGGCTCATGCACAGCTCCACCGCGTCCAGGCCGGCCGCGAGGGCCTGTTGCAGCGTGTGCGCCAGCATGGCGCGCGCCAGTTCTGCCGCGCCGTCCGCACCCAGCGCGGGAATCAGCCGGGTCTTGACGGCGCCGGGCTGCGGCGCCTTGGCAAAAATCACCAGGCGGGTGTTCATCGGTACAACTCGGCCAGCCGCTCGGGCGCCGCGCCGCGCCAGTAGGCCCAGCGCAGCCGCCACATCAGCAGCACGGTGCGCCAGACGCCACGGCTTTCCCAGCGCCGGCCCGAGGTCTGCACTTTGGCCCTCAAGCAGGCCGGGCGCGACAGCTTCAGCAGGCGCCGGGACATTTCGATGTCTTCCATCAGCGGCTGGACCGGGAAACCGCCGACGGCCTCGAACGTCGCGCGTGTCATGAACATCGCCTGGTCGCCGGTGGCGATGCCGGTCAGCCGCGAGCGCAGGTTCATCAAGGCGGCGATGAGCTTGAGCATGGCGGGGCGGCCGGTGATGGACACATCAAAACGGCCCCAGACCCGCAAACCGCTCGCCAGGGCCTGGCTGATCAGTTCGTCGGCGCCGGCGGGCAGCTGGGTGTCGGCATGCAGAAACAGCAACACCTCACCGCGGGACTGCGCTGCCCCCGCGTTCATCTGCAGCGCGCGGCCGCGCGCTGCATTGACGAGTTGCGCGCCGCCGGCCCGCGCCAGCGCGGCGCTGTGGTCACGGCTGCCGCCATCGGCCACGATGAGTTCGGCACCACGTGCCCGCAGCGCTGCCAGCGCCTGCAGGGCCGCGCCCAGGCCAGCCGCTTCATTGAGGACGGGCAAAACCACGGACAGGCGCAACGGTGCCATGACGCTGTCAGTGCTCCAGCGCGCCGCCGCAGCTGCTGCCCTGGCCGGCGGTGCAGCCATAACAGTGGCCGGCCACGCGGATGGGCTGCTCATTGATCCCGCTGCTGAGCAGGTCGCGCAGATGGCGCTGCAGGCCCGTGGTGCCCAGCGGCAGGCCGAGCTGCTGGTTGAAGTCGCAGTCGGACAGCCAGCCTTGCCAGTCCACGCTGACCGTGTTGCGGCACATCACGCCGGCCAGGTTCTGTTGCTGGAAGCTGCCCTTGAGCAAGTCCATGTAGCCGTCAAACGTGCCTTTGGACACCAGGGTCGAGCCAAAACGCTGGATGGGCATGTTGGTCAGCGCGTACAGCTCGTTGAAAACAATGCCGAAATGCGCCAGCAGCTCGCGCTTGTAGTCGGCCTGCAGCGCCTGCTGCTCCGGCGGCAGCGACGGGCCCTGCGGGTTGTAGACCAGGTTCAGCGACAGGCCGGAGCCGGCCTGGCCGTAGCCGAGCTGGTTGAGTTTTTGCAGCGCGGCAATGCTCAGGTCGAACACGCCTTCGCCGCGCTGCTTGTCGACATTGGCGGCCGAGTAGCAGGGCATGGAGGCCACGATGTCCACCCCTTGTTCCGCCAGGAATTCGGCCAGCCCGTCCTGGCCGGGCTCGAACAGGATGGTGAGGTTGCAGCGGTCGATCACACGCACACCTTGCGCCCGCACGCTGCGCACCAGGTCGCGAAAGCCCGCGTGCAGTTCGGGCGCGCCGCCGGTCAGGTCCAGCGTGCGCAGGCCACGCGCGGCCAGCACCTGCGGGATCAGCGCCAGGGTGTCGGCGTCCATCATTTCGGTGCGGTTCGGCCCGGCATTGACATGGCAATGCAGGCAGCTCTGGTTGCATTTGTAGCCGAGGTTGACCTGCAGGGTGTCGAGCTGTCCGCGGCGGATGGCCGGGAAGGGCGTTTTTTTCAGCAGGGGAAGGGTGTCATGCATACATGGAGGTCCGTTGCAGTTCAGGGCAGGAGCGCGGCCAGGCGCGCACGCACCTCGGGGGCCATGGCGTCGGGCTGGGTGACCAGCGCGTTGTGCAGCGCGGTGTGGGCCTCGCTGGCAGGTTGTTCGGCGCCCAGCAGGCGTATCGCCTCGGCCACCACCTGCTGGGCGCGGCCCGCGTTTTTCAGCAGGTTGGCCAGCGCCATGTTGGCGTTGACCTGGGCCTCGCGCGGGTGCCAGCAATCGAAGTCGGTGACCATGGCCAGCGTGGTGTAGGCGATTTGCGCCTCGCGGGCGAGTTTGGCCTCGGGCATGTTGGTCATGCCAATCACGCCGGCACCCATGCTGCGGTACCAGCGGGATTCGGCTAGGCTGGAGAACTGCGGGCCCTCGATGCACACATAGGTGCCGCCTTCGTGCAGGGTGACGCCGTGGCCCGGGGCATCGGCGGCCAGCACGCTGCGCACCGCCCGCGCCAGCACGCCGGCGGTCGCGGGGCAGACCGGCTGGGCCATGGAGACATGGGCGACCGCACCCTTGCCGAAAAAAGTGCTGTCGCGGCGTTTGGTCAGGTCGATGAACTGGTCGGGCAGCACCATGTCCAGCGGCTTGAAATCCTCGCGCAGCGAACCCACGGCCGAGACCGAGACCAGGTAACGCACGCCGAGCTGCTTCATGGCGTGGATGTTGGCGCGGTAAGGCACTTCGAAGGGCAGCAGGCGGTGGCCACGCGCATGACGGGCCAGGAACACGGCCGGAACGCCGTGGACGTTGCCGGTGACCAGCACGTCGGAGGGTGCACCCCAGGGCGTGTCCATCACCTGCTCCTGCGCGTTCTCGAGCGCGTCCATCTGGTAGAGGCCGCTGCCTCCGATGATGCCTACCAGTGCCTGGGTCATGCTTGCGGTTTCCTTGTTGACGTTAGACTGCTTGCGGGCGCCGGTTCAGGACCAGTTGCCTGTCTTTCGATTCTGAGCGAGTTTTGCAGCCGGCGTTATGCGTCGGGTGTGAAAACCCTTTTTCAACTTGGTCGCCTCCGGGCGGGACTTCTTACACCGTAAGCGCGTGTTTTCGTAAGAATCAGTGGTTTCGTCCGACTTAACAGCAAGAACAACCCAGAGGACAGAGGACGGCCTTGAATTCACGCAAACTTTTCATCGCCGCGCTGCTGCTGGCGGGCATAGGCGCCTTTTTTGCGCTGGATCTGGGGCGTTACCTGAGTCTGGCCTTCCTCAAGGACAGCCAGGCGTCTTTCCAGGCGGTGTTTGAACAGAAGCCGGTGTGGGTGACGCTGGTGTTTTTTGCCGTTTACGTGGCTGTCACCGGCCTGTCGCTGCCCGGCGCCGTCATCATGACGCTGGCGGCCGGCGCCGGCTTTGGCCTGCTGCTCGGGACCATCGTGGTGTCTTTCGCTTCGACCCTGGGGGCGACGCTGGCCATGCTGGCGGCGCGTTACCTGCTGCGGGACAGCATCCAGGCCCGTTTCGGCAAGCGGCTGGACGAGATCAACAAGGGCATCGAGAAAGAAGGCGCGTTTTACCTGTTCTCGCTGCGGCTGATCCCGGCCGTGCCGTTTTTTGCCCTCAACCTGCTCATGGGCCTGACCCGCATCCGGACCTGGACCTACTTCTGGGTCAGCCAGCTCGGCATGCTGGCCGGCACCGTGGTGTATGTGAATGCCGGCACGCAGATCGCGAAGATCGATTCACTGCAGTCGATTGCCTCGCCGGCGCTGATCGGCTCGTTTGTGCTGCTCGGCGTGTTGCCGCTGGCGGTCAACAAGGTGCTGCAGTTTCTCAAGCGCCGCCAGGTCTACGCGCGCTGGGCCAAGGTACGCCCCGCGCGGTTTGACCGCAACCTCATCGTGATCGGCGCCGGCGCCGGTGGCCTGGTGTCGGCCTACATCGCCGCGGTGGTCAAGGCCAGGGTGACGCTGGTCGAGGCCCACAAGATGGGCGGCGACTGCCTGAATTACGGCTGCGTGCCGTCCAAGGCGCTGATCCGCAGCGCCAAACTCGCGCACCAGATGAGCCATGGTGCCAGTTATGGCCTGAGCGACAGCACGCCGGTGTTCAGTTTCAAGGCGCTGATGCAGAGGATTCAGGCGGTCATCCGCGCGATTGAACCGCATGACAGCGTCGCGCGTTACACCGGCCTGGGGGTGGAGGTGCTGCAAGGTCATGCACGCATCGTCAACCCATGGACTGTCGAGATCACCCTCAACGAAGGCGGCACCCAGACCCTGACAACACGCAGCATCGTGATCGCGGCGGGTGCGCGGCCCGTCGTGCCGCCGCTGCCGGGGCTGGACGACACCGGCTACCTCACCAGCGACACCCTGTGGGACGCCTTCGCGCAACTCGACGAGGTGCCGCGGCGGCTGGTGATCCTGGGCGGCGGCCCGATCGGCTGTGAACTGGCGCAGGCCTTCGCCCGGCTCGGCGCGCAGGTCACGCAGGTCGAGATGGCGCCGCGCCTGATGGTGCGCGAAGATGAGGAGGTGTCGGAACTGGCGCGCCAGGCACTGGCCGCCGATGGCGTGTCGGTGCTGACCGGCCACCAGGCGCTGCGCTGCGAAACATCCGGTGGTGTGAAAACGCTGGTCGTCGAACACGGCGGCAGTCAACAGCGCCTGGCGTTTGACCAGTTGGTCTGCGCCGTCGGGCGGGTCGCACGCCTGCAGGGCTACGGGCTGGAGGAACTCGGCATCCCGGTGCAACGCACGGTGGACACCAATGACTACCTGCAGACGATCTACCCCAACATCTATGCGGCGGGCGACGTCGCCGGACCCTACCAGCTCACCCATGTGGCGGCGCACCAGGCCTGGTACGCCGCGGTCAACGCGCTGTTTGGCGAGTTCAGGCTGTTCAAGGCCGACTATTCGGTGATTCCGTGGACCACCTTCATCGACCCTGAAGTTGCCCGCGTGGGCCTGAACGAGCAGGAGGCCAGGGAACAAGGCGTGGCCTTCGAAGTCACGCGTTACGGCATGGCCGACCTGGACCGCGCCATTGCCGATGGCGAGGCACGCGGTTTCGTCAAGGTGCTGACCGTGCCGGGCAAGGACACGATTCTGGGCGTGACCATTGTCGGCACACACGCGGGGGACCTGCTGGCCGAGTATGTGCTGGCCATGCGGCACGGCCTGGGGCTGAACAAGATTCTCTCCACCATCCACACCTACCCCACCCTGGCCGAGGCCAACAAATACGCGGCCGGCGAATGGAAACGCGCGCACCAGCCCACACGCCTGCTTGAATGGGTGCGCCGCTACCACGACTGGAAGCGGGGCTGACATGAAGCCCTGGCTGCGAGTGTTGCTCATCTCACTGCTGCTGCCCGTGGCTCAGGCGCAGACGCAGGGCCCGGCCCTCACCGCGTTTTCATCGGCCAGCGGCGAGCAGCCGCCGGTGCCCTGGCGCGTGGTGGGCGTGCCGGGCGGCAAGATCCCGCTGACCCGCTATGCCCTGGTCGAACTGGATGGGCGCAAGGTGCTGCGGGTCGAGGCGTCCCAGTCGTATGGCAACCTGGTGCATGACCTGCCTGCGCTGGTGCCCGAAGCCGGGCTGCGGCTGCGCTGGCGCTGGCGGCTGGACGAAGCGCTGCGCGGCGCCGACCTGCGCCGCCGTGAGGGCGACGACAGCCCGCTCAAGGTGTGTGCGCTGTTTGACATGCCACTGGCCAGGCTTGGCCTGATCGAGCGCAACCTGCTGCGCCTGGCGCGTGCGGCCAGCGGCGAGAAGCTGCCGTCGGCGACCCTGTGTTACGTCTGGGACGGCACGCTGGCGCCGGGGACCCTGCTGCCCAATGCCTACAGCGCGCGCGTGCGTTTCATCGTGCTGGACAGCGGCGAACAGCGCCTGGGCCAATGGGTCGCCCATTCGCGCGACCTGGGCGCTGATTTTCGCCGCGCCTTTGGCGAGGAAAGTGAGGCGGTGCCGCCGCTGCAGGCCGTGCTGGTGGGCGCCGATGCCGACAACACCGGTGGCCGCAGTCTGGGCCATGTCGGGGATGTCACACTGTCCCCATGACTTCCACTTCGAATGCACGCCCGGGCCTGAAACACCTGGTGCTGCTGGGCGCGGGCCATGCCCATGTGCATGTGCTGCACAGCCTGGCGAAAAACCGGCCGGCGGACCTGAACATCACCGTGATTGCCCCGTATCCGCGCCAGCTGTATTCCGGCATGGTGCCGGGTTTTGTGGCCGGGCATTACAGCCTGGACCAATGTGTCATTCCGCTGGCGGGCCTGCTGGCGGGCTGCGGTGCACGTTACATCGAAGGCAGCAGCGTGGCCCTGGATGCCGGGGCGAAGACCGTGACGCTGGCCAGCGGTGAGACCGTGGCCTGGGACTGGCTGAGCCTGAACACCGGCCCGGTGATGGACCGCGAACGCATCGAGGCGCAAATGCCCGGCGCGCGCGAACACGCCCTGTTTGTACGGCCCATTGAAGCCTTCGGCCAGTTGTGGCCGCAGGTGGCCGCCCTGGGCCGCAGCCGGCCGATTCATCTGGCGGTGGTGGGGG
>NZ_NBZW01000050.1 GCF_002379085.1 Polaromonas sp. AET17H-212 | reverse complement strand
TCGTCGCCAGTGCAACAAATTCCTGTTTCAGACTCATGGTGTCTTGTGCTTTCCAAGGCATGGTGACCCTCCGGCAAATTCGCCGGAAAGTGTCAACCATGTCCCCGCACACCTGTCACCTATGTCCCCGGTCTATACACTTCGCCAAAGAAACCTAAGGAAAAGAAAGGCGACCCGATGGTCTGGGTCCCTCCGCTTCGCTGCGGGCCACCTGCGGTGCTCGCCGAAGGCGGGGTCGAGCTCGAGCTCGCCTTCGGCTCAGACAATCGCTCGCTGATCCGCTTTCGGCTGCGCTCCTCGGCCCAGCCCGACGGGTGGGGGAAACGAATGCGGGTTCGGGTATGGGGAGACATGACGCGCAAAGCGCGTCATGTCGGGGCACGCGGCCGTCATGTTTGCACGCGAGCGCAGCACACGCGGCCAAATGAAGCTCCCTCCATCGCCCAGCGGGGCGAGGGAGGGCGGGGGAGGGAGTGGGTAGTTGCGCCTACTGTCCCAGGCGAACCGGGAACGCAGCGTGATGCCGGTGCTCGACCGGGTGACGGGCAACCCTCCCGGCTTGCAGGCGAGCCACGGCAACTCGCAACAACCCGGCAACGCGGCGCACGGCGCTTGCCCCTAAACTAGCCCCATGATTCGCTGGATGCTGGTGATTTTCCTGGCGCTGATCTTCATCAGCTGGTTCACGCCCCTGCTGCACAAGCTGGGCTTTGGCAAACTGCCGGGCGACTTGCGGTTCAGGCTGTTCGGGCGCGAATGGTTCATTCCGCTGACGACCACCATCGTGCTGAGCCTGGTGGCCAGCCTCATCAGCCAGATGATTTGAACCGCCTGCCATGAACCTTCCTTCACCGGCCACCCCATCTTTCACCGGACCCGACCTTCGCCTGCCTGCCGGTGCAGCGCCGGTGGCCTGCGTGGACATAGGCGGCACCAAGGTGGCGGTTGCGGTGGTTGATCAGCGCGGCATCCTTGGCCGGCGGGTGGAGCCGACCGCCAAGGAGGGCGACAGCGATGCGCTGGCGCGGCAGGTGCTGCGCATGATCGGGGAAAGCAGTGCGGCGGCGCAGATCCGCCGCGAGAACCTGGCGGCCGTTGGTGTGGCGTCCTGCGGGCCGTTTGTGCTGAACGATGGCCAGGTCGAACTCGCGGCGCCCAACATCTGCGGCGGCCTGGCCGGCGCGGCGCGCGGGCTGCCCAACCACTGGACCACGGCCTTGCTTGAAGCGCCGCTGCGCGAGGTGTTCGCCCAGGTGCGGGTCGAAAACGACGGCCTGGCCGCGCTCAAGGCCGAGCGACGCTGGGGCGCGCTGCAGGGCATGGCCGATTGCGCTTACGTGACCTGGAGCACCGGCATCGGGGTCGGCCTGTGTGTCGACGGGCAGATGCTGCGCGGAAAAAACGGCAACGCCGGCCATGCCGGCCACATGTTCGTCAGCGACAACAACGACGCACTGTGCGGCTGCGGCAACATCGGCGATGTCGAGGCGCTGGTGGCGGGCAATGCGCTGCCGCGGCGTTTTGGTGCGCTCGGGTACACCGACGCCGCTTCTATTTTGATAGCTGCTCGCGCAGGAGAGACGGGCGCTGTGATCATTATTGATGACATCTGCCGGGTGATGGGCCGGGCCCTGTACAACCTGGTCGTGACGCTGGATCTGCAGCGCATCAGCATCGGCGGCAGCGTGTTCTGGCACCACCGCGATTACCTGCTGCCGCGCCTGCAGGCCCACATCAGCGGCAGGCTGCCGGCGCTGACCGACGGGTTTGTGCTGGTGCCGGCCGGTCTGCAGGACCGGGTGGGCGACTACGCGGCGCTGGCGCTGGTGGTCTGAAGCCGCTCGGGTGTCAGGGGATCAGCGTCCAGGGCTGGCCGCATTTGCGGCACTTGACGAGAATCTGGCCGCTGCGGCGGTCTTCCTCGACAACATCGAGCCGGCCGTATTCGGCGCATTTCGGGCAATTGGCCTGGTCGGCCACGGTTTCGGCATGCAGCAGCAGGTACAGGTAGCGGCGCAGGGCCCACAGCCCCACCGCACCGCTGATGATGAACAGGGCCACGTCCACCAGCTTTTCGGTGAAGGTGCCGCCCTGAAAAAGCTCCAGTGTGGCCATCAGGGCAATCGTGCAGAGCAGGGCCAGCAGCATGTGGGCATGGCTGGACAGCAGTTCGCGTTCGTACCATTTGCGGAATCCGACCTTGCGGATGCCGTCGGCCAGCGAGTGGTTGAGGTAATTGCGCTTGACCATGCCAGTTCAATTCGTGACTGAATGGTTGCATATTTCCGGCTTTCCTGCCAGACGGGCGCCAGAAGGCGATGGTCCTAGTCGGGGGTGGTGCCGGACAGGGTTTGCAGAAAGGTCTGGCGCCACCAGTGCACGTCCTGGCTGCGGATGCGCTCGAGCAGCGCCTGGTGGCGTCGCTGGCGCTCGTGCAGCGGCATCTGCAGCGCCAGCTGGATGCTCTCGGCGGTGCCGTGGGTGTCGTAGGGGTTGACCAGCAGCGCTTCCTTGAGCTGTTCGGCCGCACCGGCAAAACGTGACAGCACCAGCACCCCGGGGTCGGCCGGGTCCTGCGCCGCGATGAACTCCTTGGCGACCAGGTTCATGCCGTCGCGCAGCGGCGTGACCAGGGCCACGCTGGCCACACGGTACAGGCCTGGCAGGCGCTTGCGCGCCACGTTGCGGTGGATGTAGCGCACCGGCATCCAGTCCAGCTCGCCGTAGTCGCCGTTGATGGCGCCGCACAGGCTCTCCAGTTCCTGGCGCAGGTCGCTGTAGGTGTCGAGGGCCTCGCGGCTGGGCGAAACGATCTGGATCAGCGTCGCGCTGTTGAGGTTTTCCGGGTACAGCTTCAGCAGCTGCCTGAAGGCACGCAGGCGCTGCGGCAGGCCCTTGGAGTAGTCCAGCCGCTCCACCCCCAGCAGCAGGCGGCGCCGCGAGTACTCTTCCTTCATGCGCTCGTACATCTCGCGCGCTTCCTTGCCATGCGTCAGGGCCGCAAATTCATCAACATCGATGCCAATGGGAAAGGCCTGTGCGTGCACCGTGCGTCCGAAGGCGCGGAACTGGTGCCGGTCCAGGGCCTCGGCGCCTGCCTCCTGGCCGACATAACGCGAAAAGTGGTCCACATCCGCCTGGCTCTGGAAGCCCACCAGGTCATAGGCGAACAGCGAGCGGATCAGCCATTCATGCTGAGGCACGGCGGCGAGGATCAGCGGCGGCGGCAGCGGGATGTGCAGGAAGAAGCCGATGCGGTTTTTGCAGCCCATCGCGCGCAGCTCGGCGGCCATGGGGATCAGGTGGTAGTCGTGCACCCAGATGATGTCGTCGGGCCGCAGCAGCGGCATCAGCTTGCGCGCCAGCATCTGGTTGACGCGGCGGTAGCCGCCGATGAAGCCGGCATCGAAGTCGGCCAGGTCGAGCCGGTAATGAAACACCGGCCAGAGCACGCCGTTGCTGTAGCCCAGGTAATAACTGTCGTGGTCTTCGCGGCACAGGTCCACCGTGGTCAAGGTCACATTGCCGGCCTGCTGGGTGTGCATGTCCCCTTCACCGGGGGTGCCGCCTTCGACAATGGTCCCGCTCCAGCCGAACCACAGGCCACCGTTGGCAGACAGCGCATCGCCCAGAGCCACCGCCAGCCCGCCCGCCGCCGTGGCCTTGCGCGGGTCTGCGACGCGGTTGGAAACGACGACCAGCCGGCTCACAATGTGGCCCCCACGCTTTTCACTTTGTGTAATGCGCTGCCCCCCGGGGGGGCCGCTGCGCCTGCGGCCCGGCAAAGCCGGTTCCGCGGCCCCCGCTTGAATGACGAGCCCCTACGTTGGTTTTCGCCGACGGGCGTGTTCATACTTGACTGTCCCAGGGCGCCGACAGGCGTACGGCAGCGTTGATGAGGCCGACCATGGAATAGGTCTGCGGGAAGTTGCCCCACATCTGGCCGGTGACCGGGTGGGTGTCTTCGGACAGCAGGCCGAGGTGGTTGCGCGCCGCCAGCATGGTCTCGAAGATCTCGCGTGCCTGTTCCTTGCGGCCAATGCGCGCCAGCGCGTCGATGCGCCAGAAGGTGCAGATGTTGAAGGCGGTTTCGGGCTTGCCGAAGTCGTCGGAGGCTTCATAACGGCGCATGTAGGGGCCATCGCACAGGTGTTTTTCCAGCGCGTCGACCGTCGCGACAAAACGCGGGTCTTTCGGGTCGATGAAGCCGACCTCGATCATCAGCAGCACGCTGGCGTCCAGGTCGCGCCCACCGAAACTCTCGGCAAAGGCCTGGCGTTCCTCGCTCCAGGATTCGCGCAGGATGCGCTCGCGCATGACGTTGGCATGGCCATGCCAGTAGGTGGCGCGGGCCGGTTGTTTCAGGGTGACGGCGATCTTGCCGAGACGGTCGCAGGCCGCCCAGCACATCAGGGCCGAGGAGGTGTGCACCCGGGCGCGCGTGCGCAGCTCCCACATGCCGGCGTCGGGCTGGTCGTAGTTGCGCACGGCCTGCTCGCCGACCGCCTCCAGCCGCAGGAACTCGGCCTCGCCGGCACGGTGCAGCAGCCGGTGGTCGTGAAAGGCCTGGGCCGCGCCCAGCACCACATTGCCGTAGACGTCGTGCTGGAAATGCTCCTGCGCCTGGTTGCCCACGCGCACCGGCCCCATGCCGCGGTAGCCGCCCAGGTGGCTGTACACCGCCTCGGGCAGCTCGCGCTCCAGGCCGATGCCATACAAGGGCTGGATGTGGCCGCCGCCGGCCTGCACCACCACGTTGCTGAGCCAGCGCAGGTAGTCTTCCATGGTGCCGACTTCGGACAGGCTGTTGAGCGCGCGCACCACAAAAAAGGCGTCACGCAGCCAGCAGTAGCGGTAGTCCCAGTTGCGGCCGCTGTTGGGCGCCTCGGGAATGCTGGTGGTCATGGCTGCCACAATCGCGCCGGTGTCTTCAAACAGCGAGAGCTTGAGCGTGATGGCCGCGCGGATCACGGCGTCCTGCCACTGCAGCGGAATGTGCAGGCGCTGGCTCCACTTGCGCCAGTAGGAGAGGGTTTCTTCCTCAAACAGGCGCGCGGTGTCGGCAATGCCGTCGGCCAGCGACTCGTCGGCGCCCAGCAGGAAGTTGTGTTCACGCGTCAGCACAAAGGGCTGCCGGGACTGCAGGTGCGCCAGCGGCGCGTCGGTATTGAGCCGCAGTGTCAGCGCATCGCCGACATAACGCAGGTGGTTGCTGCCCTGGGTCACGACCGGCAGGCTGCGGCCCCAGTCGAAACGCAGGTCCAGCGAGACCCGGATGCGCGGCGCCCCCTGAAGTGGCCGCACGCGCCGCACCAGCGTCATGGGTTTGAAAAAGCGGGAACGCCGGTAAAAGCGTGGTGCAAAGTCGGTGATCTCTATGCCCTGGCCGCTGTGGTCGAACAGCTGCGTGCGCAGCACCGCGGTGTTCGGTTCGTACCACTGCTTGCTGTGCGAGAAATTTTCGATCTCGATGGCAAATGCGCTGCCCTGCTCGCTCGGGTCCAGCAGGGCGTTGAACACCGGGTCGCCGTCGAAACGCGGCAGGCAGCACCAGACGATGCGGCCCCGGGCATCCACCAGCGCGCTGAAGGCGCAATTGCCGATCACGCCCAGCGAGAGTGAGGGCGGCGCGGGCGCGGCGAAGCTGGAGGCAGGGATTGGGTTGGGGGTCGGTTTTGGGGTGCTCATGCGTGCCGCCGTTCAGGTCCGCTATCGCGCGAGGGCGCCCGTGCCGACAGCAGCCATTGGGCCAGTTGCGTCACGCTGTCGCAGCGATGTTTCGCCAGCGTGGGGCCGGGGCCGACCTTGATCGCGTGGCCGCCCATGCGCTGCACCTGTTCGAAACCGTCTTCGTCGGTGACGTCGTCGCCGGCAAACACCGGCACACGGCCGGCAAACGGTGCTTCTTCCATGAAGGCCGCGATGGCCGTGCCCTTGCTGACCCCGGCCGGTTTCAGGTCGACCACACATTTGCCGTGTATCAGTTGCAGACCCGGGCTGCGCGCCACGGCCTCGCCCATCACCTGCAGGCACAGGTCTTCCAGCTCGGGGGCGTGCCGGTAATGCAGGCTCAGGGCCAGGTTTTTCTGTTCGAGCTGCAGGCCGGGATGCTGCTGCAGCAGCCCTTCGGCCGCTTGCAGCGCAGCGCGCAGATCGATGGCCGGCGCGCTGATCAGGAGCCCTGCGGCGTTGCGGCGCTGCCCGCCATGTTCGACCGCTGCCGGCAACTGCAGCGGCGCCAGAAAACTGTCGAGGTCGCTCAGGCGGCGACCCGATACCAGCGCCAGCGCGCCGCCGAGTTGTCCATACAGCGCAGCCAGCGTGCTGGTCAGGGTGGGCGCAATCACCACGGCTTCGGGCCGGGCGGCCAGCTCAACCAGGGTTCCGTCAAAGTCCAGAAAGAGCGCCGTATCCTGCGCAATGCGGGGGAGCGTGTCGTAAGGCATGTGCATCAGTTTTCACCTTAGCAGAATTTTTCCGAGGCGCCTGTAGGCCGGCTTCCCTTTTGGCGCGATTCGGGCCACAGGCTCGTCCCACGGTCGTCAGGCGGGTGGGGCCGTCTCGGCCTGCGCCGCTGTGCTGTCGGTCCACGCCTGGAGGGCCTGCACGCGGGCGGCATGGATCATGTCGCCGATTTTGGGACCGCTCAGGCCTGCCGCCTGGGCTGCTTCTGCGATCGAGGCCGTCACCACCGACTGTGCCGCCTGCAAGGCCTGCGCCAGCCGTTGGCGCTGGGGATAGGCCGTGTTCTGAAAACCGAGCCGGCCGCGCGCGTCACATTCGCAGGCCAGCAGGATGTCGCCAAAACGTTGCGGCTTGCGGAATGCGTCGCAACGTTCCAGCAGCCGCACCAGGGCGGCCGCACCGAATTCGGCGCTGCGGTGGATGTTGCCGTGTTCGCGCGCCACCACCTCGGCCAGTTCCCGGCAGTCGGTGGGCACGCGCAGCCGCCCACACACATCTTTGAGCAGGCGCACGCCGCGCTCCTCGTGGCCGATGTGTCTGGGCAGCAGCTCGACCGCTGTGCTGCCCTTGCCGAGGTCATGGCCGAGGCAGGCGAAACGCACGGGCAGGCTGGCCTGCAGCTGCGCCGACATGTCCAGCACCATCATCAGGTGCACCCCGGTGTCCACTTCGGGGTGGTACTCGGGACTTTGCGGCACGCCCCAGAGTTTTTCGACCTCGGGCAGCAGGTGCTGCAGTGCGCCGCATTCCCGCAGCACGTCAAACATGCGCGAGGGCGTGCGTTCCATCAGGCCGCGCGCCAGCTCCTGCCAGACACGTTCGGCCACCAGCGCGTCCACCTCGCCATGGGTGACCATCTCCCGCATCAGCGCCATGGTTTCTGGCGCCACGGTGAAATCGTCAAAACGTGCGGCAAAACGCGCCAGCCGCAGGATGCGCACCGGGTCCTCGCGGAAGGCGTCGGTGACGTGGCGCAGGACCTTGTCCCGGATGTCCCTTTGTCCACCGTAAGGATCGATGAGTGCCGAAAAATCAGCTTCAAATCCGGCTCCAGCCCTTTTGGATCGGGCGGGAGCTGCTATTGAATTGATAGTCAGGTCGCGGCGCGCGAGGTCTTCCTCCAGGGTCACGTCCGGCGCGGCGTGGACGGCAAAGCCGCGGTAGCCGCGCGCCGTGTTGCGTTCGGTGCGCGCCAGCGCGTACTCTTCGCGCGTCTGCGGATGCAGGAAGACCGGGAAATCCTTGCCTACCGGCAGGTAGCCCAGCGCCGTCAGTTCGCCGGGCGTTGCACCGACCACCACCCAGTCATGGTCCTGCACCGGCAGGCCCAGCAAGGCATCGCGCACCGCACCACCGACCATGAAAATTTCCATGGGGGCAGTTTAGCGGCTGGGTCGGCGCCACCCCGAAATGGGGATCAGGAAAAGACAGGGCGAAAAAAACTGCGCTCGTAGCTCAGAATGCAGCGCGTTTCTTCGGCATACCTGAAGGCGGCCTGGCAGTCGGGGTCGTCAAAGGACCGCTGCCGGTAACTTTCGTAGGAGGCCAGACTGTCGAACGTGAACATGGCCAGTGCGATGTTGTTGGCACCTTCGCTGGGCATGAAGTAGCCGTGGTGTTTTCCGCCAAACTTTTCCACCAGTGGAATCCACAGCTTGCCGTAATGCTCGAATTCCTTGAGCCGGCGGGTGTCGAGGACGTAACGCAGGTAAATCGTGACCATGGTGCTTCTGGCCATGATCAGCGCGACAACCGGTACGGTTCCTCGAATTCCCGAAAGTCGTTCTCCGCGAGGGCGTCGTCCACCCAGGCCTTGACCCCGGGCAGCGCGCTCAGGCGTTCGATGTAGGCGCTGATTTCCTGCGGCACCGGCAGGGCATACCGGCTCAGGCGCATGGCGACCGGCGCGAAATAGGCGTCGGCAATGCTGAAGCGGCCGAACAGCAGGGGCCCCTTGTAGCTTGCCAGCAATTCCCCCCACATGGCCACGATGCGCGCGACATCGGCGCGCACCGCCGGTTTGTCGCGCCAGATCAGCCGGCCGGTGTCGCTCAGGTCGGCCTCGATGTTCATGGGGCAGGCGCTGCGCAGGGCGCCGAAGCCGCTGTGCATTTCGGCGCAGATGCTGCGTGCGCGTGCGCGCGCCTTGACGTCGGCGGGCCAGAGCTGTTTGTCCGGGTATTGTTCGGCCAGGTACTCGGCGATCGCCAGCGTGTCCCAGACCGCCAGGTCACCGTCCAGCAGCACCGGCACCTTGCCGACGGGGGTGACGCTACGGATGGCTTGCTTGAAGGTGGACACGGGCTCGAACGAGTCGAAGCGGACCTTGACCTCCTCAAACGGAATGCCGGCCTGTTTGAGCAGCACCCAGGGGCGCATGGACCAGGACGAGTAATTTTTGTTGCCGATGTAGAGCTTGAGCATGAAGTCATCCAGAATGAAAAAGCATCATGCTACCGGCAGGACGCGGCTGCATTGATGCCAAAAGACCGCACCATTGATGCGGCCCGGGACAGGAACAAGTTCTAAAACCTAAAACCGTCCCGCGGTCTTGCGTTTGAGGGTCAGGTGACTGCGCGGGCCCCAGCCGCCGCTGAGCGGGCCGAGATAAGTGGGCGCCACCGCTTCCAGGGCCGCCGGCGTGATGCCCAGGGCGTCAAGCCCCGGCAGGTTGCCGCTGGCAATGTTGGGCAGACTCATGGAGTCCAGGTTGTCGCGGCTCATCAGGGGCGCGCCGGGCATCAGCTCCATCAGGCGCGCCTGCAGGCGGCCGAGAGCCGCCGGCAGCGGGATCACCGGGCGGCCGCGGCCCTCGTTGACGCCGCTCAACCGGCCGGCCAGCTCGACGAGTTGCCGGAGCGTGAAGATGCCCGGACCGCAGGCCTCGAAGGTCTGGTCGACCGTGGCATGGGCGTGGGCATCCTGCAGGCAATGCACGATGGCGCTGGCCACATCCTCGACCCACACCGGCTGGAACAGCGCGTGGCTGGCCGCCAGCGGAATGACCGGAAAGATTTTCTGCAGCCGCGCGAAGGTGTTGAGAAAGCGGTCGTCGGCGCCGAACATCACGCTGGGCCGCAGCACCGTCAGCTCGAGGGCGGCCTGGTGCAACGCCACCTCGCCGTGCCCCTTGCTGCGCAGGTACATGGACGGCGCCACGTCCGGGTTGCGCATGTCGGCGCCCAGCGCACTGACGTGGACCAGGCGCTGCACACCGGTGGCGGCGCAGGCGCGCGCCAGCTTTTTCGGCAACTGCACATGGGTCCGCTGGAAAGCCTCCTGCGTGCCGTGCAGGATGGCAATCAGGTTGACCACCGCGTCGTGCCCTGCCACCAGCCGGGTCAGGACGGTCTCGTCGTGCACATCGGCCTGCACCACGTCCAGGGCGGGCAGTATCAGGATGTCCCTGGCGTTCGCTTCATGCCGGGTCGGCACGGTCATCCGCCACTGCAACTGCGTGAGTTTCTCGCAGACATGGCCGCCCACAAAACCGGTACCGCCCAGAATCAGTATTTTCTTCATAAGTTTGATTAGACGCTTTCACACGGGGAGATGCAAAACGCCCGTGCCAAAAAGAGCCGGCATGTAGGCCCCGGCCCGAACCGGCCCCGGCTTCATGGCCTACACCGTTTTTTGCAGGGCTTCAGGATAATCGATGAATGAATATTTTTGAAGCCCTGCGCACCAGCCACGACACCCAGCGCGAGCTGGCGGACAACCTGATCAGGACCTCCGGCGACAGCAGTGAGCGCGAACTGCTGTTCAAGGAACTGACCACTGAACTGGCCGCCCACGCGGCGGCGGAAGAACGGTTTTTCTACGTGCCGCTGATCGCCCATGACATGACGCAGGAGCCCTCGCGCCACGGCATCGCCGAACACCACGAGATGGACGAGCTGGTCGAAAAACTGCAGGCCACGGACTTCAGTTCCCCGGCCTGGCTGGCCATCGCCAAGGAGCTGCACCACAAGGTCTTTCATCACCTGAAGGATGAAGAGCAGGGCATTTTCCAGCTCGCCGGCAAGGTGCTCAGCGAAGCCGAGAAGCTGTCGCTGGCCAGAGACTACGAAGGTGAGTTCGTGTCGCAGCGCCTGAAAGCCTGACCCGGCAACTCAATGCTTCCTGGGGGAGGGTGGTTCGTCCGCGGCCAGCAAGGGCACCGGCTTTTCGCCGGACCTGACCACCAAGGGCACCACCGCCAGCACGGCCAGGGCCAGCACGGTGCCGAGCACGGCGGTGGATTCGCGTCCCATGCCGGCGGCCACGCCGACCGCCGCCGTCAGCCACAGCCCGGCTGCCGTGGTCAGCCCCTTCACGTCATCGAGCCGGTCGCCTTTGAGGATGGTGCCTGCGCAGAGAAAACCCACGCCGGCGGTGATGCCCTGAATGACCCGGCTCAGGTCGTCGGCCGCCATGCCGGCTTGTTGTGACACCAGTACAAACAGGGCCGCGCCCATGGCCACCAGCATGTGGGTGCGCACGCCCGCGGCCTTGCCCTGGTGCTCGCGCTCCCAGCCGAGCAGGCCGCCCAGCAAGGCCGCCACCAGCAGGCGCAGGATGGCGCGTGTCACCTGGGTCGGATCGGTCAGGTCCGAAAATTCGGCGGCGATGGTGTTGCCGACTTGTTGCCACCACGGGTTCATCGAGGGCTCTCCTGATTGGGATGAGCTGCCAATGTAGGCCGGCGGGGGCGGCCAGGCCATAGGCCAAAACCTACAAACCGCGCCGGAGCAGCCGCACCCGCGCGGTTCAGGGCATCTTCTCGTCCACCGGCGGCGCCGAGGCCTCCCGCGGCCCCACGCTGCCCAGCCTGGCCTTGAGCGACTGCGGCTGCCCGCTCAGCAGCGCCGCGTAGTTGGTGGTGTTGGACAGCACTTTTTTCACATAGTCGCGGGTCTCGCCAAAGGGCACGTTTTCGGCCCAGATCGCCGCTTCGATCACCGGGCCGTTGCGCCAGCTGCGCGGGCGGCCGGGGCCGGCGTTGTAGGCCGCGGCGGCCAGCGCCATGGAGCCGCCAAAGTCGTCGAGCGCGCGCTTGAGGTAAGCCGTGCCGATCACGATGTTGGTGTCGCGGTCGTTGATCTGGCCCGCAGTGAACCCGGTCAGGCCGATATAGCGGGCGGTCTCGCGTGCGGTGGCGGGCATCACCTGCATCAGGCCCGAGGCGCCGACGCCGGAGCGTGCATCCATGATGAAGCGCGACTCCTGGCGGATCAGGCCATAGACATAGGCCGGGTCCAGGTTGATCTCGCGGCTGCGCTGGGTCACCGCATCGCGAAACGGCGTGGGAAAGCGCTGTTCGAAGTCCATCACGGTCTGGGTGCGTTCGCTGGTGTTGATGCAGCGGTCCCAGATGGCGCGGTCGCAGGCGAACTGGGCGGCGGCCAGCAACTCGCGTTCGCCCATGCCGCCGCGCTGGTGCAGGTTGGTGCTGTAGTTCCATTCGCGCACACCCTCGCTGCGCAGGCCGAGGGCGATCGCATACGCGGCGCGGTTCAGGCCGGGGTTCAGGCGTGCCGCTTCCTTTTCTTCCGGTGTCAGAGGGGCCGGCCGCGGCGGAACGGTGATTTTCTGGCCCAGCTCCTCGAGCGCCAGTTGTTCGTAAAACCCGCGCACCGAGGCAATCGATTGCAGCAGTGCCAGGGCTTCCGCGCGCTGCGGCGGCATCGGCGCGCTGGCGACGGCGGCCGGCGCGTTGCTGAGCAGGGCGCGCGCTTTCCAGTAGACCCAGGTCGGGTCCTTGCGGGCGTCGTCGCTCATGGCGTTGATGGCGCCCAGCACCAGCGGCCAGCGCGGTGTGCTGCCGGCGCGCAGGGCGGCGCGGGCCTTCCAGCCCAGCATGTCGTCGCTCAGGTCGCTGTCCTTGCTGACCTTGGCGAAGTAGCCGAGTGCGTCGCTGCTGAGCCGCGTCGCCGCCTGCTTGCCGATGGCGCCCCAGACCCAGTTGCGTTCCTCGGTCGAGAGCTGCAGGCCCCATTTGTCCTCGACGAAGCGCGCGGCCCCGTCGGCGTCGCTGGTGGCGAGCTTGACCAGGGCCAGCACGATGATTTCCTTGCGCACCTGCCGGATCGCAATCACCTTGGTGGCCAGGAATTTGGCCGGGCTGCTGTTGAGTTCGGTCACCAGCCCCAGGGCTTCCGGCGCGATGATCTCGACCGCATCGCGGGCGGCGCGCGGGCGGTTCGCCTCCATCGCCAGCCTGGCCTTGATCCACACGTCATGCGTGGTCAGGCTCTTGTTGCCGACCAGTCGGGAGGCCGCCGACGTGCATCCGTCGCTGGCCTCGCGCTGGGCGTACCAGTTCTTGCGGACTTCGTCGGCGTCGCGCGGGGCCGCGGCCGGGTTCGTCAGGCCGTCGACCAGCAGCGCGTAACAACGCAGGTCCTTGTCGTCGCCCATGCGGTAGTTCGGGTATTCGGCGGCAAAGGCGGCCCAGTCGCGGCGCTGGCCCAGCAGCAGCAGCCAGTCGTTGCGCAGCCGGTCCTCCTGGTAGCTGCCGGCGTAACGCGCGAGGAAATCCTGCACCTCACGCGTGCTGGCTTCGTCCAGCCGCGCGCGCAACTCCCAGTACGCGGCCCAAGGCTCCAGCGCATGGCCCTGGACCTGCGGCAGCAGCTGCGCCAGCCTGGCTTTGTCGCCGCGCTTGAACGCCTTGTTCATCTCCAGCAGCACGTCGTCGGCGCGGGAGGGGCTGCTGGTAAGGTTGGTTTGCGCCCAGGCGGGCGCCAGCAGCAGACAGGACGACAGGCCGGAAATCAGGGCCTTCAGAATAAATTTGGATAGCATCGGGTCATTATGGACAAATTAACTGCGCGAAGAGACTTGATTGAACAACGCCTGAACCTGCCCGACCGGCTCCAGCGTGCCGATCTGTTGCAGCGGGTCATGCGGATATGGCTGGTGGGCCGCGAAGACGCCGTGATTGGGGCCTACTGGCCGATCAAGGGAGAGTTTGATCCGCTACCCGCGCTGTACCGCTGGCAGGAAGACGCCATTTTAAGCCAGGAATCCGAAGGAAATCAAGGTTTTGCCCTTGAGGGACGGGCGGAAGCAGCTACTGAAAACATAGCAAACCGGTCGCCGCGCAAGATCGGCCTGCCGGTGGTGAACAAGGTCCACAAAACCCTGACCTTCCATGCCTGGTACCCCGGCTGCCCGATGGAGGAAGACGCCTACGGCATTCCCAAACCCAAGGGCACCGAGGTCATCGTGCCGACGCTGCTGTTTGTGCCCTGCGTCGGTTACGGGCCGGGCGGCTTTCGCCTCGGTTACGGCGGTGGCTTTTACGACCGCACGCTGGCGACGCTGCAGCCCAAACCCTTCACCGTCGGGCTGGGCTACAGCCACGGCTGGCTGCCCGACCTGGCGCCCGAGCCGCACGATGTGGCGCTGGATGCGATCCTCAATGACAAAGGGGTGGTCTGGCCGGTGTAGGCATGGCCCCCACGGTCGTTCACTGCGTGTAACTCCCTGCCCCCCGAGGGGGCCGCTGCGCCTGCGGACTGGCAGGGCCAGATCCGCGGCCCCGGTTGGTAAAGAGAAGAGCACCCCCCGGGCGCTGGTTGCGCGTAGCGCTCAATCGATGTTGTCCACCGTGTCCGGGTCCGGCACGTCGCCAATCGCCTGGCGCGTCAGCGCACTCTGGGCCATCAGCCAGTCGCGGAAAGCCCTGACCTCGGGACGCAAGGCGCTGCGCGTGCCCACGATCAGCCAGTAGGCCATCGGCGACTCCAGCCGCAGATGCGGCAGGGGCTCGATCAGGTCGCCGGACGCCAGGCTTTCGGCGATCAGTGGCAGCCGCGCCAGCACGATGCCCTGGCCGGTCAGGGCGGCCTGCACCATCTGGTAGGCATAGTTGAAGTAGAGCCAGCGCTTGCCCTCCAGCTTGGTGGTGCCGTGCACTTCGAGCCAGCGCCGCCAGGTCAGCCACTCCATGTGGGTGGAATGCGAATCGCCGGCCTCGATCAGCGCAAAGTTCACCAGGTCTTCGGGTTTTTTCAGGCGCGGGCTGCTTTTGAGCAACCAGGGGCTGGCCACCGGGGTCAGCTGTTCGCCGAACAGCCGCATCGCCCCGGCCGGCATGGAGGCCGCCGGGCCATAACGCAAGGCCATGTCGAGGTCCGAGGTGTCCAGGTCGATCGCCACGTCGGACGCA
Organism: Polaromonas sp. AET17H-212; assembly: GCF_002379085.1. Classification (GTDB taxonomy): domain Bacteria; phylum Pseudomonadota; class Gammaproteobacteria; order Burkholderiales; family Burkholderiaceae_C; genus Polaromonas. The sequence continues at coordinate 1,338 of NZ_NBZW01000050.1, read as the reverse complement.
TCAATGCGGATGTCCATGTCGGGGTTGTCGTGCTGGAAGGCTTCGAGCCGCGGGATCAGCCACATTGAGGCGAACGACGCGAACGTGGTGAGGGACACGCTTTTCCGGCCGGCGCTCTGGCGGATCTGCCGCACCGCGCCGTCGATGCGTTCGAGCGAAGGCGAGACGGCACGCAGCAGCACGCCGCCGGCGCCTGTCAGCTCCACGGACCGCGTGTGGCGGTGAAACAGGCTCAGGCCGACTTCTTCTTCCAGCGCCTGGATCTGCCGGCTCACGGCCGACTGGGTCAGGGCCAGTTCCTCGGAGGCGGCGCGAAAGTTCAGGTGCCGGGCGACGGCCTCAAAGGCACGCAGCTGGCCAGCGGAGATCGGGCGGGTGCGCAAATGGGTTTTTGAATACTGCACGGGGAGATCCGGTGATTGATGCGTTTCAAGAATGAATAGCGTAGCGCGATTTCATTGGACTGCCAAGGCCCTGGGCGCGATCATTCCTTCCCATCAACGACTTTTGTCTTTCAGGAGAACAGCATGAACCACCTTCACCAAGAGCTGCAACCCTTTGCCGGCACAGACGCGGTGTCGGGCTGCTGGAAGCTGGGCGACGGCCGGGCCTTGACGCTGCGGCCCACGCGGCCCGGTGTGTTGCGCATTGCGCATGGCCGGGTGTGGATCACCTTCGACCAGGCGCAGCGCGACGACGGCGTCCGCGGCGGCGACCACTTCCTGGGCGCGGGCGACAGTCTCCAGCTGCTGCCCGGCCAGGCGCTGGTGATGGAGTCATGGGACGCCGCGCAGAACACGGCGGCCTACTTCAGCTGGGATCCGCTGCCGGCGACGGCGGGGCTGGCCATCGCCGAGCGGCGGGCCAGGGCGCTTGCCCGCAACCCGCAGTGGCGCGCCGGCGTGCTTCAGCCGCTGCGGGATTTGCAGCTGGCCGCCGGTCTGGCCGCCAGCGCGTCGGGCCGCCTGCTGGCCGGCCTGACGGGCGCCTTGACGGCGACCGTGCTGGCGGTGGTGCCGCGTTTTGCTATTGATTTGGTAGCTGGTCGCGACCGCACCGCCTTGGCTGCACGTGCTTTTAATGCGCATTCCAGCGAGAGCCGGGCCCACTGCGCCATCAGTTGAACGGACTCCATCGCGTCTGCGGGCGCGCTGTAGTAATTCAGTTTCATGGCCTTGCCTTTGGCCTGGTGTATAGACAGGAGACATGGGAAACAGGTGTTCGGAGACATAGGAAACACCTTGGCCGGTTAATTGGAATCGATGAGGGTCTTCATGTTGAGCCGCATGAAGTGATGATGGCAGAAGAAAGCATCGTAGAAACCATCGGCCTGGAGAT
>NZ_NBZW01000049.1 GCF_002379085.1 Polaromonas sp. AET17H-212 | reverse complement strand
CCGCAGGAAGCCGCACCCAAACTGGTGGAAGCCCCGCCACCGCCGCCCCCTGCACCGGACGTGGACATCGCGCTGGAGCGCGAGAAAAAACGCAAGCTCGAACTCAAGAAGAAGGAAGCCGAGCTGGCCAAGGCCAAAGCCGAGCAGGACCGGCTTAAAGAGCTTCAGGCCAAAAAGGAAAAAGAGCAGAAGCTCAAGGAAGACCTGGCCAAACGCAAGGCCGAGGAAGCGAAGAAACTCGAAGCGAAAAAAGCCGACGACAAGAAGCTGGACGCGAAAGAGGCCGAGAAGAAAAAACTGGCCGACGCCGCAGCGGAAAAGCAGCGCCAGGACAACATCAAGCGGGCCATGGGCCTGGCCGGCGCCACCGGCAGCGCCGACGCCAAGGGGGCGGCTCAAAAAGCCAGCGGCCCGTCAGCCAGCTACGGCGGCAAGGTGCGCGCCAAGGTCAAACCCAACATCGTCTTCACCGAGGACATCTCTGGCAACCCGACCGCCGAGGTGGAGGTGCGCACCGCGCTGGACGGCAGCATCATCAGCCAGCGCCTGATCAAGTCCAGCGGCAACAAAGCCTGGGACGACGCGGTGATCAAGGCCATCATCCGTACCGAAACCATGCCGCGTGATGTGGATGGCCGGGTGCCGACGCCGATGATTCTGGAATTCCGGCCCAAGGACTGAGCACCGCGCACAGCGAGCATCAAACGCTATCAATAAGATAGCTATCGGCGCAATCAGGGCAAGGGCTGGAACCCTTATTTACTCATAAACTATTCTAGCCAGCCCCTGGTCGGCCTGGGCCATCCAGCTGGCCAGCGCCGCATCGGTCGGGAAAAATTTCGCGGCTTCTCCAAGCTGCAACTCAGCCACCACGCTGTCGCGCTTGAGGCTCAGGCGTACCGGCAGGCCGCGGCTGACCTCGCCCTGCTCCGACATTTCCTTGCGCGGCGGAAAGTCCCGCACGATGCGCTGCACGTCCGGTGCCGTGCCGTTGACGGCCACGCGCAGGTACTTGCCGAAGCGGCAGCGCGCCGACTCCAGGCTCCAGACCTGCGTCACCTTGAAACGGCGGCCGAAACGCTCCGACGCCGGCTGCAGCGTACCCTGCACGATCACCAGTTCGTCGTCCTTGAGCAGGTTGCGGTTGGCGTTGAAGGTCGCCTCGTCCACCGAGGCTTCCAGCGTGTCGGTCTTGTCGTCGAGTTTGAAAATGATCAGCTTGCCGCGGTTGCCGTTGATGACACGCAGGTCGCTGACGATGGCCGCCAGCAGGGTCTGGTCGCGCGAGTCGATCAGGTCGTCGATCTTGCGTTTGACAAACTGCCGCACCTCGGTCTCGACCTCGTCGAACAAATGCCCGGACAGATAAAACCCGATGGCAGTTTTTTCCAGCACCAGCCGCGCTTTCACGCCAAAAGGCACGGCCGCCACCAGCGGCGGCTCCTGCGTGCTGGCCGCATGCGAGTCCATGTCGAACAGGCCGCCCTGGTTGACGTTGGCCTCGGCCTGGGCGGCAAATTCGAAGGCCCGGTCCACCGAGGCCAGCAGCGAGGCGCGGTTGAGCTGCAGGTTGTCAAAAGCACCTGCCTTGATCAGGGCTTCGACCGTGCGTTTGTTCATCTTTGACTTGTCGACCCGCAGGCAGAAGTCGTACAGCGAGGTGAAGGGCCCGCCGGCCTCGCGCGCCGCGACGATGGCGGCAATCGCCTGCTGGCCCGTGCCCTTGACCGCGCCCAGGCCGTAACGAATGCTCTTGTCCGTGATGGGCTCGAAGCGGTAATGCCCGCGGTTGACATCAGGCGATTCGAAACTGATGCCCATCTTCTGCGCATCGCCGAAAAGAATCCTCAGCTTGTCGGTGTCGCCCATCTCCACCGTCATGTTGGCGCAGAAGAACTCGGCCGTGTAATGACGCTTGAGCCAGGCGGTGTGATAGGCCAGCAAGGCGTAAGCGGCCGAGTGCGACTTGTTGAAGCCGTAGCCCGCGAACTTCTCCATCAGGTCGAACACCTCGTCGGCCTTTTCCTGCGACAGGCCGTTGATACCGGCGCCCTTGCGGAAGATTTCCCGCTGCGATGCCATCTCCTTCTCGTCCTTCTTGCCCATCGCGCGGCGCAGCATGTCGGCGCCGCCCAGCGAGTAGCCGCCCAGGATCTGCGCGGTCTGCATCACCTGCTCCTGGTAGACCATGATGCCGTAGGTCTCCTCCAGGATGGGCTTGACGCGCGGGTCCGGGTACTCGGGCGTTTCCTTGCCCTGCTTGCGCGCGATGTAGGTCGGGATCAGGTCCATCGGACCCGGCCGGTACAACGCGTTCATCGCAATCAGGTCTTCCAGCCGGTTCGGGCGCGCGTCCTTGAGCATGCGCTGCATGCCGATACTTTCAAACTGGAACACGGCCTCGGTCTTGCCTTCGGCAAACAGCGCGTAGACGCGCTGGTCGTCGAGCGGCAGGTTCTCGAACTTGAAGTCCTTCTGCGCCGGATGCCGCTGCACGATGAACTCGCGCGCCAGCTCCAGGATGCTCAAGGTGGCCAGACCCAAAAAGTCGAACTTGACCAGGCCAATCGCCTCGACGTCGTTCTTGTCGAACTGGCTCACGGCCGAGGTGCTGCCGGGCTGCAGGTAGAGCGGGCAGAAATCGGTGAGTTTGCCCGGCGCAATCAGCACACCGCCGGCATGCATGCCGACGTTGCGTGTCAGGCCTTCGAGCTTGCGCGCGAGCTCGAGCAGCGTGCGCACGTCTTCTTCCTTGGCCTCGCGTTCGGCCAGCACCGGTTCGGCCTCCAGCGCGTAGACCATCTTGTCGTTTTTCTTGCGGTCGGCCGGCACCAGTTGCAGGGTCACGGCCTGGCCGGGTTTGTTGGGCACCAGCTTGGAGATGCCGTCGCAAAAGCCGTAGGAAAAATCGAGCACCCGGCCGACGTCGCGGATCGCCGCGCGCGCCGCCATGGTGCCGAAGGTCACGATCTGGCTGACCGCCGCGTGGCCGTACTTGTCCTTCACATAGTCGATCACGCGGTCGCGGTTGGTCTGGCAGAAGTCGATGTCGAAGTCGGGCATGGACACCCGCTCGGGGTTCAGGAAACGCTCGAACAGCAGGTTGTACTGCAACGGGTCCAGGTCGGTGATCTTCAGCGAATACGCGACGAGGGAGCCGGCCCCGGAGCCGCGACCCGGCCCGACCGGGCAGCCATTGTTCTTGGCCCAGTTGATGAAGTCGCCCACGATCAGGAAGTAGCCGGGGAAACCCATCTTCAGGATGGTATTGATCTCGAACTCCAGCCGCTCCACGTATTGCGGCCGCTTGACGTCGCGTACCGCCTCAACCGGATACAGATGCGCGAGCCGTTCTTCCAGCCCTTGAAACGAGGCATAACGGAAATACTCGTCGGGCGACATGCGCACACCGTCGACCTCGGGCGTCGGGTACTCGGGCAGCATGGGCTTGCCGAGGTCGAGCTTGAGGTTGCAGCGTTTGGCGATTTCCAGCGTGTTGGCCAGCGCCGAAGGCAGGTCGGCAAACAGCTCGGCCATCTGCGCCGAGGACTTGAAATACTGCTCGCGCGTGAACTTGCGCACGCGCCGCGCATTGCCAAGAATCTCGCCTTCGGCAATACAGACACGCGCTTCATGGGCCTCGTAATCCTCGTAACCCAGAAATTGCACCGGATGGGTTGCCACCACCGGCAGCTTGAGCCGGGCGGCCAGTTGCACCGCCGCCGCTACATGCTGCTCGTCGTCGGCGCGTTGCGCGCGCTGCAGCTCCAGGTAAAAACGGTGCGGGAACAGGCCCGCGAAATGCAGCGCACATTCGAGCGCACGCGGGCCATCGCCCTGCACCAGCGCCTGCCCCACCGCGCCGCCCTGCGCACCCGACAGCGCAATCAGGCCCTCGCCGAGCTCCTGCAGCCATTCCAGGCTGATGATGGCCTGGTCGCGCACCACACCCCGCGTCCAGGCGCGGGTCAGCAGCTCCGACAGGTTCAGGTAGCCCTGGCGGTTTTGCACCAGCAGCAGCAGCCGCGCCGGCGCCGCACCCGCTTCCTTGCCCGGCACCTGCACCCACACGTCCGCACCAATCAGCGGCTTGACCCCGGCGCCACGCGTTTCCTTGTAGAACTTGACCGTGCCGAACAGGTTGCCCAGATCGGTGATGGCCAGCGCGGGCTGGCGGTCGGCCGCTGCGGCGGCCACGATTTCATCGATGCGGTTGGTGCCATCGACGACTGAAAACTCGGTGTGGATACGTAAATGGACAAACATGGCTTCATTTTAGGGCTCGGGTCCGCGCACGGCCGCCCTCCCCGCTGCCTACAATGACCCGATCATGCGCATCCTGAACATTGCCGCCTACAAGTTTGTGACCCTCGAAGACCTGTCCGGGCTGCAGGCCAACGTGTTGGAAGCCCTGCAGAGCCGCGCCATCAAAGGCACGGTGCTGCTGGCAGAGGAAGGCATCAACCTGTTCCTGGCCGCCCCGCGCGCCGATATTCATGATTTTTTGGCATGGTTGCGGCACGATGCCCGCTTCCACGACCTGGAGGTCAAGGAAAGCTGGTCCCATGCCCAGCCTTTTCGCAAGCTGCTGGTCCGGATCAAGCCCGAAATCATCCGCATGAACCACCCGGCCATCCAGCCTGCGGCCGGCCGCGCCCCGGCGGTGGATGCTGCAACACTCAAACGCTGGCTGGATGCGGGCCACGACGATGAGGGGCGGCCCGTCGTGACCCTGGACACCCGCAATGCCTTTGAGGTCGATGTGGGCACCTTCCGGGGTGCGATCGACTGGCGCATCGACAAGTTCACCGAGTTCCCGCAGGCCCTGCTGGCGCACCGGGACGAGCTCGAAGGCAAAACCGTCGTGAGTTTCTGCACCGGCGGCATACGCTGCGAAAAAGCCGCCATCTTCATGCGCGAGGCGGGTGTCAGCCATGTCTTCCAGCTCGACGGCGGCATTCTGAAATATTTTGAAGAAACCGGCCACGCGCATTTTGACGGCGCCTGTTTTGTCTTTGATGCGCGGCGCGCGCTGGACCCGGCCCTCCAGCCCCGCGTCAATGTCGGGGCATCGTCTGACAAGCCGGTCGCCGAAGTTATGGGAAGCTGAAGCGGCTTTCGCGCCCATCACCACGCACGGAACCGCCATGCCCACGCCCACCGCTGCCCGACGAACTGCCGCAGGGATCTCCGGGCTGTTGCTGCGCTTTGAACAGGTCCGCAGCCAGACCGAACGGCTCGTCCAGCCCCTGAGCGCCGAGGATTGCCAGTCGCAGTCCATGCCCGACGCCAGCCCCGCCAAATGGCATCTGGCCCACCTGACCTGGTTTTTCGAAACCTTTGTCCTTGAGCGTTTTGAAAAGGACTTCCGGCCTTTCGATGCCAGCTTCAGGGTGCTGTTCAACAGCTATTACAACGGCGTTGGCGACCAGTACCCGCGGCTGCAACGCGGCCTGATCAGCCGGCCGACCCTGCAGCAGGTGCTGGCCTACCGGGCCGCAGTGGACGAGCGCGTGCAAAACGTCATCCGGCAGACCCCGGCCGGTCCTGCCGAAAACGAACTGGTGCAACTGCTGACACTGGGCCTGCACCATGAGCAGCAGCACCAGGAACTGCTGCTGACCGACATCAAACACGCCCTGTCCTTCAACCCGGCGCGGCCAGCCTATGCCAGGCACTGGCCGCTGGCCGGCATCAGCCCGCAGCCGCTGCGCTGGATGGGCTTTGAAGGCGGCCTGCGGGAGCATGGCTTCGACCCCGCCATGGACGGCGCCTTTGCCTTTGACAACGAGACGCCGCGCCACAAGGTGTATGTGGCGCCGTTTGACATCGGCCACCGGCTGGTCACCAATGGCGAGATGATGGCTTTCATGGCGGACGGCGGTTACCGGCGGCCCGAACTGTGGCTGGCCATGGGCTGGGACTGGGTGCAGGGCCGCGAGGCGACGATGCCGCTGTACTGGCAGATGCCTGACACGCAGAACGGCCCGTATCGCAACTTCACGCTGCAGGGCCTGGTGCAGGTGGACCCGCACACCCCCGTCTGTCACCTCAGTTATTTCGAGGCCGACGCCTATGCACGCTGGGCCGGTGCGCGCCTGCCGACGGAGTTTGAATGGGAACTGGCCGCGCGCAGCGTGTCAGCCCCGCCTGGCCAGCGGGCCGAGGGCAACTTTGTCGAAGGTGGGGCCTACCACCCGATCCCGCTGCAGCAGCGCCGTACAGGCCAGCCGGCCCAGCTGTTTGGCGATGTTTGGGAGTGGTCACAGTCCAACTACAACCCCTATCCCGGCTACAAGCCGTGGGCGGGCCTGGTCGGCGAATACAACGGCAAATTCATGTGCCACCAGTTTGTGCTGCGCGGCGGCTCCTGCGCCACACCGCAAAGCCACGCGCGCGCCAGCTACCGCAACTTTTTTCCGCCCGAGGCGCAGTGGCAATTCAGCGGCCTGCGCCTGGCCCGCGACGCCGGATAAGGGCCAGCCCTTCCCCGGTGCAGCGTGTCAGTCGGGGATCAGCCTGCGCTCCGGCAGGGGAATCAGCTCCGCATCCCCCGGCACCTGGCCCATGGCCTGCCGCTCCCAGTCCTGTGCAGCCTGCCCAATCCGCTCCTTGCGGCTGGACACGAAGTTCCACCAGATGAAGCGGTGGCCATCGAGCGCATCGCCGCCTATCACCATCAGCCGCACCGCGTCGCCGGCCGAAATCGATGCCGCCGCGCCCGGCGCCAGCACGACCAGCGTGTGCGCTGCCACCGGTTCGCCGTCCACCACCACAGCGCCGTCCACGGTATACAGCGCCAGCTCCTCGGCCAGTGGCGGCAGCTCGAACACCGCGCCGGCAGCGAGCTGCACATCGAGATAAACCGTTGCCGAGAACGTCCTGACCGGCGAACGCTGGCCAAACGCGTCGCCGATCAACACGCGGACCTGCGCGCCGCCCAGCACCAGCGACGGAATGGCCGACGCAGGGGTGTGCACGAAATCCGGCGCGGCCTCTTCGTGCTCGCGCGGCAGGGCCGCCCACAGCTGGATGCCGTGGTTGACATAGGTGCTCGCCTTGAGCTCCTGCGGCGCACGCTCGGAATGCACAATGCCGCGTCCGGCCGTCATCCAGTTAATGGCGCCAGGCTCGATGAGCTGGCTGAAGCCCAGGCTGTCGCGGTGCATGATGGCCCCGTCAAACAGGTAGGTCACCGTCGCCAGGCCGATGTGCGGATGTGGCCTCACGTCGTGCGAGTCTCCCGGGGCCACCGTGACCGGGCCGAAATGGTCAAAAAACAGGAAGGGGCCCACTGCCTGCTGCTGCCCGGCCGGCAGCAGGCGGCGCACCCGGAAGCCGCCTCCCAAGTCTTTGTCGTGTCCGGTCAATGTCAGGTCAACAGGCATGGCGATGACTCCAGCGTGGTTTCGTGAAAGAGGGTCAGGAAGAGGGGTCAGGAGGGGGGCAGGAAGAGGTCAGGCGTGAAATTTTGCGGCCACATCGGCCACCCGCTGGCCGAACAGCCGGGCTGTCGCCAGGTCCCCCGCGGCCATCTCGCTGGCGCCGGCATCGGAAGGCGACTGCGCGATCGCCCCGCTGTAGGACACCAGGTAGTTGATGTCGTCGCGCTGGGCGGCCTTGCTGTTCGACGGCATCAGGCCCTGGCTGACCCAGACCATGCCGTGCTGCATCGCCAGCGTGAACAGCGTGGTGAGCGTGCCCTGCTTGTCGCCGTTCATGCCCGCGCTGTTGGTGAAGCCGGCGGCGAGCTTGTCCTTCCACTCCTGGCTGAACCAGGGTTTGGAGGACGCATCGGCAAACTTCTTGAACTGCCAGCTCACGCTGCCCATGTAGGTCGGCGAGCCGAAGATGATGGCGCCGGCAGCCTTGAGCTGCTCCCAGCCACCTTCGGGAAGGTTGCCGTCGGCGTCGATGGCCAGCAGATCGGCGCCAGCGCCTTCAGCCACCGCCTGCGCCATGCGCTGGGTGTGCCCGTAACCGGAGTGGTAAACAACGACGACGTTGGTCATGGTGTGTTGTCCTTGAGTTCGTAAAAGGAAAAGGAAAAAAGAGGAAGAAGAAGAGGAAAGAGAAAAGAAGGAAACACGCAGGCCGGCCCTGGAGCCGGCCTGCGGGAAGCAGGCCGTGGCCTGCTTCGATCAGCCCTTCAGCTTGCCGTCCACGCTCCAGGCACCACCACCCCAGGCGGCGATGGTCAGCAGGCCACCAACCACGGCGATGTTCTTGAAGAAGGCCTGCGACTGAGCAGGGTCGGCCCAGAAAGCGTGGAAGATGAAGGTGATGACCGCGGTGAACACGGCAATGCCCAGCGCCGCCCAGCGGGTCTGCAAGCCGATCAGCAGCAGCAGGCCCAGGCCCAGCTCAACCGCGATGGCGATCGCTGCAGCCACCTCCGGAAGGGGGACACCCTTGGAGGCGATGTAGCCTGCCGTTCCGGTGAATCCGCCAATCTTGCTGAAGCCGGCCGGAACAAACAGCAGGGCAATCAGGACGCGGCCAAGAAGGGAAAGCGGGTTTTGCAGTGAGTTGAGCATGGTGAGTCCTTTTTGTTGAGAGTGATGAAAGAAAAATGATGAACCGAGGCATCCGGCACCGCAAGTGCCGGATGCCTCGGTTCAGGCGGCGAGATCAAATACGAGTACCTCGGCCTCCTTGCCATCGGCAAGCAGCAGCCGGCTTTCGGCCTCCAGCATGAGCGCGTCGCCCGCCTTCAGAGGCTGGCCATTGGCCCGGAGTTCCCCGCGCACCAGGTGCACATAGGTCCTGCGTTGCGGGTTCAGCGCCATGTCGGCCGTCTCGTTGCCGTCGAAAAGGCCCGCATAAACGCGGGCGTCCGCATGAATCGTCACGGAGCCCTGCGCGCCGTCGGGCGATGCCACCAGCCGCAGCGCGCCGCGCTTGTCGCTGTCGGGAAAGCTTTTCTGCTCGTAGCTGGGCGGGATGCCGGTGACATTGGGCTCAATCCAGATCTGCAGGAAATGCGTGGTCTGGCCTTCGGCATGGTTGAATTCACTGTGCTGCACACCGGTGCCCGCGCTCATGCGCTGCACGTCGCCGGGCGGAATGCCCTTGACGTTGCCCATGCTGTCCTTGTGCGCCAGCTCGCCGCTGAGCACATAACTGATGATTTCCATGTCCCGGTGGCCATGTGTGCCGAAGCCCTTGCCGGCAGCGATCCTGTCTTCATTGATGACGCGCAGGTTGCCAAAACCCATGTGGGCCGGATCGTAATAACCGGCAAACGAGAAGGAATGGAAGGACTTGAGCCAGCCGTGGTCGGCGTAGCCGCGCTCACTGGAAAGTCGGGGGGTCATCATGGAAAGCTCCTTTCAGGGTGCATGTGCAATGCGTTTGCAATACCTCCAATGTAGGGGCCGGCGCGGCCCTGGCCATTGCGGTTATTTGATGGCATCATTCAAATTATTTGAACTTCCAGCCTATCAATGAACAACCGCGTGCGCGATGCGCTGACCCCCGAAACTATCGGCCTGATCGGTACCGTGCACCGCACCGGCAGCATGGCGGCGGCCGCACGCGAGCTCGGCGTGGTGCCCAGCGCGCTGACCTACCGCATCCGCCAGGTGGAAGATGCGCTGGACGTGCTGCTGTTCGACCGCTCCTCCCGGCAGGCCAAACTGACCGAGGCGGGCAAGGAGCTGCTGCGCGAAGGCACGCGCCTGCTGGCCGAACTCGACGCTGTGGCCAACCGTGTCAAACGCGTAGCCACCGGCTGGGAGCCCCAGTTGACGCTGGCGGTGGACAGCGTGATCTCGCGCACCACCGTGATGGAGTTGTGCGAGGCCTTTTTTGCGCTGAACCCGCCCACCCGCCTGCGGTTAAGGGAGGAAGCCCTGTCCGGCACACTGGAAGCCCTCACCTCGGGCCAGGCCGATCTGGCCATCGGTGTGGCCATCGAACCGGGCCTGCACAAGTCGGTGCAGGGCAAGCCGCTGGGCAGCATCCACTTCATCTACGCCGTCGCGCCGCACCATCCGCTGGCACAGGCCCCCGAGCCCATCACCGACGCGATGCTGATGCCGCACCGGGCGGTCGCGGTCGCCGACTCGGTGCAGCGGGGAAGCGGCGTCTCGGTCGGGCTGTTGGGCGGCCAGGATATCTTCACCGTGCCGGGCATGCAGGAAAAACTCGATGCGCAGTTGCGCGGCCTGGGCGGCGGCTTTCTGCCCGAATACCTCGCGCGGCCCCACATCGTCACCGGCAGGCTGGTGGAAAAACGCGTGCAGCGGGCAGAACGCCACATCCCCGTCAGTTATGCCTGGCGCCGCGTGACCAGCGGCAGCGAGGGCCGCGCGCTGCAGTGGTGGCTCAAGCAGCTGGACAGCCCCGCGACGCGAAAAGCCCTGCTGGAGCGCGACCATGCTGTGTAAAACCCTGACCCGCGCCGAATGTCCGGTCGGCCGGCCGCGCCAGCGTGTAGAGTGTGACCATGATTTCCTTTGATGTTTGCGCTGTGCTGCCAAAATCCGGGAAAGCCTGCCGACCAGACCTGCAGGCCAACCGCCTCTTTCACCCCGCCATAAAAAGTACAAAGACATGACCAAAAAATCCCGTTCCCGTTCTGCTTCCCCCGCCACGCCGATGCCACGTCATATCGCTGTGGTTGGCGCGGGCATGGCCGGCATCGCCTGCGCCCGCACGCTGATGCAGGCGGGCCACCGCGTGACGGTGTTTGAAAAAAGCCGCGGCCCGGGTGGGCGCATGGCCACGCGCAACACGGAATTTGGCGGTTTTGACCACGGCACGCAGTACTTCACCGTGCGTGACACGCGCTTCGAAAAGGCGCTGGGCACCAGCCCCGGCGTGGTGCGGCCCTGGAGCGCCAACACCGTGCGGATCCTCGACGAGGCCGGCCGGGTCGTGGCGTCCGCACCGCCGCCCAGGGAAGCCCACTGGGTGGCGACACCGGGCATGAGCGCGCTGCTCAAGCAGTGGGCCCAGCCGCTGGCTGCGGACGGCTCGCTGACGCTGGAGACCCAGGTCATCCGGATGGAACGCGACAAGCTGCACCCCGAGCGCTGGCAGCTGCAGACCGAAGGACCGGGCGCCAGCAGCCTGGTGTATTCTGGCTTCGACGCCGTGGTGCTGGCCGTGCCCGCTCCGCAGGCCCATGCCCTGCTGCTCAGCTCCCAGCAGGGCAAGGCCCTGATGCCGGCCCTCGCCGGTGTCGCCATTGCGCCCTGCTGGACCCTGATGCTGGCTTTTCCGCAAGGGCAGCAGCCGACGCTGCCGCACCTGGGGCCGCAGTGGAATGCGGCGCGCAGCACCCACCACCGCATTGCCTGGCTGGCGCGCGAATCATCCAAGCCGGGGCGCAGCCCCATCGAACGCTGGACCGTGCAGGCCAGCCCGGACTGGTCCACGCGGCACCTGGAAGACGACGACGAGCGCATCAAGGCCAAGCTGCTCAGGGCCTTCACCGAGGTCACCGGCATACGCGCCGAGCCGCCGCATGCAGAGGTGCACCGCTGGCGTTATGCGCAAACCACAGAACCGCTGGGCCAGACCCACCTGTGGGATGCGAAATCACGCATCGGCAGCTGCGGCGACTGGTGCGTCGGCCACCGGGCGGAAGACGCGTTTGTCTCCGGCCTGGAAATGGCTCTGGCCATTTGTTAGCCCCCACGGTTGCTCACTGCGTGTAGCGCCCTGCCCCCCGAGGGGGCCGCTGCGCCTGCGGTCTGGCAAAGCCAGTCCCGCGGCCCCTGCTTGAAGGGAAAAATACATTGCAAACTTCGGTCAACGGTCTTCCCGCTCGCTATATCGGTCGATTTGCCCCATCTCCGACGGGTCCGCTGCACGCCGGGTCACTCGTCGCCGCGCTGGCGAGCTGGCTTGATGCGCGGGCGCAGGGTGGTCAATGGCTGGTGCGTATCGAGGACATCGACACACCACGCTGCGTACCCGGCGCCGACGCCCTGATCCTGCAGCAACTGGCCGCCTGCGGACTGCGGCCGGATGCGCCGCCGCTGTACCAGTCACAGCGCAGCAGCCACTACCAGGCCGCCCTGGACCAGCTGATCGCCGCCCAACTCGCCTACCCCTGCGCCTGCACCCGGCAGGACATTACACGGACACTGGAGGCCCGTGGCATGCCGCGGCCACGCCACGGCGAACTGGTGTACCCCGGCACCTGCCGTCACGGCCTGCAGGGTCGCCCCGCACGGGCGTGGCGCTTCCTCACTGAAAATACAAAGCCAAATCGGCCTCCAGCCCTTATTACACGGCCGCAAGCAGCTCCTGATTCAGTAGCAGACCAGGTCCTCCACTGGCAGGACCGCCGGCTCGGCGCGCAGCAGCAGGACGTGGCGCAGGAGGTCGGCGACTTTGTGCTCAAGCGCGCCGACGGCCTGTGGGCCTACCAGCTCGCCGTGGTGGTGGACGACGGCGCGCAGGGCATCACCGACATCGTCCGCGGGGAAGACCTGGCCGACAACACGGCGCGGCAAATCCTGCTGCAGCGCGCGCTGGGCCTGCCCTTGCCGCGTTACCTGCACACGCCGCTGGTGCTCGGGGCCAACGGCGAGAAGCTGTCCAAGCAGAACGGGGCCCGGCCCCTGGACACCCACGCGCCCCTGGTTTGCCTGGAGGCCGCCGGCCGCGTGCTGGGGCTGCAGATCGCCGCGGCCAGCACCGGCGACTGGCTGGCGCACGCCGTGCCGCAGTGGGCCGCGCTGTACCCCGCCTGAAGGCGCTGCGGGTCGCGCGACCTGCGGGCGACCCGAGCGCCTAAAATCTGGGGGTGACTGAAACAACTCCCCCCAGCGACCCGACCCGCCCCGTGCCTGACGCCGTCTACCCTCCGCGCACCATCCGCAGCTTTGTCCGCCGCACCGGCCGCACCACCGCCGGCCAGGCCAAGGCCTTCACCGATGCCGGCCCGAAATTCCTGCTGCCCTATGCTGCAGCGCCGATGGACCTGGCGGCGGTGTTCGGGCGCGCAGCGCCCACTATCCTGGAGATCGGCTTCGGCATGGGTGAAGCCACGGCGCATATTGCGGCGCTGATGCCAGAGAAAAACTTCCTCTGCTGCGAAGTGCACACGCCCGGCGTCGGCGCCTTGCTCAAGCGCATTGGCGAGCAGGGCCTGAAAAACATCCGCATCCTGCAGCACGATGCGGTGGAGGTGCTGGACCACATGTTGCCCCCTGGCAGCCTGGACGGCGTGCACATTTTCTTCCCCGATCCGTGGCACAAGAAAAAACACAACAAGCGCCGGCTGATCCAGCCGCTGCTGGTTGCCAAACTCGCCGCCCGCCTCAAGCCGGGCGGCTACCTGCACTGCGCCACCGACTGGCAGCCCTACGCCGAGCAGATTCTCGAGGTGCTCCGCGCCGAACCCCTGCTGAAAAACACGGCAGACGACAGCCAGGGCGGTTATGCCCCCAAGCCCGCCTACCGGCCGCTCACCAAGTTCGAAAACCGCGGCATCAAGCTCGGGCATGGCGTCTGGGACGTGGTGTTCACGCGTGTCCAAGCCCCTTAAAACTGTAGAAGCCCAGGCCCCTACGGCCGCCGAGGCTCTCTCTTCACCGGCAGGGGCCGCGGATCTGGCTTTGCCAGCCCGCAGGCGCAGCGCCCCTCTTATTCGTGCAAGGGGCAGCGCATCGCCGAAGGCACGCGAAGCGACATGCGTGGGGGCAAATAAATTCGGCGGCCTGCTCACGCGCGAAGGTGTCGGCCCAAGCTGTGTCAGCCTGCCTGCCGGCCACTGGCCCACCATCACCGACTTTCTGGTCCAGCGTTTTCCTGACATTCCGCGTGCGATGTGGCTGGAACGCATGGCCGCTGGTGAGGTTGTCGATGAGTTCGGCGAGGCAGTCACGCCGGCGCGCGTCTACCGCGGCCACATGCGGCTGTATTACTATCGCACCCTGCCGGCGGAGACGCGCATTCCCTTTGACGAAGAACTGCTGTTCCAGGACGACCATCTGGTCGTGGTCGACAAGCCGCACTTTTTGCCGGTCACGCCATCGGGCCACTACCTGCAGGAGACCCTGCTGGTGCGCCTGAAAAACCGCTTGGGCATCGCGGGGCTCAGCCCCATCCACCGGATTGACCGCGAGACTGCCGGGCTGGTGCTGTTTTCAGTGCAAGCGCAGGAGCGCGCTGCCTACCAGGACCTGTTCCGTCAACGCGAGGTCAGCAAATGGTATGAAGCGATTGCGCCCTGGCGACCGGAGCTGACGTTTCCGCGCGTCTGTACCAGCCGCATCGTGGAAGGCCAGCCCTTTTTCCGCCAGGCCGAAGTGGCCGGCGTCGCCAACAGCGAAACCCGCATCGAATTGCTCGAAGTCAGCGGGCCACTGGCACGTTACGGCCTGAGCCCGGTCACCGGCAAGAAACACCAGCTGCGCGTGCACATGCATGCACTGGGCCTGCCCATCGTGAATGACCGGGTCTACCCACCGCTGGACCCCACCCCGGAAGACGACTACCGCTATCCTCTGCAACTGCTGGCCAAAAACATCGCCTTTGATGATCCGTTCACGGGCGAGCGCCGGCAGTTCAGTAGCAAGCGGCGGCTCGAGTTTCCCTGAGCACGGCGCGCTGACACTCTGCCGTGCCCGCTCTAGTCAAACAGGGGCCGCGGAACCGGCTTCGCCGGGCCGCAGGCGCAGTGGCCCCCTCGGGGGGCAGGGAGTTACGCGAAGCGAACGACCGTGGGGGCTAGATCTCTTTTGCCGTGATCTGGTACTTGAAGTCGTCCGGCGCGTAGGAGTCGAGACGCCCGCCCGCATCTTCTGCCACCGGGTACATGAAAAAGCCCAGCTTCTCGAGTTTCGAATTCGGCAGGGCAATGTCGTGGGCGGTGTTGTAGGCCATCCAGTTGCCTTCCCAGCCGCCGAACAGCGCCTTGTTGACCGGCGCCACCACCGGGTCGGTGGTGTTCTTGATCCAGTCGGCCGTTTCCAGACGCATCACCTTGGCCACGTCGGCCGGGTCCATCGCCACCCAGCCGTAACCCTTGAGGAACACTTCCGAACGGCAGTGCTGCGCGCCTTTGAGGCTGACCGGGTTGCCGCTGAGCTCCTTGTAGCCAAAGCTGGAGGGCACCAGGCGGATGCCGTACACGTCGCGCGCCGGAATGCCGACGGAGCGGCACAGGCCGACAAACAGCGCGTTCAGGTCGGCGCACTTGCCGCCCAGGTTGCCGGTTTCCAGCATGGTCTTGATGTCGCCTTCGCCGCAGCCGCGCACCTTGGGGTCACGGTAGGTGTTGGCCACGATCCAGTCGTAGAGCTTCTGCGTTTTTTCAACGTCGGTTCTTGCGCCGGCGATGGCTTTCTGCGCCGTCGCACGGACGATGCCGTCGGTGGGCAGGAACTTCGTCGGACGCGTGAAGTAGCGCAGCGTGTCGGCCTCTTCGCGCACCGCGGTTTTTTGGGACCAGTCGACCGCACGGCCCTGGGTTTGCACGCGGCTCGTCAGTTCGACAAAAGGCTGGGCCTGGCCCGCGGCAAATTCGGCGTACAGCATCTTGGCGCCGTCCACGCCATCGTCGGTCAGGTCGGTTTTGCCGTTGCTCGAAAAGCTGTTGCCCTGCGAGCGCTGGTAGTCGCTGTTGACCGATGGAATCGGCAGCCAGACCTTGGCGACGCCCTGGGGCTTGACGAGGTCGACCCGTGTCGTCACGTCAAAGGTGCGCCAGGCGCCGCTCTGGGGCGCGAAGAGGCGGCGGGGCGCAGCCTGGGCGAAACCGAGCGCAGGCCATGCGGTCGCCATGGCAACTGCGGCGGTATTTTTCAGGAAGGTACGGCGTACGGTGGTCATCAAAAGAACTCCGGAAGGTGGGTGGGCAGACGTGACCGGGCATGGGAAGGTGCACCGGGATGTCCATGCGGCGAAAAGCAGAAAGCCTGCGCCGAGGAGCAATTATGGCGGCGATCGTGGTGCCGGTCATGAAGGTGGAAAAGGCTCGGTTATATTTATCAGGCAACCTTCCTGGCGTCCCGCGCGCCATCAAAGTTGCAGACTCCCACGATAACGAAACATAAAAGCCGGAGACGATGGCATGGGCAAATCGGGCAAACAACCAGCGGGGCCGCAAGGCATCCTGCTACGCGGCACCGCCGGCCAGGGGCCGGCGGCGACACTGCAGGCGGTGCTGACGCGGCTGGAGGCACAGGACCTGGCGCACTGCGTGTGCTGCACGGAAGGCGCCGATGGCGCCGGCCACTTCATCCGGATCAGCCTCAGCGCGGAACAGGGCGAGGCCTGGGCCCCCGGCTACGACACACTCGCGCTGGCGCGCAGGCTGCAGCTGGAAACCGACGACGAACCGGCCGACCTGACCCGCGAGATCGTGGCAGCCATGCTGATGGGGCCGGTGGCCTTTGACTTCCCCAGCCTGGACGAACTGGCGTGCGCCGTCCGCATTCGCCACAACATCGCGCGGGCGGCCCGCAAGACCAGCCTGTCCTTTCACACCAGCCAGGCGGAACGGCCGGAGGACTGCTGGACCTACAGGGAGGACATCGGTTTTGTCATCCGGCCCGGCGTGTCGCTGATCGCCGCCCTGGCCAAGGCGACCCAGCCCGAGGTGTCCGGCACGCTGTATTCCTTCTCCTGTTACCGCGCCACCGAATACGTGATGCTGCTGGGCATTGCCGAGGAACTGGCGCATTGCAACCCCGCCCTGTATGCGCAATTGCAGACGCTCTGGACCGCCCGGCCCATCATGTCGGGCCAGTTTCATGATGTTTTTTTGCGCGAACAGGGATCGATGGAGGCGCCCCTGCCTCCGCATTATTTTGTGCCAGGCGACCGAACCTGGTTCCGCAATCCCGACGAAGCCTCGGCCGAGGCTTCGGGTTATGAAGGCTCCTGGGTGATTTACCTCGGCGGGGGCCAGTTCAGCAACTTCTGGAAACGCGAGAAGCCCTACACGCTGGCCGACAAATGTCTGGAAATCTACCAGTGGCGCAACGCGCTGTACCGGGACCCGGAAGGCGATGAACGCATCGATGAAGCCAAAGTCGAAACGCTGGTGGCGGCCACGCAACAGGATGAGCCCGCGCTTGAACGCATCCTGGCCCTCATGCAGCGCTACCGCGAACCGCGCGGCGTGTACCGCGACGGTGGCTGCCTGGACACCACGCGCGAGTTTGCGCGCTGGGTCTGCCCCGGCACCACCGACCTCGTCCTGCCACGGGAATGAGGCGGCTCAGCTCTTGAGCAGGGCCTCGATCCACTGGGTCGCGGCGGCGCCGGTCCAGTCAACCTCGCCCTGCACACGCTGGCGCGGCAGGCCCTGCCGGTCCACCAGCACCGTGGTGGGAAACACCTTGACGCCCCAGGCACGTGCCGTCTGGCCCTGCGGATCGAGCAGCACGGGCAGGCTCAGCCCGGTGCTGGTGGCGAACTGGATGGCACGTGTCGGGTGTTCCTTGAAATTGATGGCCAGTATCAGCAGCTTGTCGGAGCCATAGAAATCAGCGATTTGCTGCAGGGTCGGCATTTCCGCGCGGCAGGGCTCACACCAGCTGGCCCAGAAATTGAGCAGCACCGCACGGCCCCGGAGTTCGGACAGGCGCCAGGTCTTGCCCTGGGTGTCGACCGCCTGCAGCAGCGGGACAGCGCCCTGCCAGGGCGACACAGCGTAAGTGGCTTCGCCCGCGGCAAGGGCCTCCAGCCCCAGCAGCGACGTACCGGCCGCGCAGGCGACGCCCTGCAGAAAAAGACGCCTGGACGCCATCGGGTGTGAAAATGAAGGCATGGTCACGCCAAGCTTAGCAGGGCCTGATTAATGCAGTCCGGCGCAGGGCATCCGGGATGCGCAGACAATCAACCGGCACTCACCCCCTTGCCAGCAAAGCGAAACCGTCTTACAAAGGCAGGCCGTGCCCTGCAGTAAATTGCCTGAACCCACACCAGCACACGTTGAACCGATTTTGAACTTTCCCCTTCCCCACCCCGGGCTCGCCCTTGCGCCTGCGTCCCCGCAGTTCATCGACCGCTACAACGCGTCCGGCCATGGCCAGCCCGGCGCTGCGCGTGAGCTGGCGGACGGATTGCGCGCGGCCGCCGCGAGTGTGTCGCCCAAATATTTCTATAACGCCCTGGGCTCACAACTCTTTGAAGCCATCACCCTTCTCGACGAGTACTACCCGACACGCGCCGAGGCCGGCATTTTCGACGCGGTCCACGGCCAGATGGCGGCGGCGCTGTCCGGCGCCGGCATCGGCCGGCCCTGCCTGATCGACCTGGGTGCCGGCAGCTGCGCCAAAGCCATGCGGCTGATCCCGCACCTGCAGCCCGGGCAGTATGTGCCGGTGGACATTTCGGTGGACTTTCTGCGCGATGCGGCGGAACAGGTGCAAAACACCTATCCGGAGCTGGCCATTGTTGGCGTGGGCATGGATTTTTCGGCCGCGCTGGTGCTCCCGCCGCAGGTGCAGCGCCAGGACCGTGTGTTTTTCTACCCCGGCTCCAGCATCGGGAATTTTTCGCCGGACCAGGCGCTGGCGTTTTTGCAGCGTATCGCCGACCCGGCACAAGGCGCTGCACGCGGCCTGCTGCTCGGCATCGACCTGGTCAAGGACAAGGCCACGCTGGAAGCCGCCTACGACGACGCGCTGGGCGTCACCGCGGCCTTCAATAAAAACCTGCTGCGCCACGTCAACACGCTGTTGGGCGCCGACTTCGACCCGCGCCAATGGCGCCATGTCGCCCTGTTCAACGAGGCACAGTCGCGCATCGAGATGCACCTGGAGGCGCGCTGTGAACTGACCGTGCACTGGCCGGACGGCGAGCGACGTTTCGGGATGGGGGAGCGCATCCACACCGAGAGTTCATACAAATACACGCTGGACAGCATGTCGACGCTGCTGCGGCAGGCGGGCTTTTCGCAGATCAAACCCTGGACCGATGCGAAGGACTGGTTTGCGGTGTTCTGGGCGGCGGTTTAAGTCGATCCAAACCTGCTGCTATTTGATCCGGTCTCTCTCGTGGATTGCCCACAATCCGGATCACGCTGCCACTCGGGCTTGTCCTGGGCAGTAGGTCTGACTCCCCACTCCCACCCCTATCCCCTGCCCTCGCCCCGCTGGGCGATGGAGGGGGACTTCATTTGACCGCGTGTGCTGCACCCGCGTGCAAACATGAGGACCACTTGACGCCGCCATGACGCGCGAAGCACGTCATGGCTCCCCGCATTCGGTATTTGGTATTTGTCTTCGTTTCCCCACCCGTCGGGCTGGGCCGAGGAGCGCAGGCAAAAGCGGATCAGCAACTGTGTTCAAAGTCAAATCCATTTTGAGGTTTTTTCAAGCGTTGGCAAGCTGTGCACAACCGAAGGTGGCCTGCCACGGCCTGCCTGACTTGATGACCGCATTCAGGATGGTCAACAACTTGTGCATG
>NZ_NBZW01000048.1 GCF_002379085.1 Polaromonas sp. AET17H-212 | reverse complement strand
TTGGTCAGTACGGCGACGCGAAGCGGGGTGGAGTCCGCAGCGCCTCCTTCAACCAGCTTCAGCGCCGTGCTGAGCCCTGCCAGGCCGCTGCCAACAATCAGCACATCAAACGTGTTTGGTGAGGTCTCGGACGGCGTGCTGCCGCCCGACAGCGGTACGCGTTCGACGTGGGGTGTCACGGGAAGATGTTTCATGAGAAGCAGCATGGCTTTGCGGGGCGAGTTCGTGCTGTCCCGGCAGCCGTTTTGTGACAGAGGTAGCCTAAAGTCCTGGATGACGTCATTCCGCAGGATCCCGCATGCACTGCAGGCTCATGGGGGTGCTGCCCGTTAGCCCGTGCGTTGACCTTTTCTGACGATGGTTCCCATGTCGGTGATTCTGTCGTTCAGCGAAGAACGCCCGGCCGGATGTTTCGTGCAGATGCAAGCATCGCGAGGCGTTACGTGGAGCAGGCCACCGTTGTGGGTGCTGCGGATACATTCCCTGGCGATCTTACCTGTATTGCTTCTGGAGCTGGCGTCGCCTTGACCTGCCTCCTTCCAGCCCTGCAGTCTAAATGACAGGCCGGTCCGGTTCAGGCCGATTGACGCCACACCTGCTGAGCCCAACGGAAGTGAGCCCAGGCCGGCGGGCAGCCGGCTGGGACCATGAAGTGAAGACGGCCACGTGGACTGACCTTGACCATTGGCGCCCGGTCATGAAAGTGCAGAATAAGTGTATATTCGAAATCATTGAATAACGACCGTAACCTGCAGGGCTAACGCGACATGTATGGGCAAGCTTGCAAGCCGAACAAACACACCACCCCTTACCGAGTCGGATCAGGTTTTTGAGTCTGCTGCCGAACTTTTTCGGGCGATGTCTGCACCGATGCGGTTGAAAATCATCAGCAGCCTGTGCAATGGCGAGAAAAACGTGAGCCAGCTGCTCGCGGAAGTCGACACCACCCAGCCCAATATGTCGCAGCATCTGAATACGCTTTATCAAAGCGGCGTCATTGGCAAACGCCGTGAAGGTGTCCAGATTTTTTACCGCATCACCAACGATCGCGTGGTGACCCTCTGCCGGGCCATCTGCACCCAGATCGCGATCGAGACGGATTATGAAAAAGGCCGGTGAGACCAGGGCTCACGGCTTGATGTAGACGAAGCCTTCCCGGGCTTGTAGCTGGGCTGCTTCCGCGACGCCAGAAGGAACGACTTTTCCTTCCATGAGCAGCTTGTCCGGAGAAATATTGCGCGTGACCAGCGTGTTGTTGCAGACACGAAACTCTACGCCACGACCGGCCAGGGTGCTGACGGTTGAGCTGAACTCGCGGCCCCGGCTGTCCTTGGCGTCTTGAATCATGAAATCAATGCCAGGCCCATTGGTGACCACCACAATCCTGGCTTTGGGATCCGCGTTCAAGTGGTTCTGGATGTTGTTCAGCGCGGCAGCGGCAGTTTCAATGCCGGTGGTGAGGTGATAGACCGCCTTGATTGGCTGGGTCGCCTGAGCGCTCTGCTGGGGGGTGGCGCAGCCCGAGAGCGTGCTCGCAGCAAACACCGTGATCGCCATGGAAAGAATAAGTCTGTGCATGAGTCGTTCCCAAAAAAATGAAACCCCGATCAATTCCGGGGGAGGTGGAAGGTGGAAGGTTGGGGGTGAAGGCAGGCAAGTTGCCAACATTCTTACAGCAGTGTATCGGCCCAGATGTTCTGCGCCCAGTTCCAGGCGTACACGCCTTCCAGCTCATTGGGCGCGGCAGAGACACCCCCCGAACCGGGCACCGACTTGAAGGTTTTTTCGGCGGCCACATACTGGTGCACAGACGCCACATGAACGACCAGCTTGTCGTTGACGAAGCTGTAGCAGGTGTTGGTCAGCACCGGATTCGGGTTGACCTCCATGCCTGAAAGCTGTGCCACCACGGCCGCCGCCACGACCTTGCCATGCGAGTTGGCCATGTGGCCGGACTTGGGCATCAGCGGGGCGGACAGCGTTGAATCGCCAATGATGTGAACGTCCTTGGCGGCGGTGGATTCAAACGTCAGGTAGTTGACATCGCACCAGCGTTTGTTGGCATTGGCCAGGCCGGACCGCACGGCAATGGCGCCGGCACTCATGTCCGGCAGTACGTTGAGCACCTGGGCCCTGACGTCGTCTTGAACATCGAACTTGACCGTGTTTGTCCGCGCATCGACCGCCATGGCCTTGTGCCCGCCGCGGTATTCCAGCATGCCCTGGTAGTTCTCGGCCCAGAACTTCTTGAACAGTGGCCCCTTGGATGTGACGTCCGGATTGGCATCCAGAATCAGGACCTTTGATTTCGGCTTGGCCTTCTTGAAGTAGCTGGCCACCTGGCTGGCGCGTTCATAGGGCCCGGGCGGGCAGCGGTAGGGAGCCAGCGGGATGGTGATGGCATAGACACCGCCGTCGGGCATGGCTTCGAGCTGGCGGCGCAGCGCCAGGGTTTCCGGACCGGCTTTCCAGGCCTGCAAAATCTGTCCCGCTGCATTGGCGGCCTGCAGGCCGCCAATGCTGTTCCACATCAGGTCGATGCCGGGAGACAGGATCAGCTTGTCATAACCGATGGTGGCGCCACTGGCCAGGGCCACGGTTTTTTTGTCGGCATCGATGCTGCTGACCATGTCCTTGACGACGGTGACACCGTGTTTGCCGCTGAGCTTGTCGTAGGGCGTGGTGATGTCGGCCATGGTCCTGGAGCCGCCCAGCACCAGATTGGAGATCGGGCAGGAAACGAAGTTGGTGTTGGGCTCGACCATCACCACGTCGATCTTGTAGTTCGACAACATGCGCACATACTTGGCCGCTGTCGCGCCGCCGTAGCCGCCGCCAATGACGAGCACCCTGGCCCGGTTGGGAATGCGGCCCGTGGTGGCGCAGCCGACCATGCTGCCCAGTGTGCCGAAGGCCAGGGAAGCCTGAACAAAATTGCGTCTTTTCATGTTGTTCCTCCGGCTTATCGCTTGGTCGCGGCGAAATAGGTGGCGATGCTGTCGATCTGCTGATCGGTGAAGCCCTTGCTGAGCTGGTGCATCACCGTGGCTGGACGCGAGCCATCCTTGAAGGCATTGAATTGCATGATCATGTAGCTCTTGGGCATGCCGACCAGCGAGGGGATGGCCGAGCCATCCACCGTGCGGCCGTCGGTGCCATGGCAGTTGGCGCAGGTTGCGGCGAGGGCACGTGTGTGCAAGGCGGCGCTTGCATCCTGCGCCACCGTGGCACTTGTCGCGCCTCCCATGAGCAATGCCGCGGCAAGGTAAATTTTGATGCGCATGGCTGGTCTCCTCTGTGAGATATCAACCAACATGAATATAGCGAATGAATGACCCGAAGTACCGCGGGTAAACACGCACAGTCTGCGGCGGCTCAGGGCGCCGTCAGGGCGGGCCGTCCGATGGCCATGCGCTGGCCGATGGGCTTGCCGTCAAGCAGGCGATCCGTCAGGCCTGCGCCGGCCCACATGCCGACCAGGGCGATCCAGGCCGTCAAGGCGAAAATGGCCCCTCCGGTGATGCCGGCGCCGACGGCACAGCCGCCTGCCAGCATGGACCCGAACCCCATGAGGACGGCGCCCACGATATAGCGGCGCATGCCGTAGCCGTCGGTGAATCCTTCCAGCTTCAGGTCCTTTCCGACCCAGGCGCCAATGAACGAACCCATGAACACGCCAGGCAGCAAACCAAAGTCAAACCCGATCGCCGGGGCCGGCGAAGACAGTACCCGCATCAGCCATTCTGCGGAAGGGCCGCTGAAGGTCAGGCCCTGAACCTGCACCACCTGAAAGGAGCTGGCGGACACGAGGTAGGTGTAGCCCCAGCCAGCGGCCACCATCAGGCCTGCCCCGATGCCGCCAATCCATTTCCACAGACCCCAGCCGCTTCGTACCGAGAAGAAAAGCGCTGCCGCAAGCCACACCAGGCCAAAAAGCAGTCCACCCCAGTGCCCTGCGCCGGTGATGGCCAGCAGGTCACGCGAGGGGCCGCCGTCTACCGTCCACCAGGCGCTGATGGTGTTGCGCAGGGGGGCCAGCGAGCCGGACAGCGAGGCTTGCGCGGTGACGGCAAAGATCAGTCCTGACAGCAGTGCCCGCAAATTGCCGTTCGCCGACAAAATCAACAAACGGCTGGCACAGCCCCGGGTCATGATCATGCCGGCGCCAAACAGCAGGCCGCCGATCAGCGCCCCCGAGAGACTGCCGCGCGCGGCGATCTGGCGCGCCGTGCTCACGTCGAGTGACTGCGTCAGGATGAGAAGTTGAACGCCAACCACGGCGCTGGAAAATGCCAGCAGCCATACGGAGAGCTTCTCGCCGAATTTCCGATGCCAGAACTCGATGGCGGCTGCCCGCAGGCAAAACTTCGAGCGCTGGGCAAAAAAGCCAAAAAGGATGCCAATGACGAGCCCTCCAATGGCCAGCGCCACGCTTTCCCCGTAACGCTCAAAAAGGGTTGCCAAGTTCATGACGGTTTCCAATAATTCAGTATTAGCTTATATTAATGCTAAGTTCAGTGAGGCTTTTGTCTCTTGATCTTGCTCAAGCTCTCGATCTGGGTGGGCGAGCTGGGCGATCGATACACTCCTGCTGAGGACACGTATGGCGATGACGAGAACGTTTTTTTGGCGGCACGGCCTGGGCGTGCTGTTGGCGGCGCTGAGCGCCTTGACGGCCCATGCCGACGCAGTGCCCGCCATGGCTGCGCACAAGGTGTCGCCTTCTGCGTGGTATGTCGAGGGCGTATCGGCCCTGGGCTCGCCGGCCAACCAGAACTTCATTTCCAACGCGGGGTTCGTGGTGACGCCGGCAGGCGTGGTGGTGATCGATGCGCTGGGATCGCCTGCACTGGCGACCCGCCTCCTCGCCGAGATACGCAAGGTGACGTCGCAACCGGTCACGCATGTGATCGTGACGCACTACCATGCCGATCACATCTACGGCCTGCAGACCTTCAAGGCGCAGGGGGCTCGCATCATCGCGCACGTTGCGGCAAAAGCCTATCTGAATTCGGAGACGGCCCGCTTGCGGCTGGACACTTCGCGCCAGGAACTTGCGCCCTGGATCGATGCCCAGACGCGGCTGGTGGAGGCCGACGAGTGGATCGACAAGGACAAGGAACTGGTGGTGGGCGGCGTGCGTTTCCAGCTCAAACATGTGGGCCCCTCGCATACCCTGGAAGACCTGGCGATCTACATGCCCTCGGAAAAGGTGCTTTTCGCTGGCGACCTGGTCTTTCGCAGCCGCATTCCGTACGTCGGTCAGGCCGACAGCCGGCACTGGATCGCCGCGCTCGACGATCTGCTTGCGTTTGACACGACCGTCATCGTGCCTGGCCACGGGCCGCTGTCTTCCGAGGCTCGCAAGGACATGCAGCTGACACGCGACTACCTCGTCTACCTGCGCAAGGCGATGGGGGAGGCCGCCAGGAATCTCGAACCCTTTGAAGAAGCCTACAAGGCCACCGACTGGACGCAGTTTGAACACCTGCCGCTGTTTCGCGTCGCCAACCGAATGAACGCCTACAACACTTACCTGCTCATGGAGCGCGAAGAAAAATGAAGGCTCGTTCTGCCCTCCGCGACCCGCCGCGCCGGCAGTGGCTGGTGGCTGCCGCATCCCTGCTTCTGCTGCCCGGTGTGAAGGCTGCCGGGCTGCCCGCGTTGCCTGCTTCCCGTTCGCTGGCCGATGAGTTGCGTGTTGCCTTGCGCGCCGGCAAGCCCCTGGTGGTGATGGTCAGCCTCGAGGGCTGCGTGTTTTGCCGGGCGGTGCGGGAAAGCCATCTGGTACCGATGCGCGAGCAAGAGGGCCTTGCGGTGGTGCAACTGGACATGCGCAGCCGGCAATTGACCCGCGACTTCAGTGGCGGGCAAATGACGCACGATGAGCGGGTCCGGGCGTGGAACGTCAAAGTGGCGCCGACGCTGCTCTTCTTCGGGCGGGACGGGGCGGAAGTTGCCGAGAGGCTATCCGGGTACTCGCCAGACTTTTACAGTTTTTATCTGGCCGAGCGATTGGCACAGGCCCGGGCTCGACTGCGGGCCTGAGCGGTGGGCGGAACGCCATCCTTGAGCGTGTGCTGCTCAGCAGGCAGCCAGAGGCTGCTCTTGGATTTGCAGATGATCGGGGCCGTTTCCATTGGGCTGGCGCCCTGTTTTTTTCCCGGACTCAGGCTTTCAGGCGTCGGCGCGCAGTTTGGCATGAATGCGCCGGGTGGTGCGCCACACGCCCCATAACACCACCGGAATCAGCACGCCCGTGGCGATTTCGGCATTCAGCGGTACGCCCGCAGCCTTGAGCGCCTTTCCGGCATACAGCAGCAGGCTGATGACGTAGTAGGAAATGGCCGCGATCGACAGTCCCTCAACCGTGGATTGCAAGCGCAGTTGCAATTCCTGCCCACGCGTGAGCTTTTCCAGCAGCTGCCGGTTCTGCATTTCGGTGGCAATGTCCACTCGCGTGCGCAAGAGCGCGCTGGTGCGCGAAACGCGCTCAGACAACGAAGCCAGGCGTTGCGCCGTGGCTGCCACGGTCGCCATGGCAGGCGACAGGCGGCGTTGCATGAATTCACCGATGGTCTGTGTCCCGGGAATGGCCTTTTCGCGCAGCTCGGTGATGCGCTGGCCCACCAGCGTGTCGTAGGCTCGGGTGGCTGAAAAGCGGTAGTTGTGCTCGGCCGTGGCGCGCTCAACGCGTGCCGCGAGCGACACCAGCATGCCCAGCAATTCCTGATCCGACGCCGACTCACTTTCGAGCAGCGCGGTGTTCGCCGCCAGCGCGCTTTCGGCCTCGGCCAGCATCGGCGACAGCAGCTTGGCTACGGGCAGGCCGCGCAGCGCCATCATGCGGTAGGTTTCGACGTCCAGCAGACGCTGCGAGATACGGCCGGTGCGGGTTTCGCTGATGCCGGGTTGCGCGATGACCAGCATGCGTTCAAATCCGTCAGGAGCGATGCGAAATTCGGTGAGCGCCCAGGAGTGGCCCAGGGGCTTTCCGGGCAGCACGGGCTGCCCTTGCACATGACCGAGTTGGGACGCCACCACGGTATGCCCTCCAAACCAGCGCTGCGCCTGGGCCATGAGCGCCTGTTCGTCGGAGAAATCGCCGTGGACCATGGCCAGCTGAATGGCTGCGACGGTGCGTCCCGGGATGCTGGCCAGCCATTGCGGAGCCACCACCGGGGCGCCCAGCAGCTCTGGCTCGGTGGCACCCAGGCCCGCTGTACCGGGCAGCGCCTGCACAATCGAATAACGCGTGAATTCGCTGTGTCTTTCCCACTTGACGGTGTAGCCCTCAAATCGCAGGCGCAGGAAGTTGCCGTTGAGGTTGTCCAGCGGCAACGCATGCTGCCCCGCGAGACGGCGCAGGTGCGCGCACTCCATTTCGCGGGTGACGCCTTCATTGAGCACCGCCACGTAAATGATGAGCGCCGGCAGCCTGATGCGCGCTGCAGGCCGCGCATGCACTTCGTTGTGCAGCGCGGTACGTTCCAGGTCGTCCGGCGGGAGCCACGCGGGCAGGCTGCGCGGCACGGAGTCAGGCGATGCGTAGACGGCGGTCGGAAGTTGCATTGTGACTATTTTGCAGGCAAATTCCCGTGCGTGAAAATCTTATCGGCGAAGCCGCGGGCGAAACGTCCGGAGCGCCGTGGACTTGAAAATCAGGCGATGGGGAGCGTTTAGCGGAAGGCAGGGCGCGGCATCAGGCGTTCGTACAAGGAGGCAGTCGCTTTTTGCCGTTGACATGGTGATGCAGGCGATGTCGCCAAAGTCCGAGATGCAGATGGGGAGTTTTCTGGTTTCACGGAAACACGAAAGGTCATGCGGTCAGCAGGAAAACCAGCCTTGAAACCAGAAAATAAAAAAACGGAATTCAGCGCATACCGACAGCGAAGATCAGTGCTTCGGTGGCGTGCTGCCGGCCTTGGATCTGGCGTTGGCGTCGAGGCCGCCTTTGGCATTCCATTCAGCATAGCCACCCTGAAGAATACGGACGTTGTCCCAGCCAGCCACGCGCAGCGCAAATCCCGCTTGGGCGGACAAGGTGCCGGTGTTGCAGTACAGGAGGACGGGCTTGTTTTTGGGAATCTGGCTGCTTTTGGCCAAGACCTGCCGCCATTCGATATTGACTGCGCCGGGAATATGCCCGGCATTGAACTGGGCGCTTTCGCGTGCGTCAATCACCAGCATCTTGGCATATTCCTCTTTGGGAATCTGCTCAGGAAAGATCGTTCCGCCGCCGTATTCAACAAATTCAAGGTAAGCCGCCATTTCATCGATTGCAATGGCTTTGTTGTCAGCATGAGCCGGTGTGCCAGCCAACAACGCACTGGCTGCGAGTACGAGAAAGAGGGCGGTGTTCTTCAGGCGCATGGTGTTTTCTTTTGTTGGTGTCATCGATCCAGGGGCATTCCGGTTCCAGGCAAGAGCGGTGGCGCTTTGCTTTGGGCGCGGAAACGAATCAGGCAGGGCCGGTGGATGCCTGGCAAGCCGGATCATGGCTTGACCATTGGCCAGCCGCGGGCGGCCCAGAGGCTCATGCCGCCCTTGACGTAGCTGGCGTTTGTGTAGCCCATGGTCCGCAGTTGCTCGACCACGCGTGATGAACGGTTTTGTGTATTGCAGATCACCAGAAACGGTTGTTTCGCAGGCTGCGGCAGTTCTGCCAGACGCTTACCCAGCTGGCTCATGGGGATAAGCACCGCGCCCTTGGCGACACCGGTTGCGTGCTCGTCAGGCTCCCGGATGTCGATGACGATCTGGGAAGACTGCTCAATTGCAGCCTGTGCTGCTTCCAGCGAAACAAAAGGGGGTCCGGCCTGGGCCGCGGCATTGGCCGCCATTCCCAGAAGCAAAAGAGTGACCAATAAAAACGATGGAAGTCGCAGGGTGTGAAGCATGTCCGGCGGTGGGTATGTTGTTGCGGCACTGAGACTGTTCGCGGCCGGTGGTGTTGCATGACGTCGTCCTGCACGGAAGGGCAGGGCGGCAAGCGAGACTTCACAACGTTTTCTTTCCAGGCTCGGCCCGTGCCGCACGGCGCGGGCCGAGCCTGGAAGAAGTCCTTACTTCACCTGGTCGATGTATTTGCTCAAACGGTCTTTGTTCATAGCCAGAGTTTTGCTGTAAGCCGCAGCTTCTTTTTTGGCATCTTCCAGGTTGACCGGCTTGCCGACCTGAATCACGCCCACCATGGCCATGGATTTATGCGGATCGCACTGGTACATGTAAACGCCTTCCGCATCGAGCTTGACCACGATTTCCTCGTCCATCTTGCCCTTCCAGGCCGTGGCGCCTTTAGGCGTGAAAAAAGACGAGCTGTTGTGCGATGCGTCGGTTTTGATGAACTTCACGGTGTCACCTTTGGTGGCTTGAATGAAACCTGGCTCAAAAACCATGATGCCGTCCTTGCCGCTGTTGACCATTTTGATCTGGTGTTCTGCGGCGTACACCCCCGTCACCAACAGCATGCTGGCAAGCAGCGTCGCGAATTTTTTCATATGAAATACCTTTAAAAATTAAATCTGATCGACCATGAGATAAAACTGGCGCGCATAAAATGAAGCACTTGCTTATATTAGCGGCAGACGATGTTTAATTGGCTGGTAGAAACCCGCAGCTTTCGGGTTTTGCCGACGGTCCTCAACCTGGCCCGGTCAGTCTGCGCCGGTGGACAGTCCCCGCATAGGGTTCCAGTGGCGCAAAAACTGTGTCGCCAGAAATCCCTCGCCACGCTCCAGCACGAAGTAGCGAAAGGACTCGGCGGCCGGCGAAAGCATCTTGGCCAGGGTGTGCACGCAGTTCCACCGCCGCACCACCGGCGCGCCCTCGACCGGAATCATCCTGAGCAGTCCGTTGTCCAGCTCCAGGCCCAAGGTGTGCAGAGACAGAAAACTGATGCCCATGCCGGCCATGACGGCTTGCTTGATGATCTCGTTGCTGTCCGCTTCCATGGCCACGCTCAGTTCAACGTGCTGCCGCTGGAAAAATTCCTCCAGTGCCGCGCGGGTTCCCGAGCCCTGTTCGCGCATGACGAACGGCGCGCCGAGCAAGCCGGCCACGGTTACTTCCTCCATGGCCATCAGGGGGTGGTCTGGTGCGGCAATGAACACATGAGGATGCGCGGCGAAGGGCTCTGCGCGCGTTGCCATTTGCTCGGGCGGGCGCCCCATGATGGCGATGTCCACCTCGCTGAGCTCCAGCATCCGCACCAGCTGGCGGCGGTTGCCCACCACCAGCTTGACATCGATGCCCGCATGTTCGCGCTTGAACTCTGCCAGGAGGTGCGGGAGAAAGTAGGTGGCTGTGCTGACCATGCCGATGGTCAGGCTGCCCATTTCCAGCTTTTGCAGCCGCGCGGTGGCGTCTTCGGCGTCCTTGAGGGTCGCCAGAATTTTCCGGACGTACACCAGCACGTATTCGCCCGTGGTGGTGAGGCTGATTTTCCGGCCGCCGCGATCGAAAAGCGGCAGGCCGACATGGCCCTCCAGCTCCTTGATCTGCATGGTGACGGCGGGCGGTGTGAGGTGAAGCGCTTCTGCCGCTTTTGAAAAACTCAAATGCTTGGCGACTTCATTAAAAACCCGCAACTGCCGGAAGGTAGCGTTTTTCATTAAGCAAAACCTTAACACAAACAATGCAAATGGTGAATATACCTTATTTAATTACATGCTTATAGTTGGCCTCATTATCAACAACACACCCTTGTGAATGGAGTGCCAATGAGCGAATCCACGCTAATTACAGACGCCAAAACGCGCTACAGCGCCGGCGTGCTGAAGTACAAACAAATGGGCTACTGGATGCCCGACTACGTGCCGACGGAGACCGACACGATTTGTCTGTTTCGCATCACGCCGCAAGAGGGTGTGGATCCGGAAGAGGCGGCAGCCGCCGTCGCTGGTGAATCGTCCACCGCGACCTGGACCGTGGTGTGGACCGACCGGCTGACGGCCTGCGACAGCTACCGCGCCAAGGCCTACAAAGTGATTCCGGTGCCGAACACCCCGGGCCAGTACTTCGCATATGTGGCCTATGACCTGATCCTGTTTGAAGAGGGTTCGATTTCCAATATGACGGCCTCGCTGATCGGCAACGTGTTCAGCTTCAAGCCCCTGAAGGCTGCACGTCTGGAAGACATCCGCCTGCCAGTCGCCTACGTCAAGACCTTCAAAGGCCCGCCTACCGGCCTGGTGGTGGAGCGCGAGCGCCTGGACAAGTTTGGCCGCCCGCTGCTGGGTGCCACCACCAAGCCAAAACTCGGTCTGTCGGGCCGCAACTACGGCCGGGTGATTTACGAAGGCCTGCGCGGCGGCCTGGACTTCATGAAAGACGACGAGAACATCAACTCGCAGCCCTTCATGCACTGGCGCGACCGTTTCCTGTATGTGATGGACGGTGTCAACAAGGCGCAAGCCGTCACGGGTGAAGTCAAGGGCAGCTACCTGAATGTGACCGGCGCCACGATGGAAGACATCTACGAGCGCGCCGAGTTCGCCAAGGAACTCGGCTCCGTCGTGGTCATGCTGGACCTGGTCATTGGCTGGTCGGCGATTCAGAGCATGGCCAACTGGGCGCGCAAGAACGACATGATTGTTCACATGCACCGCGCCGGCCACGGCACCTACACCCGGCAGAAGAACCACGGCGTGAGCTTCCGCGTGATTGCCAAGTGGCTGCGCCTGGCCGGTGTGGACCACCTGCACACCGGCACCGCCGTCGGCAAGCTCGAAGGCGACCCAATGACGGTTCAGGGTTACTACAACGTCTGCCGCGACAGCTACACCAAGACCGACCTGCCGCGCGGCCTTTACTTCGACCAGGACTGGGCCGACACCAAGAAGGTCATGCCGGTCGCGTCGGGCGGCATTCACGCCGGCCAGATGCACCAGCTGCTCGACCTGTTCGGCGACGACGTGATCCTGCAGTTCGGCGGTGGCACGATCGGCCATCCGCAGGGAATTCAGGCGGGCGCGGTCGCCAACCGGGTGGCGCTCGAGACCATGGTCAAGGCGCGCAACGAAGGCAAGGACATCAAGAACGAAGGTCCGGAAATCCTGAAAAAGGCTGCCCAGACCTGCGGTCCGCTGAAGGCTGCCCTCGACACCTGGGGCGACATCAGCTTCAACTACGCATCGACGGACAGCAGCGACTACGCGCAAACCCCCTCGGCATCGAACTGATGCGCTGAACACAGGAGAACCAAATTATGATGACCAACCCCATGGGCCGCCTCACGCAGGGCCAGTTCAGCTTCCTGCCCGATTTGACCGACGCAGAAATTGCGCTGCAGGTGGAGTACGGTCTGGGCAAGGGCTACGCCTGGAGCGTGGAGTACACCGACGACCCGCACCCGCGCAACACCTACTGGGACATGTACGGCATGCCGATGTTTGACCTGAAAGACGCGGCCGGCGTGGTGATGGAAGTGACGGGTTGCCGCAAGGCTTTCCCCAACCATTACATCCGCCTGATGGCTTTCGATTCAACCCGCGGTGTGGAGTCGATTGCGATGAGCATCATCGTGAACCGCCCCAAGAACGAGCCCGGCTTCGTGCTCGAGCGCCAAGAGGTCAATGGCCGCAGCCTGCGCTACACCACCCGTGGTTACAGCGCGGACCGGCCCGAAGGCGAGCGCGGCTAGGCACGCCGGGGTGAAAGGCCTCTCGATCATGAACGCACCGATGTATTCGATTCCCGGTCAGGTGAAGGCGCAAGCCGTTGCCGAAACGACGGCTGCTGGCGGGGACCACGCGCTGGCGGCGGCTCGCACGGTGGCCGAGGTGTTGGCGCACTCGCATGTGGAGCCGGTTCTGCAGGAGCTGGATGACGCGCTGGTCGGGCTGGCGCCGGTCAAGGCGCGCATCCGCGACATCGCTGCGCTGCTGGTGATCGACAAGCTGCGCCTGAACCTGGGGCTGGCAGCCCAGGCGCCTTCCTTGCACATGTGTTTCACCGGCAACCCCGGCACCGGGAAAACCACCGTGGCCATGCGCATGGCTGAAATATTGCACCGACTCGGCTATGTGCGCAAAGGCCATATGGTCGCGGTCACGCGTGACGACCTGGTGGGCCAGTACATTGGCCACACGGCGCCCAAGACCCGGGAAGTGCTTAAAAAGGCCATGGGTGGCGTGCTGTTCATTGACGAGGCCTACTACCTGTACCGCCCGGAAAACGAGCGCGACTACGGCCAGGAGGCCATTGAAATCCTGTTGCAGGTCATGGAGAACCAGCGCGATGATCTGGTGGTGATCCTGGCCGGCTACAAGGACCGCATGGACACGTTTTTCCAGAGCAATCCTGGCATGAGCTCGCGCATTGCCCACCACCTTGACTTTCCGGACTATGCGGTGGGCGAGCTGATGCAGATTTCGCAAAAAATGCTGGGCGACCAGAATTACCGCTTTGGCCAGGGCGCCGCGAAGGTGTTTGAAGAGTACCTCACGCTGCGTATCGGCCAGCCGCACTTTGCCAATGCGCGCAGTGCCCGCAATGCGCTGGAACGGGCTCGGCTGCGCCAGGCGAGCCGCCTGTTTGAAGACCGCGACCGGGTGTTGACCGTTGACGACCTGACGACGATTGAAGAGCGGGACATACGCGCCAGTCGCGTCTTCCAGCAAGTGAAGGCGCAGCCATGAACACCGCCGGTCTCCAGGCCCTGATTTTTGATGTCGACGGGACGCTGGCCGACACGGAACTGGCGCACCTGGCCGCATTCAACGAAGCGTTTGCGCAGGAGAGCCTGCCCTGGCGCTGGGACGTGCCCCTGTACACCCGGCTGCTGGAAGTGTCGGGGGGTAAGGAGCGCATCACCTATTACTGGCGGCAGGTTCAGCCCGATCTCAAGAGTATCGACAACGCCGCCTTTACCGAGACCGTGCGGCGCATCCACGACCAGAAAACAGCGGCTTACGAGCGCATGGTCAATAACGGCGCCGTGCAACTGCGGCCAGGCGTTTTAAAACTGATCGAGCAGGCGCACGACGGGGGATTGCAACTGGCCATTGCAACGACCACGTCGCCGGTCAATATTTCCGCGCTTTTGCGCTGTGCCATGGGGCCGGACTGGACGCGGTTTTTTTTCGTGATCGAGGACGCTTCGACCGCGCCCCGCAAAAAACCCCATCCCCAGGTGTATTTGCAAACGCTGAGCCGGCTGAAGTTGCCCGCAGCCGCGTGTCTGGCCATTGAGGATTCAGCCAACGGATTGCGGGCCGCGGCGGCGGCGGGGTTGCCCACCATCATCACCCAGAATTCTTTCACCGGGCACCATGACTTTTCAGGCGCGCTCTGCGTCCTGCCGGACCTGGCCGGCTGCACGCTGGCGCAGCTGGCCGGCATGCACGCAGCAGCGGGCCCGAAAAAATCGACCGCTCGCTGATTCTTTTCTTCATAAGCATCCTCACCATGTCAAGCCCCCTCCGCATTGCGCCTTCGATTCTGTCCGCCGACTTTGCCCGTCTGGGCGAAGAGGTTCGCGCCATTGAGGCCGCCGGGGCCGACCTGGTGCACTTTGACGTGATGGACAACCATTACGTGCCCAACCTCACCATCGGCCCGCTGGTGTGCGAAGCGATTCGCCCGCACGTGAAGATCGGCATTGATGTTCACCTGATGGTCGAGCCGGTGGATGCGCTGATTCCGCTGTTTGCCAAGGCCGGCGCCAACATCATCACCTTCCATCCGGAGGCGTCGCGCCATGTGGACCGCACGCTCTCGCTGATTCGCGAACACGGCTGCAAGGCCGGGCTGGTGCTGAACCCGGCCAGCTCCGTGGAATGGCTGGACCATGTCATGGACAAGCTGGACATGGTGTTGCTCATGAGCGTGAACCCCGGCTTTGGCGGGCAGAAATTCATCCCCGCCACGCTGGGCAAGCTGCGTACCGTGCGTCAGCGCATAGCGGCGCACCAGGCGCGCGGCGGCCAGCCGATCTGGCTGGAAGTCGATGGCGGGGTGAAAACCGACAACATCGCCGAGATCGTGCAAGCCGGTGCCGACACCTGCGTGGCGGGCAGCGCCGTGTTTGGTGCGCCTGATGCCGATGGCGGCTACCGCGGCGTCATGCGCGAGCTGCGCCGCCAGGCCGCCTTGCTCTGAACTCCTGCATCAACCCTCCTGAAAGAACGGCCATGCCACTAACCGCCAATCGGTCCACCCTGACCCAATTCCTGATCGAGGAGCGCCGCCGCTTCCCCAGTGCCAGCGGCGATTTCAATGCCCTGATCCTGGACGTGGCGCTAGCCTGCAAAGGCATTGCCCGCGCTGTCGCGTTCGGCGAGCTGGGGGGCGTCATGGGTAACCACGCAGTTGCCGAGGGTGGCTCCGTCAATGTGCAGGGCGAGACGCAGAAAAAACTCGATGTACTGAGCAACGATGTTTTTATCCGGCGGACCGAATGGGCGGGCAATCTCGCGGGCATGGCGTCTGAAGAAATGGACTTGCCGTATCAGATTCCGCTGCAGTATCCGCGCGGCAAGTACCTGCTGGTGTTTGACCCCCTGGACGGGTCCAGCAACATCGACGTGAACGTTTCCGTCGGCAGCATTTTTTCGGTGCTGCGCGCACCGCAAGACGTGGAAGACACCGGTCGCGATGTGACCGAGGCTGATTTTTTTCAGCCCGGCGCCAGCCAGGTGGCCGCAGGTTACGCCCTGTATGGCCCCACCACCATGCTGGTGCTTACCGTGGGCGATGGCGTCAACGGTTTCACCCTGGATCCGAACCTGGGCGAATTCATGCTCACACATCCGAAGATGCAGATCCCGACCGATACCCAGGAGTTCGCCATCAATGCCTCCAACAGCCGCTTCTGGGAGGCGCCGGTCAAGCGTTATGTGGATGAGTGCCTGGCGGGCAAGACCGGGCCTCGCGCCAAGGATTTCAACATGCGCTGGATTGCCAGCATGGTGGCCGAGGCGCACCGCATTCTGATGCGCGGCGGTGTCTTCCTCTATCCGCGCGATACCAAAGACGCCTCCAGACCCGGCCGCCTGCGGCTGCTTTACGAGGCCAACCCGATAGGCATGCTCATGGAGCAGGCCGGCGGCCGGGCGTCGACCGGGCACCGGCCGATGCTGGGCGTGCAGCCAAGCTCGCTGCACCAGCGCATCGGCCTGGTCTTCGGCTCCAGGAGCGAGGTGGAGCGCATCGAGCGTTACCACGCCGAACCCGCCAAGACCGAGCAGACCAATCCGCTGTTTGCCGAACGCAGCCTGTTCCGCGTCTGATTTTCGGTGGTGGCTGCCGCAAGGCTATTGAACAAGTAGCTGATCACGCAGCAAACATCCGGACTACAGGCTTTTGTTGCCCAATTTTTTTGACTTACGGAACCCCCCATGTCTGAACGCCATCCCATCATCGCCATCACCGGCTCGTCCGGTGCCGGCACCACCTCGGTTACGCATACGTTCGAGAACATCTTCCGCCGCGAGAACGTGAACGCCGCCATCATCGAGGGCGACAGTTTTCACCGCTACGACCGCAAGGACATGAAAACCAAAGCGGCCGAAGCCGAGGCAGCGGGCAACAACAACTTCAGCCATTTCGGGCCGGAAAACAACCTGTTTCCCGAACTGGCCGAGTTGTTCCGCGCCTATGGCGAAACCGGCACCGGCAAGCGCCGCAAATACCTGCACGACCCTGAAGAGGCCGCGCCCTACAAGCAGCAGCCCGGCACCTTCACGGCCTGGGAAGACGTTCCCGCGGACACCGACCTGCTGTTCTACGAGGGCCTGCATGGCGCCGTCGTCACGCCCGAGGTCAACATCGCGCAGCATCCGGACCTGCTGATCGGGGTGGTGCCGGTGATCAACCTGGAGTGGATCCAGAAACTCTACCGCGACAAGTCCAAGCGCGGTTACAGCACCGAGGCCGTGACCGACACCATTCTGCGCCGCATGCCCGACTACGTGAACTACATCTGCCCGCAGTTCATGCACACGCACGTGAACTTCCAGCGCGTGCCCATGGTCGATACCTCCAACCCCTTCATCGCGCGCGACATTCCTTCGCCGGATGAAAGCATGGTGGTGATCCGCTTTGCCAACCCCAAGGGCATCGATTTCCAGTACCTGCGCAGCATGATCAACGACTCGTTCATGTCGCGCGCCAACACCATCGTGGTGCCCGGCGGCAAGATGGAGCTGGCCATGCAATTGATCTTCACGCCCTTTGTCTGGCGCATGATGGAACGCAAGAAGAGGGCTTCCTGAGATGACCACGCCTACACCCGACATGGCCAGGCACATGGCCAACGCTGTCCGCATGCTCGCCGTCGATGCGGTCGAACAAGCCAAATCCGGCCACCCCGGCGCGCCCATGGGCATGGCCGACATCGCCGAGGTGCTGTGGAACCGCCACCTCAAGCACAATCCGGCGAATCCGAAATGGCCGGACCGGGATCGTTTTGTACTGAGCAACGGCCACGGCTCCATGCTGATCTATGCCCTGTTGCACCTCACAGGGTACGACCTGCCGATGGAGGAGCTGAAGCACTTCCGCCAGCTGCACAGCCGGACGGCGGGCCATCCCGAAGTGGGCGTCACCCCCGGTGTGGAAACCACCACCGGACCGCTGGGCCAGGGCCTCGCCAACGCGGCCGGCATGGCGCTGGCGGAGAAGCTGCTGGCTGCCGAGTTCAACAAACCCGGCCATGGGGTGGTGGACCACTTCACCTATGTCTTCATGGGCGACGGCTGCCTCATGGAAGGCATCAGTCACGAAGCCTGCTCGCTGGCCGGCACGCTGCGCCTGTCCAAACTGGTGGCCTTCTACGACGACAACGGCATCTCGATTGACGGCCATGTGGAGGGCTGGTTCACCGACGACACGCCCAGGCGTTTCGAGGCCTATGGCTGGAATGTCATTGCCGCAGTGGACGGGCACGATCCCCTGGCCCTGGACGCCGCCGTGCGGTCGGCGAAGGCCCAGGCGGTCCTGCCCGATGGCCGGCCCACACTGATCTGCTGCAAAACCGTGATCGGCCACGGTTCGCCGAACAAGGCCGGCACGCATGACGTGCACGGTGCAGCCCTGGGGGCCGCCGAAGTGGCCGCCACCCGCGAGGCGCTGGGCTGGACTGCTGCGCCCTTCGACGTGCCAATGGACATTGCCAACGCCTGGAACGCCGTCGAACGCGGCCAGCTGGCCGAGCGGACCTGGCGCGTGCGTTTCGAGGCCTACCGCACGCAGTACCCACTGGAGGCGGCCGAGTTCGAGCGCCGCGTGGCCGGCGACCTGCTGCCCGCTTTGGCCGACAAACTGCCCGAGTTGCTGGCGGCCATTGCGGCCAAGCCGGACGCCGTGGCGACCCGCAAGGCGAGCCAGAACGCGCTCGACGCGCTGAGTTCCCTGGTGCCCGAATTTTTCGGTGGCAGTGCCGATCTGACGGGATCCAACCTGACCAACTTCAAGGGCTGCATCAAGGCCGGACGCGACCAGGCGGGCAACCACGTGAGTTACGGCGTGCGCGAGTTCGGCATGGCCGCCATCATGAACGGCATCGCGCTGCATGGCGGGTTCATCCCCTACGGCGGCACCTTCCTGACCTTCAGCGACTACAGCCGCAACGCCATCCGCATGGCCGCGCTGATGAAGCTGCGTGTCATCCATGTGTTCACGCACGACAGCATCGGCCTGGGCGAAGACGGGCCCACGCACCAGAGCGTGGAGCACATTCCCAGCCTGCGCATCATTCCCAACCTGGACGTCTGGCGGCCGGCGGACGGCCTGGAAACCGCCGTCGCCTGGGCTCACGCCATCGGGCGGCGCGACGGCCCCAGCGCGCTGTGCCTGTCGCGCCAGAACCTGCCGCGCTTGACCGGTGCCGGCATGGCCGGGAGCATCCGCCGCGGCGGCTATGTCCTGTCTGACATGGAAGGGGTTCAGGCCGTGATTGTGGCCACGGGATCGGAAACCTCGCTGGCCATGGAAGCGCAGGCCGCGCTGGCGAGCGAAGGCATTGCCACCCGCGTCGTGTCCATGCCCTGCACCAATGTGTTCGACCGCCAGAGCGAGGCCTACCAGGCGCTGGTGCTGCCGCTGGGCCTGCCCACGGTGGCCATTGAAGCGGCGCATCCTGATTTCTGGCGCAAGTATGTGGGCCGTACCGGCATGGTGGTGGGCATCGCCAGCTTTGGTGAATCCGCACCGGCCAGCGCTCTGTACGCCCACTTTGGCATCACCGTCCAGCGCGTCGTGGAATCCGTGCGTACGCTGGCCCACCGCGCGGCCTATCGCCGCGAAATCTGGGTGGGCGGCGACGACCGGAGCAATGGTGTCTTGTCCGATCAGATTGTTCTGTCCACCACCTGAGCCTGAACACGTCATGAATACATCTTTTGACCTGGTCATGTTTGACCTCGACGGCACGCTGATCGAAACCGCGCCCGAAATCTGCGATGCCGTCAACGACACCCTGCGCCGCTTCGACCTGCCCGAGGTGGAGCAGCAGCAAGTCAACGACTGGATCGGCCACGGAACGCGTGAGCTGCTGATCCAGGCCCTGGCGTACAGCGGAAAAACGGATGCTGCGGCCATACGCATCAGCGATAGCCTGGCGCTGATTGCCGCAGAGTTTGACAAGCACTACCAGAGACGCTGCGGGACGCGCAGCCACCTCTACCCCCAGGTGCGCGAAGCGCTGACGGCGCTGCGCAGCAGGGGCACCAGGCTGGCGGTGGTGACCAACAAGGAAGGCCGCTACACCGCCACCGTGCTGAACGCCCACCAGCTGATGCCGCTGCTTGACTGCGTGGTCAGCGGTGACACGCTGCCCACCAAAAAACCGGACCCGGCGGGCATTGAGCGCTGTCTTGCGCAGTTTGGCACGCCTCGGCACCGCGCCCTTTTTGTGGGGGACTCCAGCATCGACGTGGCGACGGCGCGTAACGCCGGCATCGCCGTCTGGGCGCTGCCCTATGGCTACAACATGGGCCAGCCGATAGCCGCCTGCGCGCCGGACCGGGTCATCGCGGACTGCTCGGCGCTACTGAAGTCATAGCAGCCGGCGCAGGTTCAATCGGCACAACAGTCACTATTTATTCAAGGAAATCGGCATGGCCATCAAACTAGGTATCAACGGCTTCGGCCGCATCGGGCGCAACGTGTTGCGAGCCGCCGTGCAGAACTTCAGCGACATCGAGATCGTCGGCATCAACGACCTGCTCGAGCCCGACTACCTCAAGTACATGCTGCAGTACGACTC
>NZ_NBZW01000047.1 GCF_002379085.1 Polaromonas sp. AET17H-212 | reverse complement strand
GGCGTGTTTGATGTCTATTTCGCACACCACCATTGCCTGGAAATTGACTTGAGACAGCCGGCTGTGGATTAATTCAAACCGTCAACCATGTCCCCGTACACCTGTCCACCATGTGTCCGGTCTATACACTTCGCCAAAGAAAAGTACCCGAAAGAAAGGCGACCCGATGGTCTGGGTCCCTCCGCTTCGCTGCGGGCAACCTGCGGTGCTCGCCAAAAGCGGGGTCTGGCTAAACTCGCCTGCGGCTCAAACAACGCCAGCCGATCCGCTTTTGCCTGCGCTCCTCGGCCCAGCCCGACGGGTGGGGGAATCGAATGCGGGTTCGGATGCGGGGAGTCCTGACGCGCGTAGCGCGTCAGGACGGCGTCAACAGACAGTCATGTTTGCACGCGAGCGCAGCACACGCGGCCAAATGAAGTCCCCCTCCATCGCCCAGCGGGGCGAGGGCAGGGGCTAGGGGTGGGAGTGGGGAGTTGCGCCTACTGTCCAAGGCAGACCGCAGGCGCAGCGTGATGCTGACAAGGTCAAACCGGCAATCCCCGGAATTTGAGCGCCGCCTGGCGAATCACTTCGGCCAGCAGGTTTTCCTTGGCCTGCAACTCGCGCAACCAGCGCGCGTCGTTGTTCGACAGCTCCACACTGCTGCGCAGCAGGTGGATGCCGCTGCTGGCGCCCAGGGGCCTGGCGTGCGCACCGATCTTGTCCATGGTCATCAGGATGTGGTCGCGCAGGGCCATGTGTTGGCCGGTGGCCGGGTCCACGTAGACCGCCTCCAGTCCGAAGCGGCAGGCCTGGAAGCGGTTGTAGGTGTAGACCAGGTAGTCGTCTTCGGTCGGCATGAAGGGCTGGTCGTTCATGAACCACGACGCGAGCGACTGCACGTAGCCGGACAGCGCGGCGGCGCGGCCTATGGTCAGCGGGGTGTCGAAGACGCGGATCTCGATGGTGCCGAACTCCGGCTTGGGCCGGATGTCCCAGTAAAAGTCCTTCATGCTCCGGACCACGCCGGTGCGTGTCATCTTCTCGAAGTAGACGGTGAACTCGTCCCAGGTCAGCGCCATCGGCGCGCGGCCGGACAGCGGAAAGGCAAACACCGAGTTCAGGCGCGCCGAATCAAAGGCCGTGTCCTGCCCCTGCACAAAGGGCGAGGAGGCCGACAGCGCGATGAAGTGCGGAATGTAGCGCGACATGCGGTGCAATGTCAGCAGCGCGGTGTCGGCATCGGGGCAGCCCACATGCACGTGCTGGCCGAAAATCGTGAACTGCTTGGACAGGTAGCCGTAGAGCTCGGACAGTTCGCGAAAACGCGGCTTGTCGTAGATGCGGCGCTCATGCCACTGCTGGAAGGGGTGGGTGCCGCCGCCGACCACGGCGATGTTGAGCTTGTCGGCACACTTGACCAGCGCGTCGCGGATCTGCGTGAGCTGGCCCAGCACCTCGGACGAGGACTGGCAGACGCCGGTGGAGACCTCGATCATGCTGGAGGTCATTTCGGGCACCACGCTGCCGGGCAGGGGGATCTTGTCCATCAGGCGCAGCATGTCTTCGGCGTACGGCGCGAGGTCGTAGTCATGGGTGTTGACGAGCTGCAGTTCCAGCTCGACGCCGAGCGACAGCGCCTCCGATTTCTGGAAGGGCTCCAGCCCGCCGGGTGCCAGTTGCGCAGGGGTGTGTTTACTCACGGAGCTCTCCGGTTGAGTTGGTCCAGGGTGTGTGCGTCCAGGGTTTGGAGCTTTCACGGGCGCGGTAGATGGCGAAAGTGGCGACGATGGCGCCCAGCACTTCCATCAGCAGGATGGCCGGCAGCGCAATGCTGGCAATGCGCGGTCCCAGCGAAGCCGACGAAGCCACAAACTGCGAAACGATCAGCAGCGCCACCGAGGACATCGGCGACATCGCGCAGCCGACCCACAGGGCCTGCTTCCAGCTGGCGCCGCTGCCCACATTGCCGAGCGCCACGCCGGTGATCTTGGCCAGGGCCCGCGCCACGACCAGCGCCGCCACCAGCCCGGCCACCTGGCCGCTCCAGTCGGCCTGCGCGGCCACCACGGAGACCAGCACGAACATCAGCATGGTCAGCATCGCCGAGGCGGTGCCCATCTGCCGCGGCCAGGACCAGGGCCGGGGGTTGAGCTGCTTGAGCATCATGCCGCCCAACAGTGCGGCCAGGGGCGCCGAGCCGCCGAAGTGGGCGGCCAGCGCGGCGCCCGTGGCGATCAAGGCCAGCAGCAGGATGGCGGTGTTCTCGCTGGTCGGGCTCATCACGCGCAGGGCCGACCGCAGCGCCAGCGCCAGGCCGGCACCGACGACGACCGAGAGGCCCAGCACCACCGCCACCGGGTAGAGGGTGTCGGTGAGGCTTTGGTCGGCGGTGTTCATCATGCCGGCGCGGGCGCTGCAAAGCGTCAGCGCATACAGCGTGCTCAGGGTCGACAGCACCATGGCACGCTCGGTGACTGGGCCGGAGGCGTGGGTGTCGATGATCACGCGCGACAGCACCGCCGGCGAAGCTGCCATGGCCAGCAGGGCCAGCGGCTCGGCGACCACGTCACGCACGCCGAAAAAGGTCAGCGCCCAGTAGACGGCGACAAAGGTCAGCGTCGATTCGGCCAGGCTTTGCACCAGCACCATGGGGTTGTGGCGGAACCAGCGCAGCGGAATGCGGCCACCCGCTTCAAACAGCACGACGGCCACGCCGAGTTCCAGCAGAAAAAGGCCGGTTCCCTGCAGCGGCCAGGCCGCACCGGTGAATCCGGCCAGACCGGCAAAGGCGCCAACCGCCGAATAACCCACCACCTTGGGAACGCCGGCGTAACGCTGCACCAGGTGCCCGGTCAGCGCGGCCAGCGCCAGCAGGATGGACCACTGAACCGTGGGAAGCCCCGCCGAGGGTTTGATCCATTCGGCCCAGATGGCCATGATTTCATTCATGGATGAGTGTCTCCGCTGATTGATTGAAATTCATGCAGCGCCGCGCAGGGGTGCGCGGGTGCTCGAGGGGGACAGGCCGCCGATGC
This sequence comes from Polaromonas sp. AET17H-212, assembly GCF_002379085.1. Taxonomy (GTDB): domain Bacteria; phylum Pseudomonadota; class Gammaproteobacteria; order Burkholderiales; family Burkholderiaceae_C; genus Polaromonas. The sequence continues at coordinate 17,611 of NZ_NBZW01000047.1, read as the reverse complement.
GGCGACAAGCCCCGGGGCCTGCTGAGCTTCATTGTCGGGGCCGGTGGTCGCAGGCCGGGCAGATGCCCATGACCCATGGAAAAAAGGCAGCCCCAATTTACAACGCTTCACACTCTTTGCATGTAGGACAAGCACTCGCATGCGGCCATGGCGCGCTGCTGGCGTGACGGCTGTCAGGGTGCTGACAGCCAGCGCCTGTGGCTTGTCAGTCGGGCAGAAAAAAGCTGGCCGGCTTGCTGCGCCAGCGTGCCCAGATGGCAGAACGGATGCGGCGGCGGTCCACACCGCTGACGCTGTGGGCCCGCAGCGCCAGCCGGAAGGCGAAGTAAAAGCTCACCCCCAGGTTGAGTGCGCCGATCAGCGGGATGGCCGCCACACACCACCACAGCGCCGGCTGCCGCAACGCGTCCCAGCCGAGGGCGGCCGCGGCGGCCGCCAACTGGCCCGAGGACAAGGTGACGTGGCGCACTTCGAGTTCCAGACCGAAAAAGCCGGTCATGGGCGGAATCAGCCCCAGCATGAAACCCAGGGCGATGTTGGACGTGAAGCCGGAAATGTTGTCGCGCATGAAATGGGCCCAGCGCCGCGCCCGGGCAACACCCAGTGCCCGCGTGATGCGCGGGTTGTAGCGCATGGCTGACGCCAGGCGGTAGAGCACAAACCAGTTTTCCACCCAGCCGCCGATGATGCTGGCGACAAACAGCACCACGCCGGTGAAGGCGGCCCACAGCAGCGTGGGGCCGAGCAGGCTCAGGCTGTGCAGCACATGAGCGGCTTCTTTCGCGTCGATCATCGGCCGCCCCAGCCCGTACTGCATGGCGATGCTGATCAGCAGCACCACCGGCACCACCACCAGCACGTTGCCCAGCACGGCCGCCACCTGGGAGCGCACCAGGTGGGTGACTTCGTCGACAAACTCGCCGACCGCTTCGCCGGTGCGCAGGTCCTTGAGTTTGGCGGCCATGGCCGGTGCCGTCATGGCCGGCTGTTTGGTGGCCAGCGTGAAGTGCAGCAGCTGGATCAGCACAAAGCTGGCGGCATACACGATGCTGGCCAGGAAGCCGCTCCAGAAGGCCGACAGCGCCAGCCCCACCACCATGAACTTGAGCAGCGTGGTGACGGCCGTCAGTACGCCGCCGCCGGCCGCCTTGCCCAGCATGTCGGTGTAGGCGGCACGGTCGCGCGTGATGTAGTGTTCGCCGGTCTCGGCGCCGCGCTCGGCCACCTTGGCGGCCAGCAGGGTGGAGTTGCTGGCCACCAGCGCGCGTATGCTGCGCCGCTCTTCGGCCAGCAGCACCAGCCGGGCCAGCAGCTGCATGGCGCTGGTGGCGGGTTTGTCCGAAAGCAGGCAGTCGAGCAGCTCGCGAATGCGCAGGATGCGCTCGCGCAGCTGGCGCAGGCGAAACACCAGGCCGACCGAGATGCCGTGTTCGTCGAGGTGGGCGTAGACCGACGAGGCGGCGCTGCGGCAGGCCTCCAGCCGGCTCTTGAACTGGTCCAGCGCCAGGTGCAGTGCGCCGCTGTCAGGCCCGTGCAGCAGCAGCGCGGCGCGCAGCGCTTCAAGGTCGGCCAGCAGGCCGTGAAAAGGCCGGGCCAGCAGGCTCTGGGGACTCATGCGCAGGCGCAGTTCCGGCGAGAAGCCGGTGGCGCAGACCTGGCTGGTGCAGTAGGTCAGGGACTCCAGCAGCGTGACCTGCCAGTCCTGCAACAACGTGCTGGCGCCGGCGGCAGGGGGTTCGCCAACGTCTTCGTCGCCGGCCGGTGCGGCGGTGGGCGGTCCCAGCAGGGCGCCCAGCCGGCCCAGCGTGTCCTCGTCGAGCAGCTTGAGCCACTGCGCGTCGAACGGCACCGGGAACAGCAGCATGAACAGTTCGGTGGCATGCGTGGTCTCGGGCGTGCCCGGCAACAGCTTGTAGCGCAGCCGTTCGCCGAGCTCGCTCAGAAAGGCGGCACGCGGCGCAAAACCGAAATCGGAAAACAGCGGCGTGGCATCCACCGTTTCAACCAGGGTGAGCCACCATTGACGCAGCCGCTCCGGAAAACCCGGCCGGGCGTGCGCCGCGTCCAGGAACAGCTGGACCCGGGACAGCGCGGCCTGCGCATTGTTGGCGTCCCCGCGTATCCAGTCCAGCAGGTCGCTGAGCCAGAGGTGCCGCACGGCCAGCTCGGCGCGCGGCTCCAGCTGGTCCAGCAACTCGCTCAGTGTCCGCATGGCCAGAGGGACCTAATGCAGGACACGGGCGGCGCCGGCCTGGCCCGGGCCACCGGCCTCGCCCGCCTCGAGCACAAACATCGGAATGGCCGCCTCGAAACGTTCACCATCCTCGGCGACACAAAAGTAGCTGCCATGCATGGTGCCGGTCGGTGTGCGCAGGCGCGAGCCGCTGCTGTACTGGAAGGACTCGCCCGGTTTGAGCAAGGGCTGGTGGCCGACCACGCCCAGGCCCTTGACCTCCTCGGTGTGGCCGCGCGCGTCGCTGATGATCCAGTGGCGCGAGATCAGCTGCGCCGCGACTTCGCCGGTGTTGGTGATCGTGACGGTGTAGGCAAAGCCATACACCTCGTCATCGGGTGCAGATTGCTCGGGAAGGTAGTGCGGCTGGACGTCGCAGGAAAATTCGTATTTCGGCATGGGGTCCACAAGAGTGGCGCCCATGTTAACCGCCCTGTGCCGGGCAGGAAAATCCGGGGGAAATGGGCAGGGTGCGCGCTTGCTGCGACAATCCTGCCATGAGCCAAAACAAGCCACCGGTGTACCGGATTGCCCCTTCGATTTTGTCCGCCGATTTCGCGCGCCTGGGGGAGGAACTCCGGTCGGTCATCGAGGCCGGCGCCGACTGGATCCACTTTGACGTGATGGACAACCATTACGTGCCCAACCTGACCTTCGGGCCCATGATCTGCAGCGCCCTCAAGCCGCACGCCAAAAAGGCCGATGGCACCGCGGTGCCGATTGACGTGCATCTGATGGTGCAGCCGGTGGACAGCCTGGCCGCGGCCTTTGTCGATGCCGGCGCCGACCTGATCAGCTTCCACCCCGACGCTTCCGGCCATGTGCACCGCAGCGTGCAGGCCATCAAGTCCAAGGGCTGCAAGGCCGGGCTGGTGTTCAACCCGGCCGAGCCGCTGGATGTGCTGGACTGGGTCATCGACGACATCGACCTGATCCTGATCATGAGTGTCAACCCCGGTTTTGGCGGCCAGAGTTTCATTGACTCGGCGCTGCGCAAGATCGAGCAGGCGAGGAAGCGCATTGACGCCTCGGGCAAGGACATCCGTCTGGAGGTCGACGGCGGCATCAAGCTGGACAACATTGCGCAGGTGGCCGCGGCCGGCGCCGACACCTTTGTGGCGGGCAGTGCGATTTTCGGCAAGCCGGACTACCGGGCGGTGATCGCGGGCATGCGGGCAGCACTGGCGACATAAGCCGACAGATGCGGGTGAACCAGGGGCCGGACCCTGGCTTGAACAGAAGGGCCGGACCATGGGGACAGCAGGCAAACCAGAAGCGGGCGCGCTGAAGCAGACCGCAGGGGCGGATGCGGCGGCGCCGCTGCACAAGCATCGCATTCTGGTGATTGAGGACAGCGAGGACATCCGTTACCTGCTCACGGCCCTGTTGCAGGACAGCTACGAAGTGATGGCGGCTGCCGACGGCGAGGCCGGCCTGGACATGGCCCGGTCGGCCGGGCGGCCCGACATCATCCTGCTCGACGTGGTGATGCCGGACATGGACGGCTACGAGGTCCTGGCCCGGCTCGGCCGGGACCCGCGCACCGCCGATATCCCGGTGATTTTCCTGACGGCGCTGGGCAGTGAAGACGAAGAGCACCGGGGTCTGGACCTGGGCGCCACCGACTACGTCACCAAGCCCATCAGCCCGCCGGTGCTTCTGGCGCGCCTGAAGCTGCACCTGGAGCGCAGCGCCAACGCCAGGCGGCTGAAGGTGTTGTCCGAGCAGCTCTCGCGTTATCTGGCGCCGCAGGTCTACCAGTCGCTTTTCGACGGTTCGCGCCAGGCGGAAATCCGGACGCAGCGCAAAAAACTCACGGTGTTTTTTTCCGACATCAAGAACTTCACCGAGTCCACGGCGCAGTGGCAGCCCGAAGAGGTCACCCTGTTGCTCAACAGCTATTTCGCGGAGATGTCGCAGATTGCCGCCGAATACGGCGCCACGCTGGACAAATTCATCGGGGACGCCATCGTCATCTTTTTTGGCGATCCGCATACGCTGGGCGTTCGCGAGGATGCCGTCCAGTGCGTGCGGATGGCGATTGCCATGCAAAAACGCATGGAAGGACTGCGCGCCCGCTGGCGGGACATGGGCATCCACAGGAATTTCGAGATACGCATCGGCATCAACTCGGGGTTTTGCGACGTCGGCAACTTCGGCAGCAGCCTGCGCATGGAATACACCATCATCGGCCGCGAGGTCAACCTGGCGGCCCGGCTCGAGCAGGCCGCCGAGCCCGGCGAAATCCTGATTTCCAGCGAAACCCATGCCCTGGTGCAGGGCCAGGTCCAGGCCGACGCGCGCGACGCCATCCTGGCCAAGGGCTTTGCCCAGCCCATTCCCGTGTATGTGGTGCGCCCGGACGCCACGGGAATGCCTGGCGATCCGGCGGTCATCCGCTGCGACCGGCCGGGCCTGCATCTGGAAATCGATGCGGGCCGCCTGACGGCGGCGCAAAAGGCCGAGGCCGTGAGCGAGCTGCGCAAGGCGCTGGCCAGGCTGGAAGCGACGGCTGCTGGTGAAGCGCAGGCCGATGCCTGGCCCACCGCCATCGACGGGCTGGACCTGGCCCTCGGGCTGCGCCGGGCGATGGGCGTGAAAACGCTTTATTTTTCCATGCTGGGCCGTTTTCTGGAAGGGCGCAGGGACACGCCCGGTCGCCTGCGGGAGGCGCTGGACGCGGGCGACCTGAAAGAGGCGGAACTGCTGGTTCACTCCCTGCGCGGCCTGTCCGCGCAGATCGGTGCCACGCAGGTGCCGGCGCATGCCCAGGCGCTGGAGCAGGCCCTGCACGGGGAGCAGCCGCGCGCCGCGCTTGATGTGTTGCTACAGCGACTGGAAGCCTCGCTGGGAGAATTGACCGCGGCGCTGGAGGCCGGTTTGCCTGCGGCGACAACGCCATGACCGCGCGGCGGCGTCCGGCGGCAGGCAGGCAGGCAGGCGTGCAGGCGTGCAGAGCCCGCTGGTGTATCGTCCGTGCAGGCGGATCGGGGGAACCCCCCGGCACCGATTCCCGTACCCAGCCCCGCATGAGACCCCCGCCATGAAGCTGCCCTTTCGCACCAACATCACTCTTGCCCTGGGCCTGGGCCTGCTCCTGATGGCCCTGAGCACGGTCACCTCCTACCTGACCATCAATGCGCTGCTGGAGAGCGAGCAAAGCGAAGAAAAAGTCCAGGAGACGGTGGTCCTGCTGGAGCGGCTCGTTTCGCAGTTCAAGACCACAGAGTCCCTCCAGCGGCGTTACCTTCTGACCAACATCGACAAGGACCTGGCTTCCTACCGGCAGGCCAGGGCGGGCGTGCAGCAGGTGCTGCGGGGGGCCGGTGCCCTGCCGATGGCGGGCGAGAGCCTGGAGGACCTGCGCACCCTGCAGGGGTTGATCGGCCGTCGCCTGGATCTCATGGAGAGGGCGGTTAGCGTCCGGCAGCAGGCGGGGCTGGAGGCGGCGACCGCGATTGTCGGCAGCGACCTCAATCGCCAGCTGCACGAGGACATCGAGGAGCTGGCCGGCCGGACCAAAAGCGCACAGACGCTGACCCTGGAGCGTTCCGAGCAAAACGCCCGGCGGACAGCGCAGACGGTCCGGCTGTTGATCCTGCTGAGCGGCCTGCTCTCGCTCGGGCTGCTCGGCTGGACCATCCGGGCCGTGATCCGCGCGCAGGCGAGCAACCGCCGCATCCAGGCGGAGCTGGCCGACAGCGAAGCCATGAGCCGCGCCATCACCGAGAGCATGGCTGACGGCGTCATCACCGCGACCCCGGAGGGGCTGATTGCCAACGCCAACAGTGCGGCCCGGCACTTGTTTGGCTATCGGCTCAAGGACTTGCTGGAGCAGCCGGTGGCCATGCTTTTGCCGGCGCGTTGGCAGCCGGGTTTTTCCGCTTTTTTTGCCACCCTGGGCGACCGTCCGCCAGGTTTCAGGGAGTCCGATACCGAGGTCCTGGCCGTGCGCCGCGATGGCAGCGAGTTTCCCGTCAATGTGTCCTTCGGCGACGTCAATGTGCGCGGGCGGCGGCTTTTCACGGCCATCATCCGCGACATTTCCGAACGCAAGCGCATTGCTGATGCCCTGCACGACAGCGAGGAGCAGTTGCGCCAGCTGACCGACAATGTCCCGGCCCTGATGGCCTATGTGGACGCCGACCAGCGCTTCCAGTTCCACAACAAGGCCTATGAAGAGGCTTTTGGTTTGCCGCGGGAAAAAATCCACGGCAAGACGCTGCTTGAAATCGCTGGCCCCGAGTTTTACAGCCGGATAAGCGGCCATGTGCGGGAAGCGCTGTCCGGTTATTCGGTGCGTTACGAGCGGGAGCAGCTCACCGCCAGCGGCGAGCGACGCGAATACGTGATGAGTTACTTCCCGCGCTACGGTGAAGGCGATGCGCAGGACAAGGTCATCGGATTTTTCACGCTCGGCACCGACGTCACCGAGCTCAAGCGCATCGACCGCATGAAGAGCGAGTTTGTCTCCACGGTCAGCCATGAACTGCGCACGCCCCTGACCTCGATACGCGGCTCGCTGGGGCTGGTCTCTGGCGGTGTGGCCGGTGCGCTGCCGGAGCGGGCCAAAGGCCTCGTGGAAATCGCCAAAAACAACTGTGAGCGGCTGATCCGCCTGATCAACGACATCCTCGACAGTGAAAAAATCGAGTCCGGCAAGATGCAGTTCGAGTTGCAGTCGCTGGAACTGCTGCCCCTGCTGCAGCAGACGCTGGCGGACAACGAAGGTTTTGCCGCGCAGCACCAGGTCAAGCTGATCCTGCATGCGCCCAGGCAGCCCCTGAAGGTCCAGGTGGACAGCGACCGCCTGCTCCAGGTGATGACCAACCTGCTGTCCAACGCCATCAAGTTTTCTCCCGCGCAAGGCACGGTGCTGGTGCTGCTGGGCCGGCACGCCGGCCGCGTGCGCGTCGAGGTCAGTGACAACGGACCGGGGATTCCCGAAGAATTTCGCCAGCGCATTTTCCAGAAGTTTTCGCAGGCCGACTCGTCCGACACGCGCCAGAAGGGCGGGACCGGCCTCGGCCTGGCGATTTCGAAAGCGATCATTGAGCGGATGGAGGGAAGCCTCGGCTTCACCTCCAAGGTCGATGTGGGAAGCACCTTCTTTTTCGAGCTGCCGGAGTGGCGCGAGGCGCCTCCGGTCACGGCGCCCATGAGTCTTTACGGGCTGAACCGGCCGCGCATCCTGGTCTGTGAAGACGACCCGGATGTGGCCCAGCTGATAGGCATGATGCTGGACAAGGCCGGCTTCGATGCCGACATCGCCCACACGGCGGCGCAGGCCCGCGACTACCTCAGGATGGAGTCCTACGCCGCCATGACCGTGGACATCCAGCTCCCCTACGAAAACGGGCTGGAACTGATCCGCTCCCTGCGCCAGGACAAACGCACGACAGATATGCCGGTTCTCGTTTTATCGGTGACGGCGGCGGAAGCCCGCTTGTACGCCGGCGCCACGGTGGCGGTGTCCGACTGGCTTGAAAAGCCGATCGACGAGCAGCGTTTGCTCAGCAGCCTGCGGCATGCCATCGACAGCCGGCGTGCCCATGGCAAGCGCTAAGCCGGCGGGGTCCCCGGCGGCGTTTTCCCTTGCTCCATCCACCCTCCACCCTCCACCTCGATCATGAAGTTCTCGCGCCATACTGAACGTCACCGTACCGACCGCATCGGCTGGCTGCGCGCGGCTGTGCTGGGGGCCAACGACGGCATTGTGTCCACCGCCAGCCTGGTGGTCGGTGTCGCCGCCGCGCAGTCAAGCCAGGGCAGCATTCTCGTGGCGGGTGTTGCCGGGCTGGTGGCCGGGGCGATGTCGATGGCCGCGGGGGAGTATGTCTCGGTCCACTCGCAGGCGGACACCGAAAAAGCCGATCTTGAGCGTGAACGTGCCGAGCTTGCGCACGACCCCGCCGCTGAACAGCGTGAGTTGACCGGCATTTATGTCGCAAGGGGACTGACGCCCGAGCTGGCGCGGCAGGTGGCGGTCGCGTTGACGGCGCACGACGCGCTGGGCGCTCATGCCCGGGACGAACTCGGCATTTCGGAGGCGCTCAGTGCGCGGCCGGTGCAGGCCGCACTGGCCTCGGCGGCGAGTTTTGCGGTCGGCGCGGCGCTGCCGCTCGCTGTCACCGCCTGGGCGCCCGTGCAAGGCCTCATCGCCTGGGTTGGCGCAAGCTCACTGATTTTTCTCGCCCTCCTGGGTGTTGTGGCCGCCCGCGCCGGAGGCGCCGGCGTGCTGGCCAGTGCAGGGCGTGTGACCTTCTGGGGCGCGCTCGCGATGGCGATCACGGCAAGCGTTGGCGCCTTGTTCGGCGCGGTGGGTTGAGGCCTCATGGAAGGAAACCCCCTGTCCCGCAAGCACGGCCTGTTCGATGCGGCGATCGTTGACCTCGACGGCACCCTGGTCGACACCCTTGGTGATTTTGTGGTCGCCCTGAACCGGATGCTGGCCGATCTGTCGCTGTCGCCAGTCGACCGATCCGTGGTCGGGACGCGGGTGGGCAAGGGCTCGGAGCATTTGATCAGCGCTGTCCTGGATCATGTGCTGAATAGGCCGGCAGCCTTTGCAGAACGGGCGCCAACAGCTATCAATAAGGAAGCAGCCGCCGTCCAGCTGTTCCCGGCGGCCTGGAGCAGCTACCAGCGCCACTACCTGGCCATCAACGGCCAGCATGCCCGCGTCTACCCGGGCGTGCTGGAGGGTTTGCAGCTGCTGCAGGGCCAGGGCCTGAAACTGGCTTGCCTGACCAACAAGCCAACCGCGTTTGCCCTGCCCCTGCTCAAGGCCAAGGGCCTGGACGGTTTTTTCAGCCTGGTGTTCGGCGGCGATTCGTTCGAGCGGAAAAAACCCGACCCTCTGCCGCTGGTCAAAACCTGCGAGGCACTGGGAAGCGCGCCGGCGCGAACGCTGATGATCGGTGACTCCAGCAACGATGCCCAGGCGGCGCGGGCCGCGGGTTGTCCGGTGTTGCTGGTGACCTACGGCTACAACCATGGCCAGCCCGTGCGCGGTGTGGACGCCGATGGTTTTGTCGACACGCTTGCGGCAATGGACCTGGCCGCCCTGAAAACAGAAACGGGGCTTGCGCCCCGTTAAACATCACAGCCGGCGCTGGGTTCAGGCGGGTCTGCCCAGCAGGGCGTCCTTGAGTTTCCAGTCGGCGGGCACGGGACCGAGCCAGATCCGCATCAACGCGTTGAAAAATTCCGGCTCCTTGAAGGGCTCGCCTTGCGGAACCCCCTTGACGGTGATCACCGTGCCGGTGCCGGGCACCCAGTCGATCATGAAGACGTCGCCGGCGAGCAGTTTCTTCTGGTCCGAGAAAATCTGCCCCATCTTGATCAGGCCCGGGATCAGCTTCGACATTTCAGCTTTGGGCGCGTTGTCCTGCACGCCGCGCGTGAAGAGCTTGCCGAGTTCGTTGGAATCAATCTCGCGCAGCATGGTGATCTGCAGTCGCTTGGCGCCGGGCGCGGCCAGCACCTCCTCCGGGGTGGCGGCTTTTTTGCCGAGGTACAGGCCGGCGGTGTACACCTTGAAGACGGCCTTGAAGCGCACGCCGGCGCCATTGAGCACCAGCTTGCTGCCGCGCATGTCGATCTGGTCATCCAGTTTGACACCGCCCACCTCCACGGTGGCCGCTGCGGCGCTGCATGCCAACAAAAGCGATACGGCGCCCGCCAGGCATGGTTTCATCCAGGTCATAAAAGGTCTCCCAAAAAAAAGAACGGTCGTTCGTTAATGGGTGTATTTTGGTCCGGCCCCTGACCCGCCACAAGAGGGTTTGCGAGATAAGCGTTACTACTAGTTACATTCTTTCGAGGCTACGGGGGCGCCTGATTTTTTGGCCCCCGCTGAACTTCGCTCTCTTGCGTTTGTGGGAGTGGCTGGGCGGATCTCTTTCTGTCCGTCTGGCTTTGCTACACTCGGCCTTCCATGTTCATTCATCGCATCATTCAGACAGGTAGCAGCTACCGGGGAGCCTGGCCCTGGCGGGCCTGACAGCTCTCGCATGCTGAGGCCGGCCCGCCTCGCGGCCATGCAAGCCTGTTTTGATGCGCTCTTGCCCTCCTGCAACGAGCATCCTTGCCCCGGCTGTCGGGGCGTACTGAATGAGGGTGGCCACGCCGGCGCGCGTGGGTCCACCGGTGAAGGAACTTGCCGTGATCACTGAACTTGAATTCAAAAGCCTTGCGCAGCAGGGCTACAACCGCATTCCGCTGATGGCGGAGGCGTTTGCCGACCTCGAAACCCCGCTGTCCCTGTACCTCAAGCTGGCGCATTCCAGGGACGGCGGCAAATTCAGCTTTCTGCTCGAATCGGTCGTCGGCGGCGAGCGTTTCGGCCGCTACAGCTTCATCGGCCTGCCGGCCCGCACCCTGGTGCGCGCCAGCGGTTTTGGCGCCGACGTGCTGACGGAGGTCGTGCGCGACGGCCAGGTCATCGAAACCTCCAAGGCCAACCCGCTTGATTTCATCAGCGACTACCAGAAACGTTTCAAGGTCGCGCTGCGGCCCGGCCTGCCGCGTTTTTGCGGCGGCCTGGCCGGCTACTTCGGCTACGACACCGTGCGCTACATCGAGAAAAAACTCGAAGCCTCCTGCCCGCCGGACACCCTGGGCTGCCCCGACATCCTGCTGCTGCAGTGCGAAGAGCTGGCGGTGATCGACAACCTGTCGGGCAAGCTCTACCTGATCGTTTACGCCGACCCGGCCCTGCCGGAAGCCTATGCGAACGCCAAGAAGCGCGTGCGCGAACTGAAAGAGCAACTCAAGTACTCGGTCAGCGCGCCGGTGGTCAAGCCGAGCCAGGGATACCCGGCCGAACGTGACTTTGCCAAGGCCGACTACCTGGCCGCCGTCGAACGCGCCAAGCGGCTGATCGAGGCCGGCGATTTCATGCAGGTGCAGGTCGGCCAGCGCATCAAGAAGCGCTATACCGAGTCGCCGCTGTCGCTGTACCGGGCGCTGCGTTCGCTCAACCCCAGCCCCTACATGTATTACTACCACTTCGGGGATTTCCATGTGGTCGGGGCCTCGCCGGAAATCCTGGTGCGGCAGGAAAAGACCGAAGAGGGCCAGAAAATCACCATCCGTCCGCTGGCCGGCACACGTCCGCGCGCCTCGTCGCCCGAGGCCGACAAGGCCGTCGAGCAGGAACTGATCAACGACCCGAAAGAGCGTGCCGAACACGTGATGCTGATTGACCTGGCGCGCAACGACATCGGCCGCATCGCCAAGACCGGCACGGTCAAGGTGACCGAGGCGTTTTCGGTGGAGCGTTACAGCCACGTCATGCACATCGTCAGCAATGTCGAGGGGGTGTTGCTCGACGGCATGACCAGCATGGACGTGCTCAAGGCGACTTTTCCGGCCGGCACGCTGACCGGCGCGCCCAAGGTGCATGCGATGGAGCTGATCGACCAGCTCGAACCCACCAAACGCGGCCTGTACGGTGGCGCCTGCGGCTACCTCAGTTATGCCGGCGACATGGACGTGGCGATTGCCATCCGCACCGGCGTCATCAAGGACCAGATGCTGTATGTGCAGGCGGCGGCGGGGGTGGTGGCCGATTCGGTGGCCGAGCTCGAATGGAAAGAGACCGAGGCCAAGGCGCGCGCCTTGCTGCGCGCTTCCGAGCTGGTCGAAGAAGGCCTGGAATAAGGAGCGGATCATGAAACTCTTGATGATCGACAACTACGACTCCTTCACCTACAACATCGTCCAGTATTTCGGCGAGCTCGGTGCCGAGGTGGAAGTGTTCCGCAACGACGAGATCACGCTGGAAGGCATTGCCGAACGCGCGCCGGACCGGCTGGTGATTTCCCCCGGCCCGTGTTCGCCGGCGGAGGCCGGCATTTCGGTGGCGGCCATCCAGCACTTTGCCGGCAAGCTGCCGATCCTGGGCGTCTGCCTGGGCCACCAGGCGGTGGGCGCGGCCTTTGGCGGCAAGATCGTGCGCGCACAGCAGCTGATGCACGGCAAGACCAGCGTGATCACCACCACGCAGCAAGGTGTGTTTGCCGGTTTGCCGGCGCAGTTCACCGTGAACCGCTACCACTCGCTGGCGATCGACAAGGCGTCCTGCCCCGAGGCGCTGGCCATCACCGCCTGGACCGACGACGGCGAAATCATGGGGGTGCGCCACAAGGAACTCGCCATCCAGGGTGTGCAGTTCCACCCCGAATCGATACTGACCGAACATGGCCATGCGATGCTGAAAAACTTCCTCGAGCAGCGCGTCTAGTCGCGGCTCTGTTTGCTATAAAAAGCATAGCTGTTTGCGCATATTCCATAAGGGCCGGTGCCACAAATGACCACAAAAGTTGACCTGAGAAGCGACACCGTGACGCAGCCCACCGAAGGCATGCGTGCCGCGATGGCCCGCGCGCCGTTGGGGGACGATGTGTTCGGCGACGACCCGAGCGTGAATGCGCTGCAGGACAAGATCGCGGCGATGCTGGGCTTCGAGGCGGCGCTGTTTGTGCCCACCGGCACCCAGAGCAACCTGTGCGCCATCCTGGCCCACTGCCAGCGTGGCGACGAATACATCGTCGGGCAGATGGCGCACTGCTATCGCTGGGAAGGCGGCGGCGCAGCGGTGTTTGGCAGCGTGCAGCCGCAGCCCCTGAATCACCAGCCCGACGGCAGCTTGGCCCTGGCGGACGTCGAGGCGGCCATCAAGCCCGATGACGCGCACTTTGCGCGCACCCGGCTGTTGGCGCTGGAGAACACGCTGGGCGGCAAGCTGCTGCCTTTCGAGTATGTGCAGCAGGCGGCCGCGCTGGCGCAAAAACACGGACTCAGCCGTCACCTGGACGGTGCACGGCTGTTCAATGCCGCCGTTGCGCAGGCCGCCCAAACGGGCAGCACCCCACTGGCCGAGGCGCGGCGCATTGCGCAATGTTTTGACAGCGTTTCGGTGTGTTTCAGCAAAGGCCTGGGTGCCCCGGTGGGGTCCGCCTTGTGCGGCTCGCGCGAATTCATCGCCCGGGCGCATCGCATCCGCAAGATGGCGGGCGGCGGCATGCGCCAGGCTGGCATGCTGGCGGCCGCGGCCTCGCATGCGCTGGACCACCATGTGGGGCGGCTGGCCCAGGACCATGCGCTGGCCCAACATCTGGCCGACGGGCTGGCGGGTATTGAAGGCCTGCAGGTGGAGGTGCCGCAGACCAACATGGTGTTTGTGGATTTGACGGGGGCGGCCAGGGAACAGTCTGCGGCCTTGCTCAAGCACCTGGCGGGGCAGGGTGTCCAGGCCACCGGCCTTTACCGCCTGCGCTTTGTCACCCACCTGGACGTGGACACCGCCGGTGTGGACCTCGCTGTGGCGGCGATTCGCCAATTTTTCAACGCAAGGACGTGAGCATGCCGGATGTTCAACACCTGTTGCTTTTCATCGCGGCCGGCTGGCTGCTCAACCTGACGCCGGGCCCTGACGTGCTGTACATCGTGACAAACTCCCTGCGCTCGGGCGCGCGCGCCGGCATGGTGGCGGGCCTGGGCATCACGGCCGGTTGTTTTGTCCACATCTTCGCGGCCGCGGTCGGCGTCAGCGCACTGCTGGCCGCCTCGGCCACGGCCTTCACGGTTCTCAAATGGATGGGCGCAGCCTACCTGCTGTGGACAGGCATCAACATCCTGTTTTCCAGGCGCCCGCCAGTCGCCACCGACCTGATGGCCGCGGCCGCCAGCGAACCGCAACGCCCGCTGAAGGCGGTGTTCATCGGTGGTTTCTGGACCAATGTGCTCAATCCCAAGGTGGCGATCTTTTTCCTCGCGTTTGTGCCGCAGTTCATCGCGCCTGACGCCGCCAGCCCCGCGCTGGCTTTTGCGATGCTGGGCGTGCTGTTCAATCTCAACGCCATCCCTGTCAACGTGGGTTGGGCGCTGGTTGCCGCGTGGCTGGCCAGGCGCGATGCGGTGCGGCGCGGCATGCACTGGCTGGACCGCGCCGCCGGCGTGATGTTCATCGGGTTTGGCATCAAGCTGGCCCTGGCCGACCATCCGGCGAACTGATCCAGATATTCTTCAGTCAAGAACCCAGAAACGAGACACCTCATGCCCCACACCCACAAAATCACCCCGCAGGAAGCCCTGCAGCGCACCATCGAACACCGCGAAATCTTCCATGACGAGATGCTGCACGTCATGCGAATGATCATGAGCGGAGAGATGTCGCCGGTCATGATGGCCGCGCTGATCACCGGCTTGCGCGTGAAAAAGGAAACCATCGGCGAAATCACCGCGGCGGCCCAGGTGATGCGCGAGTTTTCCACCAAGGTCCATGTGGCCGACAAGACACACCTGGTCGACATCGTCGGCACCGGCGGCGACGGCTCGCACACTTTCAACATCTCGACCTGCTCGATGTTTGTGGCCGCCGCGGCCGGCGCCAAGGTCAGCAAACATGGCGGGCGCAGCGTCAGCAGCAAGTCCGGCAGCGCCGACGTGCTCGAAGCCCTGGGCATCAACATCAACCTGCCCCCTGACGCGATTGCCAAATGCATCGCGCAGGTCGGTGTTGGTTTCATGTTTGCGCCGAATCACCATCCGGCGATGAAAAACGTCGCCCCGGTGCGCAAGGAACTCGGCGTGCGCACCATCTTCAACATCCTCGGGCCGCTGACGAATCCGGCCGATGCGCCCAATATCCTGATGGGCGTGTTCCACCCCGACCTGGTCGGCATCCAGATACGCGCGCTGCAGCGCCTGGGCGCCGAACATGCGCTGGTGGTCTACGGCAAGGACGGCATGGACGAGGTGTCACTGGGTGCGGCCACCGTGGTCGGCGAGCTCAAGGGCGGCGAAATCACCGAGTACGAAATCCATCCCGAGGACTTCGGCCTGGCCATGGCCAGCAACCGCGCGCTGCGCGTGGAAACACCGGAGCAGTCGATGGCGATGCTCAGGAACGTGCTCGACGACGAGCCCGGCGCGGCGCGCGACATCGTCATCCTCAACGCCGGCGCCGCCCTGTATGCGGCCAATGTGGCCGAATCCATGCTGGCCGGCATCGCGCTGGCCCGCAAGGCCATCACCTCCGGCGCTGCCAAAGGCAAGCTGGAGCAGCTTGTTTCCACCACCCAAGCCCTGGCGACCTGAACCATGTCCGATATCCTGAACAAGATTGTGGCCGTCAAGCGCGAAGAAGTCGCCGCGGCGGTCAAGCGCAAACCCCTGGCCGCGATGCGTTTTGACGCCGAGTCGCGCGTGCTGACGCGTGACTTTGCCGGTGCCCTGCGCGCCAAAATCAGCGCCGGCAAGCCCGCGGTGATTGCCGAAATCAAGAAAGCAAGCCCCTCCAAGGGGGTGCTGCGGGCCGACTTCATTCCCGCCGACATTGCGCAAAGTTATGCTGAGCATGGTGCGGCGTGTTTGTCGGTGCTCACTGACAAGGATTTTTTCCAGGGCAGCATCGATTATCTGAAACAGGCGCGCGCCTCCTGTAGCCTGCCGGTGCTGCGCAAGGACTTCATTGTCGATCCCTACCAGGTCTACGAATCGCGCGTCATGGGCGCCGACTGCATCCTGCTGATTGCCGCCTGCCTGGACGACGCGCAGATGAAGGCGCTGGAGGCGCTGGCCTTTTCGCTGGACATGGCGGTGCTGGTGGAGGTGCACGACCGCGCCGAGCTGCAGCGCGCGCTCCAGCTCAAGACGCCGCTGCTGGGCATCAACAACCGCAACCTGCAGACCTTCGAGGTGTCGCTGGACACCACGCTGGGCCTGCTCAAGGACGTGCCGACCGACCGCCTGCTGGTCACCGAGTCGGGGATTTCGACCCCGGCCGACGTGGCGCGCCTGCGCGAGGCCAAAGTCAACGCTTTCCTGGTTGGCGAGGCCTTCATGCGCGCCGACGACCCCGGTGTTGCGCTGGCCGGCCTGTTTCCGGATGCTACTGATTAAATAGCCGCACACGCCCATGTCACAAGGACTGCAGGCCGATTTGGCCTTTGAAGCTCGGCCCAGGCCGTTGCCGGAGGGCGCCGGCCACGGCCGGCACCTGACGCGCTGGAATCCGGCCGACTGGCCGCTGGCGGCCGATTGGGTGCCGGTGGTGGGGCATTTCCTCGCCAGCCAAACCGGCCAGCAACTGGGGGCGTTTATCGAGCAGCGGCTCGCGCAAGGGGCCATCATCTACCCGCCGCAGCCGTTTCACGCCCTGGCGCTGACCTCGCTGGCCGCTGTCGAGGTCGTGATCCTGGGCCAGGACCCCTACCATGGCCCGGGGCAGGCGCAGGGGCTGGCTTTTTCGGTCCCCGACGGCGTGAAGCCGCCGCCCAGCCTGCGCAACATGTTAAAGGAGCTGGCGCGCGACCCGGCGGTGACGCCGGAAGCACACAGCGGCGGTTCGCTGGAACGCTGGGCCAGCCAGGGGGTGTTGCTGCTCAACACCAGCCTGACGGTGGAAGAAGGCCAGGCCGCCAGCCATGCCAAACAGGGCTGGGAAGTGCTGACCGACCAGCTGATCGCCGCGGTGGCGGCCAAACCCGAGCCGGTGGTGTTCATGCTCTGGGGCGCCCATGCGCAGA
This sequence comes from Polaromonas sp. AET17H-212, assembly GCF_002379085.1. Taxonomy (GTDB): domain Bacteria; phylum Pseudomonadota; class Gammaproteobacteria; order Burkholderiales; family Burkholderiaceae_C; genus Polaromonas. The sequence goes on along the minus strand of NZ_NBZW01000047.1, from coordinate 841 downwards.
CCAAACAGGCGCTGATTCCTGCCCGGCACCTGGTGCTGACGGCCAACCACCCCTCGCCCCTGTCGGCGCTGCGCCCCCCCAAACCCTTCATTGGCTGCGGGCATTTCAGCGCCGCCAATGACTTTTTGCGCAGCCATGGCCGCCGGCCGGTGAGGTGGTAAGCACTTGTTGTTCAGGATTGCTGGATGTCAAATTTCCATGGCATAATCTGAGGTTCGCCAAAGGAGAGGTGGCCGAGTGGTTAATGGCAGCAGACTGTAAATCTGCCCTCTAACGAGTACGCTGGTTCGAATCCAGCCCTCTCCACCAGCGATGAATTGATAGGCAGGCTTGGCCTGGATGGTTGGTATGCCGTGTTTCGGGGTTGTCTTGAAGTGAAAAGGCGGTCGATGCGGGAGTAGTTCAATGGTAGAACCCTAGCCTTCCAAGCTAATGACGCGGGTTCGATTCCCGTCTCCCGCTCCATCACAACACGCGCTGGTTTTGTATTTGGCAGGTAAGCAGAGTTTTTGAATTTGGCCCATTTGGCTCAGTGGCAGAGCACTCCCTTGGTAAGGGAGAGGTCCCGGGTCCGATTCCCGGAATGGGCACCATTTCATGGGTGCATGGTCGGCACAGTGTGCCGGCATGGCTGGTGGGGTGGCAGAGGTGTGACAAATTTCGTAAGTAAATCCTTAAGGTATTTGGAGTCGAAAAATGGCAAAAGGCAAATTTGAGCGGACCAAACCGCACGTCAACGTCGGCACGATTGGGCACGTTGACCATGGCAAGACCACCCTGACGGCAGCGATCACGACCGTGCTCGCAGCCAAGTTCGGCGGCGAAGCCAAAGGTTACGACC
>NZ_NBZW01000046.1 GCF_002379085.1 Polaromonas sp. AET17H-212 | reverse complement strand
GGGCAAGTGGGCCTGCAAGTGTTGCCAGCTTCTGGTGCAGGAGCCGGCCGCGCCCCAGGTATTTGACAACGCGCTGCCAACGCCCGGCCTGCAGGCTCACACCGTCATCAGCCGCTTCGTGGATCACATCCCCTACTACCGGCAAGAGCCGTATTCAAATCGCTATTGAAACGCCGAAAATAACCGTTGATGACGATGCTGCGACAGTTGCTTTCCACCAGATTTACCAGTCCGACAGTTTCGCGGACCGCAGCAACAAGACCCTGGTGTTGTTGAAGCAGGATGGCAAGTGGAAAATCCAGGAGGAACGCATAGGGCAATAATGTCGGCGCCGGTGGTGCTGTTTGCGCATCCCCGCATCGCCGCTCTGGCGAAGCGGGAAGAAATCGAAGCCATGGCGGACAAGCTGCATGAGCGGTTCGGACAGAATGTCCTTGCCTGTGAATGGGGCGCTACTCCCCGGCCGGCGTCGAAATGGCCCAGATCCCTTCAAACAGGGCTGCGTGCAAGCGTGACAATTCCTCGCTCTGGAAGATCATCCCGTAGTTTTCCTTCTTCGATGAAATGAACGCCACCTTGTCGTCATAGATATAGGTAGTCATCGACAGCAGTACGGCCGGTGGCGCATAGCGCAGTTCGCGCAACTCGGCCGCACTCTGCGGCCAGATCCGGTCGACATCCTTGACGGCCGAGCGCAACACCCGCAGGTGAATCCCGCGCTGACGGCGTTCGGCGATGTACTGGTCAAACGCTGCCTGCCCCGGCGTCTCCAGCAAGTCATCCATCGACAGGATGCCGCGCAAGTTCTTCGAGCGGCAGGTCAGGGTATCCCACAGCACGGTACGGATGCCTTCCTCTCCCTCGTAAAAGCGGATATCCGGTTTCGACTTGGCGCGGTTGTAGATCGAGCGCAGCTGCGGCAGCAGGTCGCCCATCACCTGGCGCTGCATCTCCAGGCGCTGCAGGATGACCACCGGATCCTTCGCCCGCACGTGGCGCTTGCCGTCGCGCTCGACCATCTCGATCAAGCCATCCTTTTCCAGCCTAGCCAGCAAGTCGTAGGCGGTGGTGCGGCCCAGTCCCGCCTTTTTCGCCACCATTTGCACCGGCGCCTCGCCCAATTCCAGCGCCGCCACATAGGCTTGGTAAAGCTTGCCATCGACCCCCAAGGCGGCCAGTTGCTGTTCGAAATCCATGGTGTTTACATTTGTATGAACAAAGAGCAATTCTACCGTGCCGATTTTAAAATGGGTGTATTGTCTATAAAAATAGACATATCTAATATGGTGCGAACAATTAAATTGTTCATTGAAATGAAGCATTTACTGGCATTTCATGTTCTATATTTGTGCGAATCAAAATAATGTGTCGGGAATTATTGACAAATAAAATTGTTGCGAATAAGATGGTTTTCCATCAGGTAACCAGAAGCACCTGGAGCCTGAACCACCATCCTATCCATTACTTCACCAAGGAAATCTCATGAAGATCAGCCCCCCAAAACCTTCCCGCGCCGGTTTGCTGGCGGCAGCCCTCGCCGCAGCCTTTGCCATCGCCCCTGCTGCTCATGCACAAAAGACCGTCAAGCTTGGCGTGATCATGCCGCTGTCCGGTCCCAATGCTGCCTTCGGCAACACTTCGCTCAACGGCATCAAACTGGCGGTGGAGGAGTTCAATGCCAAGGGCGGGGTCAAGTCGCTCGGCGGCGCCAAGATCGAGCTGGTGATCGCCGACATCCCGCAACCGAATGCCGCTGCCGCCACCACCCAGCGCCTGATTTCCCAGGAGCGCGTATCGGGCGTGATCGGTTCTTTCGTATCCTCGGTCACCATTGCCGCCTCCGAAGTGACCGAGCGTGCCGGCGTGCCGCTGATTACCTTCGCCTTTGCCGACGAGATTACCGGGCGCGGCTACAAGAATATTTTCCAGGTCTCGCCCAAGGGTTCGGTCGTCGGCCGCGCCCAGTTCGACTATGCGCTGGCGCTGTCGAAACAGGCCGGCGATAGCGTCAAGAAGATCGCGATCCTGTATGAAGACACTGCCTACGGCACCGCCCAGGCGCGCGGCTTGCGCGATGGCGCCAAGGCCGCCGGCGTCGAGGTGGTGCTCGATGAAGCCTATCCGCTCGGTATTACCGATGCCACGCCGCTGGTCAACAAGGTACGCGGCTCGGGCGCGCAAATGGTGTTTCCAGTGTCTTACCTGAATGATTCGTTGCTGATCATCCGCACCATGCGCCAGCAAAACATCACCGCGCCGATGATTGGCGGCGCGGCTGGCTACATCATCCCGGATTTCAAGAAAGGCTTGGGCGAGTATGCCGAGAACGTGCTGTCGATTGCCACCGCCAACTACGACATGGCGCCGGCGATCGGCGCCCGTTACAAGGCCAAGTACGGTGCCTACATGCCGCACGACGCCCTGATTTTCGGCGCTGCCACCGAGGCGATGATGCATGCGGTCGACCAGGCCAAGTCGGATGATCCGGCCAAGGTGCGCGATGCGCTGGCAAAAATCAAGTATTGCGACGGCATTGCCAAGGGAATTCCGGCCGGTTGCGTGCAATTCGACCCAACCGGTGCAGCGCTGGGCGCATTGCCTGTCATGGTCCAATGGCGCGGCAATGAACTGGTGACCGTCTACCCGGCCAACATTGCCAAAGGCAAGGTTGCATGGGGTGCCGACAAGACCAAGTGAGGTAGTGGATGCCTGAGCCGGCCGTCCTGAAAACGGCGCCGGCTCGCCCCTGTCATTTCTAGAACGGAAAATCATGCAATTCATACAGGCCATCATCGACGGCATCCTGCTGGGCGGCGTCTACGGCGTCATCGCCACCGGTTTGTCGCTCGTGTTCGGCGTGCTCGGCATCGTCAATTTCGCGCAAGCGGAATTCCTGATGGTCGGCATGTACGCTGCTTTCTTCGCCTGGCGCTTTCTCGGCCTCGATCCGATGCTGGGCGCCTTCTTTTCCCTGCTGGTCGGCTTCGGCCTCGGCTATCTGGCGCAGCGATTCCTGGTGTCACGGGTGATGAAGGCGCCGGCATCGTCGCAGATATTCCTGACGGTCGGCCTGATGATCGTGATCGAAAACGCCGCCTTGCTGGCCTTCGGCTCCGACTACCAATCGGTACGGACGCCATACCAGACCGCCAGCATCATGCTCGGCCCGCTATTCATCAGCGCACCGTATGCGCTGGCGTTCGGCATGTCGCTGCTGGTGAGTGCTGCCCTGTGGTGGTTCCTGGCGCGCACCTGGCTGGGCCGCTCAATCCGCGCCACCGCGCAAAACAGCATGGCCGCAACCCTGATGGGGGTGGCTACCAAGCATACCTACGCCATTGCATTCGGGCTGGGCACCGGCCTGACCGCCTTCGGTGGCGGCGTGATCCTGCCTTACCTGACCGTCAGCCCCACCATTGGCCAGAGTTTCGCCGTGCTGATGTTTACCGTGGTGGTGCTGGGCGGGCTGGGCAGCGTTACCGGCGCCCTGGTCGGTGGCATCGTGGTCGGCATCATCCAGTCCGTGTCTGGACTGCTGTTCCCGCTCCAGCTGCAGAATCTGGTGCTGTTCCTGGTCTTCATTGCCGTATTGGCGTTCCGGCCGCAAGGTCTTATCTCTTCCGGGTACAAACGATGAAAGCTTCGCGCATCCTTCCCATTCTGCTGATCGCGGCACTGGCCGTGCCGTGGCTGTTCGACGCGCGCGGTTACGGCATCCGCGTGCTGTGCATGATTTTCCTGTTCGCCGCCATGGGGCAGGCATGGAATATCGTCGGCGGCCTGGCCAATCTGACTTCACTCGGCCACGCCGCTTTCTTCGGCATCGGCGCCTACGCCTCGACCATCCTGCTGCTCAAGTTCGGCATATCGCCCTGGCTCGGCATGATTGCCGGCATGGTATTGGCCGCCGCCGTGGCCGCCTTGCTGGCGCTGCCCACCCTCAAGCTGGCGGGGCATTACTTTGCGCTGGCCACGTTGGCCTTTGCCGAAGTCATGCGCATTATCGCCAACAGTTCCGGCAGCCTGACCGGCGGCCCGCAGGGCCTGTCGATTCCGTATAACGCGAACGGCGGCTTTGCGGCATTCCAGTTTTCCAGCACGGTGACCCATTACTACATCATGCTGGCGGCGTTCGTGCTGATCAGCGCAATCTTCTGGAAAATCAAGGTATCGGCCTTCGGCTACCGCCTGCGTGCGGTGCGCGAAAACGAAGATGCCGCCGAAGTGGCGGGCGTCGACACTTTCCGCACCAAGCTGAGCGCGCTGATGATCTCGGCGGCGCTGACGGCGCTGTGCGGCACGCTGTTCGCCCAGTTCAACTTTTTCTTCGACCCCGATTCGGTATTCGGCATGAGCACGATTTCGGTCCGGATGGCCTTGATTACCATCATCGGCGGCATCGGCTCACTCGCCGGCCCGCTGCTCGGCGCACTGTTCCTGCTGCCGCTGGAAGAACTGATCAACGCAACCCTGTCCAGCCGGACCGCCGGCCTGTCGCAGCTGATCTATGGCGTGATCCTGATCGTCATGATCCTGGTGAAGCCGGCCGGATTCGTCTCGCTGTTTTCCGGACGCAAATGGAGCTGGCTCAAATGACAACCTTGCTGCAAGTAGAAAACGTCACCGTGCGCTTCGGCGGGCTGGTCGCCTTGAACAATGTCTCGTTCCAGCTCCATCCCGGTGAAATCGTCGGCCTGATTGGCCCGAATGGCGCCGGCAAGACCACCCTGTTCAGCACGCTGGTCGGGCTGGTCAAGCCGACCGAAGGCAGGATCGCCATCGACGGCGAGCGCATCGACGGCAAGCGTCCGCACCTGGTGGCGCAGCACGGCATGACCAAGACGTTCCAGAACGTCTCGCTGTTCCCCGACATGAATGTGCGCGACAACGTGGTGGTGGCGGCGCTGTCGCACAGCAATCTGGCGGATGCGCGCCGCGCTGCCGATGCCGCACTGGAGCGGCTCGGTCTGGCTGCGATCGCGGATGCCGAAGTGGCCGACCTGACTTTCCCGCAGCGCGCGCTGGTCGAAGTGGCGCGCGCCCTGGCGACCCGCGCCCGGATACTGTTGCTCGATGAAGTGATGGCAGCGTTGAATCCGGCTGAAATGGATGCGGTGATGGCGGTGCTCAGTTCGCTGCGCCAGGAAGGCCTGACCTTGTTCGTGGTCGAACATCACATGCGCGCCATCATGCGCCTGTGCGACCGCATCCTGGTGTTGCAGTTCGGCGGCCTGATCGCCAGCGGCACGCCCGCCGAAATCGCCGCCGACCCGGTCGTGATCAAAGCCTATCTCGGCAGCGAGAAAAAGGAAGCCTGATGCTCAAGATTGAAAAACTCCATGCCGGTTACGGCGGCCCTGACGTGCTGCACGACATCGCCCTCCATGTTGAAGCCGGCGAAACCGTTACCCTGCTGGGCGCCAATACCGCCGGCAAGAGCACCCTGCTGCGCAGCATTTCAGGCCTGGTGCCCAAGGTGCGCGGCACCATCGACTTCAATGGCCAAAGCCTGCTGGGACGCGCCGCCCATGCGATTCCGCAGACCGGCATCGCCCATGTGCCGGAAGGCCGCCACGTGTTTCCCCTGATGAGCGTCTACGACAACCTTGTGATGGGGGCCTATACCCTGCGCAAAAAGGGACCGGTCGAGGCCAAAATCGAAGCGGTGTTCGCCCTGTTTCCGCGCTTGCGCGAACGGCGCACCCAGGCGGCCGGTTCGATGTCCGGCGGCGAGCAGCAGATGGTGGCGATCGGCCGCGCGCTGATGCTGGAACCCAAGCTGCTGCTGCTGGATGAGCCGAGCCATGGTTTGGCGCCGATCGTCGTCGACGAGCTGCATGCGGCGCTGCTGCGCATCAACGCCACCGGCGTTTCGGTGCTGCTGGTCGAGCAGAATGCTTCGCTGGCGTTGTCGATCGCCACCCGCGGCTATGTGCTCGAATCGGGCCGGCTGGTACTCGAAGGCAGTGCCGACGACTTGCGATCCAACGATGCGGTGCGACGCGCCTATCTTGGCTTGTAGTGCAAGCGATTGTCGCATTCAAGTGAATCACTCAACCATCTCAATCAATCAGCCAGGACCCCTATGAAAATTCACCGTGTAGCCGTTATCCAGGCTTCGCCTGTTCCCAGCGACAGTTCCGCCACTGTCAACAAATTGATCAAACTGGCCACCGATGCCAGCCGGCAGGGTGCCGAACTGGCGGTCTTTCCGGAAGCCTTCCTGGGCGGTTATCCCAAAGGCGCCGATTTCCATATTGCCGTAGGTGCCAGGCCGCCGCAAAGCCGCGAGGAATTCCGCCACTATTTCGAGAATGCGATTGCCGTCCCCGGCGCCGAGACCGACCGGATTGCCGCGGCTGCCGCCGAATTGAAGCTGTTCATCGTGGTCGGCGTGATCGAACGCGCCGGCAGCACCCTGTACTGCACCGTGCTGTACTTCGGGCCGGAAGGCACGCTGCTGGGCAAGCACAGGAAGTTGATGCCGACTGCGGCCGAACGCTACATCTGGGGCCAGGGCGATGGCTCGACCCTGCCGGTCTTCGACACGTCGGTGGGCAAGGTCGGCGCCGTGATCTGCTGGGAAAATTACATGCCACTGCTGCGTATGGCGATGTACGGCAAGGGCATCGAAATCTATTGCGCGCCGACCGCCGACGACCGTCCGACCTGGATTCCCAGCATGCAGCACATCGCGCTGGAAGGCCGCTGCTTCGTGCTGTCGTCGTGCCAGGTCTTGCGCGGCAAGGAATTCCCCAAGGAATTCAGGAACGAGATATCGACCGACCCGGAAGCGATCCTGATGCGTGGCGGCAGCTGCATCATCAGCCCGCTTGGGCAAATCCTGGCCGGACCGGTATTTGATGAAGAAGCGGTGCTGGTGGCCGAGATCGACCTGGATGATATTCCGCGCGGGCGTTTTGACTTTGATCCGGCCGGGCACTATGCGCGTCCGGATGTGTTTACGCTGACGGTCAATGAAAGGCCGCTGCAGACGATTGTCACCCTGAAGGAAGGTTGAGCATTGCCTGCAACGGCATGGCCAGCCGTTGCTCCCTTGAATAATTGCATGCCACCGCTAATCCGGTGGCATTTTTTATGGTGCGCCCAGCATGGCGCACTTACTCGGAGGTGAAAGTCCTCTACTCACCCGGTAAGGGGAAGAGTTAGCCGAAGGCAAGGGTTTCGCGGGCGACTGCGAGTCTGAAGGAGGCCGGATGGCAAAGCGCTGGCCTGACGAACAGGAAGCGGATATGAGGCGACGTTGTGGGGTAAGCAGTCCGTAATCTGCAAAGCCCAATACTTGCACGGAACACAACGGCGTAGATCCGACAGGCATAAGCGTGAAGGTAAGTGCGTCATACCTGGGGAGATCTGCATGCGTGCCTTGTGCTACCGAGATCGTGAGGTGTCGGGAAGCGCATGCAGAAGTCAGCAGAGGGCATAGTAGTTGTGGGACAGGTGGTAAACCAGAAAGAGCCCATGGCGAAGGCCTGAACTTGACATGAGTGGATAGTCACGCGTGATCTCTGTACGAACAGGACATAAGCCTATGGCAACGTAGGGCCTGCGGCAAGACTGGAGGGGCCGGAAGTCCCGAAAGTGGCGGCAGGTGTCTATTGGCCAACAGGCGACACGATGAACGAAACGAAGCTCGCTGGGGAAACCCAGTAGTCAGGAACCGCCGTATGCGGAACCGCACGTACGGTGGTGTGAGAGGGCTGAGGGGGCAACCCCTCACCCTACTCGATCCTGTCCTGTGCACAGGGGGACGCGGATCAAACGTCCAGCCAGTGCGTTCCCGCTCCGGCGTCTGCAACCATGATTTCCGTGGCGCTTCCCAGTGCCTCCAGCATGGCTTGCCGGGCCAGTTCCGGCCGATTGTTCTGCTGGCTCAAATGGGCCGCCACCAGCTGCCTGAGGCCGCCATGCGCGACCGAGCGGGCAATCTCGCCCGCGGCAGCATTGGACAGGTGGCCATACATGCCGCCTACACGCCGCTTGAGAAAAGGCGGGTAGGTCGACTGGGCCAGCAACTCACTGTCATGGTTGCACTCGAGCAGCAGGGCGTCGCAGTGTGCGAGGTGGGCCAGCAGGTGGGCGGTGGCGTGACCGAGGTCGGTCAGCAGCCCCAGCTTGGACGCGCCGTCCGTGCAGGTGAGCTGCAGGGGCTCTCGCGCGTCGTGCGGAACCGTGAACGGCATGAGCTGCAGTTCGCCGAGGTCGATGGCCTCCCCATCGCGTGCGGTGTAAAGCAAGCCGTCGAAGTCGGGCAGGCCGATGCCTTCCTGGGTGCCGCGGCTCATCCAGACCGGGACCCGGTGGCGCCGCGCGAACTGGCGCGCGCAGCCGATGTGGTCGCTGTGTTCGTGGGTGATGAAGATGGCGTCGATGTCGCCGTCGGCGAGGCCTGCTTGAGCCAGCCGCACCGAGAGTTGCCGGATCCCCAAGCCGCAATCGACCAGCAGCCGCGTTGGCCGCAGCCCGGTCGCCTCCACCAGCGTGGCATTGCCTGTGCTGCCGCTGCCCAGGCTTTTGAACCTCAGCACCGGCCAGGCTCCACGCGACGCCTTATTTCAGGTCGTCGGCAATGACCTGCACGATGCGCTGGGCATTGGCCGACGCTTCAGGATTGCCCTGGGCGTTGAGCACGGACACGGTGGTCGCTTCACCCTGGCTGCGTACGGCGATCCGGTATTTGAGGGGGGCTGGGCCTGCCGAGGAGCTGCTGAAGAGCTTGCTGAAGAAGCCGGGTTCCTTTTTGTCGCCGGTAGGCTCGACGTAGCGCACGAAATAAGTGCCTTGTGCACGGTCACGGTCTTCAACGGTGAAACCGGTGCGGTCCAGGGCCAGGCCGACCCGGCGCCAGGCGCGCTCAAAACCTTCGTCGATCTGAACCACGGGCATGTTGTTGACATTGGCGACACGCGCGCTCTGCCGCGCCGGGCCGGTGGCGATCAGCGCCTTGGACTGCTCCTGGCTGACACCGAGCTTGACCATCAGGCGGCGCAGGAATTCCGCTTCCAGTTCCGGATCGGCCGGTCGTGGCTGCCACACCGTGCCGTCGCTTTTCTGTGGTGTCTTGACCGTGCCGGTCAGCACCTCCACCATGCCGCGGTGGCTGACGTAGATCTCGGTGCCGCCGGTCGGCGTGCGCTCCAGGCGGGTGCGGAACTTGTCGCGTTCGCCAGTGGAGTACAGGCTGTCGAGCAGCTTGCCCAGGGTGGCGCGGATGAAGTCCTGTGGCAGCTTGGCGCGGTTTTCCGCGTAGTCGGTTTCCATGATGCCCAGGTTTTCCTGCTCGGTCGCGATCAGGAAGCCGTTTTCCTGCCAGAACTCGCGCACCGGCCCCCACAGCTTGTCGGCCGGGCGGTTAACCACCAGCCAGCGCTGCGTGCCCGCGCGCTCGATGCGTACGTCGCCGACCGTCAGGGCCGCCGTCGGCACGGACTGGGTGGTCTGGCCGACCTGGAAGCCGCTGGCCGTCACGGAACTGCCGGGGACGACGTAACGTGTATCGCGCGACAGCTGTGTCAGGTCGGGAGGAACCTCCAGCGAGGGTGCCTTGCCGGCGCTTTTGTAATCGACCTTGTCGCCCTGCATCGACTCGCTCAAGGAAGAGCAACCCGAGAGGAGGAGCGCGGCGACGATCGCCAGCAACGGTGCCGCGGCAAGCCGTGGGGCAGATACAGGTCCGGAAGCGCTGGGCGTGTGCAATGTCATCACTGGGGTTTCCTTAAAAATCAGAGCAGGCCGCAAACGCGCAGGGCGTTTTCGACCGTGGCCTCGTTGGCCGTTTCAAGCGGTGTCATGGGCAGGCGCAGGGTTCCGCCGCACAGTCCCATGCGGGCCATGGCCCATTTGACCGGGATCGGGTTGGCTTCCACGAACAGATGTTTGTGCAGCGGCAGCAACTGGAGCTGGATCTTCATCGCACTGCGCACATCGCCGGCGATGGCTGCCACGCAGAGTTCATGCATCAGGCGCGGCGCCACATTGGCCGTCACACTGATGTTGCCCTGGCCGCCGCACAGCATCAGCGCCACGGCGGTCGGGTCGTCGCCGGAATAGACGGCAAAGCCGGCCGGCACTTCCTTGATCAGCCACTGCGCGCGTTCGATGTTGCCGGTCGCTTCCTTGATGCCGACAATGCCGGGCACCTGCGCCAGCCGCAGCACGGTGGCGTGCAGCATGTCGGCCACGGTGCGGCCGGGCACGTTGTACAGCACCATCGGCAGGTCCACCGCTTCGGCAATCGCGGTGAAGTGCCGGTACTGGCCTTCCTGCGTCGGCTTGTTGTAGTAGGGCACGACCTGCAACTGGCAGTCGGCGCCGACGGTTTTTGCAAAACGTGCCAGCTCGATGGCTTCGGCGGTGGAGTTGGCGCCGCAGCCGGCCATGACCGGCACCCGGCCCTTGGCTTGCTCCACCGACACGCGGATGATCTCGCAGTGTTCTTCAACGCTGACGGTGGGCGACTCGCCGGTGGTGCCGACCACGCCAATGCAGTCGGTGCCCTCGGCAATGTGCCAGTCCACCAGCTTGCGCAGGGTCGGGTAGTCAACGCTGCCGTCTTCATGCAGGGGGGTCGCCAGTGCAACGATGCTGCCGGTAATGGTTTTCATGTCTTTGTATCAGGGGTGGAGCGCTGGCCAAGGCCAATGCTGCGGTAAAGCCAATTCAGCATTCTACCCAGTGCGCTAGGCTAGCAGGTAGCGTGGGACCGTCCCCGGCGACGCCAGTTCCCGCACGGCTGCAATCCGCTGTGTAAAGCGGTCGGGGGCTTGCTGGAAGCCGTCCTCAAACGCGACCACCCGCAGGCCACGGCAGACCTCCAGCAACTCGCCGGGGCGCAGCAGGAAGTCGGGGCGCGAGGGTTTGCCCACGGTTTCGTTGCCCTGGGCAAAGGTTTCGTAAATCAGCACGCCGCCCGGCGCCAGGCTGGCCAGCAGTGTTGGTAGCAGGGGGCGCCACAGGTAATTGGTGACGACGACGGCGTCGAACTGGCGGCCCGCAAAAGGCCAGGGGCCGTTTTCAATGTCGGCCACCACGGCTTCGCAGGAGGTCGCCGGAATTGCTATGGATTCGATAGCTTCCCGCGACCGGTCCACAAGGGTCAGGGGGTGATTTTGCTGGTGAAACCAGTAAGCATGCCGGCCATGGCCGCAGGCGACATCGAGCACGCGGCCCTGGGCGGGTACCAGGTGGGACCAGCGCCGGACCCAGGCTGACGGGGCGAGGCTGGCATGGGCAGGAGCGGTATCGGTTTTCAATGCGGCTTGACCTCGTCCTTGAGGGCGGCCAGCGCCATCGACTCCACGGCGCCGGGTGCCAGCAGCTTGAGCCAGCGCCCGAGTTTGCCTTGGGGTGTCATCACGACTTCACGTGCGCGGTGGTCCATGCCATCAAGAATCAGCCGGGCGCAGGTCTCGACGCTCATGGCATTGTCTTCCCGGAGGCCGCTGGCGCCGGCCGGTGTGCCCGCGGCGTTGAAACCCCGGTGGCGGATCTGCGTGGCGACCACGCCGGGGTAAGCGGTGGTGACACTGACGCCGGCGGTCTTCAGTTCGGCACGCAGGGCTTCAAAAAAACCGGTCATGGCGAATTTGCTGGCGCTGTAGGCGGTGCGCCCGGGCACCCCCACCAAGCCGGCCAGGCTGGAGACTGCCACCAGGCTGCCGCGACTTTGTTTCAGGTGGGGCAGGGCGGCATGGGTGCACCACACGCTGCCCCAGAGGTTGATGCGCATCAGGTCCTCGTACCAGCCCAGGTCGTCGGTTTGGACATCTTCAAACAGCGCCTGCGCCGACATGCCGGCGTTGTTGATCAGGGCGTCGATCTGGCCGAAGGCCTGGGCGGCCGTGGTGATCAGCGCGCGGCACTGGGCCGGCTCGGAGACATCGGTGCGGACCACCAGCGCCGCGGCCCCGCCGGCCTGGCACTGGGCGGCGATGGCATGGAGCGCTTCTTCATTGCGCGCGGCCAGCACCAACGCCACCGCCGCGCCATGGCGCTGCGCCAGCTGACGCGCCATTTCCGCGCCTATGCCGTCGGACGCCCCGGTGATGACAATGGTTTTCATGGCTCTGCTGTCTCCTGCCTGTGTGGAGGCGAAAGACTACCACCGTTTGATGTCTGCACCGGCCCCTTGCCCCGATGCGGTCTATCCCTTACGCTGTGCATCTGATTCATGCATCAGGCCAACCCATCGGGCGCAGACGCCGCGTCCGGCATCCAGGAGCGCGCCATGTCCTCTTCCACGCATCCGGTTCCTTCGGCCGTCCCCAACCTGCGCACGCTGGCGCTGGTGGGCGCAGCGGCCAGCGGCAAAACCACCCTGGTCGAGGCCTTGCTGCACCAGGCGGGCGCCATCGGCGCCCCGGGCAGCCTGGAGCGCGGCACCACGGTCAGCGATTTCGATCCGCTGGAGCGCCGCGCCCAGCATTCGCTGCATTCGACGCTGGTCCACCTGCAGCACCTGGACACACGCATCCACATCATTGACACGCCCGGCGCGCCGGACTTTCTCGGGCAGTCGCTGCCGGCGCTGGAGGCGGTGGAAACCGCCGCCCTGGTCATCAGCGCCGCCAGCGGGCTGGAACTCATGAGTGGCCGCATGATGGACTGGGCCGCCGGCCGCGGTTTGTGCCGCATGGTGATCATCAACAAGATCGACGCGCTGGGCACTGACCTTCCCGGCCTGCTGGCCGCCATCCAGGCCGCCTTCGGCAAGGAATGCCTGCCGTTGAACCTGCCCGCCGGCGGGGGCACCCGGGTGGTGGACTGCTTTTTCAATCCGGCCGGGGAATCCGATTTTTCCAGCGTGGCGCTGGCGCACCGCGCACTGGTCGAGCAGGTGGTCGAGGTCGATCCGGCCTTTGTCGAACGTTACCTCGACGAAGGCGACGTGGATCCCCAGGAGCTGCACGCGCCGCTGGAGCAGGCCTTGCGTGAGGGGCATTTGATTCCCGTGTGTTTTGTGTCGGCACGCAACGGTGCTGGTGTGGCCGAACTGCTGGACGTGATGGTCAAGCTGCTGCCGAATCCGGCCGAAGGCAACCCGCCGAAGTTCCTGCGCGGCGAGGGTGCAAGCGCCGCCCCGGTGCGGGCCGAGCCCGACCCGGCCAAACATGTGCTGGCGCATGTTTTCAAGGTCAGCGTGGACCCCTATGTCGGCAAGATGGGCATCTTCCGGGTGCACCAGGGCACGGTGACCCCGGGCAGCCAGCTCTACATCGGCGACGGCAGGCGCCCCTTCAAGGTCGGCCACCTGTTCCGGCTGCAGGGCAAGGACCACATGGAAATCGCCAGCGCCGGGCCGGGGGAGTTGTGTGCCGTGGCCAAGGTCGACGAGATCCATTTCGACGCCGTGCTGCACGATGCGGCGGAGGACGAACATATCCATCTGCAGCCGCTGGACTTTCCGGTGCCGGTGCACGGGCTGGCCATCGAACCCCGGCGCCGCGGCGACGAGCAGCGCATGTGGGACCTGGTGCAACGGCTGGTCGATGAAGATCCCTGCCTGCGGCTGGAGCATGTGGCGCAGACCAATGAAACCGTGGTGTACGGCCTCGGCGAGCTGCACCTGCGCACGCTGATCGAACGGCTGACCGAGGTCTACAAGTGCGAGGTGAACACGCGGCCGCCGCGTATTGCCTACCGCGAGACGGTCACCGCGCCGGCCGCCGGCCACCACCGCCACAAAAAGCAAAGCGGCGGCGCCGGCCAGTTCGGCGAGGTCTTCCTGCGCATCGAGCCGCTGGCGCGCGGCGCCGGCATCGAGTTTGTCGACCAGGTCAGAGGCGGCACGATTCCCGGCCAGTACATGCCGGCCGTCGAAAAAGGCGTGCGCCAGGCGCTCGACGGCGGGGTGGTTGCGGGCTTTCCGGTCAGTGATGTGCGGGTGGTGGTGTACGACGGCAAGCACCACAGTGTGGACAGCAAGGACATTGCCTTCGCGACGGCCGGACGCAAGGCGGTGATTGAAGCCGTGCGCGCCGCGTCGCCGGTGGTGCTCGAACCGGTGGTCGATGTCGAGATCACGGCGCCCGAGGCCGTCATGGGCGACATCACCGGCGACCTGTCGGCGCGCCGCGGTCAGGTCAGCGGCACGCGCGGGCTGCAGGCCGGCACGCTGGCCGTGCTGGGCCAGGTGCCGCTGTCCGAACTGGCTGCCTACCAGTCGCGGCTCAACGCGCTGACCGGCGGGCAGGGGGCCTACACGCTGGCCTTCAGCCACTACGAGGTTGTGCCGCCGGCGGTGCAGCAGCAACTGGCCGGTCAGTACCGGGTGCGCGACGAGGAGTGAGGCTCCTAGAAGCAGGCCCAGAGCTGGTCGGCCAGCGTCAGCAAAAAATCGGGCCGCAAATACAGCGCAAACACGCCCAGCGTGGCCGCGATGGCGAGTAGATACAAGGCGAGCTGGCGTGCCATGTCAGGCGCCTTGGGGCAGGCGGCCCGCCGCGGGCCGGTGGATGGCCGCTTCGCGCACCGGCAGGTTGATCAGTGCCGCAAACACGCCCAGCGCAATCGTGATGTACCAGACGATGTCGTAACTGCCGGTGCGGTCGTAGAGCACGCCGCCCAGCCAGACCCCCATGAAGGAGCCGATCTGGTGACTGAAAAAGACAAAGCCGCTGAGCATGGACAGATGCTGGATGCCGAAAATCTGCGCCACGACGGCGTTGGTGGGCGGCACGGTGGACAGCCACAGCAGGCCCATCAGGCTGGCAAAGATGTAGACGCTGGCCGGGCTCAGCGGCGCGGCGAGGAACACGGCAATCACAACGGCCCGCGCGAGATAGATAAAGGCCAGGATGTTCTTTTTGGCCAGCCGCTGGCCGAGGGCGCCCGCCGCATAGGTGCCGAACACATTGAACAGGCCGATCAGTGCCAGCGCATAACTGGCCACCTGCGGCGACAGCCCCTTGTCCTTGAGGTAGCTGGGCATGTGCACGCCGATGAACACCACCTGGAAGCCGCAGACGAAGTAGCCGGCCATCAGCAGCTGGAAGCTCGGGTACTTGAAGGCTTCCCTGAGCGCCTGCAGGATGGTCTGTTCACGCGGCGGCGCCTGGCCGGGGCCGAAGCGCGTCTCGCGCAGGCCAAAGGCCAGCGGGGCGATCAGCAGCACCGCGGCGCCCAGCACCAGCAGCGCCTCTTTCCAGCCCAGGCCGCTGATCAGGAAACCTTCGACCGGCACCATCAGGAACTGCCCGAAAGAGCCTGCCGCCGCCGCCACACCCATGGCCCAGGAGCGTTTGTCGGCTGAAATGTTGCGGCCGATCACGCCATAAATCACCGCATAGGTGGTGCCTGCCTGCGCCGCGCCGATCAGCACGCCGGCCGTCAGCGTGAACAGCAGGCCGGTCGGCGACAGCGCCATGCCGACCAGCCCCAGCGCATACAGCACGGCGCCGCCCGCAATGACGCGAAAGGCGCCAAAGCGGTCGGCCAGCATGCCGGCAAAAATGCCGAAAACGCCCCAGGACAGGTTTTGCACCGCCAAGGCAAAGGCAAAGGTTTCGCGTGTCCAGCCCTGGGCCTGGGTGATCGGCTGCAGCCACAGGCCGAAGCCGTGACGTATGCCCATGGACAGGGTGACGATGGCGGCGCCGCAGATGAGCACCTGGGCCATGGAGAGTTTTCGGCTGGGAGATTGCATCCGGAGAATGTACCCAATGGCGCTGCGTTCTGCTGTTGAAAGTTTTTCGCGCCATTGATGAGCGCCAGGCATGGGTTTCGGAGTGTGGTGGAGAAAACTGTATATTTATCCAGTTATAAAATCACCCGGGACTACAATCCACCCCCCATGGCGACCAAACTACCCAACGACTACTCCGAAGGCTCGATCCGCGTGCTCAAGGGCCTGGAGCCCGTCAAGCAGCGGCCGGGCATGTACACGCGTACCGACAATCCGCTGCACATCATCCAGGAAGTGCTGGACAACTCGGCCGACGAGGCGCTCGCCGGCCACGGCAAGAAGATCAAGGTCACGCTGCACACCGATGGCTCCGTCAGCATCGAAGACGACGGCCGCGGCATTCCCTATGGCCTGCACCCGGAAGAAAAGGCGCCGGTGATCGAACTCGTCTTCACCCGGCTGCACGCCGGCGGCAAGTTCGACAAGGGCAAGGGCGGGGCCTACAGCTTTTCCGGTGGCCTGCACGGCGTCGGCGTCAGCGTGACCAACGCCCTGTCCAAACGTCTGGAAGCCACCTCCTACCGCGACGGCATGGTGGCCAGGCTGGTGTTCGAGGCGGGCGATGTCACCGAGCCGCTGGAGTTGCGCAAGGCGGCCGAGGGCGACCGCAAGTCCGGCACCACCGTGCGGGCCTGGCCGGACGCCAAATATTTCGAGGCCTCGGCCCTGCCGATGGCCGAGCTGACCCACCTGCTGCGCAGCAAGGCCGTGCTGATGCCTGGCGTCACCGTGACGCTGGTGGTCGAGAAGACCAAAGAGGTGCAGACCTGGGTTTACAAGGGCGGCCTGCGCGACTACCTGATGCAGACCCTGAACGCCGATCCGGTGATTCCGCTGTTCGAAGGCGAGGGTTTCGCCGATGCGGCGCACGACAGTTTTGCCGAGGGCGAGGGCGCCCAGTGGTGCCTGGCCTTCACCGAGGACGGCCAGCCGGTGCGTGAGAGTTATGTCAACCTGATCCCGACCAGCGCCGGCGGAACGCATGAAAGCGGCCTGCGCGATGGCGTGTTCCAGGCCGTCAAGAGTTTCATCGAGCTGCATTCGCTGCTGCCCAAAGGCGTCAAGCTGCTGCCCGAGGACGTGTTTGCCCGCGCCAGTTATGTGCTTTCGGCCAAGGTGCTGGACCCGCAATTCCAGGGGCAGATCAAGGAGCGGCTCAATTCACGCGATGCGGTGCGCCTGGTGTCGAGTTTTGTGCGACCGACGCTGGAGCTGTGGCTGAACCAGCATGTGGACTACGGCAAAAAACTGGCTGAACTGGCGATCAAGGCCGCGCAAACGCGCCAGAAGGCCGGCCAGAAGGTGGAAAAGCGCAAGGGCTCGGGTGTGGCCGTGCTGCCGGGCAAGCTGACCGACTGTGAAAGCAAGGACCTGGCGCACAACGAGGTGTTTCTGGTCGAGGGCGACTCTGCCGGCGGCAGCGCCAAGATGGGGCGCGACAAGGAGAGCCAGGCCATCCTGCCGCTGCGCGGCAAGGTGCTCAACACCTGGGAGGTCGAGCGCGACCGGCTGTTTGCCAACACCGAGATCCACGACATCGCGGTGGCCATTGGTGTGGACCCGCACGGCCCCAACGATTCCCCGGACCTCAGCGGTCTGCGTTACGGCAAGATCTGCATCCTCAGTGATGCCGACGTGGACGGCTCCCACATCCAGGTGCTGCTGCTGACCTTGTTTTTCCGGCATTTCCCCCAACTTATTAATACAGGGCACATCTTTGTGGCGCGGCCACCGCTTTTTCGGGTGGACGCCCCGGCTCGCGGCAAGAAGCCGGCATCGAAGGCGTACGCGCTCGATGAAGGTGAATTGACGGCCATTCTCGACAAATTGCGCAAAGAAGGCGTGCGTGAAGGGGCTTGGGCGATCAGCCGCTTCAAGGGCCTGGGCGAAATGAATGCGGAACAATTGTGGGAAACCACACTCAATCCTGATACGCGCCGGCTATTGCCGGTGCAACTCGGCAATTTTGACTTTGCCCAGACCGAGAGTCTGGTGACCAAGTTGATGGGCAAGGGCGAAGCCGCGGCGCGGCGCGAACTGATGGAACTGCACGGCGATGCCGTGGAGATCGACATTTAAAGGACTCCCATGCGCAACCTGCGGATCTGCACGGCATGAGCCATTTCATGAGTAAAAAATGGCTCCAGCCCTTGTGGGTAGTGCGCAGGCAGCTATCATTTTTGATGGCCGCTGCAGCCCTGCTGTTGGCCGGCACGCCGGCCCGTGCCGACGTCTGGGGCTATGTGGACGGCCAGGGGGTGGCGCATTTTTCGGCCGAGCGGCTCGACGAGCGTTACCAGCTGTTTTTCCGTGGCGGTGAGAGTTTCGACACCAGCCGTGGTGGGCGCGCTTCGGCGGGCGTCTACGGCGGCGGCATGCCCGGGGCACCGCCCAAGCTGCTGGCCTTTTTCGACGTTTCACCCAACTACAAGGCGGTCAAACATTTGCTGCGCGAGGCCTCGGTGGCCAATGACATCGACTACGAACTGCTGCAGGCGCTGATTGCCACCGAATCGGGCTTCAACACCCACGCGGTGTCGCCCAAAGGCGCGGTGGGCCTGATGCAGCTGATGCCACCCACGGCCCAGCGTTACGGCGTGCGTGGTGACAAAAATTCCCCGATCGAGAAAAAACTGACCGACCCGAGAACCAACATCGGGGCCGGCTCGCGTTACCTGCGTTACCTGATCGACCTGTTTCCCGGCCAGCTGGAGCTGGCCGTGGCGGCCTACAACGCCGGCGAAGGCGCGGTTCAGCGCTACGGCAACAAGATTCCGAACTATCCCGAGACCAAAAATTACGTCAAGACCGTGATGCAGCTCTACAGCCACCTCAAGCCGCCGAGCATGATGGGTGAAACCCGCCGCTCGGGCCGCGTCAGGATGGAAATGATGGGCGGCAGCAAGATATCTTCCAGCCCGTCCACTGGCGGCGCCACCGGGCGCGGCAACCAGCTGCCGACCCTGGTCGTGCAAAGCCCGGTCGCTCCGGAATTCCGGGTCGAGCGCGACTAGTGTCCTGACGTGGAGTTGCCGCTTCGCGTGAGGCCATAATTCCCTGCGACAGCTTGCCCGCCCCTCGGCGCGGCCATCTCTTTTGACCTCTATCCTTTTTGCAGTTTGAACCCCGATGGACGATCTTTTTACGCCTGCCCCGCCTTCCTCGCCCGACGTCCCTGACCAGGAATCGCTGGCTGCCTATGCCCAGCGCGCCTACCTCGAATACGCCCTCAGCGTGGTCAAGGGCCGGGCCTTGCCCGATGTCTGCGACGGCCAGAAACCGGTGCAGCGGCGCATCATGTACGCCATGGCACGCATGGGGCTGGGTTTTTCCGGCGCCGGCGGCGCCAAGCCGGTCAAAAGCGCGCGCGTGGTCGGCGATGTGCTGGGCAAATACCACCCGCACGGCGACCAGGCGGCCTACGACGCGATGGTGCGCATGGCCCAGGACTTCAGCCAGCGCTACCCGCTGATCGACGGCCAGGGCAACTTCGGCAGCCGGGACGGCGACGGTGCCGCGGCGATGCGTTACACCGAGGCCCGGCTGGCGAAAATCACCACCCTGCTGCTTGACGAGCTCGACGAAGGCACGGTCGACTTCGTGCCGAACTACGACGGCTCTTTCGAGGAGCCGCGCCAGTTGCCGGCGCGCTTGCCCTTCACGCTGCTCAACGGTGCCAGCGGCATTGCCGTCGGCCTGGCCACCGAGATCCCGAGCCACAACCTGCGCGAGATCGCCGATGCCTGCATTGCGCTCATCAAGACGCCCAAGCTCGGCGACGACGAGCTGTACACGCTGATCGCCGGTCCGGACTACCCGGGCGGCGGCCAGATCATCTCGACGGCGGCCGACATCGCCGCCGCCTACAGCACCGGCCGCGGCTCGCTCAAGGTGCGCGCGCGCTGGAAGATCGAAGACCTGGCGCGCGGCCAGTGGCAGCTGGTGGTGCAGGAGCTGCCGCCCGGCGTCAGCACCCAGCGGGTGCTCGAAGAAATCGAAGAGATCACCAACCCGAAAATCAAGGCCGGCAAGAAAGCGCTGAGCCTGGACCAGGTCCAGCTCAAGCAGACCGTGCTGGCCGTGCTTGACGTGGTGCGCGACGAGTCGAGCAAGGACGCGGCCGTGCGCCTGGTGTTCGAACCCAAGACCAGCCGCATCGAGCAGTCCGAACTGATCACCACCTTGCTGGCGCACACCAGCCTGGAAAGCTCGTCGAGCATCAACCTGACCATGATCGGGCTGGACGGCCGGCCGACGCAGAAGACGCTGCGGCAAATGCTGCAGGAGTGGATCGCCTTTCGCCAGACCACGATAGAGCGGCGTTCGCAGCACCGCCTGAACAAGGTGCTGGACCGCATCCACATCCTCGAGGGCCGGCAGCTGGTGCTGCTCAACATCGATGAAGTCATCGCCATCATCCGCCAGTCCGATGAGCCCAAGGCGGCGCTGATTGCACGTTTCAAACTCAGCGACCGGCAGGCCGAAGACATTCTTGAAATCCGCCTGCGCCAGCTGGCCAGGCTGGAAGCCATCAAGATCGAGCAGGAGCTCAAGGGCTTGCGCGAAGAACAGGGCAAACTCGAGGAAATCCTCGGCAGCCCGGCCGCCTTGCGGCGTCTGATGATCAAGGAAATCGAGGCGGACGCCAAGCAGTTTGCCGACCCGCGCCGTACCCTGATCCAGGCCGAGAAAAAAGCCGTGCTGGAAGTCAAGGTCCTCGACGAGCCGGTGACCGTGGTGGTCAGCGCCAAGGGCTGGGTGCGTGCGCGCAGCGGCCACGGCCACGACGCCGCCAGCTTCGCCTTCAAGTCCGGTGACGGCCTGTACGGCACCTTTGAATGCCGCACCGTCGATACCCTGCTGGTGTTCGGCACGGCCACCAAGGGCACGGGCCGGGTCTATTCGATCCCGGTCGCCATGTTGCCCGGCGCACGCGGCGATGGCCAGCCGGTGACCACGCTGATCGAACTCGAAGCCGGCACGCAGCCGGCGCATTATTTCGCCGGACCGGCCAGCGCCACCTTGCTGCTCAGCAGCAGCGGCGGCTACGGTTTCCTGGCCACGGTGGACAACATGACCTCGCGCCTGAAGGCCGGCAAGGCCTTTATCAGCTGCGGTGAAGGCGAGACCATCTGCAAGCCCTCGCCGGTGGCGGGCTGCGGCGGTGCCGCACCGCTGAGCCCGGCGACCCACGTGGCCTGCGCCTCCACCGGTGGGCGCATCCTGACTTTCGAGATCAGCGAGCTCAAGACCCAGGCCGCCGGCGGCCGCGGTCTGATGCTGATTGACCTCGATGCCAAGGACACGCTGGCCGGCGCGGCGGCGTACACCCGCAGCGTGAAAATCGAGGGCATAGGCCGTGGCGGCAAGGAGCGCGAGGAAACGCTGGAGATCCGCAGCCTGAACAATGCCAGAGCCGCCCGCGGGCGCAAGGGCAAGGCGGCCGACCTGGGCTTCAAGCCGACGGGGATCACCAGGGTAGAGTGACGGGGTTGGGGTTTGCTATATGTTTGATAGCTGCTTGCGTCCGTGGATATTGGGCGAAGGTGCTGTTTCTTATGAGGCCGCCCAGGCTGGGCCAGGGGGCCAAGCCTCTTTGATCTCGAATCGGTTTGGCTTGCCAACAAGCCGGGTCTCGCCCCGGCGGGCGACTCACTTTCTCTTGCTTCGCCAAGAGAAAGTAAGCTAAGAGAAGGCTACCCGATGGTCTGGATCCCTTCGCTTCGCTACGGGTAGCCTGTGGTGCTCGGTAAAAGCGGGGTCTGGCTAAACTCGCTTCGCTCAAACAACGCCAGCCCTTGTATGCTTTCAAAAGGACGATTAAGAGACGCCAACAAGATTTGTTTTGGGAAGTTATCCACAGCCCGTCAGCCCTGTGAGTCGAGAGCTCGAGGATCAGCTTTTGGCGTGGATGACTTGCCGCTTGT
>NZ_NBZW01000045.1 GCF_002379085.1 Polaromonas sp. AET17H-212 | reverse complement strand
CCAGAACCTGCGCCTTGAGTTCGGCGCTATGACGCCGGCGCACGATCTTCTTGGAGTCTTTCATGGTGTCCACCTAAATTCCTTGGTGGACACCATCCTTGCCGCTTATACGGCCGAATTCAAGAAGGGGGTGGCCGGACGCTTACGAAAGGCGTTCCGGCACCGCTTGCCTCGGCGTCGGACGGCAGTACACTGACCATTCGTGACAGGCTATTTGGAGGTGCCCGATCATGCAGACGGTAATTCCCGAAGTGACCACGGACGTGTTGCAGGCCTTCGCCGACGCGTGGAATCGCCACGATGTCGATGCGCTGATGTCGTTCATGACCGAGGACTGTGTTTTCGAAGCCTCCGCCGGCGCTGAGGTCTGCGGAACCCGATACGCAGGCTCAGAAGCCGTGCGAGCTGGCTTCGCGGAGGTCTGGGACACCTTTCCCGATGCGCACTGGGGGAATGCGCGCCACTTTGTCCAGGGAGACCGGGGCGTGTCGGAGTGGACGTTCACGGGCACACGGGCGGACGGATCGCGCGTCGAGGTCCATGGCTGTGATCTGTTCACTTTTCGCGGCGGCAAGATTTTTCTGAAGAACTCCTACCGCAAGAACCGGCCACCCATTGCCGCGTCGACTTGATGACGCCAACCTTTCCATCCAGCGAGCCAGCCTCGATCAGGGCGGGGCGGCCAGGTCGGCCTGACCGATTGCGGGGTGGCGCTGGGCAGGGGAGCATTCATGGTGGGAGCCTCAGGCCGGATGGCTGAAGAAAATGGAAAGAAGATAGGTATGCATATTGCCTGCCACCTTGCGAACCCGGGCGGCTATGCCGGCTTGATCGGCCATCCCCATCGGGCCTGCTGTCCGACACCCGGCCTGCGGCGGCGCCTACACACGGGGCGCGCCCATGCCCTAGATTGGGGGCTACGCCCGTTTTCGGGCATTTCAGGGACAGGACCATGCAAACAACCGCCGGGGACGAAAAGAAGGCCGTCGTGCTGGAGCATCGGGCGGCGCAGCGTTTTGGCGTGGCGTTGCGCCTGACCATCGACGGCGACGAGGGCGCCACCCATGATTTGAGTGCGACCGGGCTGTACTTCCAGTCGGAGCGCAGCTACGAGCTTGGCGCCAGCCTGGAACTGGTGCTGGAGTTTCCCGGCGCGGGCCGGATCCTCCCGCTGACCTGCGAGGCGCAAGTGGTGCGCGTGACGCCGGCCGGCGACGGCTTCAACATTGCCGTGCGCCTGCTGACGCCGCTGTTTCCCGACCCGGCATAACCAGGCCGGCTCAAGCAGCCCAGGCCGCTCAGGCCAGCCCGATGTTTTTCAGGGCGGGTTTCCAGCACTGCATGGCTATTTTCTTGAAGCCCGAGCCCTTGGGGTGCAACTCGTTGGCCCAGTCGCCGGGGCCCAGCGTGCCGCGGCTGTCCACCACGTGAAGGTGGGCCGGGTCCATTTTCGTGATGTTGTCCAGCACCTTGTAGAAGGCGTCCAGCAGATGAACCACGCAGGCCTGGTGCAGCTCGGGCTTGACGCCGGCGGCCGTCAGCGCGGGCTGCAGCCAGCCGTCCTTGCCGAACACGCCCTTGCCGTCCGGGATCGCATAGTCGTAGGTGTGCATGACGATCAGGCAGTCCAGCGTGGTGCGGGTGTAGACCACGCCAATCAGCTTGCGGTAGTAGGTGTCCATGCGCTCCAGAAACCCCGGCAGGCCCTGCGCCCCGCTGCGAAAGCAGCCGTTGGCTGTGGTTTCGCCTGCGCAGCTATCCTTGAGCAGCGGCCGCATGTCGTTGAAGCCGGCGAAGTCATTGCCGCCCCCGCTGAGGAACACGGCCGACAGGCCGGCGCCGTACAGCTTGAGCGTGCTGCGCACGCTGTCGGCGTATTTGCCGTCCACGTAGTCAAAAGCTTCGGCGCCGTTCATCCCTTTGGCCAGGATGACGTGGCTTTTGGGCGCCACGATCTGGCCCAGGTAGTTGGTCAGGCTGCCCCCGAAAAAGGGGTACCAGAACCAGGAGTCGCCGATCGCCAGGATGGTCGGGTTGGCCCCGTCGGCCTTCATCTGTGTTTCGTCCCAGTAGTAGTTGCTCATGGTGTTTCCAGTCATTGAAGTGGATGAGGGGGAAATCGTCGCGCTGGCGCTGCGGCTTGTCGTCCTTCAAATGGAGGAGAAGGTTCAGATGTCACACCGTCAGCCCGGGTCCCCGCGGGGCTTGGCGGCGCCGCGACTGTCACCGCCGTTGCACGCCGGCCCGGCTGGGCTGGCATAAACTTGGCGCCAACAACCCAGGAGACCTTTCCCATGCTGACGCTCTGCGGCCTTCCCATTTCCAATTACTACAACAAGGTCAAGCTCGCGCTGCTTGAAAAAGGCGTGCCGTTTGCCGAAGAAAACGTGAGCACGCACAGCAAGGACGAAGCGGTTCTGGGTGACTCGCCACTGGGCAAGATTCCCTTCATCCGCACGGCGCAGGGCGGCCTCTGCGAAAGCCAGGCCATCCTGGACTACATCGAGACCGCCTACCCGCAGCCGCCGCTGCTGCCGGCCGATGCCTTTGAGGCTGCCAAGGTGCGCGAGCTCACGACGTTTATCGACTGGCACCTGGAGATCGTCGCGCGCCAGCTTTATGGCGCGGCCTTTTTCGGCGCCGAGCCGCTGAGCGAGGGCAACCTGGCCCGCATCCGCAAGCAATTAGAGGCCAACATCGCCGCCTTCAGGAAGCTGGCGAAGTTTTCGCCCTACGTGGCCGGCGACAGCTTCACCCAGGCCGACTGCGCCGCCTTTGCCAGCCTGCCGCTGGTGGGCATGGCCACCAAGGCCGCGTTTGGCGAAGACCTGCTGCTGGCCGGCGGGGTGGACTACAAGAGCTATGTCAAACTCATTGGCGAGCGGCCCTCGGCCCAGAAAGTCGTGGCCGACCGCAAGGCTGCGCAGACCAAGGCGTGATGGGGAGGCGCTGACCGATGCTGGCGCTTGAACAGCTGATGGCGCAGGCCGTCTACACCGCCTACCGGCTCAGTGGCTATGCGATGCTGAACCTGGTGGAAGACCCGGCGCTGCTGGCCATCCTCTTCTGCTGACTCTCAAAATGATAGCTGCTTGCGCCCGTATCTATTGGGCTGGCGCCTGTTTTGGCATGTAATCCTTTGACATGCGGAATCCGGCCATCGGCGTTAAGCTTTGCCCCATGACACCCGAGCAACTTCTCCACCACTACGACCATGCCGGTTTCTGGCCCGCCGCCTCGGGCCTGGACGTGCCCGAGGCTTACCAGCGCGCGCTGGCGGTGCGGCAGTTGCGCATGAATCGCGGCGAGCAGTCGCGCGGCTACAAGGTGGGTTTTACCAACCGCAGCATCTGGCCGCGCTACCAGGTGTATGGACCGATCTGGGGCACGGTCTGGGACACCACCTTGTCGTACTGCGAAGGGCAGGGCGAGGTGTCCCTGGCGGGAACCTGCCAGCCGCGGCTGGAGCCGGAAGCGGTCTTCGGCATCGCCGCCACGCCGCCGGTCAATGCCTCGCTCGACGAGTTGTTCGCCTGCCTCGCGTGGGTCGCGCCCGGTTTCGAGATCGTGCAGTCGCACCAGCCCGGGTGGAAGTTCGTGGCGGCCGATACCGTGGCCGACGGGGCGCTGCATGCACGCCTGCTGGTGGGCACGCGTGTGCCGGTGGCGGGGCTGGCCAGCGACGCGCAGGCCCTGGAGAAGCGCTTGGCAGGTGCGCATATCACGCTGTCCTGCGGCGGCCGGCAGGTGGACCAGGGCGTGGGCGCGAATGTGCTCGACGGCCCGCTGCATGCATTGCAGCATTTCCTGGCGGAACTGCGCAGCTGCCCCGGTGCGCCCGAGCTGCAGCCGGGCGACGTGGTCACCACCGGCACCTGGACCGACGCCTGGCCGGTGGCGCCGGGCGAGACCTGGACCGCGGCGTTTGATGCGCCGCTCTCCGGCCTGACCGTCAGGTTCTGCTGATGGCGGGCGCCGTGCCCCGGCGCATCCTGCCGGTGATCGTGCTGTCGCAGTTTGCCGGCACCTCGCTGTGGTTTGCGGTCAATGCCGTGATGCCCGACCTGCAACGGGCCTGGGGCTTGCCGCCCGGCGCCGTGGGCATGTTGACCTCGGCCGTGCAGCTCGGTTTTGTCGCGGGCACGCTGGTGTTTGCCTTGCTGATGCTGGCCGACCGCTTTGCGCCTTCACGCGTGTTCCTGATCTGCTCGCTGCTCGGTGCGGCGCTCAATGCCGCCACCGTGGGGGTGCAGGGCGATTTCACCCTTTTGCTTGCGCTGCGTTTTGGTGTGGGTTTTTTGCTGGCCGGCATTTACCCGGTGGGCATGAAAATCGCGGCGAGCTGGTACCGCGAACGCCTGGGCGCGGTGATGGGGGTGTTGATAGGCGCGCTGGTGCTGGGCACGGCCTTGCCCCACGGCCTGCGCGCGCTCGCCGGTGACGCGGGCCTGCCTGTTATGGCCGGGGGCGGCTCGCCCTGGCAGGCGGTGGTGTTGGGCGTGTCGGTGCTGGCCGCGCTGGGCGGCCTGGCGACGGCCTGGCTGGTGCCCGAGAGCCCGTACCTGGTGCGCGGTGCGCGCATCACGCCGCGGGCGCTGGGCCTGATCTGGACCGACCGGCGCCTGCGCGCGTCGGTGTTCGGCTACTTCGGCCACATGTGGGAGCTCTATGCCTTCTTTGTGCTGGTGCCGCTGATCGTGGCGACCCGGATCGCGGGCACGTCCGTCAGCGCTGCGGCCTTCTGGATCATTGCCGTGGGCAGCGCAGGTTGCGTGGGCGGCGGCCTGCTGGTGCGGCGTTTCGGCAGTGCACGCGTGGCGCAACTGCAGCTGGCCATCAGCGGCGCCTGCTGCGTGGCGGCACCGCTGATGCTGGCCGCGCCGCTGCCGTGGTTCATGGCCTGGATGCTGCTCTGGGGCGTGACGGTGTCGGGCGACTCGCCGCAGTTCTCCACCCTGACTGCGCAGAACGCGCCGCCTGCGGTGGCCGGCAGCGTGCTGACCTTTGCCAATTGCATTGGCTTTGCGATCTCGGTGCTCAGCATCGAACTGTTCGTGGCCGCCACGCAGGCCTGGCCCTTGCCGGTGGTGTTGCCCTGGCTCGGCTTGGGGCCGGCCCTGGGCCTGCTGATGTTCAGGCCGCTGCTGCGCGGGCGCCGCTAGGGCAGCATGGCATCGGGTGCTACAGCCGCCGGTCGGGCCTTTTCTACAGGCCGTAGGGCGTCCCCTACACCCTGAAAAGTCGCAGGTTCTTGTACTTTTCCGTGGCACGCTGTTTGCGTGCTAACCCTTGGTGCAACGATCCCGTTGCGCAGCAGGTGCTGGCTCCTCAGCCTCTCTACTCCAAGGAATATCGCATGACCTCCACAAGACGTTCACTGCTCGGCCAAGCCTCCGTCGCTGCGGCTGCAGGAACCGCGCTCGGCTTTCCCATGATCGCCCGCGCCCAGCAAAGCTTCAACTGGAAGATGACCAGCGCCTACCCCAAGGGCTCGCCTTTCTACATGGACGGCCCGGGCAGCGCGACCGACCTGGCCAAGCGTATCGCCGACATGTCCGGCGGCCGCCTGAAGATCCAGGTCTTCGGCGCCGGTGAACTGATCCCGGCGTTCGAGGGTTTCGACGCCGTGCGCGCCGGCACAGTGGAGATGAACCACGCCAACAGCTACTTCTGGACCGGCAAGACCTTTGCCGCCCAGTACTTCACCGCCGTGCCCTTCGGCCTGAACTTCCAGGGCATGAACGGCTGGCTCTACGACGGCGGCGGCATCGACCTGTGGAACGAGGTCTACGCGCCCTTCGGCATGGTGGCCATGCCCTGTGGCAACACCGGCGTGCAGATGACCGGCTGGTTCAAGAAGGAGATCAAGAGCGTCGCCGACCTCAAGGGGTTGAAGATGCGCATCCCCGGCCTGGCCGGCAAGGTCTACGCCAACCTGGGCGTGGACGTGAAGGTGCTGCCCGGCGGCGAGATCTTCCCCGCGCTGGAGCGCGGCGTGATCGACGCGGCCGAGTTCGTCGGCCCCTACCAGGACCGCCGCCTCGGGCTGCAGAAGGCGGCCAAGTACTACTACACCACCGGCTGGCACGAGGCGGCCACCGTCTCCGAGCTGCTGATCAACAAGGCCGCCTGGGACAAGCTGCCCAAGGACCTGCAGGCCATCGTGAGCAACGCGGCCGCGGCCTGCAACGTCATCAGCGAAGGCTGGTGCCAGAAGGCCAACTCGGAAGCGATGGAAGACCTGGTCAAGAACCAGAAGGTCATCGCCAAACCTCTGCCCGACAGCGTCATTGCGGCCCTGCGCGCCGAGACCGTCAAGGTGCTGGCCGAGGCGGTGGCCAAGGACCCGCTGGTCAAGAAGGTGCACGACTCCTACATGGGCTTCAAGGCCAAGTACGACCGCTGGGTCGAGGTCAGCGAAGAGCAGTACCACACCAAGGTGCGCGGCTGACGCGAAAGGTTATTCATGACAAACAAGGCGATCGCCTCCGTGACGGAGAAGATTGAATCGCTGATCGATGTTGTTGGGCGGGTCACCCTCTGGGTGGCCCTGGCCATGATTGCACTGGTCGCGGTCAATGTCCTGCTGCGCTATTCCTTCAGCTTCGGCTCGGTCTGGGCGCAGGAGCTGGAGTGGCACCTGCTGGCCGCGCTCATCCTGCTGGGCATGTGCTATGCCCTGCAGCGGGGCGACAACGTGCGGGTGGACCTGTTCTACGCGCACTACCCGGCGCGCAAGAAGTTCATCGTCGACGTGATCTCGCTGCTGCTGCTGCTGGCGGTGGCACTGATCTTTATCAAGGTGTCGATCGCCTACGTGATGCAGGCCTACGCCATCCAGGAGAGTTCACCCGATCCGGGCGGTATTCCGTTGCGCTGGATCGTCAAGTCGCTGATCCCGATCGGTTATGGCCTGGTGGCCCTGCAGACGGTTGCCGCGCTGCTGCGGCTGTTCCACGAACGCGCGCAGGCGCAGGCGCAGGAGGGCGGCCATGTTTGAACCGCAGACCTATGCCATCCTGATGCTGGTGGCCTTCTTTGCGCTGCTGATGCTTGGCGTGCCGGTGGCCACGACACTGGCCACCGTGGGCTTCATCTTCGGCTACCTGGGTTTCGGCGACGGCCTGTTCAGCCTGCTGCCGGCGCGTTTCTACGGCA
This sequence comes from Polaromonas sp. AET17H-212, assembly GCF_002379085.1. Lineage (GTDB taxonomy): Bacteria > Pseudomonadota > Gammaproteobacteria > Burkholderiales > Burkholderiaceae_C > Polaromonas. The sequence goes on along the minus strand of NZ_NBZW01000045.1, from coordinate 16,053 downwards.
TCGTCGCAGGCTACCAGTGGATGGCCATTCCACTCTTCGTCTTCATGGGTGTGATGCTGGAGAAATCGCGGCTGGCCGACGACCTGCTCGACGTCATGGGCCACATCGCGGGCGGCGTGCGCGGCGGCATGGGCGTGGGCATCATCCTGTTCGGCGTGCTGATGGGCGCGACCACGGGCATCGTCGGCGCCACCGTCATCACCCTGGGCCTGCTGACCCTGCCCACCCTGATCAAGCGTGGCTACAACAAGAGCATCGCCTGCGGCGCCATCTGCGCCTCGGGCACGCTGGGTCAGATCATCCCGCCCAGCCTGATCCTGATCCTGCTGTCGGACATCATGCAGCTCTCGGTGGGCACGCTGTTCGCGGCGGCGGTCGGTCCGGGGCTGCTGCTGTCGGCGGTGTACATCATCTTCCTGCTGGTGCTGGGCTGGCTCAAGCCCGACCTGATGCCGCCGATCCCGCAGGCCGAGCGTGATGGGGTCACGCGGCGCCAGCTCTGGATCCGCTTCTGGAAAGTTGTGGTGCCGCCCATCATGCTGGTGGTGGCGGTGCTGGGCTCCATCGTCGGCGGTGTGGGCGCGCCGACCGAGGCCGCCTCCATGGGCGCCGTGGGCGCCGTGCTGATCACCGTCCTGTCGGGGCGTTTCACCTGGAAGATCCTGAAGGACGTGGCGCAGGAAACCAGCAAGATCACGGCCATCATGATGCTGATCCTGATGACGGCCCAGGTGTTTGCGCTGGCCTTCCGCGGCCTGCATGGCGAGGACCTGATCACGCGCATGTTCGAGGTGCTGCCCGGCGGCGTGAACAGCGACATCTGGTTCATGATGCTGCTGATCTTCGTGCTGGGCTTTTTCATCGAATGGATCGAGATCAGCTACATCGCCGTGCCGCTGTTCCTGCCGGTGCTGCTGGCCCAGGGGGTGGACCCGGTCTGGCTGGCCATGCTGATCACGGTGAACCTGCAGTCCTCCTTCCTGACGCCGCCTTTCGGCTGGGCCCTGTTCTACCTCAAGGGGGTGGCGCCGCCCGAGGTGACGATCAAGGACATCTACAAGGGCGTGATCCCCTTCATCATCATGCAGTTCCTGGCGCTGCTGCTGCTGTTCTTTTATCCGCAGATCGCGCTCTGGTTGCCCAAGGCCATCGGCTGGTAGTTTTACCGCGCGATCAGCACCGGCACCGGCGACTCGGCCGCCACCTTGGAGGCCACGCTGCCCAGCACGAGCCGGGCGATGCCGGTGCGGCCGTGGGAGCCCATGACGACGAGGTCTGCACCTTCGTCCTTGACCGTCTGGACAATGCTGCTGGCGGCCGACACGTTCTCGGCCATGCGCGCTTCGAGCTTGATCCCCGCGCCCGGCGCAGCGCAGAGCGCCGCAACCTTGGCATGGGCCTGTGCGGCATGTTTCTGGGCGGCAGCCATGTAGGCTTGAACGCCCTGCGGGTTGGTCTCGCCAATGCTCAGGTAGGGGTAGGGGTCCACGACATACAGGGCGGTGAGTTTGGCGCCGTGGCTGCGCGCCAGGTTGACAGCCAGTTCGGCCGCGTGGGCAGAGGCATCGGAACCGTCGGTCGCCAGAAGGATGTTCTTGAACATGGGAGCCTTGTCGGGTGATGATGAACAGGCCCTTATCTTGCGGTGGCGGGCGGCCGCTTTATTGATGTGCATCAAGCCAGCCGCACAGGCGCCCCCCTATATTGGCCGCATGACAACCCATCCTGCCGCGCGTGACCCGGGCCATGCCAGCGAGCCGCTGACCGGTTTTTCCCAGTGCCATCTGGGCATTCTTTCGAAGCTTCAGGCCTTCGAGGAATTGCCTGCGCTCCAGGCGGCTGCGGCCCAGGCGCGCACCATTGCGAACGACACGCTGGCCCTGTTCCACCACGCGGTGTACGAGCACCATGCGGACGAGGAGCGCGAGTTGTTTCCCGCCGTGTTGCGCAGCGCCGGCCGGGGCCGGGAAGCCGATGAGGTCCAGGCCATGGTGCAGCGCCTGACCGCAGAGCACCGCCAGATCGAGGCGATGTGGAAAAAGCTGGAGCCCGCCGTCAAGGCCGTGGCCAGGTCCCAGTCTGTCGATCTGGACCTCGATGCCGTGGAAAAACTGGTGCACGCCTACTCCGCGCATGCGCGTTTCGAGGAAGAGTATTTCCTGCCTTTGGCCGAAACCATTCTCGGCCGCGACGGCAACCACATGGAGGCGCTGGGCCTGTCGCTTCACCTGCGGCACACCCCGCAGCCGGTCGGCCACATCTGAGCCTGCGCCGCGCCGGTTTGCCGGCGGCCTGCCCGCATCGCTGTACGATAGCCGGTGGTGCTTGGGGCGATGGGCTCTGAGGCCGTTTTCCTCACATCGGTGCATTCCATGAAAAGTCATTCAAGTCCCGGCGGACTCGTTTATTCGACCGACGCGGGGCGCATGTGCCCGGCTTGCCGCAAGGCGCTGGCCCAGTGTGTGTGCCGCCAGACGCGGCCGCTGGCCCCGTCCGACGGCATTGTCCGGGTGTCGCGCGAGACCAAAGGCCGCGGCGGCAAAAGCGTGACCCTGGTCAAGGGGCTGGCGTTGCAGGACGCGGCGCTGGTGCTGGTCGGCAAACAGCTCAAGACGGCTTGTGGCTCCGGCGGCACGGTCAAGGACGGCGTGATCGAGGTGCAGGGCGACCATGCTGCGCTGGTGGTGGACCTGCTCACCAAACAGGGTTGGACCGTCAAGCGTGCGGGCGCATGAAGCCGGAAGACCTGCAACTGCTGGTGACGCGCGAGATGCCTTTTGGCAAGTACAAGGGGCGGCTGATCGCCGACCTGCCGGGCAACTACCTGGCGTGGTTTGCCCGGGAAGGCTTCCCCAGGAACGAGATTGGTCGCCTGCTGGCGCTGATGCTGGAAATCGATCACAACGGGCTGTCCGCGCTGCTGCAGCCCCTGCGCAGGCGCTGACGGGGGGCTTGTTTCCGGGCAGCGCCAGGCATACGATGAACGGGCCGTTGCGCGAAGGGCGCACAAACGGCCTGGATACTGCCGGGAGGCCTTATGCCGCAATTGATCGCATCGGTCGAGGGAGTCGAAATCAAGCATGTCCACCTGCGCAAGGACCGGACCACGCTGGGCCGGCGGCCGCACAACGACATTGTGTTCAACAACCTGGTGGTCAGCGGCGAGCACTGCGTGTTTGAGCTGGAGGGCCTGGTCGACGTGTATGTCGAGGACCTGGCCAGCACCAATGGCACCTATATCAACGGCAAGATGATCAAGTCAAGGCAATTGCTGCACGACAACGACATGATCGCCATTGGGAACTTCAGGATCCAGTACCTCTCGGCCTCGGAAGATTCCGGCTACCACGAGACCGCGGGGATGAAGCTCGATGGCCACGCCGCAGCGGCTGCGGGCGCAACGCTGCACGCCAGCTTCCAGGTGCTCTCGGGTTCTTCCGCCGGACTGGAGGTGCCGGTGGTCAAGGCGGTAACGACGTTCGGCCAGCCCGATGTCAGCGTCGTGGCTGTCTCCCACCGGCGCTACGGCTATTACGTGGCCCACATGGCCGGCGAGGTTCAGCCGACGCTCAATGGCCAGCCGATAGGGGCCGATGCGGTGCCGCTGGCCCACAACGACGTGCTGGAACTGGCGGGAACCAGCATGCAGTTTTTGCTCAAGGACAGTTAGCCTCCTGGCATGGGCCGCTTCTGGTGAGAATTTCATATTTTTGGTGATTAATACGAAAGATTGACAGGGTTTTTATAGATCTTTTTTTCTGTAATTCCATACCCAGATCCTTCAGCAATACCAAGAAGAATCAAGAAGAAGAACAACAAGCTACGCACAGAGCTTGTTTAAAAAGGCGCCGCCCCGGCGCCGGTTTCAGGCCCTTTTCACGGTCATTTACCACCGAAACCGCGTTCCGCAGGAACGCTAAATTCTCTATCCGAGACAAATTTTCTATCGAGGCGGAGGCCTAACCTATAGACTATGAGCGTTCATACATTAATCCGGGAAGGCCGCAAACGGCTGGCCATGAGCGAGCAGCAATTTGCTGACGCTGCAGGCGTCAGCCGCGGGGCCGTACAACAATGGGAAAGACCGGGCGGCACCGCGCCAAAACGTTCCAACCAGCGCAGGGTCGCCGAGCTGCTTGGCGTTTCCGTGGCCGAGTTGATGTCCGGTGGTTCCAACGTTCGCCCGGGCTTTGACGTGCGGGCTGAAGTTCCGCTGATCTCTGAAGTGCAGGCCGGAAACTACACGGTCATTGACAACTTCAATCCCAGGGACGGACTCGAGAGGGTGCCGGTGACCATTCCCATCAAGCGTCACACGTTTGCGCTGCGTGTTCAGGGCGACAGCATGGTTGGCGACAGCACCGACTCTTTCCCCGAAGGCTCGCTGCTCATCGTGGAGCCCGAAATGCAGGCCTTGCCGGGTGACTACGTCATCGCGCTCAACAGCGAGAACCAGACGACCTTCAAGCAGCTCATCAGGGATGGTGGAGAGTTGTTCCTCAAGCCGCTCAACGTGCGCTACCCCATCCGCCCCCTGGGCAGCGCCGCGATCATCGGCGTCGTGCGTGAATTCACCAAGAAATTCCGCTAGCCCGGTAATTGGCGCAGACTGCTGAACAGTGGCCCGGGGCTCCAGCAGGGGCCGGTTGGCCGGTGTTGGCGTGCTTTGGATAAAAATATTTTCTTTTTGGATAGAAAAGACATCTCTTTTTCGGGATGTGGGTAGTCTCCACCGCAAGAGGGCGTGCGCGTGCCGGATGATGTGACGGGGCAGGTGGCCTTTGGGGGCTTTGCTGCCGGTGTCTGGGTTGGGTGCCTGCATCCTGCTTGACAGAAGTCATCGGCGGGGTGCCGCCCTGCGCAGCATGCCTGCCCGCTCACCGCACCCGCCACCCCCGCAGCAAGCAAGGGCTGGCCGAAGCGTCTGAGCGGCGTCCACCGCATGGTCACGGTATGCGGCGCGGACGGAGCCGTGAGCGGCTGCGTGGACATCGTGGGGGAGCGACGGGGCTCACTGGTACGGCGCCACAGCGCCTGGCCCGCGCCTTTCGGCTGGGGGCGCCATTAATGCCTGCGCGCCGGCCGTGCTGCTTCATTTGGTAACCGTTGCGCACGCCATGTTTTGACCGGCGGGGTGTTTGTGACTTATGCTGGCGGCCAGGCGCCGGGTTGCATCCGGCAGCGTGCCCCCCACAAGAAGGAGATACCGTGAACCTATCCACATGGCTGATGACGGCGCTGGGCCTTTTGCTGGGCATCGGCTTGGGGGTTCTGGCGCATTGGGGCTGGTCACGCCGCCGCGTCGAGCAGAAGTTGCGTTTGCCGGCACGTTGGCTGCTCAACGCCCGCGGCCTGATGACCAGCGAGGAGCAGGAGGTGTGGAAGTGGCTGCGCACGGCGTTTTCGGATCACGCCGTGATGATCAAGGTGCCGGTCATGCGCTTCACGATTCCGAGCACGAAAAACCGGCCCGAAAACAAGGACCAGCAGTGGCAAGAACTGCTGGAAGGTGTTTATTGCAGCTTCAGCGTCTGCACGCTGGAGGGCAAGGTGGTCGGCTGTGTCGATGTGCCGGGCAAACGGGGCCTGACCAAGGCGCAAAAGGACATGAAGGAGAGCTTGTTGCTGGAATGCGGTATCGGCTACACCACGGTGCGCGGTGGCAGCCTGCCTTCGGGCGGCGCCATGCGGGCGGCGTTTCTGGGCGAGGTCCCGATGGCCGAGGCCGAGGCCGAGGAGACCCGTGGCGGCGACAGCAGCTTTCATGCGGCGCTTGATGAGTTCACCAGCGAGAAAGTGCGCGCGGCCAAGGCCGCCGCCCTCAAGGAGATCAAGGACAAACAGGCTGCGGAGCCCGACCCCCGGGAAAAGAACCGCAACATCGGCTTCAACCCGGATGGCACCGCTTCCTTCGCGACCCGGGACAAGCCGGGCCGTTTCGCGACACCGTGGGAAGACTCCTTCACCATGCCGGCCGACAGCCCGCGCGCCGGGTAGTCCTGGCGTCCCGACGGCGGGGCGGTCTCCCGAGCCTGTCCAGGCGGCCGCGGCCGCCTTTTTTGTGGGCGCTGAAAGACCCGTCCTACAGACAGTTGCGTGCGTGGCGCCGTGCGGCGGGCGTGATATCCCTCAGGCTGGCCGCATCTGTTTCCCTAGACTGGGGCATCTTTCACCGTTCAGGAGCACACATGATCAAAACCAACCTCATTTCCCGCGCGCGTCACGCCTGGGCTGGCCTGGGGCTGTCCCTGCTCATGGGGGCTGCGCTGGCGCAGGCGCCCATCACGGCCACCGGCACGACGGGCATTGATGTCTCGGGCAATACGCAGAAGGAGCGTGCGGCCTGCATGGAAGGCCGCTCCCAGCAGGACCAGGCCACCTGCCTCAGGGAAGTGAATAATGCAGCCGCCGAAAAACGCAGCGGCAAGCTTGACAACAGCGGCGCCCAGTTTGAGGCCAATGCCCGCCTGCGCTGCGAAGCGCTCACCGGCGACGACCGCTCGGCCTGTATGGCCCGGGTGATCGGTTACGGCAATGCCAGCGGCAGTGTCGCCGGCGGCGGGGTGATTCGCGAGGTCGAAACCGTGGTCGTGCCGGCCGGCGCCACCTCGGTTCGCATCGAGCCGCAGACCCATGCGCCGGTGCTGCTGGTACCTGTCCCAGTGCCGCAGAAATAAGTAAAGTACGGCATGGCAGTCTTCCAGACTGGCCGACCGACATGACCACTGATGAAAGCAGGCATCCTTGACTGACAAGCCCAGACATTTCTCCATGCTGCGGGAGTTTCACCTCGCGGACTTCCTCACGCTGTGTAATGCGGCCTGCGGGGTCGCGGGTGTTTTCCTGGCCATGCTGTATGCGGTGGAGGGGGCCAAGGCCTGGTTTTATGCAGCGGCGGCAATGGCGCCGGCGGCCTTTATTTTTGACGTGCTCGACGGGCGCGTGGCGCGCTGGCGCAGCCAGCATTCGGCGCTGGGGCGCGAGCTCGATTCGCTGGCAGACATCATTTCCTTTGGGGTGGCGCCTGCGGCATTGGCATTTGCGGCGGGACTGCGCGGCGGCTGGGACTGGATCGCGCTGATCTACTTTGTCTGCTGCGGCGTGAGCCGGCTGGCACGGTACAACGTCACGGCCGAAACCTTGTCGGCAGGGGCAGACAAGGTGGCTTATTTCGAGGGCACCCCCATTCCCACCAGCGTGCTGCTGACCGCCTTGCTGGCGGTGGCGGCCTGGCAGGACCGCCTCGGCGATCAGCTCTACGGCGGTGTCTGGATGGCCGGCCCCTGGGCGCTGCATCCCCTGTCCCTGCTGTTTGTCCTGTCCGGCACCCTGATGCTGAGCAAGACGCTGCGCATTCCCAAGCTCTAAGCCGGGCTTCCCGGGTGGGTGGCGCTAGCCACAAGGCCGAATTGGCCACCAGCCCTTTATTTGATTGCGCCGTACGCTATCAAAATGAGAGCATTGGTTCGCGCCTGGTGAGCGCTGCATTGCACCTTGTCAGCCTTTGCTGACAGCTCCTTTCAGATTCCGCCTATGGCGCACGCCCTGCTGGCCATCAAAAATGATCTTATGTCCCGTCAACCAGATGCCAACCCTTTCCAGCCCGCCTGGCTGCCCAGCGCGCCGCCCTGGCCGGTGCTGGGGTCGCTGATGGCCTATGTGTCGGCGGTGTCTGTTGGTATCGCCGCCGTGGTCGTCCTGGCCACTGCGGAGGTTCCGGTGGAAGCCTGGATCGCCCCGTTCTGACTCCTATGTCGTCCACCCATCGTCCCCATCCCTCCGAAAATGATGAGCCGCTGTCGCCTGGCGGAAAAACCGTGCCGGCACCGGCCGAATTCCCTGTCGAGCCTGACCTCGGTCCCGTGCCCGCGCCGGCGCATCCGGAAGAGCCCGGTACGGTTCAGCCCGCTATTTAAGCGCTGGCCATGTCTGTCCCCCTCTCCAAAGCACAGCAGGCCCTGGCCGACTATGACGAGGCGCGGGCTGACTACATGCGCTTTCTGAGCATGGACCCGCCCGACTACAAGGCGGTCAACGACGCGATGGTGGCCATGGACGAGGCCCATATCCGCTTCAAGCTGGCAATGGGCGACTTTGACCCCCCGACCCATCTGCGCCCGCTGTAGCGCCCCTGGCGGGCTGTCGCCCACAACCGGTCCATCCAACCGGTTTTCGCCCGGGGTGCCTACAATCGCGGCACCACGCCACGGCCGCCCGGCCATCTACTGAACCATCTACTGAAAGACCCTGTGCAAGACTGCTTTGACGACATTGCCAAATTCAAGGCAGTGCTGGCGGACCATGGGGTTCCCGGTGCGCTGGCTTTCCTGAACCGGCGCGCGCCGCACCGCTACACGGCCATCTACAAGCTCGACGGTGACGTGATGCTGAACGTAGGCATTTATGACCGGCTCGGACAGGTGGCGTCTCCCTTGCCACCCACCCCCCGCGACCACTCGCTGTGCAGTTATGTGCAGCCTGCTCAGGCCTTCGTCAGCGAGGACGTCCTGACCGACGCGCGCCTGGCCACCCATTTCCAGCGTGGCCTGATCAATGCCTATGTCGGCCTGCCGCTGTCGCGCGGTCCCCGGCATCTCTACGGCACGTTGTGCCAGATGGACCCCCAAGCCCAGCACCTGCCCGACGGCGAATACCGCTTTCTGGAAATGATTGCGCCGCTGCTGCTCGACCACCTGGATTGAGGCGGTGGCCGCACGGCGGCGGGTAGGTGGTCTCCGACAGCCGGAGATTGAGTTGGCCTATGCCGTCAGCGCTCTGGCTTGCCCACAATGAGAGACATGAAGGGGCCGGATCAGCCGACCCTGCACTGTTGATCCATCAGCTGGAGATGAAATGCAGGCACACCTCACCACTTCCCACATGCGTCCCACCGTTGCCTTGGCCGACTACGATTTTCTGCGGGCGACCTACGACATGCTGCTGCGCGCGCCGGTACCCGACCGGCGTGCTATCGACGCGGCCTTCGCCGCGCTGGATGCGGCCCACGCGCGTCTGAAGGCGGCGCACTTGCAGCAGGCGTTCGGCCTGTTGAACTAGGATTTTCTTGCAAGGGTGGCGTCTGCACATTCGCCAATCACCAGCCCTGGCCGCCTCGCCAACTCTGACAACTTAAACCAGGAAAACTCTTGGCGCTCATTACCTATCTCGTCGAGGACAACCAGACCATCCTCGACAACCTGATCGAAACGCTGGAAGAGATCGCGGCGGTGATCGTGGTCGGTCATGCCGCCACCGAATCGGAAGCCATGCGCTGGCTCTCGCTGCATGAAGGACAGTGGCAACTGGCGGTCGTCGACATGTTCCTGCGCGAGGGCAGCGGCCTGGGCGTGCTGGCAGGCTGCCGCCAGCGTGAGCCTTACCAGAAGGTGGTGGTGCTGACCAATTTCGCTACGACCGATATTCGCCAGCGCAGCATGGCGCTGGGCGCCGATGCGGTGTTCGACAAGTCCAACGAACTCGACGAGTTTTTCGCCTACTGCATTGCCGAAACCGCGCGTGACGTACCGCTGCCGGAGGCCTGATGCCCGGGCGCCCGGGATGCAGCTTGCCGTTGATTGCTGAAAGGGCCACGCAGCCCTTTACCTGCAAGCGCAAGCAGCTATCAGATAAATAGCATTCCGGTCTCGCCGACCCGGCGACGCCCGATTCAGGGGTGCAGCAGGATGGTGACCAGCAGCGAGGCGGCCGTGGTGGCTTTCAGCGCATGCGGTTCGCCGCCGGGCAGGACCATCAGCTCACCGGCGACCAGCTTGCGCGAAAGTCCGGGGGTGCTGACCACGGCTTCACCCTCCAGGCACTGGATGGTGATCTCGCCGGGCACCTGGTGTTCGGGCACACTCTGGCCGGCCGCTAGCACCAGGCGCATCAGCTGCAGTTTCCCGGTCTTGAGCAGGCTGTGGGTTTTGACATCCTGCAGCTTGCCGGCGAGGGGCTGCACATTGATGATGTCGAGCGGTTGCGCGTGGTCCAGGGCCATGGTGTTTTTCCTTCGGGTCTGTTGCCACACTAACCAGCCCCGACGGTTTTGTCCATAGGCAGGATTCGCCAGCGCCCGCTGCCACGCGTGCGTTGGCGTGGGCGGTGGATGATGGGCGCCAAAAAGGGGCTTTCCGCCCCGCACATGCCTGAGCTCCCCAGCGTCGGATACCTTGTCTGCCTGGGTCCGTGGCGTTGACCCTGCTGGCTTTCGTCAGGGTTCCGGTGCGCAGTCAGCCCGCGGCACGGACCCGCCGCTTCACGGCTGTTGCGGGGCCGCTGTGCCGGAGGGCGGGTTGAACACTTCCAGCAGGCGGTCGAGTCCGCCCTCGTTGATGGCGACCATGGCCTGTTCACGCACCTTCGGCTTGGCGTGGTAAGCCACCGAGAGGCCGGCCTCGGCCATCATCGGCAGGTCGTTGGCGCCGTCACCCATGGCGATGGCCTGGGCGGGCTGGATGCCGAGCAGGGCGCAGGTTTCCAGCAGCATCTTTTTCTTTTCCTCGCCGTCGCAGATGTCGCCCCAGGGCTGGTCCACCATGCGGCCGGTCAGCAAGCCGTTCTCGACCTCCAGCACGTTCGAGCGCGTGTAGTCGATGCCGAGCTCGTCACGCACGCGGTCGGTGAAAAAGGTGAACCCGCCGCTGACCAGCAGCACCTTCAGGCCGGCCGCCTTGCAGGCATGCACCAGTTCGGCGGCGCCGGGGTTGAGCTTGAGCCGCTGGTGGTAGACCTCGTCCATGCTGTCCACGCTGACGCCCTTGAGCAGGGCCACGCGCTGGCGCAGGCTCTCCTTGTAGTCGGCGATTTCGCCGCGCATGGCCGCTTCGGTGATGGCGGACACTTCGGCCTTGCGGCCGGCGGCATCGGCGATTTCATCGACACACTCGATGTTGATCAGTGTGGAATCCATGTCGAAGGCGATCAGCTTGAAGTCACTGAGTGTCAGGTCGGGCGTGGTGAGCTTGATGTCGAGGCCGGGTAGGTTGTCAGCGGGGGTCATGCAGGCGTGGCTTCCGTGGTGGTTTTGGGTTGTCCAAGGGATTTCAATACATCGCGAACCATCTGCGCCCGGTCCTTGGGTTCCTTGAGTTCGCGTTCGATGCGCAGCTTGTCGTTGCCGGCCAGCTTGATGTGTTTGTTCTTCTGGATCAGGTGCATGATCGCCATCGGATCGATGGGCGGGTCCTTTTTGAAGGTGATGTTGATCACGGTGGGCGCGGCATCGACCTTGACCACGCCATAGGGCTTGGCGATCACACGCAGGCGGTGCACGTCAATCAGCGTCTGGGCCTGCGCCGGCAGCTTGCCGAAGCGGTCCACGATCTCCTCGAGCAGGCTGTCGATCTGGTCGGTGTTTTTGGCGGTCGCGAGTTTTTTGTAGAAGCTCAGGCGCAGGTGCACGTCGCCGCAGTAGTCGCTCGGCAGCAGGGCCGGCGCGTGCAGGTTGATCTCGGTGCTGACATTGAGCGGCGCCAGCAGGTCGGGCTCGCGGCCGGCTTTCAGCGAAGCCACCGCCTCGTTGAGCATCTCGTTGTAAAGCTGGAAACCAATCTCCATCATGTTGCCGCTCTGGTTTTCGCCAAGCACCTCGCCGGTGCCGCGGATTTCCAGGTCGTGCATGGCCAGGTAAAAGCCCGAGCCGAGTTCTTCCATCTGCTGGATTGCTTCGAGCCGCTGGCTGGCCTGTTTGGTCAGGCCTTCGATATCGGGCACCATCAGGTAGGCATAGGCCTGGTGGTGGCTGCGGCCAACCCGGCCGCGCAACTGGTGCAGTTGCGCCAGGCCGAACTTGTCGGCGCGGCTCATCACGATGGTATTGGCGCTGGGTACGTCGATGCCGGTCTCGATGATGGTCGAGCACAGCAGCAGGTTGTAGCGCTGCGCCACAAAGTCCTTCATGACTTTTTCGAGTTCGCGCTCGGGCATCTGGCCGTGCGCCACGGCAATGCGCGCCTCGGGCAGCAGGGCTTCGAGTTTTTCACGCCGGTTCTGGATGGTCTCGACCTCGTTATGCAGGAAGTAGACCTGGCCGCCGCGTTTGAGTTCGCGCAGCACCGCCTCGCGGATCACGCCGTTGCTTTCGCTGCGCACAAAGGTCTTGATCGCCAGGCGCCGCTGCGGCGCGGTGGCAATCACACTGAGGTCGCGCAGGCCTTCGAGGGCCATGCCCAGCGTGCGCGGAATCGGCGTGGCGGTCAGGGTCAGCACATCGACCTCGGCGCGCATGGCTTTCATGGCCTCCTTGTGGCGCACGCCGAAGCGGTGCTCCTCGTCGATGATGAGCAGGCCCAGGCGCTGGAACTTCACATCCTGGCTCAGCAGCTTGTGGGTGCCGACCACGATGTCGATGCTGCCGTCGGCAATGCCCTTGATGGCAGCGGTGATCTCCTTGCCGGAGCGGAAGCGGCTCATCTCGGCGACCTTGACCGGCCATTTGGCAAAACGGTCCACCAGCGTCTGGTAGTGCTGCTCGGCCAGCAGGGTGGTGGGCGCCAGCAGCGCCACCTGCTTGCCGCCGGTGATCGCGATGAAGGCGGCGCGCAGCGCCACCTCGGTCTTGCCGAAGCCGACATCGCCGCAGACCAGCCGGTCCATCGGGCGCGGGCTGATCATGTCCTGGATCACGGCATGGATGGCGGCGCGCTGGTCGGCGGTTTCCTCGAAGCCGAAATCGTTGGCAAAACTTTCGTAGTCGTCGGGCGAGTAGCGGAAGGCGTGGCCTTCGCGCGCGGCTCGGCGCGCGTAGATGTTGAGCAGCTCGGCGGCCGAGTCGCGCACCTGTTCGGCGGCCTTGCGTTTTGCCTTTTCCCACTGGCCGCTGCCCAGGCGGTGCAGCGGCGCTTCGTCGGCGCTGACGCCGGTGTAGCGGCTGATCTGCTGCAGCTGGCTGACCGGCACATACAGCGTCGCGTCGTCGGCGTACTGCAGGTGCAAAAACTCGGTGTTGCCCTGGCCCAGGTCCATGTTGACCAGGCCCTTGTAGCGGCCGATGCCGTGCGCGCTGTGCACCACCGGGTCGCCGACATTGAGCTCGGACAGGTCCTTGATCAGTGCCTCGACGTCGCTGACCTGTTCCTGCTTGCGGTTGCGCCGCCGGGTGACGACACCCGCGGCAAACAGCTCGGTTTCGGTGACGAAGTCAATGTCGCCGGCCAGCCAGCTGAAGCCGGTGTTCAGGGCCGCCGTCGCAATGCCGAGTTTTTCGTTGCTGTGCTGGAAGTCTTCCAGCGAATCAAAGGCCGGCGGACTGACACTGCTGGCGCGCAGGAAATCGAGCAGGCTTTCGCGCCGGCCGTCGCTTTCAGCCAGCAGCAGCACCCGGTGCGGCGTGTTGCGGATGTGGGCTTTCAGTCGGGCCAGCGGGTCTTCCGCGCCGCGCACCACCGACATCTCGCCGAGTTTCTGGAAATTCGCGTTGTCGGCCACGTCCTCGATCGCCGGGCGGATGGCCAGCTGCGCGTAGTCGTTGGCACGCGCATAAAACTGCTCGGTGCCGAGGAACAGGGTCTCCGGCGGCAGGGCGGGGCGGTCCGGCGCATCGCGCACCAGGCGGTAGCGGTCCTTGGTGTCCTGCCAGAAACGCTGGAAGGCCGGCTCCAGGTCGCCATGCAGCACCACGGTGGCGTCGCTGCCGAGGTAGTCAAACACGGTTGCCGTATCGTCGAAAAACAGCGGCAGGTAGTACTCGATGCCGGCCGTCGCCACGCCGTTGCCGATGTCCTTGTAGATGCGGCTTTTGGTCGGGTCGCCGTCCAGCAGTTCGCGCCAGCGGTTCCTGAATTTGGCACGCGCGTCATCGTCCATCGGGAACTCGCGGCCCGGCAGCAGGCGCACTTCGGGCACCGGGTACAGGCTGCGCTGGCTGTCGGGGTCGAAGGTGCGGATGGAGTCGATCTCGTCGTCGAACAGGTCCACCCGGTAAGGCACGGCCGAGCCCATGGGAAACAGGTCGATCAGGCCGCCGCGCACCGCATATTCGCCGGGGCTGACGACCTGCGAGACATGGGTGTAGCCGGCCAGGGTCAGCTGGCTCTTGAGTTTGGCCTCATCGAGCTTTTGCTTGACCTTGAAGTGAAAGGTGTAGCCGGCCAGGAAGGACGGCGGCGCCAGCCGGTACAGCGCCGTGGTGGCCGGCACGATGACCACATCGGCGCCGGTTTCCTTGTCGTGCTGGCTGATGCGCCAGAGGGTCGCCAGGCGCTCGCTGATCAGGTCCTGGTGGGGCGAGAAGGTGTCATAGGGCAGGGTTTCCCAGTCGGGAAACAGGGCGCAGCGCAGGGCCGGTGCAAAAAAGGCCAGCTCGTCGAGCAGGCGTTGCGCCGTGGCCGCGTCCGCCGTGACGATGGCCGTGAGCCGGCCGGCCGCTTTTTCCCTCAGGCCCAGCTGCGCCAGTAACAGGGCGTCGGCAGAGCCGGCGGGTTGCGGCAGGGTGTAGCGCTTGCCAGGGAGCAGTTTGGGTAAATCCATGAAACAGTCGGAATGGGGTAACAGGAAAGCGGCGGAAAAAAGGAAAACACCCCAAACGGTGCAGAGTGGGGTGTGAACGGCCCTGGCTGGCCTTTGACGCCCCGATTTTAGAATCTATGATCAAGCCATGACGTCGATCCCGCCAAAATCCCTGGTTCCCCGCTTTTTTGCGCTGATTCCGTGTGCGGGCCAGGGCATGCGCGCCATCGGTGACAACGCGGCGCAGAGTGCAGGCGCGGCCTTGCCCAAGCAGTACCAGCCGATTGCCGGCCTGCCCATGGTGCAGCACACGCTGCGGGCTTTTGCCGCGGTGGCGCGGATTGATTCCTGCCTCGTGGTGGTGGCCCCCGGTGATGATTTTTTCAGTGAACCGGCCCAGGCCGGCTATGAGGTGGCGCCCTGTGGTGGCGCCACGCGCGCCGCCAGCGTGCTCAATGGGCTGGAGCAACTGGCCGCCAGCGGCGCCGAACCCGACGACTGGGTGCTGGTCCACGATGCGGCCCGTTGCCTGGTCACGCCCGCGCTGATCGACCGCCTGATCGATGCCTGCCACAGCGACCCGGTGGGCGGTCTGCTGGCCCAGCCGGTGCCCGACACGCTCAAGCAGGGACGCGACGAACGTGTGGTCGCCACCGTGGACCGCTCGGACAAATGGCTGGCCCAAACGCCGCAGATGTTCCGTCTGGGCGCCCTGACGCAGGCCCTGAAGATGGCGCAAACCCTGGGGGAGCCGGTAACCGACGAAGCCAGTGCCATGGAGGCGGCCGGTGTGGCGCCGCAGCTGGTGCGCGGCAGTGCCCACAACTTCAAGGTCACCTACCCGGAAGATTTTTTGCTGGCCGAAGCCCTGATCAAAAGCCGGACTCCGGCCAAGCCGCGGGTGCGCAAACCCGCCGCACCGAAAACGGCGCCCGCCGCAACCCTCACGGATGAACCCGCGCCATGACGCTGCCTGATTCCGTTGCGCCTCCATTCCGGATCGGTGAAGGCTGGGACACCCATGCGTTGGTGCCGGGCCGCAAGCTGATCATCGGCGGGGTGACCGTGCCGCACAGCACCGGCCTGCTCGGTCACTCGGACGCGGACGTGCTGATCCACGCCATCATCGACGCCCTGCTGGGCGCGGCCGGTCTGGGCGACATCGGCAGCCATTTCCCCGACACCGATGTCCGCTTCAAGGGGGCGGACTCGGTGGTGCTGCTGCGTGAAACCGGCCGCCTGCTGGCCGAACGCGGACTTCGCATCGGCAACATCGACAGCACGGTGATCGCGCAGGCGCCGAAGCTGGCCAGCCACATTCCGGCCATGCGCGAGCGCATTGCACAAACCCTGGGGCTGGAGGCCGGACGGGTCAATGTGAAAGCCAAGACCGCCGAGAAACTGGGGCCGGTGGGGCAGGGGCTGAGCATCGAAGCGCGTGCCGTGGCGCTATTGTTTTAGGGGCTTAGGAAGCAAAGTCCGTTAAAGAGGGTTGCTTCGTAGCAAGGATAGCAGCGCTTTGTAGAGGCTTGAGTGACGGTGATTGAATCTGAACTCGGTTTCCTTCAAGTGCAGGTAGAACGTGTGCCTGGGCACGCCATTGAACTG
>NZ_NBZW01000044.1 GCF_002379085.1 Polaromonas sp. AET17H-212 | reverse complement strand
CCCAGAACCTGCGCCTTGAGTTCGGCGCTATGACGCCGGCGCACGATCTTCTTGGAGTCTTTCATGGTGTCCACCTAAATTCCTTGGTGGACACCATCCTTGCCGCTTATACGGCCGAATTCAAGAAGGGGGTGGCCGGACGCTTACGATGTCCCTGCCGAGCCGAGCGTTCCAGAACGTTAGCTGGCGTGAGGGAACCAACGAAACACTGAGTGGCCGCTTCGCGGCCGTGCGGGTGCGCCATGCAGGCGGCAATGCAGGCAAGGCGCGCCTGCGTCCCGAGCAATGGCTTCTCATAGAGTGGCCTGCAAACGATGCCGAGCCGAGCAAGTACTTCCTATCCACGCTGCCCGAAGAAACGCCGATCAACGAGTTGGTCAGCGTCGCCCACCAGCGCTGGCGCATCGAGCGCGACTACCAGGATCTGAAGCAGGACTTCGGCCTGGGCCACTATGAAGGACGAGGCTGGCGGGGGTTCCACCATCATGCCGCGTTGAGCATCGCGGCCTACGGGTTCCTGATGGCAGAACGCCTCGTCGCTGACAAGTCTGTCGGCAGTAAAAAAAACTTCATCGCCCGCCAAGTGCCTGCCCTTCCCGAGAATTACATCCCCCGCGGCAGTCCTGCGCGCGCAGCGGCACGTGGCAACCTCGATCACGACACTGCGCCATCGACTGAGCTATCAGCTGATCGCCCGACTCGGCCAGTGTCCCTGCTGCGGCCGCGCAAGCGCAAAGCTACTCTTGTGACACAGTAAGATTAAGGCGACGCTGAACAAGTATCGTCAAGACAGCTGCGCGGGCTGATGACGGCTCGATTTGGCCGAAACCGCTCGCCAGGCAGCTCATCAATCGCCTCGCAGAGATCGGGCTTCGTGGCGCGCTGCGCTATAGCTCGAGACACAGAACGGGACTACGTAGTTCAATGCGGCGTTCCACAGGTTGAGGGTGTGATGGATCCATAGTTGCTCACCGTTATTTATCACATTCAGGACGGTGCCGACAACCAAGGCCACCTTGAATGCCGGAACAAAAATTTTTCGCTGCAATATGAGCCGTGGGAGAGCTGTGAAGCTTTTACCCGAACCGTCAGGCCCAAGCGCGGATTTGGATTGTTTAAATAACATTTCTTAAATTTCTATCCGCCTCAGAAAAATTACCACGTCTCTGCCTACAGCGGAATATTTTCTTGACGCGGAGTTCATTCGAATTCAATTGAATTGCACGCTTCTTGAGTGGCATCGAACTTATCCTCCCAAAGATTTGGTCAAAACTCGATAAAAGACTTGGCTCGAATCAAGAAAACTGTCGGCGCACGTTAAATCAAGGCGTAAACCCACGTAGTGGTCAGTCCTTCTTTTCTTTTGGCGTAGCCATAACGTAGCCCTGAAGTGGATTATCCAACCTGGCATCAACACGCAGGATGTAATCGGGTCCACACCACGATGTGGCGAGAACCTGTATACCGGGCTTGTCTGCAATCCAGCGGCGCCAGGCTCACTCTATCTTGCCAATCTTCTGTACCACCTTGATCACCCGTGCCGCATCGTTCTCCCAGTACCTGGCGAACTCGGGCGCGTCCTGGTAGATGATGGGCGCGCCGATGGCGGCCATTGAGGTTTTGAACTGGACGTCGGCCACGGCGGCCTGCACCGCTTCGCGCACCACCTTCATGACCTCCGGCGCCACGCCGACCGGCGCGAACATGCCAGTCCAAAAGCTGTAGTTCACGTTGAAGCCGGCCTCTTTGACGGTGGGCACTTCGGGGTAGTCTTTCCAGCGTGTCATGCCCCAGGCGGCGAGCGGACGGATTTTTCCGGCCTTCAGTTGGGCGGCTCCGACGGAGCGCGTGACCAGGCCGATGTCGACCTGGCCGCTGAGCAGGGCCAGCATGGCTGGGGCGCCACCGGCGTAGGGCGCGTGCAGCAGTTTGAGGTTGGCCTCATCGGCGAACATTTCGGTGGCCACGTGGTAGACGCCATAGGGGCCGGACGACGCGTAGGACACGCCGCCCGGCCGCTTTTTCGCATCCGCCACCACGTCGGCCAGGGTCTTGTACGGGCTTTCGGTGCGCACGGCCAGCATCATGTCTTCTGCGGTGATGCGTGCCACCGGTGCCAGTTGATTCAGCGTGAAGGCTGGTGGGCGGTTGTTGATTTTTTCCTGCTCTGGGTTGGTGGACACGCTGGCCAGCGCCATCAGCAAGGTGTAGCCGTCGGGCTTGGCGTTGGCCACCATGGCCGCGCCAATGGCGCCGCCTGCACCAGCCTTGTTGACCACCACCACCGACTGACCGAACTTGCGCTCAAGCGCTGGCACCAGCGCGCGGGCCACGATGTCGGCCACGCCACCCGGGGGAAAAGGCACGATCAGCGACACGGGTCGGTTGGGGAACTTGTCTTGCGCCAGCGCGGGCAAGGTCGCGGCCAGCGCCAGGCAGCCGATGGCGGAGATGGTCAGGCGCCGTTGCAGGCGACGCGACGGGCCTGTGGGCACATTTTTTTTTCCGCTGGCGGTGTCATGGTGTTGTGTCATGCTGTCTCCGATCGGATTGTTTTGATTTTCAGGTGAATGGCGCGGGACCTGCGTGCCCTCGGCCAGAGCGCGGTCGTTGGGTGGTGTCGCTCAGACGTGTTTTCCTGTGCGCCAGCCATGACTGGCCAAGTGGGCCTCGCCCACCTCGACCGGTTCAGGCTCCAACGGGGTGGCCATGGTGTCGTTCCAGCGGTTCATGAATCCGAACAGCGCTATCACGCCGGTGATCTCCACGATATCGTCGTCGCTCCAGTGCTGTTTCATGCGCGCAAAGAGTTCATCGTCCACCGCGTTGGGCACGCTTCCCGCAGCCAACGCAAATTCCAGCGCCACCCGCTCGGCCGGGCTGTACAGCGGGCTGTCGGCATAGTTCCAGACGGCATCCAGTTTGGCCGCGTCCACGCCCAGGCGCATCGCGGCGCCGGCTGTGTGGGCCATGCAATACTGGCAGCCGTGGGCGCGACTGGCCACATGAGCCACTAGGCGCTTGAAGCCGACGTCCACCGTGCTTTGCGGGTCCCAGACGGCGGCGGCCAGTTGGGACAGGGCCTGGACCATTTTGGGTCGACGCTGCAAGATAAGCACGCTGTTGGGCACAAAGCCCAGTGAACGCTCGTAAACCGCGAATGCGTTGACCAGCTCAGGGCTATGGTCTTTCGGCAGGGGTTCAATCCGGGCCATGGTTCATTCCTTTTGGTGGGTTCAGTGAGTTTGCACAGTATTGCGCAGCTCACCGAGGCCGGTGACGGCTACGCGCACCACGTCGCCATGGCGCAGGAACTTGGGCGGGTTAAAACCCACGCCGACGCCGACCGAGGTGCCGGTGGCGATCAGGTCACCGGGCAACAGCGTCATGGTGCGCGAGAGGGTCTCGATGAGGGTGGGCACGTCAAAGATCAGCTGCGAGATACGGGCGTCCTGGCGCAGCTCGTCGTTGACCCAGGTGCGCATTTGCATGTCGGCGTCGGCATCATCGGTGGTGGTGATCCACGGACCCAGCGGGCAGAAGGTGTCAAGCGATTTGCCCAGGAACCACTGAGCATGGTTGCGCTGCATGTCACGGGCGGTCACGTCGTTGAGCGCGACGAAGCCGAACACATGACTCATCGCTTCAGCCTTGCTGACGCGGCGGCAGGTTCGGCCGATGACCACGCCAATTTCGCCTTCGTAGTCGACCGAGTCGGTGGCGCTGGTGTCAAAGACGATGGCGTCGGTCGGCCCGGTCAGTGAGGTCGTGGCCTTGGTGAACACTTGCGGGTATGACGGGATGGCCGAGGCGGCGTTGCTGGTGGCGTTGAAGCCGCTCTTGTCAAATTCCAGCGCATGCTCGTGGTAATTCTTGCCGACGGCCAGCGCGTTGCGCAGCATCGCCGACAGCGGAGACAGGAATTTGACCTGGTCCATCGCCACGGTGTCAGTGACGGCAGCTTGCAGGGCGCTGGCCGCAATGCCGCGTTCGATCACGCTCAGCACCGGGTTGGGCAGCGCACCGAGTTCGCCTCCAACGATGGCGACTTGCGATGTTTTCTCATTGACCAGGGCCAGCCGGGCTTGGCCAGACCATTCGACACGTGCGATTTTCATGGGTTTTAAAAGTTGAAGGTAGTTGGCGCAGACCAGACAAACTCGGGAATTCCGGACCATGTCTTGGTTGTACTTGGTTGATAATGGTTTTAAGTGTATTGCCAATCTGTCTCGAGAAAATGGCGGAAAACCCTCTGATGGCAGTATCTGTTGTATTGGTTTAATTTGGTTTTAATTTGTTCTATTGGCAGGCTACGGCGACCCTGAATGCGGTCCGACCTGTCATCTCCTGGGGATACCTGTGGA
The DNA here is from genome assembly GCF_002379085.1 of Polaromonas sp. AET17H-212. Classification (GTDB taxonomy): domain Bacteria; phylum Pseudomonadota; class Gammaproteobacteria; order Burkholderiales; family Burkholderiaceae_C; genus Polaromonas. Next base: position 19,640 of record NZ_NBZW01000044.1, on the reverse strand, counting down.
CCCTGTGGCTCGTTTGCGCGACACCATCACTGACAACTTGAAATCCGGCGCTTGGCGTGCCGGCCACCGTATTCCGACCGAGCGGGATCTGTGCGTGCAGTTCGGCATCGGGCGCTCCGGTGTGCGCCGGGTGCTCGGGCAGCTCAAGCAGGCGGGCCTGATCAGCCAGACTGTGGGCAGCGGCACCTATGTGCGGGACGACGTTCAGTCCGCGTTGGTGGCCCTCAACCAGCGGCAGACCTTGCCGGTGAGTCCCGCGGAGTTGATGGAAGCGCGCCTGGCGCTGGAGCCCTCTATAGTGGAATTGGTGGTGCGCAATGCCACATCCGGCGACTTTGCACGCATGGGCCAGTGTTGCGACGAGGCTGAGCGTGCCCGGACGCTGGATGAATTTGAGCACTGGGATGGCATGCTGCATGAGGTCATTGCCGATGCCGCGCATAACAGCTTTGTGGCCAATGTGTTCCGTCTGATGAACCTGGCGCGCGCACAGGGTGAGTGGGGCCTGCTCAAGCGCCAGAGCGTGACGCCCGAACGGCGTCTGGCTTACCAGCGGGAGCATCGCGCGCTGGTGGGTGCCTTACGCGACCGCGACCTGAGTCTGGCGCTGGAACTCACGCGCGTGCATTTGCTGCACGTCAAGCGCAATCTGCTGGGTGTGTAGGTCCGACTCGCCTGGCCGGCTAGCTGTTAAGTTGCAATAGGTTGTTGCCGCCAAGTCGGGAAGCTGGGGGTTTGTATCCCAATGCTGAGTGAGGCCTTCGGGCGTTGTAGTAACTCAGGAAGGAAGGCAACCAGGCAGTGCGCTCGGCGCTATTGGCCCAGATGCGACCATAGGCCCATTCACGAAGACAAGTCTGGATGAATCGCTCGGCCTTGCCGTTGGTTTGAGGCCGATACGGCTTGGTAAATGTGTGCTTGATGCCCAAGGCCTGGCAGGTCCTTGCGAACAGTTGGGAGCGGTAGGCGCTACCGTTGTCAGTCAACAGGCGTTTGACCGTCACGCCCAGCGCCTTGTAGTGGGCCACAGTGGCCTTGAGAAATTCGACGGCCGACTCCTTGCGCTCGTCCAGGTGCATCTGCACGAAGCCGGCCACTGGGGATGCGGACAAAAACTTGGACCACTTGCGCACTCGAGCGCGGCCTGATGATGCTCAACTGCTTACGGCCAGGCAGCGGCGAGCTCCAACACAGGGACCTGATGGAGCGGGCGCTGCTGGCGCGGCCAACGGTCACCCGGCTGGGCACGCTGTCCGGCCACGATGCAGGTGTCATCAATGCGATCCATGAACACGGCATTTCTGATGAACATGCTGCTGGGTCTCCCATTAAAGTTTGATGATGCGCTGCATCTGAGCGTGATTATTTGATTGAATAATGCACCAAAAATATAACAAGGTAATAAAAATCAAATGCTATTCAATCATCATACTTGAGTTTGATTAGAAAACGTGTTATTTTTAGCACATGGGTAGAACTCCACGACACGCTCTAATCAAGAAGCTCCAGACCAGTCTGCCGCGCGGGATGCCGTTCGATCTGGCCGCTCTGGAGCGCATCGGTGTGTCTGCGCAGCTGGCGGCCCACTACGCTGAAAGCGGCTGGCTGGACCGCTTGGGCCAAGGCGTTTATGCGTTTGCCGGTGACACTTTGAGCGCGCACGGCGCGATCAAGCTCCTGCAAACCCGCGTCGTCGGCCTGCATGTGGCCGGCAAGAGCGCCCTGGCGCTTCAGGGCGTGCGTCATAATCTCGCGACGCGCGAGGCGGTGGTGCTGTGGGGTGACCTGCGCTTTGTGCTGCCGGTGTGGTTCACTTCCCGATTCCCATCCCGTTACGTGTCGGCCAAGCTGTTCAACTGGGCGGATGGCATGCTTGCCAGCAAAAGTTTGACCACGCCGCCGGGCGTGACGGATGGCTTGCGCGTATCGGTCCCCGAGCGGGCCGTCCTTGAACTGCTGTACGAAGTGGGTACGCATCAGGGACTGGAGGAGGCGCGCAACCTGTTCGATGGTCTTCGCAACCTGCGCAAAGAGGTTCTGGGCGAGTTGTTGCAGTCCTGTACCAGCGTCAAAGCCGTTCGGCTGTTCCTGACCTGGGCACGTGAAACCAATGTGGTCGACGTGGAGGCACTGCAAAGGCAATACACGTTGCCTGTCGGCAGCGACAAACGATGGATCACCCGCATGAAAGATGGCAACCTGCTGAGCCTGAAACCTCATGGATAAAACTTACGCCGATACAGTTCGCTTGCTGCTGACCGCCGCGCCCGATGTGTTTGCCAGCGACATCTTCGCCATGAAGGGCGGCACCGCCATCAACCTGTTCGTGCAGGACATGCCGCGCTTGTCAGTCGACATTGACGTGGTCTACACGCCTTGGCGAACTCCGCGTGAGCAGGCCTTGAAAGCCATCAACGATGAAATCGATGCCATTGCCGGTCGCCTGGCCCGACTAGACCTGACCACACGCAAGGTGAACTCCAGGGATCTCGGCGACACCAAGCTGCTGATCGAAAACGCTGAGGCCCAGGTCAAGGTCGAAGTCAACGTGGTTTTCCGAGGAACGGTGCTCCCGGTCGAGCGCCATCCCCTGAGTCCGAAGACAGCCGACATGTTCAGCGTGGCCCTGGAGCTTCCGGTCCTGGCGCCTGCAGAGCTGTATGGCAGCAAACTTGTCGCGGCCATGGACCGCCAGCACCCGCGTGACCTGTTTGACGTGCTGAAGATGTTCGAGTCTGGTGGTTTGACGGATGCGGTGGTGGAATGCTTCGTGACTTACCTGGCCGGGCACAACCGACCCACCCACGAGGTGCTGTTCGGGAACGAAAAAGACATCGCGCATGAATACCATCATCATTTCGTCGGTATGACCACTGAGCCGGTGAGTCTCGACGTTCTGCTGGAGATACGCGCCAGACTGCGCGAGGAACTTCCGCGACGGCTGACGGGCCAGCACAAACAGTTCCTGACGGGTCTGGCCCGTGCACAGCCGGATTGGACATTGCTTCAATGTCCGTATGCGTCCGAACTGACGGCACTACGCTGGAAACTGGGCAACTTGCAGACCTTTAGCCAGCGTCGGCCAGCAGACTTTGAAAAGCAGGCGGCAATGCTGGAGGCCTTGCTGGCGTGAAGCAGACGTGCCTACGAAGGCGTGGTGCTCACCATGCCCATGCGCCGCGGGCAAGACCCACAAGGCCTATGTGTGGGCCTACGCCGTAAGGCAGGGATCAACCTTCGAGGGCTGCGACAACTGACCGCGGTGAGGAATCGGGTTGCGTGCAGGGCGACGGAGAGGAGCGACCTCCATCGGCGCCCTAACCTTGAATCTCCCTCTCTTGCAAGTGACTCTTGAAGAGAGGCATACCCACGACCGATGCCTCGCATTCCGCATAAGAATGTCTCGGCACCAAGAAGTCGTTTGAACAAAGGCCCGCCCTCGCGTCAAATTTGTGCCAGAGCGGCTGTGTCTCGACGTCGAAAGGGATGATTGCTGACCAGCCGCTCGCACTAAAGGAGTCGAGCATTGACTGCTGTAAACCCGCGCAGCGCGCATCCCACATCATCCAGGCGATCGAACTCTCCAGTGGTCGTCGCAGGCTTGAGCTACCTCGTGCCTACGCAATTGGCGCCATGCAGCTATGCCTCCCTTGCCCGCGATCTCGCGGCAGGCACCTATTACACGCCCGGCTTTCACCATGCCGTGCACAACAGCCGGCTCGTTGCAGCGGTCGAGCGGGCAACTCAGACAGGGGAGCGGCAGAGAAACCTGAATTGATCGAGCCATTCGAACGTCGGGCACAGAGCGCATTTTGGCGACGCGCCGGCTTTTGGGGACCCTGGGTGTGTGTCGGCCCCGCCATGGCTGATAACTGGAGATGAAGCAAACCTGAGATTCTTCATCGAAGTCAAATAAACCGCGTTACGGTCACCCAGCGCGTCACAGACAATGGAAATTTTTGCTACCGTGAGTGTCACCGTGACAACACAATTGACTGAGCTCACCGAGCCCACTCAGGTCTGTGTGCGGACCTTTTCCCAGCGTTCAAAAGGTTTTGGCCCTTAGCTGAAATCTATTTTTATTAATTGCTGCGACGCGTCGGGAAGTGGCATCGACGAACGCACCGCTCGAGCGAATTTCTCAAGTGTAGAGCGGCAAAAATAGAGAACGTCGCGAGACGGATTTTTCTGCGTGATAAAAATGCAACAACCACGCATCCGAGATATACGCTGCACCATTATTCAAGCGCTTTTCAAAACTGGGATTTGCAGAAAAACTTGTTGCAGCAAAAAATGAACCCCGGTGGCCGTGTCTTTCATGGCCGCATTTCCTATCAAAGGGGCAACTCATGGCAAAAGACAATGTAGATGGCAGTGATGAAATTGACTCTCCAATGAGACAGGAGTCTGAGAACCAGAGCATGCGGCTTGCCATTGGGTCCACTTTCAAGTGCAGGTTTTGGATGGAGGACGGGCGTGCGGTGATGGAGGCCCCAGCATCTGTTCTTTGTAAGCAATCCGTCGTGCAAATGATGGACTCCATTCGAAGCGTGGCTGCCAACACTGTTCCTGACCGAAAAAAAAACATGGAACATTTATTTCGGGTTGAATCCGTCACGGAAGATAAGGGTCGGCTCTGGGCAATTCTTGATTTGAACGGCTTTACAGCGCAAGAGGTGAAGCTGGTGACGGCTGTCGCCAGTGGAATGTCGGAAGAAATGTATGCGCCAACGCCACCCGAGATAATTGCAAATTTCGCAGAACAGGTTTCACTTCAAGCGCTTGACTCCGATGTTGACGGATTGGAGAGCGATAGCCGAGCTCTAGGGGACCACAGGCCTGAGGACGATCTTCCGCCGCATCTTGCAAAACTGGCTTCCTCCTGTGAGACGCCCCAGGATGCGATCAATGCAATACGGACTGTTGTTTCCAAAGGCCAAATAATGGCGGTCGAATTGAGCAAGTCCAAGCACATGGAGAACTTCGACTTGCGATGCGGGGATGAAAAGCTGATGAGAAAGGAGACAATGCCTCTGCGGCAGCAGATTGTGAAGAGCAGAACTAGACTAAAGCCACAGACGGCTCTGCTGGCGGCTGTAAATTTTGAAAAGCTAAAGTTGACTTTGCTTCTTGAGGAGAAAGGCGGACGTACATGTCAACTTGGGTACAACGACGCAGAGCATGGCAGGGCGATTGGGGAAGCCCTTGCACAAGCTCACAATGGGCGGAACTCTGGAGTTCCGCAGGTGGACCGTTCGACCGGGCTCGTGAGGGTTGAAGTTGTACTAATCGAAGAGCACGGTGGAGACCAGAATAAATACTATCTTCATTCGATCAGGCCAGTCTGAACGAAGGCTAGTTGCTGTCACTGATCAGTTAGCCCGAAGATGGATAGCAAGCCAAATTCGAACTAGATCCGCGCGTTCGCTCAGACCTGAGGGCTGCGGCCGTGGGGCTGCAGCACGGCTTAGTTTTAAAGTGACGCCGACACGATCTTTGGTTTCTGACAGGTGGATGTAGCCGCTACTAGTTTGACGCCGCATCAAGGGCGTGGGATATCTGGCCACGTCGACATGGATTTTTCTACCACCTGACTTCGAATTTGTGGTCACTGGCGACCATCCAAATTCTTCAGACAGCGCTGAGCTCGTGTGAGCACCCGACGGCGGATAATAAATTTCGAGGTCAGCCTTCCTCCACCCGAAAGCATTCATGACGACCTGAAGTGCATCGAAATGTTGGTCGCGCCATAGAAGAATTTGTAGCGGTCCAGCGACTTGATATACCCCATCCCGTCCATCCAGCGGTGGTAGTTCCCTGTTCCCCACAAGGCCGCGCAATTCTTCCCATCTCCGAGGGCTAGGGCCTTTTATGATTTGGCCCAGGCGTGAGTCTTCACGTACCGGATGATCATGCAGTACCGGTATCTTGGCGGGGTTATGTGTGAGGTGACCCAAGAGAGTCATCAATGAGCTGGTTTCGGATTGGTCAAATGAGCACAGCCAACCGGCTCGACTGGGTAGCATCCCTCGCGACAGCTTTTCAAGAAAGTGCAGAACATCCTGCGGCGTTCTCGAAGTACGTTTCAGACGCACTAGGCAGGGAAAAGGTGACGTTGGATCTGCATCTGCAGCCATGAGGCTTAAGTTATTGACCCAGCTCGGCAAATGCTCGATCTTGCGAAGCACAAAATCTGTAGGGTGCTTCTCCGTCAACCTGGCATTCCCCCACTCGTGCGCGAAATGACAGTAGCTAACCAGTGTTGTTCTAGGGTGAGAATGGCCCAGCATTACAGACAATGCCCACGGCGAGCGTCGAGTCACGCCAATACGTCCCAATAGCTGTTTCTGTACCTCCCCAGCCTGCCATAACCAAGATGCGCCCATTCCAGGAAGAGTCGGAAGAAGGTGGGGAGCCATCAGGCGTAAGAACATGGCGGACGCGAATGAATGCCGGGCATGGTGGAACGTGACACGGTCGCACTTGGTGGCTGTGCGCAAAGCTGTGGCGACGCGAAATCTGTGGTCTTGCAACCGGACTGGCACTTTAGGCGTGATGCCGGAGGGAAAAAGCGGCGCGGCCGGTGGCAAATCCAGCGTTACCCAATGGTCTAGCCAGCCGGCTACCACCGCTGCCTCGTGAGAGGTTAGCTGACCCAAAAGCGGTACCTGCCTGCGGGCAGCAGTCGATTTCAGCCTTTTGTGTATTCCGCTTACGAGAACGACACACCCGCCTTCGACCGATACCCAATTATGTCGAGCCATTGAGATGGCCTCCCCACTGCGCAGACCAAATCGAAAACCGAGAATCAGCAAGAATGCTTCCAGGTAGGCGTCGTGATCAAAACCGCTGCCAGCAGGGCAGAGTATTTCGAGGGCAGATTGATACTCCTGGGTTGTGATGATGTATGCCGACACTTGGCTTGATGTCAGATCTTCACCCAATACAGACCAATCGGGACTTTCTGCGCCGTAAACCTGCTCTATGAAATCATGGAATGTTCTAAGCCTTCCAAGTACCGCGCGTTCGTCAAGACGCCTGTCGTCACCATCATGAGCATGTCGACGTCTCGCTTCATCGACGGGTCGAGTCAGGACTTTAAAGTAAAACTCTTCAAGGTCGTCTTCATCGGCCTCGATGAGATTGATCTCCCGACCGTGGTCAAGGAACGCAGGGGCAAGCAGGGAGATGTACGTGAGAATTGAAGATGAACGCAGCATCTTTCCAGCAACGCCGTTCGCGCGCAACATCTGCAGAACCCAGCTGACCAGCAGTTGCACGCTGCTCGATACGGAGTCCCTTGATTGATGAAGCTCTCGTTCAATCTTGGTCGCTGCTCTCAAACGCTTGCGATCTGACCAATTTATTTTGTTTACCTTCTTTTTATGTGCCTCGGTTTTGCTTGCCTCGGTTTTAATGGCTTTGATTTTGCTTGCCTTGGTTTCGAACTCAGTGACATGTGTGCGAACAACCTTGAGTAGTGCTTCGTCAGCGTCGCGTGAACCGAGCGAGTCGCCAATGGATGGAATGCGAGCGTCCGGGATATTGAGTTTTAACGTCAAGCCCGGTATAACTTTGAGCTCGTCCACGTGCTTTGAAAACGCCGCCCGAGCTAGGCCATACGCGTCAAGTGACCATGAAGCAGTTTCACCGCACCGAACGGCAGCCACAATGCCGGGCAGCGCTAGCCTGTTGTGGTGGTTGACAAGCTCACAAATTTTGTCGATGAGCTGATCGGTATTCTGCAAGCTCTCGTTTGGATGCTGAAGCGTTGACTCTGTATAGCGAGCAAAGGTAGCGAGTTCTTTTGGAATCGTAGTGCTTTGCTGGGTCTTTCCGGTTGAGGAGATGATATTGAGCACATCATTGGCACACCTCGCTGGTACGCACTGCCATCCAAATGCTGGTGAGGCCTGTTCGTCCCGAGAAGGAATTCTGGCGAGATACAAGATCGATGCCCGCACATGAGTTTGGAACCCTGCCGGATCGCAGTTTCCCAATCGCTTTAGTAAAGAAGCGTCGCTGACAAGGCCAGTGAGGGCCATATCTATTGCGCTAAGGGCGCCCTGCAGTTTTAGGGAGCGACGGTAAATCGGTACGGTGTCGAAGACCTGCCGAATATGCTGTCTCAAAATAGCGAGATTCCCCTCTGCAAGAAGCGTAGCGTGCGGAAACGCGAATCGCTGTGTTTTTGGTCTATTGACGAGAAGTCGATCCAGTTTTGGGGCATATGACCCTGCAAAAACCTTTGCCCGGAAGTCCTCGAATGTTTGAAACCAGATCGCGTGATTGGGGCGTGGAGTGTCAGCGTCAGTGAAGAGCATTTGTCGGCCAAGACCCGTCCAGAAGTCCTGATCGTTCAAGCGTCGGAGTTGGTCTTCATCAAGTTTTTCGGGAAAGGAACTTTGATCGACAGCGAGCGCCTCCACGCCGGCTTCATTCAGCGCAGAGGCAATACGTTGTTGGATCATCGCCAGCGCTGCGGCCTCGGCGTGCTGTTGATTCGACGCACGGTCATAGCGGCGGGCCTCAGACCCAAATCTTGTTTTTCCTAAAAAACTTTGAAAGTTGCTTGACACTGACAATGGAGTCGTTGCCGGTGTTCGAAACTGCACGATTGAAATGCCTAAGGGACGTGTCGCCTCCTCGAGGGCTTGCCTCCAGCGGTTTTCGTCATCTGCCCAGCACTGCGGTGAGAAGCTTCCGTAGACCTCTGATCCCGCTTCAGCATGGCCCAACTGAGCAGCTGCAAAGTCTTCGCCAGCGCCATTGCTGCGCAGTCTTGTCGAGAGGCGATGTCTGAAGAGGTTGCAAGGAAGAGGCCAGTCGAAGCAACCTGATTCTGCAATTTCTGTTTCGTTAATTTCGACAATGCGTAATTTTGGGGCTTGTTTCAAAAGAAAAAAGAGCGGCATATTTGGCCTTTTCCCCTCGGCCTTGTGCTCTTGCATCCCAAATGCCAATGCGGCGTAGTCTGGATTGCCTACACCCAACGCTGTCAGGTGATCAAGCAGCCAGTCAAAGTAAGGCAAATAGAGCTTTTGCATAAGCTCTGTTGCGAGCGGCGGGAGCGGGGTGATACGGCCCCAACGGCCGGAGCGCGCCTCATGAATGACTTTGTCATCGATAAATATTCGAGCCCTGGACTGGTTCAGATCAAAATCTTGAAGGCATTCAAATATCGACGTGACTGGACGCGCTCCGGTGCAAGCCAACAGGGTCACGACGCTGTAGACGGTAATGGCATTGTGCAGGTCTACCCAAGTGTCTGGCTGGTGTGCATCAAAGATACTGTCAATGCGGGCAGAGGCACTAGCAAACGCCTCTTGTATTTTGGAGTCGTCGGGATCGATTTCGCTTCCCAGTGCGTTTTCCCCTTGAGGTAGATTGGAGGGAGGGAGCACATCGTGGGACAACCGACTAAACGCGCTATTCGCATAGGCTTGAGTCCAGGATGAATACGAGCCTGCACTTGGTGTGACGGACTGTGCAGGAGTAAGCAGCATGCGCGTGAAAGTCGAGTCATTGGTCTCATTGAAGATCAACTGATCGGCTGTGGCCTTCAACATTCCCTGTTTGATTCGCTGCAGGCCCGGCGTTTCCCTGCAGATTTGGTCGAACTTTGCATGGGGGCTCGTCTCTTCTGTCCAGAAGCCGCCCAGCGTGTTGGCACTTGGCTTCTCTTTCAGAGCATCCAACAAAATGGCGTGAATCCGGGGAGACAACTGGACCTCGTTGATGGCCGCCAGGGGTCTTACCCACGCCTCAGCCCTTTCCAGGATTCGAAACCGTTGAAGGGGTCGATTTGGCCGCCGAATTAGTTTGCCCACTTCAACATTCAGAACCCAAGGAGAATCTTCTGGGCTGGCCGACAGCACAGTACTACATGCGACCTCGATGCTATTTCGCGTTAGTAGCGCCAAGGATGAAATTGCGCCTAGTAGCCGCAGGCTTTTGGTCTGCAGCCAATGGTCGATTAGCCTCAAGAGGATTTCAAGCTCGTCAGGTCTTAGCCGGTCCCATGAGTAAGCAAGTACATTTCTCTCGGTTTGCGTTTGCAGGTGAAGACCCAGCCCCAGGCGATACCTGTGCTCAGGTGTCGGCGACTTCGTAAGGATTGCGATCTCCGTAGGATCCTCCTCATGGTCGTCTTCTGACGGAAGTGCTCCGATCTTCTCAACTTGGATCTCCGAATTGCCTCCAAAATGCTCCTCTAGTGCCGAACTCCAGTCGTTGTTAGTGAATGAAGCTTTCTGACGCTCGGTGGTTTCTTCAGACCTTGATGCGCAACCCTTGGCGGTGGCTTCCATGTCTCTGGCAAATCTAATCCCAGCATGGGATGAGTCGTTTGTCGATTGATTCGACCGAATTTCTGCCTTGAGTGTTTTGGCGCCGTCCGAGATCCCCGTCAGATACGTATCGAAGTGGCGGTTCGCCCCAGAAATTTGGGCTATCCACCTGAGGGCTTTGGGATACCTAGTAGCCTCCTCCAGAAAGCGAACCACGTGCTTAGCTGCTTCTTGAGTGCGTGGCCCTGGTGTGCGGTCTTGCATTGCTGTCACGAGCAGGTAAACGCGAAGGCAGGCAATGTCCTCTAGGTACCTGCTTGCTTCTTCGGTTTCAATAACCTGAGCACATAACATCACCGCTAGGGGAGCGGCTTGAAACTCCTTACTATGTTGTACCTTTGCACGTCCTGTAGAGGCAAGCTCTGCCTCTGGCGGCAGGATGGTCTGGGCTGCCACGGAAAGGTCGCGGAGGGCTTGGGGGACTAAGGGGTGAGATCCCCAATTGCTAAGCACTTCCAGGGTTGTGGGGCGTGCCAAGAATGCCAGGCTGCCGGATAGGAGTAGTTCAGATGGGCTTCCGATTGCGGTTCTAAATGCCAGGGCTTTGTTCAAGACTCCCTGCTCGATAGCCCATTGCTCTACGCGAGAATCAGAAAGTTTTAAGGTCAATCGGCGCCCAGAGTGGAGTTTTAGTCACACCGGGGTTGCCTTCGCTTCTTCGTTAAAACCATTGAAATAGGTATCAAACGGGGTCGGAAGGGACTAAATTCGGCGCGTAAAGTAACATTTTACGTCAAGTAACGAGTTTTTGCACATTTTGGCACAACGCCGTAACGCATATTCAAGTGGTCTCCGAAGCCAGCCGCACCAGTCTTGTCCAAGCCCTTGATTCCAAGGGATTTTTCGGATTCTGCGTCGCCTGCTACATCGTCTTGCTACAAAGGCGTATGTTTATGAGCAGTCATCTTGCCCGCCGTGGCGGCATTTGGTGGGCGCGACTTGTCGTTCCCCTCAGGTTGCGTGAGCTTGCCGGCAGGCGCGAGTTCTCACAGTCAACCAGGACGCATGAATTTTCGATTGCAAAGCTAGTCGCTTCTATTCTGGTGGCTGGCTGGCGTCAGAAGCTATTGGCGTTAGAGTCCAGTCCAATGACTTCAGACATCCTCAAGCTAATCGGCCCCGCAACTGCTCTAGTTGCCAGCAAACACTTGCGTCTATCCGATGCTGTCGAGTCAACCGGTATCGAACAAACCGAGCTATTAAGGATGGCGGCCGAGGGCAGGATGCCGCTGCTTTGTCGGGTATCTCAAGTGCCTGGATACATTCTTTCAGCTGAAGACCTCGAACTTGAAAATCCCGCTCAGGGCGCTTCTGGCGGCTTTGTGCTGCCATTGCCAAGGCAGATGCCCGATGACGCTGTTGCGGTCGTTTTAAGTGGTTTGCTGAGTATTCCAAGAAATGAAGGCGCGGCTCTTGCAGGAGTAATACTTTCCGAAGGTCTCGAAGAGATTGACGTGGTGTGTTTTGATGCACCCGACGCGCGTGGCAAGCTTTTTATTCCGGAAAAAAGCCTTCGTTTCAATGTTGGGGCATTGGAGGTTCGGGCCGATGCGGTTGATATTGTTCATCGTTACATGAGACAGAAGGTGACGGCCGAGCAGATTCAACGAGCGCAAGAAATTCAAATGGCGTCCCTCAAAGGTGTGGATGGTGGCGCTGGGAACAAAGCGGACAAGCTGTTTTCCGCAGCGTTAGAAGCTTATGCAACGACCCCCAGCGGCATTCCAGGCAGCGTAGCGAGCTTGACCGAGCAAAAACAGAAGCGACGTGGTTGTGCGCTGTTTGTTGAGTTGGTGGGCGATATGCCTCTGAGCAGAGTGAGTGCTGACCTTCTGCGGGAGTTCCGCCAGAAACTGGAATCAATGCCTGCCAAATCGAACAATATCCCAAAGGCATACAAGCGCGAGTCGATGGCGGCTACAACTGCTGCCCTACGGAATGATGGTGTGCATTGGCCCCTGATGAGCGAGAAGGCTCGTCACGAGCGGCTGCAATGGGTCGATCAAATGTTTCGATGGCTAGTAGCGCAAGAGTGGCTGAAAGAGAACCCAGTAGTCGCCGTGCTGGGGGAGCAGACCAAGACCGCAGCGGATCGAAAAACAGAGCGGCAAACTAAAGCGCAGCGTAAAGCCCATGGCGTTGACGATGACAGCGATGACAGGGTGCCCTTCACACAGGACGAGTTACGTCTGATATTCGGTCAAGAGCAGTACAAAACTGGCAACGGACGCCACGTCAGGGGAAATGCGCGGTGGTATCCGTTCGAGTACTGGCTGCCGATCATTGCACTCCATTCCGGATGCCGGATTAAGGAGGTTAGCCAGCTCTACCTAAGAGACATCAATCGTTCAGATGACGGCGTCTGGTATTTCGACATCAATGAAACAACGCCGGACAAGTCGTTGAAAAACGCAAATGCGACGAGGCTAATTCCTGTTTCGCCTCTACTGATCAAGCTGGGTTTGATTTCTTACCGCGAGCGTCTGGAAAAGGAAGGGTTCACGCGTTTGTTTCCAGAGCTGTCTTACGCTACATCGGATGCGCGCTACGCAAAGGAGTCGATCCGAAAAATGTCGGCGATGTTCAAACGCTTAGGCATGCCGCGAGACGGATCCAAAGTCTTTCACTGCCTCCGGGCCAATTTCAACGACTTGCTCCTGCGCGTCCCCTTCTCCACGTTGCCTTTTGATGATCCTGATCTAAAGCGCTTCATCCGCCTGAAGGTCGTGGGCCACAAACTGGTCGGTGTGAATGAAAATCACTATTCAAGCACTACGATGAGTGAAAAAGCAGCACTCATAACTGGTGTCCGCACTGATCTTGCGGAGATTGCCAAATTCGAGATTGATTTCGGTATTGAACAAGTTCGCGTTGCGGTCAACAACAAGCAAGGAACAAGGCGGGGAAGGGAGGATTTAGGGCCGCTAGTGAGTGTTTAAGTAAGTGACTTACTGGCGCAACGAAGAGTCTCAGGGAGACCGGCCTTTCCTAGTGAAATTCTCAAATCCAACCCGCAAAAATACAAGGCTGCCCTAAGACGACATGTGCGTAATCCTAAGACTTCGTGTCCGCCATAAACGTGCCATCCCCATGCCAAACGTGTCATGCCGAGCTTCACCCTAAGTCTCTTGAGCTTCCTGCTCCTCCCTTAGGTCTTCTACCTCCTGCTGCGTCATCTCTCGAATCAGTAGTTCTGGCATTTCCGTTTCTGCCCCGACCAAGGCCCGTTCGACCCGCATCGTTTGCCGCAGGGTGTCCGAAGTGTTCTTGATCGCCGTGCTGTAGGCTGCAGCCGCCCGCATGACCAACACCGCCTCCTTGAGTGAGCTGGCATGCAATTGTTCAGATGCGGTCAGCATGAGGCCGCGCAGGTGCCGCGTGTGTGCCAAGTCGTCATTGATGAGCTGGGCGGCCTCCTCACGGATCGCGTCGTCGGAAAGGACCCGTTTCATCAGCTCAGCCCGGGCGGCGTCGAGCAGCTCTTGTTTGAGGATGCCCTTCTTCGCTCCATGCTCGGCGAAGTGGCGCTGTAGGGAGCGAACGCTGATGCCGAGTTTCTGGCTAATCGAAAGCACTGAGTAGCCCGCCTCCCGCATTACCAGGGCCTGGGCCACTTGTTCGGGGATCGCTGTCTTCTTGGGCATTTGTTTGAGTCTCAGTAAACTGCGGGCGCAATAAGGTGAAAGTGTTGAGTTGTTTGAGGCGAAGCCTTAAACAATCTGTTTGATGCCCTGGGGAAGGTCGAGGTGCCATAACTCCCCCAACCCCACGACGAAGTGAGACTAAGGTGGCACGCCGTCCTTCCGCAGAGCTTCCCCTGGGTATAGGTTCAAATTTGTCCTCAACAGTAGCCACAGCTATGTGTTGCGAGATTGACGATGTTGAGGTCCGGCGCTCGTCAATCACACTCACTGGTACGGTCTGCGGCGGCCTTTCGGGCCAACTCCACCGTTGGGGTTTCACCAGTTCCTTCTGCCCCTGCAACACCTTGGTGTCGCTTACTCATGCCCGAACGTATGGTTACCGGTAAAGCATGAGATTGAATGCCTATTTGATGCCCAACACCTCCTTGTACTTGGCAACGCTTCCTGGACGCAACGTCACCTCAATGGCGTTCTTCAGCGCCGCCTCAGCAGCCTCGTCGGAGCCTCCCTGCGACTTAACCCGCTCTGCATCCGCGACACCAAGAGCAACTCGAGCAACCGCGAAATCAATTAATCCTTCAATGACCATTGAACGAGAGGCACCATTAGCCAAAGCAAGCTGGTCGATGAAATTCAAGGTGCCGCCACTAAGGCGGATCAGGCATTCCACGGAGCCTTGCTCGTTCTGCAGCCTGCGGCTCCGAAGTTTGCGTTCGGACGCGTCCATTGCCTTGTCGCCTATTGGTTTGCGGCCGCGCTTTTTTTGCGTGGGAACAGGTTCTTCATTCATGTGGCCATTATACCACAAATTCTAATTCGCGTATATTCACGAATTACATGCTACAGTGACTACACATTAAACGTTCGTCTTTCAATGTGGTCAGGGGTACAGCGTGCAGAATTTTGTTGCTTATGTCAGGGTCAGCACTCAACGCCAAGGGGCATCGGGCTTGGGTCTGGATGCGCAGCGAGCTGCGGTTGCAAGCTATTTGCGTGGGCGTGGCAGCTTGGTTGGCGAGATTGTCGAAATCGAGTCAGGTCGTAAGGCCGGCAAGGCGAGGCCAGAGTTGGCTAAAGCCCTAGCCGCGTGCAAGGCGCAGGGCGCTGCGTTGGTTATTGGGAAGTTAGACCGGCTGGCGCGAGACGTTCGTTTCTTTTTGGAAGTGATAGATGACAGCGGCGTGGACATCCGCTTCGCCGATCTGCCGGATGTCTGTCCTGCATCCGATGAGGGACGTATGATTTTGGTCAGTATGGCGAACTTCGCCGAGTTCGAAGGACGCCGTATAGGAACGCGAACCAAGGCAGCATTGGCCGCCGCAAAGGTTCGAGGCATTCAGTTGGGCTTGGCGGGGCGACACAACTTAAAACCTAATATTGAAGCCCGCCAAGCGGCTGCAGGCACGTTTGCCGCAGGTATATCTGGCCTGGTAGCTGGCTTTCGTGCCAGGTCACTGAGTCAGCGAGCTATGGTCGCCGAACTTAACGCAGCCAAGGTACCGGCTCCTCGTGGCGGCGATTGGCGGTTGTCTCAGGTGCAGCGGTTGCTGGGTCGGCTTCCTGTAACGCTCTAAGGGCTTCGCGTCACCATATCGTATTTGTAGTCAACTTAACTGATGGTCATGTGCCAGGATGTCTTGCGCCTTGACCAAAACGTATCCTGGGCGGCGGTGCAACTTTTCCATCTCAGCTTCCGTTCCCGATTTATGGTTCATAAGCAATTGGAGTAGCGGAAGCAGGCCACCTAGCGCCGGCATAACCTGGTCAGTACCCACCCCATAAGCAGAAATTCCAAAACCGAGAGTGACGTAGGCTGTTTTCCAAAACCGGTTAGCGTGTTGTCGAGTGTTTTCGAGTTCGCCGCGAACCTCGGCGGCCTGCATTCGAAGGTCGTCAATAAGGTCTATACCGGATGAATCTGAATCTCCCGGAAGCGTCGGGGAAAGACCTCTGGCGAGGGTTTCGCGGAAGGTAGGGAGTGCCTTTGACGCCTCCCTTCGAAGTTGAACTATCTGGTGAGGGCTGAGATTGTTCACCCAAGGAACAACTATTGAACGCTTGTCTTCAAGTAGCCTTAGCTCTGAATGACTTCGTGCGCGCGCATCTTTATACGCCAAACCAGCTAGGCCGATTTTTGAGTTCGAGAAAATGGAACCTCCACCGAGAACCGCCTCTCGGCCTACCCATAGCGCGGATTGCACCGCCGCATGTGCCACCTTGATCGCATAGGTGTCAACAGAGGGAATGCTCCCCTTGCCCGTTTTGCTGGGCGTGATCTGAAGATCTAGAGTTGGGGAATAGAGGTCGCCAGTTCCTATCGAGTAGGCATCACCCCCATGACCTACTAACGCAAACTCTCCAGCATATTCTTTGCACAAGTGCGCCGCAATCTCGTCTACTTCTTCGTAGAAACTCGCCGAGCAGCTAGGGCAAGCCGGAATCCAGGGCGTTCGAAATTTCACTATCCCATCCAAGATCAAGGGCATCAATTCGCCTAGCACGAGCGTATCAGCAAGAACTTCGTCGAGCTTTTGGTTGGTCACGCGGCCAAATCGACAGAAGCGCTCTGTCAAGTAATCTGTAAGCCAAATGGTGTCGGCTATCAATCCCACGCTGCGTGCCAGGCGCACGGCGCCCGCTGTTCGACAATTCCACGAGCGGCAGGAGGCGTCGGAATCGAAAAGATTCAATCCCCCGTCCATGTAAATATCCATCCGGCCTGGCGGCGCGGCTACACGGGGCGCTGCTATCTGCTGAGCCTCATAAACTTCGCTCTGCGCTTTGAGTTCGGGCAGCAGCGCTTTTAGGCGTCTGCGCGCGTCAAGGTAGTCGCCACGGCTTTTAAGTGACACCTCTACGAGAAGCAGAACCACGGCAGGGGGAACATCAGGCAAGTCTTCCAACATCAAATGTCCTCCGTGACCGGTCCGCGCCACAACAGCGTGTTACAAACTAAGTGTAAACACAAAGTGCAGGGAAAGCCTCCGCCTGGGCTACAGCCCTGCCAATGCGGTCAATCGCAAAGTGCAAAGCAGGTCGGCGACGTACGAGCGGGTGACGTTGTGCGCGGTTGCGGCTGGTCAAGGAAATTGGCTGTTCCAGCGTCTAGCCGAAGCATCACCTCAACCGACTCTGACGACAGCCGAACGCGATTCAGTCGCTTGTGTTCAGCCGCCGTCAATGTCCGCTCGCCCTTGGGCTTTCGCCCGCGTTTGAATGGATTGACATGTTGATTGCCGAGAAGAGTAGATGCTGGTCCCGCCAGGAGTTAATATGTAACCAAATTTAAAAAGGGACAACATGTCGGCTCTGCTCAAACAAGCATCTATGCCAAAAGATAAGGTATCAAGAAGCAATGAAAAGCTGACTAACAAATTCAATGCGAGGCGGTCAGATGAATTAGTTATAGCCCTGGCTGGCCCCATTGGCTGCGGACTATCCGGCGTCGCCGAAGCACTTGAAGAGCGCTTACGCGAACGAGGATATGTTGACGTTGTTCGAATAAAGCTAAGCAAGTTCATTGAAGAAGCTCTAAGTACCGAGCTTGTTTCCAAACCGCAATTAGACCCAACCAAGTCTGCTCGCTATAACCGCTATAGGCTGCTGCAGGAGGCCGGCAAAGCACTCCGACAGGGCACCTCAAATCCAGCAATTCTGGCTGAATTCGCTGCAAAGGCAATTGCCTTAGATCGCGGGAAAAGGGGAACTGAAGTCCCAGGAAGAGTCGCCTATCTCATTGAGCAGGTTAAGCGCCCTGAAGAGGTGACCCTTTTAAGAGCTTTGTATCGGAATCTTTTTTATCTTGCTGGGGTCACTCGAATCTATGACCGGAGGGTGTCTACCCTTGAGGGTGAGCATGTGAGGGCGGATGAAGTAAATAGCTTGATGGAAATTGATCGCCTGGAAGATAGGGAGGACGGGCAACAACTCGATAAGACGTTGCACTTGGCAGATTACTTTATTCGAAATGATGCGATGACTGCAAACGATAAGCAGGAAAAGCTCGTTAGGTTTCTGAATTTGCTGCATGGTGACAAGAGTGTTACGCCGTCCGATGCGGAGAATGGGATGTATGCTGCCTACTCGGCCAGCCTGCGATCAGCATGCTTGTCTCGCCAAGTTGGCGCTGCAATTTCAACTAGTTCCGGCGAGATTGTGGCTACTGGTTGCAACGATGTCCCCAAACCTGGCGGAGGTCTCTACACTGACTCCGCGAAGGTAACTGATATGCGCTGCATTCACCAAGAGGGTCGGGAGTGCTTCAACGATCTTCATAAGAAAAATCTTCAGGAGGCCATCGGTTCTGCAATTGACGTAGTGTTGGCTGCAGCCGCGGATGCCACACCAGAAGGGGAGGATGCAAATGGGGAACAAGACAACCCGATTGTATTGACGCAGAAGCGACGAAATAAACTGCTGGCTGCAATTTATGAAAATACAAGGATCAAAGATCTAATTGAGTTCTCAAGATCTGTTCATGCGGAAATGGATGCAATTGTTTCTCTGGCGCGTATAGGCGGAACAAGTTTGCAGGGTGCCACGCTGTATACAACGACTTTTCCCTGTCACAACTGCGCACGACATATTGTCGCCGCAGGGATCATGAAGGTGTTTTACGTGGAGCCATACGAAAAGAGCTTGGCAAAGGACTTGCACAAAGACGCGATCGCCTTCGAGGTTGAGGAAAGTACGGAGATTACCCCTCAACGTGTTGAATTTTTACATTTTGAAGGAGTTGCTCCGCGTCTTTTTCACAACATGTTTCGAGCAACCGACAGAAAAAATTCGGAGGGAAAATTTGTACCTATTAAAATTCAACTTGCGTCCAAGGGTGTTCCCGAATATTTGGATAGTTATCGGGATTTTGAGCTGAAAGCTGTCGAACATCTTGAGCAAGAAATCACAATATTGAGGGAAAAGCAGGCTAAAAAGTCGACCCCAGGTGATCCCGTATGACGCTACAATGAGGGGCTAGAAACAGTGGATTGAAAGGAGAAGTGGATGCAGGATTACAACGACTCTTCCTCTCACATACAGCTTTCTTTTGACTTCGAACAAGGGCGCCCTCTGGCTGAGACGCCCAACTTCAGCGCTGTCGCTAACGTAATACATGTGCAGTTTGGCCTAAGAGATGCGCCATCCGGCCACACTTCTCATGAAGATAATGCAATCCTTGAGCGTGTGCTGTTGAATGCACAAAAACTGAAGTGGTGAAGTCTATCGTTATCACTTAAAAGCCGCACTAGTTGCGGCTTTTTGCTTGGTACATAAGGGCTGATTCGCTGCTCAAGTTCATTAATGGCGTCACTGCATTGCTTGGCTGCCAATCAGACCATGGTGATACAAAACCATGCTACAACTAAGCATTATTTATTGGCGATGTTAAGGGCGCGGGCATTTGGGTTCGATCCCCGCCAGCCGCACCAAATCAATGACTTACGTGAGCCGCGGGCGGCCATGCCACAGTCAAGTGATTTCTAGCGTGCTAACCGGAGGGGTCTTCGCGAAGCCGTTATGCTTGCCGCCAACATTGGCGTGAAACGACGAAAAAAATGAATGACTGGTTTGATTTTTCCGATGCCAGCATGGCGCTGCTTGCGCGTGCCGATGCCGGCCGGGCGCTGGACGAAGACCTCGGAACTGGCGA
>NZ_NBZW01000043.1 GCF_002379085.1 Polaromonas sp. AET17H-212 | reverse complement strand
GCCCGGCAAGGCTTTGCAACGCTGCGCATGGTCTTTTTGGCCGCAACCCGGAGGGAACGTGGTTAAAACAGCGCCACTCGTTGTTGCACTCCTAACTCAGCCGCCCAGGCTGAGCGTCGTCGCGCGCCTAGATTGGCGCTGTTTTAACCACGTTCGCACTTGTATAAATAGTGTGAACAGGCCCTAAGCCGGCAGCGGCGTGATCCGCCTGGCCCTGGCCGGCGAGCGCGGCATTTTCCTTTTTTGTCTCGCGCGTCCCCTTTAGATCGGGTGCCTGCGCCCACAACTGATGAATATGACCACCTTGACCGCCTCCAACCCGCTTCTCGATTTCTCCGGCCTTCCCCTGTTTGACCGCATCGCACCCGAGCATGTGGGCCCTGCGGTCGACGTGTTGCTGGCACAGGCCGAAACCGCCCTCGAACGCGTCACTGCGCCGGACTTTCCGGCGCGCTGGGCGGACATTGCCGGCGTGCTGGACGTGGCCACCGAAAACCTGGGCCGGGCCTGGGGCGCGGTCAGCCACCTCAACAGCGTGGCGGACACCCCCGAGCTGCGCGCCGCCTACAACGCCGCCCTGCCGCGCGTCACCGAGTTCTGGACCCGCCTGGGCGCCGACGAGCGGCTGTACGCCAAGTACAAGGCCATCGATGTGGCGTCGCTGAACCCCGAACAGCGCCAGGCGCACAAAAACGCCGTGCGCAACTTCGTGCTGTCGGGCGCCGAACTCCTCGGGGCGGCCAAGGAACGGTTTGCCGCCATCCAGGAGCGCCAGGCCGAACTGAGCCAGAAATTCAGCGAAAACGCGCTCGACGCCACTGAGGCTTACGCCTACTACGCCCGCGAAGACGAACTCACCGGTGTGCCGGCCGACGTGGTCCAGACGGCGCGCGCGCAGGCCGAAGCCGAGAGCAAGGAGGGCTACAAGCTCACGCTGAAGATGCCTTGCTATCTGCCGGTCATGCAGTTTGCCGACAGCTCCGCCCTGCGCGAAACCCTGTACAAGGCCTACAGCACGCGCGCCAGCGACCAGTCGCCGCCGGAGTTCAGCCGCTTCGACAACAGCGCCGTGATGCAGGAAATCCTCGCGCTGCGGCTGGAAGAAGCGCAGTTGCTCGGTTACCGCAATTTCGGCGAGGTCTCGGTGGTCCCCAAGATGGCCGATTCGCCCGAACAGGTGATCAGCTTCCTGCGCGACCTCGGCCAGCGCGCCAAGCCCTACGGCCTCAAGGACGTGGCCGACCTGCGCACCTTTGCCGCGGAAAAGCTGGGACTGAAAGACCCGCAGCCCTGGGACTTCACCTGGATCGCCGAAAAACTCAAGGAAGCGCGCTACGCCTTCAGCGAGCAGGAGGTCAAGCAGTACTTCACCGCGCCCAAGGTACTGGCCGGCCTGTTCAGGATTGTCGAGACGCTGTTCGAGGTGGCGATCCGCCCCGACACGGCGCCCGTGTGGAAGCCCGGCGTCGAGTTCTACCGCATCGAGCGCAACGGCGAGCTGGTGGGCCAGTTCTACCTGGACCGTCCGGCGCGCACCGGCAAACGCGGCGGCGCCTGGATGGACGATGTGCGTGCCCGCTGGCTGCGCCCCGACACCGGCACGCTGCAGACACCGGTCGCGCATCTGGTCTGCAACTTTGCCGACGGCGTGGGCGGCAAGCCTGCCCTGCTGACACATGACGACGTGACCACGCTGTTCCACGAGTTCGGCCACGGCCTGCACCACATGCTGACCCAGGTCAACGAGCGCGATGTCTCCGGCATCAGCGGCGTCGAGTGGGACGCGGTCGAGCTGCCCAGCCAGTTCATGGAAAACTTCTGCTGGGAATGGGATGTGCTCAAACACATGACGGCCCATGTGGACACCGGCGAACCGCTGCCGCGCGCCCTGTTCGACCGGATGCTGGCGGCCAAGAACTTCCAGAGCGGCATGCAGACCCTGCGCCAGATCGAGTTTTCGCTGTTCGACATGCTGCTGCACACCGAGTGGCAACCTGGCGGCGACGTGATGGCGCTGCTGGCCGGCGTGCGCGAGGAATACGCCGTGATCACCCCGCCGCCCTACAGCCGCACGGCGCACACATTCAGTCACATTTTTTCCGGCGGTTATGCGGCCGGCTATTACAGCTACAAATGGGCCGAAGTCCTCTCTGCCGACGCCTATGCGGCCTTCGAGGAAAGTGCACAAAGCGCCACACCTGCAGGTATAAACACCGACGCCGATGCCGGGTCCAGCCCCGTTAATCTGGAAACTGGCAGAAAATACCGCCAGGCCATTCTGGAGGCCGGCGGCAGCCGCCCGGCGATGGAGTCGTTCAAGGCCTTCCGCGGCCGCGAGCCTTCCATCGACGCGCTGCTGCGGCACCAGGGCATGGCGTGAGTGACCTCAAACGGAGTGATGCATGACCTCGAACACTATCAAATTTGTAGCAGTTAGCGCAGTATTGACGCTGGCTGCCGGCACATTTTCTTCTCTTTCCCAGGCCCAGCCGGTCTACCGCATCGTCGGTCCGGACGGCAAGGTCACCTTTTCCGACAAGCCGCCCCCGGCCACCGGCAATGCCAGGGTGACGGCGGCCGGTGCCGACGGCGCCCGCGGCATCGCCACGGCGTCGCTGCCGTTCGAGCTGCGCAAGGTGGCCGGCCAGTACCCGGTCACGCTGTATTCGGGCGAGAACTGCGGCCCCTGCGCCTCGGCCCGTTCCCTGCTGACCACGCGCGGTGTTCCCTACACGGAAAAAACCGTCTCGACCAACGAAGACGCGCAGGCGCTGCAGCGCATCAGCGGCGACAGCTCCCTGCCGTTTCTGACCATAGGCAGCCAGCAGCTCAAGGGTTTCTCGGATGCGGAATGGACGCAGTTCCTCGACGCGGCGGGTTACCCCAAATCGTCGGTGCTGCCGGCCAGCTACCGCCAGCCCCCGGCCAGCCCCCTGGTGACGGTGGCGCCGACGCCCGCACCGGCCACCACCGCGGCCGCGCGGCCCGGCACGCCGGCCGCGCCTGCCACCCCGGTGACCCCTCCGCCGAGCAATCCTGCCGGCATCCGTTTCTAACGATTCAGCGGGGCACCGCGTCGCTGGCGGTCAGCGCGGCAGCCAGCCGAGGCCTGCCGACGTGCCCCCGGGCTGGCCGCCCTGTTTCGGCTTGTATTCGCAGCCGATCCAGCCGTCCCAGCCGCAAGCCGCGGAGACCTCGTCGATCACAGCGAACAGATAGGGGTAGTTGAGCTCCCCGATGTCGGGCTCGTGCCGCTCCGGCACACCGGCGATCTGGAAATGACCGACGGCCCCGGTCGGCAGGTAGTGGCGGATCTTGGTGGCCACATCCCCCTCGACGATCTGGCAGTGGTACAGGTCCATCTGCACCTTGAGGTTGGGCACACCCACCTCGGTCACGATCTCGTGCGCATGGTCCTGCCGGTTCAGGAAGAAGCGCGGCACATCACGCGTGTTGATCGGTTCCATCAACACGTCACGCCCGTGTTTCGCCGCCTCGGCCGCCGCCCAGCGCAGGTTGGCCACATAGACCGGCCGGACGTCCTCACGTTCCTGCCCTGCGGCAACCAGGCCAGCCATGAGGTGAATGCGCGGGCAGTCCAGCGCCTCGGCATAGGCCAGGGCCAGCAGCACGCCGGCGCGGAACTCCGCCTCGCGGCCCGGCACGGCGGCCGTGCCCTTGTCGCCGGCTTTGTCCCAGGCCTGGGCAATGGAGGCTGCATCGGTGCCGCCGGGTGGCGCGTTGAACAGCACCTGCTGCAGGCCGTTGGCCTTCAGGCGTGCGGCCAGTTCCTGCTGGCTGAAGGCGTAAGGAAAAAGATACTCCACCGCCTTGAAGCCGTCTTTCGCGGCCGCTTCAAAACGGTCCAGGAAGGGCAACTCGGGGTACATCATGGACAGGTTGGCGGCGAATTTCGGCATGGTCGTCTTCTTGGAAATGCTATGGAATGAATAGCTGCTTGCGCAGGTATATAAAGGGCTAGAGGTCGATTTGACTCAAAAAACGAATTACCAGCGGGCGCCGAAGGTCTGGCGCAGCTCCTCGATCTGCGCAGCGCTCAAGGGCTGCACCGGAACGCCGTCCAGGCACAGGAGGCGGGCGGTTTCCTCGAGTTCTTCCAGCACGGCCATGGCCGCCGCCGGGCTGTGGTGCCAGACATTGGGGCCCAGCCGGGCCAGCATCACAGCGCGTATCGGTGTGCCCTGCCGGCCGTAACGCGCGATCGCCTGCGCCACCAGCGCCGCCGCCGCCGGGTCGCCCGGGCGGTGGTAGCCGATGACCGGCACATGGCCGACCTTCATCACGAAATAAGGCGTGAGTGCCGGCAACAGTTCCTCGCCCGTGGCACGCAGGCTCAGCGCCACGCAATGGGTGCTGTGGGTGTGGATCACGCAGCGCGTCGCCGGGTCAAATGCGGCCGCTGCCGCGTAAATGCCGGCGTGCAGCGCGATGGTTTTGCTGGCCGTGTCGCCGCTGAGCTGCTTCGCATCGGCGTCGAGCCGGGCCAGCCGCGCCGGGTCCAGGAAACCCAGGCAGGCATCGGTCGGCGTGATCAGGAAACCACCGCCCGCCGAGGCGTCGAGCCGCACGCTGATGTTGCCGGCCGTGGCATGCACATAACCGCGGTCGAACAGGCTTTTGCCGACGCGGCAGATCTCTTCCCGGGCCTGGTTTTCGGTCAATGCAGTCATGCCGCCCGCCGGGCCGCCCCAAGGGGGGCATAGGCCCCCTCGGGGGGCAGTGCAGCCGCAGCGCGGCAAACGTGGGGGTCGTAGTTCATGCCAGCATCGTAAAGGCTTTGGTGAAGAAGTCGTCGGTGCCGAAGTTGCCCGACTTCAGCGTCAGGTGCAGGCCTTCATTTGGAGCAAGCTCGCACAGGGCATGACACCAGGGCACACCGGGATCGATTTGCGGGCCGATCTGCAGCTGCGTGATGCCCAGCGCCTGCACGCAGGCACCCGAGGTTTCACCGCCGGCCACCACCAGTTGCCGCACACCCAGCTGCACCAGGCCGCGCGCCACCGCGGCCAGGGTGCGTTCGACCATGGCGCCGGCTTCCTCTACACCGA
Organism: Polaromonas sp. AET17H-212; assembly: GCF_002379085.1. Lineage (GTDB taxonomy): Bacteria > Pseudomonadota > Gammaproteobacteria > Burkholderiales > Burkholderiaceae_C > Polaromonas. The sequence continues at coordinate 19,549 of NZ_NBZW01000043.1, read as the reverse complement.
GGCGGCCCTGTACCGCCTTCACGTCGCCGCTGTCGGCGGTGGAATACACCAGCACCGGACCGCGCGCGAGCAAAGGCTGGGCCCAGGCCAGCACCTCGGCCGCCACATCGGCGCCCGAGGCGATGCGCAGCGGGTCAATCGCCAGGGTGGGATGGCCCTGCTTCATGAAGTCCAGCACCTGCCGATTCGTCGCCAGCGAGCAACTGCCCGACACCACCGCCTGCAGGCCGCGGGCGGCCGGCAAACGGCTGGCCTGATCCGAGGGCGTGATGCCGAAATTGGCCGGCAGGCCGATGGCCACACCGGAGCCGGCCGTGACCAGCGGCAGGCCCTCAAGTGCCGGACCCAGGCGCAGCAGGTCCTCGTTGGACACCGCGTCCACGATGGCCACGCCCACACCTTCTGCCTGCAGTTGCGCCATGCGTTCGCGCACCGCCGCCGCGCCGCGCGCCACCACCTTGTGGTCGATCAGGCCGACACGCCGCTTCGTCTGCGACTGCAACACCCGCACCAGGTTCGCGTCCACCATCGGCGTCAGCGGGTGGTTCTGCATGCCGCTTTCATTGAGCAGCACATCACCAACAAACAAATACCCCTTGAACACCGTGCGCTGGTTGTCGGGGAAAGCCGGCGTGGCGATCGTGAAGCCGGTGTTCAGCGCGTCCATCAGCGCCTCGGTCACCGGGCCGATGTTGCCGCGGGCCGTGCTGTCGAAGGTCGAGCAGTACTTGAAATAAATCTGCTGCGCGCCCTGGGCCTGCAGCCAGGCCAAGGCAGCCAGCGATTCAGCAATGGCCTGGTCGGCCGGCACGGTGCGCGACTTCAGCGCGACCACCACGGCGTCGACTTCGGCGCCCAAGGGCCCGGCAGGAACGCCAATGGTCTGCACCACCCGCATGCCGGCACGCACGAGGTTGTTGGCCAGATCGGTCGCACCCGTGAAATCGTCGGCAATACAGCCGAGGCTGATAGCACTCATGGCTTTTTCGGCAGTTCAATGCCCGGGAAAATCTTGATCACCGCACTGTCGTCCTCTTTCGCAAAACCGGCGGTCGAGGCCTGCATGAACATCTGGTGCGCGGTTGAGGAGAGCGGCAAGGGAAACTTGCTGGCGCGTGCCATGTCGAGCACGATGCCGAGGTCTTTCACGAAAATGTCCACCGCCGACAGCGGCGCGTAGTCGGCCGCCAGCACATGGGCCATGCGGTTTTCAAACATCCAGCTGTTGCCCGCGCTGTGCGTGATCACCTCGTACAGCGCGGCCGGGTCCACCCCTTCGCGCAAGCCCAGCGCCATGGCTTCGGCGGCGACCGCGATGTGCACACCGGCGAGCAACTGGTTGATGATCTTGACCTTGCTGCCGGCGCCGGCCGCGTCACCGAGCTTGTAGACCTTGGCGGCCATGGCGTTGAGCACGGGTTCGGCCCTGGCATAGGCCGCCGGCACGCCGGAACTCATCATCGTCATCTCGCCGCTGGCGGCTTTGGCCGCGCCGCCGGAAATGGGCGCGTCGATGTAGAGCAGGCCGAGCTCGGCCAGGCGTTTTTCCTGCGCCATGGACCAATTCGCATCGACCGTGGAACACATCACGAACACGCTGCCGGGTTTCATGGCCGCCGCGCAGCCGCCGGGGCCGTACAACACAGCCTCGGTCTGCGCGGCGTTGACCACCACCGACACGACCACGTCGCAGGCCGCCGCCAATTCGGCCAGCGAGGCACAGGCCACCCCGCCGCCTTCGGCAAAAGCCTGCGCCACGCCGGGCCGCACGTCAAACACATGCACCCGATAACCGGCGCGGCGCAACGATTGCGCCATGCCGCTGCCCATGGCACCGAGACCGATCACACCTGCTACAAGACTCATCACATCGCTCCTTCAGCCCAGGTCATTTTTGAATGTTGATTTTTTGGAATCTGCCCGACGCCAACAAGCCGAACAGCGCTTGAAAACATGGCTTATTCATATGGTCATCATACAACTTACACTTCAGGGTTCTCTTGCAGGTTTTCCCGAATCAGGCAAGGCGAACGGCTCAGTGCCGAAGGGCGTCGGACAGAAGAGCGCTGGCCAGCTGCACGCCCTCCTGCTGCCAGAAAGCCGGATCGGCCTGCTCGATGCGGCGGATCGCGTTGTCCATGTGGCGGGCCGCGGCCTGGCGCGCCTGCAGGGAGTCGCCGGCCTCGATCGCCTGGGTGATGGCTTCATGCTCCTCGCGCACCTGGCCGGCAAAGTCGGCCCGGCGCGCCTCGTTGGCGCGCGTGACACGGGTGACGCCGCGCAGGAACTGGCGCAGGTAGTCCAGCGTGCTGATCAGAAACGGGTTTTGCGCCGCGTCGGCAATCGCGCGGTGGTAGTTCACGTCTTCGTCGGCACCGTCGCCGCCGGTCTTGACCGCCTGGTCGAGTGCCGCCATCGCCTGGCGGATGCACTTGATGTCGGCCGCCGTGCGGCGCTGCGCGGCCAGCGCGGCGACCTCGGCCTCCAGCGCGCGGCGCACCTCCACCATCTGGATGACCGCCTGCATGGACGCGGCCGAACGGGTGTCGAAGTTCAGCGGCGCAAAGGCGGCCCGCTTCACAAACACCCCGCTGCCCTGGCGCGACTCCACCAGGCCCAGCGACTTCAGGCGCGAGACGGCCTCGCGCACCACCGTGCGGCTGACCGCGAACTGCTCGACCAGCGCGGCCTCGGTCGGCAGCTTCTCGCCCGCCGCCGGCCGGCCGGCGCGAATTTCGGCCGACAGGGCCTCGGCGACCTGTTCGGACAAGTGAACGCCGGGCGTGATGGACTGGAAACGGTGGCTCATGGGAATCCGGAAAATTTGTCGTACAACTCTACAACATCCGGCCCGCCGCTTCCGCGAGATTTAAAACACCAGGGTCTTGACGCCCACCTCGGTGCCCAGCAGGCAGACATGCGCCTTCTGGAGGGCAAACACCCCGACCGTCACCACCCCGGGCCACTGGTTGACCTCGGACTCGAAGGCCAGCGGCTCGGTGATCTTCAGGCCGGTCACGTCCAGGATGTGCTGGCCGTTGTCGGTGACCAGCGGCGCGCCGTTTTTCAGCCGCAGGGTGGCGCTGCCGCCCAGCGCCGCAAACTGGCGCCGGATGCGCTGCGCCGCCATCGGAATGACTTCCACCGGCACCGGGTAGTCGCCCAGCGTCTGCACCAGCTTGGACTCGTCGGCAATGCAGACAAACTTGCGCGACTGGGCGGCCACGATTTTTTCGCGCGTCAGTGCCGCGCCGCCGCCCTTGATCATGTAGCCGGCGCGGTCGATCTCGTCGGCGCCGTCGATGTAGACCGCCAGTTCCTCGACATCGGCCGCCTCAAACACCGTGATGCCGAGCGCCTGCAGGCGTTCGGTGGAGGCCACCGAGCTGGACACCGCGCCGGCAATCGTGTCCTTGATGCCGGCCAGTGCGTCAATGAACTTGTTGACGGTGGAGCCGGTGCCGACACCGACAATGCTGCCGGGTTCGACATAGGCCAGGGCGGCCTGGCCGACCAGTGTTTTGAGTTCGTCTTGGGTCATGGCGATCCGGGAATAAAAGGGATGGGAAAGGGATGGATGGGGTTTGCGACAATGCAGCCTGCCGCACAGAACAACACAAATTATCCAATGTCCCTGCTCCCCTACGCCCTCGCCCGCCCTTTTTTATTTGGTCTGGACCCGGAAACCGCCCATGAACTGACCATGGCCTCGCTGGCCGGCACGCAGCGCACGCCGCTGGCGCTGGCCTACTGTTCGGGCCGGGTGGACGACCCCCTCACGCTGGCCGGCCTGACCTTTCCCAACCGCGTCGGGCTGGCCGCCGGGCTCGACAAGAATGCACGCTGCATCGACGGGCTGGCCGCCATGGGTTTCGGCTTTGTCGAAGTCGGCACCGTCACGCCGAAAGCGCAGCCGGGCAACCCCAAGCCGCGCATGTTCCGCCTGCCGCAGGCCAACGCACTGATCAACCGGCTCGGCTTCAACAACGACGGGCTGGACGCCTTCCTCGCCAATGTGCAGAAGTCCGGTTTTCGCAAGCAGAAGGTCAAGCACCCGCTGCTGCTGGGCCTGAACATCGGCAAGAATGCCGCCACGCCGATCGAGAACGCGGTGGACGACTACCTGATCTGCCTCGATGGTGTCTACCCGCATGCCGACTACGTGACCGTCAACATCTCCAGCCCCAACACCAAAAACCTGCGCGCGCTGCAAAGCGACGAGGCGCTGGACGCCCTGCTGGGCCGCATTGCCGAGCGCCGCGAAACCCTCGCCCGGCAGCATGGCAAACACGTGCCGATTTTTGTGAAGATTGCGCCCGACCTCGACGAGGCGCAGGTCGAGGTGATTGCCGCCACCCTGAAGCGCCACGGCATGGACGGCGTGGTGGCCACCAACACGACGCTGAGCCGCGAGGCCGTCAAAGGCATGCCCCATGCCGAAGAAGCCGGCGGCCTCAGCGGTGCGCCGGTGCTGGCCGCCAGCAACCGCGTCATCCGCCAGCTGCGCGCGGCGCTGGGTAAAAGTTTCCCCATCATCGGCGTGGGCGGCATCATGAGCGGCCGGGACGCCGTCTCCAAGATCGAGGCCGGCGCCGACGTGGTGCAGATCTACACCGGGCTGATCTACAAGGGGCCTGGTCTCGTCACGGAAGCGGCGCTGGCCATCAAAAAGAGCCGATAGGGCCTGTTCACACTATTTATACAAGTGCGAACGTGGTGAAAACAGCGCCAATCAAGGCGCACGACGACCGCCAGACCGGGCGTCTGGCGTAGGAGTGCAACGCAGAGTGGCGTTGTTTTCACCACGTTCCCTCCGGGTTGCGGCCAAAAAGGCCATGCGCAGCGTTACAAAGCCTTGCCGGGCGTCAGCCCGGCTGCATTTTGCGCCTCGCGCATGGCCTTTTTGACTCGCAACGCATCTTGCATAAATAGTGTGAACAGGCCCCCGCCCAACAGGGATGGGCGCAAGCAGCTCCATTTTTTATAGCAGATCGGCACCACCACCGGCGCTTTCTGGCAGAAGGCCGTACGGCTCTTCAGCCCGGTAATTCAGCCAGCCGCTTTGCCGCTTCCAGCTTGCCCATTTTCCGCAGGCTCGCAATCGCCGGCAGCTGGCTGGCGCGGGGACGGGTCTTGCCCTCTTCCCACTTGTAGACGGACTGCACCGACACGTTGAGGAGTCTCGCAGTCGCGGCCGCGGTCAGCCCGAGCCGGCGCCGCTGGGCGGCGAGCCCCTTGGCGCTGAAGCGCAATCCGTTGCCGGCGCCCTCTTCGGCTTCCTCGGGCGCAGACGCCTTTCTGCCGGACCTGAGCACGCGGCTCAGCTGCTTTTCCAGGGCCAGCACACGCCTTTTCAGGGCGGCGATATCGCTGCGGTGTTGCGACGACGCTTTTTTCAGCGGCTGGGTTTCCGCGCGGGCGTCCTTGCGGGCAACCCGGGAAATTTCAGCTTTGAGAACAGTAGCGATATTGGGCACGTCGGGAATCTCCTTGCTGCATGGACGATGGCTTCTCCTCCGATTGTAGGAGGCGCGGATGACAAACCGCATTGTGGACCATCCCTCGGGCTTGGCGGGGACAGGCGACCGGGCACTGCCAGCGGCCACTTGCAAGCCTCCGTCGGCATGCGCCGCGACAGGTGCAGGCCACACCGATGCTACACATTTGATAGCTTACTGCGCTTATCCACCATGGGCTGGCGATCGATTCCGGCATCATGGGCGGCGTCACCGCCGAACCCGAGCGGGCCTGCGCCCTGCCTCAATCGGGCACAAACTGTTGCTTGAACCGCAACTCGTCTTCGGCCAGCTCCAGCGTGACCAGCTGGCCCATCTTGCCGTCGACGGTCCGACAGGCCGCGAACAGACTGGCCTTGCCCTTGAAGTTGTAGCTGTCCAGGTCGATCAGCATGTAGGGGTAAGGCACAAACACCTGGTGCAGGAAGATGCTCCGGTGCCGATTGCGCGGCGACGGAAACAGCTTGTAGTCGTCGGTGGTGATGCTTTTTGCAGTGGCCATGCGGTGTGTATCAGTAATGCGGCGGCAGGTCGTCGCCGGCGCGGGTCAGGGTGGCGGCGCCGGCCTCGGGCAGTTGCTGGCGCAGCTGGCTGAGCTCGCGCATCAGCAGGTCGATTTGCTGCTGCTGGCGGACGATGACCTGGTTGAGCTCGTCGAGCAGGTCTTCGGCGAAACTGGCCTTGATCTCCAGGTCGGTCAGGCGTTTTTCAATCTCGGTGGCGGTTTCCATACCCTCTATTGGACACGAGTTCGCGGCTGGGGCCTGAACAGGCCCCAGCGCACCAGCCGCTTTCCTACACGCAAATACGCCGGCGTCCTCTGCTGCCTGCGGAGCGCCCGCGCCATCATGAACGCTTTACTTCTTTGACTGGAACCATCATGAGCATTCTCGGCAAGATCTTCGGCAAAATTTTCCCGTCGGCCCAGGCTGCACAGCCGCCAGCCCCCGCTGCACCGTCCAGCGATGACGTCGCGGCCGCCGCCGCGGCAGCCGGGGCGGCCAGAGCGGCCGCCGCCACTGCCGCACCGGCCCCGATGGCGCAGATCGACGTGGAAGCGCTGCTCAACGACATGGCGCGGAAAAACCCGGAAAAGCTCAACTGGAAAACCTCCATTGTTGACCTGATGAAGCTGCTGGACCTCGACAGCAGCCTGGGCGAGCGCAAGGAACTGGCGAAAGAACTGGGTTACACCGGCGACACCAGCGACAGCGCCGCCATGAACATCTGGCTGCACCGCCAGGTCATGAACAAGCTGGCCGCCAACGGCGGAACAGTCCCGGCCGACCTGCGGGACTGAGCGGGCCTTCCGCGCCAGCCCTTCCCTTCAACCTTTTTTCTGGAACACACATTCATGGGCATTCTCTGGACCATTCTTATCGGCTTTATCGTTGGCCTGGTCGCCAAATTCCTGATGCCCGGGCGTGACCCGTCCGGCTTCATCATCACGGTGCTGATCGGTATCGTCGGTTCGGTCCTTGCCAGCTACCTGGGCGGGGCCTTGGGCCTGTACCAGGTCGGCGAGTCCGCCGGTTTCATCGCGGCCGTGCTGGGCGCCATGCTGCTGCTCTTCATCTACCGCATGGTGAGCGGCAAACGCGGCTAACACGTCGCAATCAAAAATGGCTGCAGCGCCCGTGTATCGGGCGCTTGCAGCTATTTTTTTGGGAGCAATGCGCTGACATGGCGGCCGATCGCGAGCGCACTGGTCAGGCCCGGCGACTCGATGCCGAACAGGTTGACCAGACCTGCCACGCCGTGTTCGGCCGGTCCCTGGATCAGGAAGTCCCGGGCGGGCTGGTCGGGCGCCTGGATCTTGGGCCGTATGCCGGCATAACCGGCGAGCAGCGCGCCATCGGGCAGGCCCGGCCAGTACTTGCGCACCTCGGCGTAAAACGCGTCGCCGCGTCGCGGGTCCACCACCAGGTCGTCGGGCGAGTCCACCCACTGCACGTCAGGACCGAACTTGGCCTGGCCGCCGAGGTCCAGGGTCAGGTGCACACCCAGCCCGGCCGCCTCGGGCACCGGGTAAATCAGGCGGCGAAACGGCGAGCGGCCCGACAGCGTGAAGTAGTTGCCCTTGGCGTAATGGCTGGGCGGCACATGCTGCGCATCCAGCCCGTCAAAGCGACTGGCCAACGCCTGCGCCTGCAGGCCGGCGGCATTGACCACGCTTTGTGCGGCCAGTTCGGTGCCGTCTTCTGCTATCAGAACAATCGCTGATGGCGCACAGTGCGCGCTGGCCAGCGGCGCATTGAGTACCACCATGCCGCCGGCGTTCTCAAGGTCGCCCTGCAGCGCCAGCATCAGCGCGTGGCTGTCCACAATGCCGGTGCTGGGCGACAACACGGCCGCCACGCAATCCAGCTCGGGCTCCAGCGCCTGCGCCTGCTCGCGCGTGAGCAGCACCAGGTCAGGCACGCCGTTGGCGGCGGCTTTGGCGATGATGGCCTGCAGCTGGGGAATCTGCGATGCCTGGGTGGCGACGATCAGCTTGCCGCAGCGGCTGTGGCCGATGCCGCGCTGCGCGCAGTAGTCGTACAGCAAGGCTTTGCCTTCCACGCACAGCCGCGCCTTGAGCGAGCCCTGCGGGTAATAAATGCCGGCGTGGATCACCTCGCTGTTGCGCGAGCTGGTGCCGGTGCCGATGGCATCGGCCGCTTCCAGCACCATCACCTCGCGCCCCTGCAGCGCCAGCGCACGGGCCACGGCCAGCCCGACCACACCCGCGCCTATCACCACCACATCCACGCTGTCCATCAACCTAGAAACCGCAGTTGAACGCGCCCGAGTGGGCCGTCATGGGGTGGGCTGGCAAGGCGCGACAACGCTGCGGGCTGATGCCCGCGAGGAGGAGCAACGCCGTCAGCGCGCCCCAGGGCGGCTCAATCGGGTGCGTAGCGCTGTCACCCCAATGGCGGCGGTTTTCGGGTTTGAAAAAGTAAGTGTTCATGCGGTTTAGCCAGCGACAAGCAAGCGATCAACTGTGGATTCTAGGTTCAATGCCCCTGTTCAAAACCGTCGATGACCTGGACCGCATTGCTGCCCAGCGCCTCGGCCGCGTAACCGCCCTCAAGCACAAACACCGTCGGCAAGCCAAGCGCCGCCAGGCGCCGGCCCAGCCGGCCGAAGTCGGCCGCCTGCAGCGCAAAGGTCGAGATCGGGTCGTCCGCGAAGGTGTCCAGCCCCAGCGACACCACCAGCGCCTGCGCGCCGTGCCGCGTGATGCGCCGGCAGCCCTGCTCCAGCGCGTCGAACCAGGCGCTGGCCGGCGCGCCCGCGGGCAGCGGCAGATTCAGGTTGAAGCCCAGGCCGGCGCCCTCGCCCGCCTCGTCGGCATGGCCCAGGTAAAACGGGTACTCGGTCAGCGGGTCGCCGTGCAGGCTGACAAACAGCACGTCGGCGCGATCGTAAAAAATGCTTTGTGTGCCGTTGCCGTGGTGGTAGTCCACATCGAGCACGGCCACGCGGTCTGCGCCGCCCTGGCGCAAGGCCTGCGCCGCAACGGCGGCGTTGTTCAGAAAGCAGTAGCCGCCCATGAAGTCGGCACCGGCGTGGTGGCCGGGCGGACGGCTGCAGCAGAACACCGCACCCACGCCTTCACCGATCAGCGCCGCCGCGCTGGCGGCCGCATCGGCGCCGGCCTTGGCGGCCAGCCAGGTGCCGGCCGACAGCGGCGAACCGTTGTCCATCGAATACAGGCCCAGGCGTGCAGTGAAGTTGGCCGGCTCGACGTCGCTGCGCAGGCTGCGCACCGGCCAGACCGACGGAAAAGGCTGGCGGGCCGCGTTGCCGGGCTCCAGACGCAGCCAGTTCTCCCAGGCGTGCTCGAGAAACGCGAGGTAACGCGCGCTGTGCACCTGGCCCAGCAGCGCGCGGCTGTCGAGATGCGGCGCGCGCAGTTCGTGGCCGTGCTGCAGCAGGCGCTGCTGGACAAACGCGCCGCGCGCCGGGGTTTCAAAACAGGGCACACGCTCGCCCCGGAAAAACTCGAAGGCGGGCGCATGCAGGGCGTGCAGGTCGCTGAACAGGGTGATCATGGCCAGGGATTATCCGCGAGCCCTGCCACTCACCAGGGCGGCTACAGCTTGCGCGGGTCGGTGGCCAGCAGCACGTGCACCAGCGAGCGCAGGCTGGCCTTCAGGGGCACAGCCCCTTCGTGCATGTCCAGCGTCTGCTCGTCCATGTAGAGCTTGCGGTTGACCTCGAGCTGGATGCTGTGGCGCTGCTGCAGCGGCTCGCCATAACGGCGCACGAGTTCCACGCCTTTGTAGGGGTGGTTGTAGGAAACGCTGTAACCCAGGCCCTGCAGGTGCTCACACACCAGACGGGCCAGCGGCTCGCTGGAGGTGGAACCATCGCGGTTGCCGACCACGAAGTCGGCATGCGCCTCGCCCGGGAACTCGGTGGCATGGCTGGACGCGATGGCCGGCATCGAGTGGCAGTTCAGGTGGATGCTGTAGCCGTGGCGCTGGTGCGCGCTGTCGATGGCCTGGGCCACCGCCGCGTGGTAGGGCTCCCAGCAGCGCGCAATCCGCGCCTGCACTTCGGCCACGCCGAGCTTGCGCGCGTAAATGGCCTCGCCGTCATCGGTGGTGCGCCAGATCAGGCCCTTGCCCAGCCGCACCTTGCTCATCACCTTGGTGTCGGTGGACACGGCATCGGGCCAGGGCTCGTCAAACAGGCTGACGTCGATCTCCGAGGTGTCGCGGTTGGCGTCGAGGTAGCTGCGCGGAAAAAAGGCCTCGACCCAGCCCGCGCCCAGAGCGTGGGCGAAGTCGTAGAGTTTTTCGACATGGGTGTCTTCGGCGCGGCGCAGGGTGGGCAGCGCGCAGGCGTAGGCAAAGTCGCCGGGGTAGTCGGTCCCGCTGTGGGGTGAATCGAGCACCAGGGCCGTGGTGCCGGGCAAAGAGCGGAGAAATGGGGTCATGGTTTTGATTGTGGTCCGGTCGGCACCCCTGCGGTGGCCATGTCGGCCAAGGCCATGTTGTGGCCGGGGGTGCATGGAGGCCGGCCACAGCGCGCAGGCGCTGCGGCCGGCTCCTTCCGCTTTACTCGAAGCTGATTTGCTCGATGCTGATTACTCGATGCTGATTTTTGCGAACTTCGCAATGCGCTTCATCTTGTCGATTTCCTTCTTGATCTGCGCATCGAACTCGGCCGGCGTGGTGCCGGAAGCGAACAGCCCCTGGGCGGCCAGCTTGGTGCGCACGGCGGGCTCCTGCAGGGCCTTGACCACGGCCTGCTGGATGCGGTTTACCGCGGCGGCCGGGGTGCCGGCAGGCGCGACCAGGCCGAACCAGGACGGGTCATTGCTGGAAAACAGCGAAAGTTCCGCGTAGGTCGGCGTGTTGGGCAACACGTCCAGGCGTTTGTCCCAGGACACGGCGATCGCGCGCAGCTTGCCGGACTGGATGAAGGGCAGCGAGGCGGCCACCTGGTCGAAATACACCATCACCTGTCCGCCAACGACGTCGTTCAGGGCCGGACCCGCACCGCGGTAGGGAATGTGCACCATGTAGGTGTTGGTCGTGCTTTTGAACAGCTCGCCCCACATGTGGCCGATGGTGCCGTTGCCGGGCGACGCGTAGCTGAGCTTGCCAGGGTTGGCCTTGAGGTACTTGATCAGCTCGGCAAAGTTGGCGACCGGCAGCGCGGCGTTGACCACCACCACACCCGGCGCCTTGACGAGTTCGGTCACGGCCACAAAGTCCTTGATCGGGTCGTAAGGCAGCTTCTTGTAGACGGCCGGATTGACGCCATGCGTGGACAGCGTTGCCACGCCCAGGGTCAGGCCATCAGGCGCGGCCTTGGCCACTTCGGCCATGCCGATGGAACCACCGGCACCACCCCGGTTCTCGACGATGACCGGCTGGCCCAGCACGCGCGCCAGCGCCTCGGACACCACCCGGGCGGTGATGTCGGTGGCGCCGCCCGGAGGAAACGGCACCACCAGGCGCAAGGGTTTGTTCGACTGTGCCCAACCCATTCCTGGGAGTACTGAAGTAGCGGCGAGTGCGATGAGGTGGCGTCTTTGCATGATGATCCTTTTCAAAATGAATTTGTGAATCCATTGTGTAGCAGGAGTGATGCCGGACGAGCGCGACTACCCGTGAAGTCTTCGACTGGGTTCAGTCCAAATTGGAATGAACCCAGTTTAAAATCGGGCGATGAAACGCCTCCAGCCGCCGATTCACCTGCTCCGCGCCTTCACGACCACCGCGCGTTTCGGCAGCGTCTCGCGCGCCTGCGAGGCCTTGCACCTGTCGCAAAGCGCCGTCAGCAAACAGATCAGCGAGCTCGAGCAGCTCACCGGCGTGTTGCTGTTCGAGCGCATTCGCCAGCGCCTGACCCTAACGCCCGCCGGTGTGCGTTACGAGGCTGCCGTGCGGCCGGTGCTGGCGCAGCTGGAAGCCGCCACGCTGGAGCTGATCACCAGCGGCGACGGCGGCGGCGCCCTGCACCTGTCCACCCTGCCCACCTTTGGCGCCAAATGGCTGATCCCTCGGCTGCCGGCCTTCCAGCGCCAGCATCCGCAGATCGAACTGCACTATGTGCCCTATGCCCAGGGTTATGACTTCCAGCGCGAAGACCTGGACTGCGCCATCCTGTTCGGCAACGGCACCTGGCCAGGAGCCCGGGCCGACTACCTGACCGGCCGTGAAGTTGTGCTGATCGCCCCGCCCGGGCTGCCGGCGCAACCGCCGCTGCGCCAGGCCCAGGACATCACCGGTTTCACCCTGCTCCAGCATGTGAGCGTGCCGCACGCCTGGACCCACTGGTGCGCGGCGCACGGCGTCAGCGGCGTGAACACACTGATGGGCCCGCAGCTGGACCAGTACCACAGCCTGATACGCGCGGTGCGGGCCGGCATGGGCCTGGCGCTGGTGCCGCATTGCCTGGTGCAGGACGACATCGCCGCCGGCCTGGTGGCCACGCCGCTGGACGACGGCTACAGGGACGAGATGGGTTACTACCTGTGTTACCCCGAGTCGCGCAGCCACCTCAAGCCGTTGGGCGCCTTCCGGCAGTGGCTGCTGGGCGAGGTCGGCAAGGCCACGCCCGCCAGTGCGGCGCCGGTGAACGCTATCAAATAAAGAGCTGCCGGCGCCCGATTCATCAGGGCTGGAGCCTCATTTTGCTTGCAAAAGGGGCGGTACCGGCGGCGCCAGCATTTCCTGCAGCAGCCAGGTGCCGGCGCGGCCCAGCGGCCGCTGGCGCGACCAGACGGCATCCACCGGCACGCGCTGCGGCCAGCCGCGCGCGGCCAGCTCGGTGAGTTTGCCGACGGCAAAACGCGTGACCATCCAGCGCGGAATGGCGGCCCAGCCGAAACCCAGCACCGCCATCTCCAGCAGCATCAGGTAGCTGGGCGCCGACCAGGAGCGGCGCGCCGCCGGCATGACCTGGTCGGCCCGGCCCAGGTAGGTGTCCAGCCGCAACTCGCGGTGCCGGGCCAGCAGTTCGGGCGTGATGTCCGTCATGCCGGCCAGCGCGTGGCTGGTGGCGACAAACAGCGCGATCTCGGACTGCTCGGCAATCGTGGCTGCACCGATGTCGGGCGGGTACGCCCCCTGGGCGCCGACCACACCGATGTGGGCGCGCCCGGTCTGCACCAGCGACACCAGGTCGCCGTGTTCGGCGATCAGGCACTCGAACTCCAAGTCCGGAAAACGCTGCTCGAACGCCGTCAGCATGTCCTCGAAGCGGTCCGACTGGTAAGTGTCGGACCAGACCACGCTGAGCCGGGCTTCGAGGCCGCCGCCGAGCTGGCTGGCCGACAGGTCGAGCCGGTCGCTGGCGGCCAGGATCTCCTGCACCTTGCCCAGCATCACCCGGCCGTGTTCGGTCAGCGCGGGTTTGCGGCTGCTGCGGTCGAACAGGCTCAGGCCGAGGTCGATCTCGAGGTTGGCAATGGCGGTACTCACGGTGGACTGGCTCTTGCCGAGCTTGCGCGCGGCAGCCGAAAACGAGCCCAGCGCGGCGGCTTCGGCAAAGGCGGTCAGGGCTTCGGGGGAATGGCGCATGGCGGTTATCTATCTGTTTTATAGATATTAGAAAACTTTAATGTATTGGAATTAGCGATAAAAATCGAGTGATCCCCTTCATTGCAGCCCCCATCAATCCGTCATGAACCCCAGCCTTCAAAAGTCCGTCAAGGAACGTTTTTTCCACGCCCTCGGTTTCGAGGTGTTGGCGATTGCCCTATGCGCGCCGCTGGGCGCCTGGCTGCTCGGTTATTCACTGGTCCACATGGGGCTGCTGACCCTGATGATTTCGCTGATCGCCATGGCTTGGAACATGCTGTTCAATGCCATGTTTGACGGCGCCCAGCGCCGCCTGGGGTTCCGGCGCACGCTGGGCGCACGCGCCGTGCATTCGGTGCTGTTCGAGCTCGGCCTGATCCTGGCCGTGGTGCCGCTGGCGGCCTGGTGGCTGGACATCGGGTTGTGGCAAGCCTTTGTGCTGGACATCGGCATCGTGCTGTTTTTCCTGCCCTACACCTTTGCCTTCAACTGGAGCTACGACCACTTGCGGGAAGTCATCGTAGCCCGGCACCTGCGCAAGAAAGCGTTGTCGGCCGCCTGATGCGTCCGCAGATTCAGATAACCACCGCGCGGTCCAGCACCAGCTCGCTGGCATGCGCCACTTCAAAACGCCCTGCACCGCCAGCGCTGCGGTAATCCCAGCGTTCGAGCCGGCCCGCCAGCGGGTGAGTGCCTGGGTCGCACAACAGCAGGTTCACGGAGTTGGGGGCCTCGCGCCGGATGCGTGAGGACAGCGCGGTACCGGCCTGCACGCACCAGAGGCGCCGCGGCAGGCCATCCACGCAGGAGGTCAACTCGCAGACATAAGGCAGGTGGATATGCCCCCCCATGACAATGTCCGCGCCGGCCGCGGCCCAGGCGCGCACCGCCGGCTCCCAGCCGCGCAGGCGGTCGTGTTCATCCTCGGCGCGCGGCACATACACCGGCTGGTGCACCACCACCACGCGCAGTTGCCCGGGCGCGGCCTGGCGCAGGCGCGCGGCCACCCGTTCGATCTGCCGGTCCGACACCTCGCCATTTTTGTGCCGCCAGCGCCGCGTGGTGTTCACCGCGGTCAGTTGCAGCCAGGCGGTGTCCAGCACCGGCTCCAGGCTCGGCCCGAAGGCCTGCAGGTAGCGCGCATAAGGCGTGACCAGGCGCTGCCAGGGGTTGAACAGCGGGATGTCGTGGTTGCCGGGCAGGGCCAGCATTTGCGGGATCTGCAGGCGTTCACAAAATGCCCGCGCCGCGCCAAACTGCGCCGCCGTCGCACGTTGCGTGATGTCGCCTGACAGCACCAGCACGTCGGGGCGCTGCTGCCGCGCCAGCGCCACCAGCGCCTCCATCACCGGCGGCTGCGCCGTGCCGAAATGGGGGTCGGAGATCTGCAGCAGCTTGTGCATCAGGCCACTTCCACCCGGTCGGCCAGCGCGGGAACCATCAGCAGCAGGGGCTGGTCGGCCACCTCGAACACCAGCGGCGCCTGCATCCAGCTGACCTCGCCATCGGTGGCCACCTTGACGCGCCGGCGCCCGCGCGGCGTGACGGTCAGGCGGCGAAACGAAAAGCTGTGGATGTTGTCGGCATCGCCGAGCCGCCCCAGCAGGCCGCGCAGCAGTAGGCCGAACAGCGCCAGCGTGCCGATGGGGCGCACCACCACCCCGGCCAGTTGGCCGTGCACCACCGCATTGGCGTCTTTTTCGGCAATGCCCACACGTGTGAGCTGCAGGTGGTTGTTGCCAACAAACAAGGTCGGCGTGCGCAGGGCGGCTACCTGGCCGGCCGATTCGATCTGCAGGTGCAGTTGGCTGCGCGTCTGCAGCAGCGACGCCATGCCCGAGACAAAAGCCACCAGGCGGCTGCGGCCGAACTGCTGCTTCCAGGCTTCCCTGTCCTCCAGCAATTGCGGGTACAGGCCCAGACTGGCATTGACCAGAAACAGCCGGCCATTGACCTGGCCGACCTGGACCGGCGACACGCTGGCACCGACCAGGGCCCTGGCCGCCGCCTCGGTCTCCTGCGGGATCGCATGGACACGTCCGAAATAATTGAAGGTGCCCTGCGGCAGCACGCCGAAGGGGCAGCCGCTGCCCAGCACGGCGCGGGCCACGGCATTGATGGTGCCGTCGCCGCCGGCAGCCACCACCACGCCACCCTGGGCCTTGGCTTGGCGCACAGCGTGGCGTGCCACCTCATCGATCTGGTCGGGTGTGTCAACCGCCAGAAACTCGAACTCGCGGCCGGCCTGTGTGAACACACGGGCCATCACGGCCTGTTCATCGTCGCTGTTGTGGTGGCCGGAGCCAGCATTGATGACAATCAACAGGGGGCCCCGGCGCGCGGCGTCTTGCGCCAGAAAATGAACATTCATGCCCAAAAGCTTACGGGCCGGCGCTGCTTGCGTCTGTCAGGCAAATGCCCTTCCGCCGCGTCCGGCTCGCCCGACCGGATCGCCGGCTGGTGGCGGGTCGTCACTTCATCTGCACGGAGCCCGACACGTTGACCAGCACGGTGCTTTTGCCGGCTTCGACCGGAATTGCCGAATCCGACATTGCAGCCTTGGCTTCCATGGCCATCATGCGCGGACGGATCGGGCCCTGGTCGTTGGCGTTGATAGCGACTTCCCGCAGCGTGTAACCGGAAAAACCGAAGCCCCGGGCGATCTCGCCGGCCTTGGCCTTGAAGCGCTCGATTGCCTGCGCCTGGGCATCACCCTCGACGCGGGCACGGGCCTCGCGGCTCAGCGCAAAACCGACGTTGCCCAGGTTCAGTGTCTGGACCTTGCCGGCCGCCGCCGTGATGCGCGCAAAGTCCCGGCCTTCCAGCACCATCTCGGTGCTGCCCTGCCAGCCGCTGATCTTGCCGTCCTTGCCATGACGCGGGTACAGGCTGAAGTTGCCGGTGCGCACATCCATCAGGCCGGGCTGGGCGGTTTTCCTGGCCTCGGCCAGTGCCGCCTCCAGGGCCAGCTTGAGCTGGTTTTGCACCGTGGCGGCATCGCTGCCATCGCGCGTGGTCGTCATCGCGATGGACAGCAGGTCCTGCTGCACTTCGACGGCCGCACTGGCCGACAGCTGCGCGACGTTTTGCAACGGGGCAAAGGGTCCGGGCAGCTGGTTCTGGGCAAACAGGCCGGTGCTGGCGACCAGCAGCGCGCAGGCGGCGAAGAGGTGGGTGGCTTTTTTCAAGGCGTCACTTTCAGTTGAATTAAAAAACAGCTGGCGCGCGAAACAAGCCGCACCACCGGCAAAACGATAAGCAGCTTTCAATGTCCGGCATGTCAGCATCGGCCGCCAAAGGTTGCCATCCGAAGGCCCAGGCCTGCCATTGGCACGCATCCATCCCTCATCGTGCTTGCCCACAACTGCAACTTCTGTAACAGTCTGTCAAAGTGCACGAAAAATCTCGAATCCGCGTTTTTAGCCCGCAGAATCGGCTCTGTTACAAATTACGATCGCCTTATGACACAAGCTAGCAACTCAACCCGCGCTGACAAGATCCTGATTCTTGACGACGATGCCCGCATCCGCGACCTGCTGCGCCGCTACCTGACGCAGGAAGGCTTTGAAGTCATCCTGGCCGAAGACAGCAAGGCGCTGAACCGCATCATGATGCGCGATGCCGTGGACCTGATCGTGCTCGACCTGATGATGCCCGGCGAAGACGGCCTGTCCATTTGCCGGCGCCTGCGCGCCGCCAACGACCGCACCCCCATCATCATGCTGACCGCCAAGGGCGAAGACGTGGACCGCATCGTCGGCCTTGAGGTCGGTGCCGACGACTACCTGTCCAAGCCGTTCAACCCGCGCGAATTGCTAGCGCGCATCCATGCCGTGCTGCGCCGCCGTCCCGCGGTCGAAGTGCCGGGCGCACCCTCCAGCGAACAGGAAGTGGTCAATTTCGGGCCCTTCAGCTTCGACATGGGCTTGCGTACCCTGCAGAAAAATGGCGAGGAGCTGCCACTGACCACCGGCGAATTCGCCATGCTCAAGACGCTGGTGCGGCACCCACGCCAGCCGCTGTCCCGCGAAAAACTCGCGCAACTGGCGCGCGGCCGGGAGTTCGAGCCCTTTGACCGCAGCTTGGACGTGCAGGTCTCGCGCCTGCGCAAGTTGATCGAGGTGGACGCTGCGGCGCCCCGCTACATCCAGACCGTGTGGGGCATAGGCTACGTCTTCGTGCCGGACGGCACGAACTAAAGCGCCACTTGCCACCGGACGCCAGACTCCCCTCAGGCTGACCGGGCCGACCCACCTTCCCGCCCCCAAGTCCCCGAATGCAAGGCACACGCGCCGTCCACCTGGAAACTGCCCCCGTCGCACTGGAAACCGCTCCCGCGCCGCTGGAGATGCGTCCGCGCGTCGGCCTGAGCCTGTTCTGGCGCACCTTCCTGTTCCTGTCGCTGCTGCTGATTGGCTGCATCGTCGCCTGGCTACAGACCTTCCGGGCGCTGGAATTCGAGCCGCGCGCCGTGCAAAGCGCCAGGCAGCTCGCCTCGCTGGTCAACCTGAGCCGTGCGGCGCTGAAATACTCCGACTCCATCACCCGGGTCTGGCTGATCAAGACGCTGGCCGAGGAAGAAGGCGTGCGCATCTCGCCGCGCGAACCGCGCGACAAGTTCGAGCATTTTGTCAACGATCCCTTCAGCGAGCGCATAGGCGACGAACTGACGGCACGCATGGGCGAAGGCACGGTGGTGGCCCGATCCGTCAACGGCGTGCCCGGCCTGTGGGTCGGTTTCAACATCGACGGCGACGCCTACTGGCTGCTGACCGACCCTTCGCGGCTGGGCCCCCTGCAGGGCGGCACCTGGCTGATCTGGCTGATCACCGCGGCCATCCTGTCGCTGGTCGGCGCCGCGCTGATTGCGCGCCTCATCAACCGGCCGCTCAAGCAGCTCTCGTTTGCCGCCAGCCGCATGCGCGACGGCGACTTCGACGCCAGCCTGCTCGACGAGCAGGTGGCGACCAGCGAGATCCGCGAGGTCAACATCGGCTTCAACCGCATGGCCGAGCAGCTCTCCAAGATTGAGGAAGACCGCGTCATCATGCTGGCCGGCATTTCGCACGACCTGCGCACGCCGCTGGCGCGGCTGCGGCTGGAAACAGAAATGAGCGTGGCCGATCCGGAGGCCAGGGCCCACATGGCCGCCGACATCACCCAGCTCGACGCCATCATCGACAAATTCCTGGACTACGCCCGGCCCGACCCGCCGCAGTTGGCGTCGGTGTCGCTCAATGCCATCATCAAGGCGGCCGTCTATTCCGTGGGCGAATACACCGACATGCGCGTCAACGTGACGCTTCCGGGCCAGGTGGTGGTGCTGGCCGACGAGGTGGAGCTGTCCCGCGTGATCGCCAACCTGCTGGAGAACGCGCGGCGTTATGGCAAGACGCCGTCAACCGGCATCGCCGTGGTGGACATCGCCGCCAAGGAACGCGACCAGTGGGTGCTGATCAAGGTGCGCGACCACGGCACCGGCGTCGCGCCGCAGGCCCTGAACAACCTGACCAAGCCCTTTTTCCGCGGCGACGCGGCCCGCACCGCCGCCACCGGGGCCGGCCTGGGCCTGGCGATTGTCGAGAGAACCCTGCACCGCATGGGCGGCTTGTTCGCACTGGCCAACACCAGTTCGGGCGGGCTGGCTGCGCACATCAAGCTAAGGCGTGGTTGACCCCCACGGTCGCTCACTGCGTGTAGCTCCCTGCCCCCCGAGGGGGCCGCTGCGCCTGCGGGCCGGCAGAGCCGGACCCGCGGCCCCGGCTTGAAAAGATCCCCGCATCCGTTGGGTGCGCGCGATGATGCATTCAATCGCGCTCCAGCCCTTATCTGACGATCGCAATCAGCTATTAAAACAGGGGCTTAGGAAGCAAAGTTCACAGTCAAGTGAGCTAAGTTCCTATGGTGGTTCAGAAAAACCGGTATTTCAGGCGTTCCAAACTCAGTGAAGCAAAGCTGCGTCAAATCCTGCGCTACTTTGCGATGGATTTGACGGCGACGGACTGC
>NZ_NBZW01000042.1 GCF_002379085.1 Polaromonas sp. AET17H-212 | reverse complement strand
TCGCCAGTTCCGAGGTCTTCGTCCAGCGCCCGGCCGGCATCGGCACGCGCAAGCAGCGCCATGCTGGCATCGGAAAAATCAAACCAGTCATTCATTTTTTTCGTCGTTTCACGCCAATGTTGGCGGCAAGCATAACGGCTTCGCGAAGAACCCTCCGGTTAGCGCACTATCGGAGCCACAGGAAAAATGGATTTGAGCCCCTGAATGGCCTGTACCAGAATGCAGCCGCTCCGGGGGGCTGCCGGCCATTGTGGTCGAACAACTGAGATGGCCAACAACCCAAACCCGTGAACTTGAATCGCAAGGATGTGGCTGGTCCCTGACAGTGATACAGGAGGTCTGGACGCCAGCGTCCCCTAGTCCTACCCGAGGCAGTCAAGCAAGCTTGATCCCAACCCGAGAAGCCGTCCGCCTGGCCGAGAATCGAGGCACCACGATCGCGGAGACATCGGCACCCTAAGTACAGATCAAAAGCACAAGCACCACTAACTGGCAACCGTATCCAGCAAACGCACTTACTCCTCCAAGGGCGCCCCAAGCAACCGTAATGTCTTACTCTTGAGCGGCAAACGCATCTGGGATTGAATGAAGTGGTTGCATTTTCCGCCGCTGCGAAGGCACATCCTTTAAACGGCAGTTTCGGAATCTGTAGGCACCTGACCATCCACTAAGGGCGTCTATCGGCCTGAACCGGACCGGCCTGTCATGGCCTACAGCCACGCAGATCACGGGCATGCCGCGTTGTCTGACGTGAACGTCAGAAACTGAGCCGGAAAGCAAAAAAAAGCGGCCTTTTGTGGGCCCGTTTTTTTTGTACCCGCCTTGTTTATCTGTTGGTTGACGAGAGTGACCTTCCCCCCCTATGCATTCGTTCATGCGGTGGGCACCGGCCGTTCCATCCACTGCATCGACAGGGTCCTGCGGAAGTACGATCCGCGGATGTGCATCGTCGCAGTCGAGCCTGCGCTATTTGAGCACTGCGCGTCGGGTGGGGGCGAACACGCTTGCGCCCAACCAGCGCCATAACTGCTGGGCATCCCGCGCAGCGCCGTCCACCCGCAACTCCTGCGTGCGCAGGACTTCGTTAGGCGTGCGGTCGCCCGTCCACACCTCGGTCAGTGCGCGCACGGTGCAATCCACGACCAGTGTCAATTCCCGGCCGGGGTCGTCGCGGCACAAATCCGAGGTGCCCTGCTCGACCACCAGCCACCATCGACGCTCGCCCGGCCGGGCGTCCCGGAACGCGAAGTGGATAACCACGGGGTGCGGCGGAAACTCCGGCAGCTGCACAAACCTCCGGATGTCCCACATGAGGAATCCTGCGTCCAGCTGGTCGTCACGCAGGCGGCTGCCGATCCAGCGAGCGCCCCAGTGGCCCAGGGCCATGACGATGGGCCGGAGTTCCTCGCCGGCTTCCGTCAGGCTGTAATCGCGGACCTTGCCCCCTGCCGAACGTCGGACCACGCCGATCTCCTCGAGGTGGCGCAGCCGTTGCACCAGCAGGCTGGTGGACATTCGGGGAACGCCGCGGTGCAGGTCATTGAAGCGTTTGCTGCCACACAGCAGTTCGCGCACGATCAGGGGTGTCCATTGCTGGCACAACGCCTCGGCGCCACGCGCAACGGTGCAAAACTGGCCATAAGTGTTATCCATTTGTGCTCGACTTCCGCTGGCGCAACGCTTCAGATTCTGGACTAGCCCCCCCGTTCGGTCAAGCGCATGCTTGCCTCTCCACTTCAACCTCCAGGGAGCAAGCCATGCCGAAAATTGCCATCGTTCAACGTCCCCCGGTTCTGCTCGATCGCAGGGCCACCATGGAACGGGCCGTGCAATCGGTCCGGGAGGCCGCCGCAGAAGGTGCGTCACTCATCGTCCTGCCGGAATCCTTTCTGCCGGGTTATCCGTCCTGGATCTGGCGACTCGCGCCCGGAACGGACGGCGCGCTGGTCGGCCAGTTGCACGCCCGGCTTCTGGACAATGCCGTCGACCTCGGCAGTGGCGATCTCGACCCGCTGTGCCAGGCCGCACGCGCCAATGCCGTCACGGTCGTCTGCGGCCTGAATGAATGCGACCGCCGCAGCCGCAGCGGTACGCTCTACAACACCGTGGTCGTCATCGGCCCCGACGGCCAGCTGCAAAACCGGCATCGCAAGCTGATGCCCACCAATCCTGAGCGCATGGTGCACGGCTTCGGAGACGCCTCGGGGCTGCGCGCCGTCGACACACCGGCCGGCCGTGTCGGCACGCTGATCTGCTGGGAGAACTACATGCCGCTGGCGCGGTATGCGCTGTACGCCCAGGGCGTGGAAATTTATATCGCACCGACCTATGACGCGGGCGACGGCTGGGTCAGCAGCATGCGTCATATCGCGCTCGAGGGTCGCTGCTGGGTGCTTGGCAGTGGCACGGCTCTGCGCGCGGCGGACATTCCCGCCGATTTCCCGGGCCGCGAAAAGCTCTTTCCGGATCCCGACGAGTGGATCAACGACGGCGACTCGGTGGTGGTGGACCCGCAGGGCAAGCTCGTCGCCGGACCGATGCGCCGGGAACAAGGCATTCTGTACGCGGCCATCGACATCGCGCGGGTGGCTCCGGCGAGGCGGACCCTCGATGTCACGGGCCATTACGCGCGCCCCGACATCTTTGAGCTGCGCTTGCGCCGCACACCAGCCGCGCCCGTGCGCTACATCGACAACGGCGGACGCACGGACACGGCAGAACTCAACGAACCCAACGAACCCAACAACGCTGTCGCGGCTTTCGGTGGCGCCCCCGGCACAGGGGCGCACTCGCTGGCCCGCCCGCTGACAGCACAGACCATTGGCCAGCACTGACAGGGAGAACCATGATGAGTTCACTCACAGGAATGAATGGCGAGGCGGTGGCGATCCCGGACGATGCGATGCAAGCGCTCAAGGCGGGCTTCAAAGGGCCCATCCTGACGCCTGACGAGCCCGGTTACGACGACACCCGCAAGATCTGGAATGCGATGATCGAGCGCCGGCCCGGAATGATTTTGCGCCGCACCGGCACGGTCGATGTTGTGCAGGCCTTGGGTTTCGCCAGCCAGCACCGGCTGCTGGTATCGGTGCGTGGCGGCGGCCACAATATCGCCGGGCTGGCGGTCTGCGACGGTGGCGTGATGATCGATTTGTCGTTGATGCGGGGCGTTTGGGTCGACCCTGCGCTGCGCACGGCGCGGGTGCAGGCCGGCTGCACGCTGGGCGATGTCGACCGCGAGACGCAGCTGCACGGACTCGCGGCCGTGCTCGGCTTTGTGTCCGCCACCGGCGTCGCCGGGCTTACGGT
Source organism: Polaromonas sp. AET17H-212 (assembly GCF_002379085.1). Taxonomy (GTDB): domain Bacteria; phylum Pseudomonadota; class Gammaproteobacteria; order Burkholderiales; family Burkholderiaceae_C; genus Polaromonas. Next base: position 22,948 of record NZ_NBZW01000042.1, on the reverse strand, counting down.
AGGAGGTGGGTTCGGTTATCTGACCCGTCGCCATGGCTGGACCTGCGACAACGTCACCGCGATGGAGGTGGTCACCGCGGGGGCGGAGGTCTTGCGCGTGTCCGCCGATGAAAACGCCGATCTGTTCTGGGCCCTGCGCGGCGGGGGTGGCAATTTCGGCATCGTCACCTCTTTCGAATACCGGCTCTTTCCCGTCGGTCCCCAGATTCTCGGCGGCGCGATCGCCTGGCGCGGCGAGGACACCCGTCAGGTGCTGCAGGCGTACCGTGACTTCAGCGCCAGGGCGCCGCGTGAGCTGACCAGCGTGGCCGTGCTGCGCAACGCCCCGCCGGCACCCTGGTTGCCCAAGGAGATTCACGGCAAACCGATCGCCGCCCTCTTTGTCTGCTACAGCGGAAACGTCGAAGACGGCGAAGCCTTGCTGGCACCGCTGCGCAAGCTGGGGACGCCCGTCGCCGACATCGTGACACGACGACCCTATGCGCAAATGCAAAGCCTGCTTGACGCCACGCAGCCGAAAGGCAGGCGCTACTACTGGAAATCGCATTACCTCGCCGGCATCGATCCTGTGCTCATCGATCAGGCGGTTGACCACGCCAGCCGCATCAAGTCGCCGCATTCGGCGATCCTGCTGTTCCAGATCGAAGGCGCATTGAATGAACTGCCTGCCAGGCATTCGCCGGCGGGCAACCGCGATGCCGCTTATGTGCTGAACATTGCGGGGTCATGGGAGAGCGCCCAGGATGACAGCGCCAACATCCAATGGGCACGCGATTGCTTCGAAGCCACCCGGACTTGCTCCACCGGCGGCGTGTACGTCAACTTTTTGACGGAGGAAGAGGGGGCGGATCGCATCGAGGCCGCCTACGGCCGCCCGAACCTGGCCCGGCTGGCAACGCTCAAGCAAAAGTTTGATCCGGACAACTTGTTTCGGCACACGAAGCCTGTGGGAGCGTGATAGCGGCTCCCATAGCTTGTCTGTCGCAACTGCGCGGGGGCAGCCTCTAACGCAGTTCGCGCTGCGCTCACGCTTTGACAAGGCGCGAACATTGGCAAAGGTGGATTTTCAATTTCGGGACATTCGTGGAAAAGCCGCAACTGACACGGAGAATCTCGCTCATTCGCAGAAGCTACTAGGGCACAAGAATCGAGACATGACTGAGCACTACGTTAAGGCTCGAATCGGCGAACGGGTCAAACCCCTTCGATAGTTGCAGTTTCAGTTAAATCGGCTTGAAGATTGAAGCGCCAGCGCCACGAAGCCTGCTGTAAAACTCGACGGCATATCTATCTGTCATGCCGGCAACAAAATCACAAACGAGGCGCATTTTTGATTCTATGTCAGGCAAACGCCTATACATCCTCTGAACATCGTCAGGCAGCAGAAGGTACCCTTCTTTCGCGTCATTTACCAGCGTTTCAAAAATTGTTTTGACAACATCTTCTCCGCGGTATTCGACCACCTTGAGACGCGGGGACATGATCGTCAATAAATAGTTCAAATGCTTGAGCGCCTCAATCTTTATTCTGATACCGCGCTCAACAGTAATTTGACTGAATCGTATCTGCTCTCCTTGGCGGGACTCAACCCCTATTCCACGCATAAAATTTCCAACGAGTTGCGAGGTGTATGCGGACCGCATAAACGCATCTGAGGCGATAACTTTTGACTCCGTATATATCTCTAACGCACCACGCTTGTGACCTTGGTCTTGCTCCTGTACTTGCTCTTTCTCATCGTCTCCATTGAAAGGAAATAAGTCATTGAGTGCGACATAAATATCTTGTTCGGTCGCTCCCTCCACTTCTTCCTTTACTTTTTCAAGCAACTTAGCAACCAAGTCGGCCTCGCCACGCACCTTTGCTAGAAGCTGCATGGGATGAGTGAAGCCTCCCTTCATCGCATCTTCTAAGTCATAAGTTGAGTACGCAATATCATCCGCAATATCCATGATTTGGCATTCGATCGTCTTGAAACCAGCAGATGCCTCAGGCATACCTACATGCTGCTTGATCGCGTCCACTAAAGGTTTTTCGGAAGCGTAGTACCCCTTATGCAACTTTCCGCCAGGATTCCGCTTTTCGGGGATCTCACTGTCGTACTTAAGAATGGCGGCAAGACTTCGGTACGTGAGATTCAAGCCCAGCCGCCGGTCTTCACCCAAACTGCTAACGCCGCAGGGATCTGAGGGGTCAGTCTCCGTCTGCACCTTCTTTTCGACTCTTGAAAGAATTCTTAGTGTCTGTGCGTTTCCCTCAAATCCTCCGTACTGCTTCATACACTCATCAAGTGCTTTTTCACCGTTGTGGCCGAACGGCGGATGCCCCAAGTCATGGGCAAGCCCCGCGAACTCTACGGCGTCCAGATCGATTTCTTGTTCCCTAAATTCTGGACACTTTGCATTAATCTGCTGCGCGATGCCCTTCGCAATCTGAGCCACCTCTAGGGAATGAGTTAAACGATTGCGAAAAAAATCCGACTCATCCCCTGGGAACAGTTGGGTTTTTCCTTGTAGGCGTCGAAACGAAGGTGAATGAAGCAATCGCCCAAAGTCGCGGCGAAACGCGGAACGTCCGAGTTCCACCTCTTCTTCTTCTTCCTTACAGCGTTTGTAATCTCTGTCGTGATACAGCATGTCAAAAAAAAAGCCACCTTCCGGTGGCTTGCAGTTATTTTGGTAGCGTCTTCTGCGGCATATCATCTTTTTTATCTGCGCCCGCAGCCACAGACGAATGATTCTGTGCTGTCGCCGTTGATGGCCTAGAAGACATTACCTGATAGTAGTGACTGAACTGGCCTTGAACAACTCGACGAGCGTCTTGGACAACTTTAAATTCAGCAGCTTTCATACAAGTTCTCCTTACAGTGCTTGGATAGCAGGTACCCAAGCTCCCATTCTATGCCTAGAGATTGACCTACGTGTAGCAATAATTGTAGAAAACGATGGCTACTTTGTAGAAACGCCCCAGAACCCGAAAAGGGCGCTGGGGCGCATGGAGACTGGTGGCCTGGGGCGGAATCGAACCACCGACACAAGGATTTTCAATCCTCTGCTCTACCGACTGAGCTACCGGGCCTGAGTCTAAGATTATATATCAGGCCGCGCGCTTGCCCCGGGTCAGGTCCACGCCAAGTTGTTTGAGCTTGCGGTACAGGTGGGTGCGCTCCAGCCCGGTCTTTTCTGCCACGCGGGTCATGGAGCCGCCTTCCTTGGCCAGGTGAAACTCGAAATAGGCTTTTTCAAACTCGTCGCGCGCATCGCGCAGCGGCTTTTCGAGCAGGAAACTCTGCGTGGCCTGCGGGCCGAGGTCCACCGCCAGCGGCAGGACCTGGCCGGTCATCGCGACTTCCACCGTCATGTCCACCGCATGCAGCAGTGCAGCGGGAACCGCCTGCGGTTTGCGGCCTGCCGATTTGAGCAGACCCTGTTCGACCGCCTTGAGCAGCTTTTGCAGCGTGATGGGTTTTTCAAGAAACGCGATCGCGCCTATCTTGGTCGCTTCCACGGCAGTGTCGATGGTGGCGTGGCCGCTCATCATGATCACCGGCATGCTCAGAAGGCCGCTGGACGACCATTCCTTGAGGAGCGTCACACCATCGGTGTCCGGCATCCAGATATCGAGCAACACGAGGTCGGGCCGGGAGCGGCCGCGCGCGGCGCGGGCCTGCGCAGCGTTTTCTGCGAGTTCGACCTGATGCCCTTCGTCGTTGAGAATTTCGGAGAGCAGGTCACGTATGCCCAGCTCGTCGTCGACTACCAGAATGTTTGCCATGTTGAAACGCTACCCCTACCGTCAGTTGTCGATTCTGCGGTACCCATCTCCGGGTCCGCAGTGTTGTTATGTCACAACTGCGAATGATAGCGATACTTGGGCGCCCTGCACGACGCCGTCAACCACGCGATTCGAAATATCAACACGTGCGCCGTGTTCATCGGCGATTTTTTTGACGACGGCCAGCCCCAAACCGGTGCCCTTGACCTTGGTGGTGACGTAGGGCTCAAACGCCCGTTTCAGGATGTGTTCCGGGAAGCCCGTGCCGTTGTCGCGCACCGTCAGACGCACCCGTTTCGAGGTCTCCGAATACTCGGTTTTGAGCAGCACGCGGCCCTCTGCCCGGCCCTCTTGGGCGTCCTGGGCGTTTTGCAACAAGTTGTGAATGACCTGCCGAATCTGTTGTGAATCTGCCTTGATCGGGGGGCAAGCCGGGTCGAGTTCGGTGTCCACCGGCACCACGGCGTTCTCGCTGGCGTAGAGCTGCATCACGTCGTTGACCAGCGCATTGAGGTCCACGGGCTTGAGTTCGGCGGCCGGCAGGCGGGCATAGTCGCGGAATTCGTTGACCAGGCGTTTCATCGCATCGACCTGGTCGACGATGGTCTTGACCGACTTGGTCAGCAGGATCTGCTCGGGCTCGGCCACCTTGCCGGTGAGCTTCATCTCCAGCCGTTCCGCCGACAGCTGGATGGGTGTGAGCGGGTTCTTGATCTCATGGGCCAGCCGGCGCGCCACTTCGCCCCAGGCCTGGGCACGCTGGGCCGAGACCATTTCGGACACGTCGTCGAACACCAGCAGGCATTCGTTGCCCGGCATCTTGGCGCCGCGGGCGATCAACGTGATGGCGTTGTCGGGCGCGCCGGGCTGGGCGGCGTTGAGTTCGAACGACTGCTGCCAGTGCTCCACGTCGTGCAGCTGGTTCTCGCCAAAGTAGGCATCGAACTGGGCCTGCACGCCTTGCGCAAAAACTTCCAGCCCGGGAATGTCGCTGAGTGAGCGCCCGTGGTAGGCCGCCAGCGGCACCCGCAGGATGCGCGTGGCACCGGGGTTGCTGGTCTGGATGCGCCCCTTGAGGTCCAGCACCATGACACCGGCGGTGAGGTTGTCCAGGATGGTCTGCAGATTGGCGCGCGCGGCATCCACCTGGTCCATGCTTTTTTGCACCGCGCCGCGCGCGTCGGCGAGTTGCTGGGTCATGTCGGCAAAGGAGCGGGTCAGCCCGCCCAGTTCGTCCTTGCCCTGCAGCGCCGCCTTGGGCGTCAGGTCGCCCTGGGCCACCTGGCGCACCCCGTCGGCCAGCACCAGCAGGGGCCGGGCCAGCTGGTTGCCCAGCACCACCGCCAGCAGCACCGCGCCGAACACCGCCAGGAACAAACTGAGCGTGAGTGTGCCTATGTACATTTTGCGCAGGCCACCCCGGGCCAGGGCGCGCTCCTGGTACTCGCGGTTGGCTTCCTGTACGGCAATGGCATTGGCCACCAGGCTGGTCGGCAACACCTCGGTCACCTGCAGGAACCGGACCTCGCCGAGCAGGCCGACGTTGGGGTTGTTGATCAGCGCCAGGGCCTTGATGCGGGGCGGTGTCGCACTGCCTGCGGCGAGGCTTGCCGCGCTGCCGGGCGGCTCGGCGCCGGGCAAGGCCACCTCGTCGAGCCCCTCGATCTGCGTGGCCACACGTTGGTTGCGGGCACTGCGCAGCAGTTGCGCCGGCGGCCGCTCGGGCTTGAGGGAGTACCGCGAGTCACCGGCACTGGCAATCATCTGCCCGGAGGCTGACCACAACACGACGTCGCTGACGGCCAGCTGCTCGCGCAGGCGCTCCAGCGCCAGGCCGGCCGAGACATCGGGTGTCTGCGTCAGCTGCCCCGCAGCGGCGCGGGTCTTGTTGCCCAGTTCGGTGGCCAGCGTGTCGAGCGTGACCCGGCCCAGGTTCAGGCCGGCGTCCAGTGCGCCTTCAACCTTCACGTCAAACCAGCTTTCGATCGAACGCGAGACGAACTGGTAGGACACGACGTAAATCATCGTGCCGGGCAGCAGGCCCACCAGCGCAAAAATGGCGGCCAGCTTGACCAGCAGTCGGCTGCCGAACTTGCCCTTGCGCAGGCGCAGGATCAGGCGCAGCACGATCCAGCTGATAACCAGCAGCAGCAAGGCGGCCACCGCCACGTTGAGCCCGAACAGCAGGACGTAGTTGCGTTCGTAAAGCTCGCGGTTGCCGGTGGCCTGGGTCAGCAGAAAGAGCAGCACCAGGCCCAGCGCGGCCATGGTGCCGACGCCGACACCCACCGTCCAGCGAAAAGCCGGACTGCTTTTCAGTGACGACACATTGCTCTTCAAATTCACTTTTCCGCCTCTTTGACGGCTTCCCTGGAGAGGTCCCGGGTGGCGTCCCGGGACAGGTCGCGAATCGGTTCGGCGACCAGGTCGCGGTTGGTTTCGACGGCGATGGTCCAGTCTTTCTGCCCCGCCACCCCAATCTGGAAGGGGCGCGGCAGCTGCGAGAGGTCGAGCCGGAAACGGAAATCGACGTTGTGCCGGACCCCGGACTCGACTTCCGCGGCATCGGCAATCCGCCAGCGCGAAAAGCGCTGGATTGATGCCAGCGCATCATCGAGCGTGTCGTAATTCTGGCTGAAGGAGGCCCGCAAGCCGGTGACGCTGATGGCGCCGGGCATCACATTGAGACGCCAGCGACGGGTCAGGGGCTGGAACGCCAGACGCATGGTGCGTGTCGCCGTGGTGATGCGTTTGTCGTACCAGTACCAGCGGCTGCGGTAGATGTCGGCTTCGGCCACGAAAAACATGGGAATGCCCTTGAGCAGGGCTTCTTCAACGGCAGGGGGCAGGTCGAACTGGATGCTGGCCGACAGGTACACGCCCTCGTCGGAACGCTCCATCTTCAGCTGGGTCACCTCGGTGGCCAGTGCCGCGTGGCCGGCTAGCGCCATCACGGTGCACACCCAAAACGCCAGCAGCCGCCGCAGCACCGTGTCAGGCTTTGCGTTTTTCAAAAACTGCGTAAAAGAAACCGTCGTGCTCACCGTCCAAATTGTCCGGGAAGACGGACGCCAGGACGCGACTTTGGGGTAGCAAATGACCCGGTGATGGCATGAAATGCGCGTCTTTGTGGTGCGTAACAAACGTTTGGGCCTGCTGCTCACCTTCCGCCCTGAAAACCGAGCAGGTGCAGTACAGCAACCGCCCGCCCGGCCGCAGCAGCGGCCACAGCGTTTCCAGCAGCCGCGCCTGCAGCGCAGCCAGCTGGGCGATGTCGGTCGGGCGGCGCAGCCAGCGCACGTCCGGGTGGCGCCGCACAATCCCCGAGGCGGTGCACGGCGCATCGAGCAGGATGCCGTCGTACGGCCGGCCGTCCCACCAGCCATCGGGGCGGGCGGCATCCCCCACCCGGATGTCCGCCTGCAGGCCCAGCCGCTGCAGGTTCTGCGCCATGCGCTCGCAGCGGCGTGCGTCAATGTCGAGCGCCGTGACCTCGCAGTCGGCGAGTTCCAGCAGGTGCGCCGTTTTGCCGCCGGGCGCGGCGCAGGCGTCCAGCAGCCGCAGGGGCGCACCATCGGCCGGGACCAGGCCGTCGAGCAGCAAGGGGGCGGCCAGCTGCGCCGCGGCGTCCTGCACCGAAAAATGCCCCTCGGCATACCCGGGCAACGCTGTCACCGCGCTCGGCGTCGCCAGCACCACCCCTTGCGGTCCGACCTGGCTTGCTACGATATTCATAGCCGCCAGCGCTTCCAGGTATTGGGCTGGAGTCGTTTTTCTTGTATTGACCCGAAGGATCAGGGGCGCTTTGGCATTGTTGGCATGCAAAATGGCCTGCCATTGGTCGGAATGGTCCTTGCGCACCCGGTCAATCCACCACTGCGGGTGGTTCCAGACCGCCTGCGGATGTTTTTCCGTCGCCGCCATCAGTGCGTCACGCTCGCGCAGGAAGCGGCGCAGGCAGCCGTTGATGAAGCTGGCTTGGTGCACCGTGGCCTCGTCGCGCTTGGCGGCTTCCACGGCCTGGTCCACCAGCGTGTAGGCGGTGTAACGGGGATTGCCGCTCTCCGGCAGGTGGCCGGCAGCGGCGTCGTCAGAATTGCTTTCCGTACAGGCCAGCGCCAAAGCAACACACAACAAGGCGTCGGCCTCCGGTGGCGGCGGCCGCTGGGCCAGTTGCTGGCGCAGCGCTTCGGCCCGGCCAAGCCAGCGCAGCGCATGAAAACCCAGGGCTTGCACGCCGGGCCGCAGGCTGGCGTCGATGTCTTCGAGCGCGGCGGTCATGGAGCGGCCGCCGCGAACGGCCATCAACAGGAAAGCCGCCCCCTGCAGCTGGCGCCACAGAGGGATGGGGGAGGTCTGGTTGTCTTGCATCGATCCTGTGTCGGCAGGCCCGCGGGCGCCGCTGTTTCAAGCCGCCCGGACGCGGGCGGCATGGCACCTATTAGACCAGCTTGGCAGCCCGGTCTGCACGGCGATGACACCGGCGCGCCTGGACGGCAGCACGTTGACGACGTTGGCCTTCACATCGCCCTGCCGTCGAGGCTTTCGTGATGCGCTTATCCCCGGTTCCGGCTCAAAACAGGGCGTCGGGGCGGGTCGGCGCGGTCTCGCCTTCGGCCAGTTCTGGCATGGCTCGGCCGTAGATCCGGCGGATACGTTCGGCCAGCGGCGGGTGCGAGTCCAGCCAGTGCGCCCGCCCCTGCTGCCCGACCAGCAGCATGTGCTGCACCGCCGGATGAAAACTCGCGGTCCGGCCTGCGCCCTGCTGGCTCGCCACCTTGCGCAGCACGCCACCCAGGCCGTCCCGGCTGCGCGTGAACTGGACCGCACGCGCATCCGCCAGAAACTCGCGCTGGCGCGACACCGCCGCCTTCAGCGCGCGACCTGCCAGCCAGCCGAGAAAACCGGCCGCCAGGATGGCCAGGCCCGGCAGCGCCAGCACGGAACGCCGGTCGTTCTCGTCGCGCTCGCACATGCCCACCCCGAGGTTGAAGATCAGCTCCAGCCCGAACACCATGCCGGCCAGCCGCATGTTGAGCCGGGTATCGCCTTCGCGGATATGGCTCAGTTCGTGGGCCACCAGCCCCTGCAGTTCGTCGCGGCTCAAGCCGTCGAGCGCGCCGCGCGTGACGGCGATGACCGCATCGTCCGCGTCCCAGCCGGCGGCAAAGGCGTTGATGCTGCCCTGGCGCTCCAGCACCATGACCTGCGGCACACGCATGCTGGCGGCAATGGCGAGTTCGGCCGCAATGTTGCAGAGCTTCTGTTCATCAAGCCGGCTGGCAGGCCAGGCCTCGCGGGCACCCACACGTCGCGCCAGTTTTTCACCGCCGCCCTGCAGGCTGGAGGTTTCCAGCCACCAGCCGCCCAGCACAAAGAGCAGGGTCATGCCGGTGTTGACGCTGAAAAAATACGCGGGGTAGCCCGCCACCCCCGGCGTCAGCAGATGCCAGGTCAGGGCCAGCGCGGCGTTGACGGCCAGCACCAGGCCGGTCACCGTCAAGGCGAACAGCAGCAGCAGTTGCCGGGTTTCGGCGCGGGCCCGCTCCTGGTGCTCAAAAAAACGCATGTGAAGATGAATTAGATTTGCCGGCTGGCACCCAAAGCTGACAAGCAATTTTTCGACGGGCCGCCCCTAGAAAAATTAGCCCCCTCGGGGGGCAGCGTAGTACGCGAAGCGACAAGCGTGGGGGCCATGTTCACATCTGGATGCGCACCGCGTCACGCTCGGCAGGGGTTTCCGTGGCCCTGAGCATGGCCGACGCGGCAAAACCAAACAGGCGGGCAATCAGCAGGGCCGGAAATTGCGCCTGCGCATTGTTGTAGTCGAGCACCGCATCGTTGTAGGCCTGGCGTGCAAAGGCCACCTTGTTTTCGGTGCTGGTCAGCTCCTCGCTGAGCTCGCGGATGGTGTCGTCGGCCTTGAGTTCGGGGTAAGCCTCGGCGAGCGCGAACAGGCGCCCCAGGCTGCCGCTCAGCGCCTCTTCAGCAGCGGCCAAAGCCAGCACTTCCGGCGCGCGGGTGGGGTGGCTGCGCGCCGCATCGCTGGCCGAACGCGCCTGGTTGCGCGCCGCGATCACCGCTTCGAGCGTCTCGCGCTCGTGCAGCAGGTATTTTTTGGCGGCCTCCACCAGGTTGGGAATCAGGTCGTAACGGCGCTTGAACTGCACATCAATCTGCCCGAAGGCGTTGGCGATGGTGTTCTTCAGGCGCACCAGCCGGTTGTAGGCCCCGACAGCCCAGAACAGCAGCAAGGCAAACACAACAATCAAAACCAGGGACTGGGTGGACATGAGGCCTTCTTTCTATCAACAGCGGCTGCCGCGAACCGGCACGGGCGACTTTAGCCGACAAGCCGGGCGGCTGTACAGCGTGCCGGCAGGGCCCGCACGGCGCGGCGGCATGACAGTTCCGGATTTTCAATAAAAAAGCGCCTCGGGCCCTTGTTAACAGGGCGCGAGGCGCTACGCTTTTTATAGCGTCAAAAAGCAGCAATTACTCGCTGGCAGCACCTTCGCTGGTCTGCTCGGGCATGGCTTCGAGTTCGGCCGCTTCGGCTTCGGCAATGGCACGGCGCTCGGCGTCGTCCATCTGGTCCTTGGCTTTGCGGGCCTCGTGGTAGGCCATGCCGGTACCGGCGGGGATCAGGCGGCCGACGATCACGTTTTCTTTCAGGCCACGCAGCTCGTCGCGCTTGCCCATGATGGCAGCCTCGGTGAGCACGCGGGTGGTTTCCTGGAAGGAAGCCGCGGAAATGAACGAATCGGTCGACAGCGAGGCCTTGGTGATACCGAGCAACAGGTTGCTGAAGGTCGCCGGGATCTTGCCTTCGGCGCGCAGGGCGTCGTTGGCATCCAGAATGACCGAACGCTCGACTTGCTCGCCAGCGATGTAGCTGGACTCGCCGACGTTCTCAACCACCACACGGCGCAGCATCTGGCGAACAATCACTTCGATGTGCTTGTCGTTGATCTTCACACCCTGCAGGCGGTAAACGTCCTGCACTTCATCGACGATGTAGCGGGCCAGCTCTTCCATGCCCAGCAGGCGCAGGATGTCCTGCGGATCGGCAGGGCCGTCGACAATCGACTCGCCCTTGTTCACGACCTGGCCTTCGTGCACGAGAATGTTCTTCTCTTTGGGCACGAGGTCTTCCCAGACCTTGCCTTCCGGATCGGTGATCTGCAGGCGCACCTTGCCTTTGGTCTCCTTGCCGAACGACACGGTACCGGTCATCTCGGCCAGCGTGCCCTTGTCTTTCGGCGTACGGGCTTCGAACAGCTCGGCCACACGCGGCAGACCACCGGTGATGTCACGGGTCTTCTGGCCTTCGACCGGAATACGCGCAAGCACCTCGCCGGGGCCCACGTCCTGGCCGTCACGCACCTGGACCAGCGCACCGACCTGGAAGCCGATCGTCACCGAGTGATCGGTGCCGGGGATCTTGACTTCGTTGCCGGTGGCGTCGATCAGCTTGACCTGGGGACGGATCACCTTGGTCGCGCCGCGGCGTTTCGGATCGATCACCACCAGGGTGGACAGACCGGTCACCTCGTCGAGCTGCTTGGCCACCGTCACGCCTTCTTCCACATTCTCGAAGGCCACCTTGCCGGCGAACTCGGTAATGATGGGGCGGGTCAGCGGGTCCCAGTTGGCCAGAATCGCGCCGGCCTTGATCGTCTGGTCGGCTTTCACCGACAGGATCGCGCCGTAAGGCACCTTGTGACGCTCGCGCTCGCGGCCATGCTCGTCGTGGATCACGATTTCGCCGGAGCGCGCGATCACGACCAGTTCACCCTTGGTGTTGGTCACATAACGCATCGGTGCGTTGAAACCGATCACGCCGTTGGACTTGGCTTCGACGCTGGAGGCAATCGCTGCACGCGACGCCGCACCACCGATGTGGAAGGTCCGCATGGTCAGCTGCGTGCCCGGCTCGCCGATCGACTGGGCGGCAATGATGCCGACCGCTTCGCCGATGTTGATCAGGCCGCCGCGACCCAGGTCCCGGCCGTAGCACTTGGCGCACAGGCCGAAGCGGGTTTCGCAGGTCAGCGCGGTACGCACCTTGACCTCGTCCACGCCGGCTGCTTCGAGTTCGTCGATCAGGTCCTCGTCCAGCATGACGCCGGCCTTGGCCAGCACCGCACGGTTCTCGGGGTGCAGGATGTCTTCGACCGCCGTGCGGCCGAGGATACGGTCGCGCAGCGATTCGATGACCTCGCCACCCTCGACGATGGCGCGCATCAGCGAACCGTCGGTCGTGCCGCAGTCGTCTTCGGTCACCACCAGATCCTGCACCACGTCGCACAGGCGGCGTGTCAGGTAACCGGAGTTGGCGGTTTTCAGCGCCGTGTCAGCCAGGCCTTTTCGGGCACCGTGGGTGGAGATGAAGTACTCCAGCACGTTCAGGCCTTCACGGAAGTTGGCGGTGATCGGCGTTTCGATGATGGAGCCGTCCGGCTTGGCCATCAAACCGCGCATGCCAGCCACCTGGCGAATCTGCGCGGCGGAACCCCGGGCGCCGGAGTCGGCCATCATGTAGATGGAGTTGAAGGACTCCTGCTCGACTTCCTTGCCGTGGCGGTCGATGACTTTTTCTTTCGAAAGCTGGGCCATCATCACCTTGGACACTTCGTCGCCCGACTTGCCCCAGATGTCCACCACCTTGTTGTAACGCTCGCCGGAGGTCACCAGGCCCGAGACATACTGCTGCTCGATCTCTTTGACTTCCTTCTGGGCACGCGCAATGATGCTCGGCTTTTCCTTGGGGATCAGCATGTCGTCGATGCAGATGGAAATGCCGGCCTTGGTCGCCAGGCGGAAGCCCGACTGCAGCAGCTTGTCGGCGAATACCACGGTCTCTTTCAGTCCGCACTTGCGGAAAGACACGTTGATCAGCTTGGAGATTTCCTTCTTCTTCAGCGCCTTGTTCAGGTTGGAGAAAGGCAGGCCCTTGGGCAGGATTTCGGACAGCAGTGCACGGCCGCCGGTGGTTTCCCACAGCTTGGTCGATGGCACGAACTCGCCGGTTTCCTTGTCCTTGGTGTACTCGGTCAGGCGCACGCTGATGCGGGCGTTCAGGTCGAGTTCACCCGCGTCAAAGGCGCGGCGCACTTCGCCGGTGTCGGAGAACACCAGGCCTTCGCCCTTGCCGTTGGTGCGGTCACGGGTCGTGTAGTACAGACCCAGCACCACGTCCTGCGAAGGAACGATGGACGGCTCGCCACTGGCGGGGAACAGGATGTTGTTCGAAGCCAGCATCAGGGTGCGGGCTTCCATCTGTGCTTCCACGGACAGCGGTACGTGCACCGCCATCTGGTCACCGTCGAAGTCGGCGTTGAAGGCCGAGCAGACGAGCGGGTGCAGCTGGATGGCCTTGCCTTCGATCAGGATGGGCTCAAAGGCCTGGATACCCAGACGGTGCAGCGTGGGCGCACGGTTGAGCATCACCGGGTGCTCTTTGATGACCTCTTCCAGGATGTCCCACACCACTGGCGTGCCGGACTCGACTTCCTTCTTGGCAGCCTTGATCGTCGTCGCGATGCCCATGGCTTCGAGGCGCGAGAAGATGAAAGGCTTGAACAGTTCGAGTGCCATCAGCTTGGGCAAACCGCACTGGTGCAGCTTGAGCGTCGGGCCCACGGTGATGACGGAACGGCCCGAGTAGTCGACGCGTTTGCCCAGCAAGTTCTGGCGGAAACGGCCTGACTTGCCCTTGATCATGTCGGCGAGCGACTTCAGGGCGCGCTTGTTGGCACCCGTCATGGCCTTGCCGCGGCGACCGTTGTCCAGCAAGCTGTCCACGGCTTCCTGCAGCATGCGCTTCTCGTTGCGCGCAATGATTTCCGGTGCCTTCAGCTCCAGCAAACGGCGCAGGCGGCTGTTGCGGTTGATGACGCGGCGGTACAGGTCGTTCAGGTCGGAGGTCGCGAAGCGGCCGCCGTCGAGCGGCACCAGCGGACGCAGGTCCGGTGGCAGCACCGGCAGCACGTCGAGCACCATCCAGTGCGGCTTGATGCCGGACTTCTTGAACGCTTCCATCAATTTCAGACGCTTAGCGTTCTTCTTGATCTTGATTTCGGAACCGGTCAGGTCGTTGCGCAGCTTGTTGATCTCGTCATCGAGGTCCAGCCCTTCGAGCAGGTCCTTGATGCCTTCGGCGCCCATCTTGGCGGTGTACTCGTCGCCGTATTCCTTGCGCTTGGCATCGTAATCGTCTTCCGACATGATGCTGAATTTCTTCAGCGGGGTCATGCCGGGATCGGTCACCACGTAGGCTTCAAAGTAGAGCACGCGTTCGATGTCGCGCAGCGTCATGTCGAGCACCAGGCCCAGGCGTGATGGCAGCGACTTCAGGAACCAGATGTGCGCGCACGGTGCGGCCAGGTCGATGTGACCCATGCGCTCGCGGCGAACCTTGGTCTGCGTGACTTCAACGCCGCACTTCTCGCAGATGACACCGCGGTGCTTGAGGCGCTTGTACTTGCCGCACAGGCACTCGTAGTCCTTGATGGGGCCAAAGATCTTGGCGCAAAAGAGACCGTCGCGCTCCGGCTTGAAGGTGCGGTAGTTGATGGTTTCAGGCTTTTTGACTTCGCCGAAAGACCACGAACGGATCTTCTCGGGCGAAGCCATGCCGATCTTGATGGCATCAAAATGCTCATCGGGCGTGAATTGCTTGAACAGGTCGAGTAATGATTTCATGGTTTAAATCCTTTTCTTTCCTGCTGAATTAGCTGCGTTCCAGCTCGATATCGATACCGAGCGAACGAATTTCCTTGACCAGCACGTTGAACGACTCCGGCATGCCGGCGGTGATCGCATGCTCGCCCTTGACGATGCTCTCGTACACCTTGGTACGGCCCTGCACGTCGTCGGACTTGACGGTCAGCATTTCCTGCAGCGTGTAGGCGGCGCCGTACGCTTCCAGCGCCCAGACCTCCATCTCGCCGAAACGCTGTCCACCGAACTGCGCCTTGCCGCCCAGCGGCTGCTGTGTGACCAGCGAGTACGGGCCGGTCGAACGTGCGTGCATCTTGTCGTCCACCAGGTGGTGAAGTTTCAGGAAGTGCATGTAGCCGACGGTCGTCGTGCGCTCGAAAGCGTCACCGTTGCGGCCGTCATACAGTTGCGCCTGGGTGCGCGTGGCCGTCAGCCCCTTGCCCTTGGCGACGTCGTCCGGGTAGGCCAGTTGCAGCATGCCCATGATCTCGGCTTCCGAGGCACCATCGAACACCGGTGTCGCAAAAGGCACGCCGCCCGTCAGGTTGCCGGCCATCTGCAGGATCTCGTCATCCGACAACTTGGACAGGTCTTCCGCACGGCCCGACTTGTTGTACAGCGTGTCCATGAACTTGCGCAGGTCGGCCACCTTGGCCTCGGCCTGCAGCATGTCGCCGATGCGCTGGCCCAGGCCCTTGGCGGCCCAGCCCAGGTGCACTTCGAGCACCTGGCCGACGTTCATCCGCGAAGGCACGCCCAGCGGGTTGAGCACGATGTCGCACGGCGTGCCGTCGGCCATGTAAGGCATGTCTTCGACCGGAACGATCTTGGACACCACACCCTTGTTGCCGTGGCGGCCGGCCATCTTGTCGCCGGGTTGCAGGCGGCGCTTGACAGCCAGGTAGACCTTGACCATCTTCAGCACGCCGGCCGGCAGTTCGTCGCCCTGCGTGAGCTTCTTGCGCTTTTCTTCAAACGCCAGGTCAAAGCTGTGGCGCGTCTGCTCCATCGAGTTCTTGATGCTCTCGAGCTGGGCCGCGACTTCGTCATCCGCCGGACGGATGTCGAACCAGTGGTATTTCTCGACGTCGGCCAGGTAGGCCTTGTCGATCTTCGTGCCTTTGGCCAGCTTTTTCGGGCCGCCATTGGCAACCTTGCCGGTCAGCAGCTTTTCGATACGGTCGAACGCATCGGCTTCCACAATGCGCAGCTGGTCGTTCAGGTCCAGACGGAAGCGCTTGAGCTCGTCGTCGATGATCTGCTGGGCACGCTTGTCGCGCACGATGCCTTCACGGGTGAAGACCTGCACGTCGATGACGGTGCCCTGCGAGCCCTGGCTCACGCGCAGCGAGGTGTCTTTCACGTCGCTGGCTTTTTCGCCGAAGATGGCGCGCAGCAGCTTTTCTTCCGGGGTCAGCGTGGTC
The DNA here is from genome assembly GCF_002379085.1 of Polaromonas sp. AET17H-212. Lineage (GTDB taxonomy): Bacteria > Pseudomonadota > Gammaproteobacteria > Burkholderiales > Burkholderiaceae_C > Polaromonas. Next base: position 7,025 of record NZ_NBZW01000042.1, on the reverse strand, counting down.
TCGCCTTTGGGCGTGACCTTGCCTACCAGCGTGTCGCCCGGCTGGACTTCGGCGCCGACATAAATGATGCCGGACTCGTCAAGACGGTTGAGTTGCTGCTCGGACAGGTTCGGGATGTCGCGCGTGATCTCTTCCGCGCCGAGCTTGGTGTCACGCGCCATGACCACGAGTTCCTCGATGTGGATCGAGGTGTAGCGGTCTTCGGCGACGATGCGCTCGGAAATCAGGATCGAGTCCTCGAAGTTGTAGCCGTTCCAGGGCATGAAAGCGATCAGCATGTTCTGGCCGATGGCGATCTCGCCCAGGTCGGTCGATGCGCCGTCGGCGATCACGTCACCCTTGGCCAGCTTGTCGCCGATCTTGACGATCGGGCGCTGGTGGATATTGGTGTTCTGGTTGGAACGCTGGTACTTGATCAGGTTGTAGATGTCCACACCCACTTCACCGGCCAGGGCTTCCGCGTCATTGACACGCACCACGATGCGGGTGGCATCGACGTAGTCGACCACGCCGCCACGGGTGGCAGTCACGACCGTCCCCGAGTCGATGGCAGCCACACGCTCGATACCGGTACCGACCAATGGCTTTTCCGGACGCAGCACGGGCACCGCCTGGCGCGACATGTTGGCGCCCATCAGCGCGCGGTTCGCATCGTCGTGCTCGAGGAAGGGCACCAGCGAGGCCGCCACCGACACGATCTGCGCAGGAGACACGTCCATGTACTGGATGCGTTCTGCGCCGACCAGCACGGATTCGCCATTTTCACGGGCCGACACGAGGTCGCCCGTCAGCTTGCCGGCATCATCGAGCAGGGCATTGGCCTGGGCGATCACATATTTGCCTTCTTCGATGGCAGACAGGTAGTCGATCTGGTCCGTGAGCTTGCCGTCCATCACGCGGCGATACGGCGTTTCGATGAAGCCGTATTCGTTCAGGCGGGCATACAGCGCCAGCGAGTTGATCAGGCCGATGTTCGGGCCTTCAGGCGTTTCAATCGGGCAGACGCGGCCGTAATGGGTCACGTGCACGTCACGCACTTCAAAGCCGGCACGTTCGCGGGTCAAGCCACCGGGGCCAAGGGCCGAAACACGGCGCTTGTGGGTGATCTCGGCCAGCGGGTTGGTCTGGTCCATGAACTGGGACAACTGCGACGCGCCGAAGAATTCCTTCAGGGCGGCGGAGATCGGCTTGCTGTTGATCAGGTCGTGCGGCATCAGGGGCTCCTGCTCGGCCTGGCCCAGACGTTCCTTCACGGCTTTTTCAATCCGTGCCAGACCGGTGCGGTACTGGTTCTCGGCGAGTTCACCGACACAACGCACGCGGCGGTTGCCCAGGTGATCGATATCGTCGACCTGACCGTTGCCGTTGCGCAGGTCCACCAGGATCTTGACGACCGCGAGGATGTCCTCGTTGGTCATGACCATCGGGCCGGTGGAGCTGTCGCGGCCCACGCGGGCGTTGAACTTCATGCGGCCGACCTTGGACAGATCGTAGGTGTCCGGGTTGTAGAACAGGCGCTGGAACAGGGCCTGGACCGCGTCTTCCGTCGGCGGCTCGCCGGGGCGCATCATGCGGTAGATGGCCACGCGCGCCGCAAACTCGTCGACGGTTTCGTCGGAGCGCAGGGTCTGCGAAATGTAGGCGCCCTGGTCGAGTTCGTTGGTGTACAGCACCTGCAGGTCCTGCACGCCGGCAACACGCAGCTTCTTCAGCAGCACGTCGGTCAGCTCGTCGTTGGCCTTGGCGATGATCTCGCCGGTCTCGGCATCAACGATGTTCTTGGCGACCACACGGCCGATCAGGAAGTCTTCGGGGACGCTGATGGTGGAGGTGCCGCTCTGCTCGAGCTCACGCGTATGGCGCACGGTGATGCGCTTGTCCTTGGCAACAACGACCTTGCCGTTCTTGTCGGTGATGTCGAAACGGGCCACTTCGCCGCGCATGCGCTCGGCGACGAATTCCATTTGCGCGCCACTGTCCATCAGGCGGAAATTGTCGAACACGAAGAAGTTCGCGAGGATGGACTCGGGGTTCAGGCCGATGGCCTTGAGCAGGATGGTGACCGGCATCTTGCGGCGGCGGTCGACACGGAAGTACAGGATGTCCTTCGGGTCGAACTCGAAGTCCAGCCACGAGCCACGGTAAGGGATGATGCGGGCCGAGAACAGCAGTTTGCCCGAGCTGTGGGTCTTGCCCTTGTCATGCTCGAAAAACACGCCGGGCGAGCGGTGCAGCTGGGACACGATCACACGCTCGGTCCCGTTGATGACGAACGAACCCTTGTCGGTCATGAGCGGCACTTCGCCCATGTAGACTTCCTGCTCCTTGACTTCCTTGACGACCTTGGACTGCGACGTCGACGACTCGCGGTCATAAATGATCAGCTGGACCTTGGCGCGCACGGCCGACGCAAAGGTCAGGCCGCGGGTCTGGCACTCGCGCACGTCAAAGGCGGGCTTGGCCAGGTTGTACTCGAGGAACTTCATCTCGACAAAACCGTTGTGCGAGACGATCGGGAAGGCGTTTTCAAACGCCGCCTGCAGGCCTTCGACCTGGCGCTTTTGCGGCGCGCGGTCGGCTTGCAGGAACGCCGTGTAGGCGTCTTTCTGCATTTGCAACAGGTAAGGGACTTTCAGCACGCTCTCGCGGCTGCCGAAACTTTTGCGAATTCGCTTGCGTTCGGTATAGGAATAGGCCATGAGTTCTCCGCTTTAATGGGACACAAACAAGTAGGGGCAACTGGTTTGTTAAGCTCTGGCGACTGTCTTGAATGAATACACCACGTAATCAAACAGACTTGGTGGTTGGCCACTACCAACCATGGCGGACGGCAACGCATTGCACGTTGCCCGAACCAAGGCGTTTCCTGCAGTCGGGGTCAGGAAGCACTGGCAAGAAGATTTTCTGCAAATCTGCTTGCCGGTGATTCCAGGGAGGCTGAAAAACGCGCTTGCGCGGGTTTCGCCAGCACTCCTTGAAAGCACGAAAGGCTGGAAGCCGAACCCGGTCTTCCAGCCTTCGCGAAACACAAGAATTACTTGAGTTCGACTTTCGCGCCGGCGTCTTCGAGCTTTTTCTTGGCAGCTTCGGCGTCGGCCTTGGATGCAGCTTCCTTGACAGCCTTCGGTGCGCCGTCGACCAGGTCCTTGGCTTCCTTGAGGCCCAGGCCGGTGATTTCGCGCACGGCCTTGATGACCTGCACCTTTTGGGCGCCAGCCTCGAGCAGCATGACCGTGAACTCGGTCTTCTCTTCTGCAACAGCAGCAGCGCCGCCGCCGCCGGCAGCAGGAGCAGACATCGCTGCAGCGCTCACGCCAAATTTCTCTTCGATGGCTTTCACCAGGTCGTTGAGTTCGAGGACCGTCATGCTATCCAGCGCGGTCAAAAATGCGTCTTTGTCGAATGCCATTTTGATTTCCTAAAAAAAGTTGGTAAAGGTTATGCCGCTGCAGCTTCTGCTGCGGGCTCCGCGGCTACGACCACATCGTTGCCGCCGCCTTTTTGTTCCGCCAGCGCGGCCAGCACTCGTGCCGTACGCGAAATGGGGGACTGCATCAAGCCCAACAGCTGGGCGAGCAGCACTTCTTTCGAAGGGATGCTTGCAAGCTGCTTCACGCCGTTCACGTCCAGGACTTTTCCTGCCATGGCGCCTGCACGAATCACCAACTTGTCGTTGGTTTTCGCGAAGTCGGCAACCACCTTGGCGGCAGCGACAGCGTCTGTGGAAAAGCCATAGATCAGCGGACCGGTCATCTGGTCGGACAGGACATCAAACGCGCTGCCTGCCACGGCACGGCGAGCCAGGGTGTTTTTCAACACACTCAGGGTCACGCCTTTGTCGCGGGCTTGGCTGCGCAGCTTGGTCATGTCAGCGACCGTGATGCCACGGTATTCCGCCATCACGAGCGTTTGAGCTTTAGCGGCGAGGCCGGTCACTTCATCAATGACGGCTTGTTTCTCACTGCGGTTGAGACTCAAGGTCTACTCCTTAATAATGTGTCTTCGGATCTTGCTTTCGCGCCATCCTGCCAACACGCCTATATTCAGCGACCAACTGTTTTTCAGATTCTTTTCAAAACCATTCAAGCAGCGGGACCGCCATCTGCGTTGGCTGTCTTTCGACGATTAAGCGGCGTGCTTTGCAGCCTGCCGCACCAACGGTCCTGGATGGCCTGCCGGAGCCGGAACCCCGACAGCCCACCACTTTGAACAGCCCTTGCGGGCGGCTCAAATTTTTGCGATTACGCTGCGATGGTTTGCGTGTCGACGCGAACGCCCACACCCATCGTCGACGAAACCGCGACTTTCCTCAAATACACACCTTTGCTCGACGCAGGCTTGGCCTTGGTCAGGGCATCGATCAGCGCTGCCAGGTTGCCCTGCAGCTTGTCGGTATCAAACGAACGACGGCCAATCGTGCCGTGCACGATGCCGGCCTTGTCGACGCGAAACTGGACCTGACCGGCTTTGGCGTTTTTCACGGCCGTTGCCACGTCAGGCGTCACCGTGCCGACTTTCGGGTTGGGCATCAAACCACGTGGGCCGAGGATCTGGCCCAGGGTACCTACCACGCGCATGGCGTCAGGCGAGGCGATCACGACGTCGAAGTCCATCTTGCCGGCCTTGATGTCGGCAGCCAGATCATCCATGCCGACGATGTCAGCACCGGCTGCCTTGGCTTCTTCGGCCTTGGCGCCCTGTGCAAACACGGCCACACGCTTGGTCTTGCCGGTGCCGTTGGGCAACACGACAGCGCCGCGGACGACCTGGTCGGATTTCTTGGCATCCACACCCAGCTGCACAGCCACGTCGATGGACTCATCGAACTTGGCGACGGCAAATTCCTTGACCAGACCCAGGGCGTCAGCCACCGGGTACAGCTTGTTGCTGTCGATCTTGTCGCCAACAGCTTTTTGACGTTTGGTCAGCTTGCTCATACAACTCCTTCCACCGACACGCCCATGGAGCGGGCCGTACCAGCAATCGTGCGAACTGCAGCGTCGAGGTCAGCAGCCGTCATGTCTTTCATTTTGGTCTTCGCGATTTCTTCGAGCTGTGCGCGGGAAATCTTGCCCACCTTCACCGTGTGCGGCGTGGCAGAACCCTTGTCCAGCTTGATGGCCTTTTTGATCAGGACGCCTGCGGGAGGCGTCTTGATGACAAAAGTGAAGCTCTTGTCTGCGTACGCGGTGATCACCACGGGCAGAGGCAGGCCGGGCTCAACACCCTGGGTCTGGGCGTTGAACGCTTTGCAGAACTCCATGATGTTCAGGCCGCGCTGACCCAGGGCCGGGCCAATCGGGGGGGACGGGTTGGCCTTACCAGCTGGCACTTGCAGCTTGATGAAGCCGACGATTTTTTTCGCCATACTTTTCTCCTTGCGGGTCATAACGCCTGGACGCCGTCAGAAGACAGGTCCGGGCTCCCCGGGGGTTACACAACTCAATCAGGTTCCGCAAAGAACCTTCCGCGCCGAGTTGCAAGGCGCGAATTTCTGACGCTCAGCCGAAAAAACTTACGTTTTTTCGATCTGGCTGAATTCCAGCTCGACGGGCGTTGCACGACCGAAAATCGTGACGGACACCCGCACCTTGTTCTTGTCGTAATTGACTTCCTCGACCGTGCCGTTGAAGTCGGTGAACGGGCCGTCCTTGACCCGGACGTATTCGCCCGTTTCAAACTCGACCTTGTGCCGCGGCTTCTCGGTGCCGACCTGCATCTGGTCGACAATTTTCTGCACGTCTTCTTCGGAAATGGGGGCCGGACGGTTTTTGGCGCCGCCGACAAACCCGGTGACCTTGTTGGTGTGCTTCACCAGGTGCCAGGTTTCATCGTCCATGACCATCTCGACCAGCACATAACCCGGGAAGAAACGGCGTTCCGTCGTTTTCTTCTGGCCGTTCTTGATCTCGACCACTTCCTCGGTGGGCACCAGGAAACGGCCAAACTTGGCCTGCATGCCGGCGCGGTTGATGCGCTCGACAATATTGCGTTCGACGGCTTTTTCCATGCCCGAATAAGCATGCACGACATACCACTGCATGCCGGGAGTCGGCTGCAGGGATGCGCCAGCCGCCACTTGGCTGACCACGTCACCGTTCATATCGCTCATTATTTTTTCCACCCCAGTATCAGGTCGTAAAACACCCATTCGAGCGTTTTATCGGTGAGCCACAAAAAGAGTGCCATGATCACCACGAATGCAAAGACGTAAGCCGTCATCTGCATGGCTTCCTTGCGGGCCGGCCAGACCACTTTTTTGACTTCGCGCCAGGAATCACGCCCAAACGCCACGAACTGTTTGCCAGGCTCGGAGGTCAGGAACACCACCACCGCCGCCATCAGACCAGCAATCAAGCCACCCCACTGGACAACCGGACCCTGCTTGGCGAGCAGGTAAAAGCCCGCCAGCGCACCCAGCACCAATGCCACGGCAAGGGCCAACTTGGCCTTGTCAGCAGTCGTGCTGACGGTTTCGACTTGAGAAGTGGCCATGATCGCCTGATTTCCTGTTCATCTTCACGCGTCTTCTCAGACGCTTAAGCCCACCTGGGGTCCAAGGACTCCCGGCGGGCTTGCATAGTTCTGTTTCACACCACTCTCGGCTTCAGGCATTCCCTGAAACCAGGTGGCAGGGGCAGTAGGAATCGAACCTACAACCTTCGGTTTTGGAGACCGACGCTCTGCCAATTGAGCTATACCCCTTCATCTCTCAATCAGTTGGGGACAGAGCAAAAAGCTTTGCCTTTACCGGCTCAGCCCCAAAAACAATCCTTGTTACGCAATGATCTTGGCCACGACACCGGCGCCGACGGTTTTGCCGCCCTCGCGGATGGCGAAACGCAGACCTTCTTCCATGGCGATCGGGTTGATCAACTTGACGGTGATCGACACGTTGTCGCCTGGCATGACCATTTCCTTGCCTTCTGGCAACTCGATCGCACCGGTCACGTCCGTCGTGCGGAAGTAGAACTGGGGACGGTAGTTGTTGAAGAAAGGGGTGTGGCGGCCGCCCTCGTCCTTGG
>NZ_NBZW01000041.1 GCF_002379085.1 Polaromonas sp. AET17H-212 | reverse complement strand
CCGCCTCTGCCACCCCCACGCCCGCCAGCCCCGCTCCTGCCGACACCCCAACGCCCCGGGTGACCGTGCCCACGCCGGGCCTGGACAGCCTGGCCAAGTCGTTCGAGCCCGCGGCGATTGAACGCCAGTGGGCCCCGCTCTGGGAAGGCAGCGGCATGTACGAGCCGACACTGGACGCGGCCAAACCTTCGTTTTCCATCCAGCTGCCGCCGCCCAATGTGACCGGCACCCTGCACATGGGCCACGCTTTCAACCAGACCATCATGGACTCGCTGGCGCGGTACCACCGCATGAAGGGCGACAACACGCTGTGGGTGCCGGGCACCGACCATGCCGGCATCGCCACGCAAATCGTCGTCGAACGCAAGCTGCAGGCCGAAGGTCAAAGCCGCCATGACCTGGGCCGCGAGAAGTTTGCCGAAAAAGTCTGGGAGTGGAAGGAAGAGTCCGGCACCACCATCACGCGCCAGATGCGCCGCATGGGCGACTCGGTGTCCTGGAAACACGAGTACTTCACCATGGACCCGAAGATGTCCAAGGTGGTCACCTCGACCTTTGTGCAGTTGTACGAGCAGGGCCTGATCTACCGCGGCAAACGCCTGGTCAACTGGGACCCCATCCTGAAATCTGCCGTCTCCGACCTGGAAGTCGAAAGCGAAGAGGAAGACGGCTTCCTCTGGTACATCTCCTACCCGCTGGCCGACGGCTCGGGTTCGCTAACCGTGGCGACGACCCGGCCGGAAACCATGCTGGGCGACGTGGCCTTGATGGTGCACCCTGAAGATGAACGCTACCAGCACCTGATCGGCAAAAGCGTGAAGCTGCCGCTGTGCAACCGCGACATCCCGGTCATCGCGGATGACTACGTCGACAAGGAATTCGGTACCGGCGTCGTCAAGGTCACGCCGGCGCATGATGCCAACGACTATGCGGTCGGCCAGCGCCACCAGTTGCCCATCATCGGTGTGCTGACGCTGGACGCGGCCATCAATGACAACGCACCCGAAAAATACCGTGGCATGGACCGCTTCGTGGCGCGCAAACAGGTGGTCGCCGACCTCGAAGCGCTGGGCCATCTGGTCGAAGTCAAGAAACACAAACTCATGGTGCCGCGGTGCGCGCGCACCGGCCAGGTCATCGAGCCGATGTTGACCGACCAGTGGTTTGTTGCGGTCAACAAGATCAGCCCGCAAGACCCCACCGGCAAGTCGATTGCGCAAAAAGCCATTGATGCGGTGGACAGCGGCGCCGTCAAGTTTGTGCCCGAGCAATGGGTCAACACCTACAACCAGTGGATGGGCAACATCCAGGACTGGTGCATCTCGCGCCAGCTCTGGTGGGGCCACCAGATTCCCGCCTGGTACGACGAGGACGGCAAGGTCTATGTCGCCGAGAACGAAGCCGCGGCACAAGCGCAGGCACCGGGCAAGACCCTGCGCCGGGATGAAGACGTGCTCGACACCTGGTACTCCTCGGCGCTGGTGCCTTTTTCCTCGCTGGGTTGGCCCGAAAAAACCAAGGAACTCGACCTGTTCCTGCCGTCCAGCGTGCTGGTCACCGGTTACGACATCATCTTCTTCTGGGTCGCCCGGATGATCATGATGACCACCCACTTCACCGGCCAGGTGCCCTTCCACCACGTCTACATCCATGGTCTGGTGAAAGATGCACAAGGCAGGAAAATGAGCAAGTCCGAAGGCAATGTGCTGGACCCGGTGGACCTGATCGACGGCATCGAGCTGGCGCCGCTGCTGGACAAACGTTCGCAAGGCCTGCGCAAGCCCGAGACTGCGCCGCAGGTGCGCAAGAACACCGAGAAGGAATTCCCGGCAGGCATCCCGGCCTACGGCGCGGACGCGCTGCGTTTCACCTTTGCCTCGCTGGCCAGCCTGGGCCGCAGCATCAACTTCGACAGCAAGCGCTGCGAGGGCTACCGCAACTTCTGCAACAAGCTCTGGAACGCCACGCGTTTCACGCTGATGAACTGCGAAGGCCAGGACTGCGGCCTGGCGGAACACACGAAAGAGCAATGTGCTCCGGGCGCCGAGTTCCACAACTACCTGACGTTCTCGCAGGCCGACCGCTGGATTGCCTCGACGCTGCAACGCGTGGAAGCCGACGTGGCCAAAGGTTTTGCCGAGTACCGCCTGGACAACGTGGCCGGCAGCATTTACCAGTTTGTCTGGGACGAGTTCTGCGACTGGTACCTGGAGATCGCCAAGGTCCAGATCCAGAACGGCACGCCAGCCGAGCAACGTGCCACCCGCCGCACGCTGATCCGCACGCTGGAAGCCATCCTGCGGCTGGCGCACCCGGTGATTCCCTTCATCACCGAGGAGCTCTGGCAAAAGGTCGCCCCGGTGGCTGGCCTGAAAAAGGGCGCATACATCGGCCAGGCCGCCTACCCGCAAAGCCAGCCCGGCAAGATCGATGCGCTGGCTGAGGCGCACGTGGCCAAGCTCAAAACCCTGGTCGATGCCTGCCGCAACCTGCGCGGCGAGATGAAGGTGTCCCCTGCTGCGCGGTTGCCGCTCTTTGTGGTCGGCGACACCGCCTTCATGCGCCAGTCCGCGCCGGTGATCAAGGCGCTGGCCAAGCTCAGCGAAGTCAGGGTGTTTGAAAGCGAAACCGATTGGGCTGCGGCGGCGCAGGCCGCGCCGGTGGCGGTGGTGGGTGAGGCGAAAGTCTGCCTGCACATGGAGGTGGATGTTGCAGCCGAGAAGGCGCGCATCGGCAAGGAGATCACCCGCCTCGAAGGCGAACTGGTCAAGGTCCAGGCCAAACTCGCCAACGAGGCCTTTGTGGCCAAGGTGCCGCCGGCCGTGCTGGAGCAGGAGCGCAAGCGGCTGACGGACTTCACCGCGACGCTGGAAAAACTTCGCGAGCAGCGGGTGCGTCTCGGCTGAACTCCGGGGTTTGGCCGTTCTAGCGGGCCTCGAATTCCGGTTCAGACCACTGCGAAGACGACACGGCGCCTGGCAACTCGAAGTCCATGGGCGCGCTGGGCACGGAATCCGGGCTGCGCGGTTGTCCGGCCGTGATGGCTTCATGCATGCGGTGCGCCATATACCAACTGGAGCGCAGGCGCGCTTCACGCGTATGGGACCCCAGGCGGGGCGTGATGAACAGGTTCTTCAGTCCCAGCACGGGTGAGCCGACACCGGTGAAATTGCCCTCGGCGCCGTCCAGAATACAGGCCTCGATGCGGCCATCACACAAGGCGGCGGCCAGCGCGTTTTCGTCAAACAGTGCGCTGCGGCTGATGCCCACCCACAACTGGCCGTGCTTGCAGGCAGCCAGCAGCTTCTCGTTGACAAAGCTGCGGAAGCGCTCGGCATAAAGCATCTGGACCGACACTGCATCCGCCTGGCTGACCAGTTCGGTCAGGGTCACCGGCTGGATGCGCAAACGCTCCCAGATCGGCGCGGTATGGTGAACAGCGGGGTCATAACCGATCAGCCGCACGCCCAGGCCCGTGAGCATGCCTGCCAACGTGTGCGCCGTTGGCGCCAGCCCGAGGATGGCCACCGTGCTGCCGTGCAACTCGCGGCCCATCTGGGTGCTGGGGTGGCGCCGTCCCATCAGGGCCGACACCACACCACGCCGGTACAGCAGCAACAGGCTGCTCAGCAGGTACTCGGCGTTGGAGCGCACATTGGCGCTGCTGGCATGAATGACCTTGATGCCGCGTTCCTTGCAGGCCTCCAGGTCGGTGTTGTCGGTGCCCACGTGGAGGCGGCCGACGGCCTTGAGTTTCGGCATGAAGTCAAGAAACCCACGGGTCACCACCGTCTGACGCGGGAACACGATGCCCCGGCTCTTGTAAGCGGCCTTGCGCAGCGAAACCATGTCGTCGGCGAGTTCAGGACGGTATTGCACGCCATGCCGGGTTTCGAGCCAGGCCATGGCTTCGGGAACCAATGCATCAAGAAGTAAGATGTCCACGCGGCGTCCTGTTGCTGTTATTCTCTTTCGTCATGCTTCTGACCCTGTGTCAGTAACGCAACACTCTAGTTCCATTCCCCAGCCAAGTAAATGAAAAAAATCACAACTTTAAAAAAGGCGGTTTTCCCCGTTGCAGGCTTGGGAACGCGGTTTTTGCCCGCCACCAAAGCCCAGCCCAAGGAAATGCTGCCGGTTGTGGACAAGCCGCTGATCCAGTACGCGGTCGAGGAAGCCTATGCGGCCGGCATACGCCACATGATTTTTGTCACTGGACGCAATAAGCGGGCCATCGAAGACCATTTCGACACCGCCTACGAACTTGAGACCGAACTTGAAGCCGCCAAGAAGCACCATTTGCTGGAAATCGTCCGCTCGATGAACCCTGGCGACATGGATTTTTCCTATGTGCGCCAGCCGCGCTCGCTGGGTTTGGGCCATGCGGTGCTGTGCGCGGAACACCTGGTTGGTGACGAACCTTTTGCGGTGCTGCTGGCCGATGACCTGATGGTCGGCGAGCCGGCCGTCCTGGCCCAGATGGCCGCCCGCTTCGAGCAGGTCCAGCAATCGATTCTGGCGGTGCAGGAGGTGCCGCTGGAGCACACCCGGCGCTACGGCATCGTGGCGACCGAGCCTGTGGTCGATGGCCTGATGAAAGTCATCAAGATGGTGGAGAAGCCGGCGCCGGAAGCGGCGCCCTCACGCATGGGGGTGGCGGGACGCTACATCCTGACGCCCGCCGTGTTCAGGCACATACGCAGCCAGCCCACCGGCGTCGGTGGAGAGATTCAGTTGACTGACGGCATTGCCAGCCTGATGGGCGAAGAAAGCGTCTACGCTTTTCAATACGCCGGCAAACGGTATGACTGCGGCAGCAAGGAAGGTTTCCTCGAGGCCACGGTCGAACTGGCCCTGCAGCACCCGGAAGTAGGCGCCCATTTCAGAAACTATCTGGAAAACCTGCAAATCGGCTGGTCAGGCCAGGAACGCAGAAAACCGCATTGAGCGGTTGACTGCGATTCACTGATATTCAGCGGCGCTTGAGCACGTGGGTGAAGTCGCCGCCCTCGGCCTGCTGCTCCACCAGCTCGTTACCGGTTTGTTTGGCAAACGCCATGAAGTCGCGCGTCGAGCCGGGATCGGTCGAAACCACCCGGAGCAGCTGACCGCTGCTCATCTCGGCCAGGGCCTTTTTGGCCTTCAGGATAGGCAGGGGGCAGTTCAGGCCGCGGGTGTCTAGCTCTTTGTCGATGTGCATGCGTTTGTCCTTGGATGTCCTGATTTTAAGCAGTTCCTGCGCTGGCACCTGCTGGCCACGCCAGACACCCGTTGTGCGTCCGGCCATCGTCCAATTGCTACAAAAAACGGAGCTGCCTGCGTCCATTCAGCAAGGGTCAGAGGTCGATTTCTTGAACAACACGAACACAAACCCCCGGTCCTGCGGGGCAGGCCGGGGGTCTGGCGCCGGGGAAAAAATCCCGTTGGTCCGGCTTATTTCACGCCGAATTTAGCCTTGGCATCGGCTTCGCAGGCATCCTTGGCATTGCCTGTCATGGCATCGCAACGCTCCTTGGCCGCCTTGTACTGGGCGTCATTTTTGTCAGCCCTTGCGTCTTTTTTGGCATCGGCCACGGCGCCGGCCTTGTCCTTGTTGGCCTCGGCGCTGACCTTGCTGACCTTGGCATCGGCCTTGGCTGTCGTGCGGGCGGCTTTGGCGTCCTTCACGCAGACATCCTTCGCATTGCCTTTCAGGTCATCACACTTTTCCTTGGCGATGTCGTAAGCGGCATCGGCCTTGGCCTCTGCCACTTTCTGATCGTGGCCGGGGCTGGGTTTGTACTGGGCTTCGAGTTGCGCCTTGGCGACTTTTTCCGCGCCCTTGGCTTCGGCCTGGCAGATATCCCTGGCGTTGGCCGTCAGGGTCTTGCATTTGTCGCGACTGGCCTTGTAGTCAGCCTCCACGCGTTCTTTCTGCGCTTTGTATTCGTCCTTGGTCAGTGCCATGGCGTTGCCGGCGAAGGCACAGGAGACAGCGAGCGTGAGCATGATCAGTTTGGATTTCATGGCAATTTCCTTTTCGATGAAATGATGTATTTTTCTGGAGGCTCGCGGACCGAAGACCGGCCGGCACGCCCTGACGTCAATAACGCTCAAAAAACCCGGTCGGATTGCGTTCCTGAAAGGCTTCCAGCTGTTTTTCAGCCTCGTCCTCGGCAATGCCGTGCCGCTCCTGGATCCGGCCCAGCAACTGGTCGCGCTTGCCGGCAATGATGTCGAGGTCGTCGTCGGTGAGCTTGCCCCACTGCTCTTTGACCTTGCCCTTGAACTGCGTCCAGTTCCCCTCAATACGATCCTGGTTCATGGTGGCTCCTTTGATGAATGGGTGTCGCGCGGCAGCTTGGCCTGCGACAGGAAAATTCACTGTAAAAGTGCTGTCGGCGGGATCGGGTAGGCACACGCGGGCGATGGGCGTAGGTGCCTGCCTACACCCCAGGCTGAACGGGTGAGTGTCAAAGACGCAGACGGTCTAACGCGCGCGCAGGGAGCGGCCCAGCAGCAGCACCGGAAACAGCCCGACCAGCACCAGCACCAGGGCCGGCAACGCTGCCTCGCCCAGGCGTTCGTCGCGGGCGAGCTGGTAGGTCACCACGGCCAGCGTGTCGCTGTTGAAGGGACGCAGCACCAGCGTGGCCGGCAACTCCTTCATCACATCGACAAACACCAGCAGCGCAGCCGCCCCGACGGAGCGTTTGAGCAGCGGCCAGTGCACCCTGGCCATCAGGGCGGCACCGGTGGTGCCCAACATGCGCGCGCTGTCGTCGAAACTGGCCGGTATGCGCGAGTAGCCGCTTTGCACGGACTGCAGCGCCACGGCGGTGAAACGCACGAGGTAAGCCCAGACAATGCCCAGCGCCGTCCCCGTGATCCAGTAACCCGCGGAGGTTTGCGGGGCCACGGCCTGCAGCCAGCCCACGGGCAGCAGCAGGCCCACCACGATCACGGCGCCGGGCACGGCATAACCCAGGCTCGCCAGTTGCGCAGCGAAACGTGTCAGCCAGTGGGGCTGGCGGCGCAGCGCGAAGCTCAGGCCCAGCGCCACAGCGGTGGCCAGCACAGCGCTCAAGCCGGCCAGGCTCACGCTGTTGAGGGACCAGCGCACAAACTGTGTCCACGGCAACTCGCTCCAGCCGGCCACCAGAGGACGCAGCATGAACAGCACGGGCAGGACAAACCCGAGTGTGATGGGCAGCGCGCACAAAGCCCACGCCAAACCCGCCCGCAGGCCGTGCAAGGAGGTGGGTGCAGCGTCGGCAGCCCCGGCGCGGCCCCCGCGGCTGCCGGCAAAACGCATGCGTTTTTGCGCATGGTGCTCGATTCTCAGCAGCACGGCCACCACCAGCAACAAGACCGTCGCCAGTTGCGCAGCCGCCAGCCGGTTGTCCATCGCCAGCCAGGCCTTGTAGATGCCGGCGGTGAAGGTCTGGATCCCGAAATAGCTGGACACGCCGAAGTCCGCCAGCGTCTCCATCAAGGCCAGCGCCACACCGGCCGCCACGGCAGGACGGGCCAGCGGCAAAGCCACCTCCCGAATGCGGCGCTGCAGCGGCGCGCCAAGCAGGCGGGCGGCTTCCATCAGATGCACCGCCCGTTCGGACAACGCGGTGCGGGCCAGCAGATAGACATAGGGGTACAGCGTGACCGTGAAAACCAGCACCGCACCGCCCAGGCTGCGTATTTCCGGCAGCAGACGCCCTTGCCAGCCAAAGCTCGCGCGCAGCCAGCTTTGCAGGGGCCCGGCGTATTGCAGGAAGTCGGTGTAGGCGTAGGCCACCACATAGGCCGGCATGGCCAGTGGCAGAAGCAGCGCCCAGGCAAAAAACCGCCGCCCCGGGAATTCGAACAGCGTCACCGCACAGGCCGTGCCCATGCCGATCAGCGCAACGCCGCCCGCCACGGACAGACACAACAGCACGGACGTGAAGGCGTATTCCGGCAGGACGGTTTGCAGCATCTCCCGCAGGATGGGCAGGGACTGGCTGTCGAGTTCAAACCACGACAGCATTACCGCCAGCACCGGCAACGTGAGTACCGCCATCAGCAGGAACAGGGGCACGGATGAAAGAAAGCGACGAAGCATGGGGTCCCGAAAAAAAGCCTCTGCTCACGCCGCATGGCGGATACCTGACGCAGGCGGCGGGCCGTGCATCAGGCGAGTGCAAATGAGAATTGTAAGCATCTACAATTGGACCCATGTTCCTGGAACTTTCCAACCTGGTGGTGCATTACGCGGGCCGCTCCAGCCCGGCCGTCGGCGGCGTGTCCCTGGGACTGCGCACCGGGGAAATCGGCGTACTGATCGGGCCTTCCGGCTGCGGGAAAACCACCCTGTTGCGGGCCGTTGCCGGCCTGGAGCAGGCCCAGGCGGGCAGCATCTCGCTGGCACAGGAAATCGTCAGCAGCGGCAAGCAACATGTGCCTGCGGAACAGCGGCGTATCGGCATGGTGTTTCAGGACTACGCCCTGTTCCCGCACCTTGACGTGGGTCACAACGTCGCCTTCGGGTTGACGCACCTGAAACCGGCCGAGCGCCAGCAGCGCGTCAGCGAAGTGCTGGACATGGTCGGTCTGGGCAAGGCCCAGAAACGTTACCCGCATGAATTGTCAGGCGGGCAGCAGCAACGCGTCGCGCTGGCGCGCGCGCTGGCCCCCCGGCCGCGCCTGCTGTTGCTGGATGAGCCTTTTTCCAACCTGGACGTGGATCTGCGCGAGCGCCTGGCGCATGAGGTGCGCGGCATCCTGAAGCTGGCCGGCGCGACGGCACTGTTTGTCACCCACGACCAGCTCGAAGCCTTTGCCATCGGCGACCGCATCGGTGTCATGCATGAAGGCCAGCTGCACCAGTGGGATGAGGCCTACGAGCTGTACCACCGGCCCGCGACCCGTTTTGTGGCCGAGTTCATTGGCCACGGCGTGTTCACCCACGCCCAGCTGACACAGCGGGACCACAACGTGGTGGTCCACACGGCACTGGGGGACCTCAGCGATATGCTGGAGTGCCCCCTGCCCAGCGCCTACCCCGACGGCATCTGCGACGTGCTGCTGCGCGCCGACGACATCGTGCACGACGATGCGGCCCCGGTGAAGGCGCAAATCCTGCGCAAGGCTTTTCGCGGCTCGGAGTTTCTCTACACCCTGCAGCTGCAAACCGGCGAAACCGTGATGGCGCATGTGCCGTCACACCACAACCATGCGCTCGGCGAATGGATTGGCATACGCGCCGAAGTCGACCACGTCGTGACCTTCCAGCGCGACGAACACGCGCCCGCCGCCACCTCTGAGAGTTAAGGCCCCTCGCGCAGCAGGCGCTCCACGTCCCGCTGCAGATCGGCCGCCCAGGTGCGCCGGTCCCGACCCTGGCAGGGCTGGAGTTCCCCGAAAGTGACCTCGGCGCGAAGACGGCGCACATTCAGGGTCTCCCAGATCGACACGAAAATCGAGTCGTCGTCGATGTAACGCGGCGCAAAACAGGTCTGCCCCGTCTCGGCATCCACAAAGCGCAGGGCCACCGGCTGCACCGGGGCGTCCGCCGCAATCGCCGCCTGCAGCAGGTTGGCATGAAAGGGCTTGAGGCGCGTGCTGTCGCCCGTCGTTCCTTCGGGGAACACGGCGAGCACGTCCCCGAGTTGAAGCTGCCGGGTCATGTGGTGCACCACGCGGTGGGCATCCCGCCTGGACTCCCGCTCGATGTACAGGGTGCCAGCTCCGCCCGCCAGCGTACCGACCAGCGGCCAGTGCTTGATATCCGACTTGGAAACAAAACGGCAGTAACGCGAGGCATGCAGTACCACGATGTCCAGCCAGGACAGGTGGTTGGCCACCAGGAGGGCCGGCCCCTCCGCCACCGGTGAACCCCTGACAAGCAGCTCGATGCCAACGATCTTCAACATGGCCAGGGCCCAGACCTGGACCCGGGCTTCTTTTGCCGGCTGCCCGAGCCGGGGAAACAGCGTCAGGATGGTCCAGAGGCCAACCGCAATATGCGCCAGGGCGCGCAACAGGCGCCAGACGGCCTGCATGCCGTTCAGGCCTCGTACGCGACTTGCCCGCCCACCAGCGTCCAGCACACACGGGCCGGCAGCTGGTAGCCGGAAAACGGCGTGTGTTTGCCCTGGCTGCGCAAGGTGTCGGGCTGCACCGTCCATTCGGCCTGCGCGTTGAACACACAGAGATCGGCCACGCCACCCTTGACCAGTTGCCCGGCACTGGCCTGAAAGGTCCCCAGTGCGCCGCCCAGGACGCGGGCCGGCGCGCTGGTCAGCACCGCCAGCGCGCGGGACAGGCCCACACCGCTGTCCGTGCCCCATTTGCAGGCCAGGCCCAGCAACAGTTCCAGCCCGGTGGCACCCGGCTCCGCCTCGGCAAAAGGCAGGGTCTTGGCGTCGGCCTCCACCGGGGTGTGGTCGGACACCAGCGCGTCGATGACGCCGTCGGCCAGCGCCTGGCGCAAGGCATCGCGGTCACGCTGCTGGCGCAGCGGCGGGTTCAGGCGCATGCGGCTGTCAAAGTACCCAATATCGGTGTCCGTCAGGTGCAGGCTGTTGATGCTCACATCGGCCGTCACCGCCAGGCCGTCGGCCTTGGCCTGGGCCAGCAAGGCCACGCCGGCCGCGCTGCTGATGCGGCAGACATGCACTCGCGCGCCCGTGGCACGCATCAGCTCGAACAGCGTGTGCAGCGCAATGGTTTCGGCCGCCACCGGCACACCGCTCAGGCCCAGCCGGGTCGCCAGCGCACCGCTGGCGGCCACGCCTCCGCCCAGCCAGCTGTCCTGCGGACGCAGCCAGACGGTGTAGCCGAAGCTGGCGGCATATTGCAGGGCGCGCAGCAAGACCTGGGTGTTGGCCAGCGGCACCTCCGCCTGGCTGAAGCCGACACAGCCGGCCTCCGTCAGTTCAACCATTTCCGTCAACGCTTCCCCCTGCAGGGCCCGCGTCAACGCGCCCAGCGGAAACACGCGCGACTGGTGCAGCTTTTCCGCACGGAACTTGAGCATCTCGACCAGCCCGGGCTCGTCGAGCACCGGGTCGGTGTCGGGCGGGCACACCAGGCTGGTGACGCCGCCGGCGACGGCCGCCGCCAGTTCGCTTTCGAGCATGCCTTCATGCTCATAACCCGGTTCGCGCAGGCGCGCCGACAGGTCCACCAGGCCAGGCGCCACGATGCAGCCGGTGGCATCAATGGTCCGGTTCGGCGCGAAGTCGGCCAGCGCACCTTTGAGCGAGACGATGCGCCCGGCGGCAATCGCCACATCGCCCACTTCGTCGAGGCCGGAAGCCGGGTCAATGACGCGGCCGTTTTTAATGAGGATCTTCATGCTTCGTTCCCGGCAACAATGCTCATCACCGCCATGCGCACGGCGATGCCGAAAGTGACCTGCGGCAGGATCACGCTTTGAGCGCCATCCACCACGGCGGAATCGATTTCGACGCCGCGGTTGATCGGGCCGGGGTGCATCACGATGGCATCGGGTTGGGCATGCCTGAGCTTGTCGTTGGTCAGGCCGAAGCTTTTGAAAAATTCATGGCTGCTGGGCAACAGGGCGCCGGACATGCGTTCGTTCTGCAGCCTGAGCATGATGATCACGTCGGCCCCCTTGATGCCCTCCTCCAGGGTGTTGCAGACGCGCACCCCCATTTGCGCCATGTCGGCAGGCACCAGGGTTTTCGGGCCCACCACCCGTACCTCGGGGCAACCCAGCGTGGTCAGTGCATGGATGTCGGAGCGGGCCACGCGCGAGTGCAGCACGTCGCCGACGATCGCCACGGTCAGGTTGCTGAAGTCCTTCTTGTAGTGGCGGATGGTGTACATGTCCAGCAGCCCCTGCGTCGGGTGGGCATGGCGGCCGTCGCCGGCGTTGATCACATGCACGTGCGGTGCGACATGCTGCGCGATCAGGTAAGGCGCGCCCGATTCGCCGTGGCGCACCACAAACAGGTCGGCCGCCATCGCACTCAGGTTGGAAATCGTGTCGAGCAGTGACTCGCCTTTGGAGGCCGACGAGCGCGCAATGTCGAGGTTGATCACATCGGCAGACAGCCGCGTCGCCGCGATCTCGAAGGTCGTACGGGTGCGGGTGGAGTTTTCAAAGAAGAGATTGAAGACACTCTTGCCGCGCAGCAGCGGGACCTTTTTGACCTCGCGGTCGCTGACACTGACAAAACTGGCAGCGGTATCGAGGATGTGGGTCAGCGTGGCTTTGGGCAGCCCTTCAATGGACAGCAGGTGAATCAGCTCCCCATTCTTGTTGAGCTGCGGGTTTCGTCGGTACAACACAGTCAGGCCTTTCGCAGGACGGCAGGAATGCAGGCAGGAAAACCGTCGGCGCGGGTGGTCACGGTGTCACCCCCTGCACCTGGAAACTGAACCGGCCGTCGTCGCTGCGCGCCAGTGCCAGCGACTGGGATGCCGGCAGGGCCACCCGGGCAGCCGCAAAGTCGGCCTGTATCGGCAATTCCCGGTCACCCCGGTCCACCAGCACCACCAGCTTGACGCTGGCCGGCCGGCCGTAATCAAACAGCTCGTTGAGAATGGCGCGAATGGTGCGCCCGGTGTAGAGCACATCGTCGAGCACGATGAGGTGGGCGCCGTTGACATCAAAAGGCAGCACGGTCTGGCCGCTGGCCGACAGGCCGCGCTGGGAGAAGTCGTCACGGTGCATCGCCGAGGACAAGGTACCGATGTCGTCGACCAGCCCCAGGTCAGCGCGCAGGCGTTCGGCCAGCCAGACGCCGCCGGAAGCCACGCCCACCAGCCGCGGCGGGCGGTCATAGGTCGCCAGCAACTGCTGCATGCCGCGCAGGACTTCGCGGTACAACGCCTCGGCGTCCAGGGTCAGGCTGGTCATGAAAAGCTCCTTAAAAACTGCTCGAGGATTATGCAGGCAGACGCCGCGTCCGCGTCAGGCGCCCCCTGCGACAACGCTTCGGTGGTGCTGTAACGTTCGTCGACCTCGAACACCTGCAGGCCGAACCGCCCGCGCAACTGGCGGGCAAACTTCCGGGCGCGGGCGGTGTTGTCGTGGCTGGCGCCATCGGGATGGAAAGGAATACCCACCACCAGCGCGTCGGGTTGCCACTCCCGGATTTTCAGGGCGATCGCCGTGAAACGGGCGTCACCCTCGGCGGCGATGCTGCCCTGCGGTGTCGCCGTGCGCGTCAGCCGGTTGCCGGTGGCGACACCGGTGCGTTTGACACCAAAATCGAAAGCCAGAAATGTTTGCAGGTTGGCGGCCATGGCAGGCGGAGCCGCTGCACTCATGCGTGCCCTGCCTCGGGCGACAGCATCCAGCTCTGCAGGCCCAGCAGCATCAGCGCCTTGTCGTAACGCTGCTCGACCGGCGTATCGAAAATCAACGACAGGTCCGCCTCCACGGTGAGCCAGCTGTTGTCGGAAATTTCGGATTCCAGCTGCCCTTCGCCCCAAGCCGAATACCCCAGGGAGACAAACACCTTGCGGGGCCCGGCGCCTGTGGAGAGGGCTTCCAGCACATCCTTGGAGGTGGTCATCTCCAGCCCACCGGGGATGGTCATGGTCGATGCGTACACCGTTTCTCTGCCTTCGAGCATGCATTCATGGAGTACAAAACCACGCTCGGTCTGCACCGGCCCGCCCTGAAACACGAGGGACTTGGTCAGATCGTCGCGCCCCAGAGGCAAGGCCACCTTGTCGAACAGGCCCTGGAGGCTGATGTCGCTGGGCTTGTTGATCACCAGGCCCAGCGCGCCGCGATCGCTGTGCTCGCACATGTAGACGACGCTTCTTGCGAAAGCCTCATCATCCAGCCCGGGCATCGCAATCAGGAAGTGATGGGTCAAGTTGATCGGTGCAGAATCCAGTGCCATGACGCAATTTTACGCGCTGCCGGTGTGCGCTGGAAGAAAAACCACCGCCCTGTTGCGCCATCTCCGCGCGCCATCCCTGCAACATCCGCCACATCCCTCATGGGTCCCGGAACATGAATAAACAATACGCCACCGGCCTGATGTGGTTCAGACGCGACCTGCGTGTTGACGACAACGCGGCCCTGTACCACGCCCTCAAGGCCTGCCGCCAGGTCTTTTGCCTTTTCGTGTTTGACCGGGCCATTCTGGACGCCCTGCCGCGTGCGGACCGCCGCGTGGCCTTCATCCGCGAGTCGCTGGCGGACCTGGACAGGCAGTTGGCGGAGCTGGGCCGCCAACATGGCCTATCCCAAGCCGGACTGATCGTGCAGCATGGCCGGGCGGACGAGCTCGTGCCGGCGCTGACACAGAAGCTGTCGGCCGAAGCCGTTTTTGCCAGCCACGATGACGAGCCCCCGTCGCTGGCACGCGACGCGCGGGTCAGCGGGGCGCTGGCGGAGGGCGGCAAGGCGTTTCACAGCTTCAAGGACCATGTGATCTTCGAACGCCGGGAAGTGCTGACCCTGGGCGGCACACCGTACAGCGTTTTCACGCCCTACAAAAATGCCTGGCTCAGGAAGGTCGACGACTTTTACCTCCGGCCCTACCCGGTGCAGAACCACGGTGCCGCTCTGGCCCCCCTGCCGGCGGACTGCCGCACCTGCGTGCCCGCGCTGGAAGACATCGGTTTTGCACCGACCAACCTCGCTGAACTGAAGATTCCCACAGGCAGCCTCGGCGGCTCGCAGCTGCTTGACGACTTCATGGCGCGTATCGATCACTACCACGCCACGCGTGACTTTCCTGCGGTCAAGGGGCCGAGTTATCTGGGGGTGCACCTGCGTTTTGGCACGGTCTCCATCCGCCGGCTGGCGGGGACCGCCCTGCGCCTGCAGGCGCAGGGCAGCCCGGGTGCCGCGGTCTGGCTCAGCGAGCTGATCTGGCGCGATTTTTATGCGCAGATCCTGAGCAATTTCCCGCATGTGGCCGAGCGTTCCTTCAAGCCCGCGTACGATGCCATCGCGTGGGAACAGGGACCCGCTGCCGAGGCCTTGTTTCGGGCCTGGTGTGAAGGCCGGACCGGCTACCCGCTGGTTGATGCGGCCATGGCCCAGATCAACCAGACCGGCTACATGCACAATCGCCTGCGCATGGTCACCGCCAGTTTCCTGGTGAAAGACCTGGGCATTGACTGGCGCTGGGGCGAAAGGTATTTCGCCGAACACCTCAACGACTTCGACTTGTCGGCCAACAATGGCGGCTGGCAATGGGCCGCCAGCAGCGGCTGCGACGCGCAGCCCTACTTTCGCATCTTCAACCCGACCAGCCAGAGCGAGAAGTTCGACGCCGACGGGAAGTTCATCCGCAAGTACCTGCCGCAGCTGGCCGCACTGACCGGCGCGGACCTGCACCGCCCCTGGCTGGCCAGGCCCGCGGCGCTGGCCGCCGCCGCTGTCCGGCTGGGAGAAAACTACCCGCTTCCCGTCGTGCAGCATGAAGAGGCGCGGGCGCTGACCCTGCATCGCTACGCCCCTGTCAAAAAAACAGCGACCGAATAGTCGCTCCTTTTTTTATAGCTGGAAGCGCTTGTCCAGCATGGGCTGGACGCCAATTTCTTTATGAAACTGCGGCTTCTGCGCTGCAATAGTGGCGAATCAGGCTGAGCAACTCGTCTTCGGCATAAGGTTTGCCCAGGTAATGGTCGACCCCGAGTTCCTTGGCGTGTTCGCGGTGCTTCTCGGCAATGCGCGAGGTGATCATGATGATCGGCAAATCGCTCAGATGGACATCGCCGCGGATGTTGCGCGCCAGGTCAAATCCGTCCATGCGCGGCATTTCAATGTCGGACAGAACCACCGTGGGACGCTCCTCCTGCAGGCGTTCCAGCGCCTGCAAACCGTCGGCAGCCATGGAGACCCGATAACCCTCACGCTGCAGCAGGCGCTGGGTCACGCGCCGCACCGTGATCGAATCGTCCACCACCAGGATCAGCGGAATCTGCGGCGCCGCCGGGACAGGCGAGGAAACAGACAAACCGCGCCCGTCAGCAGCGCCCGATTGCTCGAGCATGTGCGGCTCGGCACTGTCGGAGCTCCAGGCGCGCGCCTGCTGCCCGTAAACCGATGCGAGTGCGACGGGGTTGTAGATCAGGACAACGGCGCCCGAGGCCAGCACCGACATGCCCGCCAGACCCGGCAGGCGTGAAAGCTGTGGGCCCAGGTTTTTGACCACCACCTCCTGGTTGCCTAGCACCTCGTCAACGTGCAGGGCCAGCCGCTGCGCGGCACTTCGGAAAATGACCACCGGAGCGGTTTTGCCCTGGGGCTCGCTGCTCATGCGGGAGGCCTGCAGCAAGGCACCTGACCAGAAAAACGGAACCGCTTCGCCAGCGACATCGAGCACGCCGCTGTTGTAGGCCTGCTGCAAATCCTTGGCCGAAATCCGGCGCACGGTTTCGACCACGTTCGCGGGCACACCGACAGAAGAGCCGCCAGCGCGCAACATCACCACCTGCGTCACCGCCGTGGTCAGGGGCAGCACCAGCTTGAAGTTGGTTCCCTTGCCGGCAACGGTGCTGGTTTCAATCCGGCCGCCCAGGGCGTTGACCTCGGAGCGCACCACGTCCATGCCGATACCCCGGCCGGAAAGCTCGGTCACGTGCGACGCCGTACTGAAGCCCGGCATGAAAATCATGTTGGCCGCCTCATCGTCACCGATCTGCTGGCCCGGAGCCAGCAGGCCAGAGGCAATCGCCTTCTCCCGGATACGCGCCAGGTTGAGGCCGGCGCCGTCATCGCGGAATTCGACCGACACGTCATTGCCCGACTGCTGCAGGCTCACGGTGATCAGGCCACTGGGGTCCTTGCCCGCGTCGGTGCGGGTCTGCATGTCTTCAATGCCGTGGGCCACGCAGTTGCGCAGCAGGTGTTCGAACGCCGGCGTCATGCGGTCCAGCATGCCGCGGTCCATCTCGATCGTGCCGCCCTGCAAGTCCAGCCGGACCTGCTTGCCGGTTTCCTTCGAGGCCTGGCGCACCACGCGGTACAGGCGCTCGGAAATACCCTCAAACTCCACCATGCGGGTGCGCAGCAGATCGCGCTGCAATTCGCGCGTCTGGCGCGCCTGGGCGATCAGGTCATCCTCGGTCGCCTCCACCGTGCGCTGCAAGGTGCGCTGCACGGTCGCCACGTCGTTGACCGACTCGGCCATCATGCGGGTCAGCTCCTGCACGCGCGTAAAACGGTCGAACTCCAGCGGGTCAAAGCCGAGCTGCGCTTCCTTGGCCTGCTGCAGGCGCGACTGCATCTGTGTTTCAGAATGCATTTCCACGTCGCGCAGCTGCGCACGCAGGCGGTTCAAGTTGCCGCTCAAGTCGTTGAGCGAGCCGCGCAACTGGTTCAACTCAGCTTCCAGACGCGACCGTGTGATCATCACCTCACCGGCCTGGTTGACCATGCGGTCCAGCAGCTGGGAACGTACGCGTATCGAGCCCGAGGCCGCCTGACGCAAAGGTTGCAGTGCGGTGGCCTGGGCCATGGACATCATGACTTTGCGTGAACCCGGCTCGGCGGAAACGGCGGGCAAGGACGGCGACGTCCCGGCCGTCTCCTGGGCATCCGGTACCGGAGCACCCGCCGCTTCGGTGGCAGGGGAAAGTGGTGCCAGTGCTTCCAACGCCTGAGCCGTCTCGCCCGGGTGGCGCAGGGCCTCAAAATTGGCCTGCATCGCGTCAAAAGTGGTCAGCAGCGAATCAAAATCCTGCGAGGCGGCGGCATCGGAGCCCATATGCTCGATATCCGACTCGATGCGGTGGGCCATCTCGCCCAGCCGCATGGCACCCGCGAGACGGGCACTGCCCTTGAGGGTGTGCAGGGACCGCAACACTTCGTTGCGCGCGCCGTGGTTGTCGGGACGGGCCGACCATTGCCGCAGGGCGCCGCCCAGTTGCGGCATCAACTCGGCACCTTCTTCTTCGAAAATCGGAAACAGGTCCGGATCAATCGCGTCGACCGCGTCGATCTCATCATCCATGTCTTCACTGAACGCTGCGGACGCAAACGACGCAGCCGCGGCAACAGGCACAACCGCAGGGAAGGCAGGTGCCACCGGCACCGCCGCGGGCACAGTGGCAACAGGGGCAGCGGGCATGACCTTGACGGTCACCGAGAGGGAGCGTTCCTGTGCAGGAATGACCGTGCCCGTCAGCGGAACGCCGGCAGACGACACTGGCGCTGCCGGAGGGGCCGCTGCAGACTCTGCTTCCTGCAATGCCGCGGGACTTTCAGCAGCCTCCGGGCTGGCGATGACCATGGAAGCCTCACTGGCTTCATCGTCAAAATCAATTGCCCGCAATGCCTGAAGAATCCCGGGGTCCGGCTGCTTGAGAAAGCCGGCGGCGAACTGATGCAGCAGGCGTCGGATGTCTTCCGCTGCATCAATGAACAGCTGGTTGTGCCTGCCGCTGCTTTTCCCATGCTGGCTTTGCGTCTGCTGCAAGGCGTTTTCCAGCGCGCGTGCCATTTCAGACAGGGCCTCGAATCCAACCGTCGCCGAACTGCCTGCCAGCGAATGGGTGAGCGCCAGCGTGGAGTCGCCAATGGGGCGGTCGCGCTCCATCGTCCATTCCGTGACCTCGGTGACCAGCCGGCGTGACCATTCGTCAGCTTCATTGAGGTACACGTTGTAGAGCGGAATGCCAATACGCAACGACCCGATCACCTTGATCTGTTCATCCCCAGCCGTTTCGCCGGATAACGCGTCGTCGGAAGAATTCTCGAAGGATGCAGTCGGCGCCTCTTCCCGCGCAGACGCTGCGGACGGGATCTCACGGTGCTCCGGCACCGCAAAGACAAAATCATCCACCTCACCTGCCACCGCCGATTCGGGCAGGGCCGCTGAAGCCCGAACAGGCTCCTCCTCCACGGCAGGCTGACCCAGAAAATGCACGTCAAAATCACTGGCCGACAATTCCAGCGGTTCGGCCTGTTCAGCCGGCGCCGGATCAGCGAAGTCCAGCTCAAACACGATTTCTGAAGGAGCAGCCTGCGCTGCGCTCGGCAGGTCTGCAACGGGTCCCGACAAGGCCGCCAGGCTGTCAAAGTCGATACCCTGTATATCCGTTGCGGCAGGCGCCTCCGCGACAGGCGCGGCGGGCTCCAGATCCATCACGAAATCGAAGTCCAGATCCGTCACCTGCACCCCTGGCGACGAGGCCAGGTCCTGCCCTTGCGCAACAGGAGAAGCGACACTCGCTGCAGCAGGCGCCTGCGGCACAGCAGGCTGCTGGATCGGGCTGAAACGCCCCTGCTCCCGCATCGCATCGGCACCGGCACGAAATGCGGAGGACGTCCACGGCGTCTCGCGGTTGGAGGCGATATCCTCGATCCAGGCAGCAAACCCGTCCATGGCCTGCACGCACAATGTCCGGAACTCTTCACTTGAAGGCTTCTGCTCGGCCAGCCAGCCATTGAGCATTTGCTCCATGGCCCAGGCGGCTTCACCAAATTCGTTGAGCCCGACCATGCGGGAGCTGCCCTTGAGCGTATGGAAAGCCCGGCGCAATATGGTCAGCTCGCCGATGTCTCCCGGCTCAGCGGCCAGGGCGGCAAGCGCAGCCTGCGCATGGCCGGCCACTTCGCGCGCTTCCTCCAGGAAGATGTCGCGCAAGTCGTCTTCCTCGAAATCGTCGGTGCCGGTGGCCGCGGCTTCGGGCGCAGTAGCCGGCGCGGCAGCCGCCACCAGACTGGTGAGAGAGCCGGCATTGGTCTGCGGGCCTTGCCCAACGGCCAGGGCAGCATCCCGTGCAGTCTGGGCCAGCGCAGGCTGGTCAGCCAGCGCCGCGTGGGTTGCCAGAACATCGAGCTTGACGCTCAGACTCTCTGCAGAATCGCCTGCCTGGGCATCCTGAACAACGGACAGCACTTCCTGGGACAACTCGCTGTTGACCGTTACCGCCGCGGCGGCATCCTGCGCGGTGTGAATACGCCCCATCAGGGGTTTGAGTTCGCCCTTGACATCGTCGTATACAAAAAGCTTTTTTGCCAGGGTCGGCTGGTAGTTGAGCATGTCAATCAAAAAGCTCAATGCACCCAGATTGTTGCCCAGCTGCTCGAAGGCTCCGGAAGAACGCGCCAGCTGATCGTCCCCCTCTGTCACCAGCATCTGCTCGACACTCTCGCGCATGCGCAGTACCGCCTGAGCGGCCTGATCCAGCCCCAGCACGGACAACACACCGCGCATCTGCGAGAGCTGGCCGGGAACCGCGGCAAGAGCCGTTTTTTCCTGGGGGTTGCGGAAGAACACATCCAGCGATTTTTCAAGCTCGCCCAGCGAAATGCGCAGTTCGCCGACAACACTGCCCATGGTTTGTTTGTCGCTGACGCGCCGGTACAGCTCTTCCATCCAGGACTCAAGCGGCTGCGCCTGGGCACCACTTCGCGCGCTGTCGAGCCGCTGGGCCAGACGGGCCGTCCGGATGGCCAGTTGCGGATCGGCGGGATCCAGGTCCTCAAAAGCGGCCTCGAGGTAGAGCACGGCCGTAGCCACCTCAAGCGCCAGCTCGATGGGAGGCGCCTGCCCGGAGCGAACCGTCGCGTCAATCACCTGCGACAGCGCAGTGGCCAACGGCTCACTGGGCGGATGCAACTTGACCAGGGAGTCGGTCACCAGACTGAACTGGTCAGCCAGCGTCTTGAACTTGCTCACGTCCCCCGCCGTCAGCGAGGACCAGGTTTCCTTGGCCGAAACAATCCGTTTGCGGGCCTGGGCGAGCAGCGCAGGGTCGAAACGACCGAACTGGACCGCTTCATAGTCCACCGGCTTGACCTGGGCCAGACCGTAACTGGCGCGAATGGCCGACAGCACAGGCGCATCGGTGGCACGGGCCGCCACAGCCTGCGAGCAAAAAAACAGCAGATCCTGGGCCAGCCGGTCCGACGCGTCGGTGCCGCCCTTGGCAAAGGATGCATATTGGAGAAGCACGCGCGACGCGGCGCGTTTGACGTAGAGATCCACCTTCAGCAGACCATGGGCCAGCGCTTCAAAATAACCGGCTGCGATTTTCCAGAAAGCCCGGGGCTCACCTGCGGACTCGGCTTGGGCAAATCCCAGGCACATGTCCCTGAAGCTCTGTGCGGCCTGCGGGTCGCCCGTGCGCATGATTT
Source organism: Polaromonas sp. AET17H-212 (assembly GCF_002379085.1). Classification (GTDB taxonomy): domain Bacteria; phylum Pseudomonadota; class Gammaproteobacteria; order Burkholderiales; family Burkholderiaceae_C; genus Polaromonas. The sequence continues at coordinate 5,531 of NZ_NBZW01000041.1, read as the reverse complement.
TCAGGACCAGCTGGTCCAGCGACTGCCTCGACGCATCATCGTAAGCGACCGGATGAACGGTGACCGCCAGCGCCGGGTCCATCCAGCGCCATTCGTACATCCAGAGATCGGCCGGATGGATGCGGTCCGCACCGACCAACCCCTGAACATCACGGTACTGGGGGAACAGCGAGACGGCAGACACCGGCTTGTCGGCCAGCACCCCTTCGAGGTACTCGGTCAGGGCGAAACTGGCCTGTTCGACCTTGGCCGCCGCCTCCTGACTACATTGCTCCGGCCGCTGGACAAACCGCTGCACGGCGGCCTCCATCGCGCGCAGTAACAGCGCGGGGGCACCCAATCCAACCATCTCCAGCGCACCCACGGCCTGGTGCAACTGCTGACGTGCGATACGCAACTGGCTGGCGTCAAGGGCCGCGAGGTCGGAGCCCCGTGCCAATTCGGCGTCACGCACAAACCGCTTCAGGGCCTTGGCAGCGCCGTCCAGGGATTTTCGAAGTTCGTCCAGCACCCACGCCAATGGACCCAGATCATTCACGGCCAGGTCGAGTTCGGCAGGAGATGAATTCGGAGCATTCAATTGCATAGGTGGCAGGCCGGTTCAGAAATCGGAGGTCACGGACAGGGAAACATCAGCGATGCGTCAGGCGATCTTGAATCGCGAGACGGACTGCCTGAGTTCTTCGGCCATGCGGGACAAATCCCGCACCTGCTGCGCCGTGGATCGCGTGCCTTCTCCGGTTTGCTCGGTCACCGCAAAAATGTGCTGGATGTTGCCGGCCACCACGTTGGCCGATTCCGCCTCCCTGGAAGCCGAGTTCGAAATCTGCTCAATCAGGTCAGCCAGCCGGCGTGACACCAGGTCAATCTCGGACAGTGCGGTACCGGCGCTGTCCGACAGCTTGGCCCCTTCGACCACACCCTGCGTGGAGCGCTCCATGGCGGCCACTGCATCCTGGGTGTCGGTCTGAATGGCTTTCACCAGTGCAGAAATCTGGCGCGTGGCATCTGCGGAACGCTCAGCCAGTCGCTGCACCTCCTCGGCAACCACCGAGAATCCGCGGCCGGCTTCACCAGCGGACGCGGCCTGAATGGCCGCGTTGAGCGCCAGCACGTTGGTCTGTTCGGTAATGTCCGAAATCAGTTCGGTGATCTCGCCAATCTCCTGGGACGACTCACCGAGTCGCTTGATCCGCTTGGAGGTTTCCTGGATCTGGTCGCGGATGGAGTTCATGCCGCCAATGGCGTTTTGCACCGCCTGCAAACCCGATTCGGCGGCGGTCAGCGATTGACGCGCCACCTGGGAAGATTCCTGGGCCTGGGTGGACACCTGGTTGATTCGGGTCGCCATGTCGAGCACCGACTGGCCGGTTTCGCGAATTTCCCGCAGTTGCTCGGTGGACGCTGCCAACAGCTCGGTCGAGGTGCTTTCCACCTGGGCCGTGGTTTGCGCCACCCGGGTCGCCGTGTTCTGCACGTTACCGACCAGCTGGCGCAACTCTTCCACCGTGTAGTTCACCGAGTCAGCAATGGCGCCGGTGATGTCTTCGGTCACCGTCGCTTCCTGGGTCAAGTCACCTTCAGCCACGGTCTGCAACTCGTTCATCAATCGCAAAATGGCGGCCTGGTTGGCGTCATTGACACGCTTGGCGTCCTGCTCCATGCCTTTGGCTTCCAGTCGCTGATTTTCCGCAACACCCTGTCGCTGCTGGCTGTCCAGCACCTGCAAACGGGTCAGGCCTGCCGCGCAAAGCAGTGCAAACGCAGCAGCAGCAGCCAGCGTCGCCAGCGCGCCGACACCCAAACCGGTTTGTGACGACAGCTTGCCCTGGATGTCTTCCAGACCCCGGCGCAGAGGCTCGCTGTCGGCAATGATTGACGCCTGGGCCTCACGAGCCGACACCAGGCCCTGCAAGTTGCCCAGAATCGCACCGGCCTGCACGCGGGTCTGCTCATACAGCGCCATCAGCGCCTCCAGCCGTTCGCGGGTCTGCGGGTCCTTGGAACCCGCCAGGCGGAGCTCGGGGCTGCCCTCCTGCAGGCCCTGTGCAATTTCCTTGAACGAGTTCAAATCCTTGCCCAGCAGGAACACGGCTTCGGGACTTACGCCCTCCATTGTCAGGAATTCGTTGGCGGATTTACCGATACGCTGGGTCAACATCACCAGCTGGCCGGCTGCAGAAATTTCTGCGGGCGCCGCGTTCTGCTGGAGCTTGAGGGAAGACACCGTTTCAGCGATTTCCAGCAGGTCCGATGATTGACGATTGATGGTACGCAGCGCGTTACCCACCTGGGTCAGAATTTTCTGCTGCGCCATCACCGTAGAAGCATTTTTTTCCGCACGTTCCATGAGCGGCGTCACGGTGTCGACATCTGGCTGTAGCGGTGCCGCGACCGGTTCCAGGCGCAGGGACTCATCGCCCGACCTCAGGCCGCGCACGGTTTTGGCCAGCACGTCCGAACTTTCACGCACGTCCGGGAAAGCCTGGGCACTGCCCACCAGCGCTTGGGACACGGACTTCGCGAGCCGCTGCGACTGCATCAGTGACTGCCCGGTGGCGGCCACCTGCTGCGCGACCCTGTCCGCCTGGTTCAGTGCAACAAAAGTCACGGAACCGAGCACCACGACCGCAAAAGCAAGCAAGATCACCAGGATCCGCTGGTGCTCGCCCATGGGCCGTCGGCCCAGGACCGGCAAGGCCAGCGTTTCGACATTTGCTGCAAGGTCCTCGGCGGACTGGCTTTCAGGACCGTCGCCGTCGCCCAGGCGCGCCATGGTGGCCGAACCTCCCGAAGCGTCCATGGCCCCCGTTGCCAAGGGATCCACCGACATGTCCAGAGAGACGCCATCCATGCTGTCCTCGGGCGGCGCAGATTTTGTTTTGAACAGCTTCTGAATATTTTCGACAACAGACATGGTGAGCCTTCCGGGAAAAACGTGATAGCGCTAGGCGCTGATGGTCAAAAAATGGGCTTGCTGCGCCAGCAACTGCAGGTTGATTTCCTGCCAATGCACACCGTTCGAATCCACATAGCTGTGGCCGAAAAACTCCGGTGCGTCCGGCGATCTTTCGGCAAAGTCCATGAACGCTTCCGGGTTGCGCAGGCCGGCCAGCTTGTCGATCTGCAAGGCACAATTGATCTCCAGAGCGCTGTTGAGCGCCACCAGCCGCGACTCGGTGCGCGCCAGTTCACTGCGCGCCGGTGGCATTTTTCCGGTCACAAAACTCGCCAGATCCACCACACCGTAGAGGCCGCCACGCAGATTGGCCACCCCGGCAAACCAGGCTTGCGTGTAGGGCACATTCTGGGCACTGACCCAGGGAAAGATTTCTCCGGACTGATTCAGGGGGAAGAGGTACTTTCCGCCCCCTGCCTCAACGGCCAGCCAGGACGCCGAAACACCCTGGGTCTTGGCCGCCTTCAGCCTGTCGGCGAGACGGCTTTGCAGTTCTCTAAGTGCTTGTCGGTTGGCCATGCTTTAGCGGGATCGGTGCGGGATCAGCCCAGCGCCTTGATTTTGGCCATCAGGTCGTCGGCATCCACCGGTTTGGTGATGTAGTCCTTGGCGCCCTGGCGCATGCCCCAGACGCGGTCGGTTTCCTGATTTTTGCTGGTACACATGATGATGGGCACGTCTGCGTACAGCGGGTCCCGGGTAATGGCGCGCGTCAGCTGGAAACCATTTTGCCCAGGCATCACCACGTCCATCAGGATCAGGTCGGGCTTTTCCTCGGCCAGCCGACGAAAGGCGTCTTCCGCGTTCTCGGCGGTTTTCACGGCAAAACCTTTTTTGCCCAACAGGTCGGTCATGAACATCAACTCCGTTTTAGAGTCATCCACAATCAGAATCTTTTTAATCGCCATCACGCTACTCCTTGTTTTGCGCTACCCAGTTCCTGAACGGTGTGCAGCAACTGGTCTTTGGTAAATGGTTTGGTCAGGTAGTCTTGCGAGCCGACCATCCTGCCTCTTGCCTTGTCGAAAACACCGTCCTTGGAAGACAGCATCACAATCGGCACATTGGAAAATTTCGGGTTGCGCTTGATGATGGCGCAGGTCTGATAACCGTCGAGACGAGGCATCAGGATGTCGCAGAAGATCAGGTCGGGCAGGTAGTCGCTGACTTTGGAGAGCGCGTCAAAACCATCCTCGGCCAGCAGGACCTCATGACCGCCCTGCTTCAGGAAGATCTCCGCGCTGCGCCGGATCGTGTTGCTGTCGTCGATGACCAAGACCTTGAGACCCGAACTGGTAATACTCACTGACTGTGCTCCTTGAACCGCGCCGCCGGCCCGGCACCGCCCACTGCGCGTTTTTGTTTAGACACCTGGCGCGGCCGTTCAGATTTGAACCATTTCGAAGTCTTCCTTGCGCGCACCGCATTCAGGGCAGGTCCAGTTCATCGGCACTTGGGCCCAGGGCGTGCCCGCCGCTATGCCGTGTTCCGGCGCGCCGGTTGCCTCGTCATAAATCCACCCACAAATTAAACACATCCAGGTCATTGATTGAGTCACAGCTTAAGTTGCCTTCGAATAGAATGCAACAATTGTATCGAGGCGGCGTTGCTTATTCGCTTACGAGGCAAAATTCCAGCCCTATGGCAAACCCCACCCCCACTCCTCTGGATACCCCGCAAATGGAAACAGAGGACAGCGACACCTCTCCCGCTTGCGTGATGAGCTTCAACGCCAATGACCCCAGCGGCGCTGGCGGCCTGACGGCGGACATCAGCGCCATCACGTCCGCCGGCGCCCATGCGCTGGCGGTCGTCACCGGGGCCTATGTGCGTGATACGGCCGAAATTTTCGATCATGTTTCCTTTGATGACGAGGCGGTCACCGAGCAGGCCCGCACGGCGCTGGAAGACATGCCGGTCGCCGCCATCAAGGTCGGTTTTGTCGGAAGCCCTGAAACCATCAGCGCGATCGCTGAAATTGCGTCGGACTATGCCGATGTGCCGCTGATTGCCTACATGCCCAACCTGTCATGGTGGGAAGAAGAAGCGATCGACAGCTACCTCGACGCCTTCCGTGAACTGATGCTGCCGCAAACCACGGTGCTGGTGGGCAACCACAGCAGCCTGTGGCGCTGGCTGCTGCCGGACTGGACCGGTGACAAGAGCCCGTCGGCTCGTGATATCGCCAAGGCCGCTTCCGAGTTCGGGGTGCCGTACACGCTGGTGACCGGCGTGCCCCTGCCCGACCAGTTCATTGACAACGTGCTGGCCACGCCACAGGCCATTCTCTACAGCGAAAAATTCGAGCGTTTCGAGGCTGTGTTTGCCGGCGCCGGCGACACGCTGACGGCTGCCCTGACGGCGCTGCTGGCCAACGGCCACAACCTGCAGGCCGCCACAGCCGAAGCCCTGACCTACCTCGACCACAGCCTGGACGCCGGCTTCCATCCCGGCATGGGCAATATCGTGCCTGACCGTCTCTTCTGGGCCCAGGCCGAAGACGACGCCATGGACGCTGACGACGAAGACAGCGATCCGGGTGCCCCCCTGCTCCCCCTGCCCCCCTTTGACC
>NZ_NBZW01000005.1 GCF_002379085.1 Polaromonas sp. AET17H-212 | reverse complement strand
GTTCCGGGGGGCTGTGGGGGTGGTTCATCCGCAGGGGCAGGTCGGTCTTGGTCATGGCTTGGTGTTGGGGAGGTCGGCGCAGGTGCGGCCCAGGCTGCCATTATCCGGCTTGCGCACGGCTGCCGGTGTGGGTGCCTACCCTTTGGTGCAGCAATTTCGCAACCTTGCAGCGGCGTCGGTCATGCCCGCATGAGAAACTATGGCCTCCATGCCCCCTGAATCCGCTCCTTCCACCATGAATTCCGGCTCTTTCCCCGCACACCGCCTCAGCGTGGCCCCGATGATGGACTGGACCGACCGGCATTGCCGCTATTTTCATCGCCTGCTGTCACGCCATGCCCTGCTGTACACCGAAATGGTGACCACCGGCGCGCTGATCCATGGTGACGTGGCGCGGCACCTGCGTTTCAACGCCGAAGAACACCCGGTGGCGCTGCAACTGGGCGGCAGCGAGCCGGCCGATCTGGCGCACTGCGCCCGGCTCGGCGAGCAATGGGGCTACGACGAAATCAACCTTAATTGCGGTTGCCCCAGCGAGCGTGTGCAGCGCGGCGCTTTCGGCGCCTGCCTGATGGCCGAGCCGCAACTGGTGGCCGATTGCGTCAAGGCCATGGTGGACGTGGTGAAGGTGCCGGTCACCGTCAAGCACCGCATCGGCATCGACAAGGGCGAGAGCTACGACTTCGTGCGCGACTTTGTCGGTGTCGTCAGCGAAGCCGGCTGCACGACCTTCATCGTGCATGCGCGCAATGCCTGGCTCAAGGGCCTGAGCCCGAAGGAAAACCGCGAGGTGCCGCCGCTGCGGTATGAGATGGTTCACCGGCTCAAGCGCGAGTTTCCGGCGCTCACCATCGTCATCAACGGTGGCATCACCACCGGCGAGCAGGTGGCAGCGCAACTGCGCGAACTCGACGGCGTGATGATCGGTCGCGAGGCGTATCACAACCCCTGGTGGCTGGCCTCCTGGGACGAGGCCTTTTTCGGCGCGGCGCACAGCGAGGCGACCCGCGAGTCCGTCGAGGCGCAGATGGCCGACTACATGGCCAGGGAGTTCACCTCACACGGCACGCCCTGGCCGACGATCGCCCGCCACATGCTGGGCCTGCGCCATGGCCTGCCCGGTTCGCGGCGCTGGCGCCAGGTCTGGAGCGACCACAAGCTCAAGAGCCTGCACCCGCGCGAGGTGATGGCGCTGGCCCATGCGCCAGGCGCTGCGGGCGAAAGCGCTGAATCTTCATTGCAGGTGGCGGTGCCGGCGCATGTCTGACGCCGCGCAGCGCGAGACGCGCCGGGCGCTGCTGCTGCTGTGGCTGGTGCCGGCGCTCTGGGCCGTCAACTACATCGTGGCGCGCAAGGCGCCCGGCGTCATCGGGCCCTACATGCTGGCCTTGGGCCGCTGGGGCCTGGCCGCCCTGATCCTGGTGCTGATCACGCGGGCGGAGCTGTGGCAGCAACGGGCGGCGATCACGCGGGCCTGGCGGCAATACCTGGTGCTCGGCATTCTCGGCATGCTGATTTGCGGTGCCTGGGTGTATGAGGGCGCGCGCTCCACCGGGGCCATGAACATTGCGCTGATTTATTCGGCTTCCCCGGTGCTGATCGCCCTGGGGGCCATGTGGTGGCTGGGCGAGGGTTTTGGCGCGCGGCAGGCGGCCGGCGTGCTGCTGGCGCTGACGGGCGTGGTTCACGTGGTCGTCAAGGGGCGCTGGACGGCCCTGGCCGACGTGCAGTTTGTGGCCGGCGATGCCTGGATTCTGGCGGCCACCGTGTCCTGGGCGGCTTATGCGCTGCTGCAGAAAAGGTGGCCCAGTTCGCTGAGCGCGACGGCGCGGCTGGCCGCGATCTGTCTCGGCGGCACCCTGGTGCTGCTGCCCCCGGCCGTGTGGGAGGCGACGCGGCCCGGCGCGGACGCCCTGGGTGGCCAGGCCTTGCTGCTGGTGCTGGTGGCCGCGCTGATTCCCGGCGTGGGCGCCTACTGGATCTATGGCTGGGCGCAGAAGATCCTCGGGGCCAGCCGGGTGGCCGTGGCGTTGTACCTCGGCCCGCTTTACGCGGCGGCTGCCGCCTGGCTGCTTGGGGAGCCACCGGGCTGGCACCATGCGGTGGGTGCGTTGCTGATCCTGCCGGGGGTGTTTCTGGTCACGCGACCGATCAAACAGCCTGTCAAGCCGCCGCTTCCAGCCCGTTCCTGAAATGTTCGCGCATGCGCTGCACGGTGGCATCGGCATCGCGTGCGGCCAGCGCCGCCATGATGGCGCGGTGTTCGGCCAAGGACTCTTCGATGCGGCCGCTTTTGAGCAGTGAGTTGTGGCGGTTGAGCTTCATGACCTTGCGCAGGTCGGCCACCATCTGGTCGCGCCAGCGGTTGTTGGCGATTTCCAGCAGGCGCATGTGAAAGGTTTCGTTGATCTGGAAAAAACGCTCGCGGTTGCCCACGGCTTGTTCGAGCTCGCTGTGCAGGTTTTTCAGCTCCTGCAACTGGGCTTCGGTGGCCTGGGCCGCCACCACGCCCGCGGCGTCGCTTTCCAGCAGCGAGAGCAGGTGGTAAACATCGGCCAAGTCGCGTTCCGACACCTCGGTGACGTAGGCGCCACGCCGCACCTTCATGGTCACCAGGCCTTCGGTGGCCAGCACTTTCAGAGCCTCGCGCAGCGGCGTGCGGCTGATGCCGTATTCCTCGGCCAGCTTGAGTTCGTCGATCCAGCTGCCGGGCGCCAATTCACGGCTGAAAATACGCTGGCGCAAAAGCTCCGCCACCTCTTCGTAAAGTGCGCGGGGGGTCAGTGAAACAGCGGCCATGGTCTTGTAAGGGTGTCAATGACAGCCGGAGGGCTGGACAACGCAATCTTATCCGAAACTAAATTTTGCATCAATAATTATAAATAATGTAAAATTGCCGAATCGGCAGGTTGCCTGCCCAACCCCATCGAAGCACGCGCCATGAGCACCCCCAAACCTTCCTCCAGTCCTGAATTTGCCTCCGCCAGCCTGGAGGCCTGGGCCAAGGCGGCCGCCAAATCGGCGCCCGGCGGTGACGTCAACGCGCTGAACTGGCAGACCCCCGACGGCATCAGCGTCAAGCCGCTGTATACCGCGGAAGACGTCAAGGACCTGCCTTACACCAACACGCTGCCGGGTTTCGAGCCCTTTATCCGCGGCCCGCAGGCCACCATGTACGCGGTACGGCCCTGGACCATCCGCCAGTACGCGGGTTTTTCGACGGCGGAAGAATCGAATGCCTTTTACCGCAAGGCGCTGGCCGCCGGCGGGCAGGGTGTGTCGGTTGCGTTCGACCTAGCCACGCACCGCGGCTACGACAGCGACCATCCGCGTGTCACCGGTGACGTCGGCAAGGCCGGCGTGGCGATCGACAGCGTCGAGGACATGAAAATCCTGTTCGACCAGATCCCGCTGGACAAGGTGTCGGTGTCCATGACCATGAACGGCGCGGTGCTGCCGGTGCTGGCCGGTTATGTGGTCGCGGCCGAAGAGCAGGGCGTGGCGCAGGACCAGCTCAGCGGCACCATCCAGAACGACATCCTCAAAGAGTTCATGGTGCGCAACACCTACATCTACCCACCGGCGCCCAGCATACGCATCATCGGCGACATCATCGAGTACACGGCCAAACACATGCCGAAGTTCAACTCGATCTCCATCAGCGGCTACCACATGCAGGAAGCCGGCGCCAACCAGGCGCTGGAATTGGCGTTCACGCTGGCCGACGGCAAGGAGTATGTGAAGACGGCGATTGCCAAGGGCCTGGACGTCGACGGTTTTGCCGGGCGCCTGAGCTTCTTCTGGGCCATTGGCATGAACTTCTACCTCGAAGTGGCCAAGATGCGCGCGGCGCGCCTGCTTTGGTGCCGCATCATGAAGGAGTTCAACGCCAAGAGCCCGAAGAGCCTGATGTTGCGCACGCATTGCCAGACCAGCGGCTGGAGCCTGACCGAGCAGGACCCCTACAACAACGTGGTGCGCACCACCATCGAGGCCATGGCCGCGGTCTTTGGCGGCACGCAAAGCCTGCACACCAACAGCTTTGACGAGGCGATCGCGCTGCCGACCGAGTTTTCCTCGCGCATCGCGCGCAACACCCAGCTCATCATCCAGGAAGAAACCCACATCCCCAACGTGATCGACCCCTGGGCCGGCAGCTACATGATGGAAAAGCTCACGCAGGACATGGCCGACGCCGCCTGGGCCATCATCGAAGAGGTCGATGCCATGGGCGGCATGACCAAGGCCGTGGACAGCGGCTGGGCCAAGCTCAAGATCGAGGCGGCGGCCGCCGAAAAGCAGGCGCGCATCGACAGCGGCAAGGACGTCATCGTCGGCGTCAACAAGTACAAACTCAAGACAGAAGATGCGATTGAAACCCGTGACATCGACAACGTGGCGGTGCGCGACGGGCAGATCACCCGTCTGAAATCCATCCGCGCCAGCCGCGACCCGGCGGCGGTGCAGGCCGCGCTGGATGCCCTGACGGCCGCCGCTGAAAAGGGCGACGGCAATCTGCTCGATTTATGCATCAAGGCCATGCGCCTGCGTGCCACGGTGGGCGAGGTCAGCGATGCGCTGGAAAAAGTTTACGGGCGCCATCGCGCCGATACACAAAAGGTGACCGGTGTGTACGCTGCTGCTTATGACTCGGCCGAAGGCTGGGAAAACCTCAAGTCTGAAATCAACGCCTTTGCCGAAGCCCAGGGCCGGCGCCCGCGCGTGATGATTTCCAAGCTGGGCCAAGACGGCCATGACCGCGGCGCCAAGGTGGTGGCCACGGCTTTTGCCGACCTCGGTTTCGACGTGGACATGGGGCCGTTGTTCCAGACACCCGAAGAATGCGCGCGCCAGGCGATTGAAAACGATGTGCACGCGGTGGGGGTATCGACGCTGGCCGCCGGCCACAAGACGCTGGTGCCGGCCATCATCGCCGAGCTCAAGAAGCAGGGCGCCGACGACATCATCGTGTTTGTCGGCGGCGTGATTCCGCGCCAGGACTACGACATGCTTTATGAGGCGGGCGTGAAAGGCATTTACGGCCCAGGCACGCCGATTCCGGCCAGTGCCAAGGATGTGCTCGAGCAGATCAAGGCTGCGCTGAAGTGACTCGGCCCTTGCTCTGCGTCACTCTGAAAACCGTTCGGGCTGAGCCTGTCGAAGCCTTTCACCAGAAACCATCCAAATGAATCTCGATCTTGTTTGGCTGACAGATTCAATTCGAGATAAACCGCCGGAGTGGATTTCTGCAATGGCTGCAGTTGTTTCCGTTTTGGGTTTATTTCTTGTTTGGAGGCAACTAAGCCTTGCCAAGAGAATCGCCCAGTTGGCTTTTGAAGATGATCTTGAAAAAGAATATCGAGATTTAGTTAAGGAAATTCCTACGAAAGCATTGCTTGATTCTGATTTGGATGATTCTGAATACCAGAAGGCGTTTGATGAGTTTTTCCGATATTTTGATCTTAGTAATACGCAAATTATGTTGAGGCGACAGGACCGCATAGGCGATGTGGCTTGGAAAAATTGGTGCATGGGCATGCGTTTTAATTTGTCATTACCGGCTTTTTATCGAGCGTGGGGAGAAGTGAAAACGCGCACAAGTGAGCAGTCGAACGAATTTTTCAGTGAGCTGCGGCGATTGGAAGCAGACAAGTTTCAAAGCGATCCGAAGCACTGGAAATGAAAGACATGCGTCCTTTTTTTGTCTATCTCTTGCGTTGCTCAGACAGCTCCTACTATTGCGGGCACACGGATAACCTTGAATTGCGTATGCAGCAGCACCAAGCAGCGGATACCGGCTATACGGCGACTCGCAAACCCGTTGAATTGATGTGGCAAGGTGAGTTCGAAACCCGCGAAGGCGCGATTGCGTTCGAGCAACAAGTCAAAGGCTGGTCGCGGGCCAAGAAAGAAGCATTGATTGCCGGGAATTGGGACAAGATTCAGGCGCTTGCCAAATCGAAAAAAGCCATTCGCCGTGAGCTGCCGGTTCTGAGCTCCGACGAAGGGGTCGAAGGGGTTGAAAGTGATGCAAGGCTTCGACAGGCTTCCTTCGACTCCGCTCAGGACGGGCGGCTTCGACGAACTCAGCCCGAACGGGCGGGGACGGTTGCCGGGGCTGCTCTTCTGCACGGAATTCTGCACGGCGACGCCGCCGCGCAGCGCCGCGCCATTGCCAAAGCCATCACACTGCTCGAATCCACGCGCGGCGATCATCGCGCGCAGGGCGACGAACTGCTGACGGCCTTGTTGCCGCACACCGGCAAGGCCTTCCGCCTGGGCATCAGTGGTGTGCCCGGCGTCGGAAAATCCACCTTCATCGAGGTGTTGGGCCTTTACCTGATCGCGCAGGGCCACCGCGTGGCCGTGCTGACCATCGACCCGTCGTCGAGCGTCTCGGGCGGCTCCATCCTCGGCGACAAGACACGCATGGAACAGCTGTCGGTGCACGAACGCGCCTACATCCGCCCCAGCCCGTCCAGCGGCACCCTGGGCGGCGTGGCGGAAAAAACCCGCGAGGCCATGCTGGTCTGCGAGGCCGCCGGTTATGACATTGTGATTGTCGAGACCGTGGGTGTCGGCCAGAGCGAAACCGCGGTGGCCAACATGACCGACATGTTTGTGCTGATGCAACTGCCCAATGCCGGCGACGACCTGCAGGCGATCAAGAAGGGCGTGATGGAACTGGCCGACCTGGTTGTCATCAACAAGGCCGACATCGACGCCGATGCCGCGATGCGTGCGCAGGCGCAGATTGCCTCGGCCATGCGCCTGTTCGGGCTGGTCAACAACGCGATGGGGCAGGCCCAGGCCGCGACCTACGACACCTTCTGGCACCCCCAGGTGATCCAACTCAGCGCGCTGCACAACCAGGGGGTCGATGCCTTCTGGGCGGCGGTGACGCAGTTCAGGAACATCCAGACTGCCAACGGCCGGCTGGCCGAGCGCCGCCGGCACCAGTCGCTCGCGTGGATGTGGGAGCGCATCGACGCCGGGCTCAAGCAGGCTTTCCGGCAGGACCCGGCGGTCAGTGCCTTGCTGCCGACCCTGGTGGCCGATGTCGAAAGCGGCCGCATCCCGGCCTCCACCGCAGCACGACATCTGCTTGCAGCCCAATCAGGGCGGGCGACGACAGCTATCAAATAAAGAGCATATAGAAAGCAAACCATGCAAGACATTCTTGAACAACTCGAAAAAAAACGCGCCGCGGCCCGCCTGGGTGGAGGGCAGAAACGCATCGACGCCCAGCACGGCAAAGGCAAACTCACGGCGCGCGAGCGGCTGGAACTGCTGCTCGACGAAGGCACGTTTGAAGAATGGGACATGTTTGTCGAGCACCGCTGCACCGACTTCGGCATGGAGGACAACAAGATCCCCGGTGACGGCGTGGTGACCGGCTACGGCATGATCAACGGCCGCCTGGTGTTTGTCTTCAGCCAGGATTTCACCGTGTTCGGTGGCGCGCTGTCCGAGGCCCATGCCGAGAAGATCTGCAAGGTGATGGACCAGGCCATGAAGGTGGGCGCGCCGGTGATCGGCCTCAACGATTCCGGCGGTGCGCGCATCCAGGAAGGGGTGGCCTCGCTGGGCGGGTATGCCGATGTGTTCCAGCGCAATGTGATGGCCTCGGGCGTGGTGCCGCAGATCAGCATGATCATGGGCCCCAGCGCGGGCGGCGCGGTGTACTCGCCGGCCATGACCGACTTCATCTTCATGGTGAAAGACAGCTCCTACATGTTTGTCACCGGCCCCGAAGTGGTCAAAACCGTGACGCACGAGGAAGTAACGGCCGAGGAGCTCGGTGGCGCGACCACCCACACGACACGCAGCGGCGTGGCCGACCTGGCGTTTGAGAATGACGTGGAGGCGCTCTTGATGCTGCGCCGGCTCTACAACTACCTGCCGCTGAACAACCGCGAAAAAGCCCCGGTGCGGCCCAGTGCCGACCCGGCCGGCCGCATGGACCTGAGCCTGGACACGCTGGTGCCCGAGAACCCGAACAAGCCCTATGACATGAAGGAGCTGATCACCAAGACGGTGGACGACGGCGACTTTTTCGAGATCCAGCCCGAGTACGCCAAGAACATCATCATCGGTTTTGCCCGCATGGAAGGCCAGTCCGTTGGCATCGTTGCCAACCAGCCGCTGGTGCTCGCCGGCTGCCTGGACATCAAGAGCAGCATCAAGGCGGCGCGCTTCGTGCGTTTTTGCGATGCCTTCAACATCCCGGTGATCACCTTTGTCGACGTGCCCGGCTTCATGCCCGGCACATCACAGGAGTACGGCGGCATCATCAAACACGGCGCGAAGCTGTTGTATGCCTATGCCGAATGCACCGTGCCGAAAATCACCGTGATCACGCGCAAGGCCTATGGCGGCGCCTACGACGTGATGAGCTCCAAACACCTGCGCGGCGACGTCAACTTCGCCTGGCCGAATGCCGAGATTGCGGTGATGGGCGCCAAGGGCGCCGTCGAAATCATCTTCCGCGAAGACAAGGGCGACCCGGTCAAGCTGGCCGCGAAAGAGGCGGAGTACAAGGCGCGTTTTGCCAACCCTTTTGTGGCCGGTGCACGCGGTTTCATCGACGACGTGATCCTGCCGCACGAAACCCGCAAGCGCATCTGCCGCTCGCTGGTGATGCTCAAGGACAAGAAACTGGAAAACCCGTGGCGCAAGCACGGGAACATTCCGCTGTGAGCCGAACGGAGAACAACAACATGTTTACCAAAATACTGATCGCGAATCGGGGCGAAATCGCCTGCCGCGTCATCCAGACCGCCCGCAAGATGGGCATCAAGACCGTGGCGGTTTATTCCGACGCCGACAAGGACGCGCGCCATGTCGAGCTGGCCGACGAGGCGGTGCACATCGGGCCGGCGCCCAGCCGGGACAGCTACCTGCAGGCCGACAAGATCATTGCGGCGGCCAAACAGACGGGCGCGCAGGCGATTCACCCGGGCTACGGTTTTCTCAGCGAAAACGCCGGCTTTGCCAAGCGGGTCGAAGAAGAGGGCCTGGTGTTCATCGGCCCCAAGCATTATTCGATCGCCGCGATGGGCGACAAGATCGAGTCGAAAAAGCTCGCCGGTGCGGCGGGTGTCAACTGCATTCCCGGCGTCAACGATGCCATCGAAACGGCTGAGAAGGCGGTCGAGATCGCCAAGGGCATCGGTTACCCGGTGATGATCAAGGCCAGTGCCGGCGGTGGTGGCAAGGGCCTGCGTGTGGCCTTCAACGACAAGGAAGCCTTTGAAGGCTTCACCTCCTGCCGCAACGAGGCGCGCAACAGCTTTGGCGACGACCGCGTTTTCATCGAGAAGTTTGTCGAGGAGCCGCGCCACATCGAGATCCAGCTGATCGGCGACAGCCACGGCAATGTGATTTACCTCAACGAGCGGGAATGCTCGATCCAGCGCCGTCACCAGAAGGTGATCGAGGAGGCGCCGTCGCCCTTCATCAGCGAAGCCACGCGAAAAGCCATGGGTGAACAGGCCGTGGCGCTGGCCAAGGCCGTCAACTACGAGTCGGCTGGCACGGTCGAGTTTGTGGTCGGCAAGGACCAGAGCTTTTACTTCCTCGAGATGAACACGCGGCTGCAGGTCGAGCATCCGGTGACCGAATGCATCACCGGGCTGGACTTGGTCGAACTCATGATCCGCGTGGCGGCCGGTGAAAAGCTGCCGCTGGCGCAGAAGGACGTCAAACGCGAGGGTTGGGCCATCGAGTGCCGGATCAATGCCGAAGACCCGTTCCGCAATTTCCTGCCGTCCACCGGCCGGCTGGTGCGTTTCCAGCCGCCCCGGCAGGACATGTTTGCGGCGGAGACCGCGCAGCTGTTCGGCGTACGGGTCGATACCGGCGTGCAGGACGGTGGCGAGATCCCGATGTTTTACGACTCGATGATTGCCAAGCTCATCGTTCACGGCACCGATCGCCTTGACGCGATTGCCAAGATGCGCGAGGCCCTGAACAGCTTTGTGATTCGCGGCGTGTCCAGCAACATTCCGTTCCAGGCGGCGCTGCTGGCGCACCCGAAGTTTGTCGCCGGCGACTTCAACACCGGCTTCATCGCCGAAAACTACGCCCAGGGTTTCCGCGCCGAAGACGTGCCGCATGACGATGCCGGTTTCCTGGTGGCGCTGGCCGCCTATGTGAACCGCCGCCTGCTGGGCCGCGCCGCGGGCATCAGCGGCCAGTTGCCGGGGCACGGGGTGACGGTCGCTGAAGAGTTTGTGGTCATCGGCCTGGGGGAAGCTGGAAAAAACGTCCACGAAGCGGTGACGGTGCGGGATTTTCAAGCCGAATCGGGCTCCAGCGCCATAGAGGCGGGCGGGAAGCGCTATGAAATATGTAGCAGATGGCATCTGGGCGGTGCCCGCATCCGCGGCACGGTCAATGGCCAGCCCTTTGCCGCCCAGGTCGAGCGCGGGGTGGGCCGCAATCCTCTGGCCATCCGCATCGCGCACAACGGCACGCGGCTGGACACGCTGGTGCTGTCGCCGCGCGCCGCCCAGCTGCACGCGTTGATGCCTTACAAGGCGCCGCCGGACATGAGCCGCTTTGTGCTCTCGCCCATGCCCGGCCTGCTGGTCGAGGTTGCGGTACAGCCGGGCCAGAAGGTGCAGGCCGGCGAACGCGTGGCGGTGATCGAGGCCATGAAGATGGAAAACGTGCTGTTTGCCACCGCCGACGGCGTGGTGGGCAAGGTGCTGGCCGCCAAGGGCGAGTCGCTCGCCGTGGACCAGCCGATTGTCGAGTTTGTCTGAGCTGAACCGGGAGACGCCATGAACCCACAAGCATTTGAAGCCCTGCTGAAAACCGAGCGTTTCAGCGAGATCACCACCATCGACCGGCCGGCGGGTTACCAGCTGGGTGAACACCAGCACCCGTTTGATGCCTGTGCGCTGGTCACCGATGGGCAGATCACCCTGGTGGTGGCGGGTGTGTCCAGCACCTACGTCGCGGGCGATGTCTTCCGGCTGGCGGCGGGGACGCCGCACCTGGAATGCGCCGGCCCCCATGGCGTGACTTACCGGGTCGGCCGCCGCGCGGCCGCTGCCTCATGAACCGGCCCTTCAAGGTACTGGGCATCCAGCAAATCGCGATTGGCGGTACCAGCAAGGACCGCCTGCGCACCCTGTGGGTGGACATGCTGGGGCTGGAGGTCACCGGCAACTTTGTCAGCGAGCGTGAAAATGTCGATGAAGACATCTGCGCCATCGGCAGCGGGCCATTCAAGGTCGAGGTGGACCTGATGCAGCCGCTGGACCCGGACAAAAAACCGGCGGTTCACAGCACACCGCTGAACCACGTCGGCCTGTGGATCGACGACCTGCCCAGCGCCGTGGCCTGGTTGACGGCGCAAGGCGCGCGTTTCGCCCCGGGCGGCATCCGCCAGGGGGCGGCGGGTTTTGACATCTGCTTCCTCCATCCCAAGGCCAACGAGGAGTTTCCGGTGGCCGGGGAGGGCGTGCTGATCGAGCTGGTGCAGGCGCCGCCCGAGGTGGTCCAGGCCTTTGCCAGGCTGGCTGGCTGAAAAGAAGCGCACCCTTCGGGATAACCCGGCTTCAGGTTCCCGCTTCCGCCGCCGTTAAGTCAGAGCACCCTGAACCGTTGGTGCGGCACTGTAACCGGGCTGGGGCTGGCTGGCTGCCGGGCGATGCATGCTACCGGTTCTCTGTGTACGCACGGTCGTGCGGGTGCGTGTCACGCGGGTCCCTGGCGACAGTTACCGGGCCGGCGCAGCGGCACCCCATGCCGGTTCTCAAGCCGCGACTCCGGAGAATCCTCATGATATTTGGCAAGCTGCTTCATCCCGCCACCTGCTTGCTGCGTCGGCTGCGTCTGGCAGGCAAGCTGGCCCTGCTTGGGTTTGTGGCGGCGCTGCCGCTGCTGGTGCTGGCGCTGCAGCTCCTGCTGGGCAGCGGCAGCTTCAGCCGTCCGCTCAGCGTGCTTGCCACCGGCGGCGTGGGGCTGCTGGTGCTGCTGTATTTTTTGCTGGCTTTTCACCGCAGCCTTGCGCAGGATCTGCAGCAGGTGATCCTGGCGACCCGGCAGCTGGTGGCCGGCGATTTGCGTCTGAACCTGACGCGACGCGGCCCCGACGAGGCCGGCGAGTTGGCCCAGGCCATGGGCGAGTTGGGCCGCACGCTGTCCGGCATGGTGGCCAATGTACGCAGCAACGCCGCTTTTGTCGCCCATTCCGGCCAAAGCATGGCCATGGGCAACCGGGACCTGTCGGACCGCACCGAGCAGCAGGCGGCCAGCCTGGAAGAAACGGCCGCCAGCGTGGAACAGCTGTCGTCCACGGTTCAGGCCAATGCCGGCATGGCTGGCCAGGCCAGTGACCGGGCCGCCCAGGTGCGGGATGTGGCCGAGCAGGGCGCGGCGGCCATGGCCCAGGCCATCGAGTCGGTGGAGGCCGTGCAGGGCAGTGCCAAACGCATGGGCGACATCGTGGGGGTGATCGACGGGCTGGCGTTCCAGACCAACATCCTGGCGCTCAATGCGGCCGTGGAGGCGGCGCGTGCCGGCGAGTCGGGCCGCGGCTTTGCGGTGGTGGCCAGCGAGGTGCGCTCACTGGCGCAGCGTTCGGCCGACTCGGCCCGGGAAATCCGCCAGCTGATCGGGGTGTCGTCGGGCCAGGTGGCAGCCAGTGCGGAAAAAATCCGTGCGGCGGGTTCGAACATGAACCAGATCGTTTCGGGCATCCGCGACGTGGCGGCCAACATGGCCCAGATCTCGGCCTCCAGTGCCGAGCAGAGTACCGGGCTGACCGAAATCACCTCGGCCGTGCACCAGCTCGACGAAATCACCCAGAGCAATGCCCGGATGGTGGGGCGCGCGGTCACGCAGGCGGGCAACCTGGAGACGCGGGCCGGCACACTGGTGCAGTCGGTGGCGTCGTTCAAGCTGCAGCAGGGGTCGGCCGAAGAGGCGGTGGCGCTGGTGGCGCGTGCCGTGGCGCACCGCCAACGCACCTCGCGAGACGCCTTCCTGCGCGAGCTGACCCTGCCCGCCAGGGGGTTTCACGACCGCGACATGTATGTTTTTGCGCTCGACAGCCAGGGCACCTACCTGGCCTTCGGCGGCAACCCGTCCAAGATTGGCACCCGGGTGCAGGACATCCCCGGCATCGATGGCGGGCAATTGCTCCAGTCCATCATCGACCAGGCCGGCCACGAGCCGGGCTGGGTGGAGTACGGCATCACCAACCCGACCACGGGCAAGGTGCAGGCCAAGATGTCCTTTGTCCAGCAGGTGGACGATGTGTTCGTGGGCTGCGGTGTCTACAAAAACCTGGTGGCGGGCTGATGCCGGCACAACGGGCCGGAGGAGGGACCGAGGGATTTACCCGAGAGCACAGTCCGCCGGGCCGGGCGTAAACTGGTCGGGCCTCCTGACCCGGTGGTGTTGCAGCGGGGCGAAGGAGACAGCGTTTTGCAGCCTACCAACACAGCCAATCCGTCCTACTTCCACAAGGTCGTCGATTGCCAATGGGCCTGTCCCGCCCACACCCCCGTTCCTGAATACATCCGCCTGATCGGCCAGGGTCGTTACACCGACGCTTACATGGTCAACTGGGTGTCCAACGTCTTCCCCGGCATTCTGGGCCGCACCTGCGATCGGCCCTGCGAGCCGGCTTGCCGCCGCACCCGGGTCGAGGAAAACAACGGCGAGCACCCGGAACCGGTGGCCATCTGCCGCCTCAAGCGTGTCGCCGCCGACATGAAAGACGATGTCCGCCAGCGCATGCCCCAACTCGCGCCCAAAAACGGCAAGCGCATTGCCTGCATCGGTGCCGGGCCGGCCTCGCTGACGGTGGCGCGTGACCTGGCGCCACTCGGTTACGAGGTCACGGTGTTTGACGGCGAAGCGAAGGCCGGTGGCTTCATCCGCACCCAGATCCCGCGCTTTCGCCTGCCCGAGTCGGTGATCGACGAGGAAACCGGCTACATCCTGGACCTGGGTGTCAACTTCAAGAGCAGCCAGCGCATCGCCTCCATGAAGGGTCTGCTGGCGCAGGACTACGACGCGGTGTTTGTCGGCTGCGGCGCGCCGCGCGGGCGCGACCTGGAGCTGCCGGGCCGCAGCGAGATCACGGAGAACATCCACATCGGCATTGACTGGCTGGCCTCGGTCTCTTTCGGCCACATCACCACGATTGGACAGCGCGTGATTGTGCTCGGCGGCGGCAACACGGCCATGGACTGCTGCCGGTCCGCCCGGCGTCTGGGCGGCACCGACGTGAAAGTCATTGTGCGCAGCGGCTTCGACGAAATGAAAGCCTCGCCCTGGGAGAAGGAAGACGCCCAGCACGAGGGTATTCCCATCATCAACTTCCACGTGCCCAAGTCTTTTGAACACCGGCAGGGCAAGCTCAGCGGCATGACGTTTGAGGTGGTCCAGGCGGTGTATGACGGCAGTGGCCAGCGCAGCCTGGTGGCGACCGGTGCGCCGGATGTGCGGGTCGAGTGCGACGCCGTGTTGATTGCCGTAGGTCAGGAAAATGCCTTTCCCTGGATAGAGCGCGACTGCGGCATCGGCTTCGACAAGTGGGGGCTGCCGGTGCTGGGCGAGGAGACTTTCCAGTCCAGCCTGCCCCATGTTTTTTTTGGCGGCGATGCGGCCTTCGGTCCGAAAAACATCATCACGGCAGTGGCGCACGGGCATGAGGCGGCGGTGTCGATCGACCGCTTTCTGAACGGCGAGGACATCCGCCGCCGGCCCGACCCGATGACCAACTTGATGTCGACCAAGATGGGCATCCATGAGTGGAGCTACGACAACGACACCTCTAACGATGCCCGTTTCAAGGTGCCCTGGGCAAAGGCGGAAATTGCGCTGGCCAGCATACGCGTCGAGGTGGAGCTCGGCTTCGATGCCGCAACGGCCTTCAAGGAAGCCGGCCGTTGCCTGAACTGCGATGTGCAGACGGTGTTCACCGCGCCAGCCTGCATCGAATGCGACGCCTGTGTCGATATCTGCCCGATGGACTGCATCAGCTTCACTGCCAATGGCGACGAGGCCGACCTGCGCACGCGGCTGAAGGCGCCGGCGCTGAACCTGGCGCAGGACCTCTATGTGTCCGGCGAACTCAAGACCGGGCGGGTGATGGTCAAGGACGAGGATGTCTGCCTGCACTGCGGCCTGTGTGCCGAGCGCTGCCCGACCGGGGCCTGGGACATGCAGAAGTTTTTGCTGACAACGACACAGGCCGGGCCGTCCTGCCGCGATGCCAACAAGGCTGCCAAACGCGCAGCAGGAGTGTCCGCATGAAAAAAAGGATTGAAGCCGTCAACGATTTTGTGATCAAGTTTGCCAATGTCAACGGTTCGGGTTCGGCCTCCGCCAACGAGCTGTTTGCCAAGGCCATTTTGCGCATGGGGGTGCCGGTGAGCCCGCGCAACATTTTTCCCAGCAACATCCAGGGGCTGCCGACCTGGTACGAGGCGCGTGTGAGTGACAAGGGCTATCAGGGCCGGCGCGGCGGCGTCGACATGATGGTGGCCATGAACCCGCAGACTTGGGGATCGGATGTGGCCGAGTTGGAACCGGGCGGCTACCTGTTTTACGACAGCACGCGGCCCCTGCCGGCGTCCAGCTTCCGCGACGACATCCATGTCATCGGCATGCCGCTGACCGAGATCTGCAATGCGGTCTACAGCGACCCGCGCCAGCGCCAGCTGTTCAAGAACATCGTGTACGTGGGCGCGCTGTCGGTGCTGCTGGAGATCGAACCCGAGGTGCTCGAAAAGCTGTTCGGCGAGCAGTACAAGGGCAAGGAAAAGCTGCTGGCCTCCAACGTGCAGGCCCTGCACCTGGGCCGGGACTTCGCCAGCGAACACCTGCAGGCGCCGCTGGGCATACGCGTGCAGCGCCGCGACATGGTCGGTGGCAGGATCTTTGTCGACGGCAACAGCGCCGCGGCGCTGGGCTGCGTCTATGGCGGCGCCACCGTGGCCGCCTGGTACCCGATCACACCGTCCTCGTCGGTGGCCGAGGCCTTCCAGTCCTACTGCGCCAGGTACCGGGTGGACCCCGCGACCGGCCGGCACAACTACGCCGTGGTGCAGGCGGAAGACGAAATCGCCTCCATCGGCATGGTGGTGGGCGCCGGCTGGAACGGCGCGCGCGCCTTCACCGCCACCTCGGGGCCGGGCGTGTCGCTGATGACCGAGTTCCTCGGGCTGGCCTACTTTGCCGAGATCCCGGTCACCATCATCAATGTGCAGCGCGGCGGGCCGTCCACCGGCATGCCGACGCGCACCCAGCAGGCCGACCTGATTTCCTGTGCCTATGCCTCGCATGGCGACACCAAACATGTGCTGCTGCTGCCGGAAGACCCGCACGAGTGTTTCGAACATGCCGCCGCGGCGCTGGACCTGGCCGACCGGCTGCAGACGCCGGTGTTTGTGATGACCGACCTGGACATCGGCATGAACCAGCGTCTGTGCGAACCCTTTGCCTGGGACGACAGCCGCAGCTACGACCGCGGCAAGGTGATGACGGCCGAGGAGCTGGAGGCGGGCAAGGACTTCGGCCGCTACAAGGACGTGGACGGCGACGGCATTCCCTGGCGCACCTTGCCGGGCACGCATCCCAGCAAGGGCAGTTATTTCACGCGTGGCACCACGCGCAATGCCTACGCCCAGTATTCCGAACGCGGCCCGGACTACATCTACAACGTGCAGCGGCTGCTGAAAAAGTTCGAGACCGCGGCCACGCTGGTGCCGCAGCCGGTGCTGCGGCCCGCCGCTCGCCCGACCCGGCTGGGCGTGATTTATTTCGGATCCACCAGCCCGGCCATGAACGAGGCGCTCGATGTGTTGACCGACGCCGGTATCCACATCGATGCGCTGCGCCTGCGCGCCTTTCCGTTTCCTGCGCCGGTCGCGCAGTTCATTGCCGGGCATGACAAGGTGTTTGTGGTCGAGCAGAACCGCGATGCACAGATGCATTGCCTGCTGGTCAACGAGCTTGATGTCGATCCGGCGCGCCTGGTGCGGGTGCTGCATTACGACGGCACGCCGATCACTGCGCGTTTCATCACCGCGGCCATTCTGCAGCAGGTGCAGGCCGGGGCAGAGACCTCACAGCCGCAAGGCAAGGAGCGTGCGACATGACTTATCTGGCCAAACCGCGGCTGCATCATCCCTCGCTGACCGTCAACAAGGTCGGCTACACCCGGCGTGACTACGAAGGCAAAATTTCCACGCTGTGCGCCGGCTGCGGGCACGACTCGATCTCGGCGGCCATCATCCAGGCCTGCTGGGAACTCGACATCGAGCCGCACCGCGTCGCCAAACTTTCGGGCATCGGCTGCAGCTCCAAGACGCCCGACTATTTCCTCGGCGCCTCCCATGGCTTCAACACCGTGCATGGCCGCATGCCCTCGGTGCTGACCGGCGCCAACCTGGCCAACCGCGACCTGCTGTACCTGGGTGTGTCGGGGGACGGCGATTCGGCGTCGATTGGCCTGGGCCAGTTCGCCCACGCGATGCGACGCGGCGTCAACATGGTCTACTTGGTGGAGAACAACGGCGTGTATGGCCTGACCAAGGGGCAGTTTTCGGCGACGGCCGACCAGGGCTCCAAAAGCAAGAAGGGTGTGGTCAACAGCGACAGCCCGGTGGACCTGGTGGCCCTGGCGCTGCAACTGGGCGCGACCTATGTGGCACGCGGGTTTTCGGGCGACAAGGCGCAGCTGGTGCCGCTGATCAAGGGCGCCATCGGCCACGGCGGTGCCGCTTTCATCGACATCATCAGTCCCTGCGTGGCCTTCAACAACCATGCCGGCAGCACCAAGAGTTACGACTACGTGCGTGAGCACAACGAGGCGGTCAGCCGCATCGATTTCATCAGTGCGCGCGAGGAAATCACCACCAGTTATGCGCCGGGCGAAGTGATTGACGTGGTGCAGCACGATGGTTCCAGCCTGCGTTTTCGCAAGCTGCACGCCGACTACGATCCCACCGACCGGTATGCGGCCCTGAGTTACATGAACGCACACCAGGCGCGTGGCGAAGTGGTCACCGGGCTGCTTTATGTCGACCCGCTGGCGACCGACCTGCATGTGGCGCTCAACACCAGCGACACAGCGCTGAACAAGCTGGACGCTGCGGCCCTGTGTCCGGGCTCGCGTGCGCTGGACAAGGTCAATTCATCCCTGCGATAACCCGATTCCTGCTGGACAGGAGGACCCCATGTCTGA
The DNA here is from genome assembly GCF_002379085.1 of Polaromonas sp. AET17H-212. Taxonomy (GTDB): domain Bacteria; phylum Pseudomonadota; class Gammaproteobacteria; order Burkholderiales; family Burkholderiaceae_C; genus Polaromonas. Next base: position 153,432 of record NZ_NBZW01000005.1, on the reverse strand, counting down.
ACGTACCGTGTTTCAATCCATCCCGCACCGGCATGTGGTGAGTTGTCCGCCGCAAGCCAGCGTCTGGCAAGCCGCCTGTGTGATGACCAAGGCCAACTGCGGCAGCGTGCTGGTCATCGACACTGCCGGCGTCATGCAGGGCATCCTGACCGAACGTGACCTGATGACCCGCGTGCTGGCCAAGGCCCTGAATGCCAAAAAAACACCGGTGTCCGAGGTGATGACACACAACCCCCTGTGTGTGGTGCCCGAGATGACCGTCTCGGATGCCGTGTTGATCCTGCTGGAGCGCGGATTCCGGCATTTACCGATTGTCTCGTCGGCCGGAAAAATCCTGGGGGTGTTCTCGATTCGTGATGCTTTGCCGCGCGAAATTGACAGCGCTGTCAGCCTGGCCGAGTTCCGGGACTCGGTCAATGACGCGCTGGGCTAGCTGTTGCCTGCGTCGCGCCTGGCGCGTGAGCGTGCCAGCGCCGCTTCAATCACGGCGCGTTTCTGGTCCAGCACCGCCGGGTCGGTGTGTTGTGAGTGCCCGGGCAGGTCCGCCAGCGCGGCCTCGGCTTTTTCTTCAAGCCTTTTACGGTTCTTTCCCTCGTCCATCATGCGCCGATAGCTATGAATTTCATAGCGTTTTCGGGCCAGCCCGGCCTCGGCTCCCGACCACGCGGCCCAGCCGGTGCGTTCACCCGTGACGTTTTCCAGGCTGATGCAATCCACGGGGCAGACTGGAATGCACAGCTCACAACCGGTGCAATAAGGCTCTATCACGGTGTGCATGAGTTTGTTGCTGCCCAGGATGGCGTCCACCGGGCAGGCGTCCAGGCACAGGGTGCAGCCGATGCACCAGGCCTCGTCGATAACCGCCATCTGGCGCGGGACTTCGCTGCCGTTGTCGGGGTTGAGGGGCAGGGCGGGCCGGCCGGTGATCCGGGCCAGGCGCGCAATGCCTTCGGCGCCGCCGGGCGGGCACTGGTTGATTTCAGCCTGGCCGTCGGCCATGGCCTGCGCATAGGTGGCGCAGTCGGGGTAGCCGCAGCGTGTGCACTGCGTTTGCGGCAGTGCGGCATTGAGCCGCTCGGCGAGCAGGTTCACGGCGCGGCGCTCAGGATTGATGGCTGCTTATTTCCTGGCCGCGCTCTTTTTGGCGACGCTGCGGGTGGCGGGCTTGGGCGCCGCCTTGACGGCCGGTTGGGCTACAGGCTTGGCTGCCTTCTTTGGAGCTGCCTTGGCCTGTGCGGAAAGGGTGGGCCCCTGGTTGTGCTCAAGAATGAAAGCCTTGACCTGCGGATACACGATGTCGCGCCAGCGGCGGCCGCTGAAAATGCCGTAGTGGCCCGCGCCCTTGACTTCCAGGTGCTTCTGGCGTGCCTTGGGCACGTTGTAGCAAAGGCCGTGGGCGGCTTCGGTCTGGCCGGAGCCCGAGATGTCGTCGAGTTCGCCTTCGACCGTGAAGTGCGCGGTGGTGGTGATGTCCTCGGGGCGCACCCGCTCGAGCTTGCCTTCCCTGGACTTCACATCCCAGGTGCCGTTAACCAGCTTGAACTCCTGGAACACGATCTTGATGGTGTCCAGGTAGTAGTCGGCGTCCATGTCCAGCACGGCGTTGTACTCGTCGTAAAACCGGGTGTGGGCTTCGGTGCTGGCGTCGTCACCCTTGATCAGGTCCTTGAAATAGTCGTAGTGGCTGCTGGCATGGCGGTCGGGGTTCATGGCCACAAAACCCGTGTGCTGTAAAAAGCCCGGGTAGACACGGCGCCCGGCGCCGGGGAAGTTGCTCGGCACGCGGTAGATCACGTTGTTCTCGAACCATTCGAAGCTCTTGTTCATGGCCAGGTTGTTGACGGCCGTCGGTGACCGGCGCGCGTCGATGGGGCCACCCATCATGGTCATGGACAGCGGCGTGGTTTCGCCCCGGCTGGCCATCAGCGAAATCGCGGCCAGCACCGGCACGGTCGGCTGGCACACGCTGATGACATGGCAGTTGCCGTAGATGCCCTGCACGTGGGTGATGAATTCCTGCACGTAGTTGACGTAGTCGTCGAGCGCGAAGGCACCGTCGGACAGCGGCACGGTGCGGGCGTTTTTCCAGTCGGTGATGTAGACCTTGTGGTCCTTGAGCATGGTCTTGACGGTGTCGCGCAGCAAGGTGGCGTAATGGCCCGACAGCGGCGCCACGATCAGCACGGCCGGCTGGCCCTTGAGTTTGGTCAGGGTGGCCGGATCGTCGGTGAAACGCTTGAAGCGGCGCAGCTCGCAAAAGGGCTTGTCCACCTCGATGCGCTCGTGCACGGCCACGCCGGTACCATCCACATCGACGGTGGTCAGGCCGAAGGCCGGTTTTTCGTAGTCCTTGCCGAGGCGGTAAATCAGGCTGTAGCCGGCGGCCGCCCGCTGCGCCAGCGGGCTCTGGCTCAAGGGCGACAGCGGATTGTTGTAGAGCTTGGCGGCGGCCTGGGCGAAGTCGACAAACGGCTCCATCAGCGAACGCTGGGTTTCATAAACTTGATAAAGCATGGTCTGACCTTTGTACAACGATATGCTGCAGTGCAACAAATAATAACAGGTGTGCTTACGATTAAATGGAGGGCAAACACCAATACAGAAGGGCCGGATGGCACTTCTTTTGGCCATTCAATGGAAAATCTCACATGCGCGGCCGGCCTGTGCCCTGATCGCCATCCCTCCAGGCAGGCGCATGGGCTTTAATAATGCGTCGCAAGGCGCCAGGGCTTCTGGCCCCCGCTTGCCAAAATGGACTTTTTATGACCGAAATGACCGGCGCCCTGGCGCTTGACGAATTCACTTCACTGAAAAAATCCGACCGGATGCCGGTGCTGTTTGTCGGCCATGGCAGCCCCATGAACGCGATAGGCGACAACGAATACCGCCGCAGCTGGCAGGAGCTGGGCGCAGCGTTCGGCAGCCAGTACCCGCCGCCGCAGCTGGTGCTGTGCGTTTCGGCCCATTGGCTGACCGAGGGCTGGTGGGTGACCGGCATGGCGCAACCCAAGACCATCCATGATTTCGGCGGTTTTCCGCAGGAGCTGTTCGACCAGCAGTACCCGGCGCCCGGCGCGCCCGCCGCCGCACGCGAGATCAGCCGTTTTGTCAGGCAGCGTGGCTCGGCCCCGCTGGGGGTCGATCTGGACGCCTGGGGCCTGGACCACGGCGCCTGGTCGGTGCTGCAACCCATGTTTCCCGACGCCGCCATCCCGGTGCTGCAGCTGAGCATGGACTACAGCCGCCCGCCCTCCGACCACTACGCGCTGGCCAGACAGCTCAAGGGCCTGCGCGAGCGCGGTGTGCTGATCGTGGGCAGCGGCAACATCGTGCACAACCTGCGCCAGGCGCAGCGCGGCGCGGCCGGCCACCAGGCCTATGATTGGGCACTGGAGTTTGACCAGACCACCGGCGGCTACATTCAGCAGGGCAACCTAGATGCGCTGCAGAATTTCCAGAAGCTGGGCCAGCTGGCGCTGATGGCGCACCCGACCCATGAGCATTACCTGCCGTTGCTGTATGCGGCAGCGGCTGTGGACGCCCATGAAGCGCCGCGCTTTTTCAATACCAGTTTCCAGTTCGGCTCGATCTCCATGCGCTCCGTGATCTGGGGCTGAACCAGGAACCTACCCACACCATGCCAAGCCGCCAAACTGTCCAGGAATTCATCGCACTGGTGGAGCAGGGCCACTACGTCGAGGCTATCGAGCAGTTTTATGCGCCCGACGCCAGCATGCAGGAAAACAGCGAGCCGCCCCGGCGCGGCCGGGATACGTTGGTCTGCTACGAGCGGGCCGTCATGGCCGCCTGCAGCGCGATGCGCACCTTGCCGGTGGACTCCTTCCTGGTCGACGGCGACTTCGTCGTGATCCACTGGGTGTTCGAGTTCACCCGTGTTTCAGGCTCGATGCTGCGCATCGACGAACTGGCGCACCAGCGCTGGGAGGGCGACAAGATTGTGGAAGAGCGCTTTTTCTACGATCCGACGACGGTCGGTGGCTGATCAGTGGCTGCCATGGCTTTTGCTATCAAATAAATAGCATATGGTGCTTGTTTCATAGGGGCCGTGGGCACTTTTTTCATGAATTTTGGAAGGCCGCCGGAAGCGGCGCCGGGTCGGGCCGCCTGAGCCGGGGCCACCGCGCCCAACCGCGCGGCAGGCCGGCCAGGCCGATTTACATCACCTTGGCGATGGACGCGCAGACGTGGGCGATGTTGTGGCTGTTCAGCGCGGCCACACACATGCGGCCGGTGTCGGTGCCGTAGACGCCGAATTCATTGCGCAGGCGCACCATCTGGTCTTTCGTCAGGCCGGAGTAGCTGAACATGCCGATCTGCTTGGTGATGAAGCTCATGTTTTCCTTCACGCCGGCGGCTTTCAGCCCGTCCACCAGCTTCTGGCGCATGTCCTTGATGCGCACGCGCATCTCGCCCAGCTCTTTCTCCCAGAGCGCGCGCAGTTCGGGGTTGTTCAGCACGTTGGCGACCACGGTGGCGCCATGGATCTGCGGGTTGCTGTAGTTGGTGCGAATTACGATCTTGAGCTGCGACAGCACGCGGTCAGCCTCGTCCTTGCTCTCGCACAGCACCGACAGGGCGCCGACACGTTCGCCGTACAGGCTGAAGCTTTTGGAGAAGGAAGTCGAGACAAAGAAGCAGAGGCCGGCGGCGACAAACTTGCCGATGACCGCGCCATCTTCCTGGATGCCCTGGCCGAAGCCCTGGTAGGCCATGTCCAGGAAGGGGGTCAGCTGGCGCGCCTTGACGGCAGCGATCACCTGGTCCCACTGTTCGCTGGTGATGTCGTAGCCGGTCGGGTTGTGGCAGCAGGCGTGCAGAACCACAATGGTGCCGGCAGGCGCGGCATTCAGGGCCGCGAGCATGCCCTCGAAGTTGACGCCGCGTTTGGCGGCGTCGTAATAGGGGTAGCTTTCCACGGTGAAGCCGGCCTGGGCGAACAGGGCGCGGTGGTTCTCCCAGCTCGGGTCGCTGATCAGGACCTTGGCGTCCGGGCTGAGCTTTTTCAGGAAGTCGGCACCTATTTTCAGGCCGCCGGTGCCGCCTATGGCCTGGGCGGTGGCAACGCGGCCGCTCTTGACAGGCTCACTGTCGGCGCCAAATACCAGCGTCTTGACGGCCGCGTCATAGGCGGCCACACCGTCCATGGGCAGGTAGCCGCGCGGCTTGGGCGATGCCATCATGGCCTTTTCTGCGGCCTGCACACATTGCAGCAGGGGCAGCTTGCCGTCGTCGTCGTAATAAACACCGACGCCGAGATTGACCTTGTTCGGGTTGGTGTCGGCATTGAATTGCTCGTTCAGGCCCAATATAGGGTCACGGGGGGCCATTTCGACGGCGGTGAAAAGCGACATGAAAATCCTCTGCAAGGGTGGTTGGTGTTTTTTAAACGGTCCGGCACGCCATCTGGTTTACCGGGTGTGAGGCGGACAGCCGGCAGATCGGCAGATCGGCAGCCCCAGGTTCCGCCCGCCCCCGCCAAATGTCGTATTCTGTTTGATTGCCCCAGATTTTAGCGGGCCAGGATTGAGTTTTTTTATGCCAGAAGTGATTGAAGTCATGCCGGAGTCCGGCACAGCCCCCGCCAACGGCGAATTTGTGCGCTTTCCGGACTCGCCGTTCGAGCTCTTCATGCCTTACCCGCCGGCCGGCGACCAGCCGGTGGCCATCGAGCAACTGGTTGAGGGCCTCAACGATGGCGAGGTGTTCCAGACCCTGCTCGGCGTGACCGGCTCGGGCAAAACTTTCACCATGGCCAACGTGATTGCCCGGATGGGGCGGCCGGCCATCGTGTTTGCGCCCAACAAGACGCTGGCGGCGCAGCTGTACAGCGAGTTCCGCGAGTTTTTCCCGAAAAATGCGGTGGAGTATTTCGTCAGTTATTACGACTACTACCAGCCCGAGGCCTACGTGCCGCAGCGCGACCTGTTCATCGAAAAAGACTCGGCGATCAACGAGCACATCGAGCAGATGCGCCTGTCGGCGACCAAAAGCGTGCTGGAGCGGCGCGACACCATCATCGTCGCCACGGTCAGCGCGATTTACGGCATTGGCGCGCCCGAGGACTACACGCAGATGCGTTTCATCGCGCGCGCCGGTGACAAGATGAACCAGCGCGACGTGATCTCGCGCCTGATCCGCATGCAGTATGCGCGCAACGACCAGGACTTTGCGCGCGGCACCTTCCGCGTGCGCGGCGACGTGATTGACGTGTTCCCGGCCGAACATTCCGAGCTGGCCATCCGCATCGAGCTGTTTGACGACGAGATCGAGTCGCTGCAGCTGTTCGACCCGCTGACCGGGCGCATCCGCCAGAAGGTGCCGCGTTTTGTGGTCTACCCCAAGAGCCATTACGTGACGCCGCGCGACAAGGTCATGGCCGCGGTGGAAACCATCAAGATCGAGCTGTCCGAGCGTGTCAAGCAGTTTGTCGGCGACGGCAAGCTGGTCGAGGCGCAGCGCATCGAGCAGCGCACCCGTTTCGACCTGGAGATGCTCAGCGAAATCGGCCATTGCAAGGGCATCGAGAACTACACGCGCCATCTGAGCGGCGCGCCGCCGGGCTCGCCGCCGTCGACGCTGTGCGACTACCTGCCGAAAGACGCCATCATGTTTCTCGACGAGAGCCACGTCATGATCGGCCAGCTCAACGCCATGTACAACGGCGACCGGTCACGCAAGACCACACTGGTCGAATACGGTTTTCGCCTGCCCAGCGCGCTGGACAACCGGCCGCTGAAGTTCGAGGAATTCGAGACAAAGATGCGCCAGGCGATTTTTGTGTCGGCCACGCCGGCGGCTTACGAGCAGCAGCATGCCGGCAAGGTGGTGGAGCAGGTGGTGCGGCCCACCGGGCTGGTGGACCCCGAGGTGGAGGTGCGGCCGGCCACGCACCAGGTCGACGACGTGCTGCAGGAAATCCGCATCCGTGTGGACAAGAACGAGCGCGTGCTGATCACCACCCTGACCAAACGCATGGCCGAGCAGCTGACCGATTACTTGACCGACAACGGCGTCAAGGTGCGTTATCTGCACAGCGACGTGGACACCGTCGAGCGGGTCGAAATCCTGCGCGACCTGCGCCTCGGCACCTTCGACGTGCTGGTTGGCATCAATTTGCTGCGCGAAGGCCTGGACATTCCCGAGGTCAGCCTGGTCGCGATCCTGGACGCCGACAAGGAAGGTTTCCTGCGGGCCGAGCGCAGCCTGATCCAGACCATAGGCCGGGCGGCCCGCAACCTCAACGGCCGGGCCATCCTGTATGCGGACCGCATCACCGACTCCATGAAAAAGGCGATGGATGAAACCGAACGCCGGCGGAACAAACAGATCGCTTTCAACCTCGAACATGGCATCACGCCGCGCAGCATCGTCAAACGCATCAAGGACCTGATCGACGGCGTCTACAGCGAGAAATCCGGCAAGGAAGCGGAAAAACTCGAGCTGCAGAAGGCCCTGGTGGAGGACATGAGTGAAAAAGACATTGCCCGCGAAATCAAGCGGCTTGAAAAACAGATGATCGAACATGCCAAAAACCTGGAGTTCGAAAGGGCGGCCAGCGTTCGCGACCAGTTGCACGTGCTCAAGGCGCAGGCGTTTGGCGCGCCGGGGGTGGACAATGTGCCACCGGTGGCGGACTGAGGGCGGAGTGCGGAAGCGAGGACTTTCGTCACGAATGCCGCTCTGTTTGTCTTGGACAAACAGGCTCTGGCGGTACAATGGCGACTGGATCGCTAGGGTTTTGTGCTATACTTGACGAAAATAGTCAAGATCAACCAGAACAACAAAAGCCCTGTAGCCGATCAGGCCGACAGGCCGGGGCGGGTGGAGAAAAAGTTCCCTGTCAAGCCACAAGCGGACAGGGTGAGCCAAACGACAGTCAAGCCAACTTTTAAGGAGCTTGAAAATGCGCCTCACGACCAAAGGCCGCTTTGCGGTCACTGCGATGATTGACCTGGCCCTGCGCCAGAACAACGGCCCCGTTACCCTGGCGGCCATCAGCCAGCGCCAGCAGATTTCTCTGTCCTACCTCGAGCAGCTGTTCGGCAAACTGCGCCGCCATGAACTCGTCGAGTCCACCCGTGGCCCCGGCGGCGGTTATACCTTGGGCCGCAAGGCGGCAGACATCACCGTGGCCGACATCATCGTGTCGGTGGACGAACCCATCGACTCGACCCAGTGCGGTGGCAAGGAAAACTGTCTCGGTGACGGTGGCCGCTGCATGACGCACGAGCTGTGGGCCTCGCTGAACAGCCGCATGGTGGAATTTCTCGACTCTGTGACCCTGCAAAAGCTGGTCGATGACCAGTTGGCCAAGGGCGTGGTTGTTGAGAATACGCCCATGGTGAAAAAAGCCATCTTCACCGCGCCTGTGGCCAAGCCGATGCGCGTCAACGCGCCCAATTCGGTGTTTGCCCTGGGCAACGCGTTTTCGAAGTCCTAAGCGTCGGTGGCCCGTGAGGGCCCGACTGCCGGAGACTGCCGTCCATTTTTTTGATGCTGCAAGCCAGCCGTGACCTAAAAAGCCAGCCACATGGAAACCCCACACTTCCCCATTTACATGGATTACAGCGCCACGAACCCGTGCGACCCGCGGGTGGTGGATGCCATGATTCCCTGGTTGCGTGAGCATTTCGGCAACCCCGCTTCGCGCAGCCATGCGTGGGGCTGGGAAGCCGAAGCCGCCGTGGAAAAAGCCCGCGAGCAGGTGGCCGAGCTGATTGGTGCCGACCCGCGCGAGATCGTCTGGACCAGCGGCGCGACCGAGTCCAACAACCTGGCGCTCAAGGGTGCCGCGCATTTCTACAAGTCCAAAGGCAAACACCTGATCACGGTCAAGACCGAACACAAGGCCGTGCTCGACACCTGCCGCGAACTGGAGCGCCAGGGGTTTGAAGTGACTTATCTCGATGTGCAGTCCGACGGCCTGCTCGACCTGGAAGTGCTGAAGGCGGCGATCCGCCCCGACACCATCATTGTCAGTGTCATGTTCGTCAACAACGAGATTGGCGTCATCCAGGATATCCCGGCGATTGGCGCCCTGTGCCGCGAAAAAGGCATCATTTTCCATGTGGACGCGGCGCAGGCCACCGGCCGTGTGGACATCGATCTCGCCACCTTGCCGGTCGACCTGATGAGCCTGACCTCGCACAAGACCTACGGCCCCAAAGGCATAGGCGCGCTGTATGTTCGGCGCAAGCCGCGCGTGCGGCTGGAGGCGCAGATGCACGGTGGCGGCCACGAGCGCGGCATGCGTTCGGGCACCTTGCCGACACACCAGTGTGTGGGCATGGGCGAGGCCTACCGCATTGCCAAGGCGGAAATGCACGACGAAAACCAGCGTATCCGTGCCCTGCACGAGCGCATGCTGGCCGGTCTGAAAGACGTGGAAGAGGTTTTCCTCAACGGTCATGCCGACAAGCGCGTGCCGCACAACCTCAACATGAGCTTCAACTATGTCGAGGGCGAGTCCCTGATCATGGGCATCAAGGGCCTGGCGGTCTCCAGCGGATCGGCCTGTACCTCGGCCAGCCTGGAGCCCAGCTATGTGTTGCGCGCCCTGGGCCGCAGCGACGAACTGGCCCACAGCAGCCTGCGCATGACCATAGGCCGCTGGACCACCGAAGAAGAGATTGATTACGCCGTGGCGACGATCAAGGAAAACGTCGCCAAACTGCGTGACCTGTCGCCGCTCTGGGAAATGTTCAAGGATGGCGTGGACCTGTCCACCATCCAGTGGGCTGCTCACTAAGCAGCGCAAACAGCTTGAAGAGGTAAACAAAATGGCATACAGCGAAAAAGTGGTGGACCACTATGAAAACCCCCGCAACGTCGGCTCGTTTGAAAAGGGCGACGACACGGTAGGCACCGGCATGGTCGGCGCACCGGCCTGCGGCGACGTCATGAAGCTGCAGATCAAGGTCAACCCGCTGACCGGCGTGATTGAAGACGCGCGTTTCAAGACCTACGGCTGCGGTTCGGCGATTGCCTCGAGCTCACTCGTGACCGAGTGGGTCAAGGGCAAGACCCTGGACGAAGCGGCGAGCATCAAGAACAGCGCGATCGCCGAAGAGCTGGCCTTGCCGCCCGTGAAAATCCATTGCTCCATCCTCGCCGAAGACGCCATCAAGGCGGCCGTCAGCGACTACAAGTTGAAGCACGCCGACCAACCGCATTGACCTGAGAAGCTTTTCCCATGTCCGTTACCCTCACCGATGCTGCCGCACGACACGTCACCCGCTACATGGCCAAACGCGGCAAGGGCGTGGGCGTGCGCCTGGGCGTCAGAACCACCGGCTGCTCCGGCCTGGCCTACAAGCTCGAATATGCCGACGAGATTGCGCCTGAAGACGTGGTGTTTGAAGACAACGGCGTGAAGGTGCTGGTGGACCCGAAAAGCATGGCTTACATCGACGGCACCCAGCTCGACTTCGTGCGTGAGGGCCTGAACGAAGGCTTCAAGTTCATCAATCCGAATGAGCGTGACCGCTGTGGGTGCGGCGAAAGCTTTCGTGTGTAAAGCTACTGCGCGGGCGCCATGCGTCGTTGCGCGGTGCTCGCAATCCTCACGTACCTGAGTACGTTCCGGTTGCTGCGCTCCGTGCGCCTAGCCTGACGGCCGCTCGCTACGCTTTCCATCACGAAACCAGACTCTCCAAGTGGCGTCGCTCCAATCCAACGATTTCGAACTTTTTGACGTGCCTGAGCAGTTTGCGCAGGACAGCGCCGTGCTCGATGCGCGCTGGAAAGAGCTGCAGCGCGAGGCGCATCCCGACCGGTTTGCGGCGCAGGGCGCTGCCGCCCAGCGCCTGGCCATGCAGTGGTCGGTGCGCATCAACGAGGCCTACCAGCGGCTGAAGAACCCGCTCAAACGTGCGATCTACCTCTGCGAGCTGCACGGCGCGCCCATCCAGGCCGAGAGCAACACGGCCATGCCGCCGGATTTCCTGATCCAGCAGATGCAATGGCGGGAAGCGCTGGAAGAGGCGGAAGGCCTCGACAGCCTGGAAGAAATAGCCGCCCAGACCCTGGACAGCAAGCGCGAGCAGCTATCAAAAATAGAGCATTCGCTGGACCGGGAGAAAGACTTTCCGGCCGCCGCCCGGCAGGTGAGAAGCCTTATGTTCATTGAGCGCTTTGGCAGCGAGATTGATGCGCGCATCGACTCGCTGGGACAATAGCCTGTCACAGACCTCCAGCCCCCAGCGCGACCCACACATTCATGGCATTACTGCAAATTTCCGAACCCGGCCAGACTCCTGATCCGCACCAGCGGCGCATCGCCATTGGCATTGATCTGGGCACCACCCATTCGCTGGTGGCCAGCGTGCGCAGCGGCGTGGCCGAATGCCTGCCTGACGCGCAGGGCCGCGTGCTGCTGCCCAGCGTGGTGCGTTACCTGGTGGACGACAACGGCGCCACCGGCCGCCAGATCGGCTACGACGCGCTCGCCGCACAGGTGGAGGATCCGCAAAACACCATCGCTTCGGTCAAGCGCCTGATGGGCCGCGGCATCAACGACATCGGCAACCGCGCGCAACTGCCGTACCAGCTGATCGACCAGCCCGGCATGGTCACGCTGCAAACCGTGGCCGGTGAAAAAAGCCCGGTCGAGGTTAGTGCCGAGATCCTGGCGACGCTGCGTTACCGGGCGGAAGACAGCTTTGACGACGAGATTTTCGGCGCGGTCATCACGGTGCCGGCGTATTTTGACGACGCCCAGCGCCAGGCCACCAAAGATGCCGCGCAACTGGCCGGGCTCAACGTGCTGCGCCTGATCAACGAACCGACCGCCGCAGCCATTGCCTACGGCCTGGACAACGCCAGTGAAGGTGTTTACGCGATTTATGACCTCGGTGGCGGCACTTTCGACATTTCCATCCTGCGCCTGACGCAGGGCGTGTTTGAAGTCGTGGCCACCGGCGGCGACTCGGCCCTCGGCGGCGACGACTATGACCGCGCGCTGGTCGACTGGGTGCTGGCCAAGGCGGGCCTGGCGGCCGACACGCTCACGCCCGGCGACAAAGCCGCCTTGCTGCAGGCCGCCCGGGCTTGCAAGGAGGCTTTGTCTGCTACGGATTCAGTAGCATTCACCGCACGTCTGGCAAGGGCTAACGTGCAGTTTGACATGAAGGCTGCGGACTTCGAGACGGCCACCGCCGGGCTGACCCAGCGCACGCTGACGGTGGCGCGCAAGGCCTTGCGCGATGCCGGGCTGGGCAAGGACGAGGTCCAGGGCGTGGTGCTGGTGGGCGGGTCCACCCGCATGCCGCAGGTGCGCCGCGCCGTGGCCGGCCTGTTTGGCCGCGAGCCCCTGACCAACCTGAACCCCGACGAGGTGGTGGCCCTGGGCGCCGCCATTTCGGCCAACCAGCTGGCCGGCAACAGCACCGGCAGCGACCTGCTGCTGCTTGACGTGATTCCGCTGTCACTGGGCATCGAAACCATGGGGGGCCTGGTTGAACGCATCGTGCCACGCAACCAGACCATCCCGACCGCGATGGCGCAGGACTTCACCACCTACCAGGACGGCCAGACTGCGCTGGCCCTGCATGTGGTGCAGGGCGAGCGCGACCTGGTGGCCGACTGCCGCAGCCTCGCGCGTTTCGAGCTGCGCGGCATTCCTCCGATGGCCGCGGGCGCGGCGCGCATCCGCGTGACCTTCACCGTGGACGCCGATGGCCTGCTCAGCGTCAGCGCCAAAGAGCAGGGCAGCGGCGTGGAAGCGCATATTGACGTGAAGCCATCGTACGGCCTGTCCGACGCCGACATTGCCCGCATGCTGCAGGAGAGTTTTTCGACGGCCCAGCAGGACATGCAGGCGCGCGCGCTGGCCGAGGCGCAGGTCGATGCCGACCGCATGATCCTGGCGACCCGCAGCGCGCTGGCTGCCGATGCCGACTTGCTGACCCCCGAGGAAAAGGTGGAGATCGATCGCCTGATGGCCGACCTGGCGGCCATCCGGCAGCAGGGCGATGCCGCGCAGATCGAAGCCGCCATCAAGGCCCTGGCTGGCGGGACCGAAAACTTTGCGGCCCAGCGCATGAACCGGGGCATCCGCCAGGCCCTGGCCGGAAAAAACATAGCGACGGTCTGACCCCCGGACCGAACACCCCATGCCCATCATCAAAATACTGCCCCATCCTGAATACTGCCCCAACGGTGCCGAAGTGTCCGCGCCTGCGGGCACGTCCATCTGCGAGGCGCTGCTCGACAACAACATCAACATCGAGCACGCCTGCGACATGAGCTGCGCCTGCACCACCTGTCACGTCATCGTGCGCGAAGGGATGCGCTCGCTCAACGAGATGGACGAGAGCGAGGAAGACCTGCTGGACCGCGCCTGGGGCCTGGAGCCCAACTCGCGCCTGAGCTGCCAGGCCATCGTGGCGCAAACCGACCTGACGGTCGAGATTCCCAAATACTCGATCAACCACGCCAAGGAAGTGCACTAGCCCCCACGCTTGCCACTGCGTGTGCTGCGCTGCCCCCCGAGGGGGCGCATTTTTCCTTGGGGCGGCCCGGCGGAAAAACATTCTCGGACCCAGCGCAGCTATCATCTGAACCATGCGCCAAATCGTTCTAGACACTGAAACCACCGGCCTGTCCGCTGAAAACGGCGACCGCATCATCGAAATCGGCTGCGTCGAGCTGATCGGCCGCAAGCTCACCGGCAACAACAAACACTTCTACCTGAACCCCGAGCGCGACAGCCACGAGGACGCGCTCAAGGTACACGGCATCAGCAACGAGTTCCTGCAGGACAAGCCCAAATTTCCGGCGGTCGCCGACGAGTTGCTGGCGTATCTGGAAGGCGCCGAAGTCATCATTCACAACGCGCCTTTCGACATCAGCTTCCTGGACAAGGAGCTTGAGCTGATGGGGCGTGCCTCGATCCGCAACTGCGTGGCCAAGGTCACCGACAGCCTGATGATGGCCAAGGAGCTGTATCCCGGCAAACGCAATTCGCTCGACGCACTGTGCGATCGCCTGGACGTCGACAACTCGGGCCGCACGCTGCATGGCGCCCTGCTCGACGCCGAGCTGCTGGCCGACGTCTATATCAACCTGACGCGCGGGCAGAATTCGCTGGTGATGGAGCTGGGCGGCAGCACGCAGGAGGGGGGCGCCGCCGTGGTGATGGACCTCAGCGGTTTTGATTTGCCGCTGCTGCTGGCCAACGATCAGGAGATCGCCGCCCACGAAAGCCTGCTGGCGGACATCGATAAAAGCAGCAAAGGCAAAACTGTCTGGCGCGAACTGGCCGGTGCGTGACAAAAAACCCTTATAATCTGAGGCTGACCAAACAGGGCGGTTAGCTCAGGGGTAGAGCACTGCATTCACACTGCAGGGGTCGCAAGTTCGAAACTTGCACCGCCCACCAGAATTGAAGCCCCAAGTCGCTTGCGACTTGGGGCTTTTTCTATGGCCCGGTTGGTGTCAGAACCGGTACTTCAGGCCCAGCGTGGTGGCGTTCACGTTGTCGCGTCCCGAGCCGGAAAACTTGAAGTCGTGCCGCTCCCATTGCAGGACCGCGGACCATCTGTCGGTAAAGTCGTAACTCACACCCGCCCCGAGCGACAGCCCGAAGCCGTCCTCGTCGCCGCTGGTGACGCCCGAACCAGGCGTGGAGGTCACGCTGGTGCGGCCGTAGGTTGTGCCCACCTTGCCGAACAGGCCCCATGTCGGACTGAGCGGCACCCTGCCGACCAGGCTCAGGTTGATGCCGTAAGCCTTGGTCGTGCCACCACCACGGTCAATGCTGCCCATGTCGACGTAGCCCAACTCCAGGCCGAAGTTGTTGCTGAACGTGCCGCCTCCGTAGAGGCTGTAGGCATTGTCCTTGTCACCGCAGTTGAACACTCCGGTGCCGCATCCTTGCCGGTAACTGGAGCGACCGGCATTGAAGCCGAGGTAAGCGCTGCCAGGGGCATACCAGGCGCTGCTGCCGGAACTCGAGGAAGGGTTGCTGATCTGGGCCTGGACGGGCAGGCTGCCGGCGACGGCTGCTGCACTGAGCAACACGCTGGAGAGAACACGATGAATTATTTTCACGATGACTCCTCGCAGGATGAAGATCCGCCTCTTGGTGGGATGGACCGACAAATGACGCGGCCAGTCTAAATCTTCAGGGCGGAACGGCTTGTAGGAGGCGTCTGACGCGCATGTAGGACGGACGGAAGAAATCAGATCATGGTGGCGGGCCATGGTGTCACCCGCCGGGCACCACACGTCAGCCGTGTGGGCAGGGTACAAGCAGGCTCAATTTGCTATGAAATTAATAGCTATTGGTGAACGACCATCAAGGGCTGAGGGCTAATTTTGCTTTATTTTTGGGAGAATGCAGGGCTGGCGGCACCCGGCCGCCAGCTTCCTGCGGCGCAGGTTTTCGGCGCTTTACTGCGCTGCCCAGCCGCCGTCCATGTTCCAGGCCACGCCGCGCACATTGTTGCCGGCCGGCGAGCAGAAAAACACCGCCAGCGCGCCCAGTTCCTCGGGCGTGGTGAACTGCATCGACGGTTCTTTCTCGCCCAGCAGCTGCTGCGTGGCCAGCTGGTTGGAGATGGCGCCTGCCGCGGCCCTGGCGTCCACCTGTTTTTGCACCAGCGGCGTCAGCACCCAGCCCGGGCAGATGGCGTTGCAGGTCACGCCGGTGGTGGCGTTTTCGAGGGCCGTGACTTTGGTCAGGCCGACGATGCCGTGTTTGGCGGCAACATACGCGGATTTTTCAGCCGAGCCGACCAGGCCGTGTACCGAGGCGACATTGATGATGCGGCCCCAGCCCTTGCCGCCGTTGGCGGCCTGCATGGCCGGCAGGGCCAGCCGCGTGGCGTGGAAGGCGCTGCTCAGGTTGATGGCCAGCACGGCGTCCCAGCGCTCTACCGGAAAGTTCTCGATTCTGGCCACATGCTGGATGCCGGCGTTGTTGACCAGGATGTCCACCTGCCCGAATTGCGCCGCGGCAAAAGTCATCATGGCTTCGATCTCGGCGGGCTTGCTCATGTCGGCACCGTGGTAGGCCACTTTCACGCCCAGCGCTGCAATTTCCCCCTTGGGGCCTTCGGCGTCGCCGAAACCGTTGAGCACGATGTTGGCCCCCTGCGCCGCCAGCGCCTTGGCGATCCCCAGGCCGATGCCGCTGGTGGAGCCGGTCACGAGTGCAGTTTTACCTTTGAGCATGAAGTTTTCTCCGGATGATTTACGATGCCTGTCAGACGCTGAACAACAGCGGCTCGGGCAATTATCAAGCCTGCAACCCGGATTCCCTGGCCATGACTGAACCTACGCTGAACTACGTATCGTGCCCCGACGCTTCGGGAGGGCACCGCATGGCGTACTGGGAGTGGGGCGATCCGGCCAACCCGCATGTGGTGCTGTGTGTTCATGGCCTGTCGCGCCAGGGCAGGGATTTTGATGTGCTGGCCGAATACCTGTCGGACGAGGTCCGGGTCGTGTGCCCCGACGTGGCCGGTCGGGGCCGCAGTGACTGGCTCCAGGACCCCATGGGTTACCAGATTCCGCAGTACGCCGCCGACATGATGGGACTGCTGGCGCACCTGCAGCAGCAAGCGCCGGTCACAACGCTGGACTGGGTCGGCACCAGCATGGGCGGCCTGATCGGCATGGCCATTGCGGGCCAGCCCGAGCTGCCCCTGCCGGCGCCGGTGCGCAAGCTGGTCCTCAACGACGTGGGGCCGGCCATCGAGTGGCAGGCCATCACGCGTATTGCGGCCTACCTCGGCAAAGCCGGCCATTTCGCCTCGCTGCAACACGCGGCCGACGCGATGTGGGCGATCTCGACCAGCTTTGGCCCGCACACGCCCGAGCAATGGCTGGCGCTGTCGCGCCACATGGTCAAGCCTGTGCCGGGTGCCACCGATGGCAGCGTGATGCTGCATTACGACCCGGCCATTGCGGTGCCGGTCCGGGCGGCGACCGAAACCTCGGCGCGCGAAGGTGAAACCCTGTTGTGGCAACTTTTTGACAACATTCGGGCGCCGACACTGGTCGTACGCGGCGCACAATCGGACTTGCTCAGCCGCGTCACGGCGCAGGCCATGACGCAGCGCGGTCCCCGGGCCCGCCTGGTGGAGTTTGAAGGAGTCGGCCATGCCCCGACCCTGGTGGCGCTGGATCAGGTCAGCACGGTGGGCGATTTTCTTCTTGTCTGAAATTTTTTATTGAAAAGTTGCCTGTGACGAAACATGCCGGGGCCGGGCCGGGCGCCCCGCCCAAGTCGCCTTTGAAGCCCAACACGGGCATGGCGCCCATGACGCCCATGACACCGCTGCCCAACGCGTCCATCGTGACCGCCACGGCGGACAGCCTGCCGGACCAGCCGCACGCGCTGGCACGCGCCAGGGCCTTTGCCGAGCCGCTGATCGCCAGTGAAACGCTGGACACCGGTGAAAACATCCTGGCCCATGCGGATGCCGTCGCGGCGATTCTCAAGGCCATTGGCGGCTCCGAGGCCATGCAGGCCGCGACCTACCTCGTTCACGCCTGCGCGCACCTGAACAAGCCGCAGGAGGTGATTGCCAAGGCTTTCGGCGCCAACTTCGCGGCCCTGGCCATGGAAACCACCAAACTCGTCCATGTGCAGAAGCAGGCCCGCGGCGCCGATGCCAGGGCGCAGCTGGAAGACCCGGCGGCGCAGACTGAAAACGTGCGCAAGATGCTGCTGGCGTTTTCGCGCGATCTGCGCGTCGTGATGCTGCGCCTCGCGTCTCGCCTGCAGACGCTGCGTTACTTTGCGGCCATCCGGCAACCTTGCCCGCTGGCCGTGGCGCGCGAATCGCTCAACGTGTTTGCACCCCTGGCCAACCGCCTGGGCATCTGGCAGGTCAAGTGGGAAATGGAAGACCTCGCCTTCCGTTTTCTGGAGCCGGACACCTACAAAAGCATTGCCCGCCTGCTCGATGAAAAACGCGCCGAGCGCGAGGTTTTCATGGAGGCGCTGCGCGCGCAGCTGGAACGCGACCTGAACAGCAACGGCATTGCCGCGCTGGTGCAGGGCCGGCCCAAACACATCTACAGCATCGTCAAGAAGATGCGCGGCAAGGGCCTCGATTTCGACCAGGTGTTCGACATCCGCGCTCTGCGCGTGATCGCCGCGGACGTCAAGGGCTGTTACGCGGCGCTCGGGTTTGTGCATTCGCATTTCACGCCGGTCGAGGGCGAATTCGACGACTACATCGCCAAGCCGAAATCCAACGGCTACCAGTCGCTGCACACGGTGGTGCGCGATGCGCAGCAGCGCGCGGTCGAGATCCAGATCCGCACGCAGGCCATGCACGACCATGCCGAGCATGGCGTGGCGGCCCACTGGGCCTACAAGGAGGCCGGCACCAAGGGTTACAGCGGCGTGTCGGCCAGCAGCGAGTACGACGCAAAAATTGCCGTGTTGCGACAGCTGCTGGCCTGGGAGCGCGACCTGTCGGGACCGGTGGCAGCCAAGGCGCGCGACGCCAACCAGGGCCTGTTTGAAGACCGCATCTATGTGCTGACGCCGGACGCGGCTGTCGTCGAACTGCCGCAAGGGGCGACGGCGCTCGACTTCGCCTACAGCGTGCACACCAGCCTGGGCCACCGCTGCCGCGGCGCACGCATCGACGGCGCCATGGTGCCGCTGAACACGCCGCTGCAAAACGGGCAGACGGTGGAAGTCGTCACCACCAAGGAGGGCGGCCCGTCGCGCGACTGGCTCAACCCCGAACTCGGCTTTCTGGCCAGCCACCGCGCGCGCTCGAAAGTGCGTGCCTGGTTCAATGCCCAGGCCATGGCGCAAACGGTGGCGCGCGGACGTGAGGCGGTGGAAAAGCTGCTGCAACGCGAGGGCAAGACCGCGATGAAGCTCGAGGATGTCGCGACGCAGCTGGGCTTCAAGAGCGCCGAGGATCTGTTTGAAGTGGTGGGCAAGGACGAGCTGTCGCTGCGCACCATTGAAAACATGCTCAAGCCGCCCGAGCCGCCGCCCACGCAGGACGACTATGTGCTGGCCAAAAAGGCCCGGCAACATGACAAGTCGTCCGAGCGCGGGCGCAAAGGCGGGGTGCTGGTGGTCGGCATCGACTCGCTGCTCACGCAACTGGCCAGGTGCTGCAAGCCCGCACCGCCCGATGCGATTCTCGGGTTTGTCACCAAGGGCAAGGGCGTGAGCATCCACCGCAGCGATTGCAGCAACTTCAGGAACATGGCCAGCGGCAGCCCCGACCGGGTGATCGAGGTGCAGTGGAGTCAGCCCAAAAGCAGCGAGGGCTCGGTGTACCCGGTGGACGTGGCCGTGGAAGCGGCCGACCGGCAAGGCCTGCTGCGCGATATTTCGGAAGTGTTTGCGCGGGAAAAAATGAACGTCATTGGCGTGCAGACCACCTCGGTCAAGGACAACCGCGGCGGCACGGCCTGGATGACCTTCACGGTGGAGGTGGCCGACGCGGGCCGGCTCAACCAGGTGCTGGCCACCGTCGCCGAGGTCAATGGCGTGCGTTCGGCGCGCAGGCGCTGATTTGTCGGCAAAAAAATCGGCGCGGGCGCAAAAGGCCGGGTTTGCCCTGCTACAATGACGAGGTCGAACAGTCCTTAGGCGCGTAGCTCAGCTGGTTAGAGCACCACCTTGACATGGTGGGGGTCGTTGGTTCGAGTCCAATCGCGCCTACCAATTTCCTGAAGTTGTTTTCCCGTCAGCCGTGCATCCCACGGTGCACACAGGGTAAACCAAGGGGATTGCAGGTAGGCATACTTCCTAGAATGTGATGACCCTGTGCATTGGTGCAGGCAGTCATTCACAGAGGAGTTCGCACAGTGCCCAAGAGCAAGCCCACCAGTGAGTCCAGGAGCCAGTCAACCGACTCGTCTCCCCCCGTCGATAGCACGCCGGGAAAAAAGCCGGGCACCAAGGGCGGTAACGGCAAGGCGGCGTCGCCGCGTGTCATCAAGAAATACCCGAATCGCCGTCTTTACGACACCGATACCTCGGCCTACATCACGCTGGCCGAAGTCAAGAACCTCGTCATGGACAGCACCGATTTCGTGGTGCGCGATGCCAAAACCAACGAGGACCTGACACGCAGCATCCTGCTGCAGATCATCCTGGAAGAAGAAGCCGGCGGCGCACCCATGTTCACCGAGGCGGTGTTGTCCAACATCATCCGCTTTTACGGCAATGCGATGCAGAGCTTCATGGGTTCCTACCTCGAGAAAAACGTCCAGTCCTTCATGGACTTGCAGCTCAAGATGTCCGAGCAGTCCAAAGGCCTGACGCCGGAAGCGTGGGCGCAGTTTGTCAATGCGCAGTCGCCGGCCATGCAGGGCATGATGGGCAGTTATGTCGAGCAGTCGAAAACCGTGTTCACGCAAATGCAGGAGCAGATGCAAAAACAAAGCGAGCAGATGCTCGCCGCCCTGGGCCTGAAGCGCTGACCGCGTCCAGGCCATTTAGGACGCCAGCGGCCCCAGCGGGCCGGCTCTGAGACAATAGAGGGCATGAGCCAAGCCCTTGTTACCCCACCATCCCCTACCTTGAACACGGCGCCCCGCGTCGGTTTTGTCAGCCTCGGCTGCCCCAAGGCCCTGACCGACTCCGAGCTGATCCTGACGCAACTCAGCGCCGAGGGTTACCAGACCTCCAAAACCTTTGAAGGCGCCGACCTGGTGATCGTCAACACCTGCGGCTTCATCGACGACGCCGTCCGGGAAAGCCTGGACACCATTGGCGAGGCGCTGGCCGAAAACGGCAGGGTCATCGTGACCGGCTGCCTGGGCGCCAAGGCGGGCGAGGGCGGCGGCAACCTGGTGCGCCAGATGCATCCGAGTGTGCTGGCCGTGACTGGCCCGCACGCGACGCAGGAAGTGATGGACGCGGTTCACCTGAACCTGCCCAAGCCGCACGACCCGTTTGTGGACCTGGTGCCCAACGCCTTCGGCATCGCCGGCATCAAGCTCACGCCGCGGCACTATGCCTACCTGAAGATCAGCGAAGGCTGCAACCACCGCTGCACCTTCTGCATCATCCCGTCGATGCGCGGCGACCTGGTGTCGCGGCCGATAGGCGACGTGCTCAACGAGGCGCGCGCGCTGTTTGAAGGCGGTGTCCGGGAACTGCTGGTCATCAGCCAGGATACCTCGGCCTACGGTGTGGACGTGAAGTACCGCACCGGCTTCTGGGATGGCAAGCCGGTCAAGACCCGCATGCTGGAACTGGTGCAGGCGCTGGGCGAGATTGCCGAGCCCTACGGCGCCTGGGTGCGCTTGCATTACGTCTACCCGTACCCAAGTGTGGATGAGATCCTGCCGCTGATGGCCACCGGCAAGGTGCTGCCTTACCTGGACGTGCCCCTGCAGCACAGCCACCCCGATGTGCTCAAGCGCATGAAACGACCGGCCAGTGGCGAGAAAAATCTGGAGCGGATTGCGCGCTGGCGCGAGATCTGTCCCGAGATCGTGATCCGCAGCACCTTCATTGCCGGTTTTCCCGGCGAAACCGAAGGCGAGTTCGAGCACCTGCTGGACTTCATGCGCGAAGCGCAGATTGACCGCGCGGGCTGCTTTGCCTACAGCGCAGTGGCGGGCGCCACCGCCAACGACATTCCGGGCATGCTGCCCCTGGAACTTCGCGAAGAGCGCCGTGCACGTTTCATGGCCGTGGCCGAAGCGGTCTCGGCCGCGAAGCTGCAGCAGCGTGTGGGAGCGACCATGCAGGTGCTGGTGGACTCCGCGCCCGGCATGGGTAAAAAGGGTGGCGTGGGCCGCAGTTATGCCGACGCGCCCGAGATCGATGGTGTCGTGAAATTGTTGCCGCCCGAGAAAATCAGCAAGACGCTGAAGGTCGGGGAATTCACCAAGGCCCGGATTGTCGGCACACAAGGCCACGATCTGGTGGCGGTGCCGGTCTGAGGACGTCTGGATGGGGCTGGACCAAGTGCTGAAAAAGCGCCTGGAAAGCAAAAAGGCCACTGTGTTGGCAGTGGCCTTTTTTGGACCAGCTTTCGCTGGATTTGATGTATCTGGTGCCCGGGAGAGAACTCGAATCTCCACATCTTGCGATACACGGACCTGAACCGTGCGCGTCTACCAATTCCGCCACCCGGGCACAGCCAGCAGTGTACCATTACAGAATCGGTTTTTCGGTCCGGATTCCAAAAAAATTCCATCTAGGTGCGGGCCATGAGGAGCATCACATGCCAGCCTCGCAGTTTCACGCCACGGTCCGGCAAACCGCCGGCTTTTGACATGCAGAAAAATACAGACAAGACGGATTTCCCGCCGGCAGCAAGCCGGTGCCGGAATTCTTTCCCCCATTAATCATCTCAAGAAGAGAGACCAGTTATCAAAACAACTAATCACAGCAACGGCCCAGGCGCCGGACTGCTCGCCGAATTTGAAGGCACTGTTTCAGGCCACCGCGATGGCCACGGCTTCGTGCTGCGTGATGACGGCGAAGCCGACATCTACCTGCCGCCCAACGAAATGCGCGCGGTGCTGCACAAGGACCGCGTCAAGGCGCGCATCGTGCGGCACGACCGCAAGAACCGGCCCGAAGGCCGCGTCACGGAAATCATTGAACGTTCGCCCAATCCCATCATTGGCCGCCTGCTGCAGGAAAGCGGTGTCTGGTTGGTGGCGCCCGAGGACAAGCGTTACGGCCAGGATGTGCTGATCCCCAAGGGCGCGATCGGCACAGCCAAGCCCGGACAGATCGTGGTGGTCCAGCTGACCGAGCCGCCGGCGCTGTTTGGCCAGCCGGTCGGCCGCGTCAAGGAAGTGCTCGGTGAAATCGACGACCCCGGCATGGAAATTGAAATTGCGGTGCGCAAATACGGTGTGCCGCACGAGTTCAGCGACGCCGCGCTGGCGCTGGCCCGCACCCTGCCGGACGCCGTGCGCCCCGCCGACAAAAAAGGCCGCGTGGACCTGACCGACATCCCGCTGGTGACCATCGACGGTGAAGACGCGCGTGACTTCGACGATGCGGTGTATTGCGAACCGGCCAAGGTCGGCCGCGGCAAGGGCTGGCGCCTGCTGGTGGCGATTGCCGACGTGAGCCACTATGTGGAAACCGGCAGTGCGATCGACATCGACGCCTACGACCGTGCGACCAGCGTTTATTTCCCGCGCCGCGTGATCCCCATGCTGCCCGAGAAGCTCTCCAACGGCCTGTGTTCGCTGAACCCGAACGTCGAGCGCCTGTGCATGGTCTGCGACATGCTGGTCAACGCCAAGGGCGAAGTCCATGCCTACCAGTTTTACCCGGCCGTGATGTTCAGCCACGCGCGTTTCACCTACACCGAAGTTGCCGCCATCCTGGCCAACACGCGCGGCCCGGAAGCGGCGCATCGCAAGGCGCTGGTGCCGCACCTGCTGGACCTGCATGACGTCTACCAGGCGCTGCTCAAGGAGCGTGGCGTGCGCGGCGCGGTGGACTTTGAAACCACCGAGACCCAGATCGTCTGCGACGAGGCCGGGCGCATCGAGAAAATTGTGCCGCGCACCCGCAACGTTGCCCACCGCATCATTGAAGAGGCCATGCTGGCGGCCAACGTCTGTTCGGCAGACTTCATTTCCGGAAGCAAACACGAAGGGTTGTTCCGCGTGCATGAAGGCCCGACGCCCGAGAAGAAGGACATCCTGCGCACCTACCTGAAGGCCCTGGGCATTGGCATGACGATCACGGAGAACCCCGCGCCGGGCGAGTTCCAGCAGATCGCCATGGCCACCAAGGACCGGCCCGATGCGATGCAGATCCATTCCATGCTGCTGCGCTCCATGCAGCAGGCGATCTACACCCCCATGAACGCCGGCCACTTCGGCCTGGCCTACGAGGCCTACACGCACTTCACCAGCCCGATCCGCCGCTACCCGGACCTGCTGGTGCACCGCGTCATCAAGGCGGTGCTGACCAAGTCCAGGTACCAGCTGCCGGTGTTGCCCACCCCTGGCGAGGCCGAGGCCAAGCTGTCGAAACGGCTGGCCTCGCGCGTCACCGAGCCGGACCAGAAACCGAAAAAGCCCACGGCCGACCAACTCGCCTGGCAGGCCGCCGGCCTGCATTGCAGCGCCAACGAACGCCGTGCCGACGAAGCCAGCCGCGACGTGGAAGCCTGGCTCAAGTGCAAATACATGCGCGAGCATCTGGGCGAGGAGTTCGGCGGTGTCGTCACGGCGGCGACCAGCTTTGGCATTTTTGTCACGCTCGATGCGATGTATGTCGAGGGCCTGGTGCACATCACCGAACTGGGCGGCGAGTATTTCCGCTTTGACGAGGCGCGCCAGGAGCTGCGCGGCGAACGCACCGGCATCCGCTACGCCATCGGCACCCGGGTGCGGGTCCAGGTCAGCCGGGTCGATCTCGACGGCCGCAAGATCGACTTCCGCCTGGTGCGCGAGGGCGAAGAGCTGATTGCCCGCGCCATGAAGGACAAGGCCGGCGGCCGCAGCGCCGACCTGCCCGAGCAAGAGCGCGCCTTGCCGCGCAAGGCCAGCGAGCAGCGCGGTGGCAAGCGCGCGGGCAAGGGGGCCGAGCCGCGTACCGGTGCGCGCGAGGGCAGTGCGGCAGCGGGCAGCCGGACGGCCAAGTCGCCGATCCAGGCGCTGAAGGCCGCGGTCAAGAAGTCGGCCTCCAGCGCCGGGCGCAAGCAGAGCAAGAAGCCCCGGCGGTAATGACATGAGCCCTCCTGATCCATTGCACGTCACCACCGGGAACCAACCACCATGCTGATCCGCATCCTGTCCTTTTTGGTGGACAGCCTGTTCTTCGTGCTGATAGGCGCGGCGCTGATGCGTGCCTGGATGAACCGCCTGCGCATCAACATGAGCGCGCAGCCCGGCACCTTTGTGATGGCCGTGACGGACTGGCTGGTCAAGCCCTTGCGGCGCGTGTTGCCCAAGGCGCTGGCGCAGTCGCGGGTGGACTGGGCCAGTCTGCTGGCCGCCTTCCTGCTGGCGCTGGTGTATGCGCTGGTCTGGGCAGCCCTGTTCGGCGCCTTGCTGAACCTGACTGCGGCCATGCTGCCTGCTTTGCTGTTGATGGGCCTGAAGATGCTGCTGCGTGTCGCGCTGCAACTGGCCTTCATGGTGGTGCTGGTTTACGCCATCATTTCCTGGCTGCAGCCGGGCTCGCCCATGTACGGCCTGCTGGGCCGGCTGGCCGAACCGCTGCTGGCGCCGCTGCGGCGCATCATCCCGTCAATCGGCGGGCTGGACCTGTCGGCGCTGGTGCTGCTCCTGCTGCTACAGATCGGCCTGATGGTTCTGGGCTAGCAGGGAAGCGGTCAGCGCCTGCCCCGGGTGGAACGCCGGCCAGTCATCGGCCAGCTGGCCATGCTGGAAAACGGCGCTGCAGGCGGCGTCAAAGGCCGTCTGTCCGCCGGCCAGCCGGGCACCCACCATGCCCGCCAGCACATCGCCGGTGCCGGCCGTGGCCAGGCGCGCATTGCCGGTGGGGTTGATGGCGCTGACCTGGTCCGGCGCAGCAATCACCGTACCCGAGCCCTTGAGCACCACCACACAACCGAATTGTTCAGCCAGCTGCCGCGCCGCCTGCAGGCGGTCGGCCTGCACCGCGGCTGCGCTGCTGCCGAGCAGGCGCGCGGCCTCCAGCGGATGCGGCGTCAGCACCGTGCGGTAGCCGCGGCCCTGGCGCGCCCGCAGCAGGGTCTGCAGCTGGGTGTCGGCGGCGATGGCATTGAGCGCATCGGCGTCCAGCACGGCCGCCTGCGCGCCCGACAACACACGCGGCAGCACGCCGGCCACGGCGTCGCCGCCGCCACAGCCGCAGACCAGCACCTGGGCCTTGAGGTCCAGCGCCGCGGGGCTGCGGAACATCAGCTCGGGCTGCTGCGGGTCCACCGTGAGGGCCGCGCCACCCAGCAGGGCCACAAACACCCGGCCGGCGCCCGCATGCAGGGCGGCACGCCCGGCCAGCAGGGCGGCGCCGCTCATGTGGGTGGCGGCTTCCGGGCTGGACTGCCCGCCGAGGATGGCGACATCGCCAAAGCTGCCTTTGTGGCTGGCATGTGCCGCCTGTGACCGGTAGTGCGACCCGGCACGGTCCTGGCCCAGCAGCCAGGCGTCGGGCGCCAGCGCCGATGCAGGGGGGACGCCGAGGTCGTCCCACCAGACCTGCCCGGCCAGGTCGCGGCCGGTGGCCGTGAACAAGCCCGGCTTCAGCGTCAAAAGGCTCAAGGTAAATCGGGCACCAGCCCTTGACCGTAAAGCGCGGTTAGCTATCGATTCAGGAGCAAGCAAGGTGCCGGTATTGGCGTCCAGTCCGCTCGGGATATCGATCGCCAGGACCGGCTGGGCGCTGGCCCGCAGCAGCGCCAGCCACTGGCCGAGCAGATCGGTCCGGCCCGGGGCTGCCGCAGGGCGGGGTGCGCCGCCTATGCCCAGCAGGGCGTCGATCGCGAAGTCAAAGCCGGCCGGTGGTGCGCTGGCAAGGCTGGCAAAGGGCACACCGGCCGCACGGGCGCGTACCAGCGAGGCCAGCGCATCGGCGGGGACCTTGGCTTCGTTTTGCGCGCCCAGCCAGCTCACCATCACGGTTTTGCCCCACTGGTGCAGGTGCATGGCCGCTTCCAGGCCGTCGCCGCCGTTGTTGCCCGGCCCGCAGGCGATCCAGGTGCACCGCGCGTGCGGCGCCAGCGCCAGGGCCAGGCGCGCAGTGGCCAGCCCTGCGCGCTGCATCAGGGTGTGGGGTGCCAGCTGGGCCGCCGCCTGCTGCTCCAGCAGGCGCGTGGCGGCCACCCCATGGAGCGGCAGGCTGAGGACAGGGGAGACGGCTTGCATGGGCCGATTGTGCAACCTTCAGGCGGTCGGGGATTTGAGCCGGCTCAGGTCCAGCCCGTCCAGGTCAATCTCCGGCGCCTGGCCGGCGACCAGGTCGGCGACGGCCCGCGCGCTGCCGCAGCTCAGCGCCCAGCCGCTGGAACCGTGGCCCAGGTTGAGCCACAGGCCGGGCAGGCCGCTGGCCCCGAGGATGGGCGGACCGTCCGGCAGCATGGGCCGCACGCCTTTCCATTCCTGCACATGGGTGGTGGTGTTGGAGGTGTGAGCGGCGCCCGGGAACCAGTCCTGCAGCACCTTGTACAGCGTCTGGATGGCCGCGGCGCTCTTTTTGTCCGGCCGGCCGCCGATTTCGGCGCTGCCGGCCACGCGCACGCGGTTGCCCAGGCGGGAGATCGCGACCTTGTACCGTTCGTCCATCAGGGCGCTGCGCGGTGCGTTCAGGGGCTCACGGAGCGGCGCGCTCAGGGAGTAGCCATACACCGCTGCCAACGGAATCCGGATGCCCAGCGGCCGCAGCAGCGAGGCCGAGGCCAGGCCGGCGCACAGCACCACCGCGTCAAAGTTTCGCGGCAGCGTTTCGCCTGCTATCAAAAAAGTAGCTGGTTGCGCACGGTCCATCTGGGCTACAGTCGTATTGAACTCAAAAGTCACACCCAGGCGCTGGGCTTCGGCCTTGAGCAGCAGGGCGAACTGGCGACAGTTGGCCACTTCGTCGTCGGGCAGGTGAATGGCGCCCAGCAAGGGCGTGTCCGGGTTCAGCGCCGGCTCGATCCGGCGCGCTTCGTCGGAGCCGATCTGCCGGAAGCTGACCCCGGCATCCCGCAGCAACTGCAGGCCGGGTTCGACCATCTGGCCGTCCCGTTCGGCGCGCAGCAGCACCATGTAGCCGGGACTGCGGTCGTATTCGAGCTGGTGCTCGGCGCTGATCTGGTGCAGGCGCGCCCGGCTGTAAAAAGCCAGGCGCTGCAGGCGGGCACGGTTGGCCAGGTAGGTTTCCAGCCGGCAGGCGCGCCACCATTGCCACATCCAGGCCAGCTCACGGCCGGACAGCGGCAGGCTGAGCCTGACCGAGGCGTGGCGGCCCAGCAGCTGGCCCAGCACCTTGCCCGGCATGCCGGGCGCCGCCCAGGGTGTCACGTAGCCGGGGGCCACCACGCCGGCGTTGGCAAAACTGCTCTCTTCGGCGGCCGCGCCCCGGCGCTCGAAAACAGTGACCTCGTGACCGTCCTGAGCGAGCTCCCAGGCGGTGGTGATGCCGATGATGCCGGCGCCAATGACGGCGACCCTCATGGGGCCGTCCCTGCAGGGTGGATACAGGGGCGGGGGCAGAAAGTCGCTGGGTTCATGTTTCTGGGGCTCAATTGGATGCAAGCCCGCGCGGGAAAAGCGCGTGCTGCTATTGTTTTTGAAGTGCCGACGGGACCGGAAACCCTGGCCGGCGCGCGGCCGGCTACAAGGGATGGGGCACGGCAGGGCTCGGGCGGGGACGTTGGCACAGGCAGGGATGTTATACTCAGCAGGCTGTACGAAAGGCAATTCCGCCGTCGTGCAGCAAATCGCAAATCAGCCATTCAAGGTGTTGCCCGGGAGCTTTTAACCATGCTTTCAGGTGATAAGCGCTGATTTTAGACACAACCTTTGGAGTATCTCTATGTCAACAAGCATGCGTGAAATGCTGGAAGCCGGCGTCCATTTCGGTCACCAAACCCGCTTCTGGAACCCCAAGATGGCCCCGTACATCTTCGGCCACCGCAACCGTATCCACATCATCAACCTCGAAAAATCGCTGCCGATGTTCGAGGACGCGATGAAGTTCGCCAAGCAGCTGTCCGCCAACCGCGGCACCATCCTGATGGTCGGCACCAAGCGCCAGGCCCGCGAACTCGTTTCCGCCGAAGCCAAACGCGCCGGCGTGCCTTTTGTCGACCAGCGCTGGCTGGGCGGCATGCTGACCAACTTCAAGACGGTCAAGACCTCGATCAAGCGCCTCAAGGAAATGAAGGCCCAGCAGGAAGTCGGTCTCGACACCCTGAGCAAGAAAGAGCAGCTCACGTTCAAGCGTGAAATGGAAAAGCTGGAAAAAGACATCGGCGGCATCCAGGACATGAATGCCTTGCCTGACGCCATCTTCGTGATCGACGTGGGTTTCCACAAGATCGCCGTGCTCGAAGCCAAGAAGCTGGGCATTCCGCTGATCGGCGTGGTTGACTCCAACCATTCCCCCATCGGCATTGACTACGTTATCCCGGGTAACGACGACTCGTCCAAGGCCGTGGCGCTGTATGCCCGCGGCATCGCCGACGCGATCATCGAAGGCCGCGCCGCCGCCGGCAATGAAGTCGTCAAGATGGCTTCCGCCGAAAGCAGCGACGAATTCGTCGAAGTGGAAAACGCCGCAGCCTGATCGTCGCGGCCCTGCGCCTGACGCGAAAAAGGGGCTCGCGTAGCCCCTTTTTCACAGCCTTGTCCAAAGGCACCCCCCTTTATTTGAAGTCAACACGACACACGGAGAACTGAAAATGGCAATCACAGCAAGCATGGTCGCAGAGTTGCGCGCAAAAACCGACGCACCGATGATGGAGTGCAAGAAGGCCTTGACCGAGGCCGAAGGCAACTTCGAAAAAGCTGAAGAAATCCTGCGCGTCAAGCTGGGCAACAAGGCCGGCAAGGCTGCTTCCCGCATCACCGCCGAAGGCGTGATCGCCTTCCACAGCGAAGGTGCTGTGGGCGCGCTGGTCGAGATCAACTGCGAAACCGACTTCGTCACCAAGAACGACAGCTTCCTGGCTTTCACCGACGCGGTGGTCAAGGGCATCGTCAAGAACAACCCGGCCGACGTGGCCGCGATCGGCGCCATGCCCCTGACTTTGGACGGTTTCGGCCCGACGGTGGAAGACGTGCGCAAGGGCCTGATCGGCAAGATCGGCGAAAACATGAGCGTGCGCCGCTTCAAACGTTTTGAAGGTGGCAAGCTGGCCTCCTACCTGCACGGCACGCGTATCGGCGTGGTCGTCGAGTACGAAGGCGACGAAGTGCCGGCCAAGGACGTTGCCATGCACGTTGCGGCGATGAA
This sequence comes from Polaromonas sp. AET17H-212, assembly GCF_002379085.1. Lineage (GTDB taxonomy): Bacteria > Pseudomonadota > Gammaproteobacteria > Burkholderiales > Burkholderiaceae_C > Polaromonas. Next base: position 123,560 of record NZ_NBZW01000005.1, on the reverse strand, counting down.
GCCGGTGTCGCTGTCGAGCGACCAGGTGCCCGCCGAGCTGGTGGCCCGCGAACGTTCGGTCGCTGCGGCCAAGGCTGCCGAGGATGCCGCTGTGGCCACCGCCGCCGGCAAGCCTGTGCAATCCGCCGAGATTGTTGCCAAACGTATTGAGGGCGGCGTGCAGAAATACCTCAAGGAGGTGTCCCTGTTCAACCAGCCTTTCGTGAAAAACGACAAGCAGACCGTTGAGCAGATGCTCAAGGAAAAAGGCACGACCGTGAAGGCGTTCACGCTGTATGTGGTCGGCGAAGGCATCGAGAAGAAGGTCGACGATTTTGCGGCTGAAGTGGCCGCCCAGGTGGCCGCCGCCAAAGCGGCCTGATTGCGTCCGCTGATCCGAAAGGCCGCTAAACTTACGCCCATAAAAACGACAGGAACTCCCCCCATGCCAGCCTACAAGCGAATCTTGTTGAAACTTTCAGGCGAAGCCTTGATGGGAGACGATGCCTTCGGCATCAACCGCGCGACGATTGTGCGCATGGTCGAGGAAATTGCGGACATCACCCGCATGGGCGTGGAAGTGGCTGTCGTGATCGGCGGCGGCAATATTTTCCGCGGCGTGGCCGGCGGCTCGGTCGGCATGGACCGCGCGACCGCCGACTACATGGGCATGCTGGCCACCGTGATGAATGCCCTGGCACTGGGCGACACCATGGACAAGGCCGGCCTCACGCCGCGAGTCATGTCGGCGATCGGCATCGAACGCATCGTGGAGCCGTATGTGCGCCCCAAGGCGCTGCAGTACCTCGAAGAGGGCAAGGTCGTCATCTTCGCGGCGGGCACCGGCAACCCTTTCTTCACGACCGACACCGCGGCCGCCCTGCGCGGCGCGGAAATCGGCGCCGAGATTGTGCTCAAGGCCACCAAGGTGGACGGCGTGTACAGCGCGGACCCGAAGAAAGACCCGACGGCCACGCGTTACACCAACATCACCTTCGACGAGGCCATGGGCAAAAACCTCGAAGTCATGGATGCCACCGCCTTTGCGCTGTGCCGCGACCAGAAACTGCCGATCAAGATTTTCAGCATCTTCAAGCACGGCGCGCTCAAGCGCGTGGTGCAGGGCCAGGACGAAGGTACGCTGGTCCACGTCTGACGCCTGCCGATGCGCATGCCACCCCTTTGCAGAACAAGAATCCTCCGGAGATTTCAACCATGAGCATTCCCGATATCAAGAGCCAGGCCGAGCAGAAAATGCAGCAGTCGGTGGAGGCCTTCAAACATGCCTTGACCAAGATCCGCACCGGCCGTGCCAACCCCGGACTGCTGGACACCGTGCATGTGGACTACTACGGCGCCATGGTGCCGATCAGCCAGGTGGCCAATGTGGCGCTGCTCGATGCGCGCACCATCAGCGTTTCGCCCTGGGAAAAAGGCATGGGCGCCAAGATTGAAAAAGCCATCCGCGACTCCGACCTCGGACTCAACCCGGCGTCCCAGGGTGACCTGATTCGCGTGCCCATGCCGGCCATGACCGAAGAGCGGCGCAAGGAGCTGACCAAGGTGGTTCGTGCCGAAGGTGAACACGCCAAGGTCGCCATCCGCAATCTGCGCCGTGATGCGAATGACGGCGTCAAGAAACTCGTCAAGGAAAAGCTGGCGTCGGAAGATGACGAGCGCCGCGCCCACGACGAAGTGCAGAAGTTCACCGACCGTTTCATTGCCGAGGTCGACAAGCTGGTCGCAGGCAAGGAACAAGACATCATGGCGGTTTAGATTGCCCCCACGTTCGCTCGCTTCGCGTAGCTCTCTGCCCCCCGAGGGGGCCGCTGCGCCTGCGGCCCGGCGAAGCCGGTTCCGCGGCCCCTGCTTGAAAAGACAGGTCCCCACGCTCGCTCAGGGCAGTGACTGATCGCTGACATGGCCACTCCAAGTTCCACCGCCGTTCCCCACCATGTCGCCATCGTGATGGACGGCAACGGCCGCTGGGCCACGCGGCGTTTCCTGCCGCGTATCGCCGGCCACAAGCAGGGGGTCGGTGCGCTGAACCGCTGCGTGCAGGCCTGCATGGCCCGCGGCATCGGCGTGCTGACCGTGTTTGCCTTTTCTTCGGAGAACTGGAATCGGCCGCCGGACGAAGTCTCCGGGCTCATGGAGCTGCTGGCGTTGTCGCTGGCCCGGGAAGTGCCCGCGCTCAAGGCCAATGGCGTGCAACTGCATTTTGTCGGGGACCGGCAGCGCCTGTCCGACAAGTTCAAGGCCGGGCTGGCGCAGGCCGAGCAGGCCACCGCGGACAACCAGCGCCTGATCCTCAATGTGTGTTTCAACTACGGTGGTCGCTGGGACATCGCGCAGGCGGCACGCAAGCTGGCTGCCGCGGGCCAGGAAATCACCGAAATGGCGCTGGACCGTGCGCTGGCGCTGGCCCATGTGCCCGACCCGGACCTCGTGATCCGCACCGGCGGCGAGCTGCGCATCAGCAATTTCCTGCTCTGGCAGGCGGCGTATTCCGAACTGCATTTTTCCGACAAGCTCTGGCCCGACTTCGACGAGGCGGCGCTCGATGAAGCCATCGCGGTCTACCGCAGCCGCGAGCGGCGGTTTGGCCAGACCTCCGCGCAAGTCGTCTCGTCAGCCCCCAACCCCGACATGAAGGCTGCCTGATGCTCAAGCAACGCGTGATCACGGCGCTGGTGATGCTGGCCATCCTGCTGCCAGCGCTTTTTTACCGGACCCCGGTGCCGTTTGCCATGGTCGCCCTGGTGCTGATCGCCGCCGGCGCCTGGGAGTGGGCCCGCCTGAACGGTTATGGCCAGCTCAGCGCGCTGGGGGCTGGTTTTGCCTCCGTGGTGTTGTGCGGCATGTCCTGGGACCTGGGACTGCTCGACGAACCGCTGCCTTTGCTGTGGCGGCTGGTCGGCGCTGGCTGGGTGCTGGCGGGCGCCTGGCTGCTGCGCAGTGGCGTGGCCGGCTGGTCGCGCATTCCGCGCGCCGTACGTCTGGTGGTCGGTGTGCTGGCGCTCTGGATGGCCTGGCTGGCCGTGGCGCAGGCCCGTTTCATCGGCATCGAGTTCCTGCTGTCGGTGCTCTTGCTGGTCTGGGTCGCCGACATCGGCGCCTATTTCGCCGGCAAGGCGCTGGGCGGGCGCTTCAGCAAGGGCAAGCTGGCCCCTTCGATCAGCCCCGGCAAAAGCTGGGAGGGGGTCTGGGGCGGCATGGCGGGGGTGCTGGTGCTGTGTATTGCGTGGCTGCTGCTCGACGCCACCGGTGAGAGTTTGTATGCGCGCCTGGCGGCGCAGCACGGCCTCGCCGTGACGCTGCTGGCCATGGTGTTCCTGGCGGCGCTCAGTGTGGTGGGCGATCTGGTCGAGTCCCTGGTCAAGCGCAGCGCCGGCGCCAAGGACTCCAGTGGCCTGCTGCCGGGCCACGGCGGTGTGCTGGACCGGGTCGATGCGCTGTTGCCGGTGCTGCCGCTGGCCATGATGCTGATCACCGTCTAGCCCGCGCCCATGTCATTGAAAAAACAAAGCATCACGGTGCTGGGCTCGACCGGCTCGGTGGGGGTCAACACGCTGGACGTGATTGCCGGCCACCCCGACCGCTTTGAGGTGTTTGCGCTCAGTGCGGCCACGCAGACCGAGTTGATGCTGGCGCAGTGCCTGCGCTTCAAACCGGCGTACGCTGTCATGGCCAGCGCCCCGCACGCCCGCATCCTGGCCCAAAGCCTGAAGCAACATGGGCTTTCTACCGAGGTCCTGCTTGCGCCGGATGCTCTTGAAATGATAGCGTCGGATGAACGGGTGGATACCGTGATGGCGGCCATCGTGGGCGCGGCCGGGCTGGCGGCCTGCATGGCGGCCGCGCGCGCCGGCAAGCGGCTGCTGCTGGCCAACAAGGAGGCGCTGGTGGTCGGCGGTGAGGTGTTCATGCAGGCCGTGCGCGAGGGCGGGGCGCAGTTGTTGCCCATCGACAGCGAACACTCGGCGATCTTCCAGTCCCTGCCGGAAGACCCGGCGGCCTGGATGGAGCGCATCGACAAGATCATCCTGACGGCCTCCGGCGGGCCGTTTCGCACCCGCGCGCCGGCCACGCTGCGCGATGTCACGCCCGACGAGGCCTGCGCCCACCCGAACTGGGTGATGGGCCGCAAGATTTCGGTGGACTCGGCCACCATGATGAACAAGGCGCTCGAAGTGATCGAGGCACGTTACCTGTTCGGTCTGGCGCCGGCGCAGATCGAGGTGGTGATTCATCCGCAAAGCATCATTCATTCGATGGTTCAATACCGCGACACCTCGGTGGTGGCGCAGCTCGGCACGCCCGACATGCGGGTGCCGATCGCCTACGGCCTGGCCTGGCCGGGGCGGATTTCCTCGGGTGCGCAGGCGCTCGATTTCCGGGCGCTGGCCACCATGACTTTCGCCGTTCCCGACAATGAACATTTCCCCGGCTTGCCGCTGGCCTGGGAGGTGCTCGATGCACCTGTCGGCACCACGGCGGTGCTGAACGCCGCCAACGAAGTGGCGGTGGCCGCTTTCCTTGAAAAACGGATACGCTTCGACCAGATTCACGCGGTGAACCGCGGAACTCTGGACACCGTGAGCGCCTCTGAAATCCGGGGCATCGGGGACTTGCTGGCGCTGGATGGGCAGGCGCGCGCCGCGGCCACCCGCATCGCCGGCAATCTGACGACTTGACAGGAGTTTTTCCATGCTGACCTTGGTCGCCTTTGTTGTTGCCCTGGGTATCCTGATTGCTGTCCACGAGTACGGGCACTACCGCGTTGCCGTGGCCTGCGGCATCAAGGTCCTGAAGTTCTCCGTCGGATTTGGCAAGCCGATCTACACCTGGCGCCTCAAAAACAGCCCCACCGAATTTTCCATCGGCATGTTGCCGCTGGGCGGCTACGTCAAGATGCTGGACGAGCGGGAAGGACCGGTCGATCCGGCAGAACGCCACCTGGCCTTCAACACCCAACCCTTGCGTTCGCGTGCCGCGGTGGTGGCAGCCGGGCCGGCAGCCAACCTGTTGCTGGCCATCGTGCTGTATGCCATCGTCAACTGGAGCGGCCTGCAGGAGCCCGAGCCCGTGCTGGCCAGCCCGGTGGCGGGGTCGATCGCCGAGCGTGCCGGCTTGCGCGGTGGCGAGCGGGTGCAGCAGGCGGCCCTGGACGGCGAGTCCCTGCAGGACATACGTTCCTTTGAGGAGCTGCGCTGGCTGTTGACCCAGGGCGCGCTGAACGGCCGCGACGTGCGGCTGGCGCTAGGCGGACCCGATGCGTCTGCGGCCGCGTCGCGAGAACTGGTGTTGCCGCTGGGCCAGCTCCAGGCCGCCGACGCCGATGCCCAGTTGTTCCGCAAGATCGGCATCATCGGGCCCTGGACCCGGCCGCTGATCGGCGAGCTGATGGCCGGCGGTGCTGCCGAAAAATCGGGCCTGCGCAGCGGTGACCTGGTGTTGCGCATTGGCAGCCTGGCCATCGTTGATGGTCCGCAATTGCGTGAAACCATCCGCGCTTCCAGCGGCACCCAGACCTGGCACATCGAGCGGGCCGGGCAGGCGATGGAGGTGCCGGTCACGCCCGAGATCAGGCAGGAGGCCGGCCGGTCGATCGCCCGCATCGGCGCCTATGTCGGCGCACCGCCGGCCATGGTCACGGTGCGCTACGGCCCGCTCGACGGCCTGTGGCAGGGCGTGGTCCGTACCTGGCAGGTCTCGGCGCTGACGCTGAAGATGATGGGCAAGATGGTCATCGGCGAGGCCTCCCTGAAAAACCTCAGCGGGCCGCTGACGATTGCCGACTACGCCGGCAAGTCGGCGAGCATCGGCTGGACGGCCTATCTGCTGTTTCTGGCACTGATCAGCGTCAGTCTGGGCGTGCTCAATTTACTGCCGTTGCCGGTTTTGGACGGGGGGCACCTGATGTATTATCTTTGGGAGGCGATTACCGGCAAAAGCGTGTCTGACGCGTGGATGGACCGGTTGCAGCGCGGTGGCGTTGCAATCCTGCTGGGCATGATGTCAGTTGCCCTGTTTAACGATGTCTCCCGGCTTTTGGGTTAACTCCATACTTTTCATGCAAAAACAAATCAAACGATTCAAGGTCCGCAGCATTTCCGCGGTGGTGGCCAGCTTTCTCATCGCGCATGCAGCCTGGGCCGTGGATCCTTTCACCGTGCGCGATATTCGCGTCGAAGGCCTGCAACGCGTTGAACCGGGAACTATTTTTGCATCGCTGCCTTTCCGTGTCGGTGAGACCTATAACGACGACAAGGGTGCGGGTGCGATCCGCGCGCTGTTCGGGCTGGGCCTGTTCAAGGACGTGCGGCTTGAAGTCAACGGCGATGTGCTGGTCGTGATCGTCGAGGAACGCCCGACGGTGGCCGACGTGGATTTTGTCGGGGCCAAGGAGTTTGACAAGGAAGTGCTCAAGAAGGCGCTGCGCGAGATCGGGCTCACCGATGGCCGGCCCTTCGACAAGGCGCTGGCAGACCGCGCCGAACAGGAGCTCAAGCGGCAGTACATCAATCGCAGCCTGTACGGCGCCGAGGTGGTGACCACCGTGACCCCGATCGAGCGCAACCGGGTCAATGTGACCTTCAGCGTGACCGAAGGCGATGTTGCCAAGATCAAGGAAATCCGCATTGTCGGCAACAAGGTGTTCAGCGAGTCCACCTTGCGCGGCCTGTTCGACCTGGACACCGGTGGCTGGCTCAGCTGGTACACCAAGGCGGACCGTTATTCGCGGGCCAAGCTCAATGCCGACATCGAAACCCTGCGTTCCTACTACCTGACGCGCGGCTACCTGGAGTTCAAGGTCGACTCGACCCAGGTCGCCATCTCCCCGAACAAGCAGGATATTTCGGTGACCATCAACGTCACCGAAGGTGAGCGTTTCACCGTTTCCGGTGTCAAGCTCGAAGGCAATTTCCTCGAGCGCGATGAAGAGTTCAAGTCGCTGGTCACCATCAAGCCCGGCGAGCCCTACAACGCCGACCAGGTGGCCCAGACCGTCAAGGCCTTCGTCGAGTATTACGGCAGTTTCGGTTTTGCCTTTGCCAAGGTCGAAGCCCAGCCCGAAATCGACCGGGTCAACAACCGCGTTGCGTTTGTGCTGCAGGGCGAGCCCTCGCGCCGCGCTTATGTGCGGCGCATCAACATCAGCGGCAACAACCGCACGCGCGATGAAGTGGTGCGCCGGGAGTTCCGGCAGTTCGAGGCGTCCTGGTACGACGGCGACAAGATCCGCCTGTCGCGAGACCGCGTGGACCGCCTCGGGTTTTTCACCGAGGTCAATATCGACACGCAGGAAGTGCCGGGCACGCCCGACCAGGTGGACCTGAACCTCGCGGTGGCGGAAAAACCCACCGGCAACCTGCAGCTCGGCGCCGGCTTTTCCAGCGCCGACCGCTTGTCGCTGGTGTTCGGTTTCAAGCAGGAAAATGCTTTTGGCACCGGCAACTACCTGGGCCTGGAGGTCAACACCGGCAAGTACAACCGGCAAATGGTGCTGAGCACCGTGGACCCATATTTCACGAACGACGGCATTTCGCGGACCATCGATCTGTACACCCGCACCGCGCGGCCCTACAGCAGCCAGATCGGCGTGGTGAACACCGACTATGCCCTCAAAACCACCGGCGCCAGCATACGTTTCGGGGTACCGTTCAGTGAAGTCGACACGGTTTATTTCGGCGGTGGCCTGGAGCAGATCGACATTTCCGGCACCAACCTCCCGGCGGTCTACCAGACTTATGTCAACACCTTTGGTGCCAAGAGCAATTCCGTGCCCTTGACCATCGGCTGGTCGCGCGATGAGCGCGACAGCGCCATCGTCCCGACCAAGGGGCGTTTCCAGCGCGTTTACGGCGACTGGGGCGTTGCCGGTGACGCCCGCTTCCTGCGCAGCAACTACCAGTTCCAGCAGTACATCCCGCTGAACAAGCAGTTCACCGTTGCGCTGAACACCGAGCTCGGCTGGGGCAAGGGCCTGAACGGACAGCCTTTCCCGGTGTTCAAGAACTTCTATTCCGGCGGCCTGGGTTCGGTGCGCGGCTATGAGCCAGGCACCCTGGGCCCGCGTGACAGCCAGAACAACTCCATCGGCGGACCGAAAAAGATCACGCTGAACGCCGAAATCCTGGCGCCGTTTCCCGGCGCGGGCAACGACAGGACCCTGCGGATGTTCGGTTTTGTGGACGCGGGCAATGTGTTTGGCGAGAATGAGAAATATTCACTGAGCGAGATGCGCTCATCGGTGGGTTTCGGCGTGAGCTGGATCTCGCCGCTCGGGCCGCTGCGCCTGGCCTTTGCCCATCCTTTGAACAAGAAGCCGACGGATAAAATCCAGAGACTGCAATTCCAGATTGGTACATCCTTCTAATGAAATCTCTTTCCACCAAGTTTTTCCTCGCTGCCGTGATGGCTCTGGCCACGTTTGCGGCAGGCGCGCAGGACTTCAAGATCGGCGTGGTCGTCATTGACCGCATCTTCCGTGAAGCCAACAGCGCCAAGGCGGCCCAGGCCAAGCTCGAGCAGGAATTCAGCAAACGCGAGAAGGATATCGCGGCCCTCGAGACCCAGCTCAAATCAGCGGCTGACAAGTTTGACCGCGAGGCCCCCACGTTGTCGGAGAGCCAGCGTGTGGCCCGCCAGAAGCAGCTTGTGGAGCAGGAGCGGGAATTCCAGCGCAAGCGCCGCGAATTCCAGGAAGACCTCAACGCGCGCAAAAGTGAAGAGTTGCAGCAACTCATAGAGCGCGCCAACAAGATCGTCAAGACCGTTGCCGAGGCCGAGAAGTACGACCTCATCCTGCAGGAAGCGGTTTACGCCAACCCTAAGCATGACATCACCGACAAGGTGATCAGGGCGCTCAACGCCGCCAAATAAGCCTGCATCCAGGGACACGCCAGGTGTGACGCTCAGACTCGGGGACATTGTTGCAGCGCTGGCGGGCGAATTTCAGGCCCGGCTGGTGGGAGACCCGGATGTCCTGGTCGAGCGGCTCGCCCCCCTCGAATCGGCCAGCGCGGCCGAGCTGACCTTTCTCAGTCACCCGAAATACCAGGGCAAACTCGCCCAGTCCGCCGCCGCCTGTGTGGTGGTGGGGCCGGGCGCCGCCGAGGCCGCCATGCAACGCGGCGCCTGCATCATCGTCGATGACCCGTATTTTTACTTTGCCCGCATCACCCAGCTCTGGAAGCGCGAGCATGCGCATGCCGGCGCGTCCAGTGCGACCGGCGCGCCCGCCATCCACCCGAGCGCCTTCATCGACCCCCAGGCCCGCCTGGCAGCCGGTGTGGCGGTGGGCGCCTTTGCCTGCATTGGTGCCCATGCGGTGCTGGACGCCGGTGTCGAGGTGGGCGCGCACGGCGTGATCGGCAGCCATGTCCACATCGGTGCCGGGACGCGCCTGTCGGCCCGCGTGACGGTGGCCGACGGTTGCTCCCTCGGCGAGCGCTGCATTGTCCACCCGGGTGCCGTGATCGGCGCCGATGGTTTCGGCTTCGCGCCGCATGCCGGCCGCTGGGAAAAAATCGAACAGCTGGGCGCCGTGCGCATCGGCAACGATGTCGAGATAGGTGCCAACACCTGCATCGACCGGGGCGCGCTGCAGGACACCGTGATCGAAGACGGCGTCAAGCTGGACAACCTGGTGCAGATCGGCCACAACGTGCGCGTGGGCGCCCACACGGCCATGGCCGGTTGTGCCGGGGTGGCGGGCAGCGCCACCATCGGTGCGCATTGCACCGTGGGGGGCGGTGCGGTGGTGCTGGGGCATCTGAGCCTGGCCGACCATGTGCATATTTCCGCGGCTTCGGTGGTGACCCGCTCGATTCACAAGCCGGGGCATTACACCGGGCTGTTTCCCATCGACGACAATGCGCAGTGGGAAAAAAATGCAGCCACACTCAAGCAGCTTCACGCCCTGCGTGAACGCCTCAAGGCGCTCGAGCAAACGACTGACAAAGCCTCTGGAAAGACCGAAGAAAAATCATGATGGACATTCACCAAATTCTCAAGCAGCTCCCGCACCGCTTTCCCTTCCTGCTGGTGGACCGTGTGCTGGAACTCGAAAAAGGCAAGCGTATCAAGGCGCTGAAGAACGTCACGATCAACGAGCCGTTTTTCACCGGGCACTTTCCGCACCGGCCGGTGATGCCGGGTGTGCTGATGCTCGAAGCCATGGCGCAGGCCGCCGCCCTGCTGGCCTTCGACATGCAGGGTGTGACGCCCGATGACAAGACCGTGTATTACTTTGCCGGCATCGACGGTGCGCGCTTCAAGCGCCCGGTGGAGCCCGGCGACCAGCTGATCATGGAAGTCACGCTGGAGCGGCTCAAGGCCGGCGTGTTCAAGTTCAAGGGGGTGACCCGGGTCGACGACAACATGGTCTGCGAGGCCGAACTGATGTGCACCATGCGCACGATCGCCTGAATGGCCCCCACGCTTTTCGCTTCGCGTAATGCGCTGCCCCCCGAGGGGGCCGCTGCGCCTGCGGTCTGGCGGAGCCAGTCCCGCGGCCGCGGCTTGAAGGGGCGCTTGTTTGCGCGGCTGCTGGTATTTCCGAAACAGTTCACTTTCTCATGACGGCCATTCATTCCACCGCACTGATCGACCCTGCGGCCCAGCTCGACAGCAGTGTCAGCGTGGGGCCGTACACCGTGATCGGTCCGCACGTCAAGGTCGCGGCCGGCACGACGATTGGCGCGCATTGCGTCATCGAGGGCCACACGACGATAGGGCGCGACAACCGCATTTTCCAGTTCAACTCGCTGGGCGCCATTCCGCAGGACAAGAAGTATGCGGGCGAGCCCTGCGAGCTGGTCATCGGCGACCGCAACACCGTCCGCGAGTTCTGCACTTTCAACATCGGCTCGCCCGGCGACACCGGGGTGACGCGGGTCGGCGACGACAACTGGATCATGGCTTACGTGCACCTGGCGCACGACTGCCATGTCGGCAGCCACACGATATTCGCCAACAACTCGCAATTGGCCGGCCATGTGCACGTCGGCGACTGGGTGATCCTGGGCGGCTTTACCGTCGTGCACCAGTTTGTCCGGCTGGGCGCGCACAGCATGACGGCCATGTGTTCGCTGCTGTTTGCCGACCTGCCGCCGTTCGTGATGTGCCAGGGCCAGCCCGCCGAGGCGCGTTCGATGAACTACGAGGGCCTGCGCCGGCGCGGCTACACGCCAGACCGCATTGCAGCCGTCAAGGCCATGCACAAGGCCCTGTACCGCGAGGACCTGACGCTGGAGCAGGCGAAGGCGCGCATCGCCGAGCTGGTTGTCAGGCATCCCGAAGCGGCGCCTGATGTACAGGCGATGTTGGCCTTTCTGACCGGCACCTCACCGCAGCGCGGCATCGTCCGGTAGGCGACGATGTCCGGTGTACCAAGCCCTGTGCCCGGTCGTACAGAGGCGGCTGGGTCCTTGGCGGCAAACGCTCCCCGTCTGGCCATGGTCGCCGGCGAAACCTCGGGGGACCTGCTGGCCGGTTTGCTGCTCGATGGTTTTCGCGCACGCTGGCCCGGGCTGACGGCGGTTGGCATCGGCGGGCCGCAGATGGCGGGCCGCGGCTTTTCGCCCTGGTGGCCCAGTGAAAAACTGGCGGTGCGCGGTTATGTCGAGGTACTGCGGCATTACCGCGAAATCGTCGGCATCCGCAAGCAGCTCAAGGAACGGCTGCTGCAGGTGCGGCCCGATGTGTTCATCGGCGTCGATGCACCCGACTTCAACCTCGACCTCGAGGCCGACCTCAAGGCCGCCGGCATACGCACGGTTCATTTCATCAGCCCCTCGGTCTGGGCCTGGCGCGCCGACCGCGTCGAAAAAATCCGCCGCAGTGTCGACCACGTGCTGTGCATTTTTCCCTTCGAGCCGGCCTTGCTTGCGCAACACGGCATTGCCGCCACCTACGTGGGCCACCCGCTGGCCGGCATGATCCCGATGCAGGCGGACAAGGCGGCGGCCCGGCAACAGCTGGGCCTGGCACCGGGCGATCTGGTGCTGGCCGTGTTGCCGGGCAGCCGCCGCTCCGAAATCCAGTACCTCGCCAACAGGTTCTTTCGGGCTGCAGCCCTTGTACAGAGGGCGCAGCCTGCTATTAAAATAGTAGTTCCTGCGGTGCCCGCCTTGCGCCAGCAGATCGAGCAGGCGGCGCAAGACGCGGGTGTGGGGGCGCAGGTGAAAATCGTCGCCGGACAGTCGCACACGGTGTTGGCGGCCTGCGATGTCACGCTGATCGCCAGCGGCACCGCGACGCTGGAGGCGGCGCTGTTCAAGCGTCCCATGGTGATTGCCTACAACATGAACTGGCTGTCCTGGCAGATCATGCGCCGCAAGAAGCTGCAGCCCTGGGTGGGCCTGCCCAACATCCTGTGTCGCGATTTTGTGGTGCCTGAACTGCTGCAGGACGCCGCCACGCCGCAGGCGCTGGCCGATGCGGTGCTGCAATGGATGGATGCGAAAATCTCCGCACCCGAAAAAATAGCCGCCGTCGAACAACGATTCACCCAGCTGCACCACGAACTGCAGCGAGATACCGCCCAACTGGCCACCGATGCGATCCAGAACATTCTTGAAGGCTGAGCAGGTCACCCTGTCTTGGGACACGCCCGGACTGTGGGCTGGCGTGGACGAGGCCGGCCGCGGGCCGCTGGCCGGCCCGGTGGTGGCGGCGGCGGTGATCCTGGACGACCTCCAGCCGATCAAGGGTCTGGCCGACTCCAAGGTGCTGACGGCGCGGCGCCGGGAGCAGCTTTACGAGGAAATCCTCGCGAAAGCCCTGTGCTGTTCGATTGCCGAGGCCAGTGTCGAGGAGATCGACAGGCTCAACATCCTGCAGGCCACCATGCTGGCGATGAAACGCGCGGTCGAGGGCCTGCGCCTGAAACCCGTGAAGGTGCAGGTCGACGGCAACCGGCTGCCGGTGCTCAGCATGCTGGCCGAAGCCATCGTCAAGGGTGACGCGCTGGTGCCGGCCATCTCCGCTGCGTCCATCCTGGCCAAGGTGCACCGGGACCGCTGGTGCGAGCAGTTCCATCTCGAATACCCGCAGTACGGTTTTGCCGGCCACAAGGGCTACGGCACGGCCGAACACCTGGCTGCACTGCGCGAGCACGGCGCCTGCCCGCAACACCGCCGGTCGTTCAGCCCCGTGGCCGAGGTCCTGCGGTGAGCACGCCTGCGCCGGCGGCGCCCGTGTTCGTCACCTCGCGTGACAACGCCCTGGTCAAGGATTTGCGCCGGCTCTCGCAGGACAGCACGGCCTACCGCAAGCAGGGACGGGTCTGGCTGGAGGGTGACCACCTGTGCCGCGCCGCGCTGCTGCGCGGGCTGACCCCGGCAATCGCCGTGTTTTCAGAGTCTTTCTGGCCGCTGGCCCCCGCCGAATGGGCGCGGGCAGCTATCAAAACAATAGTGATCGCCGATGCCTTGCTGCCCGAGATCAGCGGGCTGGAGTCGCCGGCCCGGATGGGTTTTGTGATCGATCTGCCGGCGCCAGCGGCCCTGTTGCCGGGGGCGCCTTCGCTGATTCTGGACCGGGTGCAGGATGCCGGCAATGTCGGCTCCATGCTGCGCAGTGCGTCGGCGTTTGGTTTCAGCCAGGTGATTGCACTCAAGGGCACGGCGGCGCTGTGGTCCCCCAAGGTGCTGCGGGCCGGCATGGGCGCCCATTTCGGGCTTCAACTGCTCGAAGGGGTGGAGCCGCAGGCACTGGACGGCTTGCGCGTTCCCATCATCGTGACCAGTTCGCACCACGGCGCTTTCCTGCACCAGCAAACCCTGCCCATGCCCTGTGCCTGGGCCATGGGACACGAAGGGCAGGGCGTTGGCGACGACCTGATGGCCCGGTCCAGCCTGAAGGTGCGCATCGCCCAGCCGGGCGGCGAGGAGTCGCTCAATGTGGCGGCTGCCGCGGCCATTTGCCTGTACGCGAGCTCGCTGGCGGCGGCCGGATAGCCCGGGTAACCCCGTTCTGGGCAGGAATGCATGCCTTTCATGCATAAGTCCCTGTCCTCCTCAAGCTATAATCAGGGGCTTTTCAAAACACAGCTTCGCCCAAGCGCACACAAAGCCAACACCCTCACAAAAGCAGCCCGCAAGAGTCTTGACAGAGACGTTTCTTGTGCACGCTTGGGCGAACCGTAACCAACCCGGAGAACCCAGTGCTTTTGTCTCTACAGGGAAATACCCCTCACGCCATTCTGGCGCTCGCAGACGGCACGGTCTTTATCGGCAATTCCATCGGAGCGGTGGGCTCCACAGTCGGTGAGGTGGTGTTCAACACCTCCATGACCGGCTACCAGGAAATCCTCACGGACCCCAGCTACTGCCAGCAGATCGTCACCCTCACGTACCCCCATATCGGCAATTACGGCATCAATGCCGAAGACGTGGAGGCGCAAAAAGTCCATGCCGCCGGACTGATCATCAAGGACTTGCCGCTGATCGCGTCGAACTTCCGCAGCACCATGACCCTGTCCGAGTACCTGGTCCGGGAAGGCACGGTGGCGATTGCCAACATCGACACGCGCCAGCTGACACGCATGCTGCGCACCCAGGGCGCACAAAACGGCTGCATTCTGGCCTTGCCTGCGGGCGAGGAGGTGTCGCCTGAACACATTGAACAAGTGGTTCTCGCGGCCCGCAGCGCACCCGACATGGCCGGCCTCGACCTGGCCAGGGTGGTCAGCTGCAAACAGTCCTACGAGTGGACCCAGACCGAGTGGAAGCTGGGCTCGGGGTACGGCGTGCAGATCACGCCGAAATTCCACGTCGTCGCCTTCGATTTCGGTGTGAAGAAAAACATCCTGCGCATGATGGCCGAGCGCGGTGCACGCATCACGGTGGTGCCGGCGCAGACGCCCGCCGCCGACGTGCTCAAGCTCAAACCGGACGGCATCTTCCTGGCCAACGGACCGGGTGATCCGGAACCCTGCGACTACGCGATTGCCGCCGTGCGCGAACTGATCGAGACCGGCATCCCGACCTTCGGCATCTGCCTGGGCCACCAGATCATGGCCCTGGCCAGCGGTGCGAAGACGTTCAAGATGAAGTTCGGCCACCACGGTGCCAACCATCCGGTGAAAGACCTGGACAACGGCCGCGTCAGCATCACCAGCCAGAACCACGGTTTTGCGGTCGACGAAAAGACCTTGCCGGCCAACCTGCGCCCGACGCACATCAGCCTGTTCGACGGCACCTTGCAGGGCTTGGTCCGCACCGACAAGCCGGCCTTCTGCTTCCAGGGTCACCCGGAAGCCTCGCCGGGCCCGCACGACATTTCGTATTTGTTTGACCGTTTCACCGCCCTCATGGAACAGCATGGAGGGAATAAATAATGCCAAAACGTACAGACATCAAAAGCGTCCTCATCATCGGCGCCGGCCCCATCATCATCGGCCAGGCCTGCGAGTTCGACTACTCCGGCGTGCAGGCCTGCAAGGCGCTGCGTGAAGAGGGTTACAAGGTCATCCTGATCAACAGCAACCCCGCAACCATCATGACCGACCCGGCCACGGCCGACGTCACCTACATCGAGCCCATCACCTGGCAGACGGTCGAGAAGATCATCGCCAAGGAGCGCCCCGATGCCATCCTGCCGACCATGGGCGGGCAGACCGCGCTCAACTGCGCACTCGACCTCTGGCACAACGGCGTGCTCGACAAGTACAAGGTTGAACTCATAGGCGCCACGCCCGAGGCGATCGACAAGGCCGAAGACCGCCTGAAGTTCAAGGACGCGATGACCAAGATCGGCCTGGGCTCGGCGCGCTCGGGCATCGCGCACAGCATGGACGAAGCCTGGACGGTGCAGAAGACGCTGGGCTTTCCAACGGTCATCCGCCCCAGCTTCACCCTGGGCGGCACCGGTGGCGGCATCGCCTACAACTCGGAAGAGTTCGAGGTCATCTGCAAGCGCGGCCTGGAAGCCTCGCCGACCAACGAGCTGCTGATCGAGGAGTCGCTGCTCGGCTGGAAAGAGTACGAGATGGAAGTGGTGCGCGACAAGGCGGACAACTGCATCATCGTCTGCTCGATTGAAAACCTGGATCCCATGGGTGTGCACACCGGCGACTCGATCACCGTGGCGCCCGCCCAGACCCTGACCGACAAGGAATACCAGATCCTGCGCAATGCGAGTCTGGCCGTGCTGCGCGAGATCGGTGTCGACACCGGCGGCTCCAACGTGCAGTTTTCGATCAACCCGGTTGACGGCCGCATGGTGGTGATCGAAATGAACCCGCGCGTGTCGCGCTCCTCGGCCCTGGCCTCCAAGGCCACGGGTTTCCCGATCGCCAAGGTCGCTGCCAAGCTGGCCATCGGCTACACGCTGGACGAGCTGCGCAACGAAATCACCGGTGGTGCCACCCCCGCGAGTTTCGAGCCCAGCATCGACTACGTGGTGACCAAGATCCCGCGTTTTGCCTTCGAGAAATTCCCGCAGGCCGACAGCCGTCTGACCACGCAGATGAAGTCGGTCGGCGAAGTCATGGCCATGGGCCGGACCTTCCAGGAATCCTTCCAGAAAGCCCTGCGCGGCCTGGAAGTCGGCGTGGACGGCATGAACGAAAAAACCCAGGACCGCGAGGTGCTCGAGAAAGAACTCGGCGCGCCCGGTCCCGACCGCATCTGGTACGTCGGCGATGCGTTTGCCATGGGCATGAGCGTCGACGAAGTGTTTGCGCTGACCAAGATCGACCCGTGGTTTCTGGTGCAGATCGAGCAGATCGTCAAGATCGAACTCGAACTGGAGACCACCTCGCTGGACCAGATTGACGAGCCAACGCTGCGCGCACTCAAGCAGAAGGGCTTTTCCGACCGGCGCCTGGCCAAACAGCTCAAGACCACCGACACCGCCATCCGCGAGAAACGGCTGGAACTGGGTGTGCGCCCGGTCTACAAACGGGTGGACACCTGCGCCGCCGAGTTTGCGACCAACACCGCCTACATGTACTCGACCTACGAAGGCGAGGGCAGCGAGTGCGAAGCCGAGCCGACCGACAACAAGAAAATCATGGTGCTGGGCGGCGGGCCGAACCGCATTGGCCAGGGCATCGAGTTTGACTACTGCTGTGTGCATGCGGCGCTCGCCATGCGCGAAGACGGTTACGAGACCATCATGGTCAACTGCAACCCCGAGACCGTCTCGACCGACTACGACACCAGCGACCGCCTGTATTTCGAGCCGCTGACGCTGGAAGACGTGCTGGAAATTGTCGACAAGGAAAAACCGCTGGGCGTGATCGTCCAGTACGGCGGCCAGACGCCTTTGAAGCTGGCGCTGGACCTGGAGAAAAACGGCGTGCCCATCATCGGCACCTCGCCCGACATGATTGACGCGGCCGAAGACCGCGAACGTTTCCAGAAGCTGCTGCATGAGCTGAAACTGCGCCAGCCGCCCAATGCCACGGCCCGCACCGAGCCGGAAGCCCTTGAAAAGGCTGCGGCGCTCGGCTACCCGCTGGTGGTGCGCCCGAGCTACGTGCTCGGTGGCCGCGCGATGGAAATCGTGCATGAGCAGCGCGACCTCGAGCGTTACATGCGCGAAGCCGTCAAGGTCAGCCATGACTCGCCGGTGCTGCTGGACCGTTTCCTCAACGACGCGATCGAATGCGACGTCGACTGCATCCGCGATTCCGAAGGTGTGACCTTCATTGGCGGCGTGATGGAACACATCGAGCAGGCCGGCGTGCACAGCGGCGACTCGGCCTGTTCCCTGCCGCCGTATTCGCTGAGCGACCAGACGGTGACCGAGATCAAGCGCCAGACTGCGGCCATGGCCCAGGCCCTGAACGTGGTCGGCCTCATGAACGTGCAGTTCGCCATCCAGCATGTCGATGGACAGGACGTGATCTACGTCCTGGAAGTGAACCCGCGCGCCTCGCGCACCGTGCCTTTTGTCAGCAAGGCCACCGGCATCCAGCTGGCCAAGGTTGCGGCGCGCTGCATGGTCGGCCAGACGCTGGCCTCGCAAGGGATCAGCAAGGAAGTCACGCCACCGTATTTCAGCGTCAAGGAAGCGGTGTTTCCCTTCGTCAAGTTCCCCGGCGTGGACACCATTCTCGGCCCCGAGATGAAGTCCACCGGCGAGGTGATGGGCGTCGGCAAAACATTCGGCGAGGCCTTTGTGAAGTCGCAGCTCGGTGCCGGCACCAAGCTGCCGACCTCCGGCAAGGTGTTCCTGACGGTCAAGAACAACGACAAGCCGCGCGCCGTGGAAGTGGCGCGTGCGTTGGCGGCGCTGAAGTTCGAGATTGTCGCCACCAAGGGCACGGCCGCGGCCATCAACGCGGCCGGCATCCCCTGCGGCGTGGTCAACAAGGTCACTGAAGGCCGGCCGCACGTGGTGGACATGATCAAGAACAACGAGATTGCGCTGGTCATCAACACCGTGGAAGAACGCCGCAACGCGATTGCCGACTCGCGGCAGATCCGCACCTCGGCGCTGCTGGCCCGGGTCACCACCTACACCACCATCGCCGGCGCCGAAGCGGCGGTGGAGGGCATGAAATACCTGGACAACCTGACGGTTTATTCGGTTCAGGAGCTGCACGCGCAGCTCGCCTGAATCGGGGCAAGTACCGAGCCGGTGCCGGCGCATTTGCATTAAACTGGCACCAGGACAATTATTTTTTGACGCCGCCGCCAGGTGACTGGTGGCGGTTTCGCTTTTGGAGGACTCAAACCATGGCAACCATTCCGATTACAAAAAAAGGCGCGGAAAAGCTCAAGGCTGAACTGCACCAGCTCAAGACCGTGGATCGCCCTTGGGTGATCAACTCGATTTCCGAAGCCCGGGCCCAGGGTGACCTCAGCGAAAACGCCGAGTACGACGCCGCCAAGGACCGCCAGGGCTTCATTGAAGGCCGCATCCAGGAAATCGAAGGCAAGCTGTCGGCCGCGCAGATCATCGACCCATCGGAAGTCGACGCCGGCGGCAAGGTGGTGTTTGGTTCCACCATCGAACTGCAGGACGAGGATTCCGGCGACAAGGTGACCTACCAGATCGTTGGCGAGGACGAGGCCGACATCAAACTGGGCCTGGTCAACATCAGCTCGCCGATTGCGCGTGCGCTGATCGGCAAGGACGAAGGCGATACCGCCGAGGTGCAGGCACCGGGCGGCATCCGGCGCTACGAAATCATCGCGGTGATGTACATCTAGCCTGGCCCATGAAGCCACGCTTGAGCATCGTCTTGGCCGCCCTCTGGTGGGGCAGCCTGAGCGGTCTGGGTTTTGTCGTGGTGCCGATGTTGTTCGTCCACCTGCCCAGCCCCGCCGCGGCCGGCGCCATGGCCGCGAAACTGTTCACCGCCCAGACCTGGCTCAGCGTGGCCTGCGCCATGCTCCTGCTGCTGGCCTTGAATAAAAAAGAGGCTCCAGCCCTTTCCCCTTCTGCGCGAGCAGCTATGAAATTCATAGTGGCCGGTCTGCTGCTGGCGGTGCTGGTGGAGTTCGGCGTGGCGCCGAACATCGTCAACGCGCGTGCCAGTGGCGGTGACCTCCGGCTCTGGCACGGCCTGGGCAGCGCGATGTACCTGGCCCAATGGCTGGCTGCCGGCTGGACGCTGTGGTGCCTGAGCCGCGTGCCCAGAGAGAGCGACGCCACTCCAGGCTGAAGCGTCGGCTGCAGTCTTAGCCGCGCTCTGCCGCCTCGAGGGTATTGACCAGCAGCATGGTGATGGTCATGGGGCCGACACCGCCGGGCACTGGTGTGATCCAGCCGGCGACTTCCTTCACGCCGTCGAAATCCACATCGCCGCAGAGCTTGCCTTCGTCATTGCGGTTCATGCCCACGTCGATCACCACCGCACCGGGTTTGACCATGTCGGCCGTCAGCACATTGCGCTTGCCCACGGCCGCGACCACCACGTCGGCCTGAAGCGTCAGGGCCTTGAGGTTTTGCGTGCCGCTGTGGCAGACCGTCACCGTGGCATTTTTCTGCAACAGCATCAGCGCCATCGGTTTGCCGACGATGTTGCTGCGGCCTATCACCACCGCATGTTTGCCCTTCAGGTCGTAGCCGATGCTCTCGAGCATCTTCATGCAGCCGTAGGGCGTGCAGGGCCAGAAACCCGGCTGGCCGACCATCAGGGCGCCGGCGCTGGCGACGTGGAAACCATCAACGTCCTTGGCCGGCGAAATCGCCTCGATCACCTTGTGCGCATCGATGTGGGCGGGCAGGGGAAGCTGGACCAGGATGCCGTGGATGGCCGGATCGCGGTTCAGCGCATCCACGCGCGCCAGCAGCTCGGCTTCGCTCAAGGTCGCCGGGTAGCGCTCCAGCACCGAATGCAGGCCGCTGTCCTCGCAGGCCTTGACCTTGTTGCGCACATACACCTGGCTGGCCGGGTTCTCGCCGACCAGCACCACGGCCAGGCCCGGGACGACGCCGCGCGAGCGCAGGGCGGCGGCCCGTTTTGCGACGTCGGCGCGCAGTTGTTTGGACAGGGCGATGCCATCAATGATGTGAGCGGTCATGGTTTCTGGTCTTCAAGTAAAAACGCCCGCCAGTCCTTGAACCACGGGCGCCTTCAGCTATAAAAAAAGGAGTGAAAGAGGGGTGGTCAGGCGACCTTGGGGGCGCTGGAGCCCAGGGCAATTTTCAGCAGGTCGGCCACGGTATTGGCGTTGAGCTTTTCCATGATGTTGGCGCGGTGCGCCTCCACCGTCTTGATGCTGATGCCCAAGTCGTCGGCGATCTGCTTGTTCAGGCGGCCGGCGACGATGCGCTCTAACACCTGCGCCTCGCGCGAGGTGAGCTTGGCCAGCAGGGCGTCGCGGCTGGCGGACTGCTGGTGTTCGCTGAAGGCTTCCTTGGCCTGGTCCAGCATGCGTTCAACCAGGCTCACCAGGGCCTCTTCCTGGAAAGGCTTCTGGATGAAATCCATCGCGCCTTTTTTCATGGTGTCCACCGCCATCGGCACGTCGCCGTGGCCGGTGATGAAAACGATGGGCAGGGGCGACTTGCGTTCGACCAAGCGGTCCTGCAGCTCCAGGCCAGTCATGCCGCCCATGCGGATGTCGACGATCAGGCACGCGACCTCGCGCGGGTCGTAGCGGCTCAGAAAGGTTTCGGCAGAGTCGTAACAGCGAACGCGGTAGTCCTTGCCTTCGAGCAGCCACTGGAGCGAGTCGCGCACGCCCTCGTCGTCATCGACGACATAGACGGTACCTTTTTTCGGAATCAAGCTCATGCCAAACCTTTGCGTAAACGGTTTCAGAACCCTGTCAGGAAATGCCAGTCGGGGCGGCGGGCGCTTCTGCGGCAGCCGGAGCTGACGACAGCAGGGGTGTCACGGGGATCCAGAAGGTAAACCGGCACCCAACCACCTCGTCCCCATTGTAGAGGTTCTCGGCCTGCATTCTTCCCTGGTGCGACTCCACGATGCTCCGGCACAGCTTCAGGCCGATGCCCATGCCTTCGGCCTTGGTCGAGTAGAAGGCTTCGTAGAGACGGCCCATCACTTCAGGCGACAGGCCCTTGCCCGAATCCATCACCGAAAACTCGATCACGTTCTGCTCGGCGATGGTTTTGGGCACCACGCGCAGCTCCACACTGCGCCGCGCGGTGGGACGCTGCGCCTGCGCGATCGACTCGGCACCGTTTTTCATCAGGTTGATCAGCACCTGCTCGATCAGGATGGGGTCCACCATCACGGACGGCAGGCGCGCGGCGATGTAGTGGCTCAGTCGCACGTTGTGGCGGCGCAGTTCGATGTCGGCCAGCTCCATGGCATTGCTGACCATGGTGGCCACGTCGGCCGAGGTGCGGTTCGGTTCGCTGCGTTTGACGAAGGAGCGTATGCGCTGGATGATCTGCCCGGCCCGGTGCGCCTGCCTGGCGGTTTTTTCCAGCGCGACCAGCAGGTCCTCGTTGCTGATCTGCTGGCCCTTGATGCGCGAGACCATGCCGTTGCAGTAGTTGTTGATGGCGGTCAGCGGCTGGTTCAGTTCGTGCGCCACGCTCGACGCCATCTCGCCCATGGTGATCAGGCGGCTGGCTGCCTGGGCCCGCTCGGCCTGCAGCGCGGCCTGCTCTTCGGCATGGCGGCGCGGCGTGATGTCGGTGGCAATCACCATCTGTGCAAGGCGACCGTCCACCCAGGTCAGGTAGCGTGAGCGCACCTCCAGCCATTTGCCGAGTTCGGGCACAAAAATCTCGGCGTTCTCCGTCTGCGCCGTGGTCAGGGTGTCGGTCGGGAAACCGGCCATGCCGTCGACCGCGTCGAGCGTGTCGTCCGTGGGCGTCACGGTCGGCACGCCGGCCTGGGCAATCAGGCTCATGTGGCCGGCGACGTCACCGCCGAACCAGGCGCGGTAAAGCTTGTTGGCAAAGAGCAGCTCCTCGCTGCCCAGCGGCGCCACCGACACCGCCGCGTCCAGTCCTTCGAGCACCGTGGTGAAACGTTCGTACGAGGCGGACAGTTCCTCGCGGATGCGCTTGGGCTCGGTGATGTCGGTCATCGAGGTCATCCAGCCGGTCTGCTGGCCGCGCGGGTCGATCAGCGGCGAAACATACATGCGGCCGTCGAAAATCTCGCCGCTCTTGCGCTTGACCCGCACTTCAAAACCGCCGGGTGTGGAGCGGCCGTGCAACTCGTCGTCGAGCCGGGCTGCGAGCATCTCGCGGTCCTGGTCGGGCCAGTAGGGGAAGGGCGCGGTGCGGCCCACGAGTTCGCCCTCGCTCCAGCCGGTCATCTGGCAAAACGCCGGGTTGACATAGGTGATGCGGCCCTGCAGGTCCAGCGCCCGCATGCCGGTCAGCATGGAGTTCTCCATGGCGCGGCGGAAGTTGGTCTCCGAGATCAGGGCTTCCTGCGCCTGCACGCGCCGGCGCGTGTGGCGCCAGGTGCCCAGCAGCATCCAGACGGTCAGCGCGCTCAGGGCGCTGACGAGCCAGAAGAAGCCGCTGCCGACCACGCCCAGCGAGGCCCGGTAACCCTGGGCCTTGAGCAGCAGGCCGTTGCCGACCGGCGACACCGGAATCTCATACTCCTGCGCCTCGTCGGACATCGGCAGCAGCTTGGCCGCCGTGTTTCTGGGGGGCGGCAGGTTGCCGGCCAGCACCTTGCCCTGGTCGTCGAGCAGGGCCACCGCGTATTTGGCGGTCACTTCATTGGGCACGCCAAAGCGCAGCAGGCCGTCGATGGAATATTCGCCCATGATGACGCCATCGAATTTGCCCTGGTCGTCGAGCGGCACCTGCAGTTGCAGGCTGGGGGCGTTGTAGCTGGGGTCGTCCTTCACGGTCAGCGGGCGCGAATAGACCGGTTGCCGCAAATCGCGCGCCAGGCCGAAGGTGCTTTCCGTTTCCCCGCGCTTGAGCTGTTCGCCGGTCGCCTGCTGCTGCGACGAATTCGCGCTCGGCGAGACATAGGCAGAGCGGACCCGGCGGCGCGCATCTATCCAGGTCACGGCCAGCAGTTCGGGGTACTGGTTGACCAGGGATTCGGCCTGCGCAATGAACTCCTCGCTGTCCACGTCCTTGTTGGACACATCGCGGCCCAGCCGCATCAGCTGCTCCTGGCGCTCCAGCAGGCGCAGGCGCAGCCTCTGCTGGGCGTACTCCACATCACGCTTGACGGCCTGCTGCTCGCGGTCGATTTCCTCGATGCGCAGGTAGGCAAACGCGGCAATCACCGCGGCCAGGAAAAGCATCACCGCCAGCAGGGGGCCGAGGGTGACGAAGCGGTCCTGGCGGGTCGGCGATTGTTTGCGCCACCAGCGCCGCCAGCGCGCCAGCGGCGCGCTGCCCTCAGGGGCGTCAAAGGTGGAAGGTGTGGGCTGAGTCATGGCGGGATGTCGAGTTTACGGGACTTCCCTCCGTGGCCATGTGCCGCCTTGCGCATGACCGCAGTGCCGGCGCTGGCGGGCGCCGGCGACGCATCTGTCGGGCCAGCCTGATCCGGATAGTTCACGGACGATTGAAGTTTCATGATGTGAAAGTAAAAAGCACCATTTGAAAAACTGGAAAAATTGTGGGAAACTGGAGCCTGGAATCCAAATTGCGTTAACGTGATGTTGACGTCACCAAATCAACAGCTAGGAATCTAGCGATCAGCAGGAGACAAGACCATGGCTGCAAATCCGGAACAGGCACGTGCCGACACATTGGGCAAGGCCGCCAACGAGGTCCAGGACACGGACGCCCAGGAGACCCGCGAGTGGATTGATGCGTTGCGTGCCGTCATTGCCAACAGCCCCAGCAACGACGAGGGCCGCGCACGTGCCCACTTCCTGCTGGAGCAGTTGCTGGAGCAGGCGCGCCAGGAGGGCATCGACACGCCGTTCTCCGCCACCACCGGTTATGTCAACACCATCGAACCCAGCGACGAGGTACCTTCTCCCGGCAACCTGCTGATCGAGCAGCGCCTGCGCGCCTACATGCGCTGGAATGCCATGGCCATGGTCGTCAAGGCCAACCGCCTGCACCCGGCCGACGGTGGTGACCTCGGCGGCCACATCGGTTCGTTTGCTTCGCTGGCCAGCCTGTTTGGCGCCGGCTTCAACCATTTCTGGCACGCGGAAAGCGCCGAACCCGGCAAGGAGCACGGCGGCGACTGCCTCTACATCCAGGGCCATGTGTCGCCCGGTGTGTATGCCCGCGCCTACCTCGAAGGGCGGCTCAGCGAAGAGCAACTGCTGAACTTCCGCCAGGAGGTCGATGGCAAGGGCCTGTCGAGCTATCCGCACCCCAAGCTGATGCCCCAGTTCTGGCAGTTCCCCACGGTCTCCATGGGCCTGGGTCCGCTGATGGCGATTTACCAGGCGCGTTTCCTCAAGTACCTGCACGCGCGCGGCATTGCCAACACCGAGAACCGCAAGGTCTGGGTGTTCTGCGGCGACGGCGAGATGGACGAGGTGGAGTCGCTGGGCGCGATCAGCCTGGCGGCCCGCGAGAACCTCGACAACCTGATCTTCGTCATCAACTGCAATTTGCAGCGCCTGGACGGCCCGGTGCGCGGCAACGGCAAGATCATCCAGGAACTCGAGGGCGAGTTCCGCGGTTCGGGCTGGAACGTGATCAAGCTGGTCTGGGGCAGCAACTGGGACCCGCTGCTGGCGCGCGACAAGAACGGTGCGCTGCGCAAGGTCATGATGGACACGCCCGACGGCGACTACCAGGCCATGAAAGCCAACGACGGTGCCTATGTGCGCAAGCATTTCTTCGGCCAGAACCCCGAGACGCTGGAGATGGTCTCCAAGATGACCGATGAGGAAATCTTCGACCTGCGCCGCGGCGGCCACGACTCGAAAAAAGTCTATGCGGCGTTTCACAAGGCGGTCAACCACACCGGCCAGCCGACCGTGCTGCTGATCAAGACCGTCAAGGGTTTTGGCATGGGCAAGATCGGCGAAGGCAAGAACAACGTCCACCAGACCAAGAAACTGTCCGACGAGGACATCAAGGCCTTCCGTGACCGCTTCAACATCCCGATTCCTGACAGCCAGCTGCCGGAAGTGCCGTTCTACAAGCCGGCCGACGACACGCCTGAAATGAAATACTTGCACGAGCGCCGCAAGGCCCTCGGGGGCTACCTGCCGCACCGCCGGACCAAGGCCGACGAGAGCTTCACGGCGCCGTCCCTGGAGTCCTTCAAGTCGGTGATCGAGCCGACGCCGGAAGGCCGCGAAATCTCCACCACCCAGGCCTATGTGCGCTTCCTGACGCAGTTGCTGCGTGACCAGGCGCTGGGTGCGCGCGTGGTGCCCATCCTGGTGGACGAGGCCCGCACCTTCGGCATGGAAGGGTTGTTCCGCCAGATCGGCATCTACAACCCGGCAGGCCAGAAATACACCCCGGTCGACAAAGACCAGGTGATGTACTACAAGGAAGACAAAAAGGGCCAGATCCTGCAGGAAGGCATCAACGAGGCCGGCGGCATGAGCAGCTGGATCGCGGCGGCCACCTCCTACAGCACGAACAACCGGATCATGATCCCGTTCTACGTGTACTACTCGATGTTCGGCTTCCAGCGCGTCGGCGACCTGGCCTGGGCGGCCGGCGACATGCAGGCGCGTGGTTTCCTGCTGGGCGGCACCTCCGGGCGTACCACGCTCAACGGCGAAGGCCTGCAGCACGAGGACGGCCACAGCCACATCCTGGCCGGCACCATTCCCAACTGCGTCAGCTACGACCCGACCTATGCCCATGAGGTGGCGGTGATCATGCAGGACGGCCTCAAGCGCATGGTCGAGCGCCAGGAAAACGTTTTCTACTACATCACGCTGCTCAACGAGAACTACGCGATGCCGGGCCTGACACCCGGCACCGAGGCGCAGATCGTCAAGGGCATGTACCTGCTCAAGGAAGGCGGCCAGGGGCTGGCGAAGGGCCAGGCCGGGACGGCGCCGCGCGTGCAACTGCTCGGCTCCGGCACCATCCTGCGCGAGTCCGTCGCCGCCCAGGAACTGCTGGAAAAAGACTGGGGCGTCGCCGCCAACGTCTGGAGCTGCCCGAGCTTCAACGAACTCACGCGGGACGGCCAGGATGCCGAGCGCTGGAACCTGCTGCACCCGCTGGACACGCCGCGTGTTCCCTTCGTGGGCCAGCAGCTCGAGAAGCACACGGGACCGGTGGTCGCCTCGACCGACTACATGAAAGCCTATGCCGAGCAGATCCGTTCCTTCATTCCGCGGGGCCGCACCTACAAGGTGCTGGGCACCGACGGCTTCGGCCGCAGCGACTTCCGCAGCAAGCTGCGCGAGCACTTCGAGATCAACCGCCACTACATCGTGGTGGCCGCGCTGAAGGCGCTCAGCGAAGAAGGCACCGTGCCGGTGGCCAAGGTCGCCGAGGCGATCAAGAAATACGGCATCCATGCCGACAAGGTCAACCCGCTTTACGCCTGATCACCACGCGCAGAAAAAACACGGACGAACTGGAGACAAGAACATGGCATTGGTAGACATACAGGTTCCCGACATCGGGGACTTTGACGAGGTAACGGTCATCGAGCTGCTGGTCAAGCCAGGTGACACCGTCAAGGCGGAGCAGTCGCTGATCACGGTCGAATCGGACAAGGCCTCGATGGAAATTCCCTCGAGCCAGGCCGGCGTGGTCAAGGAAGTCAGGGTCAAGCTGGGCGACAAGGTCAAGCAGGGCTCGGTCGTGCTGGCGCTCGACGGCGAGGGCGCTGCCACGCCCGCTACGGCTCCTGTTTCAGAACAAAAACAGGCGCCAGCCCCCGCCGCAGCTGCGCCGGCAGCTACTGTTTCAGTAGCATCTTCGGCCGCGCCCGCGGCTGCCGCCGGCCCGGTCGAGGTTCGTGTGCCGGACATCGGTGACTTCAAGGACGTGGCCGTCATCGAGGTGCTGGTCAAGGTCGGCGACACGGTGAAGGCCGAACAGTCGCTGGTGACCGTGGAGTCCGACAAGGCCTCGATGGAGATTCCGTCGTCGGTGTCGGGCGTGGTCCGGGAACTCAAGGTCAAGCTCGGCGACAAGATCAACATTGGCGACCTGCTCGCGATCCTGGAAGGCACTTCGGCACCGGCCTCTGCTGCGGCACCTGCATCCGCTCCGGCTCCGGCAGCGGCACCCGCCGCCGCTGCCGCGCCCGCTGCCAGCCAGGCCAGCGCGCCGGCGCCAGCCGCTGTGCAGCCGGCCGCCTTGCCGGCGCACGAACCGTCCGCACCCACGGGCAACCTGCCGCATGCCTCGCCGTCGGTGCGCAAGTTCGCGCGCGAACTCGGCGTTCCCCTGGCGGAGGTCAAGGGCAGCGGCCCCAAAGGCCGCATCACGCTGGACGACGTGCAGGGCTTCACCAAGGCGGTGATGGCCGGCGAAGCACGCACCCAGGCGCAGGCCGCCAAAGCCCCGGCCTCGTCCGGCGGCGGCGCCGGCCTGGACCTGCTGCCCTGGCCCAAGGTGGACTTCACCAAGTTCGGCCCGGTCGAGCGCAAGGACATGTCCCGCATCAAGAAGATCAGCGGCGCCAACCTGCACCGCAACTGGGTGATGATTCCCCACGTCACGAACAACGACGAGGTCGATATCACCGAGCTCGAAGCCTTCCGCGTGGCGACCAACAAGGACAACGAAAAAAGCGGCGTCAAGGTCACCATGCTGGCTTTTGTCATCAAGGCCGTGGTGGCTGCGCTCAAGAAGTTTCCAGAGTTCAATACCAGCCTGGACGGCGATGCGCTGGTCTACAAGCAGTATTTCCACATCGGTTTTGCGGCCGACACGCCCAACGGGCTGATGGTGCCTGTGCTGCGTGATGCCGACAAAAAAGGCATTCTGCAGATCAGCCAGGAAATGGGCGAGCTGGCCAAGAAGGCGCGCGACGGCAAGCTGTCGCCGGCCGAAATGACCGGTGGCTGCTTTTCGATTTCTTCGCTGGGCGGCATAGGTGGCACCCACTTCACGCCCATCATCAACGCGCCAGAAGTCGCCATCCTGGGCCTGTCCAGGAGCGCGATGACACCGGTGTGGAACGCCGACAAGGAAGAGTTCGTGCCGCGCCTGACGCTGCCGCTGTCGCTGTCGTATGACCACCGCGTCATCGATGGCGCCTCGGCCGCGCGCTTCAATGCCTACCTGGGCCAGATCCTGGGTGACTTCCGTCGGGTTCTTTTGTGACCACTCTGGTCGCCGTCCGTAGAGCCGGGCAGGCCGTGATCGCCACCGACGCGCTGATCACCTTCGGCGATACGCGCCTGAGCAGCCGCTTCGAGGCCAACGAGAAGATCTTCAAGGTCGAGACACCGGCCGGCGGCAGCTACGTCGGCATGGCCGGCACGGCGGCGCATTTTCCGGTGCTGCGCAAGGCCATGGCGGCACTGCCCAAGGACCAGCTCCGGCTGGGCAGCAAGGACGAGGTGTTCGACACCTTCAACAAGCTGCATCCCGTGCTGAAAGACACCTTTTTCCTGCAGACCAAGGAAGACGACAACGACCCCTACGAGTCCAGCCAGTTCAGCGCGCTGATTGCCAACGCCACCGGCATTTACGGGCTTTACAGCTACCGTGAGGTTTTTGAATTCAAGGAGTTCTGGGCCATCGGCTCGGGGCGC
Source organism: Polaromonas sp. AET17H-212 (assembly GCF_002379085.1). Lineage (GTDB taxonomy): Bacteria > Pseudomonadota > Gammaproteobacteria > Burkholderiales > Burkholderiaceae_C > Polaromonas. The sequence goes on along the minus strand of NZ_NBZW01000005.1, from coordinate 94,545 downwards.
AGCTTTGCACTGGGGGCCATGCATGCCACCTGGGGCAAGGCGAAAACGGCGCGCGAAGTGGCCCTGGCCGGCGTGCACGCGGGCTGCGAGTTTGACAAGAACTCCGGCGGCTCGGTGGAACTGTTCACCGTCAAGCTGAAAAAGTAAATCAAGCGGAGACAAGAGACATGGCATTGATAGACATTACCGTTCCCGACATCGGGGACTTCGACGAGGTCACCGTGATCGAACTGCTGGTCAAGCCCGGCGACACCATCGCGGCCGACCAGAGCCTGCTGACCGTGGAAAGCGACAAGGCCTCGATGGAAATTCCGTCCAGCCATGCCGGCGTGGTCAAGGAACTCAAGGTCAAGCTGGGCGACAAGGTCAAACAGGGCACGGTCGTGCTGACGCTGGACGCCGAAGGCGCCGCCGCCCCCGTTTCAGAGAAAAAACAGGCGCCAGCCCCCGCTGTATCTGCGCCGGCAGCTCCTGAAAAGGTAGCAGCGCCGGCACCCGTCGCCGCACCAGCCGCCGCCAGTTTTTTCGGCCAGGCCGACCTGGACTGCGACCTGCTGGTGCTCGGCGCCGGCCCCGGCGGTTATTCGGCGGCTTTTCGCGCCGCCGACCTCGGCCTGAAAGTCATCCTCGTCGAGCGTTACGCCACCCTGGGCGGCGTCTGCCTGAATGTCGGCTGCATCCCGTCCAAGGCGCTGCTGCATGTGGCGGCGGTGATGGACGAAGTCAAACATTTCGACAGCCTGGGCGTGAGCTTCGGTGAGCCGGTGCTCGACATTGCCAAGCTGCGTACCCACAAGGAAAAAGTCGTCGGCAAGCTGACGGGGGGGCTCAGCGCGATGGCCAAAATGCGCAAGGTCACCGTGGTGCGCGGCTATGGCGCCTTCGTTGGCGCCAACCATGTGGAGGTGGAAGAAACCGCCGGTGGCGCACAGGAAAAAACAGGCAAGAAGCAGACCATTGCCTTCAAGAACTGCATCATCGCGGCCGGCTCGCAGGCGGTACGCCTGCCTTTCATGCCGGAAGACCCGCGCGTGGTCGATTCAACCGGCGCCCTGGCGCTGAAAGAAGTTCCCAAACGCATGCTGATCCTCGGCGGCGGCATCATCGGGCTGGAGATGGGCACGGTCTATTCCACGCTGGGCGCGCGCCTGGACGTGGTGGAAATGCTGGACGGCCTGATGCAGGGCGCGGACCGCGACCTCGTCAAGGTCTGGCAGAAAATGAACGCGCCGCGTTTCGACAACATCATGCTCAAGACCAAAACCGTCGGCGCCAAGGCAACGGCCCAGGGCATCGAGGTGACGTTTGAAGGCGAGGGCGCGCCAAAGCCGCAAACCTACGACCTGGTGCTGCAGGCCGTGGGCCGCACACCGAACGGCAAAAAAATTGCGGCCGACAAGGCCGGTGTCAGTGTGAGCGACCGCGGCTTCATCCCGGTCGACATCCAGATGCGCACCAACGTGCCGCACATTTTCGCCATCGGCGACATCGTCGGCCAGCCCATGCTGGCCCACAAGGCCGTGCATGAAGCGCATGTGGCCGCCGAAGTGATTGCCGGCGAGCTGCAGGGCAACAAGGATCTGGCCAGCGCCGCCTTCAATGCCCGCGTGATTCCCAGCGTGGCCTACACCGACCCCGAAATTGCCTGGGTCGGCCTGACTGAAGACCAGGCGAAAGCGCAAGGCATCAAGGTCAAGAAAGGGCTGTTCCCGTGGAACGCCTCCGGGCGCGCCATTGCGAATGGCCGCGACGAAGGTTTCACCAAGCTGCTGTTTGATGACTCCCCCGAGGCGCATGGCCACGGCAAGATTCTCGGTGGCGGCATCGTCGGCACGCACGCCGGCGACATGATCGGCGAGATTGCACTGGCGATCGAAATGGGTGCGGATGCGGTGGACATCGGCAAGACGATTCACCCGCACCCGACGCTGGGCGAAAGCATGGGCATGGCGGCGGAAGTGGCGCACGGCAGCTGTACCGACTTGCCGCCGGCGCGCAAGTAGGCTCCAAGGGCGCTGGGTGAGCACCAGGTTGCTATAAGTTTAGTAGCTGCCGACCAATATCCGGATTGGGGTTCGGGATTATATTTTTCCAAGACCCGCGTCGAGTCCCTGTTTGAACTTCGCTCAAGCGCAAGCCCCTGGGAACCCAGCGGATGGCGTCCCGCAGGGAGCTTGGTGGTTCCGCAGTCCTTGACACGGCATTGCGTGCCGTGTACTTTAGACCCAAAAAAGGTCCCAGCGCCACCCACCCAGCGTGACTCAGCACGCGTTAATGCGCCGGCTTCCTTGATGGCTTGTTACCACCAACCAAAGAGGAAGTAAAAGCATGATTGAAACCGACTATCTGGTGATCGGCGCGGGTGCTGCCGGCATGGCCATCACCGACGCCCTGTTAACCCATACCGACGCCACCGTCACCATGGTGGACCGGCGCCACGCACCCGGCGGGCACTGGATCGATGCCTACCCCTATGTGCGCCTCCATCAGCCCTCGGCTTTTTATGGCGTGGACTCTACCCCGATGGGTCAGGATGCCATCGATGACACCGGCCTGAACGCAGGGTATTACGAACTTGCCAGTGCCGACGACATCCGATCGTATTTCGGGGGGGTAATGAAGCACCGCTTTCTTTCCAGCGGTCGCGTCCGGTATTTCCCCAACTGCGACCATCTGGGTCAGCAGGGTTTTGGCTCCAGGCTCACCAAGGAAACCTGGGACGTGCGCGTCAAGCGCAAGACGATTGACACGACCTACCTGGAAGGCAGCATCCCCGCGACCAGTCCGCCCCCCTTTGAAGTGGCAGACGGTGTGCGCTGCGTTCCGGCAGGCGCGATCGCGTGCATCGATCAGAAACCAGAAGACTTTGTCGTCATCGGCGCTGGAAAAACAGCTGTCGACACCTGCGTCTGGCTGCTTGAACAAGGCGTTGCGCCCGATGCCATTCGCTGGGTCAAACCGCGCGAAGGGTGGTGGCTCAATCGCCGGTTTTACCAGCCGCACACCTTGCTGCCAGACCTCTATCGCGGCATCGCCATCCAGCTTGAAGAGATGGCACAGGCTGAATCCATCCCCGACCTGTACCGCCGTCTGGAGGCGCAGGGTTTTTTCCTGCGCATCGACCCCGAGGTGGCGCCGAGCATGTGCCGCGGTGCTGTCATCAGCGAATCCGAGCTTGACCTGTTGCGCCGGATCAAGAATGTGGTGCGCCTGGGTCATGTACGCGAGATCGGCTCCGACATGATCACGCTGGACCAAGGCCAGGTGCCGACCACAACGCGAACGCTGCACATTCACTGCGCTGCCAGAGGCCTGGCCCGGCCTGCGCTGCGTCCGATCTTTGAGCCTGGCCGGATCACGGTTCAGCCGTTCATCTGGGGTTTCGCCTGCTTCCAGTTTGCGATGCTGGGTGCTGCCGAGGCCATGCTTGGCTCAGACGAAGAGAAAAACAGATTGTTTCCTCCGATTTCCTACTGGGATGCGAACAAGGACTACCTCACTGCTTTTCTGGCGAACATGGCCAATGAACGAGCGCGTGCCGCGCACCCTGCGCTTGCGGCCTGGGCGAAGGGGTCGCGCCTCAATCCATTGGGAGAGATCGGACGGTACGGCGACCACCCGTCAGTGATCGAGGCACGAGACCGCATCAAGCGTTGTGGGGCCGCGGCCGCTGGCAATCTGGTGAGTTTGGTTCGACCCACGGGGCGGACTGACTGAACTGACTGTCCGCGTCGCGCAGGGATCTGCCCGCAGTCAGGCGCGTTATGTTTCGGGGGCAAACCCGCTGGTCACTGCCGGTACAGGGGTCCAGAATGAAGTCCACCTTCTGGAGAAGCCATGTCTGCACCTGTGTCCCCGCGTTCCCTGTCCCGCCGCCGTTTCAACCTGGCCATCACGGCCGGTGCGGCCACCGTCTGTGCGCCCCTGCTGGCCCAGAGCGCCTGGCCGAACAAGCCGATCCGCATCATCGTGCCTTACACGCCGGGCGGCTTCACCGACCAGATGGCGCGCATTGTGCAGGTGGGCCTGCAGAACCGGCTGCAGCAAACCGTGACCATCGACAACAAGCCGGGCGCCAACAGCATCATCGGGGTGGACTTGCTGGCCAAGGCGCCGGCTGACGGCAGCACCTTTGCCGTGGTGATTGCCGCCTATGCCGCCAACACCACGCTGTACCCCAAGCTGCCCTACGACCCGCGCAAGGATCTGACCGGCGTGTCCCTGATGGGGGTGTCGCCGCTGCTGGCTGCCGTCAACAACGACGCGCCCTTCAAGACGGCAAAAGAGCTGATTGACTACGCGCGTGCCCACCCCGGCAAGGTCAGCTTCGGTTCTTCCGGCAACGGGTCAGCTGCCCACCTGACCAGCGAGCTGCTCAAGTCCATCACCAAGACCTACATGGTGCACATTCCCTACCGCGGCGCGGTGCCGGCCCTGACGGATTTGATAGGCGGGCAGATCCAGCTGTTTTTTGACGCACCGACCGGGCTGATCAACCAGGGCAAGGCGGGCCGGGTGCGGCTGATCGGCGTCGCGAGCGACCGCCGCCTGCCGGCGGTACCGGACGTCCCGACCTTCATCGAGCAGGGTTTTGCCGGCTTCACCGGCAGCACCTGGGCCGGCATGCTGGCGCCGGCGGCCACCCCGAAGGACATCGTCCGGCGCATGTCGGACGAGGTCGGGCGCATCATCCGCAGCGATGAAACACGTGCGCGGCTCGATGCCATGGGGACTTTCGGTGTCGGCAGCACGCCGGAGGAGTTCGACGCCTTTATTGCGCTGGAGACGACCAAATGGGCGAAGGTGATCCGGGAGGCCGGCGTCAAGGCCGATTGAGGCCAGCCTGCCGAGGCAGGGCCGGCAGGAAAAAAGACGGAAAAGAGAAGAAGAGCGAAGAAGCGCGAGAAGGGGGCCGCGGGCGGCCGCCTGTTATTCGCCGGTCGCGTTGGCCTGAGCGGTGCGCTGGACGCGGCGCGCACCGTCGAAGCGGCGGGCCCAGTAAGCGACGCTCAGGCTTTCAACCCGCACTTCGGCACCGGGCTTGGGCGCATGGATGAATTTGCCCTCACCGACATAAATGCCGACATGGCTGAAGGCCCGCTTCATGGTGTTGAAAAACACCAGATCGCCGGGCTGCAACTCGGTTTTGTCGATGTTCTGTGTGGCGGCGGCCTGCTGTTCGGCGCGGCGCGGCAACACCAGGCCCACGGTCTGCTCGTAGATGGCTTTCACAAAACCGCTGCAGTCCACCCCGGACTCAGCGGTGTTGCCGCCGCGCCGGTAAGGCACGCCCAGGAAGCCCATGGCGTTGACCACCAGCTCGGACGCCTTGTGGCTGACCGATTGCCCCACTTGGCCAATCCGGTTGAGCAGGCCCTTGTCGGCGAGGAATTTGTCCATATCGTCACCAGACTGACCGGGTGCAGCCTGCACAGTGGCGGCCAGCAGAAGGCAGGTGAGAAGCAGGGGGATACGCATGGCCGCAAGGTTACTTGAAGGACAAGTCCTACGTCAAGCTAAAGTTTTTTCTAGATTGCGTTGCTAAGCCATTGATTTGTAACGATTTACGACAATGGTGGGTTTTTCCGGTCAGAAATGCTGCCGTGTTGCAGGAAAACCCGCAGGCCGGTGCCGGCGGGGTGACAGTGGCATATTGCTTCAAAGCCAGGCGCCAGCCACCGTGCGGTTTTTGGCCTGAATCAAGGAGCGAAATATGCAGCTAGCCCTTATGTAAGTTGCGTTGTCTGCTATTATTTTTGTAGCATTTTCCAGGGCGGAAGCCCAGGCGCAGGCCGTGCGACCGGAGGTTGTCGCCACGGGTTTGCAAAACCCCTGGGTCCTGGCGTTTTTGCCGCAGGGCCGCTTCCTGGTCACGGAAAGGCCCGGCCGCCTGCCCGTGGTGGAGCCCGACGGCCGGCTCGGTCCGCCCGTGACCGGTCTGCTCGCCATTGACGCCGGAGGGCAGGGCGGCCTGCTCGATGGCATCACGAATGCCGGCTTTGCGGCCAACCGCCGGATCGCGGACGTGCCGCTGCTGTTCAAATTGAGCGCGCCGTTCAAGGGCAAGGTCGTACGCGAGCACAAGCTGCTCGAGGGCGGCGGCGAGCGCATTCGCGATGTGCGGCAGGGGCCGGACGGCCTGCTTTATGTGTTGACCGACAGCCCGCGCGGTCGCCTGCTGCGGCTGCAGCCCGGCTGATGCGTGGCCTGCCTCTATAGAATGGGCGCTTCTCCAGACCACAGTGAGCCCGCGTGTCCGAACGATTTGAAGTATTTTTGCAATACCTCCTGCCCAAGCAGGCACTGACGGAATTCGGCAGCCACATTGCCTCCATGCGCGGCGGGTCGGTCACGACAGGCATCATTCGCTGGTTTGTGGGCAAATACGGCGTGAACATGGCCGAGGCCGCCAACCCGGACCTCAGCAGCTACCCGACGTTCAACGAATTTTTCACGCGCGCGCTCAAGCCGGGCGCCCGTCCGCTGGCCGCCGCCGACCTGGTTTGCCCGGTGGACGGCGCGATCAGCCAGTTCGGTGCGATCGAGGGCGACCGGATTTTCCAGGCCAAGGGGCACCACTACTCGACCACCGCCCTGGTCGGCGGCGATCGCGCGCTGGCCGCGCAGTTCGAAGGCGGCAGTTTCGCCACGATTTACCTCAGCCCCAAGGACTACCACCGCATCCACATGCCCACGGGCGGGCGCCTGCTGCGCATGATTTACGTGCCGGGTGAGCTGTTTTCGGTCAACCCGGCCACGGCGCGCGGCGTGCCCGGGCTGTTTGCGCGCAACGAGCGGGTGGTCTGCGTGTTCGAATCGGCGCGCGGGCCGTTTGTGCTGGTGCTGGTAGGTGCCACCATTGTCGGCAGCATGGCCACGGTCTGGCACGGCGTGGTCAACCCGCCCCGGACGAAAGAAGTGCGCGAGTGGCGCTACGACGAGGGCCAGCCGCCGGTGGAGCTGGCGCAGGGCGAGGAAATGGGCCGCTTTTTGCTAGGCTCCACCGTGGTCATGCTGTTTCCCCGGGGGCCATGCCGCTTCAACCCGACCTGGGCGCCGGGGGCAGCGGTCCGGCTCGGCGAAATGATGGCGAACTGCACGGCGCCTTGACGCTCCCGGCCTGGCCGCATAGTCGTAAATTGCTATAAATAACATAGCATACTTCGTATATTTTATGCGGGCTGGAGGCTATTTTCACTTGAAAATGTAAGCACTCGGGATGACCGGGCTTCGCCCGGCCGATGCGTGGCCAGGCCAAAACCACGCGCGCGGCGCGCCGTCTGTTGAAAACCCACTCGCTCTCCAGTCTGCAGAATTTTCCCATGGTGACCCCGTCCATGGGTACCCTCCCCACAGGTTACACGCCACCCTGTCAGGGTTGACAGGGCGGGGTTGCAGGCTCTGGACAAGGCATATAAATTCAAGCCTTGGTTGCTGTGCAAACGGCGGCGGCGGCGGGCGGGCAGCGATGAATGAACCTCCGTGCCGCTTCCCGGGAAACGAGGATGTGATGCATTACCTCATACGCTTGGTGGGCAACGAGGAATTTCCGGCGGACCAGCGCCGCCTTATCGAGCAGCGGTATGACCAGGCCCTGGTCCACCAGCTTGGCAGTCCAGAGCAGGTGGCGCAGGCGCGCCGCGCCTGGGTTCGGGCCAAGACCCGGGAGGACGAGGCGACGTCTTCCGATCTTTCACTGGAAGAAAAGCGGGCCATCGTGCGCTGGGAGCGCGCTGAAGTGGCAGCCAGATTGCTGGCCTTCGAGGGCTACACCGGCGCGCTCGAAGATATCTACATCGAAGTGCGGGTGCCTTTGGCTGGCCAGGACTCTTCACCTGAGGGACGACCACAGGCACCGCCCGGCGCTGAACCGGAAACCGGGGATACGATGCCGGCGATACTTGTGCTGGGGCAATCGCACCCGCAGGACGCAGACCTACACTGACTTTTTTACCATTGACCGAGACCCGATTGTCAAAATTGCCCCCGTCCTGCACATCCCTTGAGTGCCGTGGGCGATCACGCCGGGGTCCCGCGTGAGCGGGTTGGCCGATTCCATCGACAAGGGTGAAGCGCAGCCCCTGAAGGTCTTCGTGATTGAGGACGAGATGGTCCTGCGAAACCTGCTGGTTGACGCGCTCCGCAGCATACCGGGGGTGGAGGTGCTGTTTTATGCCGACAACGAAGTCTCCGCGACGAACTGGTTGTCCTCCCACGACAGCGCGTGGGATCTCGCGGTGGTCGACCTGCACTTGAGGCAGGGCAGCGGCGTGGGGGCGCTCAACTGTTGCATCACGCGCAGGGAGGACCAGCGGGTGGTGGTGCTGAGCGGCCAGTTGAGCCAGGAGGTGCGCCTCAAATGCCTGGCACTGCGGGCCGACGCAGTCTTCGACAAGGCGACCGAGATGGATGACTTCCTGGCTTACTGCCGTGCCCTGGCGGGCCCGCCAGCAGCGGCCGTGCCCCGCATGCCCTAAACTTTCGCTCATCGCCGCCGCTCCGGCTGCGAATCATGGACACGGAAGACCACACGCATGAGCGCACTGTTTCGCGAGCAACTGCTGGCCGCCGCCGGACAAGCGGCCTTTCCCTCGGAGAGAACGCTGGACCCGGTCACCGGTGAGGAAATCCTTGACGCCGCTTCCGAGGCGTCGCTGGCACAGGTCTTTTCCCTGTTCGGGATCACCGCATTGAACCCCCAGGACGAGGATGCCGACAGGGTCATCAACACCGCCTGCACCCTGGCCACCGAGGTGGCGGCCCATGTGCAGGCCCTGATCGCCGCCGGCGGCGCGCTGGACGGGCTGGAAGGAGCCGGCGGCTGGCACCCGGCCTACCGGGCCTACATCAGCGCCTTGTGGCAGGGCGACCGCGAGGAGGTAGCGCGCTGCGCACAGGCGCTCAACCTGTCCGCGGGCATTCCCAACGGATCGCTCCCGCTCGAAGCCGGTCCGCTGGCCTGAGGCGCGCAGTATCATGGCCGGATGACTCCCTTGGCTGGTCGGCACGGCACGATGGCAGAACTGAACCGCAGGGCGCGGAACTGGCTGGTGGGCTGGTGGCGCCTGATCCATCTCGGCGCGCTGATCCTGGTGCTGGCCCTGTCGCCCTCGAGTTACGCCCGCGACAACCGCCGGGCGCTGGCACGCCACATCTACCTCAACACCGCGCCCAACCTGCTGGGGTTCACGGTCATGTGCGCGCTGATCACCGTGGTCATCACGCGCATCGTCATCGTCACCGCACTCAGTTACGGCCTGTCGCAATACGCCCTGCAGGTTGTCATTCGCGTGCTGGTGCTGGAGCTGATTCCGCTGACGGCCGCCATGTTCGTTGCCTTGCGCTGCGCCATTGCCAGCGGGGTGGAGCTCTCGCTGATGCGCCAGCGTGGTGAGCTGCAGGACTTGCAGCAGCGCGGCCTGGACCCGGTCCGCCAGGAGGTGCTGCCGCGTGTGACAGCCGGCATTTTCGCCACGGTCACGCTGGCCGCGCTGAGCTGCGTGGTGGCGCTGGTGATGGCCTACCTGGCCAGTTACGGTTTCACGCTGTCGGGCGTGGCGGTGTACACGCGGCTCTTCGGCCAGGTGTTCAACCCCGACGTGACTTTGATCTTCGTGCTGAAAACCCTGTTTTTCAGCCTGGCTGTGTCGCTGATCCCGATGGCATCGGCCCTGTACGACACGGCGGAGCTGCGTTTTCGCGCCAGCGCCGAACTGCGCATGCTGGTGCGCATGTTTGCCGTCATTCTGGTCATTGAGGTGGTGTCCCTCGTGGGCAACTACTACTGACCAATAGCCAACATTCAATCAACATTCCGTCCGGATCCTTCCTTCCTTTCAAGCCATGAGCCAACCCCTGCCACCCCCATCCCCGCCTGCGCCGCCGGAGCCGCCGGCCGGCAGCAGCGTGGCCATGCCGCCCGTCGCCAACCTCGAGTTCAAGGCGCTGCTGCTGCTGGTGTTCATGGCGCTGCTGGTGGTGGGCTCGGCGCTTTACGTGCTGTATGCGCGCGGCGCCTTTGAGAGCACCCAGAAACTGGTGCTGCTGTCCGACGACTCCGAAGGCGTGGTGGTCGGCATGGACATGACGTTTGCGGGTTTCCCGATTGGCCGCGTGCGCCGCATCGAGCTGGCCGAAGACGGCAAGGCCCGCATCATTGTCGATGTGCCGACCAAGGACGCGCACTGGCTGCGCACCTCCAGCGTGTTCACCCTGGTGCGCGGGCTGGTGGGCAGCACCAACATCCGCGCCTACACCGGCATGCTCAAGGACCCCTTGCTGCCGGATGGCGCGGTGCGCGAAGTGCTGCGCGGCGACGCCGGCGCCGAAGTACCCAAGCTGGTGGCCGCCGCCAAGGACCTGATTGACAACCTCAACAGCCTGACGGCCAGCGGCGGCGCGATAGGCACCAGCCTCGCCAATGTGCAGAAACTGACGGACCGGCTCAACGGTCCGGGCGGTGCCCTGAGCGTGCTGCTGGGCAACGACGCCGAGGCTAAAAAGCTGATCGCCACGCTGGACCGCACCAACGCCTTGCTGACCAAACTCGACGGCCTGGCGGCCAAGACCGACACCCAGGTGTTCGGCGCCAACGGTGTGATGCCGGAAGCCCGGGCCACGGTGGTGCAGCTCAACACCCTGCTCGGCGAAGCACGCACCAGCCTGAAAAAAGTCGACGCGGTGCTGGTCGAAGCCCAGGCCGTGGGCGCCAACGCCCGGGCTGCCACCGACGACTTGGGGGCGCTGCGCGGCGAGGTCGAGTCCAGCCTGCGCAAGGTGGACGGCCTGATCAACGAGATCAACCGCAAGTGGCCGTTTGCCCGCGACACGGAGATCAAGCTGCCATGAGACTCCTTTCACATTTCCTGTCCGTCCTGGCGCTGCTGTCGCTGGCGGCCTGCAGCAGCGGGCCCAAGGCTCCCGACTGGCAGATGGAGGCCAAGACTGCGATGGAGCGGGCGGTCGCCGCTTACCTCGAAGGCAATTCGCGTGTCGAGGTGCAGGAGTTCGCGCGCGCCCGCAGCGAACTCTCCAGCACCGGCCGCCCCGACCTGATGGCACGGGCCGAACTGCTGCGTTGCGCCAGCCGTGTCGCCAGCCTGGTGCTGGAACCCTGCGCCGGGTTCGAAGTGCTGCGGCCGGACGCACCGGCCGCCGAGCGCGCCTATGCCGACTACCTCGCGGGCCAGTTGCAGCCGCAGGACATCGCCCTGTTGCCCGCACCGCAACGTGCCGCAGCCGCCGCCGGTGCGGATGCGGCGGCGCTGAAAGCCGTGGCCGACCCGCTGTCGCAACTGGTCGCCGCTGGCGTGCTGTTCCGCGCCGGCCGGGCCAGCCCGGCCGTGCTGCAGCAGGCAGTGGACACCGCCTCCGGCCAGGGCTGGCGCCGGCCGCTGCTGGCCTGGCTGGGCGTGCAACTGCAACTCGCGGAAAAAGGGGGTGATTCGGAAGCTGCCGCGCGCCTGCGCCGCCGCATCGCACTGACGCAAAACCCGGCCGCGGGCAGCAAGCCTTGAGCCGGGCGCCGGTGAACCGCTGGGCGATTGCCATCGCCGGCATGTTGTCGCTGGCGGCGGCCATGGGTATTGGCCGTTTTGCCTTCACACCGCTGCTGCCCATGATGCTCAGCGATGGCGTGATCGACCTGCCGTCGGCCAGCTGGCTGGCCAGCGCCAATTACCTCGGTTACCTTGTCGGTGCGCTGCTGTGCACCTTCCAGCCCTGGATCTGGAAACACCTGCGGTTTCTGCCGGCCGTCGCCGCCTCTAGCTGGGTGCGTGCGGGCCTGGTCGCCACCACGCTGCTGACGCTGGGCATGGCCCTGCAGCTGCCGGCCCTCTGGCCGCTGCTGCGTTTTGCGGCCGGGGTGGCCAGTGCGCTGGTGTTTGTCTACACCTCGGGCTGGTGCCTGGCGCAGCTGGCCCGGCTGGGCGCGCCGGCGCTGGGCGGCATCATGTACGCCGGCCCGGGCGCGGGCATCGCCCTGAGCGGGCTGTTTGCCAGCGCCATGGTCGCGCTGCAGTGGAAGGCCGCCACCGGTTGGCTGATTTTTGGCGTACTCGCCGCGGTGCTGACGGCCAGCGTGTGGCGCACCTTTCAGGAGCGCGGCGCGGGGCAGGGCGGCGGTGCCGCCAACGCAGTGCCCAGCACGCCAGCCACCAGCCAGGCGCCGGCCGGCCGCAAGCAGATGCTGCTGCTGGCGCTGGCTTACGGGCTGGCCGGTTTTGGCTACATCATCACCGCCACCTTTTTGCCGGTGATCGCGCGCGAAGCCATGCCGGGCTCGGTCTGGATCGATTTTTTCTGGCCCATCTTCGGCCTCGGCGTGGTGACAGGTGCCCTGCTGGCCACCCGCATCCCGGCCACCGGTGATTTCCGCTACCTGCTGGCCGGCGCCTACACGGTGCAGGCGCTCGGCATCGCGGCCAGCGTGTTCAGCCCCAACCTCGCCGGTTTCGCGATCGGCAGCCTGCTGCTGGGCATTCCGTTCACCGCGATCACCTTTTTTGCCATGCAGGAGGTGCGGCGGCTGCGGCCCGCCGCGGCCGCCAGTTACATGGGCCTGCTGACCGCCATGTACGGCATCGGCCAGATTGCCGGCCCGCCGCTGGTCGCCGTGCTGCTGCGGCACAGCCGCAGCCTGGGCGAGGGTTTCACGCTGTCGCTGGAAATCGCTGCGGCGGCCTTGCTGGCCGGTGCGCTGATGTACCTGTGGATGGCCAGTGCCTACCCGGTGATGAAGGCCGTGCGGCAGCGCTGACACCGACGGCAGAAGATTCGCATCAAAAAAGGCCTCTGGCCCAATGACGGCGTGCGGAGGCAGCTACCAAAACAGGAGCAAAACCGGCCTCAGGCCCCGGTGGTTTTCGCCAGCACCGGCTTGAGCAGCTGGGCCAGCTCGGTGCCCTGCAGGACGCGTATCTGGTGCTCGGCCGCAAACTGGCGCGCCTTGTCCGTCACCTGCCCGGTGGCGATGCACAGGGCGCTGTCGGCCTGATGGGCGCCCAGCGCGGCCTGCAGGCCCTGGAAGGGTTCGATGCCCAGGCGTGCGGCTTTCCAGCGCTTGCAGGCCAGCAGCGTGGTGTGGCCGGCCTTGACCAGCACAAAATCAGCCGCCGCGCCGTCGAGGCGCCGCACCGCGTAGCCCTCGCGGACAAACGCCTGCTCGACGGCGGCCGAGAAATCGCGCCAGGACAGGGCCTCCAGCTGCGCCAGCGTGCCCTCGACGTGGGCGGTGCTGGGCGTACTGAGCTGCCGCCAGGCGGCGATCGCACCGATCACCACAAAGGGCAGGCCGCCGAGGGCGCCAAATACAAAATACTGCGCGGGCAACAAGGCCTTGGAGGCCAGCCCGAAGCCGACGGCAATGGCAAAGCTGATCCACCACGGCGAGCGCAGCAGGATGGCAAAAAGCGACTTTTCAGCCATTTTGAATTTCAAGGTCTTCCTTTCGGGTGAGGGGGCGGGCCGGCATGGGCAGAGGGCGGGAAAGCGGGCGTTGCCCTCACAAACCGTTTTTTGCCTACATCCGCGCGGGTCGAACTTCCTTATAGTAAAGCACCATGCAGATTCCGACCGTGCCCCCTGGCCGTATTCCCCGGCCCATCCGCGCGCGCGTGCTGGCCACCGCGCTGGCGCAGCGCTTTTCCGAAGGACGATGATGAAGGGCGACGACGAAGACCGCCGGCTGCGCTCGGTCGACCTGCTGAACGCGCAAAGCATTCTGCGGGCACGCCAGCAGGCCGAGGGGGGGCTGGCGGCGGCCAGGGACGGACTGGAACAGAAAACGGCGGAACTGGCCCTGTCGCTGTCCATGGTACGCGCCACCCTGGAGGCCAGCCGCGACGGCATCCTGGTCACCGATGACAATGCGCGTGTCACGGGCTTCAACCAGCAGTACGTCCGGATGTGGGGGCTGTCCGATGAGCTCATGGCTTTTCGCGACCACGAAAGGCTGCTGTACACGGTGAGCCAGCAGGTCGAGGATGCGCAGCACTTCCTGGACCGGGTCCATGAGATCTACCGAAGCTTGCCGGCAGAAAGTTTCGACCTGCTCAAGCTGCACGACGGCCGGGTCTACGAACGCTCTTCCAAGATCCAGTTTGTCGAGGGCCAGCATGTCGGGCGCGTCTGGGTTTTTCGCGACATCACCGAGCAGCGGCGTACCGAGGATGCCCTGCGCAAGAAGGCGCGTGTGCTGGAACTGCTCAACAAGACCGGCACCATCCTGACGGCCAAGCTCGACGTGCGCATGCTGGCGCAGGCCGTCATCGACGCAGCCACGGAAATCAGCGGTGCGAAAGTGGGCGCCTTTTTCTACAACACCGCGGCACCGGGCGGCAACAGTCCTTTGTCGCGAGCGGTATCGGGCATCGCCGCGGAAGACGTTGACAGTTGCGGCCTGCCGCAGGCCGGCGCGCTGTTCGATCTCACGCTCAGCGGTGCGCCGCTGGTCCATGTCGAGGACCTGTCGAAGGATGCGCGCTACAAGGCCCCGGCCCGGCCGGGGGCGGTGCCGGTCCGCAGTTATCTGGCCGTGCCGGTTGCTTCGGGCTCTGCGGATGTGATCGGCGGCCTGTTTTTCGGCCATCCGGATGCCGGCGTTTTCGACGAACGTGCGCAACGGCTGGTCACCGGCATTGCGGCGCAGGCCGGGGTGTCCATCGACAACGCCCGGCTTTATGAAGTGGCCAGGCATGCCGCGCAGGAACGCGAAAAGCTGCTCGACAATGAGCGCGCCGCGCGCAGCGAGGCCGAGCAGATGGTCCGGATGAAAGACGAATTTCTGGCCATGCTGGCCCATGAGCTGCGCAATCCGCTGGCGCCGCTGCGCAACAGCGTGGAAATCCTGCGCCAGGGAGCGGACGATCCGGCCGCCCTGGAGCGCATCCGGACCATCATGGAGCGCCAGATCGCGCACATGACACGGCTGGTCGATGACCTGCTGGATGTCAGCCGCATCAGCCGCGGCAAGCTGGAGCTGCGGCTGGAGCCGATCCGGCTCGGGGACGCCATCAGCAGCGCGGCGGAAACCAGCCGGCCGGTCCTTCTTGATCGGCAGCACGCGTTCACCGTCACCATGCCGGACCAGCCGATTGCGCTCACGGCCGACCTGGTGCGCCTGTCGCAGGCGTTCACCAACCTGCTCAACAACGCCGCGAAATACACGCCCGAAGGCGGCGCGGTGGCATTGCATGTGGCCGCCGACGCAGGGGGCGTGACGGTCAGCATCGAGGACAACGGCATCGGTGTGCCGGAACACCTGAGCACACGCATCTTCGACATGTTCGTGCAGGGCGAGCCCAGTCCGGCCACGCCGCAGGCCCAGGGCGGCCTGGGCATCGGCCTGACGCTGGTGCGCAAGATTGTCGAGATGCACGGCGGCAGCATCCGTGCCGAAAGCCGCAGCGATGGTCCCGGCAGCCGCTTCATCGTCTGGCTGCCCGTCGCCGGCAGCGCCACGCCGGCCCTGCCGGCGGCAGACGCGGGCGCTGGTGCTGGTACTGGTACTGGTGCTGGTACTGGTACTGGTACGGTGACCGCTCCGGTCCGGCGCCATGCGGGCGCTTTCGAGCCGCGCCGGATCCTGGTGACCGACGACAATGTCGATGCCGCGCTGACACTGGCGAGCCTGCTGGGCATGTGGGGGCACGAGGTGCGCGCTGCCCACGACGGCGCCGAGGCCATCGCTGCGGCCGCGAGCTTCCGGCCCGACTTCATTTTTCTGGACATCGGCATGCCGCACATGGATGGCTACGAAGCCTGCCGCAGAATTCGCGCCCTCGGCCAGGTGCCGGCGCCGGTCATGGTCGCGCTGACCGGCTGGGGCCAGGCCGATGACAAACGCAAGGCGCAGGAGGCCGGCTTCGACCATCATTTCACCAAGCCGGTGGACCCGGCCCGGCTGGAGGCGCTGGTTGGCAGCAATTTTTGAGTCCCGCCCGGCACCGGGGCGGCGGCCCTGCAGACCTGGCCGGAAGCTGGTATGCTTCTAAATTGATAGCTGCTTGCGCCTGAATTTATTGGGCTACAGGTCTTTTTGACCCAAAATTTTCACGGAACACGGCGCGATGACCCCCGAACAGAAAAAACTTCGCCAGGCCTCCATGGCCCTGGTGGCCGCGCTGGTGCTGGTGGTGATCTGGGGCATCAATTTTTCGCTGCAGAAGTTCGTTTTCAACGTGGTCGGCCCCGGCGGCTTTCTGTTTGCCCGCTACCTGATCATGCCGCTGTGCGCACTGGCCTTGCTGGCCTGGCGTTTCGGCACGCGCTTTCCGCGCATCACGCGCCGCGAGTTCTGGCAACTTGCGCGCCTGGGTTTTGCCGGGCATTTCCTGCACGTGGGCATGGTGACCTACGGCATCCACTGGTCCACGGCGTTTTCGAGCTCGCTGATCCTGGCCTGCGGCCCCATCTTCACATTGCTGATCCTGCGTTTCATGGGGGTGGAGAAGCTGCACAGGGCGCAGATCGTCGGCGTGGCCGTGGCCTTTGCCGGTGTGCTGATTTTCCTGTCCGACAAGCTGCTGGGCGGCAACTGGCGGGCCACCGGCGGCGACCTGTTCCTGCTGGTCGCGGCGAGTTTTTTCTCCTGGTACACGGTGGCCGCCAAACCGCTGATCGAGCGCCACGGCGGCGTCGTGACCATGGCCTACGCGACCTTGCTCGGCAGCGTGCCGGTGCTGCTGCTGTCGCTGCCGGCCGGCCTGGCGGCGCCTTGGGGTGACGCCTCGCTGGCGGTGTGGGCCAGCCTGGTCTGGTCGGTCACGGTGTCGGCCTTCCTGGGCTGGCTGGTCTGGGGCTGGGTCAACGCGGTGCGCGGCGTGGCCCGCACGGCGCCGCTGATGTACCTGATGCCGCCGGTCGCCGGCCTGGTGGCCTGGCTGTTCGCCGGCGAGCAGTACACCGCCATCAAGCTGGCCGGGGCCGCGCTGACGCTGGTGGGTGTGGCGCTGGCGCAGTTCACCAGCCGGCGGCAGGCCCTGGCCCGCGAGGCGCCCGCACCGGTCGACTGACAAGGCGCGACCGTGCGGTTGCGACAACCTTTTTGCCAGCCGGGCAAAAGCGGCCTGAATGACTCGCCCGCAGGCCTTGGTTCATACTTCGGTGCTCCACAACCCGCGTGAGCGCCATGAGCAAAACCTCGACCGACAAGAAAAAGATCAAGTTCCTTCTGCTGGAGGGCATCCATCCCTCGGCCGTGGCGGTGCTGCAGGCGGCGGGCTACACGCAGATCGAAAGCCTGACCGGGGCGCTGGAAGGCGACGAGCTCAAGCGCAAGATCGCCGACGCCCATTTTGTCGGCATCCGCTCGCGCACCCAGCTGACCGCCGACGTGTTTGCCCATGCGGCCAAACTGGTGGCGGTAGGCTGCTTTTGCATAGGCACCAACCAGGTCGACCTGAATGCGGCGCGCGAGCGCGGCATTGCGGTGTTCAACGCGCCGTTTTCCAACACCCGTTCGGTGGCCGAACTGGTGCTGGCCGAGGCCATTTTGCTGCTGCGCGGCGTGCCCGAGAAAAGCGCCGTCGCGCACCGCGGCGGCTGGCTCAAGTCGGCCGAGAACGCCTACGAGATCCGCGGCAAGACGCTGGGCATCATCGGTTACGGCTCCATCGGCACGCAGCTGTCGGTGCTGGCCGAGGCACTGGGCATGCAGGTGGTGTTTTTCGACGTGGTCACCAAGCTGCCGCTGGGCAATGCGCGCCAGGCCGGCAAGCTGACGGATCTGCTGGCGCAGTCCGACGTGGTCAGCCTGCATGTGCCCGAGACCCGGGCCACGCAATGGATGATCGGTGCGGCCGAGATTGCCGCGATGAAGCCCGGCAGTGTGCTGATCAATGCCTCGCGCGGCACCGTGGTCGAGATCGAGCCGCTGGCCGAAGCCCTGCGCCAGAGAAAACTGCTGGGTGCGGCGATCGACGTGTTTCCCGTCGAACCGCGCAGCAACAAGGAGGTGTTCGAGTCGCCGCTGCGCGGCCTGGACAACGTGATCCTGACGCCGCACGTTGGCGGCTCCACCATGGAGGCGCAGGAAAACATCGGTGTCGAGGTGGCGGAAAAACTGGTCAAGTACAGCGACAACGGTACCTCGACCTCCTCGGTCAACTTCCCCGAGGTGGCGCTGCCGGCGCACCCCGGCAAACATCGCTTGCTGCACATCCACCGCAACGTGCCCGGTGTGCTGGCGGAGATCAACCGCGTGTTTTCGGACAACAACATCAACATCGCGTCGCAGTACCTGCAGACCAACGAAGCCATCGGTTATGTGGTGATCGACATCGACGCCGCTTCGTCGGACATGGCGCTGGCCAAACTGGCCGGGGTGCCGGGCACCATCCGCAGCCGCGTTCTGTTCTGAGGAACTGGAGCCTGCCGGCGCGGGCCGGCTTCAGATTGCTATCACTTCAATAGCTGCTCGCGTCCGTCTTTATTGGGTTGGAGCCACTTTTCGCTTGTAGGCCAGACACTTCAGGGCGCGGCCGGTACCTGCAGGCCGAGCAGCGCGGCCAGGGCCGCGGTCGGCATGGAGCCTTCCTGCGTCACCAGCGCACCGCTCTGGGCATGGGTGCCGATGATGGTCGGGATCGACGCAAAGCCGAGGCGGGTCAGCAGGGCGGTGTTTTTCGCCACCATCTCTTTCTGCGCCGCGATGTCGCTGCCGGCGCTGATGCCGCCGCTCCTGGCCTGCATGGAGGCCTCGTGTTCATCCATGGCGGCCGCCGGATCTTTCGCGGCCAGCAGCGTCGCGCCCTGGGCCGTGCTGGACGCATTGAGGAGGCCCACGGGAATCCAGACAAATTTCGCCTGCGACCTGAGGGGTTTGGCGGCCAGCCACAAGGCGTTGCAATGCGGGCACTGGGGATCAAAGAAAACATAAACCGTGCGTGCACTCATGGTCGAGCCGACGCTGAACCCCTTGGCCTCGGCGGCCACAGCGGCCGTGGACACCGGGGTGGCGCTGGCTTTGGCCGGGACGTCGGGCGCGGGCGCTTCCTTGCAGCCGGTCAACAGCAGCACGGCCGCCACCAGCACGGCCGGAAGGATCTGGAAAGCTTGGAAGGTCATGTCGGCACCGGAAAAAAAGGGGAGACAGCCAGCATAACGCAGGCCGGCCTGATGAAGGACTTGCCGCTGCCCGGCTGCTGGGGACAAGAGGCCTGCGACCGAGGCGCCGGAAAGTGAAACAAAATGAAAATGAAGTCAGGAATCATTACGCCAGGCGACTTTCCCCACGGACCTCCTTGTTCCCCGCGGGCATGCCTTGCGCCGGGTGCTCCCACCGATGCGGTACCCAGTTGCCCACGCATCCTGTGCACGAATCTGTGGATAAGCACGCAAAAAAGCCACGAAGGGCTTGCCAGTCGTGGCTTGCAACAGTTTGCCTGTCAATTAAGCGCCGGCAAGCGCCGGCAAGCGCCGGCGGGCCGGGATCAGCCCTTGAAGCTCATGCCCAGCCGCTCTATCGTCGCTTTTTCAGCGGTAAAGGTTTCGCGGGCGAACTTGGTGTATTGCGCCGTGTTCATGTAAATCACCGACTGGTCGTACTTGTCGAAGGTGGCCAGCACGGCCGGGTCGTTCAGCGTTTTCCGGAAGGCTTCGTGCAGCGTCGCCACGATGGCCGGGTCCATGCCCTTGGGGCCGCACACACCGAAAGGCGAGTCCGACACGGTGTCGTAGCCCAGCTCGGTCAGCGTCGGCACGTTGGGCCAGCGCTTGGTGCGTTTGCTGCCATAGGTGGCGATCAGGCGCAGTTTGCCTGACTCCACATGCGGGCCCCAACCGGTGGCGTCGCTGGCGGCCATCACGTGACCACCCAGGATGGCCTGCATGTTGTCGGCATTGCCCTTGAACGGCACGTGGGTGAGCTTGATGCCGGCGCGCTGCGCAAATTCCTCGACCGCCAGGTGCGGGCTGGTGCCGGTGCCGGTGGAGCCGTAGGTGAACTTCTCGGGGTTGGCCTTGGCGTAGGCCACCAGGTCCTTGATGCTCTTGATCGGTGAATCGGCGGGCACGACCAGTCCGAAGGTGTAGCCGGTCAGGCAGGCGATCCAGGTGAAGTCCTTGAGCGGGTCGTAAGCGGTTTTCTGCATGTGCGGAATGCGGAACACGCCGTGCGGTATCTGCGTCAGCGTGTAGCCATCGGGCTTGGCACTCAGCATCTCGATGGCGCCCAACATGCCGCCAGCGCCGGGCTTGTTCTCGACAATGATGGTCTGCCCGAGGGCCTTGCCGGCGCTTTCGGCCAGCGAACGGATGACGGCGTCGGTGGAGCCCCCCGCCGGCCAGGGACAGATGTATTTGATCGGGCGCGACGGGAAGGCCTGCGCACGGGCCAGTGAGGGAAGGGCCACACCGGCCACAGCCGCTGTGGTGCTGGCAATAAACGCGCGGCGGTTGGTCATTGAAAGTCTCCGGAGGTTGCAGGACATCTGAAAATTCAAGCGTAGCGGCCCGCTGCCGGCGTGTCATCAAGGTTTACGCGGGGAGCTTGTTCTGCAAAGCGGAACAGCCGGCAGGCGCGCGGGCGCGCAGCGGGGTGCAGGCGGTAAAATGGCTGATGACAGACAGCGCACCGCCGCGCTTTTTTTTGACTGAAACGACCCCCTGTGACCGATACCGCCAGCTTCCCGTCCGACCCTTCTTCCTCCGAGCCTTTTCCCGATCCAGACACCCCTGTCCAGCAGCCGCGCCTGTGGTGCGGCGACGGCTGGACGGCCCGCGTGCTCAAGAACGAAGACGATGACGGCTGGGCGGTGGCCATGATCAAGGATGGCGAGCCCGAGCCCGCGCTGGTCGGCCCCTGGACCATGGGGCGCGACAAGAAAAACCCCAAGCCGCTCGACGGCCCGGCCTTCAGCACCCTGGTCAAGACCGCGTCGGAGTTTGTGCGCCGCCATGAGCAGCAGCTACATGCCACGCTGCACCAGCGCCTGGAAGTGGACTCGCGCGGTGCGCGCATCACCGTGTCGCTGGACATCGTGCCCGATGAAGACAACCCCTATGCCGTGCTCGCGGCACATGACGATGCGGGCGAACAACTCGCGCAGGTGCGCGTGTCGCCGGCCTTCAAGCTGAGCCGCGCCAGCGCCACGGCCTGGGCCGACGGCGGCTTTCTCCGGCCCTGATGGCGGGCGCTTTTCCAGCGCTGATCGATGCCTGCGGCATCGACTTCGGGACCTCCAACTCCACCGCGGGCTGCGGCGCCGCCGGCCCGGGGCAGGTGGCCCTGCTGCCGCTGGAAGGCGGCAAGCCCACCTTGCCGTCGGTCGTGTTTTTTCACGCCGAGGACGGGCACATCAGTTACGGCCGTGCGGCGCTGGCCGACTACCTGGCGGGTGATGAAGGGCGCTTGATGCGCTCGCTCAAAAGCCTGCTCGGCACCGCGCTGATTGACGAGCAGACCGAGGTGGCCGGCCGGGCGCTGCCGTTTCGTGCGCTGCTGGCGCAGTTCATCGGCGAGCTCAAGCGCCGCGCTGAACACGCGGCGGGCCGTGACTTCACCCGCGCCGTGCTCGGGCGGCCGGTGTTTTTTGTCGACGGCGATGCGGCGGCCGACCGGCAGGCGGAAAACACGCTGGCCGAGATCGCGCGCGGCGTGGGCCTGCACGACATTGCCTTCCAGTACGAACCGATTGCCGCGGCCTTTGACTACGAGTCGCAGGTCACGCGCGAAGAGTTGGTGCTGGTGGTTGACATCGGCGGCGGCACCTCCGACTTTGCGCTGGTGCGCCTGGCGCCCGAACGCGCCGGCCGGGCCGACCGGCGCGACGACATCCTGGCCAGCAGCGGCGTGCACATAGGCGGCACCGACTTCGACAAGTACCTGAGCCTGGCCAGCGTGATGCCGATGCTGGGCCTGGGCAGCCGGCTCAGGAGTGGTCTGCAGATGCCATCGTCCCATTACTTCAACCTGGCCACCTGGCACACCATCAACTTTGCCTACACCCGGCAGGCGTGGGCGCAGATCGGCGAGCTGCACCGCGAGGCGCAGGAGAAGGGCAAACTCGCGCGCCTGCAAAACCTGGTGAGCGAACGCGCCGGGCACTGGCTGGCGATGCAGGTGGAGGAAGCCAAGATCGCGCTGTCGGATGCGCCGCGCACCGCCATGGACCTGGGCCGCATCGCGCCCGGCGAAACTCTGGTGTTGCAGCGCGCCGATTTCGACACCGCGATCGGGGAATTGGTCGGCGCGGTGGAGCGCAGCGTGACCGGGCTGCTGCGTGATGCCTGTGTACAGGCCGACGCGGTGGACACGGTGTTTTTTACCGGCGGTTCAAGCAGCGTGCCGCTGCTGCGGGCGCGTATCGCGGCCCTGTTGCCGCAGGCGCGCCGTGTCGAGGGTGATCTGTTCGGCAGCATTGGCACCGGGCTGGCGCTCGATGCGCTGCGCAAGTTCGCCTGAGGGTCCGTCGGGAAGACGGCGTACGGCAGCGGCAGACATGCCCAGGCGCAGCAAGGGGCGGTAACCCCTTGCTGCGCCTGCCTTGCAACACACACCGGTAAATGTGCTCGCCAGAAAGAAGTATCGGCCAGGCACTGCAGAAAGTGCTTCTGTATTTTCTGCAGATCGGCCAACTATTAAGCAATAATTCCTTCACAAATCGATAAATTAAGGAAAGATTGCTGTATGGATAAAACAGACCGAAAAATATTGCAGGTGCTGCAGGCCAATGCCCGCGCCAGCCTGCAGGAGATCGGCCAGGCGGTGGGCCTGAGCCACACGCCGTGCTGGACCCGCATCAGGAAGATGGAGGAGTCCGGCGTCATCGAGGGTTACACCGTGCGCATCAATGCCGCGGCGCTGGACCTCAGCGACACCGTGCTGGTGCAGGTCACGCTGGACAGCCATTCGGACAACACGCTGGAAAAATTCGGCGAGACGCTGGCGAAAATACCCGAGGTGATCGAGGCCTACCTGGTCTCGGGCGACTACGATTACCTGCTGCGCATCGCCGTCAGCGGCACGCGCGACTATGAGCGCCTGCTGCGCGAGCGCCTCTACAAGATCAAGGGCATACGCCACAGCAAGTCCAGCTTCGTGCTGCGCACGCTGAAAAAAGCCGACCTGCCGCTGTTTCAGGCCTGACGCGTCAGCGCGCCTCGCGCAGCGCGCGCGAGCGGACCCAGGCCAGGCGTGCCTCGGTCAGCGCCACGCCGAGGCCGGCCAGGCAGATCAGCGCGATGCCCAGCGCCGTGGTCTGGCCCGGCACCTGTCCAAACACCAGCCAGCCCAGCGTGGCGGCGGCGACGATTTGCAGGTAGCTGAAGGGCGCCAGCAGGGTGGCCGGGCTGTGGCGGAAGGCGGCAATCTGCAGCCAGTGCCCGAGAAAGCCGGTGAGACCGGTGGACACCAGCAACAGCCACTGCCACAGCGACAGGTCGGGTGTGGTCCAGAACCAGGGCAGGGCCAATGACAGGGCGATGGTGCCGAACAGGCCGCCGTAATAGTTGGTGGTCAGCGGATCGTCGTGGGCCACGCGGCGCGTGGCAATCTGGAAAAACGCAAAGGCCAGGGCTGTGGCCAGGCCCAGTGCCACACCGACCGGGTCCAGCTGCGCACCGGGCCGCACCACGATCAGCATGCCGGCAAAACCGGCCAGCACGCCCAGCCAGCGGTGCAGCCGGTGCGCCTCGTGCAGCAGCCAAGGCGCCATCATCATCAGGAACAGGGGCGCCATGAAGTTGATGGCGGTGGCCTCGGCCAGCGGCAGGCGGCCCAGCACCGAAAAAAACAGCACGGTGGTGGCAATCATCAGGAGGCCGCGGACCAGCTGGCGCGGCAGCGACTTGGTCTGGAAGATGGCCCAGCCGCGCGAGGGCAGCACCACGGCCGTCATCAGCGCGGTATGCACGGCGTAACGCATCCAGGCCACCATCAGGACCGACACCCCGGCCATGACCAGCCATTTTCCCGAGGCGTCGAGAGCCGAAAGCAGCCACAAGCCGGCGATGTGAAGAAGAATGCCGCTTTTATTCATGAAGCCAGGGGGTGATGGGGATGTTGGCGGGGTGTTGGGGGAAGGCTGGCCTCGGGCCATGTCCGTGCTTCCAAGCATAACCATTGTGGCCGGCGCTACCCCCGCTCAGCGCCTGTTTTGTCTGTTTTGTATTTATGGGATAAAAATAGCCGCCGACCCTTGGCATTCAAGTGCGGATAGCTATCAAAAACAGAGCGCCTGCGGTTCACGCTGCAGGCGCTCTGTGTCTGGGATTGCGCTTAAACGCCCACGCCGGCCATTTCGCGGCAACTTTCGGCGCAATGGCGGCAGGCGGCCACACAGTCGTCCATCTGGGGGGTCAGGCTGCTCGGGCCGGGTCCGGGAAAATCAGCCCGTGCCAGAACGTGCCCTTGCGCTCAAACGCCTGCCAGCGGCCTTCGGGTTGCGCCAGCCGGTCGGCCACGGCCCACCAGGCGCTCGGGTTCAGGCCCAGGCCGACGTGGCTGGCCACCACTTCGACGTTTTCTGTCTGCAGGTTGTCCGCCGACGGTTTCTGGATGCTGCCTTGCCAGGCCACGATGCCGTCGCTGCGTGAGTAAATGCTGGTGGTGGGCACCGGCGGCGCGGAGGGCAGGTCGTAGTTTTCGCTTTCACGCGCCACCTTGCGGCCGCTGGCCAGTTCGTAAATGCGCCAGGCGTTGGTGGAGCGGTGCGAGCCGGCAAACGGCGTGCCCAGCGTGATCACGCTGCGCACCATGTGCGGCAACTCCTTGGCCAGTTCGCGCGCATACACCCCGCCCAGGCTCCAGCCGATCAGGCTGACCTTGCCGCCGCTGCCTTCGAACGCGCGCTGCACCTGGGCGCGTGCCGCCTCCAGCACGCCAGCGCGCGGACCGAAGTTGAAGCCTTGTTCCCAGCCGCTGGTCCGGTAGCCCAGCGAATCGAGGTAGCGGCGCAGCGGCATGGTCGAACCGTCGCTGGCCGACAGGCCGGGAAACACCACCACGCTGTGCTGGTCGCCTTTGGGGGCGCGGGCCAGCAGGGGCCACGCGGGCAGCAGCGCGCCAAACTCCCAGAAGGCGCGAAACTCCAGCGCCAGCAGCCAGGCGCTGGGCGCAGGGCCGTCATGCGGGCGGTGCTGCGCTGGTTCGGGCTGGCTTTTTCGCACGGGAGAGCGGGGTGAGGGTGGCGTCATGGGGCGGGGCATTGGTTTTGGCGGTGTTGTTCCTGGCCGCTCCAGTATTGCGGCGGCGGGCCGGCTTCACAGAGGGAGACTTCCCTAAAGTCGTCTCCTGTGTGACAAGGGGGCAAAGGGAGACAGGGGCGTGGGGCCTGGGATTTTCACCGGCGCGACAGCCTTGAAGCGACTCTTGCGCCTGCTTGAGCGTGCCCGTTGTTGTCGGGTCCTGGCGCCCGGGGTGCCTGGCCTGCCGGATGCGGCCCATAATTGAATTTCATTCGCAGCGTCCGCGAGAAAGTCCGAAACCATGCCAACCCACATCCGCCTTCCCGGTGCCGCCTTGCTCATCGTGGGTGTGGCGGCGCTGATGGCCTGGGCCGGCTGGCACTTCTATCCTGCAACAACGACCCGCATCGAGACCACGGTGATGGCGCCCGAGGTGCCGGTCGTCATCCGCACCGAAGGCGGTTTGCTGGAGGTGGCCACCGTGATCGCGCAGGAGCGTTTCACCCGGTCGGACACCCGGGAGTTCTGGGGCATTCACCTTGGCACGACGGTGTCGCACATCCAGGCCCCCGTGCATTACCGGTACCACATCGCGCTCGCCAAGGAGTGGCATGTGGTGATCCGCGGCAAGACCTGCATTGTCCAGGCGCCCGCCATCAAGCCCAGCCTGCCGGTGGCCTTCGACACATCGGCCATGCAGATGTACACCCACAACGGCTGGGCGCGCCTGAACAAGCAGGACAATCTGGCGGCACTGGCGCAGTCGATGACGCCCGAGCTGGAAAAACGTGCGCTGTCGGCAGGCTACCAGCAACTGGTGGTCGAGCCGGCGCGCCAGACGGTCCGGGAGTTTGTCATGCAGTGGCTGATCAAGGAGCAGAAGTGGTCGCGCGAACCGGGCTACACCGTGGAGGTGTTGTTCCCCGGGGAGGTTCTGCGGGCAAGGCCGCCGGCCAGTTCGGCGGTGCAGAACAGCCCGCTGTGATGCAGGGAGCCGTGTCGCGCACGGTTTTCATTGCGCCGTCCGCAGCCTGAAAGGTGGTCTGCTGTGCCTTAAACTGGAGTTATCAATTGTAAAAAAAGGTGCGGTTGCATGGAAGCTGCTTTGTGATGATTCCCCACGCTCAGTACCGGCGGCCATTGATGCTTGTTTCCGGCGTGTGGCTGGTCAACGCCGCGGTGCTTCTTGCCTTTGTGCTGGTCCCCTCGCTGCATTTTGAGCTGCCGGCGGCCGTCCACACCAATTTGCACACCCTGTTCGAGACGGTGTCCATCATCGTGTCGATGCTGGTGTTCTCCGCCGGCTGGTTCACCTTTTCGCGGGATGGCCGCAGCAATGTGGCGCTGCTTTGCACCGTCTTCTTCGGCGTGGCCATTCTTGATTTTGTCCACCTGCTGTCCTACGACGGCATGCCGGCGTTCCTCATCCCGGCCAAAGACGGCAAGTCGATCTCGTTTTTCCTGGCGGCACGCCTGCTGGTGGCGGGCGCCTTGCTGGCGATTGCGCTCCAGCCCTGGAACCGCCGCATCGGAAACAGGGAGCGTCACTGGCTGCTGGGCCTGAGCCTGGTGTTTGCGCTGGGGGTCTCGGTCTACGGGCTGGTCGAGCCGGCCATCATGACGTGGTTTTTTGTTCCGGGTTCAGGGCTGACGATCACCAAAGTTGCGGTGGAGTACCTGGTCATCGCCCTCAATCTCGCGGCGGCCGCCGGTTTTTACCTGCGCATGCGCGAACCGCAACCCTATCCGCTGGTTCCGCTTTTTGCCGCCGCCTGCCTGATGGCCCTGTCGGAACTTTCCTTTACCCTGTACGCGACCTTCCACGACCAATACTCGATGGTGGGCCATGTCATCAAGGTGGAGGCCTATCTCTTCGTTTTTCGGGCCATCTTCATCGAGTTCCTGGAGGGGCCTTACCGGCAACTGGAGACGGCACGTGCAGATCTGGTGGAAAGCGAGGAAAAGTACCGGCTGATGTTTGAAAACAGCCCGGATGCCTACCTGATGGCCAACGCGGACGGCACCTTTCACACCGCGAACCCGGCAGCCTCCGCCATGTTCGGCATCGCACTGCAGGACCTGTGGCGGATTGGGCGCAACGATGTGACCCGCGATCCCCGGCTGGCAGGCTTCCTGGAGGAGCGCGCCAGGACCGGCTTTGTCCGGGGGGAGCTGATTCTGCGGCGTGCAGACGGGAGCACTTTTCTGGCTGAGCTTTCTTCCACCACGTACACGGACAGCCGGGGCCGGCAGATGAGCAGTACCTTTGTTCGCGACATCACCGAGAAGAAAAAGGCGGAAGAAGAAATCCTCAACCTCAACGCGACGCTGGAGCAGCGCGTGCGTGATCGCACGGCAGAACTGCAGGCGGCCAACGAGGACCTCGAACATTGCTCGCACGTGATGGCGCACGACCTGCGCTCCCCGCTGGTGGCGATCGAGGGCTTCGCCGATCTGCTCAAGCGCAATGGCGGCGCGGCCATGGACGACAAGCAGACGCACTACCTGAACCGCATCCAGGTCGGCGTGGACCGCATGGCGGACATGATCGATGCACTCCTTGAACTCGCCCAGGTGTCCCGTGCGCCCCTGAAAACGCAGATGCTGGACCTGTCCGCGATGGCCGACAAGGCCTTGTCAGCCTGCCGGCTGCGCGACCCGCAGCGCAAGGTCCAGGCCGTGGTTGAAGGTTCGCTGGTTGGGCAAGGCGATGCGCGCCTGATCGCCACCGTCATGGCGAACCTGATTGGCAATGCATGGAAATACACTGCGCGCAATCCGGAGGCTGAAATCGTCGTCGGCATGGAGTCATCGGCGCAAGGGCAGGCGGTTTACTTCGTGCGGGACAACGGCTCCGGCATGAAATCCGGGGCTGTCGAGACAGTGCCGGATGCATGCGCGACGCTGCAGGGACCGATTGAGCTGCCACGCGCAGGCGTTGTTCTGGCCAGTGTGCGCCGGATCATTGGCCGCCACGGCGGCACGGTGTGGGCTGAGTCGGCGCCCGGACAAGGCGTGGTGTTTCGCTTTACGCTGGAGCCGGCGCCAGCCTCCGCTTCAGCATGAGCGCGTTCTAGTCCTCGAACAGGTACTCGATCTCGCCCAGCCAGCGTTTTTCAATGAGGGTCAGGCTGGCCCGCTTGCCGGCCTGTACCTTGCGACCCACGGAGCTGCGAAAGGCCGCGCCCGGGGTTTCTTCCAGCCACCGGTCGGCCGTGTCGTCCGGAAATTCCAGCCGGAGCTTTTCTCCGGCCTCGATGCCGCTGTCGCAGCCATGCCTGAAGGCCAGCAGCAGCGACATGGCTAGGCGATGGCGGCCGGCTGCGCAGTGAAACACGCCAATCATCCTGTCGTACACAAAAGGCAGGCTCAGGTCGGCAAGGTGCAGTGGCTGGGGCTCCTGGGCGCCGGCTTCCACCAGCATCTGCCATTGTTGCGGCGTGAAATTGATCATGGCTCCTTTCCTGGGCAGCGGCCTTGTGGCTGTCGCGAGAACAGACCTTGCATAAACGGTGATGCCTCAGTGTAGGGGCTTATCAGGTGTTGTCCCGGCCGGGCAGGCCTTTGGCGGCTTGCCGGTGGGCCTTATTCACAGGGTCGCCCGAGGGGACGTTGCCGCCATGTTAGGGTGAACACCTGATGTTCGCACGCTGCCGCTGCCTGGTGCAGGCGGTCAGTGTGAAAAATTCCCGAAAGGTGGCTTTATGGCGATAGGCTGGTGGACGGTTCTGCAAAGTGTCCCATGGGCCGAGGTGGTGAGCAACGCCCCCAAGGTTGCTGCAGGCGCGAAAAAATTGTGGAACGCGGTGGGCAGGAAACCTTCGGCCGGCGCGCAGGTCGCCGATGCCACGCAGGCGGCGCTGTCGCCAGAGGCGCGGGCCATCACCGCCCTGACCGCGCATGTCGGTGAACTGGAAACGGCGGTGAAAGAACTGCAGGAGCAGATGCTTGCTTCCTCGGAGCTGATCAAGGCGCTGGCCGAACAGAACACGCAACTCATTTTGCGCATCGAGACGCAGCGGCGCCGCATGGCCTGGCTGGCGGCCGCGCTGCTGCTGGTCGGCGTGGCGGCGCTGGCCAGCCTGGTCCTGCTGCTTGTGCGCTGAAGGTGTGGACCTAGAGCGGAACGATTTCAAAGCGGGCATCGCCCATGTCACGGTTGAGCGGGCGAAATGCCGCGAGGATCGCCTCTGCTTCGGCGTTCTCCCACAGCGCAATGACCTGCTCTTCGGCTTCCGACGCCTGCTCGTCCAGCGGCAAGTCCTCGTTGAGCGATTGCACCAGCATGTAGGCCTGCAGGGACGGCAACACCTGATCCGGGCCGCCCAGGGAAAATTCAAGCGACATGCGAAAACGCAGCTCCGCCGCAGCGCGTTCGTCGGGGCTGAGGATGGGACATTCGACGAGATTGATTCGGTAATGGCCGGCGTCGGTTGGTTTGTTCATGATGGTTCTTTCTCCGCAGGGTGGGTGTCGGCATCGCCCAACAAGCCTTGTTCGTCATCGCGCAGACCGGCGATGGGGGTGGCCTTGGCCAGCGCGACCCACACGCCGAAAGGCAGTTGCTGACGGGGACGCCGCGGCGCGGCACGGGCCACCACCAGCCGTTGTCCTTCGACCTGCATCACGCCGCATTCCGGCGGAACTTCATCGGCGGCGGCAATCGGCCGGCCTTTGGCGTCGCAGCCGAGTACATACCAGCACTCGCCGCCCAAATCGAGGTAGGCGCCGCGTTTTTCGGGCCGGCGCAGGTCGCCCAGCAGGTCGGAGCGCTTCACCTTGATCTCGTGAACAACCGGCTCGACATAGGTTTCCACCGAGGTATTGCGGATTGAAAACACGTCGGGCCGCACCATGCACCAGCGTGCGGCGGCGCCGTCGGCCAGTGGCGGCAACTGCGCGCGCAGGCTCAAGGCACGCCAGGTGATGCGGCCCGCGCGCACCATATCGCAAGCCACGCGTTCGACCAGCGCCTCGTGCGCCGACAGGGCTGCGCGGTTGCGCACCAGCGTGGCTGCCAGGTAGCTGACGCCCGCATCGGTGACACGCAGGGTTTCATGGCCCGACGGGCCGGCGACACGCTGCAGCAGGCCAGCGGCCAGCAACTCGATTTCCAGCAGGTCCTGGCAGGGCCAGCCGGCGGAGCGGTAGATCTCGCGCAGGCGCCGCGCATGGGCGCGGCCCAGCGGGGTGGCCGGCGTTGTGAAGCCGGGAGTGTCGGTGGTGGTATCGAGCATGAAAAAAAGCGTCAAAAAAGGGCGTGAAGCAGGGTTTCAGAAAAGGCTTGAATCAACTGTCCTTATACGCCAAATCGGCCTCCAGCCCAATGAGAACGAGCGCAGACAGCTATGAATACTGTAGCGTCACGAAGGGGCATGGCCGCCGGGCTCGACCTGCCGGAACGGGTTGCGCCGCTCCAGTTCTTCCATGTAGCCGGCCATGCCTTCGCCTTCGCGTTCCAGGAAGCGCTCCACCGCATCGGCAAAGGCGGGATGCGCCAGCCAGTGGGCACTGGTGGTCTTGACCGGCAGCAGGGCGCGCGCCATTTTGTGCTCGCCCTGGGCGCCGCCTTCGAAGCGCTGGTAGCCGTGGGTGATGCACCATTGCAGCGGCTGGTAATAACAGGCCTCGAAGTGCAGGCAGTCGACCCGTTCCAGCGCACCCCAGTAACGGCCGTAGGCCACCCGCGTCGGCGTGATGGTGTCAAATTGGCCTTCAGCCCTTGTTCCGCCTGCGCTGACAGCTATCAAACTCGTAGCAATGGGGCGGCCGTTCCGCTCCGCCACAAACAGCAGCCAGTTCTCCGGCATGGTGTCCTGCATGCGCTGGAAGAAGTCGCGGCTCAGGTAGGGGGCGTTGCCGTGTTCGTAGTAGGTACGTTCGTAGCAGCGGTAGAAAAAGTCCCAGTCGGCAGTGCTGATGTCTTTGCCGAGCGACCAGCGGAAGTGGACGCCGGCCTCCAGCACCTTGCGCCGCTCCTGGCGGATTTTTTTGCGTTTTTCCTGGCTCAGCGACATCAGGAAGTCGTCGAAGTCGCGAAAAGGACGGCCTTTCTCTTCTTCACCAGCCGGGGCCGCGGATCCGGCTTCGCCGGTCCGCAGGCGCAGCGCCCCCTCGGGGGGCAGCGAACCACACGCAGTGGGGAGCGTGGGGGCAGTATTAGACCAATGGAACTGCACGTTGTGCCGCAGCATCAACCCGGCTTCCTCGCAGGCGGCGACGTCCGCGTCACTGGCAAACAGCAGGTGCAGCGAGGACAGGCCTTCTTCGGCGCACCAGGCCAGCAGCGCCTTCACCAGCAGCGTGCGTGTGGCGGCATCACGCGCCAGCAGCCGCGGGCCGGGCACCGGCGTGAAGGGCGGCGCCACCAGGGCTTTGGGGTAGTAGGGCAAGCCATGCTGGTGGTAGGCATTGGCCCAGGCGTGGTCGAACACGTATTCGCCGTAGGAGTGGTCTTTCAGGTAGAGCGCGCAGGCGCCGACCAGCTGCGGGCCCCGGGACAGCGTGACAAAACGCGCCGTCCAGCCGGTTTGCGCGGTGGCGCTGCCGCTTTCCAGCATGGCGGCGAGGTACTCGTGGCGCATGAAGGGGTTCAGGCTGTCGTCACCCGGCTGGACCGCGAGCAGGGCGTTCCAGTCAGCGGCCGGCACCTGCAGCGGCGAGTCCAGCACGCGGATGACATAATCGTTCGAGTTGTTTTTCACGTGTTTTTCGGGGTTCAATCTCACTCATGTCGCTCAAAATCTGCGTTGCCCAATTGAATTACTGCGTTGGCGACATGCCGGGCAACGCGCAAAAAATCATCGACGCCGCCCGTCAGGCCTATGCCGGCGGCGTGCGCCTGCTGCTCACACCCGAGATGGCAATTTGCGGCTACGCCGCCGAAGACCTGTTTTTGCGCCGCTCTTTCATCGCAGCCTGTGATGATGCCGTGAATCTGGTGGCCCGTGAGCTGGCCGGGTTAAAAGGGCTGACGGTGGTGGTGGGCACGCCGACCCACGGAGACAGCGGCCGCGGCCTGCGCACCAAAAGTGTGTCGGTGCAGCAGCGCCACAACGCCGCCCGGGTCCTGCGCGAAGGCCGCATCATTGAAACCTACGCCAAACGCGAGCTGCCCAACTACCAGGTGTTTGACGAGCGGCGTTATTTCGCGCCAGGGCAGGGCGTCTGCGTGTTCGAAGCCGGCGAAGGCGAGGACGCCATCAGTGTCGGCCTGCTGATCTGCGAGGACGCCTGGTTCGAGGAGCCCGCGCGGCTGGCCAAAGCGGCGGGCGCCGAACTGCTGGCCGTCATCAACGCCTCGCCTTTCCATGTGGGCAAGGGCGGCGAACGCGAACGCATGATGCGTGAGCGCGTGCTGGCCACCGGCCTGCCCATGGTGTATGCCCACTTGGTGGGAGGGCAGGACGAAATTGTTTTCGAGGGCCACTCCTTTGCCCTGCAAGCCGACGGCGCACTCGCCGGCCGGGCCGAAAGTTTCAGGGAAAATCTGTTCGAAGTGCAGGCGGAACGTGCGCCGGGCGCTATTTATTTGGTAGCAAGCGAGGTGCCGCTGCGCAGCGCCGAAGCGGATTTGTGGGACGCGCTGGTGCTGGGTGTGCGCGACTACCTCGGCAAAAACGGCTTTCCCGGCGCCATCCTCGGCCTGTCCGGCGGCATCGACTCGGCGCTGGTGCTGGCGATTGCGGTCGATGCGCTGGGCGCCGACAAGGTGCGCACGGTGATGATGCCGTCGCCCTATACCGCTGACATTTCATTGATAGACGCTCGCGACATGGCCGCGCGCATGAAGGTGCGTTACGACGAGATTTCCATTGTTCCCGAGTTTGAAGCCTTCAAGGCCTCGCTGGCAGGTGAATTCAGGGGTCTGCCCGAAGACACCACCGAGGAAAACATCCAGGCGCGCATCCGTGGCGTGTTCCTGATGGCGCTGTCCAACAAGTTCGGCGCCATCGTGCTGACCACCGGCAACAAGAGCGAAATGGCGACCGGCTACTGCACGCTGTACGGCGACATGGCCGGCGGCTTTGCCGTCATCAAGGACCTGCTGAAAACCACGGTGTTCCGCCTGGCCCAGTGGCGCAACGAGAACGACCCCTACGGCACCGGCAGCAACCCGATTCCCGAACGCATCATCACGCGCCCACCCAGCGCCGAACTGCGCGCCGACCAGACCGACCAGGACAGCCTGCCGCCGTACGAGGTGCTCGACGCGATCCTGCAGCGCTACATGGAAAACGACGAGAGTATCGCCGCCATTGTGGCGGAGGGTTTTGACCGTGCCGTGGTTGAACGTGTGACCCGGCTCATCAAGATCAATGAGTACAAGCGCCGCCAGGCGCCGATAGGCATCCGGGTTACCCACCGGAGCTTCGGCAAGGATTGGCGCTATCCTGTCACCAATAAATTTCATGCCTGATTCTCAAAAAACCAACGGAGCCGACCAGTGAAACAGATTACCGCCGTCCTCAAACCCTTCAAGCTCGAAGAAGTCCGTGAAGCCCTGGCCGAATGCGGTGTGACCGGCCTGACCGTCACCGAAGTCAAGGGGTTTGGCCGGCAGAAGGGCCACACCGAGCTCTACCGTGGCGCTGAGTACGTGGTCGACTTCCTGCCCAAGGTCAAGGTCGAGGTGGTGGTGAAAACCGAGGATGTGGATCGTTGCGTGGACGCCATCGTACGCGCCGCCCGCACCGGCAAGATCGGTGACGGCAAGATTTTCATCACCAGCGTCGAGCGCGTGGTGCGCATTCGTACCGGCGAAGAGGACGAAGCGGCGGTCTGATGCGCCCCCAGGCTTTTCACTTCGTGTAATGCGCTGCCCCCTAGGGGGCCGCTGCGCCTGCGGCCCGGCAAAGCCGGCCCCGCGGCCCCGGCTGGTAAAGAGATAGCCTCTCCCACGGAGGCCTGAGGCGAGTGCCTTAAATCTGGTCCAGGCGCAGCACGTCGGGCGCCACGCCCGCTGACTGCACCAGCTGCTGCAGCAACTGTTCCGCATCGCTGGCGACATGAATCAGGTCCATCTGCCAGTCGTTCATGAAACCGCCAGTCACCGAGGTGGCCAAAAAGGCCAGCAGGTGGTCGTAATAACCGTTCAGGTTCAGCAGGCCGACCGGTTTGGCGTGGTAGCCGAGCTGGCGCCAGGTCCACACTTCAAAAAACTCTTCCAGCGTGCCGATGCCGCCGGGCAGCGACAGGAAGGCGTCGGCATGTTCGGCCATGATGCGCTTGCGCTCGTGCATGGTGTCCACGATGTGCAGTTCGGTGCAGCCGGTGTGGGCCCATTCCTTCTCCACCAGCGCCTTCGGGATGACGCCGACGACGCGCCCGCCCGCGGCCAGGGTGGCGTCGGCGACGATGCCCATCAGCCCGTTGCGGCCGCCGCCATACACCAGCTGGCCGCCATGTTCGCCGATCCATCGGCCGACTTGGCGCGCGGTGTCGGAAAATCCGGGCTTTGCGCCCGATCGTGAGCCGCAGTAAACGCAGAGAGAAAAAGCCGGCTTCATGCGAGGAACCTGTGGAACAGCGCCATGACCCAGATGCCCGCGCACAGCAGCAGGCTCAGCAGCACGGCGGCACTGCCCATGTCCTTGGCACGTTTGGACAGGTCGTGCCACTCCGGGCCGATGCGGTCGATTGCGGTTTCTATGCCGGTGTTGAGCAGCTCGATGATCATCACCAGGATGACTGAGCCGGCCAGCAAGGCGGTTTCCACCCAGCTGCGGCCCAGCCAGACGGCGGCGGGAAGCAGCACCAGCGAGGCAATGGCTTCCTGGCGAAACGCCGTTTCCTGCCATCCGGCGCGCAAACCCGCCACCGAGTAGCCGAGCGCATGCCGGATGCGGTTCAGGCCTTTGCGGTCTTTCTGGGGATTGGCGGTAGGCGTGGCCGCCGGGTGGCTTTGGAGCGCAGGGGGGGAGACGGTGGAGGCGTGTTCAGGCATGGGCCGATTGTCGCGTAGCTCTGTGACGGTGTGATGCGGCTCTTGCATGGCGGAGACCCGCTGGGCTTCAGGCGGCCTGGGCTGGCGCGCCGGCGGGCAGGCTGGACACCAGCCGGGTGCCGGCCAGCGCATCGTGCCAGAACTGCCGGTCCGGGTGAAAGCGCGACAGGATCGCCCAGATGGCGATCCATCCGCCGGCCAGCACCAGTGCCTGCCGCACGTCCAGCCCGAGCAGCCAGCTCAGGGCCAGCGGCGGCAGAAACCAGAGCCAACTCAGGGTGTAACGCACAAAGGCGCGCTTCTGGCTGACGGCTTGGCCCTGCAGGTCGGTCAGGCGGATGTTCCAGGTTTTCATGGCCAGGGTCTGGCCTTTGGCCCAGAACCAGACGAAGTAGATGCCGAACACGACGAACAGGAAGGCCTGCTGGGCGTTGCGGTTGTCCATGGCGTTGCGCGTCTGGCTCAGGGTGCTGAACAGGTAGTCGGCAATGAACACCACGCCGAACATCAGCATGCCCTCATACAGCCAGCAGGCCATGCGCCGGCGCAGGGAGGGGGTGGGAAGGCGGTTGGCTTGCAGGGCTGTCAATTTGGTCGCGTTCAGGTCAGGTCGGTTAAATGCGCCCGGAGAAACCGCAGCCACACCCGCATGTGGGTCGTGTCAGGCCGGCACGGGGGCCGAGCCTTGCTGCCTACGGTTTTGCCGGTACCACGCCGGGCGTGGCAGCCGGCGCGGTGGCCGACAGGACGGCCGGCTGTCCGGCCGGGGGCGGCGTCACCGCGATTTTAGCCGCTGGGTTGCCCTTTGGCTTGTCGGCGCGCGAAGGCACCGTTGCCAGCTTTTGCGCCGCAACCGGTTTGGCAGCAGGGGCCGCGCCCGCCGGTTTGGGCGGCGCCTTGGCGGCCAGTTTGCGCTTTTCCTCGTCGCTGAGGGCCTGGTAGGCCTGCCACTTGGCTTGTTTCTCTTCAGCCGTGAGTTCTTTGGACAGCTCTTTGGTTTTTGCAAAATTCAGCCGCGCCTGGGCGCGCTGCTGGGGGCTGAGTGCCACCCAGGCCTTCATCCGCCCCTGCATCTTGACCTGTTCTTCGGTGGAAAGCGCCGGATAGCTTTTGGCCATTTGCAACCATTTGCGCTTGTGGGTCTGGCTCAGTGTGTTCCAGGTGGACGCCAGCGGCTTGAGGATCTCGCGTTCCACCGGACTCAATTCGGCCCAGAGTGGACTGGAAAAAGCGGCCTGGGCGACCACGGTTTTGGCCGGCAGCGCTGAAACTGCTGCCCCTGCTGCGGGGACGGGCGTCTGGGCGCGGGCGCCGGTCGCCCAAACACCCAGGAACAGGCAGAGCAGCCCCACCCATCCTGGCATCGCCCGGGGCAGGTGGGCAGGGCTCAGGCTGCCGTGTACCTTGGGCAGACAAGCAGGATGGCGGGACAGGGTCACAGGCATCGGTGTAACGTATTTCTGCGCAAGGGCCAACCCGGCCCCTAGCGGCTGACCTTGAGGAACTGCACAAATCCCGGGTCGGAAAAGGCGTCGGGCGGCAGGTCGTCGGTCAGCAAGGCGGAGTCAACCTCGGCCAGTTCCTGGACGAAGCTGTCGGTTTGCAGGGAGTTGATCGTCAGCAGGCCGACGACCAGGGCGATCAGGGGCAACACCGATCCGATCCGATACCACAGGCCGAACCTCTCGCCGGAGCCCCAGGTCAACACCGAGCCGGTGCCGCTTGCTGCGGTGACCGGGGAGGTTTGAACCCTGGCCACCTTGCGGGCAGCCACGGCCTGCGCACGGGCGGCCCGCAGGCGCTCGGAAATGTCGTATGGCAGGTCCGCCGCGCCTGCGGACAGGTAGGAAGCGGTTTTCAGGCCATAGCGGTCCTGCAGGATCTCGGTGCGTTTTTGCAGTGTATGGTTCATAGTTTTATTCCCTTGGCGGCCAAAGCCTTGCTGAGTGCGTGGACAGCCCTCGAACAATGCGTTTTCACACTGCCCTCGGAGCAACCCATGGCGGCAGCTGTTTCAGCAACATCCATTTCCTCCCAATAACGCATCAGAAAGGCTTCCCGTTGACGGCCTGGCAGTTCCTTGATCTCGACTTCGATCTGCCGCAAGATCTGCGCCCGTTCGGTCGCATCCTGGGCGCTTTCTGTTCCCTCAGAGTTGGTTGAGGTCTCTAAAGTTTCAAGCAGATCGAAATCGCCATCGTCCCCGGCAGATTCAAAGTCGCTCATGTTGGAAAACAGGGCGTTGCGTGTCTTGCGGCGCCGGAACCAGTCCAGCGTGGTGTTGGACAGGATGCGCTGGAACAGCATGGGCAATTCGGCCGCGGGCTTGTCACCGTAATGCTGGGCCAGCTTCATCATGCTGTCCTGAACGATGTCGAGGGCCGCTTCGTCGTCGCGGACATGGTAGACGCTGCGCTTGAAAGCGCGCTTTTCAACGTTTTTCAGGAAATCGGAGAGTTCTTGTTCAGTTGCCAAGGGGATGCATCCCGATTTGTCCCAGCGTCGTCATTGTTGTGTTTTTCGGCGCGGTGAAGCGTCCAAAGCTGCAAAATTATCGCATCAAGCATGGCGCCGGCCGGACTTTTTTGCATTCCCCCTCTGACCGCGCGCCGCCTGATGCCATAATACGAACTGCAATTCAAACAGCAAACGGGTCATGACCCGGCGGGATATGTTTCCGCCCATGGTTTTGGCCTCAAGTCTCGACGCTACTCCACAAGAGTGGGCGAAGAGGCACCCAAGGTATTTCGTTAGAGAAATTCACAAAGGTTCATCATGGAAATCACAAAAGCCGAACTCGCTTCGGCAGCGGCGGCAGCTTCTGCCCCCTCAACTCCGCAAGACCTCCGCGGCGCGGAAATCCTCATCAAGGCCCTGCAGGCCGAAGGCGTGAAGCACGTCTGGGGTTATCCCGGCGGCGCCGTCCTGCATATCTACGACGCTTTTTACAAGCAGGACACCATCCAGCACGTCCTGGTGCGCCACGAGCAGGCGGCCGTTCATGCGGCTGACGGGTATGCCCGTGCCACCGGCGAAGTGGGCGTGGCACTGGTCACTTCCGGCCCCGGCGTGACGAATGCCGTCACCGGGATCGCCACGGCCTACATGGACAGCATCCCGATGGTGATCATCACCGGTCAGGTGCCCACCCACGCCATTGGCCTGGATGCCTTCCAGGAGTGCGACACCGTCGGCATCACGCGGCCCATCGTCAAGCACAACTTCCTGGTCAAGGACGTGCGGCAGATGGCCGAGACCCTGAAAAAGGCTTTCCACATCGCGCGCAGCGGCCGGCCTGGCCCCGTGGTGGTGGACATCCCCAAGGACGTCTCGTTCAACAAGACGCCCTACAGCGGTTACCCGCAGACCGTCGAAATGCGTTCCTACAACCCGGTGCGCAAGGGCCATGGCGGGCAGATCCGCAAGGCCTTGCAATTGCTGATGGCGGCCAAGCGCCCCTACATCTACACCGGCGGCGGTGTGTTGCTGAGCAATGCCTCGCAGGAGCTGCGCACGCTGGTGGACATGCTGGGGTACCCCTGCACCAACACGCTGATGGGCCTGGGCGCCTACCCGGCCAGCGACAAAAAATTTCTCGGCATGCTGGGCATGCACGGCACCATTGAAGCCAACAATGCGATGCAGCATTGCGATGTGCTGCTGGCCGTCGGTGCGCGTTTTGACGACCGCGTGATCGGCAACCCGAAACACTTTGCGCAGAACGAACGCAAGATCATCCACATCGACATCGACCCGTCGAGCATTTCCAAACGCGTCAAGGTGGACATCCCCATCGTCGGCGACGTCAAGGATGTGCTGACCGAGCTGATCGCGATGATCAGGGAGTCCGGTCTCAAGCCTGACGGCAACGCCTTGGGCGGCTGGTGGGAAACCATTGAAGGCTGGCGCAAGCGCGACTGCATGAAATACAGCTTGGGCAAGGGTGATGTGATCAAGCCGCAGTACGTGGTTGAAACCCTGTGGAACATGACCAAGGACGCCGACACCTACATCACGTCCGATGTCGGCCAGCACCAGATGTGGGCGGCGCAGTACTACAAGTTCGACGAGCCGCGCCGCTGGATCAACTCCGGCGGCCTGGGCACCATGGGTGTCGGCATCCCGTACGCCATGGGCATCAAGCTGGCCAGGCCCGACAGCGAGGTGTACTGCATCACCGGCGAAGGCTCGGTGCAGATGTGTATCCAGGAGCTCTCGACCTGCCTGCAGTACAACACGCCGATCAAGATCGTCTCGCTGAA
The DNA here is from genome assembly GCF_002379085.1 of Polaromonas sp. AET17H-212. GTDB lineage: Bacteria > Pseudomonadota > Gammaproteobacteria > Burkholderiales > Burkholderiaceae_C > Polaromonas. Next base: position 55,209 of record NZ_NBZW01000005.1, on the reverse strand, counting down.
CAACCGCTACCTGGGCATGGTGCGCCAGTGGCAGGAAGTGGAATACGCCGGCCGCTACAGCAGCAGCTACATGGACGCGCTGCCCAATTTCGTGAAGCTGGCCGAAGCCTATGGCCACGTCGGCATGCTGATCGAAAAACCGCAGGACGTCGAGCCGGCGCTGCGCGAGGCGCGCAAGCTCAAGGACCGCACCGTGTTCATGGACTTCCGCACCGATCCCACCGAGAACGTGTTCCCGATGGTGCAGGCCGGCAAGGGCATCACCGAAATGCTGCTTGGGTCCGAGGACCTGTAAGCGGCGCACGCCATTTTTTCAACCGTCACCTGACGAATCTATTGCCTGCCGAGCCCGCGCATTACCGTGCGCGGGGGAGGGCAGCGAAAAGAGGAATCTTCACATGAAACACATCATTGCAGTTTTGCTGGAAAACGAGCCGGGCGCTCTTTCCCGCGTGGTCGGCCTTTTCTCGGCGCGCGGCTACAACATCGAAAGCCTGACGGTGGCGCCGACCGAAGATGCCAGCCTGTCGCGCATGACCATCCAGACCACCGGTTCCGACGACGTGATCGAGCAGATCACCAAGCACCTGAACCGGCTCATCGAGGTCGTCAAGGTGGTGGACCTGACCGAGGGTTCCTACACCGAGCGCGAGCTCATGATGGTCAAGGTGCGTGCCGTCGGCAAGGAGCGCGAAGAGATGAAGCGCATGGCTGATATATTCCGCGGGCGAATCATCGATGTCACCGAAAAGAGCTACACGATCGAGCTGACCGGTGACCAGTCCAAGAACGACGCCTTCCTGGAGGCAATTGACCGCAGCGCGATCCTGGAAACCGTGCGTACCGGTTCCAGCGGGATTGGCCGCGGCGAGAGAATTCTGAGAGTGTGATTTTCAGTGGTCCGTGCGCGCGTTTCGACAGGCTCAACGCGAACGGATTTTGACAGTGGCGATGTGTATTGACCGTTCGCCCTGAGCCTGTCGATGGGCATTTTCGCCAGAACCTGCAGATAATTTCTTCGGAGAGAAAAATGAAAGTTTATTACGACAAAGACTGCGACCTGAGCCTGATCAAGGGCAAGACTGTCGCCATCATTGGTTATGGCAGCCAGGGTCACGCGCACGCACAGAACCTGAACGACAGCGGCGTCAAGGTCGTGGTCGGCCTGCGCAAGGGCGGCGCGTCCTGGCCCAAGGTCGAAAAAGCCGGCCTCAAGGTCGCTGAAGTGGCCGATGCCGTCAAGGCGGCCGATGTCGTGATGATCCTGCTGCCTGATGAGCAGATTGGCAAGGTCTACGCCAACGACGTGGCCCCCAACATCAAGCAGGGCGCCTCGCTGGTGTTTGCCCACGGCTTCAACGTGCACTACGGTGCCGTGATTCCGCGCGCCGACCTCGACGTCTGGATGGTGGCGCCCAAGGCCCCCGGCCACACCGTGCGCAACACCTACACCCAGGGCGGCGGCGTGCCCCACCTGGTGGCTGTTCATCAGGACAAGAGCGGAAAGGCTCGTGACCTGGCTCTGAGCTACGCCATGGCCAACGGCGGCGGCAAGGCCGGCATCATCGAAACCAACTTCCGCGAAGAAACCGAGACCGACCTGTTCGGCGAGCAGGCCGTATTGTGCGGCGGCACCGTCGAGCTGATCAAGGCTGGTTTCGAAACGCTGGTGGAAGCCGGCTACGCGCCGGAAATGGCCTACTTCGAGTGCCTGCACGAGCTCAAGCTGATCGTTGACCTGATTTATGAAGGCGGCATCGCCAACATGAACTACTCGATCTCCAACAACGCCGAATACGGCGAGTACGTGACCGGCCCGAACATCGTGACCTCGGCCACGAAAGAAGCCATGCGCAAGTGCCTGAAGGACATCCAGACCGGCGAATACGCGAAGAGCTTCCTGCTGGAAAACCAGGCCGGTGCGCCAACCCTGTTGAGCCGCCGCCGCCTGAATTCGGAGCACCAGATCGAAATCGTGGGCGAAAAACTGCGCGCCATGATGCCCTGGATCGCCAAGAACAAGCTGGTCGACCAGACCCGCAACTGATACCCGGTGGGGCTTACCGGCCCCGCTTGGTCCAGTCCTCAAGCCGCGCAAGACATTTGCGCGGCTTTTTTTTCATTTGTGGTGGTCTTCGTTTGGTATCCTCGGAGCATGAATCATTCACTATTGGCGCAGCAGGGTTGGCGCGAAAACGGTCCTGACACCGGGAGCACCCACCATGCATGACGGTCACGACGAGGCGCAGGAGCCCGACGAGCTCGTTCCGCGCAAGCGGCGCAAGGGCATTTACATCCTGCCCAACCTGTTCACGCTGGCAGCGCTGTTTGGCGGTTTTTACGCCATCGTGATGGCCATGAATGGCCGTTTCGACCAGGCGGCGATCGGTGTCTTCTGCGCCATGGTGCTCGACAGCCTCGACGGCCGCGTGGCGCGCATGACCAACACTCAGAGCGCGTTCGGCGAGCAGATGGACTCGCTGTCCGACATGGTGTCCTTTGGCGCGGCGCCCGCATTGATCGCCTATGTGTGGGCCTTGACCAGCCTGGGCCGCTGGGGCTGGATTGCGGCTTTTGTGTACTGCGCCTGCGCCGCGCTGCGGCTGGCCCGCTTCAATGTCAACACGGCGGTGGTCGACAAACGTTTCTTCCAGGGCCTGCCTTCACCGGCAGCGGCCGCGCTGGTGGCAGGCTTCATCTGGCTGATGACCGAAGCCGGCGTGCGCGGCGAGGAAGTTCGCTGGCTCATGTTTGGGTTGACGCTTTATTCAGGCCTGACCATGGTTACCAACGTGCCGTTTTACAGTTTCAAGGACGTGAGCCTCAAGCGCAGCGTTCCGTTTGTCGTGATTGTGCTGATTGCCCTGGGCATTGCCGTGATCAACATCGATCCGCCCACCGTCATGTTCGGCCTGTTTGTCATCTACGGCTTTTCCGGCTACGTGCTGTACGGCTGGCGCAAGGCCAAGGGACAGCAGACCAGCGTGATTTCGACCTCGACCGACGAGCCGGATGAACGCGGCCTGCACAAGTAGGCGCCGTCCCATGCCCCCCGGCCAGGACCTGGCCACAATTTGTGGTACATTGATTTCCATGAAACGAATTTCGCTTGCACTATCGCTACTGCGCCGACACGGGCACAGACGATAGCGCACGCGCGCGATTCCAAACGGCCCGTATGCAAACGCAGCGGGCCGTTTTGTTTTGGGCTGCGTTTTTGGACTATCAGATCGACCTCTCAGGAGAACAAGCATGGCAGATAAATTGATCATTTTCGACACCACCTTGCGTGATGGTGAGCAGTCGCCCGGTGCCTCGATGACGCGCGATGAAAAACTGCGCATTGCGCGCCAGCTCGAACGCCTGCGGGTCGATGTGATCGAGGCCGGTTTTGCCGCCAGTTCCAACGGCGACTTCGAGGCGGTGCAGGCGATTGCCAACGCCATCAAGGACTCCACGATCTGTTCGCTCTCGCGCGCCAACGACCGGGACATCTCCCGCGCGGCCGAGGCGCTCAAGGGGGCCAACAACGCCCGCATCCACACCTTCATTGCCACCAGTGCCCTGCACATGGAAAAGAAGCTGCGCATGAGTCCGGAGCAGGTGCTCGAGCAGGCCAAACTCTCGGTGCGTTTTGCGCGCAACCTGGTGGCCGATGTCGAGTTCAGCCCGGAAGACGGCTACCGCAGCGACGTTGACTTTCTGTGCCGCGTCATCGAGGCCGTGATCGCCGAAGGAGCAACCACGATCAACGTGCCGGACACGGTCGGCTACGCTGTCCCCGAGCTCTACGGCAACTTCATCAAGACCCTGCGCGAACGCGTCCCCAACAGTGACAAGGCCATCTGGTCGGTGCATTGCCACAACGACCTCGGCATGGCGGTGGCCAATTCGCTGGCGGGCGTGAAGATTGGCGGTGCGCGCCAGGTCGAGTGCACGATCAACGGCCTGGGCGAGCGTGCCGGCAACTGCTCGCTCGAGGAGATCGTCATGGCCGTGCGCACACGCAAGGACTACTTCAACCTGGAAATGAACATTGATCCGGTGCACATCGTGGCGGCCAGCCGCATGGTGAGCCAGACCACCGGCTTTGTGGTGCAGCCCAACAAGGCCGTGGTCGGAGCCAATGCCTTTGCCCATGCTTCCGGCATCCATCAGGACGGCATGCTCAAGGCACGCGAGACCTACGAGATTATGCGTGCCGAAGACGTGGGCTGGAGCTCCAACAAGATGGTGTTGGGCAAGCTCAGCGGGCGCAATGCCTTCAAGCAGCGCCTGCAGGACCTGGGCATCCAGATGGACAGTGAAGCCGATACCAACGCCGCCTTTGCGCGCTTCAAGGAACTGGCTGACGGCAAAAGCGAGATTTTTGACGAGGACATCCTGGCGCTGGTCAGCGACGAAAGCGTGACTCACGAGAAAGAGCAATACGGTTTTGTGTCACTGTCCCAGCACAGCGAAACCGGCGAGCGTCCGCAGGCGACGGTGGTGTTCACCGTTGACGGCAAGGAGGTCCGCGGCGAATCGGATGGCAACGGCCCGGTGGACGCCTCCCTCAAGGCCATTGAAACCCATGTCAAAAGCGGGGCAGAGATGGTGCTTTATTCCGTGAACGCGATCAGCGGGTCCACGGAGAGCCAGGGTGAAGTCACGGTGCGCCTGCAAAACAGCGGTCGTGTGGTCAACGGTGTCGGTGCCGATCCGGACATCGTGGTCGCTTCGGCCAAGGCTTATTTGAGCGCCTTGAGCAAGTTACAAAGTAAAGCTGACCGGGTTGCCGCCCAGGGTTGAAGCCTGAAGGTTTAAAAAACCTTTTATATTCAACAGTTTAGTAAGTTTTTGTGGTTTTTGGCAGGCTCAAAAGCCGTATCAAGGATGTCTTCACTGTTGCGTTTAGGAAAGTCACGCAAGCTTTTGATATTGCGTGACTTTTTCTATTTGGATACACTGCGGTTTCGTATTAATCGCATCTGGAGACGAATCAATGTCCATCACGCTGAATTCGGTTTTCAAACAGACCTTACAAGTCGTTGGAATTCTTACCTTTTCGGCGGCCTTGATTTCGCCTGCGGCAGACGCCGCAACAGCGAAGCGCCAGATTGTAAAAAAGACACACGTTGCCAAGACGGTGTCAAAAACGGTGATTTCCAGCCGGAAAAGCGCCCGCTTTGTCTCCAAGTCCCCGCGCAAGCCTGCGATGATCGTGGCCTCGCCGCCCCGGCTGTCATTTGGCCAGCTGGCCGGCCTGCATGGCGCACAGGACCCGCTTGACCTGAAATCCAGCGTGGCCCTGGTGATCGACCAGGACACCCGGGAAGTGCTGTTCAGCAAGAACGACCATGCGGTGCTCCCGATCGCTTCGCTGACCAAGCTGATGACGGGCGTGATCGTCAGCGGCGCGCACCTGCCGATGGACGAGACCATCACCATCACCCAGGACGACGTTGACACCGAAAAGGGCAGCAGCTCCCGCCTGCGCGTGGGCGCCAGCCTGACACGTGGCGAACTGCTGCATCTGGCGCTGATGTCCAGCGAAAACCGCGCCGCGCATGCACTGGGCAGGACCTATCCAGGCGGCTTGTCCACCTTCGTCGGCCTGATGAACGCCAAGGCCAAAATGCTCGGCATGAAAGACACTCGTTACGTGGAGCCAACCGGCTTGTCCAGCCAGAACCAGTCCAGCGCCCAGGACCTGGCGACACTGGTCAACGCGGCCCATGGTGATCCGGTCCTGCGCGAGCTGTCCACCTCGACCGGCTACCAGGTCGCGGTCGGCCGCCAGACCCTGCAGTACAACAACACCAACCGTCTCGTGAAAAATCCGGAGTGGGAAATCGGCCTGCAAAAAACCGGCTACATCTCCGAAGCCGGCCAGTGCCTGGTCATGCAGACCAAAATCGCCGGGCGCAAGCTGATCATGGTTTTTCTTGATTCGGCCGGCAAATTGAGCCGCCTCGGTGACGCAGAGCGGGTCCGCCGCTGGGTGGAGTCGCAACCGGTCAGCGCCCCCAAAATCAGCGCAAGCACCCAGCCCAACAACGGCTGAGGCTGGCATTCCCACTACTGGCCGTACACTGGCCGGTCCGCTGGGTTGCTATCAAAAAGGTAGCTTCCAGCGCAATAGGGAAAAGGGCTAGAGCCCGTTTTTACTTGAAATTGTTGGGCTTGTAGCCGAGCGCCGCCGAGATCTCGCTCGCGGTGGACTGCAGTTTGGGCAGCCAGTTTTCATCCAGCCGGTCGGCCGGTGCAGAGATCGACAGCCCCGCCACCAGCTTGCTCTGGTCGTCGTAAATGCCGGCGGCCATGCAGCGCACCCCCAGTTCCAGTTCCTCGTTGTCGCGGGCAATGCCGTACTGGCGTGCCTTGGACAGTTCGCGCTCCAGAACGGGAAGCTGGGTGATGCTGTTTTTGGTCTGGCCCGGCAAGCCGGTGCGGGTGGCATAACTGCGCAGGCGCTGCGGATCGTCAAACGCCAGAAACAGCTTGCCCACCGAGGTCAGGTGCAGCGGTGCGCGCCCGCCGATGGCGCGTACCACCTGCATGCCGGAGCGTTCGCTGTAGGCGCGTTCGACGTAAATGATTTCATCGCCCTGGCGCATGCTCAGATTGACGGGTTGCTGGATCAGCCGGTGGAGCTCGCGCATGGGTGTCAGCGCCGCATCCCGCACACTCAGGCGCGCCTTCACCAGGTTGCCGAGTTCCAGCAGGCGCATGCCCAGCCGGTAGCTGCCCGCCACGGGCCGGTCCACAAACCGGCCGGTGGCCAGGTCGTTCAGGATGCGGTGCGCTGTCGAGGGGTGCAGGCCGGATTTCTCGCTGATCTCCTTGAGCGAGACGGCTTCCTCCCGGCCCGCCAGAATCTCCAGCAGGGTGAACATGCGTTCAATGACCTGAACCGTGGGTTTGGCGGGTGATGCGAGGGAATCTTGCTTTTTCATGGGGGGGCGACCTTCACCAGATTTTAGCTGGTGAAATCAGCACGCTGTGGCTGCCGTCATTTCGTCTTGACCTGCCTCACAGGCGGTGCACTCAGATGGCGCCCTCAGGCGGCGCCGGCCGGCACCGGGGCAGCGGAGTCCACCCATTGCCCATCGACCAGGATCTGGTTCGGCACAAACCGGGCCTTGTAGCTCATCTTCGGGCTTTCGGCGATCCAGTAGCCGAGGTACACATGGGGCAAGCCCAGTTGCCGGGCCTGCTCAATCTGCCAGAGCACGCTGTAGGTGCCATAACTGGCGTGCGCGTCGGGCTCGTAAAACGTGTACACCGCCGACACACCGTCTTCCAGCACATCGAGGATGGACACCATTTTCAGCGCCCCGGCCTCGCCATTGGGCAGGGTGTCGCGAAACTCCACCAGGCGCGAGTTGACGCGGCTTTGCAGCAGGAACTGCGTGTACTGGTCAATGCTGTCGTGGTCCATGCCGCCGCCCGCGTGGCGGCCGTCCTGGTAGCGCAGGTAGAGCTGGTAGTGCTCGGGCATGAAACACAGCTTGAGCACGCGAACCTGCAGCGCCTGATGCTGCTTGCGGGCGCGACGCTGGCTGCGGTCGGGCTGGAAAGTCGCCACCGGCACACGCAGCGGCACGCAGGCCTGGCAGCCGTCGCAATAGGGGCGGTAAGTGAACATGCCGCTGCGGCGAAAGCCGTTGGTCACCAGCTCCGAGTAGGCGGCGTTGTGAATCAGGTGGCTGGGGGTGGCGACCTGCGAGCGGGCCTGCCTGCCTGGCAGGTAGCTGCAGGGGTAGGGCGCTGTCGCATAAAACTGCAGCGTCTGGAGGGGCAGGTCTTTGAGGTGCGTCACGTCGTCAGGTCGTTCTGCGGTCTGGCCGTCAATAGCTGCTGCCAGTATAGGGCGTCAAACTCCCAGCAGGGCGAAGCCTGGGTCACCAGGGTGGCCACCTGCGCGACAAATTCCGCGCGGGAAATTTCCGCCGCGCCGAGCGAGGCCAGGTGCCGCGTATTTTGCTGGCAGTCGATCAGGGGCAGGCCCTTGGCCCGGCAGAACGCCACCAGCGCCGCCAGGGCCGTCTTGGACGCGTCGGTCTGGTGGGCAAACATCGACTCGCCAAACACCATGCCGCCCAGGTTGACGCAGTACAACCCGCCGACAAGCCGGCCGTTCACCCAGGTTTCCACGCTGTGGGCGTGGCCGGCGCGGTGCAGGGCGGTGTAGGCCTTGACCATGTCCGGCACGATCCAGGTGCCCGGCTGGCCGTCGCGTGGCGTGCTGGCACAGGCGTGGATCACCTGCGCAAAAGCCGTGTCAAAACGGATCTCATGACCGGCGGCACCGATGAAACGCAGCAGGCTCTTGCGCAACGAGCGGTGCAGCTTGAAGTTTTCGGGACGCAGCACCATGCGCGGGTCGGGGCTCCACCACAGGATGGGCTGGCCGACCCCGAACCACGGGAAGATGCCCAGCGCATAGGCCTGCTGCAAGGTCGCCACATCGAGCGAGCGACCCGCGGCCAGCAGGCCGGGCGCCGGGTCGCCTTCGGCCCACGCCGTTTCCACCAACGGAAAGGGTTCGTCCGCATCCAGCCAGGGCAGGGGGTGGGGTGACTTGCGCATGGCAGGGGTGTGAGGCAAGGGTGTGGCTGGCGTGCTGAGCGCATGCGCCGGCGGCGCATGGACAGCACCCGCAAATGGTAACCCCGCCAACGAAAAAAGCCTGGACGTTGTGCACGTCCAGGCTTCAAATCTTGGCTCCTCAACCTGGGCTCGAACCAGGGACCTACGGATTAACAGTCCGGCGCTCTACCAACTGAGCTATTGAGGAATACAGCCTAAGATTATAGCCTGACTTTTTCGGACTTCTGGCTCGGGATTGAACTCGGGGCCGAGAATTCAGGCGCTGATCCCCGGCGCGCAAGGCGCCAAGCGGCTTCCCCGATAATCCGGCATCGCCTTCGCAGGGCCTGAACCACCGGGAAACACTTTTCTCCATGAGTAATGACACTTTTGAATTCGAGTACCCGCGCGTGTTGTCCATCGCGGGGTCGGACAGCGGCGGCGGGGCGGGCATCCAGGCGGACCTGAAGACTTTTGCCGCGCTCGGCTGTTACGGCATGACGGCCATCACCGCGCTGACGGCGCAGAACACCCAGGGCGTGCGGGCCATTCATGGCGTGCCGCCGGCCATGCTGCGCGACCAGATCGATGCGGTGGTCGAGGACATCGGTGTGGATGCCGTGAAGATCGGCATGCTGCATTCACCCGAGATTGTGCTGGCCGTGGCCGAGGCCATTGACCGCCATGCGCTCGAGAAAATCGTGCTCGATCCGGTGATGGTGGCCACCAGCGGCGCGGTGCTGATCGACAACCCGGCCATTGAGGTCCTGGTGCGTGAGCTGTTTCCGCGCGCGGTGCTGGTCACGCCCAACCTGGACGAGGCCGCCCTGCTGGTCGGCCGGCCCCTGAACAATGCGGATGACATGGAAACGGCCGCGCACGAGCTGCTGGCAAGGGGCGCACGCGCGGTGCTGCTCAAGGGCGGGCATTTGCCGGGCGACACGGTCATGGATCTGCTGCTGACGGCCGCGGGCGAAAGACACTGGATGCATGCACCGCGCATTCACAGTGCCAACACGCATGGGACGGGCTGCACGCTTTCTTCTGCCATTGCGGCCGGACTGGCATTGGGGCAGCCCTTGCAGGAAGCCGTGGAAATGGCGCGGGCCTATGTGCGTGCGGCACTGCTGGCCGGCGCCAGGGTGAAAACCGGCGCCGGCAGCGGGCCGCTGAACCACGGGCATGCGCCCCTGGCCATGCGGCTCAAGCCCTTGAAGCCGCTCAAGCCGCGGGACTGAATGACGGCGATGGAACTGCGGTAGGCCCCAGAGAAAAGGCCCGCACATGGCGGGCCTGGCAGCGGGGTTTGACCCGGTGTTCAGTCGAAGACGGGCGTCTCCACCCCGAGCACCTTGTGCAGTTTCGGGCTGGTGGTGGTGTATTGCAGGTGGATCTTCTTGTCCGGAAAGATGAAGGGCGCCGCGCCGAAAGCGGCCAGTGCGCATTCATGAAAGCCGCTGAGGATCAGCTTTTTCTTGCCGGGGTAGGTGTTGATGTCGCCGACCGCAAAGATGCCGGGCACATTGGTCGAGAATTTTTCGGTGTCGACCTTGAGCTGCTTGCGCTCGATGTCCAGGCCCCACTCGGCAATCGGCCCGAGCTTGGGCGACAGGCCGAAGAAGACCAGCATCACGTCGAGCGGTACCACGCGGGTGACGCCGTCGGCACCGGTGACCTTGGCGCCGGTGAGCTTGCCGTCTTTCTCCTCGTAGCCGGTGACCTGGCCGACGATGAACTGCATCTCGTAGTTGTCGCACAGCTCCCTCATCTTCGCCACGCTGGCCGGTGCGGCCTTGAAACCGTCGCGGCGATGGATCAGGATCACGCTTTCGGCCTTGTTCGGGCCTTCCTTGGCGAAGTTGAGCGCCCAGTCGAGCGCGGAGTCGCCGCCGCCGACGATCACCAGGTTCTTGCCGGCAAAGTCAGCCGGCGACTTGACGCGGTAAAACAGCTGCGTGTTGTCAAACTTCTCGAGGCCGTCGACCTTCAGCAGGCGCGGCTGGAAAGCCCCCACACCGGCCGCAATGAAAATGGTTTTGGTCAGGAACTGCGTGCCTTTGGAGGTCTGGACGAAAAAGCGGCCGTCGTCCTGTTTTTCGACGGTGCTGACTTCCTGGCCGAAGTGGAAAGTCGCGCCAAAGGGCTCGATCTGCTTGAGCAGGGAGTCGGTCAGTTCCTTGCCGGTGCACATGGGCACGGCGGGAATGTCGTAAATCGGCTTGTCCGGGTAGAGCTCGATGCACTGGCCGCCAGGGTAGGCCAGCGAGTCGATGACATGGGCCTTGATTTCCAGCAGGCCGAGTTCAAACACCTGGAACAGCCCGACCGGGCCCGCGCCAACGATGACCGCATCGGTCTCTATCGGGCCGTCGTGCGCGGCAGCCGTGTTGATCACTTCCTGGTTCAGTTGAGGTTCCATGGGGCTTTTTTCGGGTTGCAATTTGGAGAAGGCGGGCAGACGCAAAGCCCTGCGATTGAATGCGTCTCAGCGAATCAGCTGGTCCAGTTTGCTGGTGACGTCTTTCCACTCTTCGGCATCGGGCAAGGCTTCCTTGCGCTTGGTGATGCTTTTCCAGCCCGGCGCATTGCTCAGCTCGACGTTGAGCTTGATGAAGGCGACCTGATCGGCCGGCACGTCTTCTTCGGCATAAATCGCGTTGACCGGGCACTCGGGGATGCAGACCGCGCAATCGATGCACTCGTCCGGATCGATCACCAGCATGTTGGGGCCTTCGCGGAAGCAGTCCACGGGACAGACATCCACACAGTCGGTGTATTTGCAGCGGATGCAGGATTCGGTAACGATGTGAGTCATGTTGTTCTTGCGGGATCGGTGGAAACCCTCAATTTTAAGAGGATTCCGTGAGCAGGGTTAAGTCGGGTGCCAGATCGGGGCTGATCCTGATCAAAGGATCAGCGCGGCGCCCGAGGTCTTGTTCGATGCCGTGTCCACCAGCACCAGCGAGCCCAGGACCCGCGAGCGGGCGTAAGGCAGGGTGGCCAGCGGGGCCTGCAGGCTCAGCTCGATGTGGCCGATGGCGTTGGGCGGCAACTCGCTGGCGTCTTCCTCGGCCAGGGTGTTGACGTCGAGCTTGTGGACGATGCGTTTGACCTTGGCCTTGACCCAGCGGTGGCCGTGCAGCGCCCAGTAGACCCGTCCGGCAACCAGCGGTTCGTCGTCCATCCAGGCGATGGTGACCGACAGTTCACGCGTGGGCTCAAAGGTGTTGGCCGCCAGCAGCCAGTCGCCGCGCGACACGTCGACTTCCCGGTCCAGCACAATGCCGGCGCTGTGGCCGGCCAGAATGGACTTGGGCTGGCGGGTGTGGTCCAGCACCTGGGCCACCACGGCGGTTTGTCCGCTGGGCAGCACGGTGACGGTCTGGCCCGGCTGCACGCCGCCGGTGGCCACCCGGCCCCAGAAGACGCGGCGGCCCTGCGAGGTGTCCGAGGATGAAGAAAATTTCTCGACCCATTGCACCGGGAAGGCAAAAGCCTCGGTGCTTTCGGCCGGGGTGGATGGCAGGTGCTCCAGCAGCTGCAGCAGCGACAGGCCTTCATAGCCGCACCAGCCGGGGCTGGCGTCCACCACGTTGTGGCCCTTGAGCGCGGAAATGGGCACGATGGCCCGGACCGGGATCTGCGCAGCCTGCGCGAAGGCCGTCAGCGCCGCGCTGATGTTGTTGAAGGCCAGTGTGGGATCTTCCACGGCGTCGAGCTTGTTGACCGTGAACACGATAGAAGGCACCCGCAGCAGGTTGACCAGCAGCGAGTGGCGCCGCGTTTGCGGCAGCAGTTCCATGGACGGGTTTTTCCAGTCCAGCTTGGTCGCATCGACCAGCACCACGGCGGCGTCGGCGCTTGACGCGGCCGTGACCATGTTGCGGGTGTACTGCTCATGGCCGGGCGCGTCGCCGATGATGAACTTGCGGTTCTCGGTGGCGAAGTAGCGGTAGGCCACGTCGATGGTGATGCCCTGCTCGCGTTCGGCCGACAGGCCGTCGGTCAGCAGGGCCAGGTCGGTTTCGCCGCCGCGCTGCACACCGGCCAGGTGGTCCTGCAGCACGGCTTTGCTGTCCACCAGCAGGCGGCCGATCAGCGTGCTCTTGCCGTCATCGACCGAACCGCAGGTGATGAACTTCAGCGCGGATTTAAGGTCATTTTGGCCTGTAGCGCCCGTCAGCTCTGCGCTATCAGCTATCAAATCAGCAGTGCTCATCAGAAGTACCCGTCTTTCTTGCGCTTTTCCATCGAAGCGTCGGAGGTTTTGTCGTCCATGCGTGTGGCGCCGCGTTCGCTCACGTCGGCGGCCAGGGTCTCGATCACGATCTCGGCGGCGGTGGCGGCCGGACTGTCCACCGGGCAGGTGCAGGTGATGTCGCCCACGGTGCGGAAACGCACGGTTTTCTCGACCACTTGCTCGCCCTCGCGCGCCGGCGTCAGCTCGGTCACCGGGACCAAGAGGCCCTTGCGCTCGACCACCTTGCGCTGGTGCGCGTAGTACAGCGAGGGCAGGGCGATGGCTTCGCGTTCGATGTATTGCCACACGTCGAGTTCGGTCCAGTTGGAGATCGGGAACACGCGGAAGTGTTCGCCGGGCTGCAGCCGGGTGTTGAACAGCGTCCAGAGCTCGGGCCGCTGGGCCTTGGGCTGCCACTGGCCGAAGCTGTCGCGGTGCGAGAAGATGCGCTCCTTGGCGCGGGCTTTCTCCTCGTCGCGGCGCGCGCCGCCGATCAGCGCATCGAAGCGGAACTCGTCGATGGCTTCGAGCAAGGTCACCGACTGGTGCACATTGCGCGACTCGCCGGGATGCGCCAGGCGCACTGTGCCGCGTTTCATCGAGTCTTCCACGTTGCGCACGATCAGCTCGGCGCCCAGCTCCTTCGCGCGCAGGTCGCGGAAGTCGGTCACCTCATGGAAGTTGTGGCCGGTGTCAATCATCAGCAGCGGATAGGGAATGCGGCCCACGCCGAAGGCCTTCTCGGCGCACTTGAGCATGACCAGCGAGTCCTTGCCGCCCGAAAACAGCAGGGCCGGGCGCTCGAAGGCGGCAGCCACCTCGCGCAGGATGAAAATCGTTTCTTCCTCGAGCGCGTCGAGGTGGGCGTTGGACAGCCGCGCGATGGAGGGCGCCGGGTCGGCTGGCAGCAGATTGGATGGTGAGCGGGCGTTCATAGGTCAGCGGTGGGGAGCATGGAGGGAGGGCCGTCAGTGCGCGAGGTGCAAGCCGCATTCGCGGTTGTCCTCGCCCTTGGTGGGGTCCATGTAGTCGAAGTTGTTGGGCAGGCCGTGGATCTCACAGTACTGGTAAAGGTCCTTGGACGACCAGTGCAGGAGCGGCGCGACCTTGATCAGCCCGTCCGGATTGACGCTGACCGCATCCATCTGGGCGCGCACGGCGGTATCGGTGGCGCGCAAGGCGGTGAACCAGACATGGGGCGCTGTTTCGCGCAGGGCGCGGGCAAAGGGCTCGAGTTTCACTTCTTCAGTGAAGGCTGCATGGCGCGGATCGTTCAGCGCCGGGGTCGGGCCTTCCACGGCCTCGCGGTGCGCACGCGAGCGGCGCGGCAGATAGATGTGCAGGTCCAGCTTGAGCAACTTCGTCACTTCGTCGGCGAAGCGGTAGGTGGCCTCGGTGTTGTAGCCGTTGTCCATCCAGACCACCGGAACTTTCGGGTTGGCGCGCGTCACCATGTGCAGTATCACCGCCTCGAAGGGGCGGAAATTGGTGGTGACGATGGCTGGCCGGCCCAGTCCCACGGCCCAGTCCACCAGGCCCTGTGCATTGCGGCCGAGTTCTGCGTTGATGTTGGCAAGATCCAGGTTCATGGTGTTCACGCCGCAGCCCCTTCCTTTGATTCCTTGAAGTGGGGTTGCACATCGACGGCGTCGCCCTGGTATTTGCCGACACCGTAACCGGGGTAGCTGGCCAGCACGCGTTGGGCCGTGGCCATGTCCTGGCCGGCGCGCAGCACGGCGACGTCAAAGCCGCTGCGCTCCATCTGTGCGAGCTGGTCGGCCAGCACGTCGCCGGTGGCGCGGATCTCGCCCTCAAAGCCGCGCCGGCGGCGCAGCAAAAAGGCCTGGCTGAAGGCGCGGCCGTCGGTGAACTTCGGAAAGTGCAGGTCGATGCGGGTCACGCCTTCCAGCGGGGCCTGCAGCGGGTCGGCGTCGTTGGGCAGCGCAAGCACCGTGCGGTCTTCGGCGCCTGCCGGGGTGTGGTCGGTCAATGGCAAAAGTTTCATGGGTTCTCCTCAGGCAGCCGCAACCGCAGCGGTGGCGGGTGTGGCTGCAAAACGTGCGCTATTGGCAGCCAGCTTGAATGGGTCGATGCCGACACGGCGCAAGGTGGCGATAAAGGTTTCGCCGGCCGCGCGCTCGCGCCGGTAGGTGTCGAGCACGGCCTCAATCACTTCCGGCACTTCGGCGGCGGAAAACGAGGGGCCGACGACCTTGCCGGGCACCGGTGCGCCGCTCAGCGTGGAGCCGTCCGAGCCGCCCAGCGTGACCTGGTACCACTCCTTGCCGTCCTTGTCCACGCCCAGGATGCCGATGTGGCCGCTGTGGTGGTGGCCGCAGGAGTTGATGCAGCCGCTGATGTGCAGGTCGATCTCGCCCAGGTCGTGCAGCTCGTCCATGTCCTGGTAACGCTCGGTGATCGCCTCGGCAATCGGGATGGAGCGTGCGTTGGCCAGCGAGCAGAAGTCGCCGCCGGGGCAGGCGATCATGTCGGTCAGCAGGCGGATGTTGGGGCGCGCAAAGCCGGACTTGCGCGCGGCGCGCCAGAGTTCGGGCAGCTCGTCGCAGCGCACCCAGGGCAGCAGCAGGTTTTGGTCGTGCGTGACACGCACTTCGCCGGCGCTGAAGCGGTCGGCCAGGTCGGCCGCCACGTCGAGCTGGTCGGCCGTCGCATCGCCGGGCGCCTGGCCCAGGCGCTTGAAGGACAGGGTCACGGCGCGCAGGTCGGGGTTCTGGTGCGGCGCCACGTTCTGCTTGAGCCAGCGGCCGAACTCGATGTCGTCCTCGGCGGCAGCGCGCAGGATGTTGGCAATCTTCGCATCGGCACTCTTGCGGTCGCACTGGAGCGTGGGTGGCACAAAGGAAGCCGTCACGCGGTCCAGCTCGGCCTGCGTGATGGTGTGCGGGCCGCCGTCGTGCTCCATGATCTGCAGGTACTCGGCTTCCACGTCGTCGATGTACTTCTGGCCCTCGGCCTTCACCAGGATCTTGATGCGCGCCTTGTACATGTTGTCGCGCCGGCCATAACGGTTGTACACGCGCACGATGGCCTCGATGTAATTCATGATCTGGTGCCACGGCAGGAACTCGCGGATCACGCTGGCAATGATGGGCGTGCGACCCATGCCGCCGCCGACCAGCACCTTGAAGCCCAGCTCGCCTTCAGCGTTGCGGACCAGGTGCAGGCCAACGTCGTGCCACGCCGTGGCGGCCCGGTCTTCTTTGGCGCCGCTGATGGCGATCTTGAACTTGCGCGGCAGGAAGGCGAACTCGGGGTGCAGCGTGCTCCACTGGCGCAGGATTTCACCAAAGGGCCGCGGGTCGGCGATTTCGTCGACCGCGATGCCGGCACGTTCGTCGCTGGTGATGTTGCGTATGCAGTTGCCGCTGGTCTGGATGCCGTGCATGTTGACGCTGGCCAGCAGGTCCATCACGTCGGCCGATTTGTCCAGCGGAATCCAGTTGTACTGGATGTTCTGGCGCGTCGTGAAGTGGGCATAGCCGGCGGTCAGCTTGGAGGCCACCGACAGGCCGCTTTTGAGGTTGACCGGACCGAGCTTGTCCTGGGCCGCCTGCGCGTCATTGAACAGCGCGGCATTCGGCTGATCATATTCGCGGGCGATTTTCGCCAGCACACGCACCTGGGCGCTCGAGAGTTCGCCATAAGGCACGGCGACGCGCAGCATGGGCGCATAACGCTGGACATACCAGCCGTTTTGCAGGCGCAGCGGGCGGAAGTCGTCTTCGGCCAGCTGGCCGGACTGCCAGCGGGTCAGCTGGTCGCGGTACTGGCTGGCGCGGGCTTTCACAAACTGGCGGTCAAATTCGGTGTATTGGTACATGGCGGTCAGGGATCAGGTGATTCGGAGGGTCAGATGGTCAGATGGCGATGAGTTTGGCGCCGGCATAAGCCAGCAGCACGGAAAGCAGGGAGCGTATCCAGCGGTCGGGTGTGCTGTTGACCAGGCGCGAGCCGAGCCAGATGCCGGGCAGCGAGCCGGCCAGCAGTTTGGCCAGCAGCAGCCAGTCGACCGAGCCGATGGACGCGTGGCCGAAGCCGGCCACCAGCGTCAGTGGAACCGCATGGGCGATGTCGGCGGCCACGATGCGCGGCAGCGGCAGGGCCGGGTAAAGCAGCATCAGCACAATCACCCCGATGGCGCCGGCGCCCACCGAGGTCAAGGTCACCAGGCTGCCAATCACGGCGCCAAACAGCACCGGCAGGGCCCAGTGGCGCGGCTGCGTGGCCGCGGCCAGGGCATCCGGGGCGATCTGGCGCGGTGCGGCCTTGCCATAAACGGCCTTGTAGAACGTGGCGCTCGCCGTGAGCAACAGTGCCACCCCCAGCGTGGTGGTCATCACGGCCTGGGCCGCCGGGCTGGTCGGCCCGACGAGATGCAGCACATACAGCGTGGCCAGCGAGGCCGGAATGCTGCCGGCCGCCGTCTGGCCGACAATTTTCCAGTCCACCAGCCGGGCTCGCGCCAGGCCAACCGTGCCGCCCAGCTTGGTGAAGGCGGCAAACAGCAGGTCGGTGCCGATCGCCAGATGCGGCTTGACGCCGAAAAAGAAGATCAGCAAGGGTGTCATGAGCGAGCCCCCGCCCACGCCGGTCAGCCCCACCACGAGACCGACGGCAAAACCCGCAAAAACAAAAGCAAAATCATGCATAAGCCGCAACTTTAGGGGGAGGGCTTATGAAAACAAACTACAGATTTGTTGTTCGCTTATGCGAATAAGCTTATTCGCCAGTGTTCATGCGGCTTTGCAGGCCTGATCACCGAATTCCGTGTCATCGGGACAACGCCATCAGCAACATTTGGACACAGGCCCCGTATCATCCACGGCAATAACAATAAGGGGGGCCGGCAGTGAAGCGGATATTCGTCAAATTTTTCGGTTTCAGCGGCACCGAGCGCCAGGCACTGGATCTGGTGTTTCGCCTGTCCGAGGCGCGCGACGTGGTGTATTCGGCCTGGACGGCACAAACCGCGGAGGCGATGGAAGCGCCCGATGTGCTGATCATCGACGGCGACAGCTGGGAGGCGGTGCTGGCGTTGGCCAACCCCGCCCACGACGGCGTCAAACTCATCTGGATCGGCGACGAGGCGCCCGCCCAGGCCTGGCGGGTGTTTGCGGCGCCGGTCAAATGGTCGGGCGTGCTCGAAGCGATGGACGAGGCCTTCGGGCTCCTGCCCCGACCCCTGCCTTCTTTGCCTGAGCCCCAGGCCTCGCTGCCGATGGATCTGGACCTCGCGCACGATGAGGACCTCGATGTGGTGTTCGACGAAGTCGACGCCACCGAACCCCTGCCGCTGGAGCCGGGCGTGTTGCCCCTGGCCGGGCGGCGGGTGCTGGTGGTGGACCCCGGGCGCGATAACCGCCTGTACCTGCGCGCCAAGCTGGCCGCCGCCGGCCTGCACGAGGTGGACGAAGCGGCTACCGGCACCGAGGCCCTGATTCTGCTGAACACCCATGCCTACCTGCTGGCGATGGTGGACCTCGGGCTGACCGACATGGCCCCCTGGCAGCTGATCAAGGCGGTGGACAACACCCGGCCGGCCATCGCCCACATGTTTGTCACCGGCACGGCGCCGGCCTGGCAGCAGGGGGTGCGGGCCCGTTTTTCCGGTGCGCAGGTCTACCTGCAAAAACCCCTGCACCCCGGGCAGCTCAAGAAATTGCTACGAAATATATAGCTGCCTGCGCTTACGTATCAAGGGCTGGCATCAGAAAAGGCTTCAAATCACCGGATCCACGGGCGCCACCCGTTGTTTGAGCAGGCTGGCGCGCTGCGGCGCCAGTGCCTGCAGCATGCGCTGGTCCACCGGCAAAGGCTCGCCATGCAGCCGGGCGGCGAGCAGTTCACCGCCGAGCACGGCAAACGTCAGCCCGCGGGAACCCATGGCCGTGTTCACCCAGAGCCCCGGTTGCCGCACGGGATCGAGCGGGCCCACCAGCGGCAACCGGTCCGGTGACGCGCATCGCACGCCGGCCCAGGCCCGGGCGCTGCCATCCTGAAAATCTGCTGCCAGTTGGCGCGCCGTGTGCGGCAGCAGGGTCTGCAGGCGTTCCAGGTTGGCCTGCTGGTCGGCCGGGTCGGGCCGACTGTCATCGCGGTCGCGCTGAAAACCGGCGCCAGCCATCCAGGCCACACCGTCATCGACCGGCACGGCGGGCAGCAAGCTGCCATGGCCGTTGACCGGGAAGGCGGGAAACACGCTGTCGTCGGCAGTGCGCCGCAGGCCCCAAGAGACCTGGCCGCGAATCGCCTGCAGCGGCAGCCCGCCGTCCACCAGCAGACCGCTGGCGTGGGCCGCGGCCAGCACCACCAGATCGGCCCGCGCGATGAGT
The DNA here is from genome assembly GCF_002379085.1 of Polaromonas sp. AET17H-212. GTDB lineage: Bacteria > Pseudomonadota > Gammaproteobacteria > Burkholderiales > Burkholderiaceae_C > Polaromonas. The sequence continues at coordinate 36,042 of NZ_NBZW01000005.1, read as the reverse complement.
TGCGCCTGGGCGTCGAACGCCTGCCATTGCCCAGTGGCGTCGCGTTCCAGTCGCGCTGCCTGCACGCCGCCGCGCCAGGTGATGCCGGGCTGCGCAAGCAGCGCCTGCACCAGTCGGGCCGGCTTGATCCAGCCGGCCCGGTGGTGCCAGGTGGCCGCCGAGGCCGTGTCCAGCCCGGCTTGTTCGAGTTGCGCCGCGCTGGCCGGCTCGCTCCAGTCGCGCCCGGCGTCGGGCCAAGTGGCAGGCAGGCCGCCGCTGTCGTCCAGCCGCCGTTCCAGCACGCCGCAGGCCTGCCAGTCGCGGCCTTCCTGCAGCAGCGCCCGGGCCTGCTGCAGCGTGGCGCGCACGCCGCAGCGCGACAGGCGCGACAACAGGCTGTCGTCGGGCGAGACATGCGGCACCAGCACGCCGGCCGGCAGGCCGGAGGCGCCGCCAGCCGGCGCGTCATGCGCGTCCAGCACCAGGACCTGCCAGCCGCGCCGCGCCAGGCTGGCGGCCGTGGCTGCACCGGCCAGACCGGCGCCGATGACGACACAGCTTGAGGGCAGGACCGGCGCCGAGGGCGCACTGCCGGCGACCTTGCGCGGCACCCAGCGCGGGGCGAACTCGCCCTGCAGGTTGTCGCGTTTGGGCGGCAGCCCGGGCGTTTTCTTCACCGCAAAGCCGACTTGCGCCAGCCCGTCCAGCACGCTGCGCGCCACCGTCCAGCTGGCAATGCGGGTGCCGCGGCGGCAACACCGCGCGACTGCCTTGAAGGTATGCAGATCCCACATGTCGGGGTTTTTAGCCGGGCTGAAGCCGTCGAGGTAAACGGCGTCAGCTTCAAACGCCTGCTCGCGCAGCACCGCCTGGGTGTCGCCGATGCACAGGGTCAGCAGCACCTGCCCGTTTTCAAACACCAGCCGGTGCACCCCTGGCAGCAAACCCCAGCACTGGGCCAGCAGCTGCTCGGCCAATGGCAGCAGTTCAGGATGTGCCGCGGCGGCACGCAGGATGTCGGCAGCCCCGGCCGGGTGCGCTTCGGTGGCCACAAAATGCAGCCGCCGCGGGCGCGCGGGGTCGGCCTTCCAGGCCTGCCAGGTCACCAGGAAGTTCAGCCCGAGGCCAAAGCCGGTTTCCAGGATGCACCACTGCGGCTGGCCGGCCCAGGCGGCAGGCAGGCCACAGCCGTGCAGAAACACCTCGCGCGACTGCGCAAGCCCGCCGAGTTCGCTGCGGTAGCGATCGCCAAAACGCGGACTGTAAGGCGTGCCGTCGGCCAGCCACTCAATCACTTCAGCCATGGCTGGCGAAGGAAAAACCGGTCAGGTTCAGGATTCCGTAGGAGGGACGTAACCCTGCACCTTGTCGGCGCCGGTGCCGAAAAAGTGGTTTTCCATCTGGCGCGCCAGGTACTGGCGGGCGCGGGCGTCGGCGAGGTTCAGGCGGTTTTCATTGACCAGCATGGTCTGCTGCTTCATCCACTCGGCCCAGGCTTCCTTGCTGACTTCTTCCCACAGGCGTTTGCCCAGAGGACCAGGGTAGGGGGGAAAGTCCAGACCTTCGGCTTCCCGGCCCAGTTTGATGCATTTGACGGTACGTGCCATGGGGACTTCTTTCGTGGAATCTGGTTATAGATGATTTGGGTATTAAGAACTGAATTCTTATTCGTTCCTGTTTTGGCCTGCCGCTTCCAGAATCCAGCTTCTCACTCAAACCCGCATATCAAAAATGCACCGGACCAGAAAGCAGACCATGACCTTACGCCGCCATTTTATGAATGTTTCCACCCGCCTGGCAGTAGCCGTGGCACTGGCAGGGTCGGCCGGAGCCGCGCTGGCGCAAACGCCGGCCGCCAAACCCCCCGTGACCCTGCTCAATGTGTCCTACGATCCGACCCGCGAGTTCTACGTGGAGTACAACGCGGCCTTCGCCAAATACTGGAAAACCAAGGCCGGGCAGGACGTGACCATCAAGCAGTCGCACGGTGGCTCGGGCAAGCAGGCGCGCTCCATCATCGACGGGCTGGATGCCGACGTGGCCACGCTGGCGCTGGCAGGCGACACCGATGCGCTGGTCAAAAACGGTGCATGGCTTGCGCCCGACTGGCAGAAAAAGCTGCCGCACAACTCGTCGCCCTACACCTCGACCATCGTGCTGGCCGTGCGCCAAGGCAACCCCAAGGGCATCAAGGACTGGGACGACCTGATCAAGCCCGGTGTCAGCGTGATCACGCCCAACCCCAAAACCTCGGGTGGCGCGCGCTGGAATTACCTCGCGGCCTGGGAGTTCGCCAAGCGCAAATACGGCAGCGATGCCAAGGCCAAGGAGTTTGTCGCCAAGCTCTACGGCAACGTGCCGGTGCTTGACACCGGCGCGCGCGGCTCCACCATCACTTTTGCCCAGCGCGCCCAAGGCGATGTGTTGATCGCCTGGGAAAACGAGGCCTACCTGCTTGAAAAAGAATTCGGTGCCAGGTTCGACGTGGTGGCACCGTCAATCAGCATCCTGGCCGAACCAGCGGTGGCCGTGGTGGACAAAAACGTCGACAGGAAAGGCACACGCGTCGTGGCCGAGGCGTACCTGAAGTACCTGTATTCCGAAGAAGGCCAGGACATCGCCGGCAAGAACTTCTACCGCCCGGCGGTGTCGCAAAAAGCCATCGCCAAATACGCCAAACAGTTTCCCAGGCTGAACCTGTTCACCATCGACCAGGCTTTCGGCGGCTGGGCCAAGGCTGACAAGGAGCACTTTTCGGACGGCGGTTCCTTCGACCAGATCTACGTCCGCAAGTAAGCATCAACAGCCCCGGGGCGCTGCCAGGTTTGATGCATGTCAGCCCGCATTGCTCCGACGTGACTATCATGAACGGATCAGATGCTCAGCCGGAGACGTTTCATGGAACCCAAATCGCACTGGGAGCAGGTCTACACCGCCCATGCCGCCGAAGCCGTGAGCTGGTACCAGCCGCACGCCACCTTGTCGCTGGAGTTGATCCTGCGTGTCGCCCACGACAAGTCGGCGCGTATTGTCGATGTGGGGGGCGGGGCTTCCCGCCTGGTGGACGACCTGCTGGACCACGGCATGGCGGATGTGAGCGTGCTGGATATTTCCGGTGCGGCGCTTGAGGTGGCGCGCTGCCGGCTCGGTGAGCGGGCAGGGCGGGTGCGCTGGATCGAGGGCGACATCACGACCGTTCCGCTGGAGAAAGCCAGCATCGACGTTTGGCACGACCGGGCCGTTTTCCATTTTCTCACCGATCCGGCGGACCGCGCCGCTTATGTCGCCCAGGTGCGCCGCGCCGTGCGCCCGGGCGGGCATGTCATCGTGGCGGCCTTTGCCCCGGACGGGCCCCTGCAATGCAGCGGCCTGCCGGTGGTGCGGTACGCGCCCGATGCACTGCATGCCGAGTTTGGCGGCGCTTTTGAACTACTGGAGCACTTGCAGGAAGACCATTGCACGCCTTCCGGTGCCCTGCAGCATTTCGTTTATTGCCATTGCGTCCTGCATTGACGGGGCCCCAAAAGACGGCCCGGCACGCAACCCGCTGCAGGCATCCTGACAGGAGCATTTTTTTGAAGCGAAACAAGCCTTTGGCCCTTGTCGGACGGTCGCTGTCAGCTATCAAAAGAATAGTGATCCGCGCGGTCGGTGCATTCCGGCTTGTTTTTCGGCCAAAAGCCCCCAGTTTCAGAGGCATGAACACGACCCAAACCCCTTCTTCCAGTGCCGACCTGACCGTGACACACGTGCTGGCTGAGCTGCTTGAGCGGCTGGAGCACAGTGCCGTTCCGGTCGGCCCGGAGCAATACCTCTCTGTGGTGACCCACCTGGTCGAGGCGTTTGACAGCGTCACGCCGGGGGGCGAACTGGGGGCTTTGCTCGACACCCACCCGGCCGCGGCCGAATTGTACGAAAATATCTTCTACCAGCATGCGGGCCTGTGCCGCTCGCCGCTGGATCCGGCGCTGGCTGCCGAACGGCAGGCCAGGCAAGCCATAGAGCGCGCAATGCGCCAACCCAACCAAGGAAACACCCATGGCCAGAGCTGATGCCAAAACCACCGTCCTTGCCGACGGACTGCGTTACAAATCCAAGGTGTCGGGCTCCCCGTTTGTCGCGTCCGCTTCTTTCGGTGCCGCCACGATGTCGTGCTTCATGTGCGGCAAACACCGTCCCCGCTCGCAGATGGGCACTCGCAAGGTGCTGGGCAAGTCCCACGCCGTGTGTGCGCCGTCGTGCAAGGCGCTCGACGAAGCCAACAACAGCTGATTCAGGTCGTCGGCCGGGGTACAGATGACGGATTCCCTGCACATCGTGTGTCCGCACTGCCACACGACCAACCGCGTCAAAAGCGCGGACCTGGCCAAGGCGCCGGACTGCGGCAGCTGCCACAAGGCGCTGTTCACCGGGCAGCCGGTCAACCTCGACGAAGCGGCATTTGACCGCCACATCACGCGCAACCAGATCCCGGTACTGATCGATTTCTGGGCGCCTTGGTGCGGCCCCTGTCTGCAGATGGCGCCGGCCTATCAACAGGCCGCCGCGCAGCTGGAGCCCGCGGTTCGCGTGGCCAAGGTGGACACCGAGGCCGCCCGCAATCTGGGCGCACGCTTCAACATCCGCAGCATCCCCACGCTGGCGCTGTTCGTGAACGGCCGCGAGGTCGCGCGCCAGCCCGGCGCCATGGGCGCCGCCGACATCGTGCGCTGGACGCGTTCACACATCGGCTGACGCCCGCGCGGCCCGGCCGTGCCTGCCAGTTCCGTGCCTGGCCCTCAACTTGTCGGGCAGCCTGCCGTTAAGCAGGTATGGCTCTGCTACTTGTCCTTCAAAAAATCACGTTTGTTGTCCCGGCGCCTGTTCGCCGCTGCGGATGCAGGCGGGGGCACGGGTCGACAGGCCAGCGGCTGGCTGATTTTTCTGGAGAACCGTCATGATTCGCACCAACACCATTGGACTCAAAGAGGTTTGTCTCACCGCTGTTTCCGCGCTGGACGAGCTGGTGTTTGAGCTCATCTGCGGCAGCCCGCAGAGCTTGTCGCCCGTGTTCCTGGACTGGGTGGCCGACGAAGCCACGCCTTTTGTCGAGCGGCAGGTCGCCCGGTCCTTCGCCACACCGCATTTTGCGGCCAGCCTGCGCATGGGCGACCAGCGCGTGGCCATGGCGCGCTGGGTGCGGCTGTGGGTCGGGCCGCGCATCGTGGCCGGTTTTGAGGAACTGGCTGTCTGCCTGCCAGAGTTTGCGGATAGCCGGCCCGCTGGCCGGCTGCCTGTGCCGGTGGAGGCCGCGGGATCCGGCGCCAGCAGGTTCGGCCATCGTTTCCTCGCCCTGCTGGGGCTGGCCAGCGCCGGCACCGCCGGCTTGCAGGATTCCCCGCCACGCTATCAATAAAGTAGCTGTTGGTGCCCGATTCCATTGGGCTGGAAGCCAATTTCGTGCATGAAACAGGGCCTCCCCGCCCTGCGCCGAATCGGCGGGATGTCCGTTTCCGGCGAGCCTGACCGCGGCCCTTGGCCTACGCTTGGGTTTTCCCCAGGACACTTACCCGCGATGAACACCTTGTTGACGGACCGGCCGACCGGAACCAGCTGGCCGGCGCTGACTGAAGAACTGCAGGTACGCGGCAGCGCCGTGCTGCCGCAGCTGCTGAGCCCTGCCCAGTGTGCGGCAACCGCCGGGCTTTACCGGCAAGGCGCGCTGTTTCGCAGCCGCGTCGTGATGGCGCGGCACGGTTTTGGCCAGGGCGAATACCAGTACTTCAGCTACCCGCTGCCGACGCTGGTTCGGCAACTGCGTAGCACGCTGTACCCGCGGCTGGTGGACGTGGCCAACCGCTGGAACGAAGCCATGGGCATCGCCGTGCGCTACCCGCCGGAGCATGCGCAATTCCTGGCGCGTTGCCACGCGGCCGGCCAGACGCGGCCCACGCCCTTGCTGCTGCAGTACGCCGAGGGTGACTACAACTGCCTGCACCAGGACCTGTACGGTGACCATGTGTTTCCGTTGCAGGTGGCGGTGCTGCTGTCGCGGCCGGGGGAGGATTTCACCGGCGGGGAGTTTGTGCTGACCGAGCAGCGCCCGCGCATGCAGTCCCGGCCCGAGGTGGTGCCGCTCAGCCAGGGCGACGCCGTGGTGTTTGCCGTGCACCACCGGCCGGTGCAGGGCAGCAGGGGTTTTTACCGGGTCACCATGCGCCACGGCGTCAGCACGGTACGCTCGGGCCATCGCCACACGCTGGGTGTGATTTTTCATGATGCGCAGTGACGCCGTAACGCCAACACGCCGTAGCATGGGCGAAAACCGCAGGACAGCACCTTGAGTACCGCCGATCTTTTTGACGAGTTGCCGGTGACGGTGTCGCGTGAAACGCTGGCACCCGGTGCCGTGTTGCTGCGCGGTTTTGCACGCGAGGAGGGCGCAGCCCTGCAACAAGCCATCGCCGACGTCACCCGCCAGTTGCCGTTTCGCCATCTGGTCACGCCGGGGGGCTACACCATGTCGGTGGCCATGAGCAATTGCGGCGCGCTGGGCTGGGTGTCGGACCGCAGCGGCTACCGCTACGACGCGCTGGACCCGCTGTCGGGCCGGCCCTGGCCCGCCATGCCCGCGATTTTGCGCAAGCTGGCCGTGCGCGCGGCAGTGCCGGCCGGGTTTGCCCACTTCGAACCCGACGCTTGCCTTGTCAACCGTTACGAGCCGGGTGCTAGGCTGTCTCTGCACCAGGACCGGGACGAGCAGGATTTCTCCGCCCCCATCGTCTCGGTGTCGCTGGGCCTGCCCGCTGTGTTCCTGTTCGGCACGCCCAGTCGCAAGGACCGGCCGCAGCGCCATCGGCTGCAACATGGTGATGTGGTGGTCTGGGGCGGGCCGGCGCGGCTGGCCTTTCATGGCGTGGCACCACTGGCGGATGGCGAACACGCGCTGCTGGGCCGCCAGCGCATCAACCTGACGTTTCGCCGCGCGCGCTGACAGCGGATCAAGACCTTGATCAGGGAGGCCGGGCATGTGCCAACGTTTACCCATGAAATGGCTGCTTTGGCTGGCCGCGCTTTTGGGCACCATGCCCCTTGGCGCCCAGGACGCGGCGGAGCGCCGCAACTGGTTCAAGGACCCCTTCTTCCAGATCGCCGCCCAGGCGCCGCGCTGCCCGGTGCCGCTGGGCCCTTACCTGACCGCGGCAGAGCAGCGTGCCGAAGCGCATTACCGGGCCGAGCGCGGCACCAGCTGCTGGCTGGCCGGCCGATGCGCACGCTCCAACGCCTATGCCTACGACCAGGACATCGCCCGGGCCCTCCAGGCCCGCGTGGGAGCGCTCAAGCCCCTCACCGGCAGCAGCCTGTGGGTGACGGTGCAGCGGCGCATGGTGTTCATTGAAGGCTGTGTCCCCGACCGGCGCCGCGTGGCAGCGCTGCAGGCCTGGGCGACAGCGGTGCCCGACGTGGAGCAGGTGCTGGTCAATGTGTCGACCCGACCCAAGGCACCGGCGCCCTACAGGACGCTCACGTCGCCCTGAGCTCCGGCAGCACCGACCACTCCGGCTCTTCAAACTCGCCGATCACGGTGACGTCGCAGTGTCGGGCGTGTTTGTCGAGAATGGCGCGCACGGTGGCGTCGCGGCGGTCGTCCTTGGCATCGCGGTGCGCCTTGGACTCCCAGGTGGCAATCGCCAGCAGGGTGTCGGGCGAGCCGATCTTGCGGTGCAGGTAAGTGCCACGCGCGCCTGGCGTGCGCTGGATGATTTCACTGGCGCTGATCCAGGCGGCGGCATACTCATCCACCGTGTAGCCGGGCTTCATGCGAACTTCGAAAATGAACTTCATGGAACAGTCCTCCGGGAAACGGTGACACAGTTCGGTAGTCCGCGTGCAGGCCCGGCCTACTTCTTCATCTCTTTTTCCAGCGCCAGGCGGAACGCCTCGAGCTTGGCATGGTAGTCGGCGGCTTCGCCGTAAGCCAGAAACCGCTCATAGCGCGAGTGGGAACTGAGCAGCTGGCGCGCGTGTTTGATGGGGCAGAAATACTGCTCGGTCCGTGCCACGATTTCGGCGGCGTAAGCGATCAGCCCGTTGGCGTAGGAGCAGTAGGTGCAGTGAAAACGCTCGAACGCGTTAAGGTAGGCCAGGTGCCGGCGGTCCAGGGCGAAGTAGTCGGCCCGCGGCACCTTGGCAATCTTGTAGATCGGGAAGCAGCTGGCCTGGTAGAACGTGACGCAGAGATCAAGCACAACCAGCGGCACGATCAGGCTGTAGATGATGGGCCCGGTCAGGAAATTCTGCGGGCGGTCCGTCACGATCCAACGCCACAGGCTGCGTTTCAATTTGCGGTGGGTCTCGCGGATCGAGCCCTCGAACTCGACCCGTTTGCCCTTGAAATGGTAAAGAAGCTGCGTTTCCTGCTCACGCAGTGCGGCGCGCAACTCATCTTCCAGCGTGGTGATCTGGCCGAGCAGCTCTTTGATGTTGGGGTTCACGGTTTTCTTCCAGTAGTGGGCCGGTGCACAAGTGGCGATGGCAAACCATTATTGATGGTTTCCCGGGCGGAAAGCCATCGCTGCCTCCGGTTGCTGGTTTGTCCTCACGCCGCGCAATGTCAAGCCGTCTTCGCATAATGGTTGAGTCCCTTTATGGGTCCCGCCAGTCTGACCAATTTTCAGGAGAACCCCATGGCTCACTACCGGATCGCCGTTGTCGTCGGCAGCCTTCGCAAGGATTCGTTCAACAAAAAACTCGCGCTGGCGCTGGAAAAACTGTTCCCGGCAGATTTCAGTTTCACCCATGTGCGCATCGACGACCTGCCACTCTACAACCAGGACGACGACGGCAATCCTTCACCGCAGGTGACGCGCCTCAAGGGCGAGATCACGGCGGCCCAGGGGCTGTTGTTCGTCACACCCGAATACAACCGCTCGATCCCCGGCGTCCTGAAAAACGCGATTGACCATGCCTCCCGCCCCTATGGCAAAAGCGTCTGGAATGGCAAGCCCGCGGGTGTGCTGGGCGCTTCCGGCGGCCCGATTGGCACGGCGCTGGCGCAGCAGCACCTGCGCAACATCCTGGCCTACCTCAACGTGCCCACCCTGGGCCAGCCCGAAGCCTTCATCCAGAACAAGGAGGGGCTGTACGACGCGGCCGGCAACATCGGCGAGGCCAGCCTGGCGTTTTTGCAGGGTTGGGTCAACACCTATGTGGACTGGGTCAAAAAACACGCCTGACCTTCTGTCGTCTGCAAAGAAAAAAGCCCGCAATGCGGGCTTTTTTCATGGGGGTAGCGCAGGCCTGACGGCCTTGCGCCCGCCAGGTTCAGGCGGCGAGGGCGGCCTGCGCTTCGTTGGCGGCCTTGGCCTGTGTCGCAATGTCAGCGGTGGCGGCAGCCAGGGCTGCGGCCTTGGCCGCGTCGCCCATGGCCAGGCCTTCGGCGCGCACAAAACGCACGTCGGTGATGCCGAAGAAGCCGAACACGGTCTTCAGGTAGCTTTCCTGGTGCTCCATCGCATTGCCAGCGTCGCTGGTCGAATAGACGCCGCCGCGGGTGGAGGCCACGATCACGGTCTTGCCACCGGCCAGGCCAACCGGGCCCTTGTCGGTGTAGGTGAAGGTGCGGCCGACCTGGGCCACGCGGTCAATCCAGGCCTTGAGCTGGCTGGGGATGGTGAAGTTGTACAGAGGCGCGCCCACCACAATCACGTTGGCGGCGAGGAACTGGGTCACCAGCGCTTCGGACACTGCGTTTTCGCGCTTTTGTGCGTCGCTCAGGTCGCTGCCGGCGGGCATGCGAAAACCCAGGGACTCGGCCGACAGGTGGCTGGGGGTGTCCACGGCCAAGTCAAGGTAGCTGACTTCGGTGGCCGGGTGGCCGGCGCGCCAAGAGTCGACGATCTGGGCGGTCAGTTGGCGTGACACGGAGTTGCCGCCGAGGATGCTGGAGTCGATGTGCAGAAGCTTGGTCATGATGGGTTCCTTGAGGATGAATCGGGGGATGGATCGGTTGTTGGCCGTATTCACCATGAATCGCAGCCATGGATAGATTGTGCGGATGAATCCATTCATTGATAAGATGGCAAAAATGCGATACATCGTCCTGTTTATAGGACGATCGACGCGAAAACCCCGGCCAACTCCGGGGTGACACATCAACCAACCGGGAACCGGGAGCCGCCCATGCAGGACCTGAACGACATGCTGTATTTCGCCGAGGTGGCTGAGCGCGGCGGCTTTGCGGCGGCGGGCCGGGCGCTGGGCCTGCCCAAATCGCGGCTCTCGCGCCGGGTGGCCGAGCTGGAGGCCCAGCTTGGCGTGCGGCTGCTGCAACGCACCACGCGCAAGCTGTCGCTGACCGAGGCGGGCGAGCTCTACCTGCGCCACTGCGTGGCCATGCGCGACGAAGCCCTGGCCGCCGGCGAGGCCGTGGCGCAGATGCAGAGCGAGCCACGCGGGACGCTGCGCATCAGTTGCCCGGTGACCCTGGCGCAGGGCACGCTGGGCTACCTGATTCCGCAGTTCCTGGCCCAGCACCCGCATGTGAAGCTCGACATGCGGGTGACCAACCGGGTGGTGGACCTGGTGGAGGAGGGCATGGACGTGGCGCTGCGGGTGCGCCCCACGCTGGACGACAGCGGCAGCCTGGTCGTCAAGCAGCTGGGGGCCTCCTGCAGCTATTTGCTGGCCAGCCCCGAACTGCTCAGGCGGCAGGGTGCGCCGGCCACGCCCGACGACCTGAAAACCCTCGACACAGTCGCGATGTCGGCCACCGACGGGCGCAGCGCCTGGGAACTGCTGGGCCCGCAGGGGCAGGAGTTTGTGTTGCAGCACCAGCCGCGTTATGTGGCCGATGACCTGCAGACGCTCAAGCTGGCGGTGCTGGCGGGCACCGGCATGAGCTTTTTGCCCGAGATGTTGTGCACGGCCGAGTTGCAGGCCAGGCTGCTGGTGCCAGTGCTGCCCGGCTGGGCTTTGCGGCCGGGCATGGTGCATGCGGTGTTTCCCTCGCGCCGGGGCCAGGTGCCGGCCGTGCGCAGTTTTCTGGATTTTCTGGGCGAGCACCTGAAAGCCGAGGAGATGGTTTAGGGGGTTGCTCTTGTTTTGATAGCTGCTTGCGTAGAAAGAACAAGCGCTGAGGGCTGATTTGATGCATCGGTCCGGGCAACCGGCAAGAGATGCGGTCCACGCGGAAGGCCATCTCGGGCAAAACGCGAACAAGGCCAAGCTGCATCGGTTATATCGTTATGCGGCATAAATTTAAAACGATATATTCTTTTGAGTTTTAAGCCGGACTCCCCAAAATGCATTTTTGAACATGCATTGACAGGAGTTCTCATGACAACCTCGCAACCCCCCAGCGCCCGGCTTGTCCATTAACGATTGGTCAGGCAAGTGCGTTTCATCATCGTTCCCGGCTGGCGCGACTCCGGCCCCGGCCACTGGCAAAGCCTGTGGGCCGAACGTCTGGACGACGCCGTGCGCGTGCAGCAGGACGACTGGATCACGCCCAGCCGCCAGGCGTGGGTGGCCTCGATAGCCCGCACCATCCTGCTGCAAACTGAACCGGTCGTCATCGTGGCGCACAGCCTGGGCTGCATTGCCACCACGCACCTGCCGGCCGATGCCGCAGCGCGCATCCAGGGCGCCTTGCTGGTGGCCCCGGCCGACCCGGAGCGCCGCTCCATCCTGAGCGACTTTGCGCCCGTGCCCGCCCGCAAGCTGCCTTACCGCAGCGTGCTGGTGGCCAGCAGCAACGACCCGTATTGTCCGGTGCGCCTGGCGGGCGCCTATGCGCGGGCCTGGGGCAGCGAGTTCGTGCGCATCCAGAACGGCGGCCACATCAACATCGAATCGGGTCACGGCGAATGGCCGCTGGGCGCAGCCCTGCTGCAGTCGCTGGCCGGTGACGTGGATGTCGCTTCCCGCCTTCATTCACCTACTTCCTCTTCGTCCTCTTCGTCCTCTTCTTCATCTTCTTCATCTTCTTCATCTTCCTCCCAATCTGCTTCTCTGGAAACTGTATGACCACCAAACTCAAACTCAAACTCAAACTCGTTCTTGCTTCCCTCGCCCTGGCCACTGGTGGCCTGGCTTCGGCCCAGACCCTGCTCAACGGCTCGTACGACGTGGCGCGCGAGTTCTACAAGGACTACAACGCGGCCTTCATCGCCCATTACAAGAAGACCACCGGCAAGGACATCAAGGTCGACCAGTCGCACGCCGGCTCCAGCGCGGTGGCGCGTTCCGTGGCCGACGGCCTGGACGCTGACGTGGTGACCATGAACACCACCACCGACATCGAGTTCCTGGCCGAGAAGGGCCTGGTGGCCAAGGACTGGACCAAACGGTTCCCCAACGACGCGTCGCCCACCACCTCCACCATGGTGTTCCTGGTGCGCAACGGCAACCCCAAGGGCATCAAGGACTGGGCTGACCTCGTCAAGCCCGGCGTGCAGGTGATTGTGGTCAACCCCAAGACCGGCGGCAACGGCCGCATGGCCTACCTGGCGGCTTGGGGCTCGGTGCGCAAACAAGGCGGCAGCGATGCGCAGGCGGCGGAGTTTGTCGGCAAGCTCTACAAAAACGTGCCCATCCTGGCCAAGGGCGGCCGCGACGCGACGTCCATCTTCCTGCAACGCAACACCGGCGATGTGCTGATCACGTTTGAATCCGAGGTGTTGTCGGTGAACCGCGAGTTCGGCGAGGGCAAGGTCGATGCGGTTTACCCCTCGTCCAGCATCGTGGCTGAAAACCCGGTCGCCGTGGTGGAGCGCACCGTGGCCAAGAAGGGCACGGGCGAACTCGCCAAGGCCTACCTGAACTATCTGTACTCCGACGAAGGCCAGGAGATCGCCGCCAAACATGCGATTCGCCCGCGTTCGCCGGCCATTCTCAAAAAATACTCGAACGTCTTCAAGCCGATCCAGCAGTTCACGGTGAAAGACTACTTCGGCTCGCTCGGTGAAGCGCAAAAGGTCCACTTCAACGACGGCGGCCAGTTCGACAAGCTCTACACCGTCAAGTAATCCATGACTGCTGCGACCCTTTCTGCGGCGCCGCTGGCTGCGGCGCCGGTCCGGCGTGCCTCGAAAAAGGTGCTGCCGGGCTTCGGCCTCACGCTGGGCTACACGCTGTTTTATCTCAGCATCATCGTGCTGATCCCGCTGTCGGCGCTGCTGTTCAAGACCTTTTCGCTGTCCTGGGAGCAGTTTGTGACGGCGGTGACTTCGCCGCGGGTGATGGCGTCCTACCGCCTGACTTTTGGCGCCTCGCTGTTCGCCGCGCTGTTCAACCTGGTGTTCGGCCTGCTGCTGGCCTGGGTGCTGGTGCGCTACAAATTTCCAGGCAAAAAAATCGTCGATGCGCTGGTGGACTTGCCGTTTGCGCTGCCGACCGCGGTGGCCGGCATCTCGCTGACGGCCATCCTGGCCGGCAACGGCTGGATCGGCCAGTACCTCGAACCGCTGGGCATCAAGCTGGCCTTCACGCCGGCCGGTGTGGTGATTGCGCTGATCTTCATCGGCCTGCCGTTCGTGGTGCGCACGGTGCAGCCGGTGCTGGAAGACGCCGAGAAAGAACTCGAAGAAGCCGCGACCTCGCTGGGCGCGACACGCCTGCAGATTTTCACGCGAGTGATCCTGCCGCACATCACGCCGGCGCTGCTGACCGGTTTTGCCATGGCTTTTGCGCGCGCCATCGGTGAATACGGCTCGGTGATTTTCATCGCCGGCAACATGCCCATGATTTCCGAGATCACGCCGCTGATCATCATCGGCAAGCTCGAGCAGTACGACTACGCCGGCGCCACCGCCGTGGCCGTGGTGATGCTGGTGATTTCCTTTGTGCTGCTGCTGGTCATCAACGGCCTGCAAGCCTGGCAGCGGCGCAACGCGGGAGCCCCCGCATGAGTGCAAACCTCCAAAACAAGGCCAAGGCCCGAGCGGGCACCACGGAGTCGCCGTGGGTGCGCTACACCCTGATCACCGTCGCGCTGCTGTTTGTCGTGCTGTTCCTGGTGCTGCCGCTGGCCGCCGTGTTCACCGAGGCCTTGCGCAAGGGCTTTGGCGCCTACCTGGCCGCCTTGAAGGAGCCCGACGCCTGGTCCGCCATCGAACTCACGCTGATTGCCGCGGCGATTGCCGTGCCGCTGAACCTGGTGTTCGGCGTGTCAGCTGCCTGGGCCATCGCCAAGTACGAGTTCCGCGGCAAGTCCTTTCTGACAACCCTGGTGGACCTGCCGTTTTCGGTGTCGCCCGTGGTGGCGGGGCTGATGTATGTGCTTGTCTTCGGCGCCCAGGGCTGGTTCGGCCCCTGGCTGGCGGCCAACGATATGAAGGTGATTTTTGCGGTACCCGGCATCGTGCTGGCCACGGTCTTCGTGACCTTTCCCTTCATCGCGCGCGAGCTGATCCCGCTGATGCAGGCCCAGGGCAGCGACGAGGAGCAGGCCGCCATCGTGCTGGGCGCGACCGGCTGGCAGACCTTCTGGCATGTGACCCTGCCCAACATCAAATGGGGCCTGCTCTACGGCGTGATTTTGACCAACGCGCGCGCCATGGGCGAGTTCGGCGCGGTGTCGGTGGTGTCCGGCCACATCCGCGGGCAGACCAACACCTTGCCGCTGCATGTGGAAATTCTCTACAACGAGTACCAGTCGGTCGCCGCTTTTGCGGTGGCTTCGCTGCTGGCGCTGCTGGCCCTGGTCACCTTGCTCATCAAGTCGGTGGCCGAGTGGCGTGCCGAGCAGGAGCAAAAAGCCGCGGCCGACCTGCCGCTCGAGCGGCCTCCGGCAGCGGTCACCGCCGTGTCCTGATCAAAAGAAACGAGAACCCTCATGAGTATTGAAATCCGCAACATCAGCAAACACTTCGGCAACTTCCAGGCGCTCGGCGACGTGAGCCTGGACATTGCCTCGGGCGAACTGGTCGCCTTGCTGGGCCCTTCGGGCTGCGGCAAGACCACCTTGCTGCGCATCATCGCCGGGCTCGAAACCGCCGACCAGGGCAGCATTTTATTCAGCGGTGAAGACACGACCGACGTGCATGTGCGCGAGCGCCAGGTCGGGTTTGTCTTCCAGCATTACGCGCTGTTTCGCCACATGACGGTGTTTGAAAACGTCGCCTTCGGCCTGCGTGTCAAGCCGCGTGGCATGCGCCCGAGCGACGCCGACATCAAGAAAAAAGTGCATGAACTGCTGGGCCTGGTGCAGCTCGACTGGCTGGCTGATCGTTTTCCGTCGCAGCTCTCTGGCGGGCAGCGCCAGCGCATCGCACTGGCACGCGCGCTGGCGGTCGAGCCCAAGGTGCTGCTGCTCGACGAACCCTTCGGCGCGCTCGACGCCAAGGTGAGGAAAGAGCTGCGCCGCTGGCTGCGCCGCCTGCATGACGACCTGCATGTCACCAGCATTTTTGTCACGCACGACCAGGAAGAGGCGCTCGAAGTGGCCGACCGCGTGGTGCTGATGAACCAGGGCAAGGTCGAGCAGATCGGCTCGCCGCAGCAGGTCTGGGACCACCCGGCCAGCCCGTTTGTGTACGGCTTTCTCGGCGACGTCAATTTGTTCCACGGCCGCGCGCACGAAGGCAAGATCCAGCTCGAAGGCATGCGCCTGGATTCGCCCGAACACAGCAGCGCGCAAAACGCGAAAGCTTTCGCCTATGTGCGCCCGCACGACTTCGACGTGCAGCGTTATTCGCCGGGTGCCGAAGGCATTGCCGCCCAGCTCAGCCGCGCCATCGTGATCGGCCCCATCGCCCGGCTGGAACTGACACCGTCCGAAGACAGCGGCCAGGCCGATCCGCTGATCGAAGTGCAGATTCCTTCCCAGCAATACCGCGACATGGGGCTGCGTGAGGGCGAGCTGCTGGTGGTGACACCGCGCAACGCACGGGTGTTTGTGGAGGAGGGGGCGGGGATTTGAGGGCGCCCCCGGTTTAACCAGCGGCTCGTTTGCGCGCGGCCGGCTGTGGAGTTGCACTGGCTTCTTGCGCATAGGTCTCTACATACGCGTCAATCAGCTTGCGAAGCATGCGTTGGTACTGGGTGTTGTGTTTTGCAGCTTCGGCCTTGAAGAAATCCACGCTCTTCTTGCTCAACGCAAGCGTGACCTTCACGCCTTCTTCCCGAAACGCGAGCTGATCGGGCGGCGGGAGAAAGTCCCGCACGACTTTGGCCTCAAAAGGTTCGTTGGTGTATTTAATTTTCGCGCTCATAAATTGCCTTTCCCTTGCGCCAGTAACCGGCGCCAAAAATCCGGATGGCGCCATCGCGCCAGGTAAACCGGACGGTGAGAATTCCGCCGTTGACCTCGCCAAAACAGAAGTAACGCGTCTCGGTGGTGCTGTGGTCCAGGTCTTCGGCAATGACCCGACAGACATCAGCAAACGCATGTTGAGCCAGGGAAAACGGCACGCCGTGCTTCTTCTGGTTCTCCGCGTCCTTGTTCGCATCCCACTCAAACCGGGTTTGGGTCATCGCAACATCCTAGCAGAGAAAAATACTTTTAACCATATTTAAATATGGCTAAAAGTACTGCCTTCGCGGTTATTCGTTGTCAGGTATTCCCGAAAATACCTCGAACGCTTTCCATGAGCGGTGGATAGCCAAGACCGTCCATGGAATTCATCCCCCGGGAACTTATCTCCTTCAAAGCGCCCGAACCATCGGACAATCCGTACATCGATCGAAAAAAGGGACCGTGATGTTGTTGAGCTATTTCGAAACCGCGCCGCGCCGTGTGCTGGCCTTGGTCTCTGCCGTCTGTGTGGCCATGCTGGCGTTTGGCCTGTACCTGCAGCATGTCGTCGGCCTGGAGCCTTGCCCCATGTGCATCGTGCAGCGTTATGCGCTGGTGCTGGTGGCGGTGGTGACGGGGGTCACTGCTTTTGCGCGTGGCAAAGGGCTGCTCATGACGGGTTCGGCGGTGACGCTGCTGGTGGCCGGTTTCGGGGCTTTTGTCGCCGCGCGCCAGAGTTTCCTGCAGTGGTACCCGCCCGAAGTTGCTTCGTGCGGGCGCGACTTTTACGGAATGATCGAGACCTTTCCGCTGCAGCGCGTGATCCCGATGATTTTCAAAGGCAGCGGCGACTGCACCAAGATCGACTGGACTTTTCTGGGCCTGTCGATTGCCAACTGGTCGTTTCTCTGTTTTGCCGGCATCTCGCTGCTGATGCTGGCGCTGCTGGTGGTTCAGGGGCGCGGGGCAAAACCGGCACGTCGCTGAACCTGAGGTTCAGAGCGGCAGCGACGCTACCCGCGCCGGCACCAGCACAATTTCAATGCTGCCGCCCGGGTTGTGGCTCTTGAGTCGCAATTCGTCGTGGTTCAGGGTCAGGATGTCGGTTAGGTACTCCTGCGCTTCCTCGATCATCGTGAGCTTGCCGTTTTTGTAGGTCCAGGCACCGAAAGCGGCCTTGCTGTTGGGCGAGGTGATCACCAGCGTGCCGTCCGACAAAAACGCGTACAGCGTGCCGGGCGCGACCCCGGTGGACAGGCTGACTTCCCAGACCTTGTTGATGAAACCCGGCTTCACGTTGGCGGGGTAAGTCCTGGGCGTGTGGGCCAGGTCGACGGGTTCGGGCTCTTTCGAGCAGGCCGCGACCAGCAAAAACACAGCCAGGCAGAAGGCCCGCCGCAGTGAATCTTTCATCGTGGGTGACTCCAAAAGAAAGTCCAAAAGAAACGATTTTCCCCTGAGGCCGGAAAAGGTGTAATACTGTACATATAAACAGTATTCTATGTCTTTTCTCCCATGGTTTCACTTTCTCCTGTCGCAACCTCGTCGCCCTGGCCGCCCGGCCTGGCGCAGCACGCCGACGTCTGGCGCGCCGCCGAGCTCGGTAGCCACAGCCTGCCGGCCCTGGACACCGGGTATGCGGCGCTGAACCAGGTGTTGCCCGGTGGCGGCTGGCCACAGGGCGCGCTGGTGGAGATGCTGCAACCGCAGGCCGGCCTGCACGAGTGGGGTTTGCTGGCGCCGGCGCTGGCCGCCGTGCAGGCCGCGGCGCCCGCCAAACTGGTGGTGCTGGTAGGCGCGCCCTGTTTGCCGTTCGGCCCGGCGCTGGGCGCGCGCCAGCTCAACATGCAGCGCGTGCTCTGCGTGCACAGCCAGGGGCCGGCGCTGCTGTGGGCCACCCGCGAAGCCCTGCAGTGTGCCGACGTGGCCGCCGTGCTGGCCTGGCTGCCCGATGCGCGCAGCGCCCATTTGCGCCGCCTGCAGATGGCCGCGCAGGCGCACAGCCAGCTGTTGTTTGTGTTCCGGCCGCTGCGTGCGCAGCTCGAGTCTTCACCCGCGCCGCTGCGCCTGCTGCTCGAAGGTGCGGCGGCCGAACAGGGAAACCTGCGCGTGCATGTGCTCAAGCGGCGCGGCCCGCCGCTGGCCGCGCCGCTGCTGCTGGCCACGCGGCCGGCGCGCTTGGCGGCCTTGCTGGCGGCCAGCCGAGAACGCGTGCGCCGGCGCCGGGAAGAGGCAGGCGGACTCGTGCCCCGGCTGCAGCCGGCCCCGGCCGCTGTTTCCGCCGCATCAGGAGAGGTTCATGCCTTGCTGGATCGCATTGCAAACATCCCTCACCACTGAAGCGGGGCCGGCGCTGCTGGACGAGGCCGCGTTGCAGCGCACCGTGGCCAGCCTGGCGCTGGGCTTCACGCCGCGCGTGGCGCTGGTGGATGAGGCCGTGCTGCTGGACGTGACCGGCAGCCTGCGCCTGTTTGGCGGGCTGGCGCGGCTGATGCAACTGCTGGAGCAGCGTTTGATCCAATTTTTTGAATCAAATCGGGCTGTACCCCTTATACGGCGGGCGCAAGGCGCTACATCCTTGATAGCGCTGGGGCGCTTGCGCCATGCGGCCGGCGGGGCAACGCCGGCGCGTGCGCGGGTGGCCGACCTGCCCATGCACACCCTCACCGCGGCGCGCCCGCACCTGGGCGTGCTCGAGCGCATTGGCTGCCGCAGCTGGGACGACCTGTTGCGCCTGCCGCGCGACGGCGTGGCCCGGCGTTTCGGCGCGGAGCTGCTCGAAGCGCTGGACCGCGCGCGTGGCAGCCTGCCCGACAACCATGTGTGGCTGGTGCTGCCCGAACACTTCGAGGAAAAAATCGAGCTCAACGCACTGGTCACCCACGGCCCGGCGCTGATGGCCGGGGCCGAACGCCTGCTGGCCAGCCTGCATGCCTGGCTGCTGGGGCGGCAAAGCGGCATCTGCGCGCTCCGGCTCACCTGGCACCTGGACAAGCGCCGCGACGTGGCGCCCACCGGCGAGATGGAAGTCCGCACCGCCCAGCCTGCACAGGACCTGCGCCACGTGACGCGCCTGATCGCCGAACACCTGGCGCAGCAACAGCTGCCGGCGCCGGTGCATGCCTTGAGCCTGCGTTCGCTGGTCACTGAGCCACTGGTGGACGCGGCCGCCGCCACCACCAGCCTGCTGCTGGAGGCGCGCCAGCAGGGCGACAGCGCGGTGGAACTGATCGAACGCCTGAGCGCCCGCCTGGGGCCGGCGCAGGTGTTGGCCTGGCAGCCCTGCGCCGACCATCGGCCCGAGCAGATGCAGCGCTGGGTCAACGCCAAGTGTGCTATGCAATCAATAGCTGGAAGCGCCCGTCAGACAAGGGCCAGAGGCCAAAAAAGCTTGAAAAAATCGGAAGAGGCAGCCAGAGCCGACGCCCTCTACCCGAGCTGGCTGCTGCCCGAACCGCTGCGGCTGGCGGCGGTGGGCGACAGCCCGGTGTACCAGGGGCCGCTGCTGCGGCTGGCCGGCCCGCAGCGGCTGGAGGCCAGCGGCTGGCTGATGACCGGTGACGCGGCCGGCGACGGCCCCGGCGTGCGCAGCAAGCCCGCGGCGATCCGCGACTACTTCATTTACCGCAGCCAGCAGGCCGGCCTGCTGTGGATTTTCAGCGAACGTTTGCCGGTGCCGCAGCCGGAGCACGCGCAGCGGCGCGCCTGGTACCTGCACGGGTTTTTTGCCTGAGGGAGGACTGAAGTGTTCAGCGGACCGCTTCCCGACTATGCCGAGCTGCATGCACTGAGCAACTTCAGCTTCCAGCGCGGCACCTCGCATGCCGAAGAACTGGTCGAGCGGGCCGCCGGCCTGGGCTACCGCGCGCTGGCCATCACCGACGAGTGTTCGGTGGCCGGGGTGGTGCGTGCCCATGTGGCAGCCAAAAAACACGGGCTCCAGCTGCTGCCCGGGGCCGAGTTTTTTGTGCAGGCCGGCCACCCGTTCCGGCTGGTGGTGCTGCCGCACAACGCGGCCGGCTGGGGCAACCTGTGCGAGTTCATCACCGCGGCCAAACAGGCGGGTGATGTTCCGGGCAAAGGCAGCTACTGCGTGGCGCTGGGCGACAGCGATTTTTCGCTGCTGGCCGATTGCGAGGTGCTACTCGTGCCCTTGCCGGGTGCTATCGATACCGAAGCGCTTGGCGTCCATGCCATCTGGGCTGCAGGCCTGTTTGGCATGCAGGCCTGGCTGGCTGTCGAGCTGCTGCAGGGCCTGGACGACGCGCTGCGCCTGCAGCAGCTGCAAACGGTGGCGCAGCGCACCGGCATCCGCCTGGTGGCGGCCGGCGGGGTGCGCATGCATGTGCGCTCGCGCAAGCCGCTGCATGACGTGATGACGGCCATCCGTTTGGGCAAGACGGTGCATGAATGCGGCTTTGCCCTGCAGGCCAATGCCGAAGCGCATTTGCGTCCGCGCATGCGCCTGGCCGACATTTACCCGGCCGAGCTGCTGCGCGCCACGCTGGCGGTGGCGGCGCGCTGCAGCTTCAGCCTGGACGAGATCCGCGACCTGTACCGCTACCCGCTGGGCGACATGGTGCCCGAAGCGGAAACGCCCGCCCAGTGCCTGCGCCGGCTGACGGCCGAAGGCGCGCGTGAGCGTTACCCCGGCGGCGTGCCGGAAAAGATCCAGACCCAGATTGACTACGAGCTGGCCCTGATCGAGGAACTCGGCTACGAGATGTACTTCATCACCGTGCACGACATCGTGCGTTTTGCCCGGCAGCAGGGCATCCTGTGCCAGGGGCGCGGCTCGGCCGCCAACTCGGCCGTCTGTTTTTGCCTCGGCGTGACGGCCGTCAACCCGGCGGAAAGCCAGCTGCTGTTCGAGCGTTTCATCAGCCGCGAACGGCGCGAGCCGCCCGACATCGATGTGGACTTCGAACACCAGCGGCGCGAGGAAGTCATCCAGTACATCTACGCCAAATACGGCCACGACCGCGCGGCGATTGCCGCCACCGTGATCAGTTACCGGCCGCGCAGCGCCATCCGCGACGTGGGCAAGGCGCTGGGCGTGGCGCCCGAGCTGGTCGAGCAGCTGGCCAAAGAACATTTCTGGTTTGACGGCAGCGAAGCGCTGGAGAAAAAACTCGCCGAAGCCGGCCTGCAGCAGGACCCCGGGCCGGTGCTGCAGTGGCTGGACCTGTCGGTGCAGCTGATCGGTTTTCCGCGCCACCTGAGCCAGCATGTGGGCGGCTTTGTGCTGACCCAGGGCAAACTCACGCGCCTGGTGCCAGTGCAGCCGGCGTCCATGGAAGCGCGCCGCATCATCCAGTGGGACAAGGACGACCTCGACGCCATGGGCCTGCTGAAGGTCGATGTGCTGGCGTTGGGCATGCTCTCGGCCATACGCCGCTGCCTGCAGCTGGTGGACCAGCTGCGCGGCGGCCGGCTGCAGATGCACCAGATTGCCGGCGACGACAAGCCCACCTACGACATGATTTGCGCGGCCGACACGGTGGGCGTGTTCCAGATCGAGAGCCGCGCGCAGATGTCCATGCTGCCGCGCCTGCAGCCGCGCAACTACTACGACCTGGTGGTGGAAGTGGCCATCGTGCGGCCCGGGCCCATCCAGGGCGGCATGGTGCACCCCTACCTCAGGAGCCGCGAAATTGTCCGCAAGGGCGGTGAGATCGAATTCAAATACCCGGAGCTGAAAGAGGCGCTGGGCCGCACGCTGGGTGTGCCGATTTTTCAGGAGCAGGTGATGCAGATCGCCATGATCGCGGCCAAATTCAGCGCCGACGAGGCTGACGATTTGCGCCGTTCCATGGCGGCCTGGAAACGCAAGGGCGGGGTCGAGCGTTTTCACGACCGCCTGGTCAACGCGATGACGGCGCGCGGGTATGACGCCACCTTTTCGGAAAACATCTTCAGCCAGATCCGCGGCTTTGGCGAATACGGCTTTCCGGAAAGCCATGCCGCCAGTTTTGCCAAGCTTGTTTATGTGAGCTGCTGGCTCAAGTGCCACGAGCCCGCGTGTTTTCTGGCGGCCCTGGTCAATTCGCAGCCCATGGGGTTTTATGCGCCCTCGCAGCTGGTGCAGGACGCGCGCCGGCACGGGGTGGCGGTGCGCGCGGTGGACGTGACCTGCAGCCAGTGGGATTGCACGCTGGAGACGGCGGACGAAGTGGCCCGGTTGCCGCAGTATCCAGGCATCCATGCCGGCCAACCCGCCGTGCGCCTGGGCCTGCGCCTGGTGGCGGGCCTGCCGGAAGCGGCGGCGCTGCGCATCACGCAAGCCCGTGCGCAAGCGCCTTTCAGCTCGACCGAAGACCTGGTCTCGCGCGCGCAGCTCGGCACGCGTGAGATCAACGCGCTGGCCGCCGCCGATGCGCTGCGGCCGCTGGCCGGCCACCGGCGCCAGCAGGTCTGGGAAGCCTCGGCCATCCAGCCGGCGCCTGCCTTGCTCAAGGCCGTGCCCACGCATGAAACCCCCCTGGTGTTGCCGGAAACGCCCGAAGGCGAAAACATCCTGTTCGACTACCAGGCCACCGGCCTCACGCTGCGCCGCCACCCGCTGGCCCTGCTGCGCCCGCGCCTGGCCAGGCGCGGCCTGTTGAGCGCCGGTGAATTGAATGCCTTGCCCAACGGCCGGGAGGTGGCGGCCTGCGGCATCGTCACGGTGCGCCAGCAGCCGCAAACCGCCAAGGGCACCATCTTCGTGACGCTGGAAGACGAGACCGGCCCGGTCAACGTGATTGTCTGGAAATCACTGCGCGACACCCAGCGCCATGAGGTGCTGCATGCACGCCTGCTGGCGGTGTACGGCGTCTGGCAGCGCAGCGAGGAAAGCGACACCCGGGAAGGGTACGGCGCCGTGCGCAACCTGGTGGCGCACCGGCTCGAAGACCTGACGCCGCTGCTGGGGCGGCTGGGCACCTCCAGCCGCGATTTTCATTAGCGTCACATGCCCGACGGAAAGGTCTCGGGTGCCTCGCCGGTATGCCACACCGGACCCCGGTCCAGCGGTTCCAGCGCGTGGGTTTCGTCGATGTGGATCAGCGCGTCGAACTGCTGGCTCAGGTGGGTGTGGAAGTAGTGGCTCTGGCGCTCGGTCTCGGGCCGGTAGATCACGCCGATGGCGCGTTGCAGCCGCTGTGGTTCCGTGAGTTCGCCCAGGGCGGCGTTGTCGCGCAGGTTCAGCCAGAAACGGCTGGTTTCGGTCTGGTGGAGCAGCGCCTCCCAGCTGCCGGGCAGGCCGGCGCGCACCCGCTTGTGCTGCGGCGGTTCGTCCCAGTTTGAGGCGGCCGTCACCGAGCCGTGGTGGGTGCTGAAGCCCACCAGCACCGCGTCGCCGTCATGGCGGTCACGCACGAGCTGGCCCACGTTCCATTCCCCGCGGTCGCCCATTTCGGTGGCGGCTGCGTCGCCGAGGTGCGAGTTGTGTGCCCAGACGGCCATGCGCGGCGGCACGCCGCCGGCGCCCAGGTGGCGGTCCAGCGCCTGCAGCGTTTCTTCCATGTGGCTGTCGCGCAGATTCCACGACGACACACGTCCGCGGAACATGGTGCGGTAATACTCCTCGGCGTTGCGCACCAGGCGCGCGTTCTGCTGGACGTAAAACATTTCGTCACGCTCCAGTTCGGGCGTGGGCGGCAACTGGCCGAAGCGGCGGGTCATGGCGCGCAGCTCCTGCACCACCTCGTCTTCGCAGCTGGGCGCCAGACCGAAACTGGCGGCGTAACCATAAGCCTGGCTGTCTTCGGCCGCGTGGTCGAAACAGGCATACCGGTCGCGCGCCCGTTGTGCCGCCGGCGGGTCGGTGCGGTCCAGGTAGGCCAGCACCTCCTGGATGGAGGTGAACAGGCTGTACAGGTCCATGCCGTAAAAGCCGACCTGGCTGGCGACGCTGAGCCCGGCGTTGTGCTCGCGCAGCCACTCGACGAAGTCGCGCACCACGGTGTTGCGCCACATCCAGGCGGGAAAACGTTCAAACCCCGACAGGGCGTCGCCGGCGTTGCGGTCGTCGGACAGGCCGCGCACATAACGGTTGACGCGCCAGGCGTCGGGCCAGTCGGCCTCTACCGCGATGGCGGTGAAGCCTTTTTCGGTGATCAGGCGTTTCGTGATGTTGGCGCGCTCCTGGTAGAACTCGCGCGTGCCGTGGGAGGCTTCGCCGAGCAGGACAAAACGCGCCGGGCCGATCAGCTGCAGCAGGCCGTCGTAGTCGTGCGCGCTGCCGCTCAGGGGGTGCAGGTGCTGCCGCAGGCCCTCGAGCAGGGCCGTGTTGGTGTGCAGGGTGGAATGCTGCGGGGTCATGGCAGGGTCCTCGTGGGGTGTCAGGGGGACGGCGCGTGCTCACGCGCGTCTTCAAGCAGCGCGCGCACTTCGTCGTCGCTGGTCTGCGGAAACTGCCGGTACCACAGGCCGACGGCGCGAAAGGGTTCGGGCGTGGCGACGCAGACCACTTCATCAGCCACACCCTGCAGCGCCTCGCAGCTGTCCGCGGCGCCCACCGGCACGGCCATCACCAGGTGGGCCGGATGCTGTTGGCGGATGCCCAGCAGCGCGGCGTGCATGGTCGCGCCGGTGGCCAGCCCGTCGTCGACGACGATCACCGTGCGGCCGCGCAGGTCGGGCGCCGGGCTCTGGCCGCGGTAGAGCCGCTCGCGCCGCTGCAGCTCGGGTTGCTCGCGCGCCACGGCGGCGGCCACTTCTTCGGGCGTGACCGACATCCCCGGCATCGGGTTCATCACGCGCACGCCGCCGCTGGCAATGGCGCCCATGGCGTATTCCTCATGGCCCGGAAAACCGAGCTTGCGCACCACAAACACGTCCAGCGGTGCTTTCAGGGCGCGCGCCACCTCGTAAGCCACGGGCACGCCGCCGCGCGGCAGGGCCAGCACCAGCAGGTGGGGGCGGCCGCGGTAGTGCGCCAGCGCGTCCGCCAGCACGCGGCCCGCCTCGCGGCGGTCCTCATAGGGAAGGCGTGTGTCTCTCATGGTGCACCCCCGTGTGTTTGGCGGGAGCCAGCCAGGCGCTGAACCAGTCGGCCGCCAGCTCGGCCACCTGCTCCAGGGTGCCGCGTTCCTCGAACAGGTGGGTGGCGCCCGGCACAATGGCCAACCGTTTTTCGCAATGCAAATGGGCGTAGGCCTGCTCGTTGAGCGCGATCACATCTTCGTCGTCGCCGCCCACGATCAGCAGCGTGGGCGCGGTGACCGCCGCCAGCGCCACCGGGCCGGCCAGGTCGGGGCGGCCGCCGCGCGAAACCACGGCGGCAATACGTTTGCCGAGCCGCGCCGCGGCAATCAGCGCCGCCGCGCTGCCGGTGCTGGCGCCGAAGTAGCCGATGGGGGCGTGCTGCAGGTCCGGCTGCGCCGCCACCCACTCGGTGACCTGCTGCATGCGCCCGGTCAGCAGGGCGATGTCGAAGCGGTGTTCCCGGGTGTGGATGTCGACCTGTTCTTCCTGCACGGTGAGCAGGTCGAATAGCAGGGTGGCGATGCCCGCCTGCTGGAGTTTTTGCGCCACCTGGCGGTTGCGGGCGCTGTGCCGGCCGCTGCCGCTGCCATGGGCAAACACCACCAGGCCCTTGGCCTCGGCCGGCAGGACCAGGTCGCCGTACAGCCAGGTTTCACCGCAGGGAATGCGGACTTCGCGGCTCGCCGGGGCAGGGGTGGGACGGTTCATGGACATCTCCCTTTGAGAGGCCCACGATAGTCCTGTACGACGCGGCCTGCCATCAGACAAGTCCTATTTGACGGTCAGACGGGCCTTGCCCTGCCAGCTGCTTGATGTAGAGCAAAAACAGGCGCCAGCCCAATCAAGACGGGCGTAAGTAGCTATGAAATCAGGAGCTTTCGGTGTGCGGCGGCCGTGCGCCTGCGACCCGGGGAACCCCACCGTGCGACGACACGACGGAGGAAACAGGGGAAAGGCAGGGTGCGGTCTATTCCGCGGCCAGGCAACCGGCGGGTTTGAAGACCCGTTCGGTCGAGGCCGGGTAGCGGGCCAGTTTGTCAGCCGGCCGGCGCGGCCGCACGACCAGTTCGCCGCCGCAGTTGGGGCAGAGGCCCTGGAGCTTGCTGGCGGCGCAATCGCTGCAGAAGGTGCACTCGAAGGTGCAGATGCGGGCGTCAGGGGACTCGTTGGGCAGGTCCTTGTTGCAGCACTCGCAGTTGGGGCGGAGTTGGAGCATGGTGTGTCCTGTTCAAAGCGGGTGGGAGGGACGTGGCCCTTGTGCGCATTCTCGAACATTTCCACCCGCCGGGACAAGCCCGGCGTCAAACCGTGCGGCCCTTTTCTTACGTCATCAACGTGGCCGTCAATTCAATCTGCGGCACGCTGGCCAGCGCTTTGGACAGCGGGCAATCACGTTTCGCGGCTTTGGCAATCTGCTGGAATTTGCTTTCGTCGATGCCCGGCACCCTGGCTTTCAGGGTCAGCACAATGCGGTCAATCAAAAAACCTTCACCCTGTGGCGTCAGCCGGACGGCGGCCTGCGTGTCTACTTCTTCGGTGGCAAAACCTGCCTTGTCGCAGGCAAATGAGAAGGCCATGGTGAAGCAGGCGGCGTGTGCTGCACCCAGCAACTCTTCAGGGTTGGTGCCTTTCCGGTCGTCCTCAAAACGGCTGCCGAAGCCGTAGGGGTAGGCCTGGAGTGCGGCGGTGTCGGTGCTGATCTGGCCCTGGCCTTTTTTGCCCTGGCCTTCCCAATGGACACTGGCGGTTTTTTCAGTCATGGTGATTCTTTCATGGGTTGGGGAGAGGCGTGCACGCCGTTGGCACGGCAAGCCTGACTGTCACCCCGGAACCGGACGGGGAACGTGAGACATCGCCCCCTGCAGGACGTTATCGGCTCCTACAAACGGTTCGTGAAAACCATCGCCTGCGGGGTTTTTCGATAATCTTTACCATCGGGTTTCATTCTTCATCGCCCCGTTTTAACTCCGGAGGGCCCCCCGGCCCTGGAAAGACATCTGTCATGAGCACCCCGACCCTGATTCCCATGAAAATCGACTTCGTCTCCGACGTGTCCTGTCCCTGGTGCGTGATCGGCCTCAAGTCGCTCGAAGACGCGCTGGGCCGGGTCGCCGGCGAAGTCCAGGCCGAGCTGCACTTCCAGCCTTTCGAGCTGAACCCGCAGATGCCGGCCGAAGGCCAGGACATCGGCGAACACCTGGCCGAAAAATACGGCTCCACACCCGAGCAGTCGTTGCGCAACCGCGAGATGATCCGCGCGCGCGGGCAGGACGTGGGTTTCACTTTCAGCATGGACAAACGCAGCCGCATCTACAACACCTTCGACGCCCACCGCCTGCTGCACTGGGCCGCGGAAGAAGGAGAAGGGCGCCAGCGGGCGCTCAAGGAGGCGCTGTTCAAGGCCTATTTCACCGACGGCGAAAGCCCGGGTTCCCACGAGGTGCTGGCGCGCCTGGCGGGCGAGGTCGGCCTGGATATGGCGCGTGCGAAAGCCATTCTGGCCTCGGACGAGTATGCCGACGCCGTGCGCGAACGCGAGCAGTTCTACCTGCAGCAGGGCATCCATGCGGTACCGGCCGTCATCATCAACGACAAACACCTGATCTCGGGCGGCCAGCCGGCCGAGGTGTTCGAGCAGGCCTTGCGGCAGATTGCGGCAGGTGGTTGACGCCCGACTTTGGACTTTGAGGAGCACCTGATGCCGACTGTGATGGCTGATGCGGTTGATGTTTATCCCCTGCAGGGCGGCTGTGACTGCCGGGCCGTTCGTTACCGCCTCGAATCGCCCCCGCTGTTTGTCCACTGCTGCCACTGCCGCTGGTGCCAGCGCGAAAGTGGCGCGTCGTTTGCGCTGAACGCGATGATCGAGGCCGACCGGGTGACGCTGCTGGCCGGCGAGCCTGAGCTGGTGGACACCCCGTCGGCCAGCGGCAAGGGCCAGAAAATTGCGCGTTGCCCGCAGTGCCGGATTGCGCTGTGGAGCAACTATGCGGGTGCGGGTCCGTCTGTGCGTTTTGTGCGTGTCGGCACGCTCGACGAGCCCGACCATCTGCCGCCGGACATCCACATCTTCACGGCGTCCAGACAACCCTGGGTGGTCCTGCCGCCGGACACGCCGGCTGTGCCGGCCTATTACGACCGCAAGCTGTATTGGCCTGCCGACAGCCTGGCCCGGCGCGAGGCGATGCTGGCGAAAGCCGCGCCACCATCGGCCTGAGGGGCAGGGGCGTCAGGCCAGTTTCTTGACCAGCACTTGGCTCTTGCGGTTGACGTTGTACTTGCGCTTGCGTGCCTCGGGCAGCCACTCGGGATCAACCGGCACAAAACCACGCTTGATGAACCAGTGCATGGTGCGGGTGGTCAGCACAAAAATGCTGTCCAGCCCCATCAACCGGGCACGTTGCTCGACGCGTTTGAGGATGCGTTCGCCGTCGCCCTGGCCCTGGCTGTGCGGCGACACCGTGAGCGCCGCCATTTCGGCGGTTTTGGCTTCGGGGTAAGGGTAGAGCGCGGCGCAGCCGAAGATGACGCCGTCATGTTCGATCACGGTGTAGAGGTCGGCGTCGCGTTCGATCTCGGTGCGATCGCGCTTGACCAGCGTGCCGTCTTTTTCAAACGGCTCGATCAGTTGCAAAATGCCGCCCACGTCGTCGGCGGTGGCTTCGCGCAGGCTCTCGAGTTTTTCGTCGATGACCATGGTGCCAATGCCGTCGTGCACATAGATTTCGAGCAGCAGCGAGCCGTCCACCGCGAACGGCAGGATGTGGCTGCGCTCGACGCCGGCCTTGCAGGCCTTGGCGCAGTGCTGCAGGTAAAACGCGGTGTCGGTGGGCTGGGTGGCGTTGGGCAGCTGCGCGAGCAGCTTCTCGGCGGTGGCCAGCGGCAACTCGGTGTCGATCGGGTTGTCTTCGCTTTCGGCCTCGCCGGGGTGGATGCGGATGCCCGGAATTTCCGTGATGAAGA
Organism: Polaromonas sp. AET17H-212; assembly: GCF_002379085.1. Lineage (GTDB taxonomy): Bacteria > Pseudomonadota > Gammaproteobacteria > Burkholderiales > Burkholderiaceae_C > Polaromonas. Next base: position 6,914 of record NZ_NBZW01000005.1, on the reverse strand, counting down.
TCAGCTTGTCGGCCTGCAGTTCAATCGCCACGCTGGTGGCGACTTCCTCCATGGTCAGGTTGAAGGCTTCGCCGGTGGGTGAAAAACCGAAGGGCGAGAGCAGCACCATGGCGCCGAACTCCAGGGTGCGCATGATGCCCTTGGTGTCCACCTTGCGCACCAGGCCCGAGTGCTTGAAGTCCACGCCGTCGACAATGCCGACCGGCCTGGCGGTGATGAAGTTGCCGGAGATCACGCGCACGGTGGAGCCGGCCATCGGTGTGTTGGGCAGGCCCTGGCTGAAGGCGGCCTCGATCTCGTAACGCAACTGGCCGGCGGCCTCCTGGGCGCAGTCGAGTGCCACCGAATCGGTGATACGCATGCCGTGCGAGTATTTGGCTTCGTGGCCCTTGGCGGCCAGTTGTTCATTGACCTGCGGCCGGAAGCCGTGCACCAGCACGATTTTCACGCCCATGCTCTGGATCAGCGCCAGGTCTTGGGCCAGATGCTGCAGCTTGCCGGCGGCAATGGCTTCGCCGGCAATGCCGACCACAAAGGTCTTGCCGCGGTGCAGGTGGATGTAGGGCGCCACCGAACGGAACCAGGGAACAAAGGTGAAGTTGAAGACGGCGGACATGGGCGCGCTTTCGGGGTCGGGAAAGGTGAACAACAGGCGGGAGGGACGGGAAAACCGGGCAAAGGCCGCAGCGTTCCGGACAATGGCAGTGAGTGTAAGGGACGCGGCGGCGCGGCGGGAGGCGCGGGCGGGCTGCTGCTGGTGCCCGTTGGCAGCGGCCGTTTCGCCTGATAATGCGGCCATTCATGGACAAACTCGCGTTCGGTTTCTGGGGCGTTTATTTCGGCACGGCGGTCCTGATGCTGGCGGGCTCGGCGCTGGCGTTCGCCCCTTCGCTGCGCCGCATCTCGCTCAATGCCGGCCTGGCGGCCACGGCCTCGAGTTTTTTTGTGGTCGCCTTCCTGGGTGGCCTGCCGATTGACGATGAAAACACGCTGGCGCGGGTTCTGGCGCACATTGCGATGCTGGTCTCGGGTTTTCTGGCTTACCTGCTGTTTTCCATCCTGGGCCTGCTGGATGACAAGAGGGCGCGGCTGCACACCCGGCTGGCGCTGACGGTGCTGGTGCTGGGCGCGATGGCGGCCGGCTGGCTGCTGCCGCCGGCGCCCTCGCTCGCGCTGGGTCTCGGTTTCGCCTGGACCCTGGGCGTCATTGCATTGGCCGTGTCGCTGCGCAGTGTTTACCGCGGTGACCGGCTGGCCTGGACGGCGGTGCTCGGTGTGTTCTTCATGCTGGTGGCCATGCTGGGCCTGGGCTGGATTGCGCTGGTGCGCGGACAGGAGCCCTGGCCGGTGCATGCGGTCAGCGCGCTCGCTGGCACCGCCTACCTCGTGACCATGGCCGCGGCGCTCTGGACGCGCTACTCCTACCTGATCGAGCTGAACCAGGTCATGGCCATGGGCCCCAGTTACGACCCGGTGACCCGCATGCGATCACACATGGAAACCGGGCAGATGGTCGGTGACATCTTTCGCCGCCGGCGGGATGGGCCGGCCGGCCCTGAGGCCGCGCGCGCAGTGGATGGCGGCAACGGGGCCGAGGGCCGGGCGGGCGATGTGCCGCCTGTGTCCCAGCGTTCAGGGCCATGGGTGGGCGTGATGGTCGTGAGCATAGGCAACCTCTACGCGCTGGAGCGTCTGCACGGTATGGCGGCGGTCAACCATGCGCTGTTTGTCTGTGCCGGGCGCTTGCGGCGCGCGGTGCCGGCCTACGTCGAGATGGGCCGGTATTCGGGTGACGGCTTTGTGCTGCTGCTGCGTGACTGCAACGACAGCGGCCAACTGGTCCGGCTGGCGCACCAGGTGGAGGCGCGCCTGTCGAAATCAGTGGTTCTCAACACCAGCCTCGACGCGGCGCGGCGCGAAAGCGAGCAGACGCGCTGGCAGGCCGAAATCGGCGTCGGCTTGTTGCTGGTGTCCGACCCGGCGGCCAGGGCTTCGCGCGTGCTGGCCGCCTGCAAGGCCATGTCGCGCACCGCCATGTCGTACGCCAGCCGGGTCGCCTGGCTGGACCAGGCCAGCGGTGAAGCGGTCGAGCTGCCGGTGCTGGACGCCGCCTGAAGCCCTGTTGCCGGGCGGGTGCCCGCCAGCACCGATAATCAGTGGTTTTAAGCCTCCATCCCTTGTCCTCGCCCCCTTTGTCCGTGCCCTTGCAGATCGATTTTCCCGAGTCCTTGCCCGTCTCGGGCAAACGCGAGGAAATTACCGCCGCCATCCAGGCCCACCAGGTCGTCATCGTTTGCGGTGAAACCGGTTCGGGCAAAACCACGCAGTTGCCCAAGATTGCGCTGGCCATGGGCCGCGGCAAGCTCAACTACCCGGCGGGCCAGGGCCGGCTGATCGGCCACACCCAGCCGCGCCGCATTGCTGCCTCCAGCGTGGCCAAGCGGATTGCCGAAGAGCTCAAGACACCGCTGGGCGATGTGGTCGGCTACAAGGTTCGTTTCCAGGACCGGCTGAGCCGCGATGCCTCGGTCAAGCTGATGACCGACGGCATCTTGCTGGCCGAGACGCAGACCGATCCGCTGCTGAAGGCCTACGACACCATCATCATCGACGAGGCCCATGAGCGCAGCCTGAACATCGACTTCCTGCTCGGCTACCTGCGCCAGCTCCTGCCGCGCCGGCCCGACCTGAAGGTGGTGATCACCTCGGCGACGATTGATGCGCAGCGGTTTGCCGACTACTTTGCTTCGTCCAAGGGGCCGGCGCCGGTCATCATGGTGTCAGGCCGCATGTTTCCGGTCGAGCAGCGTTACCGGCCGTATGAAGAGTCGCGCGACTACGACCTCAACGACGCAATCGCCGACGGCGTGGACGAACTCTGGCGCAACCCGCACAGTGCCGGCGACATCCTGATCTTTCTGCCGGGTGAACGCGAGATCCGCGAGGCGGCCGACCATTTGCGCAAACACCTGGCGCACCAGCCGCTGTTTCGCAACGCCGAGGTGTTGCCGCTGTTTGCGCGCCTGTCCCAGGCCGAGCAGGACCGCATTTTTGACGGCCACACCGGCCGGCGCATCGTGCTGGCCACCAACGTGGCCGAGACCTCGTTGACGGTGCCGGGCATCCGTTATGTGATTGACGCCGGTACGGCGCGCGTCAAGCGCTACAGCTTTCGCAACAAGGTCGAGCAGCTGATGGTCGAGCCGATCTCGCAGGCGGCGGCCAACCAGCGCGCCGGGCGCTGCGGCCGCGTGGCCGACGGCATCTGCATCCGCCTGTACGACGAGCAGGACTTTCTGGGCCGGCCGCGTTTCACCGATCCCGAAATCCTGCGCAGCTCGCTGGCGGCGGTGATTCTGCGCATGAAGGCGCTGCACCTGGGCACGATTGAAAGTTTTGCCTTCATCGAGCCGCCCCAGGGCCGGGCCATTGCCGACGGCTACCAGCTACTGGCCGAGCTCGGTGCGGTCGACGACGACAACGAACTGACGCCGGTGGGCCGCAATCTGGCCCGGCTGCCGCTGGACCCGCGCGTGGGCCGCATGATCCTGGAAGCCAAAGAGCGGCAGGCGCTCGACGAGGTGCTGGTGATTGCCAGCGCGCTCAGCGTGCAGGACGTGCGTGACCGTCCCATGGACAAGCAGGCCCAGGCCGACCAGGCGCATGCGAAGTTCGACGATGAAAAAAGCGAATTTTCAGGCTACCTCAAGCTCTGGAAATGGCTGGGCGATACACGCGGCGGCCATGATGCCGTGCACAAGCTGACCAACCGCCAGTACGAAAACCTGCTGCGCGAGAACTACATCAACATCCGCCGGGTGCGCGAATGGCGCGACATCCATTCTCAGCTGCACGCGGTGGTGGGCGAGCAGAAATGGGTGCTCAACGACAAGCCCGCCAGTTACGAGCAGCTGCATTTGTCCATGCTCTGCGGCCTGCTCGGCAATATTGGCATCAAGAACGAGGAAGAAGACTGGTACCTGGGCGCGCGCGGCATCAAGTTCTACCGCCATCCCGGCGCGCGCCTGAGCAAGAAGCCGGGCCGCTGGATCGTCGCCGCCGAGCTGGTGGAAACCACGCGCCTGTTCGGCCGCGGCATTGCCAACATCGAGCCGCAGTGGGTCGAACAGGTCGCCGGCCATCTGCTCAAAAAACAGCTGCTGGACCCGCATTGGGAGAAAAAGGCCGCGCAGGTCACCGCGCTGGAACGCGCCACGCTGTACGGCCTGGTGATCTACAACGGCCGGCGCGTCAATTTCGGCCGCGTCGACCCGGTGACGGCGCGCGAGATTTTCATCCGCGAAGCGCTGGTTGCCGGCAACTGGGACACCAAGCTGCCTTTTCTGCAGGCCAACCTCAAGCTGATCGAACAGGTGCAGGACCTGGAGCACAAGGCGCGGCGCCAGGACGTGCTGGTCGACGAAGAGCTGATCTACGCCTTTTACGACCAGCAGCTGCCGGCCGATATCTGCACTGGTGCCGGCTGCGAACACTGGTACAAGGACGAGGTCAAAAAGCAGCCGAAGTTGCTGCTCCTGAGCCGCGAAGAGCTGATGCGCCACGAGGCGGCCGGCATCACCACGCAGGCGTTTCCGAAAACGCTGCGCCTGGGCGGCGTCGATTGCACTGCGACCTATCTGCATGAGCCGGGTGACGCCAGGGACGGTGTCACCGTCGATGTGCCGCTGTTTGCCCTGAACCAGGTCAACGAAGAGCGCTGCGAGTGGCTGGTCCCCGGCATGCTCAAGGACAAGATCCAGGCGCTGATCAAGACCCTGCACCAGCGGCCGCGTTCGCGCCTGGTGCCGCTGCCCGACACCGCGGCGCGCATGGCGGCCGAGCTGCTGCAGCCGGAAAAATTCGGCGCCGGGTCGCTGACGGACGCCGTGCTCAAGCTGGTGCGTGATGCGACCTCGCTGGACATCAAGCGCGGCGACATGAAAATCGACATGCTGGCGCCGCACCTGTTCATGAACTTCCGCGTGGTTGATGAACACGGTCGCCAGCTCGGCACGGGCCGCAACCTCGGTGCGCTCAAGGGCGAGCTGGGTTCGCAGGCGCGCGGCGCCTTCCAGGCGCTGGCCGGGCTGAAAACGCGCGCCGCACCGCAGGAGCGCCAGGATTCAGAGTCAAATCGGCCTTCAGCCCAGCCAGGACGGTCGCAGGGTGCTCCTGAAAACATAGCGAATCAACCCAAGGCTGCACCCGTCAGGACGCCGGAGCGCTACACCAGCTGGAGTTTTGGCGAGCTGCCCGAACTCATGGAGATCAGCAAGGGCAAGCAGACGCTGATCGGTTTCCCGGCGCTGATCGACCTCGGCGACGCGGTGACCATCGAGGTGTTCGACGAGCCCGACGTGGCCGCGGCGAAACACCGCGCCGGTTTGCGGCGCCTGTTTTCTCTGCAGATCAAGGACGCGCTGAAGTACCTGGAAAAGAATTTGCCCGACCTGCAGAAAATGGCCACGGCCTACATGCTGGTCGGCCGCGCGGCCGACAACTCGGGCGGCGGCACGCTGGAAGAACTGCGCGAGCAGATCATCGAAGTCGCGCTGGATCGTGCCTTTTTACTGGACCCGCTGCCGACCAATGAGGCGGACTTCAAGAAGCGCATCGACGACGGACGCGGGCGCCTGACGCTGATTGCCAGCGAAGTCGCGCGGCTGGCGGCCAGCATCCTCGTCGAGTTTGCCGCGGCGCAGCGCAAGATCAAGGACACCAAAAACGCCGCCGAGGCCGCCGCGGATGCAGCGCAGCAGCTGCAGCGCCTGGTGCCCAAACGTTTCCTGACGCTCACACCGTATACGCAGTTGCAGCACTTTCCGCGCTACCTCAAGGCCATCACCCTGCGGCTGGAGAAGTGGCGCGCCGACCCGGCCCGTGATGCGGCGCGGCTCGCCGAGCTGCGGCCGCAGGAGCAGCGCTACTGGCGCCTGGTAGCCGAGCGCAAGGGCGCGACGGACGCGCGGCTGCAGGAGCTGCGCTGGCTGCTCGAGGAGCTGCGCGTCAGCTTTTTTGCGCAGGAACTGCGCACGCCGCAACCGGTCAGCATCAAGCGGATCGAAAAGGCTTGGCTGCAACTGGTGGGTTGAGGCCAGGCTTTTCAGCGCAGGCTGGGCACAGATCAACCGCTGAGACGGTTTCACCGGGCCGCCGCGCGGCGCGCAAAAAAAAGGCTCCAGCCTGGCGGCGGAGCCCTTTTCAACGGGATCGGTGAGATCTAGATGCGGCCCATTAGCAGCAGCACGATCAGGATGATGACGATCAGTCCCAAACCACCGCTGGGACCGTAGCCCCATGAGCGGCTGTGGCCCCAGGTCGGCAGTGCGCCCACCAGAATCAGGATGAGGATGATGAGCAGAATCATTGAAATCGACATGGAAAACTCCTTGTTATGTATGCATTGATTCTTGCCTGTGGTTGTGCTGGATCAAGCAGGAAGGGGCGCTGACTCACCGTCAGGGAGTTCCTACAGTTTTGGGGCAAGCGCTGCCTTGCGCGCGTGATGTGGATTTGTCTGCTTGTTTTTCTGTAGAGCGCCAACAAGCCGGGTCTCGCCCCGGCGGGCGAGGCACTTTGTCTTTGCTTCGCCAAAGAAAAGTACCCAAAAGAAAGGCGACCCGATGGCCTGGGTCCCTCCGCTTCGCTACGGGCAACCTCCGGTGCTCGCCGAAAGCGGGGTCGAGCTCGAACTCGCTTCGCTCAGACAATCGCTCGCCCTGATCCGCTTTCGGCTACGCTCCTCGGCCCAGCCCGACGGGTGGGGGAAACAAATGCGGATGCGGGGAGACGTGACGCGCTGTGCGCGTCACGTCGGAGTCAAGCGGCCGTGGTGTTTGCACGCGGGTGCAGCACACGCGGCCAAATGAAGCTCCCCGCCATCGCCCAGCGGGGCGAGGGAGGGGCGGGGGGAG